>CAYSOF010000051.1:0-6612 GCA_964432595.1 uncultured Binatia bacterium (SeqCode) | reverse complement strand
CGCGCACGTCCAGGCCCTTGCCGATCAATCGCTTGACGACCTCGGGGACCAGCGCCACGCGCGTCTCCCCCGAAGCGGTCTCTTGTGGAACCCCCAGTCGAATCATCGGCCGGTGGACCTGCCTGGAGCGGGCAACCGCATCAGATTACGACGCCTCGTCGCGGATGTTGTCGACGACGCCCTTCCTCGACGCACGCGGCGTGAACGCGGCCAAAACGCCTAGCCGCACGAGCCCGGGAATCTCGTCGACCGGGAGCGTTCCGCCGCCGTGCCGGGCATGGCCTGCGTCGCACAGCGCAGGGGCGACGACCGTGACGCGCGCGATCGGCGGGCGTATCGCGTAGCTCCACGGCCTGCGCCACAGCGCGGCGTTCGAGCGCGGGTGTGGCTCGGGCGATCGCGTCGTTGAGCGCGAAGCCCGCGTCGTCGAGCGCACAGCCGCCGGCAAAGGGCCCGGCGACCGCGGTCCCCGGATCGGGCTCGGTCTCAGCAGATCCTTGCGGGACGTTCGTGCAGCGGTGTCACAACTCAAAACAGTAGTTAGACTACCATTTTGCCCCGCTCGACACTCGACAACGAAGCCCACCTTACGAACATCTTCGCGCCGCGCCTCCGCGTCGCAGAGATTCACACGGCGTAGCACCGACGCGCTCCAAGCAGTCGAGCCGGCAATGCCCGGGCGACCTGCTTGCCACCTCCGGGTTGAGCTCGAAGCGGCCGTGGCGCGTCACGAACGCGGCCCCGGGGCGCCGATCGGTGCACGGGCGCGGAGCTCGGCGAGCGCCTCATTGATGCGTTGCGCGTTGATGTGGTCTGTCGGGAGCGATCGACGTATCGGCCGAGGCGGTCGCGATGCGCAGCCGATCGACGATGCCTGCGACGCGGATTTGGGGGGTCGCTCGTGCGGTGCGTCGATGGCGTTGCGCGCGGCGCGACGCTGGAGAACGCATCAGTCGATGTCGGCCCGCACGTCCAGCCTCAGCGCCTGCGCGATCGTGATCGCCTGGTCGGGATCGATGATCGCTCCACGCAGCTGGACTGCGTCCGGATCGAGGGATGACAGCTCAGAGCCGCGGAGGTCGGCACCTTCGAGGTTGGCGCTGTGCCACCAGGCCGCGCGGAGGTCGCACCGGCGCAGGCGCCCGCCGGCGAGCCGCGCGCCGGTGAGGTCGGCTTCGCACATGCGTACGCCGGTGAACGACGCCTTGCCCAGAGCTGCGCCCGGAAGCCCGACCAGCGACCAGTCCCCACCGTCGACGCGCAACAGTTCATAGCGGCAACGGTCGAACATCGAGCCGACCATCTTGCAGCGTACGAAGGTGGCGTCGAAGAAGTTGACTCGTACGAGCGTGCAATTGACGAACGCCGAGTCGGTCAGCGCCGCGCCGTTGAAGCGGCAATCGCGGAACGTGCATTCGGCGAACGTCGCGGCGGTCGCCGTCGCGTCGGTGAAGTCGACATCGACGAACGCTACGCGCTCGTACTCAATGCCCGATAGGTCGTGACCGTCGTAGTCGGCGTGGCGGACCTCGGACTCCGTGGGCGGCGCGGCTTCGCCATATCGGCGGTCAGCCATGTGTTGCTTGAACGAACATGAAGGCAGTCGATGCTACGGGTGGGTGCTGGCAGAGCAGCGATTGATCCTGCGAACTCTCGCTTGCGAGGTCGTTCCCACATCGTCGCGCAGGCCGCCCAGCCCATGGCGCGCGACGCGCGGCCGCGCCGAGCAGCTTGCGAGCCGGGCGGGCACGCCGCTCGAGCGCCGCGCGCGACCGCGCCGTAGAGCGGGAGGCCGGCGGCCAAGAGCAAGCGGCCGTCGGCGAACAGCTCAGCGAATACCTGGTCCCCGCGGGTCGCCCATGGTGCGGCATCGCGCAAAAACGGTAGCAAGACAGCCGAGTTTGCTAGCGTCGCCTGACGAACCGGTAGTTCAACACCCATTTCATGCGAGAGGAGCATCTACTATGCGAGCCCTGCTGCCCACTGGCCGCGCCGATGGCCCCGCGTCGCTCACGCTGCGCCACTTCTTCCACGACCACTTGCCGAGCGCCGATGACGCACGGCAGCACGACGAGGCCGTGCTGACCGTGGGCCCTCCGGACGGTGCCGCGCGCTCCACCGCAATCCCTGCGACCGACGCGGTGCGCTGAGATGGCTTGCACGGACGTCGTCGCCGAGCTGCTGGCGCGCGAGGACCGGCGCGACGTGGACGGGATGGTCGCGCTCCTGCACGACGACGCGACCCTGGAGCTGCCGTTCGCGCCCGGCGGACCCGTGTGCCTCGAAGGCGCGGAGGCGGTGCGCGCGGCGCTCGCGGATGCGCTCGACCCGGCGCGCGGCTTGTACGCCAGCTGGACGATGCGCGTTGACGAGATCGCCGCTGCCGCGGCGCCGGGCCTCGTCTTCGCCCGCTATGCGGCGAGTGCCCGCACCCACGCCGGGACGCCCTACGACCAGCGCTACGTGGGCCGCTTCGAGGTCCGCGACGGACGCGTCGCGACATGGTGCGAGTGGTTCGACCCGGCCGCGCTGGAGCGAGTGCTCGCAGACTGACGCGACAGCCCGCGCCGCAGCGCCGCCTCCACGATCTCGAGCTCCGCCGGCTCCTGGGCCAGCCGGGCGAAGAGGCGCGCCGCGGCCGCGGGCATGCCGGCCTCCGGAAGGTCGCCGAGGAACGCGGCGACCTCATCCAGCTCGCGATCCCAGCGGTACGCGCGGGTGCCCACGTGGGGCATGGCCGCCGCCAGCCAGGCCAGCAGCACCGGCTGTGACGCCGCGAGCTCCTCCACCAGCGCCGCGTCGGCGCCGGCCCCGCGGGCGGCCAGAACCATCGCGGCGCCGAGAGCGATGAGGCCCTTGGTCATCCCCGCGTAGGTCATCTTCAACGCCGAAGCCGCCCCGACCGGCCCGTCAAGCACGCGGACCGCGGCGCCGTAGCGCTCGAGCTCGACGAGCCTGGGTGCCGGCCCGCCCGCGACGTAGAGCGTCGGCCCGTCGTCGTCGCCCGCCGGGGGCGGGCCGATGATGCTCGCGTCGGCGAACGGCGTGCCCGTGGCCTCGATCAACGCGGCGATCCGCTGCACCGTCGCCGGCGCCACTGCGTTGCAGTCGACGTAGAGCGGCTTGCGCGCGGCGTCGCGCAGCGCCGGCGCGAGCCGCTCGGCCAGCGCCACCGCCTCGCCGGGCGGGACGATCGACATCAGGACGTCGGCGTCCACGAGCTCGTCGTCCGGTCGATCGACCAGCCCCGCCTCGGCGGCGCGCCGCGCGCTGTGCGCGCTGCGGCCCAGCAGCGAGGTGCCGACGGCGGCGCCGTGGCGGCGCATGCGGGCGCCGATGGCGGCGCCCATGGCGCCGGGCGCGACGATCGAGACGGTCGGCGTCATGGGCGCATTCTCGCGGAGATCCATCGTGTCGGCAAGAGTGTCAGACACTTTTGCCTGATATAACTGCCGGCAAGGGTGGCCGGACGGCCGCCCGACCGCAATACGAGGGGAGTGCAGATGGGGCATCGCCGAGTCGGACGTAGAAGCGCGTCGTGGCGCCGCATCGGAGTGGCGGGCGCAGTGATCGCCGCGCTCGCGCTGGGCGCGTGCGGCTCGTCGGACGACGGGACCGCCTCGAGCGCCACGACGGCGTCGGGCGCGACGGCCGTGAAGGTCGGCTACCCGCTGCTCTCGGACTCCGCGCCTCTGCTGCTCGGCATCGAGAAGGGCTTCTTCCGCCGGCAGGGTTTGGACGTCGAGGCCGTCGAGCAGCCGGCCGCCGCGACGATCATCCCGAGTCTCGTCAAGCACCAGGTCGACCTCAACGCCTATCCGCCCCTGGGCGTCATCGCCGCCGCCCAGAAGGGCCTGCCGCTGCGCATCGTCGGCGGCCTGACCCAGTACGGCAGCCCCTCCGGCAAGCCCGCGGGCGCGATCTTCATCGTCAAGCCCGGCAGCGAGATCCGGTCCTTCAAGGACCTCGAGGGCAAGAAGATCGGCGTCAACGGCCTGCGCACCGCGTCGGAGTTCGGCGTCCTCGAGGCCGTCCGCCGCGCCGGCGGCGACCCGTCGAAGGTCCAGGTGATCGAGATCCCGTTCACCGCCATGGGCGACGCCGTCAGCTCGGGCCGGATCGACGGCGCACTAGCCGCCGATCCCGTCGCCGCACAGCTCGCCGCGTCCGGCAAGTTCGACACCTCCCTTGGCGATCCGCTCGCCGACGTGCTCAAGGGCGCGCCCCGGGTCGTCATCCAGACCACGAAGGACTACGCCGCGCGCAACCCGCAGGTCATCGAGCGCTTCCGACGCGCGCTGGACGAGTCGATGACCTACGCCAGCGGCCACGAGGACGAGCTGCGCCAGGTGGTCTCCGAGAAGCTCGGCACGCCGGAGGAGCTGGCGCGGCAGATGCGCTTCCCCACCCTCGACGCCCAGGTCACGCCCGCCGGCGTGGATCGCCTGAGCGAGTTCCTGACCGAGTGGAAGATGATCCCCAAGCCCGTCCCGGCCGACGAGGTGCTGCTGCCGTGAGCACGGCCGTCGCCACGGCCGGCACGCTCGGCCGGTCCCTGCGCAGAACGGTGCCGGCGGCGCTCGTCCTGCTCAGCCCGCTCGCGCTGTGGCAGGCGGCGCGCCTGGCGGACGTGGTGAGCGAGTCGGCGCTGCCCGCGCCGCTGGCGACGCTCGAGCGGCTGGTCGCGTTGCTGGGGACGACCGACACGTGGGTCGCGATCGGGCAGACGCTGCTCGGCTGGGGCATCTCGCTGGCCGCCGCGATCGCGATCGCCGTCCCGCTCGGCATCACGCTCGGCCTCAGCCGGTTCTGGCGCGGCAGCACGCTCTTCCCGGTCGAGTTCCTGCGCACGGTGCCGCCGTTGGCCTACATCCCGCTGGCGGCGATCCTGTTCAACACCGACCGCAACGCCGAGCTGCTGCTGGTGATCCCCGCCTGCTGCTGGCCGTTGCTCGTCCACACCGTGGAGGGCGTCCGCGACGTCGACCCGCTGATGCTCGAGACCGCGCGCTCCTACCGGCTCGGGCGGCACCGCAGGATCGTCGGCGTGGTGCTGCCGAGCAGCCTCCCCTTCCTCGGAACCGGGCTGCGCATCGCGGCGACGACGGGCATGCTGCTGGCGATCGGCGCGGAACTGCTGCTCGGCGTGCCCGGCCTCGGCGCGCAGCTGGCCCGCGCCCAGGCCGGGGCCGCCGTGACCGACGTGTACGCGTACACGATCATCGCGGCGCTGCTGGGCCTGGCCGTCACGCTCGCGTTCGATCGGGTCGAGCGCCGGATCGGCGGCTGGCATCCGAGCCGCCGCCTGGACGGGCCGCGATGACGCGCCGATCGCTGCGCCTCATCGAGGCGCTGTGGCTGCCGACGCTGCTGGTCGCGGCATGGTGGCTGGCCACCGAGCACAGCACCTCGCTGTACTTCCCGCCGCTGTCGACGATCCTCGACGCGTTCCACCAGCTGTGGATCTTCGACCGCGTGCCCACCGACGTGGCGCCGAGCCTGCTGCGCTTCGCCGTCGGCCTCGTCCTCGGCGTCGGGGCCGGCGTCGTGATCGGCACCGTGCTCGGGCTGCGGCCACGCGCCTTCGCCGCGTGCGACCCGCTGCTGCAGCTGATGCGCGCGACGCCGATCATCGCGCTGCTGCCGCTCGCGGTCGTCCTGCTCGGGACCGGCACGCTCGAGAAGGTCGTGGTGATCGCCTTCGCCGCGACATGGCCGACGCTGCTGAACACGATCGACGGGGTGCGCGGCGCCCACCCGACGCTGCTGGACGTCGCCGCCGTATTCCGCCTGACGCGCCGCCGGGTCGTGCGCGCGGTCGTGCTGCCCGCCGCCAGCCCGCAGATCGTCGCGGGGATCCGCACGAGCATCGCGGTGGCCGTCGTCGCCATGGTCGGCAGCGAGCTCGTCGCCGCCTCCAACGGCATCGGCTACTTCATCCTGCAGGCCCAGCGGACCTACGACATCGCCGGGATGTGGGCGGGCATGATCCTGCTCGGCCTGCTCGGCTACGGCGTCAACGGACTCTTCGCGCTGATCGAGCGACGCGTGTTGCGCTGGCATGCGAGCGAGAGGACGGTGAGCCGGTGATCGAAGCCGTCGGCCTGTCGAAGGACTACGTCGTCGACGGCCGGTCCGTGCCGGTCCTGCGCGACGTGTCGTTCACGGTGGCCGAGCAGGCGGTGGTGTGCATCGTGGGGCCCTCCGGCGCCGGGAAGTCGACGCTGCTGCGCTGCCTGGCGGGCCTGCTGGCGCCGACCGGCGGGACCGTGACGATCGGCGGGGAGCCCGTCGCCGGACCGCCTCCCGGCCTGGCAGTGGTCTTCCAGGATTACAGCCGGTCGCTGATGCCCTGGCTGCGCGTGCGCGACAACGTCCTGCTCCCGCTCCTGGACACCGTGCCACGGGCCGAGCGGGAGCGCCGCGCCGACGACGCGCTCGAGGCGGTCGGCCTCTCGGCCGCCGCCCGCAAGCATCCGTGGCAGCTGTCGGGCGGCATGCAGCAGCGCGTCGCGCTCGCCCGCGCCATCGCCTACCGACCGCGCCTGCTGCTGATGGACGAGCCGTTCGCCTCGGTCGACGCGCAGACCCGCGCCGACCTGGAGGACCTGA
>CAYSOF010000050.1:0-7307 GCA_964432595.1 uncultured Binatia bacterium (SeqCode) | reverse complement strand
TGGCCAACGCCGGCGGCGCCTGGGACAACGCCAAGAAGGTCGTCGAGACCGAGCTCAAGATGAAGAACACGCCGCTGCACGAGGCGACGGTCGTCGGCGACACGGTCGGCGACCCGTTCAAGGACACCTCGTCGGTGGCCATGAACCCGATCATCAAGTTCACCACGCTGTTCGGCCTCCTGGCCGTCGAGCTGGCGATCACGCTGCCGGGCTCGCTGAGCCTCGCGCTGGCCGGCGTCTTCTACGCGATCTCGTTGATCTTCGTGTACCGGTCGTTCTACGGTATGCGTATCAAGTCGTAGGGGTCACCCTCGCACGATGCGCACGCTCCTCCACCTCGTCGCCGCAGTTCTCCTGCTCGCGACGCAGGTGTGGGGGGCCTGCGGGTCTCTCCCCACGGCACCCGATCACGCCCTGCAGCACGGAGTGATGGGACGCCCCGACGTCCTGCTCGACGTGCAGGTCGTCGGCGCCGACGAGCTGGTCCTCGTCTGGCACGACCGCATCACGACGGTCGACTCCCAGGCGACGCCCGCACCGGCGACCCGGCCCCGTCCCGACTCCCGGCAGCCCGCGTTCCATCCGCGACGGCCCCCACCGCGGGCCGTCGCCGCCGATTCGTCCGACTCCAGTCACTAGCGCTCGTCCGAGGAACGGACGATCCGGTGCGCCCCGTGCGGGAGCGCCGGTCTGGTTGGATCGCTTCGAATCGGTGTGCACGCGACCGCGCGTGCGCCGAAGAAGGAACCGTGATGTCAACGTCGACTCGGCGTCCGGCAGGACGCCCGTGGTGGGAAGCCCGGCCCTGCAACGTCTGTCACAACCTGGTCGGGCGATTGGGCTTCTGGCAGGAGAAGCCCCGCCTGCTGGCCGCCTCGGGCGATGCCCGTGACGTCCGCTACCTGAAGCTCAAGGACGTGGAGCCGCTGATGGCCGATCACCTGCTCGTCTGCGGCGACTGCTACTTCAACCGCTACGCCGAATCGCTGGCGACGGCGCAGCGGCAACGCGCCGAGAGCCGGCGATCGCCCCGTCCCGACGCGTGAACGAGGCCGGGGTGGCGCGCGACGCCACCCCGGCCTCACGCGGACGTCTTCTCGGGGCGGGAGGGCGCCGGCTGGGCGTCCGCCTCGCGGTCGGCGGTCACGAGGACGGATTGGATGCGGCGGCGGAGCACCTTCTCCGCGCGGAAGATCAGGTTCTCGCAGCGCACTTCCTGCCCTTCGCGCGGGATCGCGCCGAGCAGGCCCAGCATCAGGCCGCCGACGGTGTCCCACTCGGCGCTCGGCAGCTCGATGTCGAGCAGCTCGCCGAGGTCGTGGATCGGCATGGCACCGTCGACGCGGTAGACGCCGTCGGCGACCGGCACGAGCGCCGGCTCCTCGGTGTCGTACTCGTCGGCGATGTCGCCGACCAGCTCCTCGAGCACGTCCTCGAGCGTGATCAGGCCCGTCACCGAGCCGTACTCGTCGGTGACGACCGAGAGATGGAACTTCTGCCGCTGCATCTCGCGCAGCAGCTCCGCCACCTTCTTCGAGTCCGGTACGAAGTGCGGCGGCCGCATGACCTGTGCCAGCGGGGCGTCGCCGGTGCCCTGGTGCAGCGCCTTCAGGACGTCCTTCGCGTAGACGATGCCCTCGATGCGGTCGAGCTCGCCGCGGTAGACGGGGATGCGCGAGAAGCCGTGCTGCAGCACCATGTCCTGCACGACCCGGAGCGGCGAGCTGATCTCGACGGCGACGATGTCGGGCCGCGGCACCATCACCTCGCGCACGACGGTGTCGCCGAAGGTGAAGATCGAGTGGATCAGCTCCTTCTCGTGCTGCTCGATGCTGCCTTCCTCGTGGCCCACCTCGGCCATCGAGCGGATGTCTTCCTCGGAGACGAACGGGCCCTGCTTGAGCCCCTTCCCGGGCAGCAGGACGTTCGCGATGCCGATCAGCATGCGGGTGGGCAGGCTGAGCGCGCGGCCGAGCACGTAGACCAGCGGCGAGAGCGCCAGCGCGGCGCTGTCGCTGTGGAGGATGCCGAACGTCTTCGACATGGCCTCGACCATCACGAAGTAGGCGAGGGTGAAGCCGAGCGAGACCAACGTGATCCCGAGCGTGTCGAAGTAGTACTCGCTGATGATCGCGACCAGCACCGCCGAGCCGTTCTGCGCGAGCATGACCATCAGGTAGATGGCGTTCAGGTAGCGCGGCGGGTCGGCTTCGAGGCGCTCGAGCAGCGCGGCATTGCGGCGGCCCTCGGCCTCGAGCGCGATGGCGCGCACGCGCGTCATGCGGCTGATCGACGACTCGGCGACGGCCAGCACCGAGGCGAAGAGCACGAGCACGACCACCACGCCGACGAGCGCGATCATCGGGCGCTCCCCGCGGTCCCGCCCATGCGGCCTCTAGCTCCCGCCGTCCGTCCGCTCGACCTGGGTCTCAAACCGTGGGCCGCTCCGTGGCCCCCAGCCTTGCGCGCCTGCGTGCTTCCATTCGCTCTGGGTCGGCACCTTAGCACGAGGTTCGGGTCGGCTTTAAAGCCCGGACGCGGCGCGCGCCGGTTGACCCCAGGGGGAGCCCCCGATAGGAGGGCCGCTGTGAAGCGGCTCGAGCTCAAGCACGTCCGTGTCTGTCAGAAATGCGGACGCGGCCGCGCGGAGCTCGAGAGCGCCGACGGCGCACGGCTGAGCGTCCCCCTGGACCCGGTCCGCGCCCGCGAGCTGTCGCCCGGCCGGAGCGACGACGACGTCCGCTGGATCGGCGAGTTCGTCCTGACCCAGCTCGCTTCCGCCGGCGCCACCCCGACCGAGGTGGTGCTCGACCAGGGCGAGGGCGGCCTGCGCGCCCTGCTGTCCTTCCGGCACGACGAGGAGCACGACGTGCTCGCCTGCACGGCGCAGGAAGGGATCGGCCTGGCCGTCCGCGGCAAGCTCGCGCTGTACGCGACCGACGAGGCGCTGGCGCCGGACGCGCCCGACGCCGGCGACCGCGGACCGCATCTCCACTAGGTCGCCCGAGACCATGTCTCGGGCGACCTCGTTGGTGTAGCGGGCGTTTCCGCGCGACCCTCGTGCCGCGGCCGGCGAAGCCGGCGCGGCATGCGTGGTCCGCACGCGGATCTCAGTCGAGCCAGCCTGGTTGCGTACGGATGATCTGGCCGGTGATGGCTTCGGCGGCGTCGCTGGCCAGGTAGCGGATCAGCTTCGCGGTGTCTTCGACGGTCGCGAGACGTCGGTCGGGGGACGCGGCGAGTAGCGTCGTGCGGACGGCGTCCGTCATCCACCCGGTGTCGGTGGGGCCGGGGTCGACGGCGTTCACCGTGACCGCGCGTGACGCGAGCTCCGCGGCGAGCGTGCGCGTCAGCGCGTCGAGGCCGGCTTCGTGACGGCGTAGGCGATCTCGCCGGGCATGGGGTCGCGGCCCTGGCCCGATGTGACGTTGACGATACGACCCGGGCGGTCCGGTGGCAGGTGATGGACGAATTCCCGGCACAGCAGCACGGCCGCGCGCAGGTTCACGGCGTAGTGCCGATCGAGCTGCGCGACGTCGACCTGCTCGATCGCACCGTCGGCCCAATGCGCAGCGTTGTTCACCAGCACGTCGACGTGGCCGTGCCGTCGGATCGCTTCGGCGAAGAGTCGCGCCGGACCGTCCGGTGCGCCGAGGTCCAGATCGACGGCGTCGCGGCGCAGCGCGGCGTCGTCTGGACCGGGGCCCCACGTCTGTTGCTCGTCGTAGGCACGGAACGAGCCGACGACCAGCGTCGCGCCCGCCTCCGCCAGCTCGCGGGCGATCGCTGCGCCGATGCCGGCCGGCCGCGAGACGCCGGTCACGAGCGCGACCCGTCCGGCACGCTGGCGGGCCGTGGTCATCGTCCACGCTGGGGAACGACGCTGATCCGGCCGTTCGTCTCGATGACGGCGCGCTTCACGTCGTGGAGGTGCTCCAGGCCCGCGGACCGCAGCGCCTGCGCCAGCTCCGACACCGTGATGCGCTCGCGGCGTGCCACGTCGGAGCGCAGCTCGCCGTCCTCGACCAACACGGTCGGCTCGCCGTCGACGAGGCGTTCGATCGCCGGCGACCAGTAGCTCAGCCGCTCCATGACGGCGCCGAGGCCGAGGAGCGTGCCCGCCGCGAGGAGGCCGGCGCCGAACGATTCGTCCTGCTTCGTCAGGACCGGCGACACCGTCTCGGACAGGACCAGCATCGCGAGCAGGTCGATCGGCCCGAGCTGGCCGACCTCGCGTTTCCCCACGCAGCGGACGAGCACGAGCAGCATGACGTACACGCCGGCGACGCGCACGACGATCTCCAACGGCGGTGTGTGTGGCCACAGCATGTCGCGGACCCTCCGCCCGGGAGAGGTAGCGGACGCCGCTCGAAATGGAAGCCCGCTCAGGCGAGGCGCGGCTTGAGCCGCCAGCGGATGGCCACCATGAGCGCCGCGAAAATCGCCAGCATTGCGACGAACGGCACCACGACGTCCTCCACGCCGGCGCCGCGCGAGACGATGCGGCGCAGCGCGACCTGGTACCACCGCAGCGGCAGCAGCCCGCCGACGGCGCGGATCGGCGCCGGCATCAGCTCGTACGGGAACATCACGCCCGAGAGCACGAACGACGGCATGATGAAGAAGACGGTGATGAAGACCGCCTGCGCCGACGTCCGCGCGAGCGACGAGACGAAGACGCCGATGCCGAGCGACGCGAAGACGAACGGCAGGGTGACCAGGAACAACGCGAACCAGCTGCCGCGCGGCCACAGGCCGAAGACGAACCCGGCGCCGACGACGGCGAACACCAGCAGCACGTAGCTCACGACGGCGAGCGGGAGCAGCTTCCCCAGGACGATCTCGATCGGCGTGATCGGCAGCGACAGCGTCTGCTCGAACGTGCCGCTCTCGCGCTCGCCGACGATGCCGAGCGACGAGATGCTGAGGCAGATGTTCGTCAGCAGCATGCCGACGAGCGTGGCCAGGAAGAAGTCGCTGTCGGCGAGCGTCGGGTTGAACCAGAAGCGCTGGCGCAGATCGATGGGCGCGGGCGCGCGCGCCATCGGCAGCGGGTCCTCCACGCGGCGCGGAACGCTGCGCGGGCTGGTCCATGCGGCCGCCACGCGGCCGACGTAGGCACCGATGCGGGCGCTCGTCAGCGGGTCGCTGCCGTCGAGCAGCAGCTGCACCTGCGGCCGGCCGCGCCCGAGCTCGCGCGGGAAGTCGCGCGGGATGACGAGCACGGCAATGACCTCCTGGCGGCGGAGCAGCGCGCGCGCTTCCTCGTAGCTGTGGATGGTCCGCGGCGGGAGGAAGTAGCCCGTGTGCAGCACGTCCTCGACGAACCGGCGCGCCGGCGTGCTGTTGCTGCGATCGTGGACGGCCCAGGGCACGTTCGCCGGCTCGTTCGACAGTCCGTAGCCGAAGAGCAGCAACAGGATGACGGGCTGCGCCAGCACCGTGGAGAGGAAGCCCTTGTCGTGACGCAGCACGCCGGCTTCGCGCGACGCGACGGCGAGCACGTTGGAGACGAAGCGCCGGAACCCGTTCACGCGCGCGACTCCAGCGTCCGCAGCGCGATCAGGACCAGCCCGGCGGCGAAGAACGCCAGGATGGCGAGCTCGGGGGCCAGCGCGACGGGACCCTCGCCGCGCAGGTAGATGGCCCGCGTCACCGTGATGTAGTGCGTGGCGGGGAAGAGCTCGGTGATCCACTGGAGCCCGTCCGGCATGTTGCGGATGGGGAAGGCGAACCCGCTCAGCTGCACCAGCGGCACGCTGAACAGTACGGTCTTCTGCACCGCTTCGGCGGCGGTGTTCGACGTCGCAGAGAAGATCAGCCCGAGCGACAGCGACACCATCACGTAGAACGCCGACACGACGATGAAGAAGAGCGCGCTGCCGTTCGGCCACACGCCGAGCACCAGGCCGGCGAGCACGACCATCAACACCACGTCGACCGAGAAGATGAAGCCCAATGGCAGCAGCTTGCCGAGGAGGATCTCGAGCGACGTCGCGGGCGTCACCTGCAGCTGGTCGAACGTCCCGGCGAGCCGCTCGTTCACGATGGTCACGGCGGTGATGAGCGTCGTCAGGAACGACAGGACGAACCCGAACGTGCCGGCCACCATGAACGGCGTGCCGTCGAGACGCGGGTTGAAGAGCACGTCGGTGGCGACGGCGACGCCGGGCGGTGCGCCGCCGCCGCGGAGCCGCGCGCCGGTCGCGGCGACGAGGCCGTTCAGCGCGCCCTCCGCGTTGCCGGCCAGCACCGCTTCGGCGCCGTCGTAGATCGCCTGGACCGACGGCTGACCGCCCGCGCGGACGTCGCGTCCGAAGCCGGGCGGAATGACGAGGGCCGCGCCGATCTCGCCGGCGCGCAGCCCGCGCGCGATGTCGTCGCGCGTGCGGACCGCGTGCGGGACGAACGTGCCGGTGGCGGCGACGTCGGCGACCAACTGCCGGCTCTCGGACGAGCCGTCCGCGTCGAGCACCGCGAGCCGCAGCCCGCTCACCTCGGTCGACAGCACGAAGCTGAACAGCAGCAGTGCGCCGATCGGCGTCGCGACGAGGATCGACATGGTGAACGCGTCGCGGAACGTCGCGCGGATCTCGCGCAGCAGCAGGGTGCGCAGGCGACGCCAGCTCACGCGCGCACCTCTTCGCGCAGGAGGACCCGGCGGAACACCTCGTTCATCGGCGCCTGCTCGATGCGCACCGCGACGCCGCGCTCGGCGGCGAGCGCGTGCAGCATGCCGAGCAGCTCGGCGTCGAGCCGCGGGACCGTCAGCGTGACGCCCGACGGTCCCCGCGTGACGGCCTCGGCGATCCGTCCGAGGCGCACCAGGGCGGCGTCGCGCCTTGCGTCCTCGACGTCGATGGCGACGTGGTAGCCGTCGGAGAACCGGCGGCGCAGCTCTTCCGGCGTGGCGTCGGCGACGACCGTGCCGGCGTCGATGAACGTCACCCAGTGGCAGTAGTCGACCTCCTCGAGGAAGTGCGTCGTCACGAAGACGGTGACGCCGGCGGCCGCGGCGTCCTGGATCGCTTCCCAGAAGAGCGTGCGGCTCGCGACGTCGACGCCCGCCGTCGGCTCGTCGAGGAAGAGGACGCGCGGCTCGTGCAGCATGCTGAGCGCCAGCCCGGCACGCTGGCGGACGCCGGCAGGAAGGTTCTCCGGCCGCTCGCCCTCCGCGTCGCGGAGCGCGAAGCGGTCGCGCAGTGCCGCCCAACGCCGCTCGAGGGCGTCGCCCTGCAATCCGAACAGCCCCGCGTAGAACTCGACGTTCTCGCGCAGCGACAGGCCCTGGTAGAGGCTGACCTTCT
>CAYSOF010000049.1:0-9401 GCA_964432595.1 uncultured Binatia bacterium (SeqCode) | reverse complement strand
TGGGCTATCAGGTCCAATTGCAGGAGGTGAGTTAACCGCAGCTACTTGGTAGCACACGGGTGGGGAAAATGGGGCGGCGTGGTGCTGTGCGAGGTCGGAGCGACGACGAGCACCCCACGGCCCCCGCGCTCGCGACCGACCCCCGAACGTACCCTCACAGTCCGAGGATCTTGTCGTACCGCGCGATCCGCGACGCATCCCCCGAGCTGATGCGCCGCGCATTCGACTGCACCGAGACGACATGCCGGTGGATGAAGCTCTGCGCCAGCTCGAGCTTCCCCGGCTCGCCGATGGTCGACTGCACGAGCAGCTCGGTGCTCGCGACGACGTCGATGACCATCTCCGCGACGCGCTTCGCGTTCAGCAACGCGTACTGCGGATCGCCCATGAGATGCGTCGCCGAGTCGGTGATCGTCGTGATGGCGTCGCTCACCAGCTGCACCAGCTCGGGATGCGTCGGCCGCACCGTCTCGAGCTCCTCGCGCACGCTGTCGAGCGTCGTGAAGAGCGCGCCCTTCCCCATCTCCTTCAGCGCGAAGCTCGCCTGGATCTCCGACGTGCCCTCGTAGATCGTCGTGATGATGGAGTCGGAGTGGTAGTGGCCCGCGATCGACTCGGCCATGTAACCGAGACCGCCGTGCACCTGGATGCCCTGGCGCGTGACGTGGTTGCTGATCTCCGTCGCGTAGTACTTGCAGAGCGGCGTGAAGAAGCGGACGAGCAACGTGTTGCGCTCGAGCTCGGCCTGCAGCGCCGTCGCGTCGGGATCGGCGGCGCCCCGCTCCGACGCCAGGTAGTGCCGCAGCGCCTCCGTCATGTCGATCAGCGCCGACGTGCGGTAGAGCAGCGCGCGCGCCGCGGCGATGTTGATCGCCATCAGCGTCAGCATCGACTTGACGAGCGGCTGCTGGATGATCGGCGCGCCGAACTGCACGCGCTGCTCCGCATAGGCGCGCGCCTCGTGGAACGCGCCCTCGGCGATGCCGAGCGCCTGCGCCGCCACGCCGAGCCGCGCGCCATTCATGAGATCGAGCATCGCCTTGAAGCCCTGCCCCGGCGTGCCGATCAGGAAGCCTTCGGCGTGGTCGAACTCGACGACGCACGTCGGCGAGCCGTGGATGCCGAGCTTCGACTCGACGCGCGCAACGCGCATCGTGTTGGCGCGGCCGTCGGGCAGCACCTTCGGGCAGAGGATCAGGCTGAGTCCGTTCGTCGTGCCCTTCGACTGATCGAACGTCGCCGCGTCGCGCGCGAGCACCAGGTGGATCTCGGCGCCGCCGTTCGTGATGAAGATCTTCTCGCCGTCGATGAACCAGCGATCGCCCTCCTTCGTGACGCGCGTCAGGATGCTGCCGAGGTCCGAGCCGGCCTGCGGCTCCGTGAGGTCCATCGCGCCCTGCAGCTCGCCCGACGCGAAGCGCGGGAGGTACAGCTCCTTCAACGACGGGCTCGCGTACTTCTCGATGTCGACGGCGACACCCGCCTGCAGGCCGATGATCGTCATCAGGCTCGAGTTCGCGCGCGAGACCATCTCCAGGTACGCCGTATTCATGAGCATCGGCAGCCCATAGCCGCCGTACTGCGAGTCCATCGTCAGGCAGAGCAGTCCCGCGGCTTTGAGCTTCTCGTAGCCCGACGCGATGTGCGGCGGCACGACGACCTTGCCATCGACCAGCTGCACCTCCTCGTGCCAGTGGCCGCGCGACTCCTCGTCGATGGCCTCGCACACCTCGCCGATGGTCCGGAGGATGTCCTTGAACGTCGACACCTCGTCGGCGGCGTTGGCTTCGGGCCCCCGTCGCAGCCGGAAGTAGCGCTCCCAATCGACGCGGTGGTCGACGAACAGCTGCATGTCGCGGGTGTAGAAGTCCTTGGCCATGGACGGACCCTCCGGGCGCCTACCCTAGCAGCGTGACGCCCCGCGTTGAAGCAAAGGCCTCAGAACAACGTGAGGCCGCGGGCGCGGGTGGCCGCGAGCCGGGTCAGGAACTCGTCGCGGGGGATCGCGCGCGCCCCGAGCCGCGCCATGTGCGGGGTGACGACCTGGATGTCGATCCAGTCGAGCCCGCGCCGCCGCAGGTGGTCGACGAGATGCAGGAGAGCCAGCTTCGAGGCGCCCGACCGCCGGTAGAACATGCTCTCCGCCGCGAAGACGCCGTCGACCGCGACCCCGTAGATGCCGCCGACCAGCTCGCTACCGTCCCACGTCTCGACGCAGTGGGCGATGCCGAGCCGGTGCAGGCGCTCGTATGCCGCCATGATCGCCGGCGTGATCCACGTGCCGTCCTGGTCCGGCCGCGGCACGGCCGCGCAGCCGCGGATCACCTGCGCGAAGGCGCCGTCGACGGTGCAGCGGAGCGACGTCTGCTTCGCGAGCCGCGCGAGGCTGCGCGGCACGTGCAGCTCGGCGAAGTCGAGGACGCCTCGCTCGCCCGGGGAAAACCAGAGCATCGGCAGGCCCTGCACCGGCCACGGGAAGATGCCCTGGCGGTATGCCAGGAGCAGCGTCTCGGGATGCAAGTCGCCGCCGATCGCGACGACCCCGTCGGGATTCGCCGCGCGCGGATCGGGAAAGCGGCGGACGGGCATGGGCCCGTCACACCCGGGCGAGCTCGCCCGCGCCGGTGAGCTCGGCGCTCACGTCCCACAGCCGGCGCGCGACCGCCTCGTCGTACGACGCGCGCGACGAGCGCTTCTCGCGGGCGTTCGCGAAGTACCATCCGCTGACGGCTGCGAGCGCCGGATCGGTGGCGACGCGGATCGACGTCGCGGCACCCTGCGCGGGCGTGCGGAAGAACGGCGCGAGCATCTTCGTCAGCAGCGTCGCCACGCGCCCGTTGTTCTGCCCGAGCCGCGTCGCCACCGCCCCCGGGTGCACGCAGTTCACCGTGACGCCGCTCCCCGCGAGCCGGCGCGCCAGCTCGTAGGTGAACAGGATGTTCGCGAGCTTCGACGTCCCGTAGACGCGCATCGCCTTGTATTTCCGCTCCGAGCCGAGATCGTCGAAGTCGATGCGGCCGATGCGATGCGCGTCGGAGGCGACGTTCACGATGCGCGACGGCGCGCTCTCGCGCAGCCGCGGCAGGAGGAGCAGCGTCAGGAGGAAGTACGCCAGGTGGTTCGTCGCAAAGACCGCCTCGATGCCGTCGGCGGTCTTCTCGTGGCGCAGGTTCACGATGCCGGCGTTGTTCACCAGCAGGTCGATGCGCGGGCACTGCGCGAGCAGCTCCGCGGCGACGCGCCGGATGTCGGCCTGCACGCCGAGGTCGGCCCGATGGAGCGTGACCGCGGTGCTGCCCGTGCGCGCGCGGATCGCCGCGACGGTGGCATCGCCGCGCGCCGGATCGCGGCAGACGAGCGCCAGCCGCATGCCCATGCCGGCCAGGGCGATCGCCGTCTCCTGCCCGATGCCCGCCGTGGCGCCCGTGACGACGCCGACCTTGCCGTCCATGGCGCCCATCGCGTCAGGCGAGGTCGGGCGGCGTGACGTGCTCGAGCCAGGCGCGATACGGCATCGTGAACCCGACGGCGGCCCGACGCGCCTCGACGCGCGCCAGCAGCGCGGCGACCGCGTCCGCGCCGAGCGGCGGCCGCTTCTGCAGGCGCTCGACGACGCGCGACGCGGTCTCGACGGCGGCCTCGGCGGCCGGACGCAGCATGGCGTCCTCGCCCTCGTGCTTGCCGTTGCCGAGCCCGAGGAAGTTCTCGATGACGTGGCTCGTGACCCGCACGCTGTGCCGCCGCGACGCGATGATGTTGCCTTTGCCGGTGACGACGTTGCCGGTGCTGAAGACGGTGTCGTAGCCGCCGAGGCGGCCGAGGTCGGCGTCGACGTAGCGGTAGAGCATGCCGTCGTGCTCGACGCCGCCCATCGGCTCGGGGACGCTGCCGATCGAGCTGATCACCATCGGCGCGTGGAAGTCCTCGACGGCGCCCTCGACCGGCTTCGCGACGCCGTTCTCCACCTTCGTGCGCTGCAGCTTCAGCCCGACGAGACGGTCGCCCTTCGCCAGCAGGCCGACCGGCATGCGCAGCGGCAGCACGTTGAACAGGTACTTCTGCATCGCCTTCTCGAGGATACGCCGGCGCGTCGCCTCGAACTTCTGGATGCGCGCCTCGTCGGCGCCCTCGGGTATCTCGGCGAGCGGCATGTCCTCGATGCGACGCCGGTAGCAGAGCGTCGAGCCGCGGAGCCCGAGCTGCTGCCAGGTGAAGCCGTGCTCGTCGAGCACCGCGGGAATGCCCTCGGCCTCGAGCTTCAGCATGTCCTCGTCGATCCCGCGCTCGGCGAGCGCCGCGCGCACGGTCTCGATCTGCAGGACCTTGACGACGTCGATCGACGCGAGACCGCCGCCGACGACGAGCGTGTTGTCGGCCACCTCGTACTGCGGACCCTGATAGCCGCGCTCGGTGAAGTGGTTGAACCAGTAGATGAAGTTGTTCTGGTAGACGAGGCCCTTGTCCGCGTACTGCTCGGCGCCGTCGAGCGGCAGCGGGCGGTCGCGCCACGCGCCGTGCGCGAGCAGCACCGCGCTGAATCCCCAGTCGCCCACCAGCTCCCGGAAGTCGACGTCGCGGCCGATCTTCGTCAGCGGCACGTAGTAGACGCCGGGCCGCGACAGCTTGTCGTTGATCGTCTCGTATTCCTTGCGGCGGAGCTTCACGTGCCAGCGCGGGAGACCGTCCTCGATCTTGCCGTAGGGACGCGCGTTCTGTTCGAAGACGACCGACGCGACCCCCTGCTCGGCCAACATCGCCGCCGCCTCGGCACCGGCGGTGGCGCCGCCGACGATGGCGACGACGTACTGGGGACTCTGGGGAGACGAACTCATCGGCGGGACAATAACCAAAAAATCGCCGCGAAGGATACAACTGCCTCGACGCGTCGGGACCCCTCTGCTAGCCGTCCGACCATGCGGATGCTGCACACCATGCTGCGGGTGGGCGACCTCGAGCGGTCGCTGGCTTTCTACTGCGAAGTCCTCGGGATGCGTCTCCTGCGACGGAAGGATTACCCGAGCGGCCGCTTCACGCTGGCCTTCGTCGGCTTCGGCGAGGAGGACCAGCACACGGTCCTCGAGCTGACCCACAACTGGGACACCGCCGCGTACACGCTCGGCGATGCGTTCGGCCACGTGGCGCTCGGGGTGGAGGACATCTACGCCACCTGTGAGGCCCTGCGGGCCAAGGGCGCGCGAATCGTCCGGGAGCCGGGTCCCATGAAACATGGCGGATCGGAGATCGCGTTCATCGAGGACCCGGACGGCTACAAGATCGAGCTCATCCAGCTGCGCGGCAGGGCCGACTGACGGTTCCGTGCACTCGTACCGCGGTCGTGCAGGACGGCACGGTCCGCGTCGCGCCGATGCGCGGCGATCCGCGGCCCGTGGGCGGGATTGCGGGGTACGAACCTTGCTCCCTGCCGACGCCATGCGACACCGACGCGTGACGGCGGCCGTCCTGGCCGGTGTGCTGTGCCTGGCCATGGCCGGGTCGAGCGAGGCCAGGGGCAAGAGGCTCCGCATGCGGAAGCCGAAGGACGGCACGCAGATCACCGTCGGACCGGTCGCGGTGCCCCGGGGCGACGAGTCGACCGAGTGCACCTACATGAAGCTGCCCAGCAAGAAGGACCTCGCGGTGAACCGCGTGAAGATCAAGGTCCGCGGCGGCAGCCATCACATCCACCTCTACCGTCCGCACGACTCGACGATGAACCTCGAGGACGGTCACGAAACCTGCAACTTCGCGCTCGACTTCGAGGTGTGGCAGCTGATCCTCGCGAGCCAGAGCGTGCTCCTCAACTGGCAGCTGCCGCCCGGGATCGCGTTCCACTTCAAGGCGGGCGAGCAGCTCGCCGCGCAGACGCACTTCGTCGACAACGGCCTCTTGAAGTCGCCGCCCGACGGCTGGGCCGTGATGAACCTCTACTCGATTCCCGAGGAGGAGGTCACGTCGTACGCGGGCTCGCTGTTCGGGCAGGACAAGGACGTGTTCGTCCCGGCGCACAGCACGGCCACCGCCACCACCCGCTGCGTGTTTCCGAAGCCGGTGAACCTGCTCGCACTGACGGGCCACTACCACTTCCGCGGCAAGGAGTTCACCGCGAACATCTGGGACGGCACGACGACCGGCCCCGAGATCTACCACGCCACGGGCTACAAGGACCCGGCGTTCAAGCGCTGGGGCGAGGGCGAGATGGCGAACGTGCCCGGCATCGAGTGGACGTGCACCTACGACAACGACACCGACGACGACCTGGTGTTCGGCCCGTTCACCGACCGCAACGAGCACTGCAACCTGTTCGCGTTCTACTACCCGACCGTCGGCACGAACGAGTTCATGACGTGCGTCCAGAAGGATCACGTCGTCACGGTCGACGTCCGGAACTGAGCGGCTGGCCGCCGTGAGGCGCCGGTGCTACAGCCGCACCGGTGCATCACGTCTGGCTCGTTCCCGGCTTCTTCGGCTTCGCCAATCTCGGCGACCTCCGCTACTTCTCGCACGTCCTCGAGATCCTCCCGACGCTCTTCGCCGAGCGCGGCGAGACCGTCGACGTGCAGGTCGTCCGCACGTCGCCGACCGCGTCCCTGCCCCGCCGCGCGTCCGTCCTCCTCGAGACGATGGCGACGACGCTGCCCGACGACGGCCCGCTGCACCTGATCGGCCACTCGAGCGGCGGCCTCGACTGCCGGCTCCTCTGCACGCCCGACGTCGTGCTGCCGTCGGCGATCGACCCCGCGCCGATCGCCGCGCGCGTGCGCTCGGTCGTGACCGTCGCGACGCCGCACCACGGCACGCCGCTCGCCGGGTTCTTCGCGAGCCTGCTCGGACAGCGGCTGCTGCGCCTGCTCTCGCTGAGCACCGTCTACCTGCTCCGCGTCGGCCATCTGCCGCTGTCGGCGCTGCTCGGGCTCGGCACGGCGTTCGCGAACGTCGACGGCCGCCTCGGGCTGAACAGCGTGCTCCTCGACGAGCTCTTCACGCAGCTGCTGTCCGACCTCTCGCCCGACCGTCGCGAGGCGCTCGGGCTCTTCTTCGGCGAGGTCGAGAAGGACCAGGCGTTGCTGCCGCAGCTGATGCCGGAGAGCATGGCCGTCTTCAACGCGCTCGCGCGCGACCGGCCCGGCACGCGCTACGGCGACGTCGTCGCGCGCGCGCGGACGCCCGGCGTCGGCTCGACGCTCGAGGTCGGCCTGGACCCGTCGGCGCACGCGACGCACGTCGTCTACCAGGCGCTGCACCGGCTGACACGCACGCCGCCCGAGCAGGTGGCGCCGCTCGGCGACGCGCAGGCGAACGCGCTACGCGCCGCCTACGGCGACATCCCGGACGCCGACGCGAACGACGGCGTGGTGCCGACGCGCTCGCAGGTGTGGGGACGCGTGCTGCACGCGACGCGCGCCGATCATCTCGACGTGCTCGGTCACTTCGGCGACCCCACGTCCGTGCCGCCGCACGTCGACTGGCTGACGACGGGCACCGGGTTCGACGGCCCCGCATTCGACGCGCTGTGGACGTCGGTCGCCGACTTCCTGTGCTCAAACGCGGCGTAGCAGCTCGGGGCCGTCGGCGTCGGCCGTGTTGACGAGCGGCGACACCGGCCACGCCTCGAGCAGCTCGGCCGGGTACGGCCCCAGCGCGACGTCCTCGTGCGCGAGCCAGGCGTCGCGCGCGGCGGGCGCCACGATCACCGGCATGCGATCGTGAATCGGCGCAACGAGCGCGTTCGACGGGCACGTGAGCACCGCGCACGTGACGACGGGCGTGCCGTCGGGCGGATGCCAGCGCTCCCACAGTCCGGCGAACGTCATCGGCCGCGCCGAGCGCAGCCGCACGAACCACGGCGTGCTGCGCCGGCCGTCGGCGCGCTGCCACTCGTAGAATCCGTCGGCGACGACGAGGCAACGGCGGTGCGCGAACGCGCGCCGGAACGCCGGCCGCGTGGCGGCCGTCTCGATGCGCGCGTTGATCGCCGGCCGCGGCGAGGCGGGCATGAGCCCCCAGCGCAGCCAGCCCGCCCGCAACGCGGCACCGGCGCGCACGATCGCGAGCACGTCCTCCCCGGGCCGCACGTTCCAGCGCGGGCGCAGGTCGAGGTCCGCCGGCGGCGCGATGCCGAGCTCCGTCGCCAGCGCCTCCGCGGGGCTCGTGCGCACCATGCGCCCACACATGCACGAAGTGTAGCGGTACATTGACACCAACGCTCCTCCGGCCGTAGGAGGCGCCATGGCCTCCGGCCAGATGCTCGATGGGGGCACGCCGCGGAGCTTCGTCGTGCAGGGCAGGACGGTCACCGTGCCGGTCGTGGTGCGCGACGCCGTCTCGGTGACTGCCATGTTCGTCGTGCCGACCGCGGGCGTGCATCGGCTGATGACGCACCCGGCGCTGCAATCGCCCGAGCTGCTGCCCGGACGCAGCCTCTGCGTGCTCGCCGCCGTCGAGTACGTCGACAACGACCTCGGCCGCTACAACGAGGTGGCGATCACGTTCTTCGCCACGGTCGCCCGCCGGCGGCCGACGCCGCTCGTCGGGCTCGTGCAGGCGTTCCGCCGCCATGAGCTCGCCGGGTACATCCATCGCCTGCCGGTCACGACGAGCTTCTCGCGCGACGCGGGTGCCGACATCTGGGGCTTCCCGAAGACGGTCGACCAGATCGAGTTTCGCGACGAGGGCGGTCAGCGGGAATGCACGCTGATCGTCGACGGCGTGCACGTGCTCACGCTCTCGGTGAAGCGCGGCGGCCGCGGCCGCATGCCGGACGTGCCGCAGGACGCACTCGCGGTGCGCGACGGCGTGCTGTGGCGGACGCCGTCGGTCATGGGTGGCGAGGGCGTCGGCATGCGGCTCGGCGGCGCGAGCGTCGTCCTCGGGCGTCATCCGATCGCGGACGAGCTCCGCTCGTTGGGGCTGCCGAAGCGCGCGCTCATGTCGACGTCGATCGAGCACATGCATGCGTCGTTCGAAGCGCCGCAGCGCCTGTGACCCGCGGGGTGGGTTCCCCTCTCCGGCGTTCTGGGGCATAGGAGCCTCACAACCCAGAGGAGGAACGACCGATGGCCGAGAGTGTCTACAAGATCATCGAGCTGGTCGGAACGAGCACCGAGTCCTGGGAGAAAGCGGCGTCCGCGGCCGTCGCGCGCGCGTCGCAGTCGTTGCGCGACCTGCGCATCGCCGAGATCTCGGAGCTCGATCTCCAGATCGAGGACGGACAGGTGCGGGCCTACCGCGCGAAGGTGAAGCTCAGCTTCAAATACGAAGGGTAGTACTCGAGCCGAGACCATGTCTCGGCTCGGAAGATTCTCGTAACCGGCGTTTCCGCGCTACCCGTGTGCCGCGGCCGGCGAACCCCAATGCCACTCACTTAAGCGCATGTGCCCGTTCTCTGGATCTTTTTTTCGTCG
>CAYSOF010000048.1:0-17280 GCA_964432595.1 uncultured Binatia bacterium (SeqCode) | reverse complement strand
GAGCGCTTCCAGCGTGCGCAGGAGGTCACGGTCGCCGAGGTCGAGAAGCGCGATGCCGAACTCACCGCGGCCATCGCACGGGTGGCGGCCGACGCCGGCGGCGGGACGTCGCAGTACACGCTGGACCTGGCCAACCGGCGTCTCGTGCTGGTGCCCACGACGACGTCGACGAGCACGACGGTCTCGAGCACCACGACCACGAGCTCCACGACGACGTCGACGGTCCCGGGAGGCTGATGCCCGCGATCGCCATCCGCCATGCAGCGACGGCGACACCGCGCGAGGTCGGCGCGGTGCTCGCGGCGCTGTTTCCGGCCGCCGGGCTGTATCGCGTGGAAGCGCCGGCGCGGCGCCCCCGCGAGGTGTCGTTCTCGGCGCCGCCGGCGGTGGCGGCGGATCCGATGCCGATCTGGCATGCGCTCTTCGACGCCGACGGCGACTACATCGTGAAGGCGATCACGACGCGGGGCACTGTCGTGCACGGGAAGCGCTTCGAGGAGTGGTGGCTCGAGCGCCTGGTCGCCGCGGCGGAGGGCCAGTTCACGGACCTGCAGGGCGTCGTGCGGCGCGCCGTCGAGCTGTTCATCCGAGAGCACGGCGGACACCTCTCGGAACCGCGTGTCGTCGAGCGCTTCGAGCGGCTGCTGTTCGATCTTCGGCAGGGCCTGCGCTGGTCGGTGGCGCAGCCGGTCACGCCGGCGATCGAAGAGGCGCTGCGGGCGCTGGGGTTCGCGGATCGGCACGTGCTCGACTTCCCCGGCGTCGCATACCGGCTCGGCATGCTGTCGGACACACTGGCCAAGCCGGGCGCGACGTTCACGTGGATGCAGGCGCTCGAGATGGCGGCCCGCGCGCCGGTGCTGCCGTCCGACGAGCTCGCGATCGCGCACGCGAGGCTGCGCGCGGGCGCCTACCTCACCCCGGTCGTGATGCGGCCGGCGCAGGCGCTGCACCTCGCGGCCGCCGATCGCGAGCAGCAGCTGCTCCGGACGATGGCCGTCGAGGCGGTCACGCAGCAGATGGCGCCGCGCGCGTTCGCGCGGCAGCTCTACAAGCGCTTCAGCCAGGAAGGCATCCAGCGCGACTGGGAGCGTGTCGCGCGCACCGAGATCGCCGAGGCTCGATGCGTCGGGGCGTTCGCCGCAGAGGCGCGCGTGCGCGGCTGGACGGCGGAGACGGAGATCTACCGGACGCTGGGTGCGGCGCCGTGCAACGGCTGCCTGATGCTCTACCGCACGCCGGGCGGCATGCCGCGGGTCTATACGGTCGGCGAGGTGCAGGCGGCTGACGCGCTCGGGCCGAACCAGGGCCCTTGGCGGTCCTGGCACGCGCGGGTCGGGCCGACGCACCCGAATTGCCGCGACTCGCCGTGGCTCACGTGGAAGCCGGTGCTCGCGCGGGTGTTCGAAGCGTCGGCGCCGGAGTGGGCCGCGACGTGGGCACGTCGGAAGATGGAGGCCGCGTGACGCTACCCGCGAGTGCGACGAAGGCGCTCGCCCGCGCTCCTGGCGTCCGGGCGGGGACGGCGGAGCCGATCGCCGGCGGTGCGCTGCGGCGTCTGGTCGGTGCGATCTGGGCGCAGCAGCCCGACACGGCGATAGGTGTCACCCATCTCTTCGCGTCCCTGGGTGCGGGTACGGTAGAGCGATGCGCGCTCGAGCGCATCGATGACGGCAAGGGCGCCGCCCGGGCCAAGCCGGCGCAGCTTCCCCACCAGGGCATCCGGATCCGACAGGTGATGGTGACCGATGACGGTGTTGTGCTCCATCGCGTCGGCGACCGTCGCCCAGAGCGGTGCCGAGGGATCGATGCCGAGGTCGCCACGGTGCGCCAGCAGCTCGTACAGCACGTTGACCTCACCCTCGGTGAAGTCCATGCGCGCGAGCTCGGCGGCGCAGGACCGGTAGTAGCGCAGGAGATCGCGCTTCATGGTGGCGCCGGCCGAGTCGCCGCGGGTCCCGAGCTGCTCGTCGAGGTCGGCGCCTGGCCGGAGGCTGACCGGGTAGTAGGGAACGCGTTCTTCCGACATGGTGAACCTCCTCGCTACGAAGGTATGGCGAGGGTAATACGTTGGTCATCAGCTGTCAACGGGGGTGAAGGATGGCGCTGCTGACCTGGCTCAAGGCGAGGGTACAGAAGCCCGGCAGCCGCGGCGGCCACGGCTACTTCGACGCCAAGGGCGAGTGGCGCTACGGGAGCCGGCCGGCGCCCACGGCGAAGCTCACGCTCCCGGAGGGGCGTCTCTCCGTCGAGATGCGGCGCCAGAAGTCGATCCGGTTCCGCGGGCAGCGCATCGAAGGGGCGGAGGACGTGGCGGCGGCGTTCCGCGGGATGGTCGACATCGACCGCGAGCGCCTGTGGAGCGTCTCGGTCGATCGCCACCAGCGCATCCTCGGCATCGAGTGCGTGTCGATCGGCACCGTCAACGAGTCGCACGCCGCTGCCAGGGAAATCTTCAAGAGCCCCATGGCGCTCGGTGCCGCGCGCATCTTCCTGGTGCACAACCACCCGGGCGGCATGTCGCAGCCGAGTTCCGCCGATCGCTTCCTGATCGACGCGTTGCGCGCGGTGGGCGCTCGGATGCAGATCGGCGTCGACGGCGTCGTCGTCGCCCGCGACGGCTACGCGACGGTCGGTGCGCCCTGGGATTCGCCGGAGCGAGTCGAGCCGTTCCCGGCCGCCGCTGACCCGGGCCGCTACGCCCCCGCGGAGGTCGATGTCATCCGGCAGATGACGTTCGCCGGCGGGCATTCCCTTCGCTCGGCGCACGAGGTGGCCGTGCTCGGCCGTGCGCTGCTCGATCCGGGCGAGCGCACGGTGGCCGTCCTGCCGACGGACAACCGCGGGCGCGTGCTCGGCGCGTTCAGCCTGGGCACGAACCTCGGTCGACCGATCGCCGCCGTCGTCGACGGGTACCTGCGGACCATGGTGGCCTACTCCCCGACGAGCGTCCTGTTCGCCGCGGGCCACAACGGACCGGCCTGGTCCGGTGATGGCGATCTCCGCCGGGGGTTGCTCGGGGGCTGGGTCGGCGAGCTGAAGCACGCGAGCGAGCAGCTCGGTATCCCCGTTATGGACTGCGTCGTCGTGGACCGCACCGCCTATCACGCGTGGCCCGAGAGCCTCCTGCCCGAGCTCAAAGGCGGCGCGCGCGAGCAGCCGTTCGGCAAGGCGTTCACGTTCAAACCGGCGGAGCCTGCTGGGAAGATCGCGCTGGGAAAGACGCGGGCCGGCAAGGCGGTGTTCGCGAGCGGGGCCGAGTCCGGCGGCTACAGCGACGCCGACCACCAGGACGCCGCGCACGTCCACGCGGCAGCGACTGCGCACCACGAGCACCTGGCGACGGCGCATCGCACGTCCGCTGACGGGGGCGGCGACGATTGGAAGCTGTCGGAGGCGCATCACAAGGCGGCCGAGAGCCACGACGCGCTCGCGAAGCATCACTTCGGGCTGGTGCGCCAGCATCTCGTCGCGGGCGGCCACGGTGGCGAGGTCGCGCTCGAGCTGCAGGGCAAGACGCCCAAGCTCGGGATGATGCGCCGTCATCCGTCCGCCGCTCGAAAGGCCGCGCAGGACGCGCTCGCGAAGCGCACGCACCACGATCACCCCGGCGGTGTGACCGACGCGGACAAGGCGGCGTATGCGCGCTTCCCAGCGCCCGCGGCCGACGGCGCCGGCAAGGCAAAGCCGCCCGCCAAGTCGGCGCCCACGGCGCGTGCCCTGCGGTTCACGCCGCGCGCCGACGAGGCCACGAGTGGCTGACCTCCACGAGCAGGCCCCGCTCTTCGAGCCGGAGACAATCATGCCGGCGCAGTGGTTCGAGCCGCCAACCGCCGTGGAATCGGGCGAGCGGCGGCTGCTCTTCGCGATCTTCGCAGACGGGATCACGTTGGCCGGGCGTGGCTCCCGAGCTGCGCAGGCCTGGATGCGGTCGGAGAGCGTCTTCGGGCCGTTCACCTTCGTGCGGCTGTGCGAGCTGTTCGACTATGACCCCGCACAGATCCGTCGCCGGTTGCTGGGGCGGACGGCGGTGGTGCGCCGGGTCTACCGGATCGCCGAGAGCGGCCGACCGGGGCTCGACCGCGCGCGGGCGCATCGAGGGCGGGCGGCATGAATCTGATGCTCCGCGCGCGCGCCCGGCGCCTGCTGTGGCGCTCGACGGACGTGGTCGCCGCGTCTGTCCAAGACCCGGTCGGCGTCGTGAAGGCGGCACTCGAGCAGCCGGACGACGCCGATCCGCCGGACGGCGACGACGTCGTCGCGCGCCTCGCCACCCGGCGCGCGGCCATCGAGAAGGATCTGATCCACATCGACGACGACGAGCTCCCGACGCTCGCGTGCGACGATCCGCGGCGCGCGGCGATCGTGAAGGCGCGGGCGGCCATGATCGGCGAGCTGATCGCGCTTGAGGGTGCGCTGCTCAAGTCGCGGCCCCTGCACGGGCGCCGGTGGGTCGACGGCCTCCACATCTCGATCGAAAACCGCGTGGGCTCGGTGCGACGCTGGTACGACCCCTTCGCTGATCGGCACGGCGAGACGACCATGCAGCAGCCGTACGGCTACGTGCGTGGCACCATCGGCCTCGACGGCGACCAGGTCGACGTCTTCCTGGGGCCGCTCGCGACGTCGGAGCTCGTGCGTGGGACGACCGTCTATGTGATCCACACGCGCAAGCCCCCGGAGTTCCGCGAGCGCGACGAGCAGAAGTGTCTGATCGGCTTCGAGAGCGCGGCGGCAGCGCGCGCGTGCTTTCGGGCGCACTACGACGACGCGCGGTTCTTCGATCAGATGGACGCGCTGCCGTGGGACGAGTTCAAGGAGCACGTCCGGGCGACGAAGCTCGGCGCCCATGCGGTGCGCGGCGACGTCGTCGCCTACGCAAAGGCGAGCGCGCCCCTGCGATTCCTGCCGTTCGTGAAGGCGCAGGCCACCAAGGCAGCGGGGCACGTCATGCGCTTCCGCGGCCAGCGAAGCGAGCCGCCGCCCGATCCGAAAGCGACCGACGTGCCGCATCGCGAGCTCGGTGGTGCGCTGGCCGCCGCGGCCCCGGCGCTCGTCAGCGTCGTCGAGACGCTCACGCAGGCGTTTCCCGGCGTGCTGGTGGCGGGCCGACTCTGCGAGACGGCGGGGGTGGCGCGTCGTGCCGCCGGTGCCGACGGCGAGCTCGAGGACCTGGCGTCCGTGCGGCTCACGCTGTCGTCGATCCCGGATCAGCAGACCGCTGTCCCACGGGTGAAGCGGCTCTTCACCGTGCGATCGGAGCAGGACTTTCTCACGCGTCCGCGGGAAGGCCTCCGCTACCGCGGCTATCACCTGGTCGTGACCGTCCAGGGCCAGGCCGTCGAGATCCAGCTGCGCACCGAGCGCCAGACGCGGTGGGCGGAGTTCGTGCACGAGCTCACGCACCGCCAGCACGCCGGTGCGCAGCCGCCACCGGAGGCGCGAGCGTACCTGCGCGCGATGTCCGACTACTACGCCGCGCAGGACGGCGATCCGTCGGCGGACGGCGCGGCGCCACCACCGGAGGTGCCGCCGATCGTCGAGCAGCAGGTCGGCACCCTGGAGGCATCGTGAAGCAGTTCGTCGTAGTGCGGGACCGCGATCGCGGGGCCGTAGTGCAGCCCGTGCGCGAGCTCGGGGCCGACGAGGACGTCGCGCAGCTGCTCGCGACGCTGCGCCGACGGTTCTCGCCGCCGCGGTACGAGGTGGTGATCGGCGTGGCGGCCGACGCCGAGACGTTCGTTCGGGCCTACCCGCGGTATGGCGGCGGGGCTTCGGGGAGGGGAAGAGGCGATGGCGATCAAGCTCAGTCCGCGAAACCACACGGTGACCCACGAGCTCGTCCGGCTGCAGGCGGCGGCGGCGTTCGGGGGGCTGCCGTTCCGCAGTGAGGCGCTCGACATCTCCGACTTCTCGCTCGGCTCGCTGCACATCTACGGCTCGAGCCTGTCCGGCCTGCAGGTCGACGTCGAAATCTCGAACATCGACCGGCCCAACCTTGGCGAGGTGATCGCGACGAACGTAGCGGCCAACAAGGTGGTCCTGCTCAACCAAGGCGCGAAGTACGTGTTCTTCATCCTGAAGCAGCTGACGAGCGGCCTCGTCGGAGCGACGTACAGCGGCCGCGTCTGAGCGGATGGGCCACCGCCTGATCCTGCGCCGGGCCCGGATGCTTTCCGTGCCCGCGATCGCGCTCGCCGAGGAGGAGCGCGCCGGAGGCGCACGCGTGCCGCTGTTGTTCTCGGTCTCGCTGCGCGTGCCGGCCGACTTCTTCAAGGCGGAAGGGGCCACCACCGCGCAGGGCGAGCGCTGGATCACCGTGCATCCGAACGGCCCGGGGACGACGGGCACGCCGGTCAAAATCCGCGAGTCGGCCACGGAGCGCGGCGTGTTTCACGTGGTCGGCGGCGCCGGCGGCAAGCTGAACTACCTGAAGCTCACCGGCGTCAAGAGCCCGGCCGAGCACAAGGCGCAGGCGAAGGAGCGCGCGAGCGCGAAGCGTGCCGCGGCCAAGGAGCATGCAGCGCGCGAGGTCGCGCGACGGGCGGCCTTGTCGCCGGAGGCGCGGGCCGCGGAGGATGCGCAGACCTCCGCGCGCGCGGCGGCGAAGGTCAAGGCCACAGCGGCGCTCGAGGCGAAGCGCGCACAGTTCGTCGAGAAGGTGTCGGCGGCGCTTGGCTGGACGCCGGCGGCCGACGAGGCGGTGGATGGCGGGCGCCGGTACCGCCGCGCGCGCGCGGTCCTCGAGGCGAGCCGGCAGCAGCTCCTGCGCGATCGCGAGCGCGCCGGGGCTGCCGTTGGGCGTCTGCCCCTGTCCACGGACGATCCGGACGCCGTCGGTCTCACCGACGTGCTCGATCCCCCGGCGACGCCACGGGGCAAGGGGTTCCAGAGCGACACGCGTGCCGCATCCGACGTGCAGCTCCGCGCCGCAGCGGCCGCTGCCGACGTCGGCGAGCTCCGGGCCGAGCTCGCCGAGGCCGAGCGCCATGTCGCGGCCGCAGATGATCCGGACGACCCGGTCCTCCAGGCCCGCGTCGAGGACGCGCGCGCGCAGCTGCGCATGGCTGAGCTCCTGCGCGACGCGGCGTCCATCACGCCGGAGGATCTCGCCGGGCGCCGCGCGTCGGTGCGCGGCGAGCTGGCAACGGTGAGCGCGTCCGAAGAGGAGACCGTCCGGCAGCTCGACGTCGCACGCACCGCCTATCGTGCCGCGGCCGAACAGGACCCGTCGCTGTCGCCGCCGGAGGCCCTGGCGGCGCTCGAGCAGCGTGCGCACCTGCTGGCATTGTCGCGCGAGTACCTCCAGCAGCAGATGATCGACCTGGCGGTGATGGCGGGGGAAAGCGCGGCGCCGGCGATCGCCGGCGAGCAGGCCACGCTCCGCGCGCGCGCCCAGGCCGATCGTGAGACGGAGATCCTCGCTGCACAGGGGCAGGAGGGGGTCGACCGCTACCGCGCGGCGCTCGAGCGGGCTGGCCAGGCGCGGGAACGGCAGCAGGCGCGCCGTCGGGCCGCAGGCCGGGACGATGCCGCGACACCCGTGCGCCCCGTCGTCGATCCGGAGGCCGTGCTCGAGCTGCTCGCGCATGACAAGGCGATCCGCGCCATGGAGCGCGACCTGGCGGACGGCGTCGACGGCCACGACGACGCGCGGCTCTTCGGCTCGGGCTACTTCACCGAGACGGGCGCGGTGACGCCGGCGATGCGCGCGGAGGCCGAGCGCGGCCTGGTGCGCGAGGTCCACGAGCGCGCGACCCGGGCGTTTCTCGACGCCGTCGAGAGCCCCGAGCTCCTGTTGGGCCGCGGTGGCCAGTTCACCGAGCAGTATGATCAGCCGGACCTGCACCGGGCGCTCGAGCGCCACCTGTCGGCGGGCGCCTACAACGCGCTCAACACCGCGGCGCTCGCGTCGGTGAAGACGCCCCTCCTGCGGCGCGAGGTCGTTGACGTGCTCGGCGCCGCCGGCGCGGCGCAGCTGGTCGCGCACGTGCTCCGCCAGCACGAGGATGCCCGGAGCCTGCGGCAGATGGCGTCGGACCTCGGGGACTACCACGTGGCCGAGCACGTGGCGCAGGCCGAGGCGCGCATCGCGGAGATGACGACGGCGCTCGACGCCGCCGACGCGGCGATGCAGCACCTGTCGAGTCCGGCGGACCTCGCCGTCGCGATCGCGGCGAACGATGCGCGCCAGGCGCACCTCGAGGCGGCGCGGCAGACGATGGGGCAGGCGCTCGGCGAGTACGAAGCCACCGCCGCGCTAGCCTACGCGCTCTCGGAGAAGCCCCCATCGGAGATCCACACGACGCTGGGACCCGTCGACAGCGAGACGGCGATCCGACAGATGCGCGCGCTCGGCCTCGGCCGTGAGGACTACGAGATCACCAGCGACGGGACGAACCACTTCGCCACGGTGCGGCGGAGTGCCTTCGACAAGCTGGTGGCGCCGGTCGACGCCGACCACCTGCAGCTGACGAACGATGTGCTCGCGATCAAGCGCGGCGAGCAGGACCAGGACGGGTGGCAGCCGAAAGGCACGATCGTGCGCACCGCGACCACGCTGAACGCGGCGCAGGGCTTCGAGCCGGAGAGCCTCACGGCGCGCCTGAAGCCGTTCAGCGCCGTCGGCGACGCCGGCGATGTCCGTGGCGACGTCGAGGAGCACATCGCGCGGCGGGCGGCGAGCGGCGATCACCTGGACGACATCGCGGCGGACCTCGCGGCGAAGGTGCTCGACGTGCCGGCCCAGCACCGGCAGGCGTTCGGCGAGGCCGTCAATGCGATCCTGCCGGCGCGCGTGCCGACCGCCGAGAACGGGAAGCCGGTGATGATCCCCGTCCTCGAGAAGGACGGCACGCCGAAAATCGGGCCCGACGGCAAGCCCGTGGAGACGCAGGCGCACCACGCGGTGAAGGCCTCGGCGCACGCCGATCGGGTCAACGCGCTGGTCGAGGCGTACTTCCGGCGGACCGGTGCCCCGAGCCACGCGCCGTTGAACGCGCAGGCGATCGACCTGGATCACCCCGACACGCACGAGGCGGTCTTCCGGGCCCTCGCGCACGATCCGCGCGCCATGGTTGCCTTCGCACCGCTCGGGGGGCTCGGGTCCCAGGCGCGCCGCACGCTGCGGCAGTACTTCGCCTCCGAGATCGCATCGAAGGTGCCGAAGGCAGGTGAGGCCGCCAAGGCGGCGCTCGAGGCGCGGCTGGTCGAGCTCGGGCCCGAGCCGCCGCGGACGGAGAAGGGCGGCCTCTTCGGCGGTGAGACGACGTCGGCGGCGTGGCTCGACTGGTCGCATCGACGGAACGCGATCGCGGAACAGCACCACTTCGCCGGCGCCGAGGCCGTCACGCCCGACTGGCCGAGCTACGTCACGATGCTCGGCGGCACCGCGCAGGCGTACGCGGCCCTGCAGGACCAGCTGAAGGGACGCTTCCTGCGCGACTTCCATCGGCACTACACCACGTTGACGAACCAGCCCCTGCGGATCGGGACGCAGGACATCGCGCACGCCGAGCTGCATACCGGCTACCTGGACCCGGCCGCGCGCGAGACGCACCTCGCCGAGCGGCGCCAGCGGCTCGATGCCGCGCGCAACCGGACCGTCGACAAGCGGTACGCCGTCGGCTCCGTGGCCCAGAAGCTCGAGCGGATGGCGAGCCTGGAAGCGGCAGAGCGACAGGCACAGGGTTCGCTGCTCGGCGGGACGCCGGCGGCGGCTACCCGGCGCGAGCTCGGCGTCGGCCAGCGCTACACGCTTGGGCAGCGCCTCGAAGAGCAGCTGCAGCGCCTCATGCCGAACGTGGCGCAGCACTTCCGGCCGGGATCGCCGGTGCAGCTCATGGCCGACAAGCGGTACGACGGGCGCTTCGTCCACCAGCAGCGCGTGATCAAGCACTTCCTGCGCGCGAAGCGGCTCGCGAACGCGACCGGCACGGGCAGCGGGAAGACGTCGATGATGATCGGGGCGCTGGCGCACGCACGCGCGACGCCAGCGACCGGTGTGCGCCGGGGTCTGTTCCTGGTGCCGTCCGCCGTCCAGGGGCAGTTCGGCGGCGAGTTCGCGCGCTTCGTTGACCCGAAGATGATGCGCTGGGCCGCGAACCCGGGCGGCGATCGCGGCCAGCGCCTTGGCGAGCACCGCGATGCCGACACGCATGCCGTCGTCCACACGCATCAGGCGTTCCGGGACGACATGGTGCACGTGCTCGCAAAACACCTTGGCGTCGACGCCGCGGCGGCGGAGGAGCGGCTGATGGCGGCACCGCGTGCCGAGGCCGCGACGCTGATGCGCGACGCCTGGAAGACCGCCGGGATCGACTACCAGATGATTTCCGTCGACGAGGGGCACGGGCTGCTCGATCGCGACGGCAAGCCGGACTCCGTCCTGTCGCGCATCGTCCAGGCCGCGACCGACGTCGCGCCGTACTACATGAGCAGCTCGGCCGACCCGGTGAAGAATGACGTATCGGAGCTCCGCTCGCTGCTCGACAAGCTGCATCCCGACGGGCGCTACGCCGACGCCGCCGCGTGGAAGCGCCGCTACGGGGTGAACACGACGGCGGCTGCCGAGGCGCTCCAGCGCGAAGTCGCCCCGTGGATCTACGCCGCGCACATCCCGAACGGGAATCAGGTCAACCGCCGGACCGCGACGGTGCCTCTGCATCCGGCGCAGGCCGAGCGGTACGCGCAGGTGATGACGGCCGTCGACCGGCTGCGCGCAGCGCGGGGCCGCGGCGAGGTCGACGTCGACGCGGCGCGCGTTCTCGCGCCCGAACGCTTTGCGGCGAAGGGCGCGGACCCGCAGGCGCTGGCGGAGGAGATCGGCCGCAACCCGGGCGCGGCGAAGGAGCAGGCCCTCGCGCGAGTGGTCGACGGGGCGCCGCGCGGGCAGAATGCGAAGATCCAGCACCTGGTGACGCTCCTGAAGGACCATCCGGTGGGCGACAAGCCGGTGGTGATCTTCGCGCATCGGCGCGATGCCGTTCGAGAGATCACCGAGGCGCTCGCCGAGGCGGGGCACCGCGTGGAGTCGCTGACCGGTGCCGACGCGGCGAAGGAGCGCGATCGAAAGCGGCTCCGGTTCCAGCCGGAGCAGGGCGCGCCGGCGGTGGACGTCTTCGTGCTGAGCGATGCGGGCGAGGCTGGGCTCAACCTGCAGCGGGGGCAGACGCTGGTCCAATACGACCGACCGCTCACCGCCAAGACGCACGCGCAGCGCAACGGACGCATCGACCGGCTCGGGCAGCGGCACCCGGAGATCGACCTGGTGGACCTGACGACCGATACGCCCTACGAAGCGCGCGCCGCGCGGCGGATCGCCGAGAAGTACGAGCTCCGGAACATCCTGACGGCGCCGGGCGCGTCGATCGACGACTCGGGTCTGGCCGGCGTCTTCAACCGCGCGCGCCGCCGAGCGGCCGCCGGCGATCGTGAGGTCGCGTGACGGCGACGCGGCAGCGGCTGGTCGACGCGGTGGCGCGGCTCGAAGGGCTACAGCAGCGGAACAGCGCGCAGGCGGCGCAGTTGCGCGGCGCGGCCGAGAGGATGGCCGACCACGCGACGACGTTCGCCGGCGAGCAGGAAGACGCGGCGCTCGGCGGCGATGGGGATGCCGCGGCAGTGCGCCAGCGTGCGCTCATCGGCCGCGCGCGAGCGCGCGAGCTCGCGCGCGGTGACGCGTGAGCGCTGCGGCAGCGACGTCGGCGCCGGGCACGTGCCCGAAGTGTCACAAGGTCATCGTGAAGCCGGCACGAGAGCCCGGCCGGTTGATCGTGAAGAACCGGTTTCTCCTGATCGGGCCGAATGGTGGGGCGGTGATCGGGTGCCCACACTGCCCGGCGGAGCTCGAGGTGCAGCGGGGGCAACTGTTGGAGTTCCGAACACGGAACTTTGACGATTCTTCGGAACGCGTGGTACCGCGGCGATGATGGTTCGTTCGTAGAGCGGACAAGCTTCAAAGACGGGGACTCCAAGCGGCTTCGGGCTGACGGGGTGTCGCGCCAGGGACGGCGCGACACCCCGTTTGCGTTTCAGGGGCCGGAACGAGGGGCGCGAACACGGTGATGGGTGCGGCGGAGGGGACGGGTGGCGCGGGAGTCGAGGGCACAGTCCTGCTGGCCCTCGACTTCCTGAAGGCCCGTCCGGTCGAGGAGGGCGGCCGCCGCTACGTCTTCTGCGAAGCCAGCAACGAGAACTGGGACCAGCAGAAGGAGCGCATCCTGAAGAGCGCGCTCCTCGGTTCGAAAGAGCTCTTCCTCCGGCAGGGGAACATCGACATCGATCACATGACGGTGCTCGGGTGGGCCCTGAAGGTCGCCAACCCGCACAGCTACGAGATCGGTCTGCCGCTCGAGGTGCGCGAGAGCCCGGGCGGTGTCTTCGTCAAGGGCGAGATATACCGCGGCCAGGAGAAGGCCGACTGGTGGTGGAACACGCAGACGGCGCAGACGCCGCCGATGCGCTGGTTCCCGTCGGTCTACGGCCACTCGAGCGAAGACGACAAGCGCAAGGTGTTCGACCCTGCGTCGGGCACCCACCGCGACGTCATCGTGCGCGCGCGGTGGAAGGGCCTCGCGTTCGCGAAGACGCCGCAGAACCTGAGCGTCCCCGGCGTATCCGTCCAGCCGTTCGGCGCGTTCGCGAAGGCGGCGATCGCCGCGCTCGACGCGCCAGCGTGTGTCGGCGATCATTGCGACTGCGTTCGCAAGTCCGTCGCAGGTGGCAGCTACGCCACCGACAGCGCGGCGCTGAGCGGCGGCGCGGCACTCCGCGGTCAGTCGCTCGACCCCGAGCTGCACGACACGTCGCACGGCGGGGGCGCCGCCGGACGCTGGGTGACGGCGATGCAGACGCAGAGCTGCGCGCACGCCGCGCCGCCGATCACGCGCCAGAAGATCGTCGACCACTTCGTCGACTGCGAGCACATGACGCCCGCGGCCGCACGCGCCCTCGCGCAGCGGTTGCTCGAGCGCGCCACGCAACAGCTCAAGGCGGCTGCCTGAGCGAGGAGGGGAGGCCGGGATGAACGAGCGGTGCACCAACGACCACGAGATCGCCAAGGGCGCGAAGTTCTGTGGCGAGTGCGGTCAGGGCCCGAAGGCGGACGCCGAGCGCAAGTGCGGCAAGTGCTCCGGCTCGATCCTGAAGGCGCACAACTTCTGCCCCGGCTGCGGCGAGAAGTCGGCCGAGGCCGCGGGGGCGGACGCCGAGTTCGGCGAGGCGCTCGAGGTCATGACCTCGTTCGCGAAGGCGCACGTCCAGATCGCCAAGGACATGGCAACGCTGCCGACCGTCACCGCGAAGGACGTCGCCAAGGGCGACGTGGACGCGGTCGTCAAGGCGGCGCTCGAGCGCACCAAGAACGGCGACGAGGTCGGCGTCGACGCCGAGGCGGCCATCACCGAGATCCTCAAGTCGCACAACCTGCTCGCCGGCAAGCTCGACGCCTACGCGGCGCATCACCAGTCGACCCTGGGCCGTCTGTTCGAGGGCAACGTCATGCTGGTGAAGGCCTGCATGGCGCTCGGCGGCATGAACCGCGAGCTCGGCGCGCGCGTGAACGAGCTCACGGCCAAGGTCGAGGAGATGCGCAACGACGCCGGCGGCCGCAAGGGCGTGCGCGTCACCGCGCTCGCGAAGGGCGGCCCGGCGAGCGAGGCCGCGCGCGGTGGCAACGGCGCCGACGGCAACGGCAACGGCGAGTTCCAGCTCACCGAGGGCGACATGCTTCCGGAGCACGTCATCGCGAAGTGCCTCGCCGCGACGGCCAAGGACGGCGACATCATGTCGCAGCACGAGTTCGCGAAGGTCACCACGATGGGCAACGGCATGGGCTTCACGCTGAAGGCCATGTGCGAGTACGACCCGGCGCTCGCGCCGACGCTGCTCGCGACCATCAAGAAGGCCGATCAGATCGCCGCCGCGGCGGAGGCGGCGCACTAACCGGCGGGGCCGGGGCGGAGGGGAATGCACATGCATGGAGCGTTGTTCGCCAACGGAGGTGCCGAGCAGCTGCTGTCGCTGCGCGGCCCGGGCCAGCCGGTGTTCGCCAACCTCGACGAGTTCCGCAAGGCCGTCGAGGGCGCCAGCTACGCGACCGACACCGCCACGCTGAGCGGTGGTGCGGCGCTGCGGCGCCAGTCGCTCGAGCCGGATCTGATCCGCACCACGCAGACCGACGACGGGTTCATCCTCTACAACCTGCTGAGCCAGACGAAGGCGACCTCGATGGTGGACGAGTACACCACGAAGCCGCGCGTCGGCGGGTTCCCCGGCAGCGGCGTGAACACCGAGACGGGTGTGATTCCCGCCGCGCAGGGGCAGTACGAGCGCGAAGTCGACTTCGTCAAGATGTTCATGACCCGGCGCGAGGTGTTCGCGGTCGGCACGTACCAGGACAACATCATCGATCCGATCGCCGACCAGAAGATGGACGGCATCCTCGAGCTGAAGACGGCCTTCGAGTTCTACTCGTGGTACGGTGACAAGGACGTCTGGCCGCTCGGCTTCGACAGTCTGCCGAAGAAGATCCGCGCCACGGGCGATACGGACCTGATCGTCGACGCCAACGGCGAGGGCCTCGGCTTCGTCGCGCCGGAGATCATCCAGCTGGCCACGAAGATCGGCCAGAAGGAGCGCTGGGGCAAGGCGACCGACGTCTTCTGCAGCCTCGACGTCCAGGCCGAGATCGACCGCAACCTCGATCCCGCGTTCCGCATCAACGCCAACGGTTCGCAGTCGAACGTCGTGGGCACGCCGGTGAAGGCCATCAGCACGAGCCGCGGCGAGCTCCGCATGCGGTCGAACCAGCACATCATCGAGGGGCAGGCGCCCTTCGAGACGATCTGGCCGGACGCCGCGAACAAGTGCCTCGCGCCGACCAGCGTCGTCGGCACGCCGACGAGCGGCACCGCCGCGAACAAGTTCCAGGCGAAGCACGCGGGCCTCTACTACTACGCGGTCGAGGCCATCTGTAAGGACGGCCGCTCGCTCGTCACGAAGAGCGCGCAGGTGTCCGTGGGCCAGGGCGACAAGGTGACGCTCGTCATCACGCACCCGGTCGACACCACGATCACCGGCTTCATGATCCATCGCTCGAAGCGGAATGGCGTCAATACGACGGCCGAGTTCCGCGAGATGGTGGCGGTGCCGCGCCAGGTCGGTGCCACCACGACGTACGTCGACGAGAACCAGAAGGTCCCCGGTACGAGCCAGCTGACGCTGGCGAGCATCGAAGCGGGTCGGAAGGCCGTCGACTACCGGCGGCTCATCCCGATGACGCTCTTCCCGCTGTACCCGACCGACAAGGCGGTGCACGTCTGGGCGCAGATCGCCGCGCTCTACCTGCGGGTCGCGAAGCCCCGGCAGCACGCCTTCATCGACAACATCCTGCCCGCTGGCGCCCTCTGGCGGCCGTTCTGAGGGGGGGGGCGCCGATGGAAGCCAGTGCTTCGGGCGTTCGGGTTGCGTGTCGCATCCCGAACGCCAGCCATCAGATCAACGGCGTCCGGTTCGGGACCGCAGGCGAGAACCTGATGGTCTCCGAGCCGATCGCCGACGACGTCGCCGCGGCGTTCTGCCGAAACCCCGACTTCGCGGTCGAGGGCTTCGAGGCGGACGTCCTCGAGCGTGTCGACGCCGACATCGCCGCCAAGGCGATTGCGGCGGGCGATAGCGCGCGGGCGGCGGGCGCCGAGGACGCGAGTCCACTCGTCGAGGAGCTCCGGCGGGCGAATGCGGCGCAGGCGACGGACATCGACCGCATGCAGGTCGAGGTCGCGGACCTGCGGGTCAAGCTCAGCCGCAGCAACGCCCAGGAGGTCGAGCGCCTCCAGGCCCGGGTGTCGCAGCTCGAAGCGGAGAAGGGCGGCGGGGACTCCGGCGAGCTATCCGCGAAGGTGGCCACGCTCACGGAGGAGCTCGGCGTCGAGCGGCGTGAGCGCGCCGAGGAGAAGGCCCGGCTCGAGGGCGAGGTCGCCACGCTGAAGCAGGCGAACGAGGGGCTCGGGGCGGAGGGCAAGCGCCTCGCCGACGAGCTCCAGCTGGCGAGGACGACCATCGAGCAGCTCAAGCAGGCGGCGCCGCCCGCCGACGCACCCGCGCCCGATGCGGCTCCCGCGTCCGGGAAACCCGACAAGGCCAAGGGCGGCAAGGCGTCCTGACGGACTGACGAAGGGAGAACGCCGTGGGGCAGACCAATTCGCAGCTGCTGGACATCACGTCGTCGGCTGGCCGACGCGCGGGCAACCCGTTCGCGCGTATCCAGGCGCTCTGCGTCGCGCACAACGTCCTGGCCGTCAATCGCGAGTTCGCCGCGGTGCTCGCGAAGCTCGACGGCGGCGGCCCGACGGATACGAACTACGCGGCGACGCTCACGCCGACGAACGTCAAGGACACCCTCACCAAGTTCAACGCGCTCCTCACCAAGCTCGACGCCGACGTGCTCGTGACGGCGACCGACTACGTGGCCACGTGCAAGGCGTTCACGGAGGGGCAGCTGCCTGCGCAGTACGCGAAGCTGCTCAAGAAGCTCGACGGCGACGTCGGCGTCAACGTCTCCACCTTCACGTCGGGGAACAGCGCGTACACGGTCCAGGCGCTCGACGACTGACGGCGGGCCATGGATGGCGGAGGGGCGCGGGAAGACCGGCCTGACGGTCGAGGAGATCCTCGAGGGGGAGCTGTACGGCATCCTCCTCAAGGCGAAGGGTGAGGCCAAGCCGCTTGGCAAGCCGCAGCTCTTCAACAAGCTCCGCGCCGCCGAGGACTTCTACGAGCGGACGCTCGCGGTCCGGTTCGGGGAGAAGCGCATTGCCACGGAGGCCGTGCAGCGCGGGTTGCCGGCCGACAGCTACGACGTCAGCGAGCCCGCGTACGACTACCCGCCCGACTTCCACGAAGCGCACGCCTGGGGCTTCCTCCGCCTTCGGTCGCGACCGGTGAAGGAGGTCACCGGGTACTTTTTCACGTACCCGGGCATGGGCTTCAAGCCCGCGTTGACGGTCGAGCCGACGTGGGTGCGACTGCAGGACCCGAAGTCCGGCATCACACGGATCGTCCCGGGCTCTGGCCAGGTGACGAACTTCGCGTTCAGCGCGTTCATCCAGTCGATCCTCGGCGCGTCGCGCGGCATCCCGTCGTCCATCTTCGTCGACTACGTGGCGGGGCTCTCGGTGGACGCGCTCGCCGCCGACCACAATGACCTGCTCGAAGGCATCCGGCTCCGCACGGCGCTGAGCGCGTTCGGCATCCTGACGAACGTCCGCACGGGCGGCACCG
>CAYSOF010000047.1:0-24507 GCA_964432595.1 uncultured Binatia bacterium (SeqCode) | reverse complement strand
TGGGGTGGGTCAGTTTCAGACCGGCGACTGGGTCAGTTTCGGAGCGGCGCCAACAGCAAAGCCTTCACGTGCCTGGTCGGGTTTGCGGCGCTTCTATTCTTACATCGCGAAACCAGAGCGGCCGACGGCATCAGGTTGAGGGCCGGGACCCGGGACGTGACTTCCAAGTATGACGGCCCGCCATACGCTTCAGTACCAACCCAGCTTAAGTTCGCTTTTTGGTCTCATTTGCTTCCAAGTTGCGTCGGTCTGTCCGCACCAGAGCCGACCAGCATCGTGACGTCACCCAGGTTGCGACGATGCCTCATGCGTGCTGCACACTCCCGGCGTGCACGTAACGTGTTCTCGTGGCCTCAAGCGTGGATCGAGTTGCTCAGAGCACTCAAGAGCGACGTGATGACAGCGCAACTTCGGCCGGCACTCGTACGCTCCTACAAACACGAGTTGCGGAAGGTCGCCAGCAAAAGGTCGCGGCTGGTCCGCTCGTACCTTCATTGGGAGGGCCACTACCAACGGACTACGCCGGAACCGGTTCCACAGTCCGTAACGAAGCGTAGCGAGGTACCCGCTTCATCGACGGCTGCCGCCATCTTGGCGGTTGCCGTAACCGGCGGCCTCGCACTGATCGGGATTGGCATCTGGCTCCGGCGACGAGCATACGCCTCATCTCCGGAGTTGCTCGCCGCGATCTGCACTACAGTACTGAGGGACATCGACGCACGCTCTCTCGTCGCAGACATCATGGCCAACCATGACGAACGACTGCGTCAACGCGGGCGCACGGCCTGGCGACGTCGTCGGTACAGCATGAGTGCGGCAGTGGCGATTACTTGGAACTTGCTATTGTTTTTCGTTGGCTCACGCTCGCGACGGCTCGTTTCCCAACTGGAAGGCATCTTTCGTCGGAGGCCGTCGTGAAGGCTCGAGAGCGCAATCTCCTGAGTGCAACGGTCTCGTTCATACCTGACGGCAGACAACCCAAGTGATCTTCGCCATGGCTCGCGAGCCGTAGAACGCGAGAACGCGGCACAAGAGAGGAGGCACCGTATGTAGGCCAACCGCTAACCGGATACCCGGAACAAGTGGTCCGGACGTCGCGCGAACGACTTCCGGTGCCGACATCCCACGAGGCCGAAGCCCAGGCGACACGCCAAACGTTCGTCTTCGCCTTGCGCCGAATCGCGCAATCGCGCCATCGCGCTACAAGCTTCGGCCCCTACTTCGAAGAGAGGGCCTCCAATGGGTCTCGCACACCCCGCGGCCGTCGTTACCGCCGCCCTGTTCAGCCTCATTCTCGCCACAACTGGTCTGGCAACTGGTCTGGCAGCGGCACCTAGCTCGGCTGAAATCATATGCGATCTCGACCGCACGCAATTTCGCACCGTCAGCAGCCGCCCCGAGGCGACGCTCCAGCTCTGGAGCGCGCCCCACGGCGGGACGCTGTGCGCTTCATACGCGATAGCGGTCGAGCAGATCGAAGCCGTCCAAACCAAAACAGCGACAATCGGATCTAGCCGATCTCGGACGTTCATGCGCCTTCGCAGCGTGGTGGGTGACGATGCGAACCCTGCGCACCTGTGTGATGGTGGGCGGACATGGATCGATCTCCGGGTAGCCGCCAATACTTTCCCGTGCGCTCTTAGCGGTCGACGCCGCTTGCACGCGGTGCCGTACGCGCGCCAGACCGTAGCCGGGACACTGCCTCCCGGAGTCACCATTCCGTTCGCTGGCGACCTGCCCCCGGACGGCTGGTTGCGCTGCGACGGCTCCGCAGTTTCGCGCACCACCTACGCCGCGCTGTTCGAAGTGATCGGAACTCGATACGGATCCGGCGATGGCAGCAATACCTTCAACCTCCCCGATCTTCGCGGGCGCGCGCCGGTCGGCAAAGGTATCCACGTCGACGTCGATTCCCTCGGTGACAACGATGGCCTCGGCATCCAGCTCCGCAGCCCTCGCAACCTGCTGCAGCACACGCACTTTGTGCCTCAACACACGCACAATGTGGACATATGGAGCGGCATCGAAGCATTCCACTCTTGGGCCCCGGACTGCTCGCGCCGCTATCCCGCCGGCTCATCGGCCAACTTCGACTGCTTTGCTCACGGCCACGGTGTCATCGGTAGTACACTGCCGAACGGGCCCGCTCAGACGGGCGGACCGTCACCAGGCCCGGATGCCGGCGGACCCGGATTCCTCACCATGAGCTACATCATCAAGCAGTAGGCGGACGTGTCGTACGGCGCCCCGCCAGCCTTCCGGCGGGGCGCCGAGCCGCAATCTTCCGCTGTGCCCGAAACTGTGCCCGCGTGTGCCCAGAACCACCCTCCTCCAGCCAACGCCACCCAACGCTAACGCCGCGAATTCTCACAATCAGCGCGCTCGCGCAGGCGACTCAAAATCGCCCGCCCGTGAGGGCTTAGGGGTTCGATTCCCCTCCTCGGCATGAAGGGATTCAGGTAGATGGCCCGCCGGTGCGTGCTGTGCGGCGACACCGGCGGGGCGTCCGCCCCAATCTGTCCCCGATGCGGCGGGAGCCAAACCCGCATCGAAAGGGTGACTCGAATGCAGAACGTCTACGACCTCGTTCCGCACATCGAACGTCTCCCCGCACGACAGCGTGCGACCTTTCCGGAGATCCAGGACGACGCGTTCTGGGACCACTACGAGGTGGCCAAGCGTTTTTCGCTCATCCACGTCACCGGGTTCTACAACGTGTACCAGAGCCTGTCGTACATCGCGGTCAACGATGTCCCGGGCGATCTCGTGGAATGCGGCTGCTTCCTCGGCGGCATGTCGATCTTCATCGTTCGCGTCTGCGAGATGCTGGGTCTGGAGCGCCGGCTCCACGTGTTCGATTCTTTCGCAGGCCACCCGGACAACGAGACCGACGTCATGCGCGGCCGGGAGCTAACGGGACCGCAGTACGAGAGCTTCCTGGAGGCGGTGCGAACGAACCTCCGGGAGAACGTCCGCTCGACGGACGCCGTCGACCTCATTCCGGGATTCGTCGAGGACACCGTCCCCGCAACCCTCATCGAGCGGATCGCGTTCCTCAGACTGGACACGGATTTTTATTCCTCGACGAGCGTCGAGCTCGATCACTACTACCCGGCGCTCTCCGAAGGCGGCGTTCTGATCGTCGATGACTACGGCTACTTCCACGGATCGCGAAAAGCGACCGACGACTATCTGTCGACGCTCACCCGGCTCCCTCTCCTCAACCGTATCGATGAGGGAATCTGGGCCGGCGTGAAGCCGGGCTCTCATGCCGATGGGCCCGCCTCGCCGGACTCCAACGACAACGGCCACGCCGCGCGCGACGAGCTCGGGCAACGCACGAACGAGCTCGTGCGACGTACGAAGGAGCTCGCGGATTGCAGGGGCAAGCTCGCAGCGCTGGAAGGTACGCTCGTCGTCCGACTGCGCAACGCGCTCGCGGAAGCCCCGGTCATAGGGTCCCTCGCTGCCGCAGGGGCCTCCGTCGTACGCCGCTTCGTGCGGTGACCCTGGGTCGAGGCCGGCGCGTTCAGGGCGCGCGGTCGAAGAACGGTCACGACGCGTGGCGCCCAGCGCCCCGGCCGGGCAGCGCGAAGGATCGTTCGGAATCGCCGCACCGTCGTCGCGACGCGTCCCGATCCCGGCACGTTGCCAACGGAGCGCCCGCGATGACAGAAGGCCGCAATGTCCGGTCCGGCCAGCTCTCGCGACACGCGGCTCATGCTGGCCGGCATCGCGCTCGACGCGTTCGGGACGGGACTGACGGTGCCCTTCCTCGTCGTCTACCTGCACGGCGCCCGCGGCCTTCCGCTCGAGACGATCGGCGTCGTCGTCGCGGTCCCCGCGATGGTCGCGCTGGTCCTCGCGGGTCCCACGGGGATGCTCATCGACCGCCTCGGCCCGCGTCGCGTGCAGATGGGGGCGCTCGCCGGCGCGGCGGGCGGTGCGTTCCTGCTGTCGTCGGCCACGACGCCGTCCGACGCCGTCGCGGCGCGCATCCTCACCGGCATCGGCATCGCCGCGTTCTGGCCCGCCAATCAGGCGCTGGTCGCGAGCGTCATCCCGACCGAATTGCGACAACGGTACTACGGCATCCAGTTCGCCCTGCTGAACGCCGGCATCGGCGTCGGCGGCATCGTGGGCGCGACGCTCGTCGACACGGCACGCCCCGAGACGTTCACGGCCCTCTACCGGATCGACGCCCTGACGTTCCTCCTGGCGCTCGCGATCCTCGCCGTGCCGCTGCGCCACCTCGGGGGGCCACTCGCGCGCTCGCCACACGTCGGCGCAGGCAGCTACCGGGACGTGCTTCGCGACCGCGTCTTCCGTCGCTACCTCGTCGTCGGCTTCGCCACCGCGTTCGTCGGCTACGGGCAGATCGAGGGCGGATGGACCGCCTACGGCAACACGGTCGCACGCGTGTCGCCTCGCACGCTCGGCATCGCGTTCGCGGTCAACACCGCGGTCATCGTGCTCGTGCAGCTCGTCGTCCTGCGGCTGATCGAGGGACGACGGCGCACGCGGCTGCTGGTGCTCCACGCGGCGGTCTGGGGCGCGTCCTGGGCGACGCTGGGTCTGGCCGGCCAGTCGCCGGCGACGCCGCTCGCCGCCGTGCTGATGGTGGTCGCGTTCGCGCTCTTCGGGCTCGGCGAGACGCTCCTCTCGCCGACCGCGCCCGCCATCGTCAACGACGTCGCCCCCGACCGGCTCCGCGGCCGCTACAACGGTGCGGCGGCGGTGGCGTTCCAGCTCGCCGCGATCTCCGGGCCGGTCGTCTCGGGCGTCCTCCTCGGCCGCAACCTCGGCGACGCCTTCATCATCGTGCTGATCGCGGGCTGCGTGCTCCTCGCCCTGGCGGCGCTGCGGCTCGAGCGCGTCCTGCCCGCGCGCGCGAACGGAATACCGGCTCGCGACGTACCGGAGACGGGCGACGGGCGAGCGGCGCCGACGATTCGCAGCAGCCGGCCGCTCGATGGAACCGGTCCCGCGAGCGACACGTCGGCACGGTGATCGCAACCGCAACTAGACGATCACCCCCGCTCGACGTCCAACGCCGCGAACGCATCCACCCCGCGCCGGAAATCGTCGTAGCCCGCGTACCGCCACCCGTGCACGAAGTCCGTCGCCCCGGCCGCGGCGAACGCGCGCACGCGCGCGGCCGCGCCGCCGGCATCACTCAGGTCGAGCTGATGGACCGCGACGATCCGCGGCGCGCCCTTCCCCGCCTCCGCCATCCGCCCGCGCAGCACGGCGACCTGCGGCGCGAGCTGCTCGACGTCGACGCCGAACGGCATCCAGCCGTCGCCGAACCGGACCACGCGCCGGAAGGCATGCTCGGCCGAGCCGCCGATCAGGATCGGCGGCCGCGGCGGTCGCGGCCGGAACAGGAACGGCTGGCCGTGCTCCTCGACGACGTCGCCGGCGAAGCAGCGCTGCAGCAGCTCCAACCCCGCGTCCGTGATCCGCCCGCGCCGCGCGAACTCCACGCCGACCGCACGGAACTCCGGCTGCATCCACCCGACGCCCGCGCCGAACAGGAGCCGGCCGCGCGACAGCTCCTGGATCGTCGCCACCCACTTCGCGGTCGGCAGCGGCGTGCGATACGGCAGCACGAGGACGCCGACGCCGAGCTGGATGCGCGACGTCGCCCCCGCGAGGAACGCCAGCGTCGCCAGTGGGTCGAGGTAGCGCCCGTCGGAGCCCTCGGCGTCGTCCGGCGGGATCGCGATGTGGTCGCCGACCCAGAGGTGATCGAGGCCGACCTCCTCGACGGCGCGGGCGCACGCGAGCAACGTGTCGACCGACGACTGCGGACCCATGTTGCGGACGTACATGCCGAGTCGCATGCCCCTCTGTTAGCGTCGCGCGCCGGGCGATGCCAGAATTTCCGTTGCCACCACGTCCACCGGAAAGGTATCCATGCGCATCCGCCACCGCCTGCCGACCCGTCTCGCACTCGTCGCCCTGCTCGCCGGTTCCGTTCTCCCGCGCGTCGCGGCGGCGCATTTCGTCCTCCAGTCTCCCGCCTCCTGGCGCGAGCAAGGCTTCTACGGCGACCCGCAGAAGACCGGTCCGTGCGGCGACGACGAGGACCCGGCGGCCCCGACCGGTATCGTCACCTCGTACGCGCCGGGCGAGACGATCACCGTCACGATCGACGAGAAGATCTACCACCCCGGCCACTATCGCGTGGCGCTGGCCGTGCACGATCGCAGCGAGCTCCCGCCTCCGCCCGTCGTCGTCGAGGACGAGAACAGCGACTGCGGCAGCGCCGCGATCATGAACCCGCCGGTGTTTCCGATTCTCGCCGACGGCATGCTGGTGCACGACGCGGAGTTCAGCGGCCCGATGTCCTTCCAGGTGACGCTGCCGTCCGACGTCACCTGCACGAAGTGCACGCTCCAGGTGATCGAGTTCATGTCGGACCACGGATCGCCGTGCTTCTACCACCACTGCGCCGACATCTCGATCCAGGCCGACGCGCCGACCGACTGCACGACGGACGGATCGTGCAACGACGGCAACGCCTGCACGGCGGACAGCTGCGACGACGCGACCGGCACGTGCCAGCACGCCGACGTCAGCGCGTCCTGCGACGACGGCGACGCGTGCACCCGCGACGCGTGTGACCCGCTCGGCTCCTGCATCGCGACGCCGATCTCGCTGGCCGAAGCGGGCCCCGGCTACCTCGGCAGCGCGAACGTCGCGGCCTGCGCCGGCGACGACGTCCCGCCGGCCGTCGGCAAGCTCTTCCAGCAGGCCGGCGCCTCCGTCGAGCGCGCCGCGACCAGCGCGAAGGCCGGCAAGCTCCTCAACAAGGCACGCAAGCGGCTGCGCGCGGCGGCGACCAAGCTCGCGAAGGCATCGTCGCAACGGGTCTCCGACGCATGCCGTCAGGCGCTCGGGGCCGCCCTCGAGCGCGCCCGCGTCGACGTCGACTGCCTGAAGTCGGCACTGTAGGGCCGGCCGCGCCGCCCATCGTTGTAGATTGTTGTGGACGCCTGGCGCGCCCCGGGGGTACGCTCGTCCGAGCGCATCCTGCCGGCCGGCACGGGTGCCGACATAGGGGGAACCATCGTGACGAACCTGCTTCGCTCCATGGCCGTGATCGGCCTGCTCGCCGCCCAGGTGGCCGGCGCGGCCGACGTCGCCCGCTACATCCTGCCGCCCGGCAACTACGGCGGGCTCCCGCTCACGGTACACTCGACCGATCAGCTGCCGCTCTACTCCGGTCTGACGCCGCTGCGCGACAACATCACGCCGGCCGACCTGAACACCTACTTCCTGCCCGAAGACTTCCAGCCCATCCAGCCGACGACCGAAGAGGCCACCGGCCGCCCGGGCCTGCAGATCCTCTACGACGCCTTCGGCATCCCGCACATCTACGGCCAGACCCGCGACGACGTCTCGTACGGCGCCGGCTGGGTGACGGCGCGCGATCGCGCGCTCCTGCTCCAGGTCGGACGCGGCCCGGCGCGCGTCGCCGTCGCCGACGTGCCGAACATCGACGCCTTCTCGCTCGTCACGGGCATCCAGTCGTTCGTGCCGAGCGCGGCGGCCGAGGCGCTCGTCACGCAGCAGAAGCAGCTCATCCTCGACACCTACGGCGCCGAGGGCGCGCAGATCCTCGCCGACGCCCAGGCCTACGCCGACGGCGTCAACGGCTACTGGGCCGCGAACGGTATCGTGCAACCGACGTTCACCGTGAACGACGTCGTCGCGGTGACCGCGTTCATCGGCTCGATCTTCGGCGCGGGCGGCGGCGGCGAGGCCGCGAACGCCGACCTGCTCGCCAAGCTCCAGCAGCAGCTCGGCCCCGACCAGGGCTACAAGGCGTGGGACGACGTGATGCTGGCCGACGATCCCGAGGCGCCCACCACGATCGACCGCAAGTTCAAGTACGGGCCGCTCACGGGCGGCGCGGTGAAGGGCTCGGTGGTCGTCGATCCCGGCTCGATCCAGAGCATCGATCCACGCACCCCGGCGGCACTCGCGGCCGCGGCACCCGCGCGCCGTCGGGCGTCGAACTTTCTCGTCGTCGATCGCGAGCGCTCCGCGAGCGGCAACTCGCTCGCCGTGATGGGTCCGCAGCTCGGCTACTACTACCCCGAGATCGTGATGCAGCTGCACCTGAAGGGCCCGGACTTCGAGGCGCAGGGCGTCGCCGTCCCCGGCCTGGCCATGTACCTGCTGATCGGACGCACGGCGAACTACGCGTGGAGCCTCACGTCGGCGGGTCACGACGTGCGCGACGTCTATGCCGAGGAGCTCTGCGAGACGAACGGCTCGGCGCCGACGCGCAACTCGAAGCGCTACGTGTTCGACGGCGGGTGCCGTCAGATGACCACGTTCACCGCCGGCAACCTGAACGGCACGCCGCTCACCTACAACCTCACCGTGCACGGTCCGGTGTTCGCGACGGCCACGGTGGGCGGCAAGCCCTACGCGCTGTCGCGCCGCCGCTCCACGTTCGGCCGCGACGGCCTCAACCTCGCCGCACTGCGGGGCATGACCGAAGGCAAGGCGAGCACGCCGCAGCGCTTCTGGAAGGTCGCCAACAACTTCGGCTTCACCTTCAACTGGGCCTACGTCTCGCGCCGCGCGACGGCGTACTTCTCGTCGGGCCTCCTCCCGAAGCGCGCACGCGGCCTCGACCGGCGCCTGCCCACCATCGGCAACGGCAAGTTCGAGTGGAAGAAGTCTTTCCTCAAGCAGGGACGGCATCCGCACGACGTGAGCGGGCCCGGCGGGCTGCTGCTCAACTGGAACAACCGCTCCGCCCCCGGCTTCATGCACGGTGACGACGAGCCCTACGGCTCGGTGCAGCGCGTGGAGAACTTCGACCGCTGGGCGGCCGACGTGGTGCTGACCGACGTCGTCGGCATCATGAACCGCGCTGCCACCGAGGACATTCGCTCGCCGGTGTGGCCGGTCATCAGCCGCGTGCTCCGCTCGCCCGGGCCGGCGCCCGACGCGCGCGACCAGGAGATCCTCGACCTGATGGACGACTGGGTGCAGCGCGACGCGCCCCGTCTCGATGCCGACAACGACCTCCTCTACGACGAGGCCGGTCCCGTCATCATGGACGCGATCTGGCGTCCGATCGCCAACGCCGTCATGACCCCGGTGTTCGGCTCGCTGATTCCCGACCTCGACGCCGTCCGCAACCTCGACGGCATGGAGGGCGAGTCCTACGTCGACAAGGACCTGCGGCGGCTGCTCGGCGATCCCGTCGAAGGTCCCTTCAACCTGTCGTACTGCGGCGCGGGTTCGCTCTCCGCGTGCCGCGACTCGCTCTGGACGGCCATCCACCTGGCCGCAGACGCCACCGCGACGCAGCTCGGCCAGCCCGAGCCGTCCCTCTGGCGCAAGAACGCGCAGCGCACCGGCTTCGTGCCCGGGCTGCTGCCCAACACGTTCCCGACGACCAACCGGCCGACGTTCCAGCAGGTGCTGGAGCTCGAGCCGAACTGACCGCGTTCGCCTGACCACGGGGCCCGCGCCGGCGACGGCGCGGGCCCCGTCCCTACGGGTTCCGCTCGCAGTCGTAGGTCAGCGGGATGGCCGCCCCCAACCCGACGACCTCCATGTCCGTCACGCGGATGGCCGACAGCGAGCGACTGTCGACCCCGACCTGGCTCCACTTGTTCGTCGTGAAGCGGTCGCTCTGCGCGGTGAGCGCGATGTTGCCGCCGTCGGACAGAATCATCCCGTAGCGCTGGAGCGCACGCGCGATCACGCGCGCGCCTTCCGTCGGCAACGACGCGATCGGATAGTCGGCGCGGAGCCGGAAGCGCACACCGTACGGCGGCAAGTTCGCGCCGCCCGACGGACCACCGGCATGCGACGCGGGCCGCACGTACACGCCGCTGCGCATGCGGGCGTTCGGCAGGATGAAGCGGATCGCGTGGTCGATCGAGCCGCGCGCGACCTCGTCGGCGGAGAACAGCATCGCGGCGATGGGGAAGCCGCCGGCGTCGGCCGAGGTGCACTGATCGCCGCGCAAGGTCGCCGGATACGCCTTCGTCAGGTCCCATATCGCGGCGCAGCCGCCCCGGAAGCTCGAGCCGACGATGTCGGCGCGCCACATCTCGAACAGCCGCTTGGTCGGCCGATGCACGACGATCAGGTGGCAGTCGCCGTCCGAGGCGCACTGGTAGCCCGTCTCGCCCTCGAGCGCGCCGCCCGGCGGCACCGGGAACGGCACGTGGTCGCAGTCCGGCGAGTAGAAGTCGCCGGTCGGCGTGAACGTGCGGAACGGCGTCGACGCGTCGGCTTCCAGCACCTCGATGCTGAAGTCGATGCGGAACGAGCCGGTGCCCCACCCGCCGGCGGCGTCGAGCGCCTGGATGATCGTGTCCGACTGCGCGCTCTTCGGCAGCGCGGAGACGTCGGTGTGCCACGCGTTCGGCGCCTCGAAGAGGCGACCCGCGATCGTCGTGGACGTCGTCGACGTGCCGGCGGTGGTGGTGGTCGTGGTGCTCGAGCTGGACGTGCTCGAGCTGCTCGACGACGATGTCGTCGTCGTGGACGTCGTGGAGGTGGTCGGCGGCCGCGTGCTCGACGTCGTCGTGGTGGTCGGGGGCCGTGACGTCGTCGTGGTGGTCGGCGCAGTGCCGCAGCCGCACACGATGCACGCGTCGTCGCCGGGGCAGTCCGGATTCGCTTCGCAGACCTCCCCCGCAGCCGGGTCCAGCGTCCCGTCGCCGCAGACCGACGCCGGGGCCGAGAGCCGGCGGCGGCGCGTGCCGCGGCCGGTGAAGGTGCCGGTGAGCAGCTCGCAGGTGGTCTCGTCGACCTTCACCGTGAGGCGCACGCTCCGGAGCGGACCGCACGTGCTCCAGCGGGCGCGGATCGTCCGCACGGTCCCGCGGCGGCTGGTACGCGGCGCGACCGGCGCGCAGCCGCTGTCGACGCTCACCAGGCCCGCCGCGTCGATCGTCACCGCATCGAGCGGAATCCCGGCGTCCGGCACCAGCGGCTCGCCCACCAGGAAGCGGACGCCCGGACACGCGGGCGGCAGCACCGCGGCGCCGGCGGGCGCAGCGGCTACGCCGAGTGCGACGGCGAACCGCAGGGCGCCGCGTCCGCGCAGCGTCGAACCCTCGCCGCCGTCGGGGCGAAGACGCCCACCTCCCAACCACCGTCGCCATCGTCCACGTGCGAAGTCCGCCATGGGGGCCGTGGAGGTGCAATCCGCGGACCGCCGGAGGCGCCGCCGCAGCCGTCGGTCCGGCCGCGACCGACCTTCCGGTTCTACATCGGGGTGCGCACGCGTGGCGTCAGACGAGCCCGAAGACGGCCGCCGGCTCGCGAACGCCACGGAGCGCGTGGGTGCCGAGGCTGCGGAAGCGATCCGCGGCGCCGAGCTGGCGCACGAAGCGCTCGCTCGCGACGAGCGGCACGTCGAGGGTCGAGCACAGCAGCTCGAGCCGCGCGGCCTCGTTCACGGCGGGCCCGACGACGGTGAAGTCGAGCCGGCGGTCGGAACCGACGTTGCCATACAGCACGTCGCCGACGTGCAGCGCGAGGTCGAGCGCCGCGTGACCCGCCGCGCCACGGCGCGCGCGGACCGCCGCGGTGCGATCCAGCGCGTCGACGGCGGCCGCGAGCGCGTCGGCACAGTCGCGCCGGGCGTCGTCCGAGGAGAACGTCGCGAGGAGGCCGTCGCCGAGAAACTTGAGTACCTGGCCGCCGCGCTCCTCGACCGCGCCGACGAGCGCGTCGAGCTGATCGTCCAGCATCTCGACGAGCCGCGCGCTCGGCGTCGCGTCCGCGAGCGTCGTGAAGCCGCGCAGGTCGCCCACCAGGATCGCCGCCGTGATCGTCTCGACCTGACCGCGCCGGATCTCGCCGCGCAGCACGCGCCGCCCGACGTCGCGCCCGAGATAGACGTCGAGGAGGCTGCGCGTCGTCGCGACGTGCGCCGCCACGCGGAGCGCGGTCGCCAGCGCCGGCATGACGTCGGCGAGGACGGCGATCTCGTCGTCCCGGAAGCCGCCCGCGCGGTCGGTCGTGAAGCTGACGGCGGTCCCCGAGAGCGGGCCGTCGAACCGGCCCTCGTCGCCGAACACGGCGACGAAGCAGACGTAGTCGGTGTGGCCGGCGGCGCGAAACCGCTCGAGCAGGGCGTAGTGCAGTCCCTCGCCGCGCTCGAGCCGGAACCGCGTCATCGGGATCGTCGTCCCGCCCGCCCGAGCCGACTGCTGCGCGCTCACCACCGCGTCGTGGAACGGGCTGGTCGTCGCGATGGCACGGAACGAGCCGTGCCCGAACTCCTCGACCTCGTCGCCGCCGTCGCGCGTCCAGGTGACGCCGACCGACTCGACCTGCGGATGCAGGGCGCTCATCCCGACGTGGCAGCGCCGGAGCGGCAGGCCGTGCGCGAGCAGCTCGCGCGCCACGTGCGGCACGATCTGCGACACCGGCGTCGCCGCGAGCGCCTGCCGCGCGAGCCAGCGGGTCAGGCCGTCGATCGTCGGAGCGTCCAGCTACTCCTCCGAGCGGATGCCGAGCTGGCTCCGGACCATCTGTTCGAAGGCCTCGGCCATCGGTCCCGCGTGCTGCTCCTTCAGCTCGCGCAGGCGGGGATGGCCGGCACGGCTCTCCGCGTCCCACTCGTCGGCGAACCGTCCCGACGCGATGTCGTCGACGATCTCGCGCATGCGCGGCAGCACGTCGTACTCGTCGTAGCGGCCGCGGCGCGAGAGCTGTCCGTACTGGCTCGTCGGCGAGTGGAACTCGAGCTGCCGGACGAAGCCGACCTCGCGCAGCAGGCGGTAGTTCCGCTCCACCTCGCCCGAGAGGTAGAGCTCGGTCAGGATCGCCTCGATGGGAATGCCGCGCTCGAGCATGGCGCCGACGAAGGCGGCGTTCACGTGCGTCAGGATCGGCGACAGCACCTGCTCGACCGCGAGATCGAGCACCGCCTCCTGGTGCGGCGTCATCTCGATGGCGCCCTGGCGGAGACCGCCGATGGCCTTCGCGATCGCCAGCGTGCGCGGCAGCGCGCGGCCGGTGCGATCGGTCTGCACGCCGACGGCGGTGATGAACCCGGTGCCCTCCTCGTAGCAGCGTCGCACCTCGGGACCGAGCATGCGCGGCGCAACCATGCCGACGTCGCCCGCGGGCGCGAAGCGGTCGAACGCCAGCGTGTAGCCGCTGGCGACGATGGTGAGGCCGTCGTCGGGGCGGACGAGCCCGAGGCCGGGAATGACGTCGTCGGGCACCAGGACGCACGCGATCGCGGCGTCGTTCGCCGCGCCCACGTCGGCGACGGCGAACCCGTCGTCGGCGGCGCGGCGGCGCGTCTCGTCGGCGCGCACGCAGACGCGGACGTCGCAGCCGGAGTCGCGCAGGTTGAGCGCCCACGACCGCCCCTGGTTGCCGTAGCCGACGACGGCGACCGTCGCGCCCGCGATGGCGGCCAGGTCGGCGGCCTCGTCCCGATAGATGGTCGTCATGGCGGAGGTATCGCCGGAGCCGTGCGGAGCGGTCAACGGGTAGCGGCCGCTACCTCGGATGTAGCGCCGCCGATCCGAACCACCCCGGCTCGCCCTCACGAGCCGCGAAAGGACGACGATCATGCGATCCCGAATCACTCGTACGCGCCTGGCCGCGGCCGGCGCCCTGTTCGCCGCCGCCTCGTCCACGGCGTGGGCCCAGCCCACGCTACCGGCGCAGTCGTCCGGGTTGGACGGCTGCATCAGCCAGGACGGCCAGTGGAACTGCCAGCCGAGCACCGCGCTGTACGGCGCGTTCGGCCTGGCGCTCTCGAAGGACGGCAAGAACGCCTACGTCGCGTCGATCGACAGCAACACGATCGCGGTGCTGGCGCGCGACCGGACGACGGGCGGCCTCACCCAGCTCTCCGGGACCCAGGGCTGCGTCAGCGAGACCGGCAGCAACGGCCAGTGCGCCGACGGCGTCGGGCTGCTGAACCCGATCAGCGTGGCGGTGAGCCCGGACAACAAGCACGTGTACGTCGCGTCGTTCCAGCGCGATCCGGTGTCGGTGTCGGCGATCGCGGTGTTCGCGCGCGACAAGCAGACCGGCGCGCTGACGCAGCTCGACGGCCTGGACGGCTGCCTGAGTGACGACGGCACGAACGGGTACTGCACCAAGGCGACCGCGGTCCGCGGTACCCAGGCGATCACCGTCAGCAACGACGGCAAGCACGTCTACGTCGCGTCGTACCAGAGCAGTGCCGTCGCCGCCTTCGCGCGCGACAAGGACACCGGCAAGCTGACGCAGCTCGCCGGCCAGGGCGCCTGCGTCAGCGAGGACGGTACCGGCGGACTCTGCGCGGACGGCCACGCGCTGTCGGGTCCGCAGGCCGTCGTGGTCAGCAAGGACGGCAAGCGCGTGTACGTGGCGACGTATCGCAGCGAGTCGGTCGTCACGCTGATCCGCGACCGCACGACCGGCGCGCTGACGCAGCCGACGGGGACGGAGTGGTGCATCAGCGACGACGGCACGGGTGGGCTCTGCACCGACGGCGTCGCGACCACCGGCGCCACCACGATGGCGCTCAGCCCGAACGGGAAAGCGCTGTACGTGACGTCGCCCGCGACCAGCGCGGTCGCCGTGCTGATGCGCGAGCGGCGCACCGGGACGCTCAGCCAGGCGCCGGCGCCGTACGGCTGCATCAGCGACGACGGCAGCAACGGCGCCTGTACGGACGGCGACGCGCTCCGCAACGTCTACGGGGTGGCCGTCGCGCCCGACGGCAAGTCGTTCTACGTCGCCGGCCGCGATCACGACGCGCTCACCGTGATCGGCCGCGACGAGAAGACCGGCGTGCTGACGCAGGCGCCTTCGCCGTGGGGCTGCATCAGCGAGGACGGCTACGGGGGCCTCTGCACCGACGGCCGCGTGCTGCGCACCCCGCGCGGGGTCGCCGTCAGCAGCGACGGCAAGCACGTCTACGTCGCCGCGCAGGGCAGCCACGGCGTCGCCGTGCTGCAGCGGGAGCCGTGACCGTCGGGAGTGACTGCGGGTGATGACAAGGCGCCGCGACCCGCGCTACGGTCGCGGCGCATGTCTACCGACGCCCTCCTCGTCGCCACGGACGGACCCGTGGTGACGCTCACCATCAACCGGCCCGACCAGCGCAACCCGCTCGGCGAGCCCGGTGACGGCGACCGCTTCGCCGAGGCCGCCGCCCGCATCAACGCCGACCGCGACGTCCGCTGCGTCATCCTGACCGGCGCCGGACCCGCCTTCTCGGCCGGCGGCAACCTGAAGGCGATGCGCGAGCGCGGCGGCGCGTTCTCCGGTCCCGGCGTCCACATCCGCGACGGCTACCGGCACAACATCCACCGGATGGTGCGCGCGCTGTGGACGCTCGAGGTCCCGATGATCGCTGCGGTGAACGGCCCGGCCATCGGCCTCGGCAACGACGTCGCGTGCCTCGCGGATACCCGCATCGCCGCCGAGGGCGCCGTCTTCGGCGCGACGTTCCTCCGTGTCGGGCTGGTTCCGGGCGACGGCGGTGCCTGGCTCCTGCCGCGCGTCCTGGGCATGGCGCGCGCCTCGGAGCTGCTCTACACGGCCGACACCATCGACGCGCAGACCGCGCTCGCCTGGGGCCTCGTCAGCCGCGTCGTCCCCGCGGCGTCGCTCATGGACGAGGCACGCGCGCTCGCCGGACGCATCTGCCGCCAGCCGCCCGACGTGCTGCGCATGACGAAGCGTCTCCTGCGCGAAGGCATGATGCACAGCTTCGACGCGGTCATGGAGCTGTCGGCCGCGATGCAGGCGCTCGCGCACCACACCGAGGATCACCAGGAGGCGGTCGCCGCCTTCTTCGAGAAGCGCGAGCCGAAGTTCGTCGGGCGCTGAGCCGTCACGGAGGCGTCGCCAGCTCGATGCCGTCGAGCGTGTCGACGCCCCACCCCGCAGCGGCGACGTCGGGCGGAAACGGCCGGAACGCGACCAGCGCCCAGCCGTCGACTCGCGGCGGCCACGTCGGCACGGGCGGGTCGATGCCGAGCAGCCGGCGGAAGTCCTCCGTGAGCCCGACCGGAACGCGCAGCGCGAGCGCGGTGTTGCTCGGCGTCCCACCCGAAGCGGCGACGCCGCGCACGAGCGTCCCCCAGTCGCCCGAGTAGCCCCAGAACGTGACGTGCGGGTGCAGCCCCCACCAGCGCAGGTAGTGCCAGCCGATCGCGTTCGTCGGCGAGACGCGCTCGGCGATGACGGCGATCTTCCCGTCGGCGGGCAGTGCGCGCGCCGTCGGCGCGATGCGCTCCATCACGCGCTTCCAGTCGTTCATCGTCTTCGTCTGCGCGTAGAACGTCATCGGCGTGCGCAGGAACTGCCACACCGTCGGCACCTGCGCGGCGAGGACGATCGCGCAGGCGACCCGGAATGCGACTCGCTCGTGGAACAGGCGGCGGAGCACCGCCATCCCGCCGACGGCGGTCACGATCCCGACCAGCGGCAGCATGAAGAGCGCGTGGCGCGGGTGAAAGTAGTACTGCTTCGAGCGGACGAAGAACGCGATCACGGGGATCGCGAGGCAACTGAGCGCGAGGTACATCGCCACGGCGAACGTCGCGGGCGACCGCCGCCGTGCCCAGAGCAGCATCGCGGGAATCGCGATCGCGAACGCCAGCTCCAGCCCGGGCGTCTTCTGTGTGAAGAAGTCGGCAGCGGAACGGGCCACGACGGTAGGCGAGAACGCGGCGCCCCCGGTGCGGTCCGCCTGCACCAGCAGCGTGTTCGGCCCCCACCACAGCACGGGGATGCTCGCGGCGATCAGCCCCGTCGCGACGAGCGCCACCACCTGGCGACGCTCCCAACGGCGCAGCGCGCGCCCCAGGAAGACGAGGTACTGCCACACGAGGGCGAACGCGCCGAAGAGACCCGTCAGGAGATAGAGGACGTTCACCAACGCATAGACCGCCCACGAGCGTGCGGTCGGGCGCGCCACGACGGCGGCGAACGCCCAGAGCTGCAGCACGGTCATCAAGGTCATCAGCGAGTAGAAGCGCACCTCGGCCGCGTACAACGCGTGCGCCACGGACAGTCCGAGCCAGAGCGCCGCCACGAACGCGACGGAGCGATCGAAGGTGCGCCGGCAGAAGGCCCACGTGGCCGCGACCGCCGCGACGCTCCAGACCAGCGCGGGAAACCGGAGGTACGCCTCGAGGTGCTCGGGGGCGGGCATCGGCACCAGCGCGAGATGGAAATGCAGCAGGATGTAGTCGAGCGGCATCGCCCCCGTGTTGCCGAATCCGGGCGGGATGCCGAGACGCACCTCGCGAACGACGTCCGGCAGCGCGCGGCTCGCGGTGATCACCTCCACGAGCTCGTCCCACCACAAGCTCGGCTCCCCGTAGTGCCATGCCCGCAACAGCACGGCCGCGACGATCACGGCGAGCAACGCCAGCGCGTCGGCCACGTGCTCGCGTCGCACGCCGGCACTGAGACCACACCCGCCCGTCCACGTGCAACCTCTATTGACCGCCGCCGCACCGCCGTGGGATTGCTCGCCTCTGCTACCCGGGTCGATCAACCGCGACGCCGGTACGCCGGCGCGCGCGCTCGCAGGAGGTGACGACATGCGCGCGATGACCCCGAGGCTGGCGTCCAGCGCCGGCGGCTTGCTGCTCGTCGGACTGGCGACGTGCGCGGCCGCCGCGCCGCCACTGAACCTCGCCGATCCGACCACGCGGCAGATCCGCGTCGAGGTGGACCAGGAGCTGCACGACTACGCGGCGATCGGGGCCGCGTACTCGCTGCCGATTCCGGCGACGTTCACGTCCGACGGCACCACGGCGACCATCACCGTCGCGGGCTCGGCGACCGCGGCGTTCATCGACGACTTCTTCAACGGCGCGGTCTCGACCGTCCCCGGGTCGTTCAGCGACTACGTGATCACGATCGACGTCGCGACCGGCGTCGTCACGTCGGCCGCGGCCACCGGCGTTCTCGACACGGTGCTCGGCCAGGTGCCCGTCGATCAGACGGCCAGCTCGACCGCCCTCGCGGGCTTCGAGATCTTCCCGTTCATGGGGTTCGACTTCCCCCTCTTCTGCACGTCGGGCGCGAGCTGCACGATCGTCCCGGGCGCCCCCTACGACCCGCTCACCGGACGCGCCAACGCGGTGGGCATCATCGTCACCTCCGTGTTCGACACGTTCACGCCGTTCGGCGACGTCCGGCTCACCGAGGACGACGGGCTGCGCTGCGACACGTCGATCAGCGCCAGGGACTTCGCGCCGTTCGAGACCGTCGAGGTCGGGCTCCTGATCGGCAACGGGTCGGCGATCGATCGCCCGATCGAAGTGAAGATATGGATCGAGCGCGCCGACGCGATGCTGATCTCGGCCATCAATCTCGGGGCCGACGGCGGCACCGTGATCGGCGCCGGCGCCGAACACGTCTTTCCGGCAATGCCGCTCTTCAGCGTCGGTCCCACGACCATCCTCGGCGACTGGCAGATCGGCTGCCGGCTGCTCGATCCGGTCACCGGCGAGACGCTCGCCAGCGACCTCGACGGGTTCGAGGTGCTCGCGACGCGGTAGCCGGCGTGAGACCAGCGCGCGGTTCGATCTTGACGCGGGCCTGCGGCACGGGGGAAGACCGAGGGGATGCGAGGGCTGCTCTCCGCGTTCCGGCGCCCCCGCGAGCGGCCCGGCGACGAGGCCGATCGCGTCCTGGCGCAGGGCAACGCACTCGTCGAGCAGGGCCGGCTGCTCGACGCCATCGACGTCCTGAGCGACGCCAATCGCCTGCGTCCGGACGCCGCGCTCGAGAGCCGGCTCGTGCGCCTCCGCCGGTCGGCGTTCGAGCAGCTCGATCGCTCGCCGCGGCCCGCCCCGGTCGGACCCGCGGTCGCGCCAGCCACCGTCGGCGAACCGTCGTTCCTGACCCCCGACCGCCTGACGCCAGCGACCCTGCGTGAAGGCATCCTGCGTCACGGCTGCGTGTGGGTGCGCGGCCTCGTGCCGGCGGCACTCACGGCCCGCCTGCGGCACGCCATCGACCGTTCGTTCGACGCCTACGACGCCACGGTCGCCGGCAACGCCACGCCGGAGACCGCGCGCTGGTTCGACCCGCTCGACCACATCAAGGACCCCGACTTCGCCCGCGACTGGCGCCGCCAGGCGAACGCCGTGCTCACCGCCGACTCGCCGCGCGCGTCGTTCGAGCTCTTCGAGGTGATGCGCACCGTCGGGCTCGATCGATTGCTCACCGGCTTCTTCGGCGAGCGGCCGTCGCTCGCCGCCGAGAAGTGCACCCTCTTCCGCGTGCACGCGAGCGAGCCGCGCATGCGGGTCGCGGACTGGCATCAGGACGGCGCGTTCCTCGGCGACGGCATCCGGACCGTGAACTGCTGGTACGCGCTCACGCGCTGCGGGCGCGATGCGCCGGGCATGGACATCATGCCGCGCCGGATCGAGCGCATCCTGCCGCTCGGCGAGGAGGGCTGCCACTTCGACTGGACCGTGGCGCCCAACACCGTCGCGGCCGCCTTCCCGGGGGTGAAGCCGTGGCGGCCGGAGTTCTTCGACGGCGACGTCCTGCTCTTCGACGAGCTGGCGGTCCATCGCACGGCCGCCGACGAGGACATGCCGAACTTCCGCTACGCGATCGAGAGCTGGAGCTTCGCGTCGTCGGCCTATCCGAACGGACGCTCGACGCCGCTCGTGATCTGATCGGCTAGGAGCCCGCCGACGCGAGCACCTCGAGGACCGTGGCGATCGGCTCGAGCACGTAGATGCGTCCGCTCGGCCCGCTGCGCACTTCGAGCCACGTCGTGCGGCCGGTACGCTCGTGGTTGTCGCCGCCCTCACCCACCGCGACGACGGCCGAGGGATCGACGTAGACGACCCGACCGCTCTCCGACTTCGTCGGGTAGTACTCGGAGAACTTGGCAAACCGACCCGCGTGCAACGTTGTCATGCGTCCGCGCGTACAAGCCGGGACGAGGTGGCGTCAAGTACCGTCGGGCTCCACGATCGGCAGACCCAGATACATGCGCCAGATCTCGAGCGCAGGCTTCGGCCGGAAGCGCGGCGTCGCGAGGCCCATCGACCGGAAGGAGTTGATGAAGTCGAGCCCGGGCGGGACCTCGACGTACCGCGGATCGGTCGAGAAGAACCAGGTGACGAACTCGGCCTCCTCGCGCGACGCCTGGTCCAGCAGCCAGGCGACGTAGTCGATCTGCAGATCGGTCGACCCGACCGCGCCGCCCGCGGACACCGTCCCGTAGCCGGTTTCGGAGATGACGAGCGGGAGATCGGTCGAGACGCGCGCCCACGAGATGTAGTCCGGCGGAATTTGGTCGGGCCTCATCTGCGTCAAGTCGCCGCCAGGGTAGAACGACAGCGCCAGCCGGTCGAGCTCGGGAAGGAAGCGCAGCGGGAACATCTGCTGCTGCGCGATGTGCATGAAGTCGAGCTGGAAGGTGACGAACACCGGCAGGTCCGGGCGGAGCGCCTTCACGAGGTGATACGTCTCCTTGTAGAGCGCGACGTACGCGTCGAAGTCGTCCGGGCACTCGTCCGGTGGGGTCAGCGCGTAGATGTTCACCTCCGCGCCGAGCGCCAGGTAGTCGGGCTGCATCGATTCGACGGCGATGCGCGCATAGGTCTTGAACGCCGTCTGCAGCTGCGGATTCGAGACACAGGGCTGCCCCAGCTCGTCGGGCCACTCGCCGCCGATGCCGTTGCGGAAGATGTTGAGCGGCGTGATGACCAGGAAGAGCGGATACCCCGTGCCGAGCCGCGCGCGTTGCTTCGCGAGCCGACGCGAGAAGCGTCGGGTGCGGCCGGCGGCGAGATCGAGCCAGGGAACGCGTGGGCCGTCGCGGTGCACGACGAGGAAGTCGGCGTTCGCGCGGACGAAACGGACCGTCGGCTTCGGCGGTAGCTTCTCGCCGCCCGTCGGTCCGCCGGGTTCCGTCGTGAAGCCCATGCGAAACGGCCGTGTCGTTTGCGGCGTTTCGGGGATCTGCTGGGCCCGGATGCCGCCGGAGCCCGCACACGCCGCGAGGAAGACCAGAAGGGCCGCCGTCCGCCGCACGGTGCGATCGTACCTGGAAGACGGCCCGGGGGCACTCCCGAATTTTCCCGCTACGAGGTGGCTCCCGGCTTGCCGCAGCACAGCGCGTACGCCGGTACCGGGGCGAGGGTGCGCCGGGGCGGGCCACGCAGGACGCTGAACGTCGCGGGACCGTCCGACTGACGGTACTCGACCCGCACGGGATACCAGCCCGCCCTGACGTTCACCGTTCCGCACATCGTGCGCGGCTCCCCGTGCCCCCAGTCGTCGACCACCAGGCGATGGTTCAGATAGATGCGCTGGCCCTCGTCCGCGCGGCCGCAGAGATGCCAGCGACCGGGCTCGTCGAACAACATGTAGCCGCTCCAGCGCGCGCTCCACGGCGTGGCGCCGAGGCGCGGGTCGGGCGGCGCACCCGGTCCGACGCCGATCTGCGCGTCCGCGCGCTCGACGACCTTGTGGTCGAACGAGTCGCCGCTGAAGTATTCCGCGGCGATTCCGCCCGGCGCGGTGATGGCCCCGAGGCTCGCCATCGGCCGCAGCGGCTGGCTCGCCAGCAGATAGCCGACCAGCAGGACGCCGACGAGCGGCCCGAGGACCGCCATCGCGAGCCGTTTCCGGTGCTCGCCACGTGCACGCTCCGCGTCGGACGTGAGCGTACGCTCGACGTGCCGCTCGAGCTGCCGCAGGAAATCGGCCGCCTCGCCAAGCTCGGCGTCCGCCGCGAACCGCTCGTCGTTGCGCGCCGTGGCCCAGTAGGCCAGCTCGCTCTGGCGGGCGAGACCGGCGAGTCGCAGGTGGAGCGTCGCGTGCCGGGCGGCGAAGCCGTCGTCGGTCAAGAACCGGCGGTCGAACGTCGCCAGCGCCGACGCGTCCTCGGTGACCGGCAGATCGTTCACCGCGAACAGCAGGGTCATCCCGTCGCGCACGAGACGCGCGCAGACGTCGAGCTTCACGTGGTACGGGATCGGCTGCGGATCGGAGAGGGCGTCGAGCGCCATGCGGAGGTCGCGCACGATGCGCACCATCGACCGCCGGAGCTGCGCCGGCTCCACCGCCCGGTGGTGGGCGATCGCCGCCGTCACGTGATGCTGGCCGTCGAGCGCCACGGCCCGGCCGAAGCGCTCCCACTGCTGCTCGTCGTACACCGCCGGCCGCACCAGCTGGCCGGCCGCCGCCGCCGCGCGAACGATCTCGTCGCGCAGCAGCGCGCGGTCGCGACGTGCGTCCGGCGCGACCACGACCAGCGCGACGGGAACCGCGTCTCCGGTGTCGTACAGGGACACGCTCGAGACCCCCGACAGGGCGCGGATGGCGGCAGCGGGATCGGACGCGGCGGGGCTGGACACCGTGGCTGGGCGGTTACCGCGTCGCCCCGCGCACTGCAAGCGAAATCCGCGTCATCGCTCCAGGATCGCGTACCGGCCGAACGTCTCGCGCGTCCGGTACGCATCGAGGACCGCCGCGGTCTTCGGCAGGAATCCACGGAGCCGCTCGCGGACCGAGCGGCCGGGCTCGTCCACGATCAGGGGGCGCTCGGTCTCCAACCGGCGGGCGAGGTCCTCGTCGTCGGTGAGGAGTGCCACGGTCTGCGGCGACGTCGCGCCGCGCACGAGCGTCTGCAGCAGATACTCCTCGCGCTCGAAGGCGGACTCCCGACCGGCGAGGAAGTAGATCATCGCCTCGGCGGTCAGCAGGAACACCGGCTGGCTCTTCGCCGGCTCGGCATCGAGGCGCCGAACCAGCGCGGCGACGTCGTCGAACTTCGGGTCGGGATGCGTGATGCCGCTGGCGCGCGGGAACACCGCCGTCGACGTCCGCCAGGACTCGCGCGCGGTCACGAGCTGCACGACGAACGGCACCGCCGCCACACCGAGCAACGCCACGGCCCATCGCGCGTGCGGTCGCGCGGCCGCCAACGCCGCGGCGAGCGGCAGCGCCGTCGGCAAGAGCCAGAACCCGTGCCAGACGTCCGCCGCGGGCAGCAGCAAGAGGAGGCTCGCGGCGGCGAACCAGAGGTAGAGCCGCGCCACGGACGAAAGCCGGTGCATCTGCGGCAGCGCGACCGCGACCGCGAGCATCGGCAGATAGGCGACGACGTCGAACGCGAGCCGGCCGAGGCTCTGGCGGACGACGTACGTGCTCCAGTCGACCGACGTCGGCCGGCCGGCGATGAGGAGCAGCACCGCGCCGACCGCCGTGACGGCCGTCAACGCCGTCGCGAGGCGCGCGCCGCTGGCGGACGACACCATCGCAACGACGACGCAGATCGCGAACGCCGACGGCGCGTGCAGGGGCTCGAACCAGTGCAACGTCGGCGGCAGCACGAACAGGTCCCGCAGCAGGAGAGCGCCGGCGCCCTGAGCCGCGAAGAACGCCAACCAGGCGAGCAACGGCAGCGCCGCCACGGCGGCGCCCACGGCGGCGTCGCCCAAGCCCCGCGCATCGCCGGGCGCGCGCAGCTCGTCGCGCAGCGCCATACCGACGACCGCGGCGAACGGCAGCAGGACGACCGTCACCGTCGCGAGCGCGACGGCGCCGGGAGCCGTGGGCAGGCTCCCGAGGCCGTAGACGACGCCGAGAACCAGCATGGCGCCGATCGTGCCGGCGCGAAGGACGCGGACCGGTGCGCTCCCCGGCCGTCCCGTCGACTCGCCGAGCGCCCACAGCACGAGCGCGAACAGCGCGAACAGTCCGGACGACAGCTTGAACGTCGCCGCGACGCCCACCCAGAAGCCGGCCGCGGCCAGCGTCCGGCGGCGGGAGACGCCTGCACGGCTCGCGACGAGAAGTCCGACCAGCGCGCACGCCGTGGCATAGTGCTGGGCGTACGGCGCGCTGAAGAGCCACATCGGCGAGCCCCACACGACGACGAAGAGCAGCGTCATCGTCGCGGCGATCGGCGTGCCGGCGACCCGGCGCGCCAACACGAACACGAGGACGGCGAAGCCCGTCTTCAAGGCGAGCAGCGACCACACGACGGTCGCGAGGTCGTCGCCGACGAGCCACAGCAGCGCCGCGTTCAGGTAGAAGAGCGATGGGCCGTAGACGTGGTCGAAGTCGCGGTACGGCAGCGCGCCATGCGCGACGCGCCAGCTGCCGTAGACGACGAGCCCCGAGTCGATCCAGCCGAGCGACCACCCCAGGGCCAAGCGGATCCCGAGCGCGAAGTAGCCGGCCGCGACGAGCGCCAGGGCGGCGATCACGACGCCCCCGCCGCGTCGTCCTCCCTCGCCGGGGTCGCGATCGGGCGTCACGCGTTCGTTCGCACGCGGTCGGCCCGCGTCGTCGGCCACGTCACCGTGCTGGGCTTACCCGACGGGCGCCTCGCTCGGCAACCGCGCGCCGGCGAACGTGATGTGCGCGCGGGGATCCGCGCGCTCAGACGGCGTCTTCGATGGCGCGGCTGCGGAACGCGACCGGTGCCGGACGTCCTTTGCGGGCCTTGCCCAGCACGCCGAGGAAGTCCTTCAACGCACCGGCATAGCGACG
>CAYSOF010000046.1:0-30616 GCA_964432595.1 uncultured Binatia bacterium (SeqCode) | reverse complement strand
GGACGGACGAGGGCGCGGTGAGCCTGCTCGTCGACGAGATCGGCGACGTCCTCGAGGTCACTGACGAGACGTTCGAGCGGCCGCCGGAAACGATCGACGGCGTCGCACGGGAGCTCATCCGCGGCGTGTACAAGCTCCGCGAGCGGCTGCTGCTGATCCTCGACACGGAGAAGGCCGTGCATCTCGGCGGCCCCGGACACGCCGCGGAGATCGTCGCGTGAAGATCCCCGCGACACGGCCGACCACGCCGACGCTCCACGAGCGGCTCGGTGGGACCGACGCCATCGCAGCGGTGGTGAAGAGCTTCTACGAGCGCGTGCTCGCCGATCCCGAGCTGCGCCCGTTTTTCGACGGGGTACCCATGGACGTGCTGCGGGGGAGCCAGACCCGCTTTCTCGTCCAGGCGTTGGGTGGGCCGTCCGAGTATCGCGGTCCGTCGATGCGGGAAGTCCACGCCCGCATGCGCATCACGGACCGGCAGTTCGCGCTCGTCGCCGGACATCTCGGCGCGACGCTCGCGGCGGCGGGGGCCAGTCCCGCCGTGATCGACGAGGTGGTGGCCGTGGTGGCCCCTCTCGCCGCGGAGATCGTGACGCAATAGCGGGCAACAAGCGGGGCGGCCACGGCCGTCGGGAAGGACGTAGAGGCCAATGGGCAACGTACGGTTGCAACAGAGGGGGCGGGGCAGCGCGCGCGCCGTCGTGCGCACCCTCGAGCGCTCGGGCAAGCAGGACACGCTCGCCGAGGCGCAGGAGAACACACGAGCCGTCCTGCAGGTCGTCGAGGCGCTCGGGCGCGCGACGTCGGCGGACGAGGTGGTGTCGGCGGCGCTGAACGAGGTGAAGGCGGCGTTCGGCTGGGCGTACGGTTCGTACTGGGTCATCGACCGCGGCGAGAACGCGCTGCGCTTCTCGATGGAGTCCGGCACGGTGACCGACGAGTTCCGCCGCGTCACGCAGGAGGCGCGCTTCCATGAAGGCGAAGGGCTGTCCGGCCGCGCCTGGAAGACCCGCGATCTCTTCTTCGTCCAGGACCTGGGCGACATGAAGGACTGCTGCCGCGCGCCCGCGGCGCAGCGTGCCGGGGTGAAGTCGGGCGTCTGCTTCCCGATCATCCTCGACGGCCAGGTGCAGGGCACCATGGACTTCTTCGCGCTCGAGACGCTCGAGCTCTCCGAGGAGCGTCTGTCGGTGCTTCGCAGCGTCGGGAAGCTCGTGTCGTCGGCCCTCGAGCGCCAGCGCTCGTCGGACGAGGCGGTGCGCGTGCGCAACATGATGGAGAACGCGCCGGTCAACGTCATCTTCGCCGACCGCGATCTCGTGATCCGCTACCTGAACCCGACGTCGCTGAAGACGCTCAAGAGCATCGAACAGTTCCTGCCGGTGAAGGCGGATCAGCTGCTCGGCCAGACGATCGACGTCTTCCACAAGCATCCCGAGCACCAGCGGAAGCTCCTCGCCGACCCGAAGAACCTGCCGCACAAGGCGGTGATCCAGGTCGGACCCGAGAAGCTCGATCTCCTCGTGAGCGCGATCCGCGACACCAAGGGCAACTACGTCGGACCGATGCTCACCTGGGAGGTGATCACCGAGAAGCTCGCGACGGAGGAGCGCGCACGGGAGCTGCAGGAGCGCGAGCGGCAGAGCGCGGAGGAGCTCCGGACCAAGGTGGACGCCATCCTCGAGGTGGTGAACGCCGCGGCATCGGGCGACCTCACGCGCGAGATCGCGATCTCGGGCACGGATGCCATCGGGCAGATGGCCGACGGCATGCGGCGCTTCCTGGGGACGCTGCGCGAGAGCATGGGCGGCATCGGCCAGAACGCGCAGGCCCTGGCCAGCTCGTCCGAGGAGCTCACCGCGGTGAGCCAGCAGATGAGCGGCAACGCCGAGGAGACGTCGGCCCAGGCCAACGTCGTGTCGGCGGCTGCGGAGGAGGTCAGCACGAACGTGCAGACCGTCGCGACCGGCACCGAGGAGATGAGCGCCAGCATCAAGGAGATCGCCAAGAACGCCAGCGACGCGGCGAAGGTCGCGACGCAGGCGGTGAAGGTGGCCGAGACCACCAACACGACGGTCGCCAAGCTCGGGGAGAGCAGCGCCGAGATCGGCAAGGTCATCAAGGTGATCACGTCGATCGCGCAGCAGACCAACCTGCTGGCGCTGAACGCCACGATCGAGGCCGCGCGCGCCGGTGAGGCGGGCAAGGGCTTCGCGGTGGTCGCCAACGAGGTGAAAGAGCTGGCGAAGGAAACCGCCAAGGCGACCGAGGACATCGGTCAGAAGATCGAGGCCATCCAGACCGACACGCAGAGCGCCGTCGAGGCGATCGGCGAGATCGGCACCATCATCAATCAGATCAACGACATCCAGAACACGATCGCGAGCGCCGTCGAGGAGCAGACGGCGACGACGAACGAGATCGGGCGCAACGTCGCGGAGGCGGCGAAGGGCAGCTCGGAGATCGCGCAGAACATCACCGGCGTGGCGCAGGCCGCGCAGAACACCACGGCCGGTGCCGGCGACACGCAGAAGGCCGCCGGTGAGCTGTCGCGCATGGCATCCGAGCTGCAGCGCCTGGTGTCGCAGTTCCGCTACTAAACGCTCGGTGTCGCCGGGAGGTCGGCCTCCCGGCGACGCCTCAGGGAGGCCCGCGTGCGCGCTTTGGTCGTCGATGACTCGCAGGCGATGCGAATCATCATCCGGAAGATCCTGAAGGAGTTCGCGTTCGAAGTGACCGAGGCGCAGCACGGCCGGGCGGCGCTGGACGCATTGGAGCGCACCGGCGCGGTCGACGTCGCGCTGGTCGATTGGAACATGCCCGAGATGAACGGGCTCGAGTTCGTCGAAGCCGCCCGGGCCCGCCCCGAGTGGGCCGACATGCTCATCATGATGGTGACGACCGAGATCGAGAGCGCCCAGATGGTGCGCGCGCTCGAGGCCGGCGCCAACGAATACCTGATGAAGCCGTTCACGAAGGCCGCGCTCGAGGAGAAGCTCGAGCTGCTCGGCATCCCCGGTCCGTCATGCGCCCGATCCGAGTCCTGATCGTCGACGACGCGGTCGTGATCCGCCGGCTGCTCGGTGACGTCCTGAGCGGGGATCCGGCGATCGAGGTGGTCGGTGCGGCGCCGAGCGGACGGATCGCCCTGGCGAAGATCCCGCAGATCAACCCGGACCTCATCACGCTCGACATCGAGATGCCCGAGATGAGCGGGCTCGAGACGCTCGCAGAGATCCGCAAGGCCTACCCGATGCTCCCCGTCATCATGTTCAGCACGCTGACGGAGCGCGGGGCGGCGGCGACCCTCGAAGCCCTCTCGCTCGGCGCCAGCGACTACGTCACGAAGCCGGCGAACGTCGGGAGCGTCGCCGCCGCGATGCAGGCGGTGCGGGATCAGCTGATCCCGAAGATCAAGGCGTTCTGCGGCGCCGCCGTCGGCATGCCGCGACCGACGCCGCGGGTCGCGTCGAACCCGGTGGCGAGCCGGCTCGCGATGGCGACGGCGAGCGGCCGGCAGCTCGAGGCGCTGGTGATCGGCGTGTCGACGGGTGGACCGAACGCGCTGTCGGTGCTCCTGCCCGCATTGCCCGGAGACCTGCCGGTGCCGGTGCTCATCGTGCAGCACATGCCGCCGGTCTTCACGCGGCTGCTGGCGGAACGGTTGCAGGCGAAGTCCGCGCTGACGGTCCGCGAGGGTACGGCCGGCGCGCGTCTCGAGCCCGGCACCGCGTGGATCGCGCCCGGCGACTTCCACATGATCGTCGAGCGCGACCTGCGTGGGCCGCGAATCGGGCTCAACCAGGGGCCGCCGGAGAACTCCTGCCGTCCGGCGGTCGACGTGCTGTTCCGCTCCGCCGTCGCGATGTGGGGGGGCGCGACGCTCGCGGTGATGATGACGGGCATGGGACAGGACGGGCTGCGCGGCTGCCAGGACGTCCGCGCCGCCGGCGGACAGATCGTCGTGCAGGACCAGGCGAGCAGCGTCGTCTGGGGCATGCCGGGAGCGGTCGCCGAAGCGGGGCTCGCGGAAAAGATACTGCCGCTGCCCGATCTGGCGCCGGAGATCGTCCGGCGGCTGCGCGGGGCGCGGCCGGCGCGCGCGGCGACCACGACCCAGGCGTCGGAGACGGCGCGGACGGTGAGGCGGTCATGACGATCGGGGCAGGCGAATTCGACTACATCCGCAAGCTCGTACGCGAGCGGTCGGCCATCGTCCTCGAGCCGGGCAAGGAGTACCTCGCCGAGTCGCGCTTGATGCCGGTGGCGCGGGAAGAGGGCTGCGCGTCGCTCGAGGACCTGGTGGCGAAGATCCGTTCCGATCGCAGCGGCGGCCTCGAGCGCAAGGTCATCGAGGCGATGACGACGAACGAGACGACCTTCTTCCGCGACGTCCATCCGTTCGAGGCGCTGCGCAAGGTCGTCCTGCCGGAGCTGCTCGAGTCGCGCAGTGGCGAGCGCCGCCTCGACATCTGGTGCGGCGCCTCGTCGAGCGGCCAGGAGCCGTACTCGATCGCGATGGTACTGCGCGAGCGCTGGCAGGTGCTCGGTGACTGGGGCGTCCGCATGCTGGCGACGGACATCTCGCGAGAGATGCTCCAGCGCACGCGCGAGGGCCGCTACAGCCAGCTCGAGGTCAACCGCGGGCTGCCGGCGCCGATGCTGGTCAAGTGGTTCGAGAAGCAGGGCACGACGTGGCAGGTGAAGCCGGAGCTGCGCGCGATGGTCGAGCTGCAGGAGATGAACCTGGCGGGCAACTGGCCGACGATGGGCCAGTTCGACGTCGTCTTCATGCGCAACGTCCTCATCTACTTCGACGTCGAAACGAAGCAGCAGATCCTCGGCAAGGTCCGCCGCCTCCTGCGGCCCGACGGGTGGCTGTTTCTCGGTGGCGCGGAGACGACGATCAATCTGGACGAGGCGTTCGAACGCATCCCGGTGGACAAGGCGACGTGCTACCGGCTGCGCGACCGCGGAAGGAGCGCGTCATGACCCCGATTCCCGAGGACGACATCCTCGCGATCACCGAGTCGATCTGGGCCGCGATCGTCGGCCTGTCGGTCGAGCGCATCGATCCCGACGCCGTGCGCGAGCGTGCCGGGACCACCTTCGCCGGCTGCGTCCACGTGACCGGGGCGTGGAAGGGGGCGATCGCACTCCATTGCTCCGAGTCGCTCGCGCGACGGGTGGCCGCGGCGATCTTCGACGTCGACGCGGCCATGGCGACGATCGCGCAGACGCAGGACGCCGTCGGCGAGCTCGTCAACATGACGGGCGGAAATCTGAAGGCGCTGTTGCCCGAGCCGTCGCAGCTGTCGCTGCCGACGGTCGCACAGGGGACCGACTTCACCGCGCGCGTCCCCGGGAGCTGCATGACGGGCCAGATGGCGTTCGCGTGCGAGGGGGAGCCCTTGCTGGTCACGGTGCTCGAGCGCGACGAGTCGATCCCGCTGCTCCGGCGGCCGTCGGCCTGACGCCGTCGGATTGACGGCGTGCCGTGCGGGGAGGGAAGCTCCCTGCATGCGGATGCTCGCGCTCGTCGGACTCCTGCTGATCGTCGCCGGTGCGGCGCGTGCGGCCGACGTGCCCGTCGCGGGGCGGCGGCTCGCGCTCGGCACGGACACGCGCGCGGCGCGGGCGACGCTGCGCGATCCCGCGATCGCGGCACCGTTCGCCGATCCGCGCCTCGCGGCCGGCCGCCTCACGATCAACGGCGGCGCCGCCGATGGGCAGTGCTTCGCCACGCTGGTGCTCGATCCCGCGGGATGGGTGCCCATCGGACGCGACGGCGCACGCGGCGGGTACCGGTATCGCGATGCGTCGGGCGACGTCCGCGTCGTCCTGCGTCCGGGCCGCATCGGGGTGGTCGTGCGGCGCGCCGCGTGGCCGTGCGTAGCCTCGCCGGGGCCGCAACGGCTTCCCGTCGTCGTGACGCTCGACCTCGATGCGACCCGCTGGTGCGCGAGCTTCGGCGGCGACGTGTCGCGCAACGCGGCCGGGCGGTTCCGCGCCGCCAACGCGCTCGCGCCGGCAGCGTGTCCGACCCGGAGCGTAACGGCCGCCACGTTGAACGTCCTGCACGGCGTCAGCTGTGCGCCGGCGACGGCGAGCTGCCGCTTCGCCGATCGCGTCGCGCTGGTAGCGCAGTGGATCGAGGCGCGCGGGTGTCCCGACGTGGTGACGTTCCAGGAGATCCTCCAGGCGCAGGTGCCGACGCTGACGGCGGCCGTCGCCGGCGTCTGCGGCGGGACGTATGCCGTGACGTACGAGGCGGTGAACGCGATCGACGATGCGCTCGTGCTGTCGCGCGTGCCGGTCGTCGCGCACGCGGTGCAGCGCCTCCATCGCAACTTCCGGAACGTCCTGTGGACGCGCCACGACCACCCGGCCGGCCCGCTCGACGTCTTCACGACCCACCTCGCCGCCGGGATCGACGGCGGCCCGCAGCCGTGCGGCGCCGACTGCCCCGCGGCGTGCATCGCCGCGGGCGCCGCGACGGTCCGCGAATGTCAGGCGGTGCAGGTCGCGGACGCCGTCGAGGCGCGCGCGTCCGCCGGTAGGCCGGCGCTGGTCACCGGCGACTTCAACGCGTCGCCGGGCGGCGCGGTGCACGCCACCTTCACGGGCCGCGGGTGGCCGGACGCGTACGATGCGGCCGGCCTGCCGCCGTGCGACCCGGCGACGGGCACCGGCTGCACGTCGGGCCGCGCCGACGACGATCTCGCCGAGCTCGAATCGCCCGCCTCGAACGAGTCCGCGCGCATCGACTTCGTCTTCGTCGTCCCGCCCGCGACGGGGACGTGCGCCGTCGAGCCCGCGGGCGATCCCGACGGCGACGGCGTGGCGACGCGCCTCTTCGCGGACGAGCCGAATCCGTTCGCCCCGGGATGCGGCGCGGCGCCCCTGCCGATCTGCTGGCCGTCGGACCACGTCGGCATGCAGGTCGATCTCGCCTGCCGGTGAGCGTCGCGTGTGGCGCGCCCGTGCGTGTTGCGCGGCTCCGGTAAAAGCCGTAACGGGTCGCGCCGCGTGGGCCGTCGTCTGAACAGCTTTCTGCGGGTGTGGCGATCCGACGGGTTGCTCGCCGCGGTGCGCGCCGCGCGCTGGCGGCTCGCGGGACGCATCGGCCGTGTGCTCGTCGGCGGCGATCTGACCCGGCTCGAGGGGCGGGTCGCCGACGTCGAGGGGGAGCGCCGTCTCCTCCAGGCGCGCTTCGCCGACCACGCCGCCATGATGGTCGGTGTACGCGATCGCGCGCTGGCGGCGGAACGCGAGCTCGCCGCGCTGCGGTCGGAGCTCGCGCGCGTCGACGACGCCGGGACGGCGGCGCGGGCGCGCCTCGACGCGCGTGTGGACGCGGTCGCCGCGGATATCGGCACCGTCGTCGGCGACCTCGGGGTCGCCCAGCGTGCGACGGGCGACACCGTGGAGTGGCTCGAGCGGACCGCGCACGAGATGCGTGACAGCGCGACGCGGCACGGGCGCTCCATCGCGTGGCTGGCGCGCCGGCACATGAGCGCGTCGCTGCCGCCGGCGTGCGTCGAGGGCCCGCTCGTCTCGGTGGTCCTGCCGACCTGGAACCGCGCCGCACAGGTGACGCACGCGATCGCCAGCGTGCAGGTGCAGCGGTACCAGCGGTGGGAGCTGGTCGTCGTCGACGACGGCAGCACCGACGACACCGCGGCCGTCCTCGCGGGCTACGCGTCGGACCGCCGGATTCGCGTGGTCCGCCAGGATCACGGCGGGCAGGCGCGCGCGCGCAATCGCGGCGTCGCGGCGTCCGGTGGGGACGTGGTCGCGTATCTCGACAGCGACAACGCGTGGGACCCTGGGTACCTCGACGCCGTCGTGGGCGCGTTCGCCGAGCCGGGCGTGCAGACGGTGTACCTGGCGCAGCTCGTGCACGACCGGACGCGCGGCGACTCGTTCGTGCGCGGCGAGCCGTTCGACGCGGCCGCGCTGCGCGACGGCAACTTCATCGACCTGAACGTGTTTTCGCACCGTCGCGCGCTGGTCGAGCGATTCGGCGGGTTCGACGAGTCGCTCGAGCGGCTCGTCGACTGGGATCTCATCCTGCGTTACACCGCCGCGCCCGACACCGTGCCCACCGTCGTCCCGATCGTCGGAGGCGAATACGAGTACGGGCTGCCCGACCAGGTCTCGACGCGCGTCAGCTATCATCACAGTCTGTACTGGATATGGCGAAAGCTCGAGCGCCCGGTGTCGCGACCGGTCCGCGCGCTCTTCGCGCTGTGGCACTATCCGCAGCTCTCCGAGAGCTATGTCCGCGTCGAGGTGGCGTACATGAAGCGCCTGGGCGTCGACGTGACGGTATGGCGCAGCGAGCCGCCGGCCGCCGCGTTCGACAGCGAGGTGCCGGTGCGCGACGGCGATCTCGCGCAGGTGATCGCCGAGCTGCGGCCGCACGTCGTGCACGTGCACTGGCTCGATCAGGCGCTCGCATTCCGCGACACCGTCGCCGCGGCGGGCGTGCCGATCACGGTCCGCGGCCACGGGTTCGAGTTCGCGCCGGACCGGTTGGCCGCGCTCGACGCCGACCCCGCGGTGCACGGCATCTACCTCTTTCCGCACCTCGTGCCGCGCGGTCTGCGGCCCGGCTCGAAGATCCGCGGCATGGTCGCGGCCTTCCAGCCCGACCGCTATCGGCCGTCGGCGCAGAAGGACCCGCGGCTCGTCGTGCGGGCGGGGGCGGCGATTCCCACGAAGGACCTCGACGCCTTCATCCGCATCGCGGCGCGCTGTCCGTCGCATCGCTTCGTGCTCGCCGTCTGCCGTGCCGTGCGGCTCGAGGGGTTCGTCGACGAGCTGCGCCGGATCAACGCGGCACACGGCGATCCCGTCGACCTGCGCGTCGATCTCCAACACGACGAGGTCGCGGCCTTGCTCGGTGAAGCGGGCATCTATCTCCACACGCACGGCCTCACGGCGCCCTACGGGATGCCGATGTCGATCGCCGAGGCGATGGCGACCGGCGCGCACGTTCTCGCGCGCGCGTGTCCGGCGGCGGCGGCGTACGTCGGCGACGCGGGACGGTACTGGAGCACCGAGGATCAGGCCGTCGAGCTGATCCGCGAGACGGCGGGGTGGAGCGACGCGCGCTGGGAGTCGGCGCGGCTCGCGGCCGTCGAGCGCGCGTTCGCGCGCCATGCCGACCTCCGCGTCCTGCCGCCCCTGCTCGAGCAGTGGGTCGCGATCGCCGGAGCGCAGGACGCGTGACGCCGGCCGTGGTGGCGACGGTGGTGACCGTGATCGGCACGGCGCACCTGGTGGCGTACTTCACGGGACGCCGAGCGCTCGCGGGCGTGCTGAAGGCGCTGCCGATCCTCTTCCTCGCGGGCCTCGTGCTGCGGACGCCCGAGCCCGTCGGGGGGAGCGCCTACGCCACGCTGATCGCGCTCGGCCTCGTGCTGTCCGCGGTCGGCGACGTGTGCCTCGTCTTCCCGGACCGCTTCGTGCCCGGTCTCGCGAGCTTCCTGCTGGCCCACGTCGTCTACGTCGTCGCGTTCGTGACGAGCGCCGCGGCGGGCGGATCGGCGCCGGGCTGGATCGCCGGGCTGGCGGTCGTCACGGCGGCGTACCTGCGGTTTCTCTGGCCGCATCTGGGCCGTCTCCGCGCGCCCGTGGCCTGCTACGTCACCGTCATTGCACTCATGGCGTGGGCGGCGGCGCGGCGCGCCGGCGCACCGGACGTTCCGGAGCCGAGCGCGACACGAGCCCTGGCGGGCGCGCTGCTCTTCATGACGTCCGACGCCACGCTGGCGGCGAACCGTTTCGTCCACCGCTTCGCGAGCGCCCACGGTTGGGTCATGGTGACGTACTACGCCGCCCAGACGCTGATCGCCCTCAGCGCGATTTCGTGACGTCGTAGCGCATCGTGGCTTGACACCATCGAACGGCGTGCGGTTTCTTCGTGCGCATGGGTACGCCCCGTCTCGCCACGCTGCTGACACTGACGTTCCTCCTCGCCGTTCCCGCCGCCGACGCGGCGGACCGTTGTCGAACCGGCGCGTCCGCGCTCGGCGACGCGAAGGCCATCGCGGCCGTGCGGGGCGCCATCGCCCGCAGCTGCCCGTGCGCCGACTACGACGCGTCCACGCCGGACAAGACGCACGGCAAGTACGTCAAGTGCGCGAAGACGGTGATCGCCGACGCGCTCGATGGCACGCCGCTGCTCGGCGCCTTCACGCTCCGCAAGGAGTGTCGCGGCGAGGTGACGAAGCTGCATGCCAAGGCGGCATGCGGCTATCGGCCCACCGACGAGCGGGTGGTCTGCTGCGAGGCGAAGATCTCGTCGGGCAAGACCAAGGCGACGGTGAAGAAGGCGCCCAAGTGCATCGATGCCTCGAACGGCAGCGTCGTCCGCACGGCCTGCTGGGCGTCGCCCTTCGCCGACGTCTGCAGCGGCGACGCGACGAACTCCTGCACGACGATCGTCATACGGACGACCGAGGACATTCCGAGCGAGGCCGAGCCCGCGAACACGCCCGGAACGAGCGGCGTGGTCGTGACGAACCCGAAGCTGCTGACGCAGTTCGGCGGCGGCAGCTTCAGCCTGAACCGCGCGCGGTACACGCGGCATCGGCTGGCCGGTGCGGAGCAGCAGCCCGATGCGATCCTGATCCTGGTGCCCGGGTTCGAGGGCGGCGCGGGTGACTTCAAGATCCTCGCCGAGAACCTGATCGCGCGCGCGCAGACCGGCGGACAGATCGTCGAGGTCTGGGCGTTCGACCGGCGGACGAACCAGCTCGAGGATTCGGCCGGGCTCGACGTCGCCGAGGAGTTCCTGAGCCCCGAGATCGCGCTCGACTGGCTGTTCGGCGGCGAGCTCGGTCTGGTGCTGCATCCGACGCTGGCCGCCGGCCCGAATCGCCGCAGCGTCTTCTATGACACCCAGGGCGACGTCCCGTTCATCGCGAATTGGACGAACCTCGTCTTCTCGCAGGACATCGATGCCGTGGTGGAAGCGGCCCGCCTCGTCGCGCGCAATCAGAACGTGTTCCTCGGAGGCCACTCCGCCGGCACCGGCTTCACGGCGCGCTACGCGGCGACCGACTTCAATCTGACGGGCGTGGGCGCGCCCGAGCCGGGCTATGCGAAGCTGCGGGGTCTCGTGCTGCTCGAGGGCGGCGGCGCGTCCACCAGCGCGACGCCGCTCACGGCCGACACGCTCGACCGCATCGAGGCGAAGTTCGACGGCGGCCTCTTCGGCGCCGTCCGCGACAACGCGCCCCGCTGCGTCGACGGCGTCACTGCATGCACGATCGCCACAGAGGCGGCCGATTGCGTAGGGCAGGTGCCGCCGAAGTGCACGCTGCCGACCACGTCGTACTCGGTCGTCGCCGGGTTGTTGAACCCGCGCATCCTCGCCGCGGGCGAGACGTCGGCCCTCCAGGCGGCGCTGGATCCCGACGGCACGCGGAACATCATCAGCGCCGACCAGGGTGCCGCCGGCAACAACGCCGTCGCCAAGGTGCCGGACCTCGGCGTCCTCGCGGCGCTGGGCGCCACGACCGCGCTCGGCGGCATCGGCGCATTCGTCGACGACGACGGACCCATCGCGGGTCTGGCGTTCTTCGTCGCGACGTCCGTTGGAGCGCCGGGGCCCGTCGTGGGGGGGCTCACCACGTGGCTCGACGTCACCGAGGGGCCGCTGCCGCCGGCCGTCCTGCCCAACAACGGCGCGCAGCCGGTGGCGCTGCCGGCGGGCGTGTGGGGCCAGGAGGTCGAGCCCACGCGACTCGACCAGCTCGCGACCACCTTCTACGCCGGCGGCACGAACTTCACGGACAACTACTATCCGAACGCCGGCCCGGGCACGACGTCCGTCACCGGCGTGTGCAGCGCCGGGACGTGCACCGTCGGCAACGTCGGGGCGATGTGCTCGACGGCGCAGAACTGCTCGCAGTCCGTCGGCCTCGACTCGTCGGCGCTGTCGATCGGCCGCGGCCGTCGCGACATCGAGAACCTGACGCAGGCGGCGTCGATCGACATCCCCGTGATCGGCTTCGGCGGCAGCAACGGGCTTGCGCCGGTGAAGGCGAGCTTCGTGGCGTTCGCGAACAGCATCGGCACGTGCGCGGCGCCCAGCTGCGACGGGACGCCGCGCGTGGTCGACGCCACGATGCCGAACCCCGCGTTTCCGACGCTGGGCGACGTCGCCGGCGGCTTCGAGGTGTACATCTCGGAGGGCTACGCGCACGTCGACGTGCTCACGGCGCAGGACGACCCGACGAACGACGTGCTGGCGCCGCTTGCGGCGTTCCTCCAGCGCAACGCGCAGTGAGCTACCAGCGGTCGGGGTCGAACATCGCGTCCTGACGGGCCGCGCGGCGGCGGAGGATTTCGCGCTGCTCGGGGTGCGTCAGGACGTAGAAGTCGCCGCGATCGATGGCCCGCACGACGCGGCGTGAGACCTCCTCGACGGGAATGATGCCGCCGGCCAGCGGCGGCGCGTCGGCGTCCGGCATCGCGTCGCCGGTGCCCGGGTTGCGCAACGCCGCCGGACGGTTCCGGATCGAGTTGGCGGTGATGGCCGTCTGCACGATCATGGGGCAGAGCACGCTGACGCCGATGCCGTGCGGCCGGAGCTCGCGCTGGAGCGCCTCGGTGAGACCGACGACGGCGAACTTCGATGCGCAGTAGACGCCGAGCCACTCCATCCCGACGAGCCCCGCCATCGATGCGGTGTTGACGACGTGGCCACCCTGACCCTGTGCGATCAGCCGCGGGACGAAGGCCGAGACGCCGTGCACGACGCCCCAGAAGTTGACGCGCATCGTGTATTCCCAGTCGGCGGGCGTGGCGTCGGCGAGCGGGCCGGCGACCGCGATCCCGGCGTTGTTGCACACGACGTGCACCGCGCCGAAGCGATCGACCGTCCGCACGGCGAGCGCTTCGACCTGCGCGCGGTCGCCGACGTCGGTCTCGACGGGTAGGACCACGGCGCCGCGCGCCTCGAGCGCGGCCGTCGTCCGTGCAAGCGCCACGGGATCGACGTCGGCCAGCACGAGCTTCGCACCGCGGGCGGCGAACGCGGTCGCCATCGCGGCGCCGATGCCGCTGCCGCCGCCGGTGACGACGGCGACCCGATCGCGCAGGGGATCAGTGCTGGCAGTCATGCGGGCGCCATACGGAAGACGGCGCGCGCCGTAAAGAGCGCGGCCGGCCGGTAAGGGCCCTGGGGTATCCCGTTCAGGTCATGGCGCCGCGAAGTAGGCGACATCGAACCGAAGGGTCGCGGGTCGATGCGGTAGCCGATCGAACGTACCGCGTGTCGATCTGCAACTCGCGAGAGTCGTTCGCATTTTTTTGGTTCCGGCCGAGCGAGAAGGGGTTGACGACCCACCGGCGGGGACTAGGGTCGTCAACTGAAACACAGGGCGCCCGCCGCGGTGCCTAACCATCGGAAGGGGGAGAGATATGAAGCACGCGATAGGGGGCTTCGTTGCCGCGGGATTACTCGCGGGGCTCGTCCTGGCGCCGGGAGCCGGCGCGCAGCTGACGAAGGACGAGTCGAAGTGTCAGACCGGCGGGTCGAACGTGATCGCCAAGTTCGTCGCCGCGAAGCAGAAGTGCGTCACCAAGTGCGAAGCGGGCGCGCGGAAGGGGACGAACCCCGCGACCGATTGCGATCCGCCGTACGCCGGGACCACGTCCACGTGCATCAACGATCCGGTCAAGGGAGCCGAGGCGAAGGCGATCGCCGGGTTCCAGAAGGCGTGCAGCAAGGACTGTCCCGAGTGCTACTCGGGCGGCGACTGTACGGCCGAGGCGAACACCCGGGTGGCGTCGACCGAAGCACAGGTCGATCTCCTCGTCAGCGTCGTGTACTGCGACGACTCGGCGAGTCCGGACCAGCTGACCAAGGGCGAGGCGAAGTGCCAGGACAGCACGGCCAAGACGCTCGCGAAGTTCGTCGGCGCGAAGTCGAAGTGCTACGCGAAGTGCGAGACGGCCGAGGCGTCCGGCAAGCTGCCGCCGAACAGCTGCAACCCGCCGGTCGCGGCCGATCCGAAGACCGCGGCGTGCGTCCAGAAGGCGGAGCAGAAGTCGATCGACGGCATCAACAAGGCCTGCGCTCCGCCGAAGGGCGAGTCGCCCGAGTGCTACGGTAGCAGCGTGACCGGCGCGTTCCTCACCGCGACGGTCGAGGCGGCGGTCGACGGGACCCTGCCTGCGACGTACTGCGCGTCGCCGAGCGGCGCGTTCGTTCAGTAAGCGCCCCTCCAGCGCCCTGAACGACGAACGCGGGAGGCCGGCATCATGCTGGCCTCCCGCTGCCGCGTACGGTGGACAGCGTCGCGACGGCGGTGCTACGTCGAACGCGATGAGCGATTCCGCTTCCGGCGCCGATACCGCGCGCCCGCGCCGTCCGATCGTGCCGTTTCTGCGCCTGCCGGACCACGGCGAGCCGCACCTGGTGGGCGTGCGCTGCGACGCCTGTGGCGCGACCTACCTCGGCGGACGCATCGCGTGCAGCAAGTGCCTCGGGCGCGGACCGTTCCGCGAAGTTCCGTTGTCGCGCACCGGAACCGTCTACGTCTGGTCGATCGTGCACCAGTCGATGCCGGGCGTGCCGGTGCCGTACGTCGTCGGCATCGTCGACCTGCCGGAGGGCGTGTCGGTGCGTTGCAACCTGATCGACGTCGAGCCCGATCCCGCGAAGATCGCGTTCGGCATGCCCGTCGAGATGACGACGGGCGTGAGCCAGCAGGACCGCGAGGGCAACGACGTCGTCGCGTTCTACTTCCGCCCGCAGCAGGGCGCCTGAGAGGACATGGCCATGGCCGCAGAGGTGTTCGTCGCCGGCGTCGGGATGCTCAAGTTCGGCCGCTACAAGGACAAGGACGTGCCCGAGCTCGGCGGCGAGGCGGCGCTCCAGGCGCTCGACGATGCGGGCATCGGGCTGCGCGACGTCCAGCTCATGACCGCCGGGTGCCTGCTGCAGGCGAACGCGATGGTCGGGCAGCGCATCCTCCAGGAGATCGGACAGACGGGCATTCCCGTCGTGAACGTCTCCAACGCATGCGCGACCGGTTCGACCGCGTTCCGCGAGGCGTGGCTGTCGATCGCGGCGGGCGAGTGCGACGTGGCGCTCGCCGTCGGCGTCGAGCAGATGGGCAAGATGGGGCTCCTCGGCGGCGGCGGCTCGGGCATCCGTACCGAAGGCGTCATCGGCAGCGGGCTCATGCCGGCGGTATTCGGGCAGGCGGGCATGGAGCACATGCGCAAGTACGGCACGACGCAGACCCACTTCGCGAAGGTGGCCGTGAAGAACCACAAGCACTCCACGCGGAATCCGCTGTCGCAGTACCAGATGGAGACGCCGCTCGAGCAGGTGCTCGGCGCGCGCGTCGTCGCCTACCCGAACACGCTCTACATGTGTTGCCCGACCGGCGACGGCGCGGCGGCCGCGGTGCTCGTCTCGGCGAAGAAGGCGCGCGAGCTCGGTGCGACGGTGAAGGTGCTCGCGTCGGTGCTGACGTCCGATCCGTGGACCGATCGTGACCTGAGCTTCCCCGACATCAGCACGCTGACGCGCAACGCGGCGAAGCAGGCGTACGAGCGCGCGGGCGTCGGGCCCGACGATCTCGATCTCGTCGAGCTGCACGACTGCTTCGCGACCGCGGAGCTGCTGCACTACGAGAACCTCGGCCTGTGCAAGGACGGCGAGGCGGGCCGCCTGATCGACGAGGGCGAGACGTCGTGGGGCGGCCGCATCCCGGTGAACGTCTCCGGCGGGCTGTTGTCGAAGGGGCATCCGCTCGGCGCCACCGGTGTCGCGAACATCTACGAGGTGACGCAGCACCTTCGCGGCCGCGCCGGCGATCGTCAGGTCGAGGGCGCCACGGTCGGCATGGCGCACGTGATCGGCCTCGGCTCCGCCTGCACGATCAACGTCCTCGGAACCTGACGCCGCGCGAGAGCACGGTCGGCGTCACGTCAGGCGGAGCGTGCGCCGGCGGGGGTCGATCGCGTAGCTGAAGTTGTTCAGGAAGTTCAGACCGAGCACTCCGTCGAGCGGCGGGGCCACGGCGACGTGGACGACGGCGTGCAGGTCCTGCGCGCGCGCGCCGCCGACGTCGAGGGAGCGCAGGCGCACGAGCGGGGCGCGGACGATGCCGTTCGCCGTCTGCAGCTCGACGTGCGACGTGGCGGACGGCAGGCGCAGGCGCCGCGAAAAGCTCGGCGAGAGGACGCAGAAGCTGGCGCCGGTATCGAGGAGGAACGTGCCGCTGGCGCCGCCGTTCACGGTGACGTCCACGAGCCAGCCCGTGCCGTCGCCGGAGAGCGGGATTTCGCCATACCGGCCGCGCTGCCAGTCGGCGCGGGCCACCGCGGGTGCGCACGCACCCAGCGCGAGGCCGAAAAGGAGGCGGCGGCGGGTCATCCGGCGGCTGGAGCGTCCGCGGTCGCGGCCTTCAGCTCGTCGAGACAGAGGCGCACCTTGCGCATCAGGTCCTGTCCGCTGAACGGCTTCGTGATGTAGTGGTTGGCGCCGAGCGACAGGCCCTTCTCGATGTCCGCGGGCGTCGACTTCGCCGTGAGGAAGATGACCGGCAGCGTCGCGGTGGACGAGGTCGCGCGGATGTGACGCAGCACCTCGTAGCCGTCCACGTCGGGCATCATGATGTCGAGGATGACGAGGTCGAAGCGCTCGGTGCCGACCAGCGAGAGCGCCTCGCGGCCGCCGGGGCACTTCACGGGTTGCATGCCCTCGATGCGCAACCGCGTTTCCACCAGCTCGGCGATGAGCGGGTGGTCTTCCACGATCAGGATGCGCGGCTTGTTGTTCGGGTCGGACATGGTTCCTCCAGCGGGCAGTGGTCGGAAGCTCATCCACGCGTCGCGAGCAGCGCGGTGGTGGCGAAGCCGGCGACGAGCGGCAACGTGCACGGAATGGCGACGTGCGCGCGCGCCGGCGTCATGAGCGGCGCGAACGCGTGCGGGAGCTGCAGCAGCAGGCGCGGAGACCGCGCGGCGACGAGGGCCACCGAGGCGACGAGCGCCGCGGCGCATGCGATCACGAGCCCTTGCAGGGCGAGGCTCGGACCGAGCCAGGCGCCTCCGACGGTCGCGACGCCGACGTCGGCGCGCGTGACGATGCCGAGGAGCGCGGGGCCGACGACGACCGCGAAGGCCGCCGCTGCGCCCGTGATCGCCGCCCTCGGGTCCGTCCCGTCGGGCCGCACGGTCATGACGATCGCCCCCGCGACGCCGAGCGCGAGGCACCACGCCGGCACGCGGCCGGCGCGCACGTCGCACGCCGCGACGATCGCGAGATAGACGAGCAGGGTGACGACCGTGGGAAGGCTCATGTGATCCCGTAGCGGTCGAGCTTGCGGTAGAGCGTCCGTCGCGACAGCCCGAGCAGGCGTGCCGCCTCGATGCGCTTGCCGCCCGACGCCTGCAGCGCGCGCAGGATCTGCTCGCGCTCGGCCGCCTCCAACGACAGCTCCGGCGGACGCTGGGTGTCGCCGACGACGGGCTGCCGCGTCTCGAAGATGTGCGGCGGCAGGTGCTCGGGCAGGATGACGCTGCCCTTCGCGACCACCATCGCGCGCTCGATCACGTTCACGAGCTCGCGGATGTTGCCGGGCCACGGATAGCGCAGGAAGATCGCCATCACCTGCGGGCTCACGCCCGCGACGGTGCGGCCGAGCTTCTGGTTGCAGATCGTGACGAAGTGCCGCACGAGCGGCTCGATGTCGTCCTCGCGATCACGCAGCGGCGGCAGGTGGATCGCGCCCACGTTCAGCCGGTAGTAGAGGTCGTCGCGGAACGTCTCCTGCTGGACCATGTGGGCGAGGTCGCGGTTCGTCGCCGCGATCACGCGGATGTCGACCTTCATGGGCTCCGGCGAGCCGACGCGCTTGATCTCGCGGTTCTCGAGCACGCGCAGCAGCTTCACCTGCACGCCGAGCGGCAGCTCGCCGATCTCGTCGAGGAAGATCGTGCCGCCGTGGGCGGCCTCGAACAGACCCTTGCGGTCGCGGTCGGCGCCGGTGAAGGCGCCGCGCACGTACCCGAAGAGCTCGCTCTCGAGCAGCGTCGGCGCCAGCGTCGTACAGTTGCAGACGATGAACGGCCGGTCGCGCAGCGGCGAGAGGTTGTGCAGCGCCCGCGCCACCAGCTCCTTGCCGGTGCCGCTCTCGCCGGTGATCAGCGCGGTGGTGGGGTAGCGCGCGAGCCGCTCGATGAAGGCGAACGTCTCGAGCATCCGCTGCGTGCGGGCGACCATCCCCTCGAAGCTGACGACGCCCTGCAGCCGCTGCTCGAGGATCTTCGTGCGATGGCGCAGGTCGCGCTTCTCGAGCACCGTCTGCATGACGCGCTCGAGGCGGCGAAAGTCGATCGGCTTCTCGACGTAGTCGGCGGCGCCGAGCTGGATCGCCTGCACGGCGTCGCGCACGTTCGAGTAGGCGCTCATGAGGACCAGCTGGATCTCCGGGTCGCGCTCCTTCACGTCGCGCAGCAGGTCGAGGCCGCTCATCCCCGGCATGCGGACGTCGGAGAGGATCAGGTCCATCGGCTCCTCGTGAAGCATGGCGAGTGCGCGGTCGCCGCTCTCGGCGACCTTCACCTGGAAGCCCTTCTCGCCGAGGAAGAGGGCAAGGATGTTCCGGATGTCGGGATCGTCCTCGACGATCAGGACCTTGGGCTGGTCGCGTCGGTCGCCGAGGGGGGGAGGCGTCTCGCGCGAGAGGCCGTCGTCGGTCGCGTGTTGTGCCATCGTGTCTTGGCTCCGGTGCTGTCCCGGGTGTGTCAGCCCTGACGCAAAGCTCGTGCCGTGTGACGCTGGTGGCGCGTGAGCGGGCCCGCCATGGCGCCGTCCGCGAAAATCGCTGTGTTCCCGGGGCTGGAGCGCGACGGCGGGTCTGCGCAGCGCCGGTGCGAGGCGGGCCGATGGCCGGAGGCGACCGTCATGCGGCTGCCGATCGCCGCAAACGCGTCGCTGGATTCGAGCCGCGTCCCGGCGACGAGCGTGGCCGTCGATCGCGGACGCACCCGTGGTGCGCGTCGGACGGCACCGGCCGGGGACCGCGTGGATCGAGGGACGGGCTCGGCGAGCCCGCGGGGTGGGCGGCGTCGTGAGTGGACACGACGCCGCCCCTGGGGGTGGTGCGGGGGGAAGCGGAGGCGTCGGCGGCCGGGGCGTCAGCCCTCGGCCAGGACGTCGGCGTTACGAAACACGTCGTCGGTGAGGCCGCGCTTGCGAGCGAGATCCTGGATGGCCTTCCAGGCGAGCTTGCTCGGCTCGGCGTGCGCATTCTCCCACCGGTTCACGGTGGACACCGTGACGGCGATCTCGTGCGCGAACTCCTCCTGGGTCATGCCCAGCTTCTGCCGGAGGCTACGGATCAGGTTGCCAGCGTTCTCTTCCATACGATTCTTTCCCTCTTCGCCGTGTACGTCGCCCGAAAGCGACGCTCCCCCGGGCAGCAACTGACGTGCCACGGTCACACGCAGACTGCGCTGGAGATTCTCAGCTGTAGGCTGTGACGCTTGCGACGAAAAAGTGTGTCGGCGATGCGAAATCGTCACCCGCCTTCGCCTCCGCCGCGTCATGTGCTAAGCCGCCGGCAGACCATGGCTCCGGGCGAGAGGAAGGGCACCCGTCGGCGATCGTACAAGGCATTGTCCTTGGCCGCCGTCTTTCTCCTGCTCGTGTCGCCCGTGTGGGCGGCGCCGGAGGCCGGGTCGCCGGAGGACGTGCTCACGAGGTACCTCACCGCGATCAAGGCGGAGAAGTTCGAGGATGCCTACCCCTTGATCTCGAAGGCGATGCGCCAGGGCAAGACCAAGGAGGTCTACGTCAAGGAGTCGAAGACGTTCATGGGATTCGCCGACGTGAAGATATTCGACTTCACGGTCGGCACCGGGAAGATCGAGGGCGACAAGGCGCAGGTCCCGAACATCCTCGAATCGCAGGATCGCTTCGCCAACACGCTCGGCCTGACCGAGTACGAGCTCTACACCCTGGTACGGGAGGACGGCGGCTGGAAGGTCGACTCGCAGCTGCTCCTCGAACCGTCCCAGGTCGCGACCTGGTTTCCGAACGCGAAAACCAAGAAGCCCGCGCCGGAACCCGGCCCCCATTGACACTTTAATCCGGGGTTTGTTACCTCGCGCTCGCGGGTCGTTTCCGTCGCGACCCAGGGGAGGATCTCGCATGCGCCGTTGGACGATCCCGACGGGGATCATGTTGTGCGCACTGGCACTCGGCTGCCATCGTGAAGTGGAGATGATTCCGCTCGTCGAGCGGACGGTCTACCTCACGGACCGCTTCTACGACGTCCAGGCCATCACGAAGGACCGCGCGGTCGTCGTGGGCTACGGCGGCAAAATCCTCGACACCGCGGACGGGGGCAACAACTGGAACATCCAGACGAGCGGTACCGAGTCGGCGCTCTATAGCGTCGACTTCGTGAACGAGCAGACCGGCTGGATCGTCGGCCAGGACGGCCTCATCCTGCACACCACCGACGGCGGCAAGTCGTGGAAGCCGCAGGAGTCGAACGCGACCTTCGAGGACGCGGACGGCACCCTGAAGCGCGCCTACCTCTTCGCCATCGACGCCATCGACGACAAGACGGCCTTCGCGGTCGGCGACCGCTCGATGCTCGCGGTCACGACGGACGGCGGAGCCACCTGGACCGCGCGCAAGGTCGCCATGGAAGCGGACCTCTCGGGCGGCCAGAGCCTCGCGGCCGCCGATCCGATCTTCTACGACGTCAAGTTCGCGGACGCGCAGAACGGCTGGATCGTCGGTGAGTTCGGCAAGATCATGCGCACGTCCGATGGCGGCAAGACGTGGGGCGAGCAGACGAAGTCGCTGATGGAAGGCACGGAGTTCTTCGACGTGCTCGACCTCCCGACCCTGTTCGGCGTCTACATCAAGTCGCCCGAGCACGGCATCGCGTCCGGTCTCGAGGCCCACATCGCCCGTACCAACGACGGCGGGACCAAGTGGACCTACGACAAGACGGACGGCGGCGAAGTGCCGCTGGTCGATCCGCTCTACGACATCGTCGAGCTCGAGAACGGCATCGGCTGGTCCATCGGGGCGGCCGGGCAGGTGGTGCGGCGGGAACCCAATGCCGACACCTGGACGCGCGCCGAGATCGGGCAGGACGTGCTCACCTGGCTGCGTGCGATCGATTTCTCGGACAACCAGAACGGCTGGCTCGTCGGCGGCTTCGGGTTGATTTTCCGTACCACGGACGGCGGCAAGACCTGGCTGCCGTCGCAGGGATAGGACGACTTCCATGAGCGCTGGCACGACCGCCGAACAGGACAAGCGCGCACTCTACTGGCTCGGAGAGCGGCTCATCGACTACCGCAATCCGATCATGGTCCTCGTCATCATCGTGACGGGGCTCTTCGCGTACTGGTCATTCCAGCTGAAGCTCGAGACGAGCTTCGGCGACCTGCTTCCGCAGAACCACCCCTTCGTCCAGATCCACAACAAGTACGCCGGCACGTTCGGTGGCGCGAACAACGTCCAGCTGATGGTCGAGGTGAAGGACGGCAACATCTTCAACGTCCCCACACTGGCCAGAATCTACAAGATCACGGAGGCGGTCGATCAGGTCTACGGCGTCAACCACAACCAGATCGACTCCATCGGCCACCGGACCACACGATATCTGAGAGCCCAATCCGGCGGCTTCCTCAGAGCCGAGCCCGTGATGATCGGGTTGCCGAAAACCGCCGACGATGCGGCCAACATCAGACGCATCGTCCACAACACCGAGAGCATCTACGGCATCCTGGTGTCGCTGGACGACAAGGCCGCGCTGGTCCGCGCGAACTTCATCGAGGCGCGACTCGATCACCGGCGCACGTTCACGGAGATCAACGAGCGCGTCATCGCGCCGTTCGAGTCCGGCTGGACCGGCGCCCTGGTGAAGGGTCAGGACCCGCTGAAGCCCAACGAGCCGACGCCGGCGATCGTCGACGCCGTCTACCGAAACACCGCGGCCGACGAGGCCGGCGTCAAAGCCGGCGACGTCGTGATCTCGGTCGACGGCCGTCCGGTCGCCGATCGCATCGCGTTCGCCAAGGAGATCACCAAGGCCGGCGCCGGCACGCAGGTCACGCTCGGCGTGAAGCGCGGCGACGGCGAGCAGCAGCTGAAGCTCACGGTGCCGCAGCCGGACATCAAGATCTACGTCGCGGGCGAGCCGCGGCTCTACGGCTGGGTGTACGCCTACGCCGGCGACGTCTTCTGGATCCTCACGGTGACGTACTGCCTCGAGTGGATCCTCCGGTGGATGTACTTCCACGACTGGCGCGGCGCGCTCCGTCCCACCCTGACCGGCGTGATCGCCGCGTTCTGGGGCCTCGGCTTCGTCCATCTGATCGGCTTCGCCCTCGATCCGCTCATCCTCGTGATGCCGTTCCTCATCACCGCCAGAGCGGTGAGTCACGCGATCCAGATGCACGATCGCTACTACGAGGAGCTCGAACGTCACGACTGGAACCAACGAAAAGCCATCGTCGCGGCGTTCGCCGAGCTGTTCGTGCCGACGTTCTCCGGCATCGCCACCGACGCCTTCGGCGTGCTGGTGATCCTGCTCGTGCCGATCCTCATGCTGCAGAAGCTGGCGATCGTCACGTCGTTCTGGATCCTCGCGATCACCGTCGCGGAGCTGCTGCTGAACCCGGTCGTCTACTCGTACCTGCGCGCGCCCGATCCGGAGATGGTGCTCGCCCGCGAGCAGGGGTGGTACAAGCGCCTCGTCGCGCGCGTCACCGACTGGAACATCTCGCGCACCGGTCGCATCGCGATCGGCTCGTTCTGGGGCGTCCTCACGATCGTCGCGTTCTTCTTCGCGACGGGCATCACCATCGGTGACGCGACGTCGGCCTCGCCGCTGGTGTGGAAGGACTCGCCGTACAACGAGTCGCACGCCCGCATTCAGGACAAGTTCGGCGGCGTCGAGCCGCTCATCGTCGTCGCCGAGGGTCACGATCGCGACGCGATGAAGGATCCGGCCGTCCTCCACACGATGGAGAAGTTCCAGCGCTACCTCGAGCGCGATCGGGACGTGGGCTACAGCTTCTCGCTCACGGACATCCTGCGCACCGTCAACATGGTCTTCCACGAGCTCGAGCCGAAGTGGGGCGTCATCCCGAACAGCATCCGCGACGTCGGGCAGACGTTCTTCATCTTCTTCGCGAACTCGCCGCCGACGGAGACGGCGAAGTACGTGACGCCGGACTACCAGACGGCGCACGTGACGTTCTTCTGCCGCAACCACCAGGGCGACAACATCGCGCGCATCATCGCCCGCGCGAAGGAGTTCATCGCCGCGAACCCGATGGACAAGGCCACGTTCAAGCTGGCGGGCGGCCTGATCGGCGTGCTCGCGGCGGCGAACGAGGAGCTGCTGCAGAACGACCTGATGATGAACCTCCTCGGGTTCGGCACGATGTACATCATCATGCTGTTCACCTACCGGTCGTTCGCGGCCGGGATCTACCTGCTGGCGCCCCTCATGGTCGCCAACATCATCATCAACGCGACGATGGCGCTCTCGGGCATCAGCATCAACATCAACACGCTGCCGCTCGTCACCGTCGGCCTCGGCTTCGGCATCGATTACGGCCTCTACATCCTGAGCCGCTGCATCGAGGAGATCGAGGTCCGCGGCGACCTCGAGGAGTCGCTGCGCGAGGCCATGGTCACCTCCGGCAAGGCCGTGAGCTTTACGGCCGTCTGCATGGTCGTCAGTACCGCCGCGTGGGGCTTTTCGAACATCGCCTTCAACGCCATCATGGGCGTCATGCTGGCGGGGTGGATGTTGATCAGCTTCCTCTGCGGCGTGTCGCTCCTGCCGGTGATGGTCATTGCCGGCAAGCCGAACTTCATCATGCGCGAGGCGGGCAAGAAGGCCCATCGGGCGCAGGTGAAGCCGCAGGCCGCGGCCGCGAGCTGAGGAGACGGAACACAATGGTCGAAATCGGACTCTGGGAATCGGTGATCATCGTCTCCGTCTTCAGCGTGGTGGTCATCGTCGCCGACGAGATCATCCACGCCCGGGCGCGCAAGCGCCGGGCGGCACAGCGCGGCCAGCAGGCCGGGCACTGACGCACCGCGGCCGACGCACTTCTGATAGAGATCGAGCACCTGACGAAGTACTACGGCGCCACGTGCGCCGTAGACGACGTCTCCTTCGCGGTTGGAAGGGGCGAGGTGGCGGCGCTGCTGGGTCCCAACGGGTCCGGCAAGAGCACGCTCATGCGCTGCCTGATCGGCTTCTTCTCGCCGACGACCGGCCGCGTGCGGGTGGGCGGCCTCGACGTCGGCGATCGTCCCGTGGAGGCGCGCCGGCAGGTCGGCTACCTGCCGGAGCAGGTGATGCTCTACCCGGAGCTGACGGTTCGCCGGTACCTGCAGTTCGTGGCCGGGGTGAAGGGACTGTCCGGCGTCGCGCGCCGTCGTGCCGTCGACGCCGCGATCGATCGGTGCGCGCTCGGCGAGGTCGCCGGCCGCCACACGGGCAAGCTGTCGAAGGGCTTTCGCCAGCGCGTCGGGCTCGCCCAGGCGATGCTCGGCGATCCGCAGGTCCTCGTCCTCGACGAGCCGACCGTCGGGCTCGATCCGGTGCAGACGGTGGAGCTGCGGACACTGATCCGCTCGCTCAGCGGCTGCACGGTCCTGCTCTCGACGCACATCCTGCAGGAGGCGAGCGCGCTGTGCTCTCGCCTGGTCATCCTCTCGCGTGGCCGATTGGTCGCGGAGGACACGCCGGAGGGGCTCGCGCGACGGCTCGAGTCGGTCGGCCGCCTGATCGTCCGCGTCGAGGGACCGCTCGCGGAGATCCAGACCGCGCTGCGCGCGCTGCCCGGCGTGACGGGAGTCGACGTCGAGCCGGCGGACGGCCGTGCCGGTCATCTGTTGGGCGTGCGCGCGGCCGATCCGGACGCCGTGCAGCGCGGGCTTGCCGCCGCTGTCGTGGCGCGCGGCTGGACGCTGCTCGAGGTCCATGCCGGCACGCCGTCGCTCGAGGACCTCTTCGTGCGGTCGGTCCAATAGCGATGCGCGCGTTCGTGGCGCTCCTCCGCAAGGAGCTACGGTCGTACTTCGGCTCGCCGGTCGTCTACTTCGTCGCGGCGGCGTTCCTCGCGTACACCGGCTACTACTTCCATTCCGACCTGGTCTATTTCGTCACGTTCGGGTTCGGCGTCAGCATCATGGAGAACTTCTGGCAGATCGTCTTCATGGACGTCCGCCTCGTCCTGATGCTGGCGATCCCGCTGCTCACGATGCGGCTGCTCGCGGAGGAGCGCCGGCTCGGGACGCTCGAGCTGCTGCTCACGTATCCGTTGCGCGACGGGGTCATCGTCGCCGCCAAGCTCGGCGCCTGCCTGATCGTCGTCGCGATGCTGCTCGGCTGCACCATCGTCTATCCGCTCTGGGTGTACTGGCTGCAGGAGTTCCCGCTCGAGCCGCTCATCGCCGGCTACGTGGGGCTTCTGCTGCTGGCGACGGCGTGCGCCGCGTACGGGCTGTTCGTCTCGGCCTGCACGGACAGCCAGGTGCTCGCCGCGTTCCTGACGGCGATGCCGTTGCTCCTGCTGTGGCTGCTGTCATGGAACGAGGCGGCGAGTGCCAGCGGCACGCTGCCCGTCGTCCGGGCCGTCTCGCTGTTCAATCACTTTCAGCCGTTCACCGTCGGCGTGATCGACGCGCGCGACGTCTTCTACTTCCTGTTCCTGGCCGGCGGCTTCGTGTGGGGGACGCTGCGGGTGCTCGAGGCGCGACAGTGGCGCGGCCGGCGCTGACGGCGCGCGGCCAGTGGCTGCGCGTCGTGCTGGCGCTGCCGGCGCTGGTCGCGATCTTCTTCCTCGGCCAGGCGATCCTCGACGGTCGCGCCTGGCGTCTGGATCTCACGCCCGAGAAGCGCTACACGCTGTCCGACCACGCGCGCCGGGTGCTCGGGGACCTCGACCGTACCGTCCGCATCCTGGGCTTCCTGCGCTCGCAGGACCCGCGCAACCTGATGATCCGCGACCTGCTGCGCCAGGTGCAGGTGGAGTCGCCGCACGTCGAAGTGCAGATCGTCGACGTGAACCGCAGCCCCGCGCTGGCGCGCGAGTACGGCGTCGACGCCTACGGCGCGCTCGTCGTCGAGAGCGAGGGGCGCCGGCGCGTGTTCTCGAACCCGCGCGAGGAGATCCTGATCGCCGCGGTGCTCCAGGTGACGCGACAGCAGCGGAAGACCGTCGCGTGGGTGACGGGGCACGGGGAAGGGGACTTGGCCGACACCGACCGCTATCGCGGCTACGCGTCGGCGCGCGTCTTCCTCGAGCAGGAGTACTACGAGGTCGTCCCGGTGACGCTCGGCGAAGAGGTGCCCGTCGGCACGGCGGTCGTCGTCATCGCGGGCCCGGCGAAGGACTTCCTGCCCGACGAGCTCGCGGTCCTCGAGCGCTACCTGCAGCGCCCCGGGAACGCGCTCGTGCTGCTCGATCCGCTGAAGGCGCCGCAGTTCGCGGAGTGGCTCGGACGCTACGGCTTCACGCTGCCGAACGACGTCGTGGTCGATCCCGACGCGCGGATGTACGGCGGCGAGTACCTGACCATGCGTGTCGGCGTCGACCGCCGCGTGCATCCGCTCGTGGCGCCGATGGAGGCGCCGCCGCTCTTCTCCCTCACGCGATCCGTGGGCCTGCCGGGCGACGGCACGAAGGGGATGTCGAGCGTGGCGCTGCTCACGACCGGCGACGACAGCTGGGCCACCGAGGACACGAAGGTCCTGCAGGAGGGCACGGGGAACTTCGCCGCCGGACGCGACCGGCGCGGGCCCATCGTCGTCGGCGGCGAGGTCGTGTTCCTGCCCCCCACGCCGCCGGACGCCGAGCCGCAGCAGGGCCGCATCGTCACCTACGGCAACGCCGAGTTCGCGAACAACTTCTTCATCGAGTTCCTGGGCAACAAGGACCTCCTGGTGAACACCGTCGCGTGGCTGGCCCGCGACCCGCAGACGCTGGGGCGGCGTTCGTCGCGGCAGATCCCGGGAATGAACCAATTCTTCGTGTCGGCCGAGCAGGGCGACGTCATGTTCCTCGCGGTGGCCGTCGGCATGCCGGCCCTGTTCGCGCTGGTGGGCCTGATCATGACGGTCCGGCGGCGGTGGGCGAGCTGAGATGCGCTGGAGCCACGTCGTTCTGCTCTACCTCGTGGCGGCGCTGCTCGGTGCGCAGTACTGGTTCGTCGAGCGCGTGCGGCCGCCCGCTGACGCACCGCAGGAGACGGTCCGCCCGAAGCTCGTCGCGCTCGACGCGGACGCGGTGGCGGCCATCCGATTGCACCGCGGCGGCCGTACCATGGTCATGCAGCGGCCGGACGGGCGCTGGGTCGCCGTCGAGCCGGCCGGCGTGGCCGTGCCGAACGACCTCGTGCGCGCATTCCTCCAGGCGATCGTCGCGGCCGAGGTGATCCACCCGGTCGAGGCGCCGGCGGGCGGTCTCGAGTCGTACGGGTTCGGCGACGGCGCGACCAGCGTCGACCTCACGCTGCAGGACGGCCGGACGCTCGCGCTGACGCTCGGCGGAACCAATCCGACGGGCACCGCGCTCTACGCACGCCGCGCCGAGAGCCCGCCGATCGTCCTCATCGGACGTCAGGTCCGCTACTACGAGGACCTCCTGTTCCAGGCGCTCCCGGTGCCGCGCGTGCCTTCGGACACCGACGAGCGTGTTGGAGCCCGAGCCCCGTTGACGATTCATCCGGGGCCGGTGTAATGCGGGAAACCGTTTGTCATTCCAGTTGCTGCATCGACGCTCAGGAAGAGAGGGGACCATGAGGAAGCCAAGCTACTGGTGCGCCGTTGCCGGCGCGTTTGCCTGTGCGCTCGTCCTTGGTGGTGGTGCGGCGCAGGCCGACGTCTCCCCGGGCGACAAGATCACCGATCAGAACATCGACAAGGTGAAGGACCTGATCTCGCCCGGCATGGAATGGTGCGTCAAGCGCGGCTGGCCGATCACGATCAGCGAGACGAAGCGCATCGAGTGGCCGCAGGCGTACAAGGAGGCCACCGAGAAGTACGCCTCCCAGGTGAAGCTGTCGCCCGACGGTATGGACGTGAAGAACTACGTCGCCGGGCTGCCGTTCCCGAACCTCGAGCCCAATGATCCGCAGCTCGCGCTGAAGATCATGTGGAACTACTCGTACAACTTCCTCACGACCGACGACGTCGATCTTCGCAACTTCGACGCCGACACGGGGTCGGTCGCCGATCACGGTCCGCTCACGGTCGAGCGTCACTTCCTCCTCGATCACTTCCGCCGGCTCTTCTGGACCGGCCGCCTCTACGTCGATCCGAAGCCGGAGAAGCCGAACCCGAACGGCTACCGCGCGCAGCAGGGTCTCTACCCGATCCTCGAGCCGTTCGATCTGAAGGGCGTCGGCGCCCTCGGCAACCGCTACATCGAGTCGTCGAAGCAGGACGACTCCTGGCTGTATCTGCCGTCGCTGCGTCGCGTGCGTCGCCTGTCGACGGCGCAGCGCTCGGATGCGCTGTTCGGTCAGGACACCGACGTCGACAGCTATTACGGCTACGCCGGTCACATCTCGTGGATGGAGTGGAAGTATCTCGGCGAGAAGGAAGTGATCGGCTCGTTCCACGGCCAGAACTACCCGGTGAAGTGGGACCCGAAGGTCGACTGGGCGTTCGACGACGTGTGGGAGAAGCGCAAGGTCTACGTGGTCGAGGGCGTGTCGAAGCTGCCGCAGTACGCCTACTCGAAGCGCGTCATCTTCATCGACAAGGAAGCGTGGATCATCCCCTTCACCGACATCTACGACCGCTCCGGCGAGCTCTGGAAGATCTGGATCAACAACTTCAGCTTCCGGAAGTCGGTCCCCGGCAACAACGCCATCCAGTACCCCGACGAGATGGGCTTCATCCCGTCGATCGTGATGGTCGACATGCAGCTCGAGCACGCGACGAAGGCCTCGCTGCCCAGCCCGCGTTTCGCGGGCGAGCAGGGCTGGTACTTCAACCAGGGTGAGAAGGCGGGCGTCACCGACGACTGGTTCACGGTCGCGGCGCTCGTCAGCGCTGGTCACTGACGATCGCGGGCGCACCTTGCGCCCGACGTAGCGACGATGCCGCCGGGCTTCGGCTCGGCGGCATCGTCCGTTTTTGGTTTTGGGGGATTCGACGATGCGCACACTGCTTGCAGTCGCGGCCGCCGCACTGCTCTCGGGAGGATTCGCCGGCGCGGCGCGCGCCGACGTCGCCCCGGGAGACAAGATCAACGATCAGAACGTCGACAAGGTGAAGGATCTGATCTCACCCGGGCTCGAGTGGTGCATCAAGCGCGGCCTGCCCATCACCGTGACGGAGTCGAAGCGCGTCGAGTGGCCGCGCGCGTACAAGGAGGCGACCGAGAAGTACGCCGGGCAGGTGAAGCTCTCGGCGGACGGCCTCACCGTCGAAAACTACGTCGCCGGCCAGCCGTTCCCGAACCTCGACCCCAACGATCCGCAGCAGGCCGTCAAGATCATGTGGAACTACGAGTACGGCTTCGTGAACGGACTCGACGACACCGACCTGCGAAACTTCGACGCCGACACCGGGTCGATCCCGGCCAAGGGGAACATGGGCGTGGAGCGGCACTTCCTGCTCGACCACTTCCGGCGCCTGTTCTGGACCGGCCGGCTGTACGTCGATCCGAAGCCGGACAAGCCCAACCCGAACGGCTACCGCGCGCAGCAGGGTCTCTACCCCATCCTCGAGCCGTTCGACCTGAAGGGCGTGGGAGCGCTCGGCAACCGCTACACGTCGTCGTCGAAGCAGGACGACTCGTGGCTCTACCTACCGTCGCTGCGCCGGGTGCGGCGTTTGTCGACGGCGCAGCGCTCGGATGCGCTCTTCGGCCAGGATACCGACGTCGACAGCTACTACGGCTACGCGGGCCACATCGCGTGGATGGACTGGAAGTTCCTCGGCGAGAAGGAGATCCTCGGCGTCGTGCACGCGCAGCACTTCCCGGTGAAGTGGGCGGACGGCGTCGACTGGGCGTTCGACGACGTGTGGGAGAAGCGCAAGGTCTACGTGATCGAAGGCATCTCGAAGCTGCCGCAGTACGCCTACTCGAAGCGCGTCCTGTTCATCGACAAGGAGACGTGGGGCATCCCGTACTCCGACATCTACGACCGTTCCGGCGAGCTCTGGAAGATCTGGATCAACGACGTGTCGTTCCGGAAGTCGGTGCCGGGCAACAACGCGATCGTCTACGACGACGAGATGCCGTTCGCCCCCGCGATCATCATGGTCGACATGCAGCTCGAGCACGCGACGAAGGCGTCGCTCCCGAGCCCGCGTTTCCCCGGCGAGCAGGGCTGGTACTACCACCAGGGCGAGAAGGCGGGGATCACGGACGACTGGTTCACCGTGGCTGCGCTCGTCGCTGCGGGGCGGTGAGCGTCGTCGTCTCGTAGCGTCGATGCGCTGGGGCGGCGTCGCGCGTGGCCGGGTGGTGGGTCTCCCGGCTGCGCGCGGACCTCGCACGGCACCCAACCGCCCCACGCCCTCCTCCCGCGTGCTACCAAGTAGCTGCGGTTAACTCACCTCCT
>CAYSOF010000045.1:0-30743 GCA_964432595.1 uncultured Binatia bacterium (SeqCode) | reverse complement strand
CTTCCGCCGCCTCAACCGCCTCTTGGCCGCCTGATTTTTTGTCACATCAAGGTTAAAGGTCGTGCTCGTTTGCTCGGTGGTGGTGGTCACGAAGAACGTCCCCGACGTTGACGTCGAAAAGGTCGTGGTGGACGTGTTCGTGGTGCTGGTGGTCGTGCTGACCGCCTCGGCGTACCGGCAGCACGAGGCAACCAAGGTGGAGAAGTTACCTCCGGGGGAAGCGGTGGCGTTGCAGTCGATCGCCGCATACTGCGGGAAGACATTGAACGCGGCTACGCAAAAGCGCCCGGTCGAGGCACACAGCGCGTCACCCGTCAGCGTAGGCGGGCCGTCCTGCAGCGTCGGGCCAGCCGCGACACACTCCAGTGGAGCTCCCGACTGTCCGGCGGGACCCTGCGGGCCGGCAGGCCCTTGTGCTCCCGCCGGCCCCTGAAGTTCAAGGGCGACGGGGTTGAGCTGCTGCTCCGACGGCTTACAGGCTTCCCGGAGCTTGATGGCGGTGTTGAACGTCCCGTCACGGCGGGGCTTCGCACACAGGACAACGGCGCGGACCGAAGGCGCCGTCGAGATGAGGACGAGCAGGATGCCGAGAAGGTAACGCATGCAGCAGGGTGTAACCTAGGCACCTAGTAGGCCGTCAAGACGTGCTCTCGAGGAGGAGAAAGGCCTCGCGATCGCGATTCTCCTGGCGCCGTACCCGATACGGCCCCTCGGCGAATTCACCGACGCCGGGGAATGGGCGTCGACGCAGGAAATGGAGGGCGACCGCGCAGACGACAGCCGAGTGGGGCCGAGTCGCTGCAAAACGGGGGCGATCGAAGGGTGAGCATGCGCCCCGCACCCGTTGGCCGGCTTCGGAGACCTTACTCGTAGCAGACTGTCCGACGATGGCGGACGTCGCCTCCAGGAGTCTGAGTCCTGTGTCCGAAGTACGGCCGGGGCGATCGCCTGATCGGCTGGTTGTGCTCGCTTACGCTAGACGGCCGGCCAGTACTCACCGCCGCACTGGCAGGCGTAGCCCGGCTCGTAAGTCGTTCCGCCCGGGCCGACCTTGAAGGTGCCGGCGACTAGCATCATGCAGAATGCGCCGCAGCGATCGCACCGCCACGGACCTTGGTGATGCGATCGATCGCGGAGACGGGCCAGACGTTGTTTCTCGGCGAGCTTGAGGTCCCGCGTCTCTGAGCCTTCTCGAATCGGGGTGCGGCCGTCGAATTCGTGGTAGGGGACCGACTTCGGGCGCAGCGCACTGAGCAGGAGCAGCGTCGCGCCGTCACACGTCACGAGCTCGAGGTCCAGGTTCACCGCCGGCGGGTCGACCTTCTGGGCGATGAACTGGCGCAGGCTGCGCTGTCCCGAGTCAAGATTGCCGTCGAGTCCCGCGATCGTGCCGTCGGGAGCGACCCCGAAGACCACGACGCCGGCGCTCGCGTCGGTGTTCAGCATGCCGCAGAGCGCGCGGACGCCGTCCTTCTGCTCGGCCAGGGTCTTCTTGAACTCGACGGCCTGCGTCTCGCCAAGCTGCCGCACTTCGGCGGCCGTCATCACGCGCGCCATACTGACCTCGGACCCGACGCGCGAAACGAGCGGATCGCGTACATGAGCGGCCCACTACCAGGCTCTCGAGCGCGCGAACAGTGGCCGGCCGGAGCATCGTCCCCCAAGCACGGGACGGCGCTGCACAGATTAAACGGCGGGCGGACGTCTCTGTAGCCTCACGCTCGGGTAACTGCTCGCGGCGATCGTGCGCGAACGAAGTTCGTGGGCGGTAACGGCGCGTCTAGCGGCGAAGCGGCAGCAGCCGATCAAGTCCACGTGGGGCGGCCGTAGCAGTGCCGTCGCCGCCGGCAATTCCGGAGCGGCATACGGCCTCGCCGCGGTTTGACCGACGATGTGGTCCCGTCTCGGCGGAATCTGGGGCGACGCGTTGGCCCCCCGATGTCGGGGAGCGGTACGAGGCGGTCGTTTCGACGGGAAACAAGACGTCTGATACCTTCCGAGGGGTGTCGCACGCTATGGACGCTTGCCCGATCTGCGGGACCGATCTCGAGACGGAGCTGGCTTCATTAGGGTCGAGTTCGCTCGACACTGGGGAGTGCATCCGCTGCGGCTCGTTCTCTCTCGCGTACGACGCTGTGGGCGCCCTGGAGACGGTGAGGAGTTCAGACCGTTTCCGTAGGTTCGTGCCTGTGTTGAGCTTCGTGGTCCGGCAGCTCACGCTCACGCGTGGCGGTGTGCACATCGACCACGACTGGCTGTACCGCTTGTACGAGGAGGGTCGCTCATTGCCCGAGCCGGCGGAGCAGGCGACCAACGTCCTCCGTTGGCTCGGGCGTCACACGAAGGCGGGCCTCGCCCTCGATCTGCCTGTTCCCTTCGGCATGGCCATCGTCGGGTGCGAGGATTCGCTGACCGTGCGGTGGGTGGTCGACTACCTGGTCGACGCGGGTCTGGTTGCCGCACGTACAGTCAATCGCGAGCGCCGACTGGCGTCCGGTGTGCCGAACGCTTACGAGGCTGCGTCGCTGAGCCTAACCATGGCCGGCTGGCAGCGGTACTTCGAGCTGCAGCGTGAGGCGAGCGAGAGCAGGACTGCGTTTATGGCCATGGATTTTGGGCACGATGACGAGCTGAAGCCGGTGTTCCTCGCGTGCTTCAGGCCTGCGGTAGAAGCTGCGGGTTTCACGTTGCTGCGCGTCGACGAGAACCCGCCGGCAGGGTCAATCGACGATCGGATTCAGGTGGAGATCCGGCGATCCCGATTCGTCGTGTGCGACCTCACCCACGCTAACGCCGGCGCGTACTGGGAGGCCGGGTTTGCGAAGGGCCTCGGGCGACCAGTCTTCTACACTTGCCGCGACACTCCCGACGATCGCGCGAAGGTTCACTTTGACACCCGCCAGCAGTACATCGTCTTTTGGACGCCGACGCAGCTTGAGGACGCCGCCAAGCGCCTGACCGATAGCGTCCGCGCCACTCTTCCCGACGCGCGGCTCTGAGGGGAGGGACACGGGATCAGTCGCCGCCTCTCGCGTTTCGCGGGTGCTGCGGACTAGTCGATCTTCACCAGAACCCGGTCGTGGTCTGCAACCTCAAGAGATGTGCGCACGGCGAGGCAGTCGTAGCTGTAGCGCGCCTTCTTCTCGTCGGGGCCACCGCGCCGAAGGTGATCGAAGCTTAGCCCGCGCTGGAGTAGCCCCGAGGTCTCGATGGCCGCCTTCACGTCGAGGAAGAGCAGCTCTGGGCGAACCATGATGTACACGATCGGCTTGCCGTCCTCCCACGAGTCGGTGCCCACGCCGAGGTGCGCCCCTCTGTTGCGAGCTGCGACGTCCAGAGTGAATCCTCTTGTGGTCCCGGTCATGCTTACAACCAGGTAGCCATCGCTGAGCGCAGCGGTGATCTGCTGGTACTGGTGCGCACCGCCGTGCCGAACCAAGTCGAAGATCAGGGATAGCAGCATTCGGTCGGCGCCGGATGCTGGGTCGTGCGGGAGGACGAAGTCACCGGGGATTCTGCATGGGCCCGGCATGACGGTGAAGTACCGGGGTTCGACCCCGCGGAGCGCCTCAGTAAGCGCAGAGAGGCCCGCGCCGCTCGAGTCAGTGGCGCTAAGGCGGCAGGCCCACTCGAGCAACGTCATGGCTTGGCGGCCGAACATGAAGTTCCCGCCTCCGGATCCGTGGGCGGCGAGCGCTGCCCATGATGCTTCGAAGTCGAAGACGATCGCCCGATACATCTCGTCGACCGTCATGTTTGGAACGGTGATGGTCTCGGTGCTGCTCATCCCGAGTGCTCTAGCCGTCACCGACCTCGGTCGCAATTCGCCTCGGTCGCTAGCGCGATGCGCGCGGAACTCCCGGTGTGCCTCGCTCGCTCGAGGCACTGCCAGGAGCCGCGGCGCATTTGTCCCCCGCTGTCCGGCCGAATGGTCCCGCGGTGTCGGGTTCCGCAGACGCGGCACTCCATGAGGCCGGTGGTGCGGTCGATGAGCTTCATCGTCCCTCGTGGCATGGCATCCTCCTCGGCGACGGCTCGTGGGCCGACGCCCGCTCGGTGTGGACTGGATGCACCCGCCAGCCTCGGGTGCGTCGCCATGCCGCGAGAGGCGCTCGCTGGTCCTCCGCGATGCCGATGGGGAGGGCGCCTGCAGGTTGATCGTGTACTCGCAGCACCGGTGCAGTTCAAGGTGTCGATGCGTCGGCCACGAACCTCGCGACGGCGAGTTTCGCCGAGGGATTCAGCATCGCGACGCTCGACGCCCGATCCGCAGACAGTGCCCGGCTGGAATTCGTGTGCCCCGCGCTCGACACGCCACGCGTCGGCGAAGTTGCGCGCGGCGCCGCTACATCGCACGATGCCGCCGGTATGCGGCCGCTCGTGACTCGGTGCGAGGTGCTCGACTTCGCGGATGAGCTCCGCGCGGCTCGCAGCGCCGCGCGTCGGTACCTCGGTGGTCGCCCGCGAGAGGCCGACGTCGCGCGCTTTGTCCGCCACCACTTCGGCGACAAGCGCGGCGAGCACGGGGCGGGCTACGCAACGGCCCGAACAGGGCTCGGCGAAGGACGGTGGCACTACCGGTGCCCATCGTGCCGCGGCCGCGCGCAGCGGCTCTTTCGCCCGTTCGGATGGGATGGATGGTGCTGTGGGCGATGCGCGCGAGTGCGATACCCGCAGGCCGGTCGCGGATGGGCCAACCTGGAGTGCCTCGCGCCCTTGGTCGCCGAGCTCGAGCGCTTCGAAGGCATGCCGGGGCGCCGGCCGCGACGGTATCACCGGATGGAACGGCGTGCGCTTGCGCTGGCAAGCGGTGCGGCTGCCGGGCTGATGGGCCGGGATGTCAGCGGTTACCGTAGGCAAACGGTAGCTTGTCGCTCTTAGGGCTTGACAGCTAACTGTGGCGCCATGCTAGGCCCCTCGCGCGCGCCGACTGGCGCGAAGGAGGCGAAGCATGATGATGAAGCGCGCACAGACCGCCGCTCGGGGAATCCTGATCGGAACCACCTTCTACGAGCTCGGGCCGCGCTGTCGGCGCTCCGCGGGGGGCGAGTGGTACTGTCGGACCCACGGAGGACGCGTCCCCACTGCGCGTGAAGCGCGCCGGCATGCCGGCTGCGTGATGTTCTGGGTCTGCCCGATCCACGGTATCGAGCAGCCCTGGGGGCCGTCGATCAGGCGGGCGGCCGCGGCGGCGGTCCTCGTCCTGGCGCTGCTCCCGACCGTCTCCGTTCAGGCGTCGCCGGTCGTGGGGCGGGTCCTCGGCGACATCGCGAATCAACGCGCGGCGGCGATCGCGCCCAACGTGGTCGTGGTCGACGGCGACACGATCGCGTGCAGTGTGGCGACGACGCGGGAGACGAAGGCACTCGGCTTCAAGAAGTCGCATCTCGTCGCCTGCGGAAGCCTCGCCGGTGAGGTGCGCGGGGCGCTGTTGTCGGCGTCGGGCGTCACGCGATGCGAGATCAGCGGCTTCATCGACTTCGACCTGGGCTGCGGCGAGCTGGTGGTGTGCGGACGGTCGTTCCCGGCGTGCTTCTGATGCGGCTCGGCTTCCGCGTTCCGATCGACGACGGCGACGTGATGGGCACAGACGCGCCGGTTGCGCCGGAGGCCCTCGCGACGGCGGCGACGCTCGCACGCTGGGGAGTCGCGTTGGCGGCGGCGAACGAAGCGCTCCATGTCTCCGCGCTTGCCGGCGTCGTTCACGGGATCCTGCAGCAGGGCCACCTGCTCAGCGCGATCATGGAGCACCGCGGCGACCTGTACCGCCTGGCGGCGATGACGGGCGCCGCGACGTCGACCACGCCGACGTAGCCCGCGCAGTGCCCGAAGATCACGGCATCTCGTCGACGCTGTTCAGGATGTCGTCGTGATCCTCGAACGTGTAGACGCCCTCGCCGTCGGTGCCGACGTCAGGCATGCCGTCGCCGTCTTCGTCGGGCTCGAGCGCGAGCGCCGCCAGGCCGTCTTCGCCGAGCTCCTCGCCGGCGAGCGCCGAGTAGCGGTCGAGCTGCGGCGTCACGGGCTCCGGGCCCTTGCGTCCGCTGCGGACCCACGCCGCCCGCGCGCTCAGCTCCGCGTCGAGCGCCTCGGCCTTCGCCGGGTCCATCATGTCCTGCTCGAACTTCGCCTTCAGCAAATCGCGCATCGGGCTCTTGGACGTCTTGCCGCCGCCCTTCCCCTTGGTGAGGTAGCGTTCGGCCGCGGCGCGTCGCTGCGGATCGGCCGACGTTAGATCGCCCACGACCTGTTCGTACTGAGTCGGCCGATAGGACGCACCGCCGCCACCCCCGCGACGCGCGTTCATCGTCTGCATGATGGTGACGGGGTCTTTCCCGGTGCGCGCGGCGTAGTCCCACAGGTTCTTGTACGCCGGCGGGCGGAACTTCAGGTTGCCGACGTTGCCGAGCCCGGCGCGGCGCGCGGCGGTCGACAGCGGCTCACGAAGGGCTGTCGGGTCCTCGAGCTGCCCGGCGACTTCTATCAAGTCGCCTAGCGATGAGAGGGTCTGTCGCCGGCTCGCGTCGTCGTCACGCATCCGGCCGGCCATCCCACGTAGCCGGCCCATGCGCACGTTGAACGGCTCGCCCTCGGGCGCGTCGACCATCCCAAGGAGCCGCCCCAAAGAGCGATAGCCGGGCTCGGGCTCTTGCACGCCACCGGTGATCGCGGCGCGCGCGTCGTCCTCGCTGATGCCGCGTTCGCGCGCGATCGCCGGCGCGAGGTACTCCGATGCCTCGGCGAGCTGCGTGGCCTGCCGTGCCCGCTCGCGGTTCGGCGTATCGAATAGGCCGACGAGGTCCGTGACGATGCCCTTGGAAACGCCGCCCGTGTTCGCGCCGAGCTTCTCCAGCTCGTCTTCGCTGCGCGCGATGTCGCGCTCGATGAAGTCCCAGTCGTGTCGTCCCATGGAAGCTCCCCAGGCGTGGACGCGGTGCGCGCCGCAATCAGCGTGTCGAGCGTCGCCGAGGTCCGCAAGGTCTGAGCCGGTGGAGTGCGGTAGACCAGACGATCACTCCCCGACGTCGGGGAATCCCAACGTCATCAATCTTTGACATCGGAAAAAAGTTGGCGGGCGCCTCTTGTGCCTCTCAGCAAACGCTGACACGCGCGGAATAGAGGGGGCGCAAGCGGGCGTGACGAGACGCAAGGAGGTGCGGAGTGGACAAGCTACTTACCATGACTGAGGTCGCTCGGGTGTTGAGGGTACACCCGCGCACCCTGCGGCGGCTCATGGCGACAGCGCAAGGTCTCCCGAGCATCCGAGTGGGGCGGCGGCGTCTGGTGCGCGAGGCCGCGTTGACCCGCTTCCTTCGACAGCGCGAGGAGCGACGAGAAGCATGCGAGTGAAAACAAAGGCGCCGCCTCTGGCTCGCGACCAGGGCGGCGCTCTGACGGGACTCGACGGTGCTGATCTACAACGAGCGGAGGGGCTCGGCAACGGCTCGCTTGCTGGCGGCGGCCTCCTCGCGTGGGTGTGGCGAGCGGCAGCGAAGTACCATCGGGACGGGGCGGCGGTGCTGCGCGCTCGAGCCGACGACGAGCGTCAGGCCATCCTGACGGCTGCAGCCTGTCTCGCGGATCGGACGCGGCGAGGGCTCGCGTGACGCCGCTCGAGCGCGTCCTCGAGCGCCTACCGAGTGCGCAGCGCTGCGGCGGCGGCTACATCGCCCGCTGCCCTGCGCACGACGACAGCCGCCCGAGCTTGAGTGTTGGGGAGGGCCGTGACGGGCGCGCGTTGGTGAACTGCCTGGCCGGCGTCGGCTGCACCTTCGATGCGATCGTCGCCGCGATGGAGCTGCGGCAGCGGGACCTGTTCCCGGGTGCAGCCGGTGATGACCGACGGCGCGGTGACGACCGGTGGCGGCAATCGGCGCCGAGCGCTCGTCCTACAGGTCCACGACCCGCTGCTGAACCTGGCGCACGAGACGGCGTCCGCGATGTCGTCGAGCGGATCCTTCGGGCCGCGCAAAGGGACGACGGGCGGATCGCCGCGTACCTGCGGAGCCGAGGACTGAGCGGCGTCGTGCCGGCGAGTCTCCGGTTCGCGCCGTCACTGGCCTATGTGGAGGAAGGGCGACCGACGCGGCGTCTGCCGGCTATGGTGTCGGCCGTGCGCGCCACGGACGGCCGGGTGATCGGCGTCCACCGCACGTTCCTCGACCGCCTTAGCGCCGGCAAGGCCCTGGTGGTCTCGCCGAAGAAGTCGTTGGGGCCGGTGCGCGGCGGTGCGGTGCGGCTAGCTCCCGTCGGGGCCGCGCTCGCGCTCACGGAGGGCATCGAAACGGGTCTGGCGGTGCTCGAGGCGACCGGGATGGCGACGTGGGCCGCGATCAGCGCGCCCGGCCTGGCGGCGATCAAGCTACCCGCGGAGGTGCGCGCGGTTGCGATCTGGTCAGACAACGACGTGAGCGACGCCGGCCAGCGTGCCGCGGATTCGCTCGCCGCTCGACTGCGGCGCGAGGGCCGGCGTGTGCGCGTTCTTCTGCCACGCGATGTCGGTCAGGACTGGCTTGACGTGCTGGTCGCCGCAGGGCCGGAGGCGCTTCGTGCGGCTCACGAGGGGGTCGCACGATGAGCATGTGCGCGACGTCGCGGACTGCGGCGCCGTACACGCTGCTCAGCGATCTCGAGGTCGAGAACCTGCCACCGGTGTCGTGGCTGGTCGCCGAACTCATTCCGGCCAAAGCCCTCGTGCTGCTTTTCGGTGTGTCGGGCATCGGGAAGTCGTTCTTCGCGCAGGAGACCGCACGCGCCGTCGCCTCGGGGCTGCCGTGCTTTGGGCGCGCGGTCATGCGCGGCCCGGTTGTGTACGTCTGCGCGGAGGGACAGGGCGGACTGCCGCAGCGGCTTCGGGCGTGGCGGCACGCGCGCGGCGTCGAAGGGACCACGGGCGTCCGATTCGGCCTGGTCGCCGTCGACCTCCTCGACGATGCGTCAGTCGCCGCGTTCTTGACCACGCTACGCGACCTACCAGCTCCTCCGGCGCTCGTGGTCTTTGACACCTACTCGAGATCACTCGGCGGCGGCAGCGACAGTGAGGCGCGCCACGTGAGCCAGGCGATTGCCGTCTTCGACGACATCATCCGCGAGTTCGGTGCAACCGTGCTTGTCGTGCATCACCCCGGCCGGAGCGAGAGCGATCGCCTGCGCGGAAGTTCGATTGTCGACGGGGCTGCGGACGCGATCCTGTTGCTCAGGAGGCCGACGTCGGAGGCGAAGCGTCGCCGTCGCGCATCGCCATCACCACCACCGACCGATCGCCTGGTCCTCGAAACGCACAAGCAAAAGGACGGTGTCGTCGGCGAGGCGCTACATCTGAGGCTCGTCGCCGTGGAGGGCCAGGATGGTGCACCGGGTTCGTGCGTCATGGAGCTGGCCGACGCACCACCACGCGGCGCGGAGGAGGGCGCGCAGCACGAGCTCACGCCCAATCAGCGCACGGTGCTGGCTGCGTTGGCCAAGCTTCCTCCTGCAGGTGCCAGGTACGCCGAGTGGAAGAAGGCCGCGAGCGTGGCAGAGACGAGCTTTGACGACAGCATGAAGGCGCTGCGTCTCGCGGGGCACGTCGAGCAGGCCATCGACGGGCGGCGCTGGCAGATTAGCGCGAGCGGCCGGGCGCTGCTCGGGGATCCCAGCTCCGGAACCCCGGCGGACCCCGAGACGACCACGGACCGGGGCGACCGGGGTGGCATCGCAGCAGGAGCAGTAGCCGGCACCCCGGAACCCCGACGAACCCCGAAACGACCCCAAACGGGGGTACGCGAGGGAATTGACCCCGAACCCCGGGCTACCCCGGCCTCTCTTATAGAGGGCCGTGGGTCCGGGTGGTCCCGTCGGCCGAAATCACCATCGATCCCTCGCGTGTCCGAACGCGGGGAGCGGGCTCGGTCGACGTCGGTTCTGTCGCGGCGGCTGGGCATGCGACGGCGCGTCGACGGTCAGCGCGTGAGCCGCGCTCGAGGAGTCGGGCGTGATCGCGTGCACGATGTGCTCCGCGTCGCGTCCGCGCGCGGCTGGTCGGGGTGGGGCCCGCCCGGCCACTGCGAAGACCTTGCGCGACCGACTATCCATAACGTATACTATCCGAAATGGATGGTTCGACGTTCAGGGCGTTCCGGCAGCGCGCAGGGTGGACGCAGGTCGACGCCGCGCGCGAGATAGGCGTGCACACGAACACCGTCGCGCGCTACGAGCGCGACGAGATCGAGATCCCGGAGCCCGTCGCGCGACTGCTGAAGTTGCTGGTCGGAGGGAAGGGTGCGCGAATACCTGAGCGCCGCCCAGCTCGCCGCCGCAACGCCGTGGAGCGTCGACGCCATTGAGAAGATGGTCGCGCGTGGCGTGCTGGAGCGCGATCGGCACTACTTCCAGCCCCTCGGGCACCGGACGCAGTTGATCTTCAAGTGGAGCGAGATCGTAGCTTTGATCGAAGGGCAGGGCGCCGGTAGCGCGCTCGGACCCGAGCGAGGAGTACTCGATGCGAAAGCGGCGGCGGCAGGACTACAAGAGCTGCTCGGTGAACGTGCGAGACGGGAAGCTGCGCCTGCGGTACCGATGGAGCGGCCAGGCGCGGTCACACGCGACGGGCCTTCCCGCGACGCCTGAGAATCGGCGCGCCATCGAGCGGCTCGCCGCCATCATCGGCACGACCATCAAGGCCGGGGTCGATCCGCGAGCGGTCATCAAGCAGCACGTCGCGCGGAAGGTCGTGGACACGGACACGCTGATCGCGCCCGCGAAGGCAGTCACCGTGCGCAGCTACTACGACGCGTGGATCGCCGAGCAGGTCCCGCCGCTCGTTCGCAAGGCGCAGGCGCGGGACTACCGCCGGCACGTCGGCGAGTGGGTTTTGCCGACCCTCGGTGATGTCGAACTCGGAGATATTCGCCCGGTCGACGTTCGCGGGCTGCAGGCCGAGCTCCTCGCGCATGGCCTGTCGGTTAAGTACGTCAAGAACATCATCAGCGGGAGCCTGCGCGCGATGATCGGACAGGCCATCATCGACGAACTCGTGACGCGCGACGTTTTCGCCGGGCTGAAGTGGCCGAAGTGGCAGCCGCCGGAGGCGGACCCCTTGCTGCCAGACGAGCGCACCCGCGTCGTGGAGTGGTTCCAGACTAAGCGATTCAGCTTCCACGGCGGCAGCTCGAAGACGGCGCGTCGCTATCCTCATCCGCCTTTCGCCGCCTACGTGCTGACGCTGTTCTGGACCGGCCTGCGGCCGTCGGAGGCGTCCGGCCTCATGTGGGGTGACGTCGACCTCGTGCGCGCCCGTCTGCACGTGCAGCGGTCGCGGCATCTGTACGAGTACGGCGCGCCGAAGACGGCCAACGCCGATCGCTGGGTGGAGCTGTTCCCGGCCGTCGTCGACGCGCTTCGCGCCATCCAGCCGCTTCACACGTCACCCGAGACGCCGGTGTTCACCACGACGACGGGGACGCCGATCGAGCCCAAGTCGTTCAGCACGCACTGGTATCGCTGCCTGCGGGCCATCGGCGTCCGCCAGCGCGGGCTCTACTGCACGAAGGACACGTTCGTGACGACGGCGCTCCAAGCCGGCGTCCGCATCGCATGGCTCGAGGCGCAGACCGGCGTCAACTACGCCACCCTCCGGAAGCACTACGGCAAGTGGCTGCCGCTCGATGGCGAAAGCGAACTCGACCGCTTCGCGGCTGCCGATCCGGCCCTTTTCGAGTCGAATTGTGCCCGCTCCGGACACAATCGGAATGCCGCGAGTGAGAAAACTCAAGCGGCACGAGGCGGAAAAGGTATGCGAGGAGGGGGACTTGAACCCCCACGGGTGTTACCCCACTAGCCCCTCAAACTAGCGCGTCTGCCATTCCGCCATCCTCGCACAAGGGGTCGAAAACGCCGGCAGGGAGCGTTGTCCTAACAGAGCCCTCCGAAGCTGTCGAGCGAGACCGACGTCACGGCGCGGGAGCAGGAGCGGGCGCGTCGGGCGCTGGTGCCGGAGCGTCTGCCGTCGGTGCCGGCGCGGGCGCCTCGGCCGCAGGAGCGGGAGCCGCCGCGGGCGCTTCGGCCGTCGGAGCGGCTTCGTTCGCCGCGACCGGCGGGGTGGCCGGCGCATCGGCCGCCGCATTCGGTGCGGGCGCCGCCGCGTTCGGATCGGCCGCAGGCGGCGGCGTCGCGGGCATCTCGGTCGCCGGCGGCGGCAGGCGATCGATCAGGCTCGACGACGGCGCCCGGCTCTGGCCGTACGTGAGGATCAACGACGTCAGCATGAACGTGATCGCCGTTCCCGTCGTGAGCTTCGTCAGCAGGTTGCCGGCACCGCCCGACCCGAAGAGGGTCTGGCTGCCGCCGCCGAAGACCGCGCCCATGTCGGCGCCCTTGCCCGTCTGGAGCAGGACCACGACGATGAGGAACAGGCACGCGAGCACGTGGATCGTGGGAACGATGTAGCCGAGCAACACGGACGTCATCAGGACTCCTTGAACTGCACGATGCGCGTGAACGACGCCGCGTCGAGGCTGGCACCACCCACGAGCGCCCCGTCGATGTCCTCCTTCGCCATGAGGGCATCGACGTTGTCGGGCTTGACGCTCCCTCCGTACAGGATCCGTACCGTGCCTGCCACCTGGGCGTTGGCCAGCGTCGCGAGCAGCCCGCGGATGAATCCGTGGACCTCCTGGGCCTGCTCGGGGGTGGCCGTCTTGCCCGTGCCGATGGCCCAGACCGGCTCGTAGGCCACGACGACCTTGGACAGGTCCGCCCCGGCCAGCCCGGCGTCCACCTGCCGGCGGACCACGGCCTCGGTCGTGCCGCCGTCGCGCTCGGCCAGCGTCTCGCCGACGCAGACGATCGGCACGAGCCCGGCGCCGAGCGCCGCCTTCAGCCGGTGGTTCACGCTCGCGTCGGTCTCGCCGAAGAACTGCCGCCGCTCCGAGTGCCCGATGATGACGTGCGTGCAGCCCGCCTCGACGAGCATCGCCGCCGACACCTCGCCCGTGAACGCGCCCTTCGGCTCGCCGTGGACGTTCTGCGCCGACAGCTTGATGGCGGTGCCCGCGATCGTCTCGCGGGCGACGTCGAGCGCCGTGTAGGGCGGGGCGATCACCACCTCGCGGCCGGCCGTCGTGCCGACGCTCTGCACGAGCGCGCCGGCGAGCGCGGCCGTCTCGGCGCGCGTGCCGTGCATCTTCCAGTTGCCCGCCATCATCGGGATGCGTGCCATCGATCAGTCCTCCAGCGCGGCCAGGCCGGGCAACGTCTTGCCTTCCAGGAACTCGAGCGACGCGCCGCCGCCGGTCGACACGTGCGTCACCGCGTCGGTCTTCCCCGAGCGCGTCAGCGCAGCTACCGAATCGCCGCCGCCGACGACCGTCGTGCCCTTCGACGCCGCGAGGGCGTCGGCGATCGCCATCGTGCCCTTGCTGAAGGCGTCGATCTCGAAGATGCCCATCGGTCCGTTCCACAGCACGGTGCGCGCGGCGGCGATCTCCGTCGCGTAGAGCTCCGCCGTCTTCGGGCCGATGTCGACGCCGAGCATGTCGTCGGGGAACGCGTCGGCCGACACGATCTGCGTGCGCGCGCCGGCCTCGGGCTTGTCGGCGGCGAGATGGTCGACGGGAAGCAGCACCTTCACGCCGGCCTTCGACGCGCGCGCCAGCGTCTCGCGTGCGAGGTCGACCTTGTCCTCCTCGACGCGCGACTTGCCGATCGGCTTCCCCTGCGCCTTCAGGAACGTGTAGGCCATCGCGCCGCCGATCACGAAGGCCTGCACCTTGCCGAGCAGATGATCGATGACGCCGATTTTGTCCGACACCTTCGCGCCGCCGAGGATCGAGACGAACGGCTTCTCCGGCGCCGCGAGTATTCGGCCCAGTACCTCGGCCTCGCGCGCGAGCAGCAATCCGGCCGCGCGCTCTTTGAAGTGCGTCACCATGCCCGCCGTCGACGCGTGCGCGCGATGCGCCGCGCCGAACGCGTCGTTCACGTAGACGTCGGCCAGCTTGGCGAGCTGCGCCGCGAACGCCGCGTCGTTCTTCTCCTCCTCCGCGTGGAAGCGGAGGTTCTCGAGCAGGACGACGTCGCCGTCCTTCATCGCGCCGACGATCTTCTCCGTCTCGGGGCCGACGCAGTCCGGCGCCAGCGCGACCGGACGGCCGAGCTTCTGTGACAGCGCCGTCGCGACGGGCTGCAGGGAGCACTCCGGCTTCGGCTGTCCCTTCGGACGACCGAGGTGCGACGCGAGGACGACGCGCGCCTTCTTCTCGAGCAGCCGGCGAATCGTCGGCAGCGTGGCGTCGATGCGGGTGGCGTCGGTGATCGCGCCGTCCTTCAGCGGAACGTTGAAGTCGACGCGGACGAACACACGCTTGCCGGCTGGGTCGATGGCGTCGAGCGATCGCACGTGAGCACCTCCTGCGGGACGGGGCGGGGGACCGCGCCGTATCTCACGCGTACGCCGCGAACGTCAAGAAATACAGGCGTTCGCGATTTGACGGGTTCGGACCCCCGGGGTAGACCAACCGCACGTTGGGTGCGGGGAGGCGCTGTGGTTCCTGAGATCGTGGCGACGCTGATCGGGCCGGGACTCGCGGCCGCGCAGACCGCTGCGCCGGTGGCCCCAGCCCCGGTACCGCAGATGGAATTCTGGCACCTGCTCTGGGGCTCGGGCTGGGTCGTGCGGCTCGTGCTGTTCACGCTCATCGCGTACTCGGTGGGATGCTGGGGCATCGCCCTCGCGAAGAGCCGCGAGATGCGCCGCGCACGCACGCAGTCGGCACGCTTCGTCGACATCTTCTGGGAGGCGAAGAACCTCGGCACCATTCAGGCCGCCAGCACCGACATGAAGGAAAGCCCCGTTGCCCAGGTGTTCCGGGCCGGCTACCAGGAGCTGCAACGCTTCACGAAGGCGAAGCGCAGCAATCCCGGTGAGCCCGAGGAGATGGAGTTCGGCGGCATCGAGAACGTCCAGCGCGCCATGCAGCGGGCGCGCACGCAGGAGGTCACCCGCCTGGAGCGCGGCCTCACGTTCCTCGCCACCACGTCGAGCACCGCGCCCTTCATCGGCCTGTTCGGTACCGTCTGGGGCATCATGACGGCGTTCATGGGTCTCTCGACCACCACGTCGTCGAGCATCCAGGCCGTCGCGCCGGGCATCGCCGAAGCGCTGATCGCCACCGCGATGGGCCTCGCCGCGGCGATTCCCGCCGTCATCATGTACAACCGTTTCGCGCGGCAGCTTCGTGTGTTGACGGCCGAGATGGACACCTTCGGCGCCGAGTTCCTCAACATCGCCGAACGGCACTTCCTGAAGAAGGCCTGAGCGATGGCGTTCGGCGGCGGACAGAACGAAGGCGGCTCGATCTCGGACATCAACGTGACGCCGCTGGTCGACGTCATGCTGGTCCTCCTCATCATCTTCATGGTGACCGCGCCGATCCTGCAGCAGGGCGTTCCCATCGACCTGCCGAAGGTCGCCTCGGGCCCGCTCGGCGGCGACGAGGAGCAGCTGGTCGTCAACGTCGCGAAGACCGGGCAGGTCTACCTGAACGACACGCCGTACCAGCTGCCCGAGCTCACGCTGAAGCTGCGCGCGATCGCGCAGGGCCAGGCCGATCGCCAGATCTACGTTCGCGCGGATCAGGCGGTGCCGTACGGCGACGTGATGCGCGCGATGGCGGCGGTCCGCGATGCCGGGCTGGTGAAGGTCGGCCTGGTGACGGAACCGCCACCGGGACGGTAGCCGCGCATGCCACGCGCGATCTCGCTGCGGATGGCTCCCGAGTGGGATCCGCAGTTCACCCGCATGGTCGTCGTGTCCGCGATCGCGCACGTCGTCGTGCTCGTGGTGCTCGCGGTCCTGCAGACGCTCGAGCCCCCGCCGCCTCCACCGATCACGGCGTACACCGTCGAGCTGACGGAGCTGCGTGGCCTCGGCGGCCGTCTGCCGCCGGGACCGCTCGACAAGCCGCTCGGTCCGGCACCGGGCGGCGGCGGACCGAAACCCGCCGCGAAGCCCGCGGAGCCGCCTGCGCCGGCACCCGAGCCCGCGCCGAAGGCCGTCGAGCCGGAACCGGCGCCGCCGCCCGAGCCGCCGAAGCCCGTGGAACCGCCGAAGGCCGTCGAGCCGCCAAAGCCGGTGGAGCCGCCGAAGCCGCAGGAGCCGGTGGTGAAGCTGCCGGACAAGACGAAGCCGCCGGAGCCGAAGCCCGCGCCGCCGAAGCCGGAAGCGACGAAGCCGGAGCCGAAACCCGCGCCCAAGCCTGAGCCGAAGCCCGAAGCGAAGAAACCCGAGACGAAGCCCGCGGAGACCGCGCCGCCCAAGCCGACGGCCGACGCCAAAGCCACGAAGCCGTCCGACGCGACGAAGCCGCCCGCGACGCCCGCGAAGCCCGCCGAGAAGCCGACGACGGCGAAGCCCGCGGGTGCGCCCGGTGGAACCGGCACCGGCGAAGCCGCGGCCGACGGTCCGCCGAGCGATGCCTACGCCGCCGCGGCGAACCGCTGGCGCACGAAGGCCGGTGGCGGCGGCGGACTCGGCGGTCCCGAGGGACAGCGCGGGCCGATCGGCGAGGGCGGCGACGGCGGCGGCGGTGGGCAGGTCGTCGGCATCGAGTTCCTCGCGTATCGCCAGCGCGTCATCACCGTCGTGAAGGAGCAGTGGGCGAACGCGATCCGCAAGGCCGGGCTCGTCGCGAAGGTGCAGTTCCAGATCGCGCCGGACGGCGCCGTCAGCAACGTGCGCATCGCACAGTCCTCCGGCGATCCGACGTACGACACGTCGGTGACGCGCGCCGTGCAGCGTGCGAATCCGCTGCCGCCGCCGCCCGCGCAGTACCGCAACGAGTTCCGCGAGTTCTTGATCGAGTTCCATTCCGAAGAGGGAGGGCAGGGAGCCGGATGACGACCATCGCGCGTGTGATCGTGGGGGTGTTGGCGCTGGCTGTCGCACGGCCGGCGGCGGCGGTCGTGACGGGAAGCATCTTCGGTCCCGGCAGCGAATCGTTCCCGATCGCCGTCGTGCCGCTGAAGAGCATGAGCGGCGAAGCCGGCGTGGCGCTCGGCAAGGAGTTCGCTCGCGTGCTGTCGCGCGACCTCGACCTCTCCGGCTACTTCAAGCTGGTCGACCCGCGCACGTTCGTCGAGAACCCGCAGACTTCGGGCATCACCGCCGAGGAGACCGACTTCGTCGGCTGGGCGACCATCGGTGCGCAGGAGGTCGTGAAGGGCAGCATCACGCTGAACGGCGACCAGGTCACCATCGAGGTGCGCTTGCTCGACGTCGCCGGACGGAAGGACGTGCCGCAGGTCGGCCGTCGCTACTCCGGGTCGCGCGCCGATCTCGCGCGCATGGCGCATCGGACGGCCGACGGTCTGCTCGAGTTCCTCACCGGCGAGCGCGGGCCGTTCGACTCGAAGATCGCCCTCACGAGCACGCGCGGCGGCCCGCTGAAGGAGGTCGCCGTCTACACGTTCGACATGGAGTCGCCGCAGACGGTGACGAACGAGCGCTCCATCGTCGTCGACGCGAGCTGGCGTCCCGACATGCGCGCGATCCTGTTCACGTCGTACAAGCAACACCAGCCGCGGCTGTTCCAGGTCGAGCTCGGCTCGAAGCGTGTCGCGTCCGTGCTGAACGAGAAGGGCGCATTCCTCGGCGGCGCGTGGTCGCCCGACGGCTCGAAGCTCCTCGTGACGCGCGAGAGCGGTGGCAACTCCGACATCTACCTCTTCGATCGCGCGGGCACGCTCATCCGCCGCATCACCGATCACTGGGCGATCGACGTGTCGCCGGCATGGGCGCCCGACGGCCGTCGCTTCGCGTTCTGCTCGTCGCGCTCGGGTGCGCCGCAGATCTACGTCGGCAGCATCGACGGCGGCGAGCCGCGGCGCGTGTCGCGCATCGGCAACTACAACACGTCGCCGTCGTGGTCGCCGAAGGGCGATCTCATCGCCTACAGCACGCGCGCGGGCGGCGGTTTCCAGGTCGTCGTGCAGCCGATCGACGGCAGCGGCGGCAAGACGATCACGAGCGCGGGCAGCAACGAGGATCCGTCGTGGGCACCCGACGGACGATACCTCGTCTTCTCGTCGTCGCGCGGTGGACGACGCAAGCTGTGGCTCGCCGATCGCGACGGCAGGACCCAGAAAGAATTGACCCGCGGAGCAGGCGATGATACGTCGCCGGCTTGGTCGCCGCGTTTGGAATGAGGAGCGAGGTCGTGGGCATGACGAGGCTGCGGACGTGGACTTTGCTACTGGCGGTGTGCCTCCTGATTCCGCTCGCCGGTGGCTGCAAGAAGAAGGGTCCCGGCGCGGAAGATGGCGTCGGCGGGCCGAACGGTACCGCCGGCATGGGCGAGGAGGGGCTGAGTGGTTCCAGCCTGAGCCGCGCGCAGAAGGGCCTCGGCCCCGAGGAAGACGGGGTACTCAAGGACGTCCACTTCGGCTACGACAGCTACGACGTCGAGCCGAGCGAGAACGACCTGCTCGATCAGAACCTCGAATGGCTGCGGCAGAACAGCCGCGCCAAGGTGGAGCTCGAGGGGCACTGCGACAGCCGCGGCACCATCGAGTACAACCTGGCACTCGGCGCCAAGCGCGCGAAGAGCGTCAAGGACTATCTCGTCACGCAAGGCGTGGCCGCGGAGCGCATCTCCACCATCAGCTACGGGAAGGAGCTGCCACTGTGTCAGGAAGAGACCGAAGCCTGTTGGGCGCGCAATCGTCGCGTCCACTTCGTGATCCTCGGCCAGTGATCCCTCGGGTCGCGCGCGCGAGCGCGCTGCTGCTCGTCTGTGGCGTCACCGCCGGCTGCGTCAGCCGCGCCGATCTGCTCGCGCAGGACAAGCGCGTGCGCAGCATGATCGCCGATCAGAAGAAGCAGCTCGATCAGGTGAAGCGCGAGGTCGAGCGCCTGCGCGGCGAAGTCGAGGGCGGTGGCGGCGGCGGAAGTCGCGCCAGGATGTCCGACGATCGCCTCGCCGCCATCGAGCAGCGCCTGTCGAGCCTCGAGCATCCCATCCCGCCGGGCATGGATCCGAACGCGCCGGACGGCTCGACGACGACCACCACGCTGCCGCCCGACGCCGCGGTGCCGCCGCCGGAGCCGCCGATCGACACGGCCGCGCGCACGACGCCGCCGCCTCCACCGCCGCCCGTCGACTCGGACGAGTGGCGCCGCGAGGTCGCACAGGAGCAGGCTGCCGTCGGCACGCTCAACGTCCCGGAGCGCACCGAGTACCTTGGCATCCTCGACGGTTTGTCGCGCAAGGACTGCGGCAAGGCCGTGCCGCAACTGAACAGCATGGCGGCCAATCGCAAGGGCTCGCCGCTCGCCGACAACGCGCTCTACTGGGCCGCGCGGTGCTATGCCGCCAAGGGTGACCAGAACCAGGCCATCTCGAAGTTCTACGACGTCGTCACGCGCTACCCGAAGAGCGACAAGGCGCCGACGTCGCTCTGGCTGCAGGGCAACCTGTTCCTGTCGATCGGCGACACGCCCGACGCCCGCCTGGCGCTCGCGAAGCTGATCCGCGACTACCCGAATTCCGCCGAGGCCGCGAAGGCGCGCCAGAAGCTGTCCGAGCTCGAGCAGTAGCCTTCAAAGGCCCGGATCCCTGCGGTATACGGGCGGTTCGTGCGCGTCATCCGTCACCTGTCGCATCAGGCGCCGGCGCTTCCTCGCGTCGTCCTGACGCTCGGCAACTTCGACGGCGTCCACCTGGGCCACCAGGCCATCGTGCAGCGGGCGGTCGCCGAAGCCCGCGCCGTGAACGGGCAGGTCGTCGTGATGACGTTCCACCCGCACCCGATCGCGGTCCTCGCGCCCGATCGCGCGCCGCCGCGCATCCAGTCGCTGCACGACCGGCTGCTGCAGCTGCGCGGGCTCGGGGCGCAGGTCGCCGTCGTGCAGCGGTTCACGCGCGCCTTCGCCACGCTCGACCCCGAGGCGTTCGTCCGCGACTTCCTGCTGCGGCACCTCGAGCTGCTGCACGTCGTCGTCGGCTACAACGTGAGCTTCGGGCGCAACCGGGCCGGAACCGTCGACACGCTGGCCGCGCTCGGCGCGCAGTACGGCTTCGCGGTCGACGCCGTCGGGCCGGTCACCGTCGACGGCGAGCAGGTGAGCAGCACCGTCGTGCGGACCCAGCTCGCCGCAGGCGACGTTCGCGGCGTCACACGGCTCCTCGGTCGCGCGCACGGGCTGCGTGGTCGCGTCGTCACGGGCGAGCAGCGCGGTCGCATGCTCGGCTTCCCGACGGCGAACCTGCACCTGCCGCCCGACGTGATGCTGCCCGCCGACGGCGTCTACGCGGTGCGGGCCGTCGTCGGCGAGCGACGGATTCCCGCGGTGCTGAACATCGGCGTGCGGCCGACGTTCGGCGAGCTGCGCCGCACGGTCGAGGCGCATCTCCTCGACTGGCAGGGCGACCTCTACGGGCGCTGGGTCTGCCTCGAGCTCGTCGAGCGGCTGCGCGGCGAGCAGAAGTTCGCCGGACCCGACGCGCTCGTCGCCGCGATCAACCGGGACATCGCCGCCGCGCGCACGCACCTGGCGGACTGACGGTGGCCGTCGAAGCCGTCGTCGGCGAGGCGGACGCGGGGACGCGCCTCGATCGCTTCGTCGCGTTCATGCCCGGGGTGGGAACGCGCTCGCGCGGCCGGCAGCTCATCGACGACGGCCACGTGACGGTGGACGGCGCGAAACGGCGGGCCGCCTACGGAGTGCGCGCCGGCGAGCGCGTCGTCGTCGACCTGCCCCCGCCGGAGCCGAGCGCCGTCGAGCCGGAAGCGATTCCGCTGCGCGTGCTCTACGAGGACGAGGCGCTGCTGGCGATCGACAAGCCGCCGGGCATGGTCGTGCATCCTGCGCCGGGCGCGCGCAGCGGGACGTTGGTGAACGCGCTCCTGCATCGGCTCGGCTCGCTGGACGGTGTCGGTGCCGTCGGCCGTCCGGGCATCGTCCACCGCCTCGATCGCGACACGTCGGGCGTGTTGCTGGTTGCGCGCACCGCGGCGGCGATGGAGGGGCTCGCGAAGCAGTTCCGGCAGCGATCGCTCGCGAAGCGTTACCTCGCCGTCGTCCACGGCCGCGTGGGACCCCCGACCGGGGTGATGGACCAGGCCATCGGCCGTCACCCCGTCGAGCGCAAGCGCATGAGCGTGCACAGCCCGCGGGGACGCATCGCGCTCACGCGATGGCAGGTGCTGGAGCGTTTCCCGCATGCGACGCTGCTTCGCCTCGCGCCGGAGACGGGACGCACGCATCAGATCCGGGTTCACCTGGCGGCGCTCGGTCACCCGATCGTCTCCGACCGCGTGTACGGCGGCGGGCCGCCGCGGGCGGCGACGCCGGCGGTGCGAGCGGCGATGGAGGCCTGTCCTCGCCAGGCGCTGCACGCCGAGTCGATCCGCTTCGCGCACCCGCTGACGGGCGCGCCGCTCACGGTGTCCGCACCCGTTCCGGACGACTTCCGCGACCTGGTCGAGGGCCTCAAAACGCCCGGAATTGCTTGACACCCTGGGGTAGATTCCCTAGTGTCCACGCAGTCTTTCCACGCTGTCTCGCCCCCCGAACACACTCGTGCACTCCCTGGTTCGTCGCATCCGTGTATGCGGCGGGCGGACGGCGAACCGCAGTTCTTGTCATGTCATCTCGAACGCTCAGGAGTGAGCGGTGAGCACGCGGGATCGCCCCGATACGGCGGCGCGTGCGCGCGCCAAGGCAGCACCCGCGGTGGCTGACGTCGAACCCGACGTGCCCGCGGAAACGAACGGTGCACCGTCGCCGGACGTCGCAGTGCTGAACCTCAAGACGCTGAAAGACAAGAAGATCGCCGACCTCGCCGCGCTGGCGAAGGAGATGCAGATCGAAGGCGCGGCGTCGTTGCGCCGCCAGGACCTCATCTTCTCGATCCTCCAAGCGCAGGCCGAGCAGAACGGCGCGGTGGCGGGGGAGGGCGTCCTCGAGATCCTCCCCGACGGCTTCGGCTTCCTGCGCGCGCCCGACTACAACTACCTGCCGGGCCCCGACGACATCTACGTCTCGCCGAGCCAGATCCGCCGCTTCAACCTGCGCACCGGCGACGTCGTCTACGGTCAGATCCGTCCACCGAAGGAAGGCGAGCGCTACTTCGCGCTGCTCAAGGTCGAGACGATCAACTTCGAAGAGCCCGAGCGGGCGCGCGAGAAGATCCTCTTCGACAATCTCACGCCGCTCTATCCCGACGAGCACCTGCGGCTCGAGTTCGACCACGGCGAGTACACCACCCGCATCGTCGACCTGCTGATTCCCATCGGCAAGGGCCAGCGCGGCCTCATCGTCGCGGCACCCCGTACGGGCAAGACGATGATGCTGCAGCACATCGCTCACGGCATCACGGCCAACCATCCCGACGTCGTGCTGATCGTCCTGCTGATCGACGAGCGTCCGGAAGAGGTCACCGACATGCAGCGGTCGGTGAAGGGCGAGGTGGTGAGCTCCACGTTCGACGAGCCGGCCACGCGGCACGTACAGGTGGCCGAGATGGTCATCGAGAAGGCGAAGCGGCTCGTCGAGCACGGGCGCGACGTCGTCATCCTGCTCGACTCGATCACGCGCCTGGCGCGCGCCTACAACTCGGTCGTCCCGCCGAGCGGGAAGGTGCTGTCGGGCGGCGTCGACTCGAATGCGCTCCGCGGCCCGAAGAAGTTCTTCGGTGCGGCGCGAAACATCGAGGAGGGCGGCAGCCTGACGATCATCGGCACGGCCCTCGTCGAGACCGGCAGCCGCATGGACGAGGTGATCTTCGAGGAGTTCAAGGGCACCGGCAACATGGAGGTGCACCTCGATCGCCGGCTGATGGACCGCCGCATGTTCCCGGCGATCGACGTCGGCCGCTCGGGCACGCGCAAGGAGGAGCTGCTCCTCCCGAAGGCCACGCTGAACCGCGTGTGGATTCTCCGGAAGCTGCTGACGCAGCTGAATACCGTCGAGGCCATGGAATTCCTGCACGACAAGATCAAAGGGACCAAGGCGAATCAGGAGTTCCTCGATTCGATGGGACAGTAGGGGCTGCATTGCGCCAGCCTCGACGTTTCTGGTAAGGGACCACGTTTTCCCAATCTCGCTGAGAGGAGGGACAACCGGGGAGCGCTATGACTGATGTGACGATGAAGAATCTGCTCGAGGCCGGCGTGCATTTCGGCCACCAGACGAGCCGCTGGAACCCGAAGATGAAGCCGTACATCTTCGGCGCCCGCAACGGGATCTACATCATCGACCTGCAGCAGACCGTGAAGATGTTCCGTGACGCGTACAACTTCGTGCGCGAGCGGACGGCCGGCGGCGGGCAGATGATGTTCGTCGGCACGAAGAGCCAGGCGCAGGATGCCATCCGCGAAGAGGCCGAGCGCTGTGGCGCGTTCTTCGTCAACACGCGGTGGCTCGGCGGCATGCTCACCAACTTCCAGACGATCAAGCAGTCGATCGACCGCCTGAAGAAGCTCGACGAGATGCTCGAGGACTCCATGGTGGCCGATGCGCTCACGAAGAAGGAGCTCAACGGGCTCCGCCGTGAGCGCGAGAAGTTGATGGCGTCCCTCGGCGGCATCAAGGGCCTGCGCAAGCTCCCCGACGCCCTCTTCGTGATCGATCCGAAGAAGGAAGAGATCGCGGTGAAGGAGGCCAACAAGCTCGGCATCCCCGTCGTCGCGGTCGTCGACACCAACTGCGACCCCGATCTCATCGACTACAAGATTCCCGGCAACGACGACGCCATTCGTGCGATCCGGCTGTTCTGCGCCGCCATCGCCGAGGCGGTGATCGAGGGCCGGAACCTGTACGAGGAGCGGCAGCGTGGCGCGGGCAACGAGCCCGACGGCGGCGCGAACGGCGGCGGCACGTCGTCCGAGCCTTCGGCCGATGACGAGCCCGAGGCCATGGAGGCCGCGCCGCAATGAGCATGTCCCTGGTGAAGGAGCTGCGCGAGAAGACCGGCGCTGGGCTCCTCGACTGTCAGAAGGCGCTCGGCGAGGCCGAAGGGGACGTCGACAAGGCGCTTCGACTGCTGCGCGAGCGTGGTCTCGCGAAGGCGGCCAAGAAGGCGTCGCGCGCGGCGACCGACGGCTCGGTCGGTGCGTACATCCACCCGGGCGGCAAGATCGGCGTGCTCGTCGAGGTGAACTGCGAGACCGACTTCGTCGCGAAGACCGACGAGTTCCAGCAGCTCCTGCGCGACGTCGCCATGCAGGTGGCCGCGGCCGCGCCGCGCTACGTGCGTCGCGAGGACGTGCCGGAGACGGAGCTCGAGGCCGAGCGCGCCATCTACCGCGCGCAGGCGCAGCAGAGCGGCAAGCCGGCGCAGGTGATCGAGAAGATCGTCACCGGCCAGGTCGAGCGCTACTACAAGGACGTCGTCCTGCTCGAGCAACCGTTCGTGAAGCAGAGCGACCGGACCGTGGGCGACATCGTCAAGGAAGCCATCGTCCGGTTCGGGGTGAACGTCGAAGTCCGTCGCTTCGCCCGCTTCCAGCTCGGGGAGTCCCTCGAGCGCCGGGCGGAGGAAAAGGAGAACCCCGCTGGAGGCGCGCCCGGAGCCTGAACCCGCGCCGGGTACGCCCGGTGCGGGACGCTATCGTCGCGTGCTCCTCAAGATCAGTGGGGAGGCGCTCGCGGGCTCCGTCGGCTACGGCATCGATCCTGCCGTGCTCGGCGGATTCGCTGCGGAGCTGCGCGACGTCCACAAGGCCGGCTGCGAGCTCGCGCTGGTCATCGGTGGCGGCAACATCTTCCGTGGCATCGCCGCGAGCGCGCGGGGCATCGATCGCGCGACCGGCGACTACATGGGCATGCTCGCCACCGTCATCAACGCGCTGGCGCTGCAGGACTCGCTCGAGAAGCTCGACGTCCCGACGCGGGTGCTGTCCGCCATCGAGATGCAGCAGGTGGCCGAGCCGTACATCCGCCGGCGCGCCGCCCGTCATCTCGAGAAGGGCCGCGTCGTGATCTTCGCCGCAGGCACCGGCAACCCGTTCTTCACGACCGACACCGCGGCCAGCCTGCGCGCCATGGAGATCGGCGCCGAGGTCATCTTCAAGGCGACGCGTGTCGACGGCATCTACGACGCCGATCCCGAGAAGCATCCGAACGCCGTCCGCTTCGAGCACCTCACGTACATCGAGGTGCTGAGCCGTCAGCTCGCGGTGATGGACTCGACCGCCATATCGCTCTGCATGGACAACGGGCTTCCGATCCTGGTGTTCAACATGATGCAGCCGGGCAACATCCTGAAAGCGGTGTCGGGCGAACGCATCGGAACCCTGGTGCACGGAGGTCGCTGATGACCAACGAGGTGCTCGACTCCTGCAAGCAGGAGATGGACCGCACGGTCGCCGCCTTCAAGAAGGAGCTGTCGCACGTCCGCACCGGACGGGCGAACACCGCGCTGCTCGACTCGATCATGGTCGAGTACTACGGCGCGAAGACGCCGCTGAATCAGGTCGCCACGATGTCCGCTCCCGAGGCGACGCTGCTGGTGATCCAGCCGTTCGACAAGACGGCGACCGCGGCCATCGAGAAGGCCATCCAGGCCTCCGATCTCGGTCTCAATCCGCAGAGCGACGGCAAGCTCATTCGCGTGCCCGTCCCGCCGCTGAACGAGCAGCGCCGGAAGGATCTCGTCAAGCACGTGAAGAAGCTCGCCGAGGACTACCGCGTGTCGATGCGCAGCCATCGTCGCGACTCCCTCGAGATGTTGAAGGACCTCGAGAAGGAGAAGGAGATCACCGAGGACGATCGCCGGCACGCCGGCGAGAAGGTCGAGACGCTCACCAAGGAAGCGATCGATCGCCTCGACAAGATGCTCAAGGTCAAAGAAGACGAGATCATGGCGGTGTGATGGTGGAGCTCGATCGCAGCCGGCTGCCGCGTCACGTGGCGGTCATCATGGACGGGAACGGACGCTGGGCCGAGCAGCGCGGGTTGGCCCGTCTGCACGGACACCGCGTCGGCAAGGAATCCGTGCGCGCCATCGTCGAAGCGAGCCGGGAGATGGGCATCGAGTACCTCTCGCTCTTCGCCTTCTCGACCGAGAACTGGAATCGGCCGCCGAAGGAAGTCGACGGCCTGATGACGCTGCTGCGGAAGTACCTCGCCAGCGAGCTCGGCAAGATGATGCAGCACCAGATCCGTCTGGTCGCCGTCGGCAGCCTGCGGCGCCTGCCGCCCGCCGTCCGCGAGGCGCTGCGCGCCAGCATCGCCGCCACCCGCAACAACACCGGCATGACGGTCTGCCTCTGCGTCAGCTACAGCGGGCGCGAGGAGCTGGCGAAGGCGGCGCGGGCGATCGCGCGGCGCGTGCAGCGCGGCGAGCTCTCGCCGGGACGGGTCAATGCCGACCTCTTCGCGCAGCATCTCGACACGCAGGGGATCCCCGATCCCGACCTGCTGATCCGTACCAGCGGCGAGATGCGCATCAGCAACTTCTACCTCTGGCAGCTCGCGTACACCGAGATCTACGTCACCGAGACCCTGTGGCCGGATTTTCGCGAGCGCGAGTACCAGCAGGCCCTGGTGCTGTTCCAACAGCGGCAGCGACGTTTCGGGCGCACCCCGGCGCAGGTCGAGCAGCGCACGCGCCTGCACGCCGTGTGAGCCGGCGGGCCTGCGCCCGACCGGAATCGCTCGCCGATGCTGCGCACGCGTCTCGCCACGGCCGCCGTCGCGCTGCCGAGCCTGTGGCTGCTGATCCAGTACCTGTGGCCGCCGCTGTTCACGGCCTTCATCGTGACGGTGATCGCGATCGGCCTGCTCGAGTACGGCACGATGGCTTTCGGTCAAGATCGGCCGGCCATCGCCGCGACGATCGCCTTCGGCCTGCTCGTCACGTTGGGCGTGCTGACCGAGCAGCTCGCCTGGGCGGGCGCGGGGCTCTTCGTCGTGCTCCTCGGCGGCATGCTGTTCCCGTTGATCCGCAGCGACGATCTGCCGCTCGCGGTGAACCGCCTCGGCGTGTTGATCCTCGGCGTGCTGTACGTCGGCTTCCTGATGCCCCACGTGATCCTGTTGCGGCATCACGAGCCGGAGGGCTGGCGCTGGGTGTTGTTCACCGTCTTCACCGCCATGGGCTCGGACTCGGGCGGCTACTTCGCGGGGCGTTTCCTGGGCAAGCACAAGCTCGCGCCGGCGATCAGCCCGAGCAAGACGGTCGAAGGGGCCGTGGGTGCCGTGCTCGGCGCCATGCTCATCGCATGGCTGGCCAGCCTGACGTTCTTCGAGCGCCGTCCGGCAGGCGAAGCGCTCGTCCTCGCGGTGGCGATCAGCGTGCTGGCCCAATTCGGTGATCTCTGCGAATCCGCGCTCAAACGTGCCTTCGGCGCGAAGGATTCGGGCTGGATTATCCCGGGTCACGGTGGCATCCTGGATCGTCTGGACAGTCTGCTCTTCCCCTTCGTGTTCGCGTACTACTACGCGGTCGTGCCGCGGATCTGAGGGTCACGCATGTCCGTTCCCGCACCGGTCGTCACATTCGTCGCCTTCATCGTCGCTCTCGGCGTCCTCGTTTTCGTGCACGAGCTCGGACACTTCGCGGTGGCGAAGCGGCTCGGCATCAAGGTGCTGCGGTTCTCCATCGGCTTCGGCCCGGTCCTGTGGGCACGCAAGCGCGGTGAGACCGAATACGCGCTCTCGATCATGCCGCTCGGCGGCTACGTGAAGATGCTGGGCGAGGACGACGAAGAGGGCGTCGTCGCCGAGCCCGAGCGGGCGTTCTCGAACCAGACGTTACCCCGGCGCAGCGCGGTCGTCGTGGCCGGACCGGTGATGAACTTCCTGTTCGCCTTCCTCGTCTACACGGTCCTCTTCGCCGCCGTCGGCGCCGAGGTGATGTCGAACGAGCCGCGTGTCGGCGGCGTCGCCGCCGGATCCCCGGCGGAGCGCGCCGGGCTGCAGGCCGGCGATCGCGTCGAGTCCGTCGGCGGTACGCCCGTCACGACGTGGGAAGCGCTGGCGCAGACCGTGCGCGAGTCCGAGGGCAGGCCGCTGACGCTCGCGGTCACGCGCGACGGCGAGGCGAAGACGCTCGAGGTCACGCCCGAGCTGCGCGAGAGCCGCACGATTTTCGGTGAGGAGGTCGGCAAGGTCTACCTGATCGGCATCGAGGGCTCGAAGGACTGGAAGAGCGTCGGTCCGATGGAGGCCGTCGTCATGGCGGGCGAGCAGACCTACACGGCGTCGTTCGTCGTGCTCCAGGGGCTCGCGCTCATGGTGCAGGGCCGCGTGCCGCTGAAGGAGCTCGGCGGTCCGATCGCGATCGCGCGTGCCGCCGGTCAGCAGGCGCGCGCCGGCGCGCGCTACTTCCTCAGCATGCTCGCGTTCCTGTCGATCAACCTCGGGGTGCTGAACTTGCTGCCCATCCCGGCGCTCGACGGGGGCCATCTCGCGCTGTTCGCCGTCGAGGGCGCGATGGGCCGCCCGCTGCGGCAGCGGCATCGCGAGATCGCGCAGCAGGTCGGGCTCCTGCTGCTGCTCAGCCTGATGGTGTTCGTGTTCTACAACGACATCCACCGGCTGGTGCAGGGCTGAGCAGCTGGTCGTCCTCGGGATCGACACGGCCACGTGGACCGCGACGGTCGGCGTGGTGCGCGACGGGCGCGTCCTCGCCGAGGCCGTGCGTCCGGGATCGCGCGCGCACGTCGCCACCATCCCCGCGTTGACGGCCGAGACGCTGGCGCAGGCCGGGCTCGCGATCCGCGACGTCGGCGCCGTCGCCGTCTCGATCGGGCCGGGGTCGTTCACGGGACTTCGGATCGGGCTCGGGTTCGCGAAGGGAATCGCGTTCGCCGGCGGCGTGCCGTTGGTGGGCGTGTCGACGCTCGAGGCGCTGGCCGCCGTGGCGGAGGCACCGCCGGGTACCGCCGTGTGCGCAGCCCTCGACGCCCGCCGGCGCGAGTGCTGGGCCGCCATCTTCCGCGTCCAGCCCGACGGTGCGCTCGAGCGGCTGACCGACGACCTCGCGATCGCCGCGTCGGCGCTTGCGGAACGGCTGCCCGACGACTGCACGCTCGTCGGCGACGCCGGCACCGCCTACGGCGACGTGCTCGGTGCACGGGCGACGATCCGGCCGTTCGCGACGCATCATCCGCGCGGGAGCGTCGTCGCGCTGCTCGCCGCGCGACGTCTCACGGACGGATTTCCGGGCGATCCCGGTACGTTGGAGCCGATCTACGGGCGCCCCGCGGACGCGGAGCCGGCCCGGGGGCCCTCGCGTTGACAAGCCGTTTTCCGCCATATTACCTACGACAACTTCTGCTGGCGGGGGTATCGAATGGAGAAAAAGGACGAGGATCTGATCGTAACCCTGCTCGAGCGTGAGCCTGATCTCCGCCGCTACTACGAGGAGCACACGGCGCTGGAACGGGAGCTCACGCCACTGCAGGAGAAGATCTACCTGAGTCCCGAGGAAGAGGTGGAGAAGAAGCGGCTCCAGAAGCTCAAGCTCGCCGGCAAGGACAAGATCATGGAAATCCTGGCGCGCCACCGGACGCACTGACCGGTCGTCGCATGCGCCATACCATTTCCATCCTGGTCGAGAACGAGTTCGGAGTGCTCGCGCGCGTCGCGGGGCTCTTCAGCGCTCGCGCGTTCAACATCGAGAGCCTGTCCGTCGCCGAGACGATGGACCCCACGGTGTCCCGCATCACGCTGGTGACCCGGGGTGACGATCAGGTGCTCGAGCAGATCGAGAAGCAGCTCAACAAGCTCATCAGCGTCATCAAGGTCACGGACTTCACGGAGACCGCCCACGTGACGAGGGAGCTGGTGCTGCTCAAGGTCGCCGCCGACGAGCGGACGCGTGGCGAGGTGGTGCAGATCGTCGACATCTTCCGCGGGAAGATCATCGACGTCTCGCGTCGCTCGTACGTGATCGAGGTCACGGGAACCGAAGACAAGATCGATGCCCTGATCGAGCTGCTGCGCCCGATCGGCATCAAGGAGATCGTACGCACCGGGACGGTGGCGATGTTCAGAGGAACAAGGCTGCTCACGGTCGACGGGAAAGACAAGGAGCGAGGAGCCGCATGAACATCTTCCACGACAAGGACGCGACGCTCGACCCGCTGAAGGGCAAGAAGGTCGCCGTCATCGGATACGGCAGCCAGGGCCATGCCCACGCGCTCAACTTGAAGGACAGCGGCATCGACGTGCGCGTCGGGCTGCGTCCCGACAGCGCGTCCCGCAAGAAGGCCGAGGCCGCCGGGCTGCGCGTCGTCGACGCCGCGACCGCCGCGAAAGAAGCCGACATCGTCATGATGCTCGTGCCCGACGAGCAGGGCAGCGAGATCTACGAGAAGGAAGTCCAGCCCGGCCTCGCGAAGGGCAAGTACCTGGCGTTCGGCCACGGCTTCAACATCCACTTCAAGAAGATCGTCCCGCCTGCGGACGTCAACGTGTTCATGGTCGCGCCGAAAGGCCCCGGCCATCTCGTCCGCGGCGAGTACGAGAAGGGGCGCGGCGTGCCGTGTCTCCTCGCCATCGCGCAGGATCCGAGCGGCGACACGCAGAAGGTCGGGCTCGCGTACGCGAAGGCCATCGGCGGCACCCGCGCCGCGGTGCTCGAGACGTCGTTCAAGGAGGAGACCGAGACCGATCTCTTCGGCGAGCAGGCGGTCCTCTGCGGCGGCCTCACCGAGCTGATCCGCGCCGGCTACGAGACGCTCGTCGAGGCGGGCTACTCCCCCGAGATGGCGTACTTCGAGTGCCTGCACGAGGTGAAGCTGATCGTCGACCT
>CAYSOF010000044.1:0-31350 GCA_964432595.1 uncultured Binatia bacterium (SeqCode) | reverse complement strand
AGTTATTGGGCACGTACTAGTGTTCGTGGGCAAGCGCGCGTTTCTGGGCAAAGCCAGCGCGGGCGACGGACAGCCGCTGTCAGGATCCGGTCGCGCGGTAGGCGACGACGGAGGCGGGGCACGAGACGGTGAACGTCGAGCCCGCGCCGACGGCGCTGGTCACCTCGACGCGTCCGCCCAGTACCTCGACGAGGCGCTGGACGATGTGCAGGCCGAGCCCGACGCCGCCGAAGCGGCGCGTGGACGAGCCGTCGACTTGGCGGAACATCTCGAAGATGTGCGGCAGCTGGTCGGCGGCGATGCCGATGCCGGTGTCGCGCACCTCGATCGTCAGCGTGTCGGGCTTCCACCGGGCCGCCACCGCCACGTGTCCGCCGTTCGTGAACTTGAGCGCGTTGCCGGCGAGGTTCTTCACGATCGTCTTGAGCTTCGCGCGGTCGACCACCACCTCGCGCCGGCCGAGCTCGTGGCTCCAGCGGAGATCGACGCCGTCGGCGACGAGCGGACGGAGCTCCCCGTCGAGCTCGGTGAAGAGATCGTCGATCGACACGGTGTCGCGCGCGACCGGCACCCGACCCGCCTCCAGGCGGCCGACGTCGAGGGTGGCGTTCACCAGCTCGAGCAGCTCGTCGGCGCTGCGCCGGATGCGGTCGAGCGTCTCGCGCTGGGTGGCGTCGACGTTGCCGAACGCACCCTCGACCAGCATGTCGGCGTAGCCCGTGATGACGTTCAGCGGCGTGCGCAGCTCGTGCGACATCGTCGCCACGAACTCCGACTTGAGCTGGCTCGCGGCCTGCAGATCGGCGATCAGGCGGGCGTTCTCCAGCGCGATCGCGGTCGCGTCGGCGATGCCGGCGGCGATGCGTCGCTGCGCCGACGAGAACGGCCCGGTCCGCCGCACGTAGCCGTGCGTCTGCACGCCGACGACCACGCCGCCGCGCGCGATCGGTACGTAGAGGCCGGACGACACGCCGAGACGCCGCATCAGCTCGAGCGGCACCAGCGTCTGCGCCATCGCGTCCTCGATCTCGACGAGCTCGCCGTCGCGGAGCGCGCTGATCAGCGGAAAGCTGCTCTCGTCGAACTCGAGCTGCGCCAGCTCCGTCCGCACATCGGCGTTCGAGCCGACGTTGGCCACCATGCGGGCGCACGCGCTGCGCTCGTCCCAGATGAACGTCGTGCTCCACTCGACGCCGAGCGCGGTCAGCGCGAGCCCGTTGACGCGCTGGAGCATGTCCGGCTGGCCGAGGTGCGTGCTGAGCGTGCGGCCGACTTCGGCGAGCGCCTCGGCGATGCGGGTCTCCTCCGCGGCGCGCAGGGCGGACGCCTTCAGCGTGGCTTCGATCCGATGCCTCCCGAGCCGCGCACGCTCGGACACCGACGCGATCCAGGTCGAGCCGGCCAGGATGATGGCGGTGACGGCCGCGAGGTGGCCGAAGCCCGCCATGGTTCCGCCGATCAGGAGCACGGCGGCGGTGCAGGTCGCGGCGGACATCGCGCAGAGGATCAGCTGCGGTCCGAAGCCCCACGGCAGCAGGGTTGCCGTGATCATGCACGCGGCGATCGATCCGAGCGCGGTCGCGGCGAGGTTGGTGCTGAGGTAGTCCGAGAGCACGCCGAGCGCGAAGGCCGCCGCCAGCACCGCGAGCGGGACGGCGGTGGCCGCGCGCCACGTCCGCACGTGGCGTAGCGCCCGGTATCCCGCGAACACCGCCAGCAGCTGGCACCCGCCGATCAGGTACAGAGCGCCCAGGAGCGACTGCGGGTGGATGGCGAAGTCCACGACCGCGAACATCCCGAGGGACAGCAGGCACAGCGCGAAGCCCGTCCGCGTGCGCTCGACGAGCAACGGGACGGTCGCCGCCCGCAGCTGGGCGACGGTCACGTCGCACGCGTGCGGCTCGTTCGTCGGGGCCGAGAGGTACCGTGGCGGCATTTTCGTGACGGTCCGAGCGACGACTTTACGTGTAACGACGTCAGTCGCCCTCGCATCGAAGCAACCGCCGTGCCGCTTGCGGACGCCGTCCCGAGCTGGCCCGACCCGTTGACGCACGGCGGGGACTCGTCAATCTGGGCCCGCCGACAACCCGAACCTGGAGGTGCCTCGTGATTCATCGGACGCTTGGTCGGACCGCCCTCGCCCTGCTCGCCCTCGCCACGGCGGCCGTCGCCGCCGAAGGCCCACACGCGGGCCACCCGCAGCGCGTCGTCATCATCGACAACGAGCGCATCCAGCCCTCCGCCCTCACGATGAAGGCGGACGACGTCCTCGTCTTCGAGAACCACTCCGTCCATCCGATCCGCGTGACCTTCACCGACCCGGCGAAAAGCGCCGAGATGGTCCGCTGCGGCCTGCTGAACGAGCCGGCCGACAAGCGGCCGCCGTGGGGCCTGTTCGACGCCAGCGACGGCAAGCTCACCGGCGTCGTCCCGCCGGGACGCTTCGCGAGCCTGTGCGCCCTCCAGCCCGGCAGCTACGCGTTCACCGCCGAGCGGCTGGACGCCCAGGGGCACGCCGACGAAGAGCTGCCCACGAAGGGCCAGGTGAAGGTAGAATGACCCGATGCCGACGGCCCTGCTCGCGCTCGCACTGACGCTCGTCACCGCGTCGCCGAACGAATCGCTGCTCGACCTGCCGGTGCGTGGCGTGAGCAGGGGCGAGAGCACGACCGTTCGCGAGCTCGTCGGCGACGGCCCGGCCGTCGTGTCGCTGTGGGCGACGTACTGCGCGCCCTGCAAGATGGAGGTCCCGGCGCTGAACGGCGCGGCCGAGCGCTACGCCGAGCAGGGCCTCCGCGTGATCGGCGTGGTCGTCGACTCCGACGATCCGGAGGAGATCCGCGCCGTGTCCGCGTCGTGGGGCATCGAGTACGACGTCGTGTGGCCGCGGGCCGACGACCGGCCGCACGTCCAGTCGCTCGTCCCGCGCGGACTGCCGACGACGTTCTTCGTGCGCGGCGACCGCGTCCGCCGCCACGAGGGCGTGCTCGACGACGCGGGCATCGACCGCATGATCCGCCCGCTGCTGGCGCCCGCGCCGAAGGCGCCGCCCCCGCCGTCGACGTTGACGCTCGAGCCCACCGCCTGGTAACGCGCCGGCATGACACCCGATCTGGTGGTCCGCGGCGGCCGCGTGGTGGACGGCAGCGGGCGCCCGGCGTTCGAGGCGGACGTCGTCGTGCACGGCGACCGCATCGTCGCCGTCGGCCGCCACGAGGGACCGGCGACGCGCGAGATCGATGCGCGCGGCAGGGTGGTGACGCCCGGGTTCGTCGACGTGCACACGCACCTCGACGCGCAGCTCACGTGGGATCCGCTCGGCGCGCCGTCGTGCTGGCACGGCGTGACGTCGGTGGTGGTCGGCAACTGCGGCGTCGGCTTCGCGCCGTGCAAGCCGGCCGACCGCGACTACCTGATGTTCCTGATGGAGGGCGTCGAGGACGTCCCGCGCTCGGCGATGGCCGCCGGCATGCGCTGGGAGTGGGAGTCGTTCGGGCAGTACCTCGACGCGCTCGGCCGCGGCGGGCTCGGGCTCAACGCGGGCGGCTACGTCGCGCACGCGCCGCTCCGCATCTTCGCGATGGGCGAGCGCGGCGCCATCGACACGCCGCCGAGCGACGCCGAGCTCGAGACCATGCGCCGCGCGGTGGACGACGCCATGGCGGCCGGCGCGCTCGGCTTGTCGACCGGACGCACGACGATGCATCGCACGCCGGCCGGCGATCCGGTGCCCGGCACGTTCGCCGATCGTCGCGAGCTGGCGGCGCTGGTCGAGCCGCTCGCGCGCCGCGGCGCGGGCGTGCTCGAAGCCGTGCCCTACGGCGCCGCGGGCGAGGCGGCGGAAGGTTTCGCGCGCGATCTGCCCGACCTCGAATGGCTCGCGCAGCGCAGCGGGCGTCCCGTCAGCGTGCTCCTCACGCAGGCGCGGCAGTATCCCGACGTCTGGCGCGACTCGCTCGCGCAGGTCGAGGCGGCCGTCGGGCGCGGCGCGCGGCTGCACGCGCAGGTGGCGCCGCGGCAGATCGGCCTGCTGCTCGGTCTGGGCGGACTGCTCTCGCCGCTCTTCCTCTTCCCCGAAGCCGGCGATCTCCTCGGCTGCTCCGACGACGAGCTGCGCACGGCGCTGCGCGATCCGTCGGTGCGCGCGCGGCTGCGCCAGGGCATCGATCCCGACGCGCCGCTGATCGGCGGACTCGCGACCTTCGACCGCATCTTCCCGCTCGCATCCCGACCCGATGGTAGCGGTGTCCTCGCCTACGAGACGAGCCGTGCCGGCAGCGTCATCGGCCTCGCCGAGGCGCGCGGCGTGTCCGTCGCCGACGTCGTGATCGACGCGCTGCTCGACTCCGACCTGCGCCGCCTGTTCATGGTGGCGATCTCCAACTGGGACATGGAGACGACCCGCGCGATGCTGACGCACCCGCTGACGCTGCCCGCGCTCGGCGACTCGGGCGCGCACACGAGCCAGACGTGCGACATCGGCGTACCGACGTTCCTCCTCGCGTACTGGGTGCACCGCCGGAAGGCGATCGCGCTCGAGACGGCGGTGCGGCGGCTCACGTTCGATCCGGCGAGCCTCTGGGGCATCCCGCAGCGCGGGATGATCCATCCGGGGTGGTTCGCCGACCTGAACGTCGTCGATCTCGAGGCGCTCGACCTCGAGCTGCCGGAGCTGCGTCACGATCTGCCGGGCGGCGCGCCGAATCTCAGCCAGCGTGCGCGCGGCTTCGTGGCGACGATCGTGAACGGCCAGGTGACCGTGCAGGGCGGCGAGCACACCGGCGCGCGCCCCGGGCGCGTGCTCCGGAACGAGCGCGCGGCTCAGTAGGCCTTCCGGATCGTCCCGTCCGACGCCGTCACCCATGGCGTCCACGCGAGGGCCAGCCGCGTCACGGTGACGTCCGACTTCTTCGGGCGGATCGTCACCTCGTCGAGCGCCAGCGACGCGGGATCGGCGCCGGCGGTGATCGACGCGATCTCGGCTTCGAGCTCCGCGTTCAACTCCACGATCCGTTCGTCCACCGCCGCGACGTTCTCCTGCGCGCGCTGGACGTCCTCGCGCTCCTTCGCCGCCCGCCCGACGGACCGCGCGGCGGTCGTCGCGCGGCCGACGTTCGAGACGCTGCGCATCTTCCGGCCGAACAGCGCACCCAGCACCGTCGCCCCGATGGACATCGCCGTGTCGAGCTTCTTCTGCCCGTAGTCGGACTCCTCGCGCGCCACCCGCTGCAGGGCGACGCGCCGGCGTTCGTCGAGCGCCGCGAGCTTCGGCGCGTACTTCTTCCGCAGCGCCTCGACGTCGGCGTCACGCGCTTCGCGTGCGTGCAGCGCCAGCCGGGCGCGGAACTCGCCCTCGCTCTCCTCCGGACGCGACACCGCGTCCAGCGCCTTGCAGCGCCAGACGGTGACGGGATGCTCCTGCGCGAGGCGGGCGACGAGCTGCTTCTGCCACGCGGGATAGCTCGCGGCGCGCGCCGCGGGCGACGGCAGCTCGGCGAACGACGCGCCCGTCGCCGCGTCACCGACGCCCGGCTCGCCGCCGTCGACCACCTCCGCCTCGTCCCACGGCGTCGTGCCGGCGTCGTCGGGCACGTCGGCGAGCAGCGTCACCGTCTTCGACGCGTCGACACCGACGCTCGCGTTGACGAAGCGCAGCTTCGCGGTCGCGAGGAGCTTCGGCTGGTACGTGAGCGCGCCGTCCGCCGTGGTCGCCGCCACGAAGCACTCCGGCACGCCCGGCGGCAGGACGGGTCGCGGCGCCGCGGCGGGCGCGGGCGCGGCGGCCGTCGGCGTCGGGGGCGCCTCGCCCATCAGCGTCTGGATCTGTGCGCGCGTCAGCGGCCCGCGCAGGTACGACAGCGTCCAGCGCGTCTGGAACACCGCGGGGCCGTCCTCGTGCACGTCGTGCATCAGGAAGACGCGCTGGCCGAGCGCCGACAGCGTCGCGTCGGTTTGCGCGCGGTCGATCGCCTTCCCCGCCGTCGCCGACGCGCCTTCGAGCCCGTCGAGCAGCCGCGCCTTGTCGCGCTCGGTCTGCAGCCGGCCGACGAACCACGTGCCGGCGTTGGACAGCGCCTTGTAGTCGAGGTCGACGGGGTTCTGCGTCGCGAGCATGACGCCGAGCCCCTGCGCGCGCGCCTGCTTGAGCAGCGTCAGCATCGGCGTCTTCGACGGCGGGTTCGCGCTCGGCGGGAGGTAGCCGAAGACCTCGTCCATGTAGAGGAGCGCGCGCAGGCTCGTCGTGCCGGGCTGCGCGCGCACCCACGCCAGCACCTCGGAGAGCAGCAGGGTCACCAGGAACATGCGCTCGCCGTCGGACAGGTGCGCGATCGACACGATCGCGATCCGCGGCTTGCCCTCGGGCGTCCACAGCAGGCGGCCGACGTCGAGCGGCTCGCCCTCCATCCACGCCGCGAAGCCCGGCGACGCGAGGAGGTTGTTGATCGACATCGCGAGCGCGAAGCGGTCCTTTGCGGGGAAGAACGCTTCCAGGTCGATCACGCCGACGCTGGTGAACGGGGGCGACTGCACCTCCTGGATGAGCTGGCCGATCTCGAGGTCGCGGCCGTCGCGCCACGCGCGCTCGAGCAACGTCGAGAGCAGGATGTGCTCGCGGCTCCGCACCGGGTCGGCGTCGATGCCGAGCAGCGCCAGGAGGCCCGACACGGCGCCGGCGACGCGCTCGCGCAGCGCTTCGTCGTCGGCCAGCAGCGCCGCCGGCGGCGCGGCGAACGAGCGCAGCACCCGCAGTGGCCGCCCTGCCCGGCTCCCGGGCGTGTAGATCGCGAACTCGGCGGCGGCGCGCAGCCGCGCGATGCGCGCGCCGTCCTGGCCCCAGTCGGCGAGGCCCTTTTTCCAGGTCTCGGCGGTGGCCGCGGCGTACGCGTCGGGCGTCTGGCCCTTCCGTTGCGCCTCGCCCTCGTCGACCCAGGGTCGGAAGTCGGCGGGACGGAGCTCGGGGAACGTCAGCAGCAGATTGCCGAGGTCGCCCTTCGGGTCGATCGCGATGGCGGGGATGCCGTCGATCGCCGCCTCTTCGAGGAGCCCCAGACAGAGACCCGTCTTGCCGCTGCCGGTCATGCCGACGCAGACGGCGTGCGTCGTCAGGTCGCGCGCGTCGTACAGCAGGAGGTCGTCGGTGCGCCGCTTCGACGCGAGGTCGTACGCGCGTCCCAGGTAGAAGGCGCCGAGCTTCTCGAAGTCCTGCATCGGTCGGGGCGTAGCAGAAAGTGCGGCTATGCGGCGAGCGGCAGCGCGAGCTGGAACGTCGCGCCGCGGGGCGCGTTCGACGTCACCTCGAGGCGGCCCTCGTGCGCCTCGGCGATCGAGCGGCTGATGGAGAGGCCGAGGCCCAGCCCCTCGCGCTTCGTCGTGAAGAACGGGTCGAAGAGCCGCGCCACGACCGCCGTCGGCACGCCGGGACCGGTGTCGGTCACGCGGACGGCGACCGCGTCGGCGCCGACCCGCATCGTCTCGACGCCGAGCTCGCGCACGCCGTCCGCCATGCCCATCGCCTCGAAGCCGTTGCGCACGAAGTTCAGAATGACCTGCTCGATCTGGATCGGGTCGACCTGGACCTCCAGCGGGCCCGGCGCCAGCGTCAGGCGCAGCGTCACGCCGCGTTGGCGCGCCTCCACCTCGACGAAGTGCAGCGCCTCGATCACCAGCGTGTTCAGGTCGACGCGCTGCCGCGGCACGTCGCTCGCACGGACGAACGTATGGATCCGGCGCAGCACCTCGCTCGCGCGCATCGCCTGCGCCGACATCGCCTCGATGACCTCGAGCAGCGTCTCCGGCGGCACCTCGCCGTTCTGGATGCGGTGCGCGCAGCCGCGCGCGTAGCTGACGATCGCCGCCAGCGGCTGGTTGATCTCGTGCGCCAACCCCGCCGCGAGCCCGCCGACGGTGCTGAGCCGCGCCGCGTGCGCTAGCCCCGCCTGGTGCTCGCGCGCCCGCACCTCGGCCTCCGCCTCTTCGGCGCGACGCCGCTCGATGTGGTAGCGCGACGCCGCGTTGGCGGCGTACAGCGCGGCGACCGCGCCCATCAGGACCGCGACCGGCAGCGAGCCCGACCGCTGCAGCCCGTCGACGGCGTGGACGTTCCACAGGATCGCGATGCTCGCGGCCACCTGCACGACGAGCTGCGGCCACAGCCCCCACGGCAGCAGCGTGGCAGCGCTCATCGTCAGGACGAGGAGCACGACGGGCGTCGTGACGGCCTCGTCGGCGACGATGCCGGACGCGGCCGTCGTCGCGCAGAGCACGCAGGACACGAAGAGCCCGTAGAGCACGGCGCCCGTCGTGCCGATCGGGCGGCCGAGCCGCCACAGCACGCCGAGCACGATCACCATCTCGATGGCGATCAGCATCCAGAGCGGCATCAGGCGATCGGGATGCGTGACCGGGTCGGTGAGCCCGAAGGCGACGATGCCGGCCAGCAGCAGCCAGAGCGCCGCACGCAGCCGCTGGATCAGCAGGTCCTTCAGCTCGGCGCGGATCATCGGCGCCACGTCACACCGCCCGTCCGGCCAGGTGGCCGTCGTAGACGGCATGGTCCACCGTCCGCACCGCGAGCGCATCGCCCACGCGGTGCAGCGAAGGCACCCGATCGCGCAGCGCCCGCCACAGCCCGTCGTCGGGCAGGCCGTTCGTGCGGATCACGACGGCGTCGACGTCGGCGACCGTCTCCGCGCGGCCCGACAGCACGTCGACCAGCGTGACCTCGTGCTCGCCGATCCGGCCGACGATGGTGCTCGGCCGCCACTGCATGCCGGCACGGCACGCGCGGGGCAGCGCCATCGCGATCGTCTCGGCGTCGAGCTGGATCGGCGACGGCAGCGGCGTGACGACGCGCACGTCGCAGCCCGACGTCGCGAGCAGCTCGCCCAGGCCGATCGCCTCGACGTGGCCGACGGCGTCGAGCACGACGACCCGGTGGCCGAGCCGCTCGGGCGCGCGCACCGCCGCCTCGTGATCGACGACGAAGGCCTGGTCGGCGCCGGCGATCGGCATCGGATGGAACTTCGACGAGCCGTGCACGGTCGCGCGGCCGCCCGTCGCGACGACCACCGCGTCGGGGCGCAGCGCGAGCACGACGTCGGCCGTGGCGTCGACGCCGAGCCGGACGTCCACGCCGCGGCGCGCGCACTCGTCCGCGCGCCAGCCGGACAGCGCGGCGAGCTCGGCCCGTCCGGGCAGCGCCGCGGCCAGCGCGACCTTGCCGCCCAGGCGCGACGATCGCTCGAGCAGGATCACGTCGTGCCCGCGCGCTGCCGCGACCCACGCGGCCTCGAGCCCGGCGGGCCCGCCGCCGATGACGACGACGCGCCGGCGGCGATCCGCCGGCGCCGGGGGGCCGAGCGTGTCCTCGCGCCCGACGGCCGGGTCCGTGACGCACGTGATCGGCAGCCCGCGCACGAGGTGGCCGTAGCAACCCTGGTTGCAGCCGACGCACGCGCGGATCGCGCCGGCATGCCCGTCGCGCGCCTTCGCCGCCCACGCGGCGTCGGCGATCAGCGCGCGCACGACGGTGACCGCGTCGGCCTCGTCGCGCGCGAGGATGCCCTCCGCTTCGTCGGGCGTGAGGATGCGATGCGCCGCGAACACCGGCACGCGCTTCACCGCCGCCTTGACGCGCGCCGCCGCGTACACGCCGAGCTCGTGCGGCGCGTAGACCGGGCGCACCATGCCGACGCCCGAGAGGCCGATGCTGACGTTCAGGAAATCGACGAGGCCCTGCGCTTCGAGATGCGCGCCGATCGCGGCCGCGTCGTCCGCGCCGAGGCCTGCCGCACCGCGCTCCTCGTCGCCCACGAGACGCACGCCGACGGCGACGGACGACCCGACTGCCGCGCGCACGGCGCGGAGCACTTCCTCGACGAAGCGCATGCGGTTCTCGAAGCTGCCGCCGTACTCGTCGGTGCGATGATTGCTGCGCGGCGAGAGGAACTCGTGGATCAGATAACCGTGCGCACCATGGATCTCGATGCCGTCGAAGCCGCCCGCCGCGGCGTTCGCGGCCGAGCGGGCGAAGTGCGCGACCACCTCGTCGATCTCGTGCCGCTCGAGGGGCACCGGCGCTTCCAGGTTGTTCACCTGATGCGACGGCGTCCAGACCGGCAGCTTCGACCAGGCACCGTGGTTCACCCCACCGTTGTGCGCGAGCTGGATGAAGGCGAGCGCGCCGTGCGCACGGATCGGCTCGGTGACGCGACGGAAGTGCGGCACCGCCGCCGGGTCCCACGCCGCAGCGTTGTTCGGCATCTGGTACGCCGTCGTCGGGTGCACCTGCGCCTGGCCGGCGACGACGACGCCGGCGCCACCCGCCGCACGCAGCCCGAGGTAGCGACCGAGGCGCGCGCCCATGAAGCCGGGCTCGCCGGTTCGCGGGCCGGGCTCCGTGAACATCGTGAAGTGGGCGCCGAACACGATCCGGTTCGGCGCGACGTGCGGGCCGATGCGAAGGGGCGCGAACAGCCGCGGGAAGGCGGACACGCCCGGGCCGTCTACGGTACGCGCTCGGCGCCGTCGGCCGGGACCGGCTCCGGGGTCGCCTCGGTCGGCGGCACGGTCGTCGGCGGCGCAGCGGGCGTCGCGGTGGTCTCACGCGCGGGAAGCAGCGCAGGGTCCGAGAAGCCCTGGCCGAGCGCGGGCACACGGTCGGCGCAGAGATCGCGCGCGCCTTCGGCGAGATGCGTGTAGAGCGCGCTGTACTGCGACGTCAGCTCGCGGAACAGGTCGGACGTCTTGCCGAAGTGCTGCGCGACGGCGTCCTGGTAGCGCGTGCGCTCCGCACGCTCCTGCGCCAGCTCCTCCTCGAGGGCCTTGCGGCGGGACGTCTCGCCACGACGGGCGACGAGGAGGCCGGTGGCGATGCCGGCGACGATCAAGGCGAGGGCGAACACGATCTCGGGCGCGGTCAGTTCCACGTTCGGGGGCGTAGCGCGGGGCGCGCGGGTTGTCCACCGCCGTTCTTTCGGTCGTCGGTGGCGGGTGCGGGGCGTCGCGGGGTGCTGCCGGCTGCGCGTGGCACTCGCACGGCACCCCCCACCCCTTTTCCCCTCCGCGCGTGCTCATGACACGCTCGCTCGGCAGCACCCCGCGACGCCCCGCACCCGCCACCTCCCTGTGACGATGGTGAGGACTTGCCAGCGCTTCGCGCTGGCTTTCTCACTTCATTGGGGGTCTTCGTCCTTGTCGGGGGCGGGGTCTTTGAAGGGAGATTCCTTCAAGGGACTTTCGAGGACGTTCGGGAACATCTTCGAGCCCTTCTTCTCGGGGAGCGGCTCGAGCATGTCGGCGGGCTCGATGATGGGGGTCGGCTCGGCGTCGGGGTCCGCGTCGGGGCGGTCCTCGGGAAGCGTCTCGTCGGCGTCGGGGTCGTCGGCGTACGGGTCGTCGAACTCGGGCTCGTCCACCTCTTCGTCGGGGTCGATCGATTGCTTCTGGATCTCGTCGTCGATGCCCTGCAGGCGGTCACCATGGCCGCCCGGCGGTGAGAGGTCGTCGACGTCGTCGTTCGACGGCTCGGCGGCGCGCGCCGTGAGCGCCAGCACGAAGAGCAACAGCAACGCGAATGCGCGCATCTGCTTCTGCGCTACCAGCGGTGGTCGTGCATGTCCACACGATGCGCAGCGTTGCACGACACTTCACGCGAAGCGCAGGGCGCCTGCGGGTCGCACCGCCATGGCCGACGCCGTGCCGCCGACGGCGCGGACTTGCGGGCACGCACACGACGCGCCGTCGCACTGCCGTTGCGGGTCGTGCGCCGGCGCTCGGTCGCGCCTGCACTACCTGTCGCCCCGACGTGCGCCATGCGACGGCCGCTGCGTGGCACGCATGCGCCACGGGGGCCGTCCGGCGGCACGCATCTTGGACTCGACGTCCCGCGTGCCTGACACGACCGACACCACCACCCGCACCCCCGACGCGCTCGCCAACGACTTCGATTGGGGAACCGCCGTCGTCGTCGACCCGCGCGAGCTGAAGCGCCTGCGCACCGACGTCCAACGGCTCCGCAACACCGGCCGCCGGCGGGCCTTCCTGGCCTGCGTCCTCACGGCCACGTCCGCCGTGGCCGGGATGTACGGGTGGCGCACCAATCAGGCGCTGGCGACGACCGGCGCCGAGGTCGCGGAGTGCCGCGCGACGGTCGAGCCGACGCAGACCGCGCTCGCCGCGCTGGCGAAAAGCCACGAGACGATCCTGTCGGCGACCCAGGAAGCGCCGTCGATGGGGACCAAGTCGTGGGGGAAGCGCTTCACCGTGACGATGTACGTCCCGATGCATCCCGACTACGGCGCCAACAACGACGGCTTCACCGCGACCATGACGAAGGCCGACCCGAAGAGCCGCATCGTGGCCGTCGACCCGAAGCTGATCCCGTACAAGTCCTGGGTGTGGGTCGAAGGCCTGGGCTGGTACCGCGCCGAGGACTGCGGCGGCGCCATCAAGGGCTTCCGTCTCGACCTCCTGACGGCGACCGAGAAGGAAGCGTTCGCGTTCGGCAAGCAGGAGCGGTTCGTCATCGTGGTGCCGCCGACCGACGCCTGACGCCGGCGCGCCTTCAATGCCCGCGGCGTCCGTGCTACGGCTGCGCGCATGAGCGATTCCGCCGCCCGTGAGCGCGGCAACGCCGTCCTCGCGCTCGTCATCGCGGTCGCATTGCTGATCGTCGCCGGGCCCCTCGTCCTCCACTTCACGCAGAAGCGGCACGACCGCCTGCCGGTCGACATCGTCGCCGAGTTCCCACCCGATCGATCCGTCGTCCCGGGCGAGGTGTTCGCATCGACGCTGGTCGACCTGATGGAGCACGAGCTCGGCAGCGCCGCGGGGTGGCGGCCGAACGACTTCCTCCTCTGGGGACCGACGCTCTGGGCGGACAACAACGCGAACCGCCAGCTCGGTATCCTGCAGGTCGAGCGCGAGAGCGTCCGCGTGCTGAAGGACCACCTGACGAAGGTGTCGTCGACCGAGTACGACGACAACCTCCAGGACGCGTACAGCCGCTTCCAGATCGACCCGACCAAGCTGTGGCTGCCGTCGGCCGAGGGCAGCTACTCGAAGGGCGTCGAGGCGCTGCGCAAGTACGTCGACGGGCTGCATGGCACGCCCCCGACGTCCAAGCCGATCCAGCGGCGCAACGTCGAGGTGATCCGCCTCTTCCAGACGTGGTCGGACATCCTGGGCGACGCGCACGAGAAGCTGTTCAAGACGGGCGTCCCCATGTGGCAGACCGACGACTACTACTACCACGCGATGGGCGTCGCCCACGCGATGCACCACCTGACGCTCGCGATCCAGCGCGAGTACCAGAGCGAGCTCGAGGCGCGTCCCACGCTGGCGCAGCTCATGCGCGAGGTCGCCGACGTGCTCGGCATCGCCGGGACGATGAAGCCGGTGGTCGTCCTCGACGGCAGCACGACGGGCCTCACCGCGAACCACCGGCGCAATCTCGACAGCTACCTCGTCGACGCGCGCCAGAAGATGTACTCGATCCGCGAGGAGCTCGAGAAGTAGGCGGATGCCGTCGCAGTCGATCGTCTTCTACGACGGCGGGTGCGGGCTCTGTCATCGCGCGGTCCGCTTCGCGCTCGCGCACGATCGCGACGGCAGCCGCTTCCGCTTCGCGCCGCTCGACAGCGACGCGTTCCGCGCGGCGGTGCCCGCGGCGATGCGCGCGACGCTGCCGGACAGCATCGTCCTGCGCGACCCGGACGGCACGCTGCACGTGCGCTCGGACGCGGTGCTGACGATGTGCCGGCGTCTCGGCGGACGATGGAGCGCGCTCGCGGCGATCGCCGGCGTGCTGCCGCGGCGGCTGCTCGACGCGGCCTACGACGCGGTCGCGCGCGTCCGCCTGCGTCTCTTCCGGCCGCCCGACGCCGCCTGCCCGATGCTCCCGGCGCACCTGCGCGACCGCTTCCTCTGACGCGGCGCGGATTCTCACCCGGCGCGATGCGTAGTACGGCGCCGGCATGCGACGGATGCTCGTCCCGTCCCTGGTGCTGCTCGCGACGCAGGCGTTGGCGCAGACCGCGTCGCCGCCCGAGGTCGTCGGAACGCTGGTGGGACCGGGCGCGAGCCCGTCGCAGCCCGGGCTGCACGTGTACGGCACCGACCTCGGGTGGACGTTCGAGCACCGGGGCGACATCGTCATGCTGTTCGGCGACACGTGGCCGACGGCGTCGTCGCTCTGCGAGGGCGAGCCGCGCAACGACGACACGGTCGCCACGCTACCGCTCGTCCCGCCGGCGTCGGGCGTCCCGCCGCTGACGTTCGTCACCCGCGCCGACGCACCGGACGAGTTCGCGCCGATCCTGGCGACGCGCGACGGGGAGTCGCTGACGATGGCCTACGGCCAGGTGCCCGTCGCCGGCTTCAGCGACGGCACGCGCGTCGCCGCGGTGCTCGGCCGCGGCGAGTACGTGCGCTGCACGCCGCGCGGCGGGAAGCGCAAGCCGAGCTGTCCGAAGAAGGAGGGCCTCACCTGCACGCAGGAGGTCGGCGAGTGCCTGCCGGCGACGCTGGCCATTCCGCCGCTCTGCGACCTCGCCACCGGCACGGGCTGCCTGCCGGGCTCCACGTGCGCGCCGAGCACGACCGGCTTCTGCGTCGACCCGACCAGCTCGCAGAACGACGGAACGACGGCGAGCCTGCGCTTCCAGATCGCGCACGATCAGGACATCGCGCTGCAGGACCCGGCGTCGCCCGCGCAGTTCACGTCGGTCGCGCAGCTCGCGACGAACAAGTTCATCAACGTCGCCGCCCGCACCGTGCGCTGCTTCAGCGGCCGAACGTGCGGCGGCGACTACGGTCCCGGGCACGGGGCGCTGCTCCTGTGGGGCCGTCCCGGCTTCCAGGGGCTCGGGCAGCGCGAGGCGCAGCTGTACCTGATGGCGCACCGCCTGCCGATCCGGCTCGACAAGCGCGGGCGGATGGAGCTCCGGCCGTCGTACTTCGCCGGCGTCGACACCGACGGCGAGCCGCGCTGGAGCCGCAGGCAGCACGACGCCGTGCCGCTGGCACTCGACGGCGCCGTCGGCGGCAGCCCGCACGAGGCGCAGCCGGTCGTGAACCAGCTGACCGTCGCGTGGATCGGCGCACCGGTGAACAAGTGGATGATGCTGTACGGCGGCGATCTCGCCGACTACCTGCTGCCCGATCCGGCCGCTCAGCGGCTCGGCCCCGTACCGGGGGCCATCCGCATCCGCTGGGCGGATCATCCGTGGGGTCCGTGGACGGCGGCGGAGCCGCACCTCGGCCCCGGCGATCCCGCCGTCCCGGGCAATCAGTGGGGTCCGGGCGGCGTGCTGTTCCACGACGCGTGCGTCGACACGGGCACCGCCGTCTGCGCGCCGAGCGACCCGACGCGCCCGCCGGACTTCTTCCTGCCCGGCTGCCCGTCGTTCGGCGCCGCGTTCGACGTCGGCCGCTTCTATGCGCCGAGCATCATCGACCCGTACACGCGCCCCGCGGGCCCGAACGCCGTCGACGTGTTCTGGAACGTATCGACCTGGAACCCCTACGCCGTCGTGCTGATGAAGACGCGCGTCGCGGCCGCCGCGGACGCGGCGGCGCCGCCGGCGTGCGCCCGGCGACGGAAGCAGCTGCGCTGGTGCGAGAGCTGAGCGCCGCTCACTCGACGCGGTAGCCGCGTCCGCCCATGCAGCCGATGAAGAGCTGCGCCCACCCTTCGCTCGACGAGGCCTGGCTCGACGCCATCGACTGACAGTCGGCCTTGTCGCGATCCTGCTGGCGCTGGCTCTGGTTCTCCTGCGCGTAGATCGTGAGCGCGCGCGGCGGGGGCGCGTACACCGGCTGCGGCGCCTGGGCGGCGCACCCACCCAGGCATACCCCGAGCGCGACGAACATCCGGACGGTCCGCGTCGTCATTCGTTCCCCTGCTTCTTCTTGTTCTTCTTGCCGCCGCCACCACCTCGGTTGCCGCCACCGCCGCCACCGTCACGATTGCCGCCGCCACCGCCGCCGTTCTGCTGCATCTGCTTCTGCTCCTGACGGCGCTCCCGGCGTTGCTGTTGCTGCTGCTGTTGCTGTTCCTGGCGCTGCTGGCGCTCCTGCCGCTGCGTGTCCTGGCGCTGCTGGCGCTCGATCCGCTGCTGCTGCTCGCGCTGTTGCTTCTGCTGGCGTTGCTGTTGCTGCCGCTGCTGCTGCTCCGTGCGCTGCTGTCGTTGGCGCTGCTGCTTGTCCTGGCGCTGCTGTTGCTGCTGCTGCTTCTTCTGCTGCTGTCGCTCCTGGCGCTGCTGGCGCTCCTGCCGCTGCTGCTCCTGGCGCTGCTCCTGCTTGAGCGCCTTCTGCTCCTGCTGGACCGCTTTCTGCTCCTGGCGCTGGTCCCGGCGCATCTGCCGGTTCCCCTGTCCGCCGCGCCGATCGGGCCGCACCTCGGTCGACAGCGGCGGCGGCGCGCCGGCCCGCTTCGTCGGCGGACGCAGCGCCGCACGCTTCGCGGGCCGCGCTTTCGGCGCGGCGTAGTTGAGACGACGCGGCGCCCGCCAGTTGTCGACACGGCGGTACGGGCGGTTCCGCGGCGCCCACGCGACCGGGCGGGGCCGCCGTCCGCGATAGTAGTAGTAGTTGTCGTACCCGCGGATGTACCGCCCGCGACGGCCACCGTAGCGACCACCGTAGTAGTAGCGATCGTCGTCGTCGTCGTCGAAGATCGAGTAGAGCGCCCACGCACCGAGGGCGCCGACGACGGCGCCGCCGCCGAATGCGATCCACGGATTGATCCCCGGTGCGGGCGCCGGCTGCGGCTGCACGGCGACGACGGGGTCGTACGACGGCACGTAGACGACGTCGGGACGCGCCGGCTCGATGTAGATGTCCTGGTTCGAGCCGCCGGTGCGGATCTTCTGGTACTGGTTCGACTGCAGGTTCCCGGCGGCCTGTACGGCCTTCCGGTAGTCCTGGATCGCCTGCAGCACGTCGCCCTGCTGGTAGGTGACGGCCTGCCCCATCTGGTCGGTCCAGGCGGGGTTCTCGTCGAGCCAGCGGACGACGTCCGGGAACTGCAAAAGTCCCACGATACTGCCGTCCCAGTTGCGGTCGTCCGGAATGCGGTCGACCGTGTCCGCCTGCCCGACGTACTCCGCCGCCTCGCGCACCTGCTCCGGATACGTGGTCGCGGGCAGCAGCGACGAGAGGACGACGTCGGGGTAGAGCGCCACCGGTGCGACGAGATCGCGCAGCTCGTCCTTGCTCAGCTGCTCGGGCGGCTGCTCGGGAATCGTCGACGGCGGCGTGGGGGGCGGATTGGTCGGCGGTGGCGGCGGGGGCGGCTCCGGTACGGTATCGGCCGCCTGGGCGACCGCCTGAGGGACCGTCGTGGTGCTGCTCGCGGCGTTCTGTGTCGCATCGCCGCAGCCGACGATCCCGGTGAAGAGCGTCATCAGCAGGACGTGCGCTACGGCGCGGTGCCAGGCACGGCTTTTCATCACGGAACTCCCATTGGATGGAGATAGGCTCGCCAGCACTCTATGCCGCCCTGGTGCGAGCGCAACGCCCGATATTCAGGGGACATCGGCCATGGCGGCTGCAGGCTACGTTGTCCATGGTGTCGCGAACTGCGGCGCGGTGACGATGCGCTCGGCGAACGCGTCGTGCGCCTCGGGCGGCACGTCGGCCGGGAAGCGAGCGTCGCTGCGCCGCCAGCGCTCGAGCCACGTCGTGCCGAGCAGCACGCGTCCGCGCACGGCGGCGCGCGCCGCGGCCAGCGGCGTCATCGCGAGCGTCGTCTGCGTCTTCGTGCCGGTCGCCGCGCCGCGCGCGACGTGGAATCCCGCGCCGATCAGCGCCGCACGGACGGCCGTCGACGCCGAGTAGGTGAAGAGCTCGGTGTCGCCCTCGCCGCACGCCGCGAAGACCTGCTCGAAGCAGTCGAGCGTCCACAGGTCCCGGTCGGTCTCGGCCGAGAACGGGTCCCAGAAGACGACGTCGGGCGGCGGCGCCTCGACCAGCCGCACGCGCACGTCGCCTTCGAGCAGCGTCCACGTGAACGGCGTCGTGTACGACCGCCACGTGCCGTCGCGCTGCACGTGATTCGGCGCCGTGCACTGCAGGTGCGGGAACCGGCCGGGGTTCCGCAGGGCGAGGCGCAATGCGCCGAGATCGTTCTCGAAGCTGACGAGGTGGAGCGGCCGGGTGGCGGCGGTCGCCTCGGCGCACCGGACCACCGCCATCGCGTTGTGACCGGCGCCGAGGCCGACGTCCCACACGACGAGCGGCGCGTCCACCGGCTCGCGGAGCCGCTCGGCGAGCTGCGACTGCTCGACGTACAGGGACTGCGCTTCGGCGTTCGGGTCGAGCCCGGCATGCATGATCTCGCCCGAGCACCGGTCGACGACGCTCGCCCAGCCGTGCTCCGACAACCGGATGTCGTACCGGTCCATCGACCGGACACCCTTCCGGCCGCGGCGCACCTTCGGCCCGACCGACGGATGCGCGTCGTCGTCGCGCATGAGCACGTCGCGCTGCTCGCGGTGGTACGCGGCGAAGGTGCCGGCCACGACGTGGCGTCGCATGGCGCCCATCAACGCGTGGTAGAAGCGAAGGTTATGCTTCGCGAGCAGCTGCCAGCCGAGGATCTCGCCGGTCTTCGCCAGGTGATGCAGGTAGGCGCGCGAGTAGCGCGCACACGTTGCGCAGTCGCAACGCGGGTCGACGGGCTCGTCGGCCATCTTGTAGACGCCGCGATAGAGGTTCAGCCGCCCGGCCGACGTGAACGCCGTCCCCTGCTTGGCCCAGACCGACGGCATGCTGCAGTCGAACATGTCGACGCCCCGATGGACGGCCTCGAGCAGGTCGACCGGCGTTCCGACGCCCATCAGGTAGCGCGGCTTGTCGCGCGGCAGCCGGTCGGCCGTGAACGCCGTGAAGTGCTCGCGCTGCGCGCGCGTTTCGCCGACGGCCAGACCCCCGATCGCGAAGCCGTCGAACGTGAGCTCGACGAGACCGCCCGCGCTCTCCGCACGCAGGTCCTCGAAGCACGCGCCCTGGACGATGCCGAACAGGGCCTGGGGCGAGTCGCCGCGGGCGTCCAGGCTGCGGACGGCCCAGCGCCGCGTGAGCTGCACCGCGGCCGCCGCCGTCGCATGGTCGGCCGTCGACGGCACACAGTGGTCCATCGCCATCATCACGTCGGCGCCGATCGCGCGCTGGACGGCGATGCTGCGCTCGGGGCTCAGCACGACGCGGGCGCCGTCGACGTAGCTGCGGAACACCGCGCCCTCCTCGCCGATCGTGCGGTCGTCGGCGAGCGAGAACACCTGGAAGCCGCCCGAGTCGGTGAGGACGGCTCCGTCCCACTGCGTGAAGCGATGGATGCCGCCGACGTGCTCGAAGACCTCGGGTCCCGGGCGGAGCAGCAGGTGGTAGGCGTTGGCGAGGAGGATACGGGACCCGGCGGCGCGCAGGTCGTCCACCGTGAGCCCCTTTACGGTCGCGTGCGTCCCGACCGGCATGAACACCGGCGTCTCCACCTCGCCGTGGAGCGTCTGGAGGCGCGCCGCGCGCGCACGGCTGCCGATGGCCTCGGCGTCGATCCGGAACGGGAGGCGGCTCACGGCGCGGTGGCACCCGCCGGCGAGCCGTAGAAGCCGGGCGACGCGTGGTGGAGCGCGACCGCGGTTGTCGGCAGGAGGAGGCGCACGGTATTCCTCCGGCGGGACGTCGTCGGACGCGAGGGCATGAGGCCCGTGCTATACGCCGCGGCTCCGTCCCGGAGAAGCCGCCGAGACCGTGTCGGAACCGCGGGTGATGCCGTACACCGTCGACGACCGCGAGGCGGACCTCGCGGTGAGGAGGGAACGCCGATGCCGTTGGTCCGTCTGACCTATCCCCGCGGTGCGCTGTCGCCGGAGCGCAAGCGCCGGTTGGCCGCGTCGCTCACGGAAATCGTCCTCGACGCCGAGGTCGACGCCGTCACCGACGCGGGCCGCATGGTCACCGTCGTCCAGTTCACCGAGTCCGCGGCCGACGACTGGGCGGTCGGCGGCGTGCTGCGCTCCGCCGCCGACGAGAGCTTTCCGGAGCACTTCATCGTCGACGTGGTCGTCCTCGACGGCCTGCTCGAAGGCGCGCGCCGCGGCGACGTCCATCGACGCGTGACCGAGGCGTTCCAGCAGGCCTTCGGCGACACCGCGTCGCCGACGTTGCCGCTGCGCGTCTGGGTGCTGATCCACGAGGTGCGCGAGGGGAGCTGGGGCGCCGCCGGACGCACCGTCTCGGCGACGGACGTCGCGCAGTTCATCGGCAACGACCTGCCGGAGGCGCGGCTCGCCGAGATCCGCGCCCGCATCGCCCGCGACTAACCGCCGTCGGCCACGGGCGCCACGAGCGGCGCCATGACCGGACGTCGTCGCACGAGGACGGCGACGGGCAGCAGCACCGCCGCGATCAGCTCCACCCAGAACAGCTCGAGGAACGCCAGCTCGACCGCGAACGCGCGCGGCGTGCCGTCGGCCAGGAGCGCCAGCGTGCGCTCCTGCAGGTACGCGTCGAGCAACGCCACGCCGAGCGCGTAGCCGAGCTGCTGGCTCAGCACGAACAGGCCGGACGCGGCGCCGACGGCGGCCGGCGGCAGCGAGCGGAACGCCAGCGTCGCCAGCACGGCGGTGACGACGCCGAAGCCGATGCTGCTGACGACCGCCGGCCACACCGCGCCGACGTCGGTGAGCCCGGGCGCGTAGTACGTGAAGCCGACCTTGCCGGCGGCGAGGAGCAGGAGCCCCGCGGCGAACACGAGCAGCGGGCGCGACCAGCCGAGGGCGCGGCCCGCGATGGCGAGCCCGAGCATCAGCGCCACGCTGCCGAGCGCGCCGCGCACGCCGAGGAACGTCGCGTCGAACCCGAGGACGCTGCCGAGCATCGCCGTCTGGAAGAACGCCGTCGACGACGCGCCAATGCCGAAGCAGAGGAACGCCATCGTGGCGAGGTCGCGGTTCGCGAGCGGCCGCAGGTCGACGATGGGCCGCTCGGTGCGCCGCGCATGCCACGCGAATGCGCCGAGCGACACGAGCGCCGTCGCGGGCAGGAGCAGCACCGACGGCGTACGGTGCCAGTCGACGTTGTCGCCGACGTTGAGGAACGTGCTGAGCGTCAGGAAGCCGACGCTGAACGTCACGAGCCCGAGCCAGTCGACCGCGACGACGCGCGGCGTGCCGCCGGCCTCGCGCAGGATCAGCGGTACCGTCGCCAGGCCGAGGACGACGGCCGGCGCGAAGATGAACGGCCAGCCGAACCGCGCGCACAGCCACCCGCCGAGCAGCGCACCCAGCAGCTGGCCGGCGGTCGAGCCGGTCGCCCACACCGCCATGCCGTACGCACGCTGCGCACCCGGGAACCGCTCGACCGCGATCGTCTGCGTCGCGGGCAGCAGCGGCGCGGCACAGAGTCCCTGGACGAACACGACGACGGCGAGCGGCAGCAGCGCGTGCGCGACGGCCCCCAGCGCCGACGCCGCCATGAGGCCGACGACGCAGGCCAGGAGCAGGCGGCGCGCCCCGAGCCGCTCGAGCAGGAACGGGGTCATGGGCGTCGCGCAGACGTTGGCGACGAGAAACGCGTCCGCGACCCACAGCGCCTGCGCCGGCGGCACGTCGAGACCCGCGGACAGCCCGGGCAGCGCGACGCCGATGGCGGCGAGGTTGCCGCTCGCCACCATGTTGACCAGCAGTATCAGGGCGACGGCCATCCCGGAGGGTGTATCGGCCGGGAGGCCGCGGTGCTTGATTTTCAGACGCGCGCGACGTGCACCAGATTCGTGATGCCCGGGGACCCGAACGGCCATCCCGCCGTCACGACGACGAGCGCGCCACGCTCGACGAGGCCCGTCGACAGCACCGGCTCGCGGAAGCGCTCGAGCATCGAGTCGGTGTCGTGCAGCCACGACGAGGTGACCGCCGTGACGCCCCACACCAGCGACAGGCGCTGGCGGACGGTCTCGTTCGCGGTGACCGCGACGATCGGTACGCGCGGCCGGTGACGGGCCACCTGCCGCGCCGTGAACCCGGACCGCGTGGCGACGACGATCGCCTTCGCGCCGAGCCGCCGCGCGATGTCGACCGCGGCGTGCGCGATCAGCTCCTCGGGCAACGGCGACGGATCGAGCTGCCGATCGCCGAGCGCGGCGTCGGCTTCGGCGACGATCCGCCGCATCACCGACACCGCCTCCACCGGGTAGCGGCCGACGGCGGTCTCCTCGCTCAACATCACGGCGTCGGTCCCGTCGAGCACGGCGTTCGCGACGTCGGTGGCCTCGGCGCGCGTCGGCAGCGGGCTGTCGACCATCGAGCGCAACATCTGCGTCGCCGTGATGACGGGACGCGCGTCGCGGTTCGCGAGCCCGATCAGCCGCTTCTGCGTCAGCGGCACGCGCTCGATCGGGATCTCGACGCCGAGATCGCCGCGGGCCACGAGGACGCCGTCGGCGGCGTGCACGATCTCGTCGAGGTGCTCGACCGCCTCCGCGCGCTCGATCTTCGCGATGATGGGCAGTCCGCTGGCGCGCGCCTCGTCGAGATCGCTGGCGCGGCGCACGAACGACAGCGCCACCACGTCGGCGCCCTGCTCCACCGCGAAGCGCAGGTCCCGGCGGTCCTTGTCGGTGAGGGACGGCATGTCGAGGCGCGACGACGGCAGGTTGATGCCCTTCCCCGCCGGCACCGAGCCGCCGACGACGATCCGCGAGCGGCTGGCGCTGACGACCTCGAGCTGCATCAGGCCGTCGGCGAGGAGCACCGGGTCGCCGGGACGGACGGTCGGCGGCAACACCAGGTCGACGACGTCGCCCGGCTTGCCCGCGACGGGATGCGGCGCGCGCAGCTTCGGCCCGCCGAGATCCACCAGCGTCGCGACGGGCCGCTCGCCCGCGAGACGTCGCACCAGGGCGATCCGCCGCGCGTGCTCGGCGTGCGTGCCGTGCGAGAGGTTCAGCCGCACGACGTCGACTCCGGCGTCGAGTATCCGGCCGATGCGCTCCTCGCTGTCCGTCGCCGGGCCCAGGGTCGCGACGATGCGCGTGCGTACCATGCTCAGCTCCCTTCCACCGCGGTCACCTCCCGCGGCAGGCGTGCGCGGATGAACGCGGCGAGCGCGTGCACCGCGGCAGTGCCGGGGAAGCTGCGCCGCCACGCGAGGCCGATCCGCCGGTAGGGCGACGGCGAGCGGAACGGACGCGTGACGAGGCCTTTCGGGCCGCCGCGCTCACGCAGCGCCAGCGCGGGCAGGAGCGTGCAGCCCAGCCCCGCCGCGACCATGTGCCGCAGCGTCTCCAGGCTCGTCGCGCGATAGTCGTCGTCGTCGCGGCCGCCGCGGCCGTCGCCGCAGATCGCGAGCGCCTGCTCGCGCAGGCAGTGGCCTTCGGTCAGCAGCAGGACACGATGCTCTTCGAGGTCCGCCTCGCGGAGCCGCGCGCGCTTCGCGAGCGGATGGCTCGCCGGCGCCGCGACCCAAAACGGCTCGTCGAACACGGCCTCGCAGGCGATGCCCGGCGTCCCGACCGGCAGCGCCAGGATCGCCACGTCGAGGCGATGCGCGAGCAGGTCGTCCAGCAGCGTGGACGTGAGCCCCTCGCGCAGCACCAACCGGAGTCGCGGGTAGGCCTTCTGCAACGGCGGGACGAGCCACGGCAGGAGGTACGGTCCCAGCGTGGGGATCACACCGAGCCGGAGCGGCCCCGCGAGCGGCTCGTGCTGCCCGCGCGCCAGGTCGCCGATGCTGCGCAGCTCGTCGAGCACCGTCCGGGCACGCTCGACGACCTGGGCGCCGACGGCGGTCGGCTGCACGCCCTTCGGCATGCGCTCGAAGAGCTGGACGCCGAGCGTCTCCTCGAGCTTCTTGATCTGCGCGCTCAGCGTCGGCTGGCTGACGTGGCAGCGGGACGCCGCCTGCCCGAAGTGGCCGGTGTCGGCGACGGCCACCGCGTAGCGCAGCTCGGTCAGGGTGACGGCGGTCAGGTCCATAGGAGGCGTCTATCGCCACCATCTAAAGAATCGATTTCCCGTCGCCAAGTGCGGCCGGTAGACCGGACGTCAGCGTGACACCAGGTGCGGCGGCCGGGGCCGGCCGATCTCGGTGTCACGGCAGCTCCTGGGCGTGGAGTAGTTGACTCGCTCCCCAGGTCTGAAACACATACCCGTCGGACAGGAGGCCACGTCATGCCCACGAGTGTCGGATTCCACGAGGACGAGTCGAAGCTCGACGCCGAGCTGAAGGATCGACATCGCGCCCTCGCATCGCTTGGAGAAGAGCTGGAAGCGGTCGACTGGTACGACCAACGCGTCGCCGTCACGAAGCACGCGGAGCTGAAGGCGATCCTCGCGCACAACCGCGACGAGGAGAAGGAGCACGCGGCCATGGTCCTCGAGTGGCTGCGCCGGAACGATCCCAAGTGGGACGAGCACCTGAGAGAGTACCTCTTCACCACCGACTCGATCGTGGGTCGCGAGCAGGCCGTGGACGGAGCCGGCGCGAGCAGCGGCGGCGGCGCGTCGGACGGATCGCTCGGCATCGGCAGCCTGAAGGGCAAGTGACCCACAATGGATGATCTCTTTCGCAGTCACGCTCCCATCTCCGCCGCCGCCTGGTCGCTCATCGACGAGCAGGCGCGGGAGGTCCTGAAGCTCAACCTGGCCGCGCGGCAGCTCGTCGACTTCAACGGGCCGAAGGGCTGGCAGAAGGCCGCCATCAAGCTCGGCCGTGTACAGCCCCTCGAGAAGGCGCCCGTCGACGGCGTGCACGCGGCGCTGCGTCAGGTGCAGCCGCTCGCCGAGCTGCGGTCGCCGTTCGAGCTGTCCCGCACGGAGCTCGAGAACGTCGAGCGCGGCGCGCGCGACCCCGATCTCGATCCACTCGTCCAGGCGGCCACGCGCATCGCGCGCGCCGAGGACAAGGCCGTCTTCCACGGCTGGGCGGCCGCACGCATCGGCGGCATCTGCGAGCGCTCACCGCACAAGCCGCTGCACATCCAGGACGACTACGCGGCCTATCCCGGCCTCGTCGCCGACGCCACGCGCATCCTGCGCATCGCGGGCGTCGACGGACCGTACGCCATCGCGCTCGGTCCGCGCTGCTACACGGGACTCATGCAGGCGGTGGGTCCGGGCGGATTCCCGGTCCTCGAAGTCGTGCGTCAGGTCGTCGGTGGCCCCGTCGTCTGGGCGCCCGCGGTGGACGGCGCGCTCGTGCTCAGCACCAGCGGCGGCGACTTCGAGCTCACCGTCGGTCAGGACATCTCGATCGGCTACGCCTCGCACACCTCGACGAGCGTCAGCCTGTACCTGCTCGAGAGCTTCACCTTCCGCGTCCTCACCCCCGAGGCGGCGGTGTGGCTCAAGTACGAAAAATAGAGCCGCGAGTGTAGCGTTCGTTTCCGCGCGACCCGTGTGCCGCGGCCGGCGAATCCGGCGCGGCATGCGGGGTACGCCCGCGGATCACTTCCGGAGCTGATCGTAGGCGCGCTGGATATCCACCGTCTTCTCGTGCGCCAGCCTTCGTAGCTCCGGGCCCAGCGTTTCCACCTTGTCGGGGTGGTACTGCTTCATCAGCTCGCGGTAGGCATGCGTGACGTCGTCGGGCGACGCGCTCCGCGGAATGCCCAGCACCGCGTAGGGGTCCCAGCCCGGCGTCCCAGTCGGTCGCGCCGGGCCTGTGGACGGCGGGAGCAGCGAGCGCACGACGCGCCAGATCGCGAGGACCAGCGCGATCAGGACGATGAGGCGCAGAATCACCGGGGCGTCGGCGTCGCGGTCGGCTCGGTGCGCTGGAGGAGGCGGAAGAACTGCGAGTCGGGCGACAGAATGGCGGTCGTGCCCTCGCCGAGCGTGTTCCGATAGGCCTCGAGCGTGCGCACGAACTGGTAGAACTCGGCGTCGCGACCGTACGCGTCGGCGAAAATGGCGACGGCCTGGGCGTCGCCCTCGCCGCGCGTGATCTCCGACTTCTGGCGCGCGTCGGCCATGATGATCTGCACCTCCTTGTCGGAGCCCGAACGGATCTTGCGCGCTTCCTCGTCGCCCTCGGCGCGGAACTTCTTGGCCAGCCGCTCGCGCTCGGTGCGCATGCGGTTGAAGACGTTGAGCTCGTTCTTCTCCGGCAGGTCGACGCGCTTCACGCGCACGTCGACGACCTCGATGCCGTACTCCCGCGCCTTCTGGTCGGACACCTTCGTCACGCTGTCCAGCAGCTCCTGCCGCTTCTCGCTGACGATCTCCTTCAGCGTGTGGCGGCCGAGCGTCTCGCGCAGGTTCGAGTAGACGATGTCGTCGAGCCGCGACTGCGCGCCGCTCTCGTCGCGCACCGTCTGCACGAACAGCAGCGGATCGATGATCTTCCAGCGCGTGTAGTTGTCGACGACGAGCTGCTGCTTGTCGCGCGTCAGGATCTCCTTCGGCCGCGTGTCCTGATCGAGCAGGCGGCGGTCGAAGTAGATGACGTTCTGGATGAACGGGATCTTCCAGTAGAGTCCCGGCTCCTTCACGACGCGGACGGGGTTGCCGAGCTGCACCACCATCGCCTGCATCCAGGTCGGCACGGTGAACGCGGCGAGGTTCCAGACGGCGAGGAAGCCGCCGACGAGCCCGATGACGACGATCCATCGACGGTCCATCAGCGCGCTCCCGCGGCCGCTTCGCCCGGCCGTCGCAGCAGCGGCTCGAGCGGCAGGTACGGCACCGCCTGCTTCGCGGAGAGGTCGTCGAGGATGATCTTGTTCATGCCCGGCAGGATCTGCTCCATCGTCTCCAGGTAGAGGCGCTCGCGCGTGACGTCCCGCGCCTTGGCGTACTCCGTCTGGAGCGCGATGAACCGCTCCGCCGCGCCCTTCGCGTCGCGCACCTTCGCCTCGCGGTAGCCTTCGGCCTCGTTGATGAGCTGCGCCGCCTCGCCGCGCGCGCGGGGCACGACGTCGTTCGCGTAGCCGACGGCCTCGTTGATGAGGCGCTCCTTGTCCTGCTGCGCGCTGATGACGTCCTTGAAGGCGTCCGACACTTGCTCCGGCGGATCGACGTCCTGCAGCTTCACGGTCTCGACCTCGATGCCGACGTCGTAGCGGTCGAGGATCTCCTGCAGGACCTTTTGCGCTTCGACCTGGATCTCTTCTTTGCCCTCGGTGAGCGCCTGGTCGATGTTGCTGCGACCGATCACCTCGCGCATCGCCGCCTCGGCGGCGGCGCGCACCGTGTCCTGCGGATCGCGTGCGTTGAAGAGGAAGTCGGTGGGCCCCTGCTCGTCGGAGCGGACCTTGTACTGGACGATGAAGTCGAGCGACACGATGTTCTCGTCGCCCGTCAGCATGAGCGCCTCGACCGGAACGTCCTGGTACTGCGGCGGCGGGCCCTGCGAGACGGTGCGATAGCCGAGCTCCTCCTTGCGGATGGCGGTGACGCTCGGACGAATCACCGTCTCGAACGGCCACGGCAGCCGGTAGTGCGGACCGCTGCCCGTCTCGCGCACGACCTTGCCGAAGCGCAGCACGATGCCGCGCTCGTCCGGGGCGACGATGTAGATGCCCGTCGCGAGCCAGACGAGGATGCCGACGACGAGCACCAGGTACGGGTTCACGCCGAACCCCGACGAGCCACCGCCCGTCGATCCACCGGTACGTCCACCACCATCACCACCTCCTGGAAAGCTGGAGCGGATACGCGTCCAGAGATCGCGCAGGTCGGCGAGCGGGTCCTGCTGCGGACGGCGAGGGGGCCACTCGTAGCGATCCGGCATGGTGCGCGCGCATCGTGCGGGCGCGCGGTCCGGCTGTCAAATCGCGGCGAAGTGCTCCGCTACCGAGCATGGTCATCGGCCGCGACCGGTGGTACCGTCGCGGCATGCCTGTCACCAAGCGCTACGCCACCTACGAGGACGTCCTCGACGCGCCCGACACGCAGGTCGCGGAGCTCATCGACGGCGATCTCATCTTGAGCCCACGGCCAGCATCGCCCCACGCGCGCGCTACGACGGTGCTCATGAGCGACCTGATGGGCGAGTTCGACGGGCCGCTTGGTGGCAACCGCCCAGGTGGCTGGTGGCTGCTCATAGAGCCCGAGCTCCATTTCGGCACCGACGTGTTGGTCCCCGACCTCGCAGGGTGGCGGCGCGAACGGATGCCGGTGCTACCCGACGTCGCGGCGTTCACGCTGGCGCCCGACTGGGTGTGCGAAGTGATCTCGCCGTCGACCGCGTCGATCGATCGCGCCCGCAAGCTGCGCGTCTACGCGCGCGAAGGGGTTGCGCACTGCTGGATCGTCGATCCCCGCAGCCGCACGATCGAGACCTATCGGCTCGAGCGCGGCATGTGGGTGGTGGCGGCGACCTACGGCGGCGACGACCCGATCCACGCCGAGCCGTTCGACGCCGTCGCGCTCACGCCGGCGCGGTGGTGGATGCCGACTCAGCCGTAGCGACCGCCGGAGACGTGGATCGTCTCGCCGGTGATGTACTCCGCATCGTCGCTGGCGAGGAACGCCGCGACGCCGGCGACGTCCTCCGGCTTGCCGAGGCGCGGGATGGGCAGCGTCGGCGCGACGCGGTCGACGAGATTCTGGTAGTGCGGCAGCGACGTCACGCCGGGCGTCGCGATGATGCCGGGCGCGATGCAGTTCGCCGTCACGCCGAACTTGCCGAGCTCGAGCGACAGCGCGCGCGTGAAGCCGATGACGCCGGCCTTCGACGCCGAGTAGTTCGTCTGTCCCTTGTTCCCGAGATGCGCGCGCGAGCTCATGTTGATCACGCGTCCCCAGCGGGCGGCGACCATGACCGGCGTCGCGTACTTCGACACGAGAAACGTGCCGCGCAGGTTCAGGTTCAGCACCACGTCCCAGTCGGCGGCCGTCAGGTCCTTCAGCAGCTTGTCGCGCGTGATGCCGGCGTTGTTGACGAGGATGTCGAGGCGGCCGAGCTCCTTCACCGTGCGCTCGACCAGCGACTCGACGAGCGCCTCGTCGGTGACGCTGCCCGCGACGGACGCGGCCTTCCCGCCCGCGGCGCGGATCGCCTCGGCGGTCGCACCGGCAGTCTCCTCGCGCAGGTCGTTCACCATCACGGCGGCGCCCTCGCGCGCGAAGCGGAGCGCCATCGCCTCGCCGAGTCCCTGCCCGGCGCCGGTCACCAGCGCCACCTTGCCTGCAAGTCGCATCTCGAAACCTCCTAGCGGATCGCGTCGATGCCGAGCAGCTCGCGGCCGATCACCAGCTGCTGGATCTGCGTCGTCCCCTCGGCGAGGGTCAGATGGCGCAGGTCCCGATAGAAGCGTTCGGCGGGGAACTCGCGCGTGTAGCCGTAGCCGCCGTGCACCTGGATCGCGAGGTGCGCGACGCGGAGCCCCGCCTCGGTCGCGAAGAGTTTCGCCTGCGACGACTCGAGGATGCCCTTGCCGCCCGCCTCGAGCGCGGCGGCGGCGCGGTAGCTCATCAGCCGCGCGGCGTCGGTGAGGTTCGCCATCTCGGCGATCATCTCCTGGACGAGCTGGAACGCGCCGATCGTCTTGCCGAACTGCTTGCGCTCCTTCGCGTAGCGGATCGCCGCGTCGAGCGCGGCGCGCGCCAACCCGACGGCCGCGAACGCGACGGAGCAGCGGCCGCCCGCGAGCCCCTTCAGCGCCAGACGCAGCCCCTTCCCCGGCTCGCCGAGCAGGTTCGCCCGCGGCACGCGCACCTCCTCGAACGACAGCTCGGCGAGCGGCGTCGCGAGGTTCCCCATCTTCTCGAGCGCGCGTGCCTCGAACGGGCTCTCGTCGCGGTCGACGACGAACGCGGTCGGCCCGACGTCCTTCATGCGCGCGATCACGATTCCCGTCTTCGCGATGGTCCCATTCGTGATGAGCGTCTTCGTGCCCGTCAGACGGACGTGGTCGCCGTCCTCGCGCGCCGCCAGCTCCACCCCCGCCGCGTCCGAGCCGACGTTCGGCTCCGTCAGCCCGAAGAAGCCGATGCGCGTGCCGGACAGCAGCGGCCGCAGATGGCGCTCGCGCTGCGCCGGCGTGCCGGCGTCGGCGATGATGCCGGCAACCATGTTGTGGGTCGTCACCGAGCTGCGCAGCGATCCCCAGCAGTACGCCAGCTCCTCGACCAGAACGAGGTAGGATGTCAGGTCGAGCCCGTGCCCGCCGAGCTCCTGCGGCGCCGTCGCGCCGACGAAGCCGGGGTCGACGAGCCGCGGATAGAGGTCGGCCGGCAGCTCGCCGCGCGCTTCGTGGGTCGTCACCAGCGGGGCGACCTCTCGCTCGAGGAAGCGGCGGGCGTTGTCGCGCAACAGCTTCTGTTCGTCCGTCAGATCGAGCTGCATGGTCGAGCGGGCTTCTCGCACCCGCCGAGCGCGCCGGTCAAGGCGCGGCTCCTGCCCGATTTTTTTGTGGCGTCAACCCCCTTTTCTCGGGTAGGGTCGCGCGCGATTCCCGGGGGGCGGGAGGATCGTTGCGCGCACGTCGATCGGTCGGTTTCATCGCAATCGGAACGTTGTCCCTGGTCCTGGCAGGCGCTGCCTGGCCCCCCGAACCGTCCCGCACCGCCGAGACCTGCCGTTCCACGGTGGACACCGCGGTGCAGGCCTACATGACGGCGCGTCGCTCGGCGCTGCTGCAGTGCCACAGCGACACCAACGAGGGCCGGCTGGCGCCGCGCGACTGCGAAACGGAGCCCGTGACGGCCGCCGCGCTGGCGACCGCCGAGCACGCGGTGCTCACGGCGCTGCATCGCGGCTGCTCCGACGCGACGGTGACGTCGCCGCCGCCCACCGGCATCGGCGCCGGTTTCTGCGGCGAGGACGAGGCCTGCGGCTTCTCGTTCACCCACCTGGACGACGGCACGCGTGACGACCGCGACGACTACGTCGACTGTCTCCTCTGCCTGGCCGACGACGCCGTGAAGACCCAGATCGACTCCGCCTACGTCGGCCTGGCGACGAGCGCCCCGCCCCGCTCGGTCCGCGAGTGCCGCACCCGCTTCGCCCAGGCGATCATCGCCTTCGACAACCGCCGCCATACCCTGGAATCCAGGTGCCCCGACTGTTCGAAGACGGCCGCACGAGTGCAAGAGGCACAAGAGAAGATCGCGTCCCGCCTCCTCGCCGACTGCCGCGACCCGACCGCCACCGCCGGTGCGCAGCCCTCTCCAAACGGAACGAGCCCAGCGCCCGCCCCATCACCGAACCGCACGGCGCGCAAGCCATAGGTGAGACGACCGCCCGGAGGGTGGTGCTGCGCGGGCGGCGGGGTCGTCGCTGAGCGAGCGTGTCGAGAGTGAGCGTGGTGGGGAAAGGGGGCGGGGTGGTGCCGAGCGAACGCCACGCGCGGTGCGGACCGGGTACATGGGTGGCACTTTAAACCGGGCACATGGGTGGCAC
>CAYSOF010000043.1:0-32986 GCA_964432595.1 uncultured Binatia bacterium (SeqCode) | reverse complement strand
ACGTCGCGCGGCGCGTGTGAACGCCCGCCGTGCGCGTTTTTCCGCAGCCTGCTAGATGGCGGACGACCCCTGGCTCGAGCGTTGGCTTCCCCTGATCGGTGAAAAGGTCGCGGGGCTTCCCATCCTCGAGCTCGGTTGCGGCGATGGACGGGACAGCGACATCATCGCCGGCGCCGGCCACCGCGTCGTCGGCGTCGACCTGTCACCCTCGGCGATCGAGAAGGCCGTCACGCGCGTGCCGAATGGCGAGTTCCACTGCCAGGACATCCGCGCGCCGTTCCCGGTGGCAGCCACGAACGTCGTGCTCGGCAGCCTCAGCCTGCACTACTTCTCATGGCCGGAGACCGTCGCCGTCGTCGGCCGCATCCGTGACGTGCTGCGTCCGCGCGGGCTGCTGCTGTGCCGGTTCAACGCCACCGACGATCACAACTTCGGCGCCAGCGGTCATCCAGAGATCGCGCCCAGCTACTACCTCGTCGACGGTCACCCGAAGCGCTTCTTCGATCGCGTGGCGATCGCGGAGCTGTTCGCCGACGGCTGGAGCGTACTGGGCATGCGGCACGAGGTCACGCGTCGCTATGGCATCCCCAAGGCGGTGTGGGAGGTGGGCTTGGAGAAGGCCGACTGCCGAGTCGCCCTGTCGTGAGGCTTCGCGTATGAGGGACCGGGTTGGGGCACCATGAGTACCGAACGCACGATCATCGTCGCATCCGACGCCGGCATCGCCATCCGATCGCGCGCCGACGTCACCGACGCCGTCGGCGCCTGCTTCCGTGCGGACGGCTTGCTCCTCACCGAGGCCGACGTCGCGCCCGACTTCTTCGACCTGCGCAGCGGATTCGCGGGCGAGCTCGTCCAGAAGTTCGTGAACTACCGGCTGCGCGCGGCGGTCGTCGTCGAGACGCCCGAGGCGCATGGCGAGCGGTTCGCCGAGCTCGCCCGCGAGCACGCGACGCATCCGACGGTGCGCTTCGTTCGCTCGGTCGACGAAGCGATGGCATGGCTCCGGAGCTGATGGACCACCTCGTCGGCGTGATCTCGGACACGCACGGTATCGTCCGGCCCGAGGCGATCACGGCACTTCGTGGATGCGACCTCATCGTCCACTGCGGCGACATCGGAGATCCGGCGGTTCTGGATGCGCTGCGGGCGGTCGCGCCCGTTCGCGCGGTGCGAGGCAACAACGACAAGGGGCCGTGGGCCTCCGAGCTACCCGTCGACGACGTCGTGGAGGTCGGATCGCAGAGCCTCTATGTGCTCCACGACGTCCATGAGCTCGCGCTCGAGCCGGCGGCCGCGGGATTCGCGGCGGTGCTCGCGGGTCACTCCCACCGGCTGATGGTCGAGCAGCGCGGGGGCGTGCTCTTCGTCAACCCCGGCAGCGCAGGGCCGCGGCGCTTCTCGCTGCCCGTCGCCGTCGCACGGCTCCGACTCGCCCCGGGGCGGTGCGACGCGCAGATCATCGACCTCGCGGCCTAGCCCAGGCGCCCATCACCCCAGCAGCCGGATCGGATCCGCCATCTCTCCGTCGATCTCGCACGGCCGCGCTGGTCGAGGAGCTCATGGCGTCGGGCGGGCAGGGCGGACGCTCGCTCGACGAGGTGGCCAAACGGCTCGCGGTCTCGACGCGCACGCTCATCCGCCGGCTTCGCGAAGCCGGCACGACGTATCGCGAGCTGCGCGATGCCCATCGCCGCACGCTCGCGACGGAGCTGCTCTCGGACACCTCGCTCACCGCGGCGGAAATCGCCTACAGGCTGGGCTTCGAAGATGCGTCGAACTTCGGCAAGACCTGCCACCGCTGGTTCGGGTGCTCGCCGGGCGCGCTGCGAAAGCGGCTCCGTGACGGGCCGAGAAAACGTCCTCGCCGAGCGCAGGCCTAGGGTGCAATACGGGGACGGGTCCGCGGCGTCTACTAGGGAGTGCCTATCGAGGCCGAGGCGACCACCGGGTCGAAGAGGAGAGACCGATGAATCCGAACAAGGCGCTGTGGGAAAAAGGCGACTTCACCGCAATCGCGGCCGTGATGCGTGACTCTGGAGAGGCGGTGGCGCGCTCGCTCGACGTCACGCCGTCCATGCGAGTGCTCGACGTCGGCTGCGGCGACGGTACCACGGCGCTGCCGCTCGCCAGGATGGGCGCCGACGTGACGGGCATCGACATCGCCCGCAACCTCGTCGACGCCGGCAACGAGCGGGCCGCCGCGGCGGGCCTCGACCGGCTGCGGTTCCAGGAAGGCGACGCCTGCAACCTCGACGGCGTCGCCGACGCCGCCTTCGACCTGACGCTCTCCATGTTCGGCGTCATGTTCGCTCCGAAGCCCTTCGACGTCGCCAAGGAGCTGGTGCGGGTCACGAAGCCGGGCGGCCGGATCGTCATGGGCAACTGGATCCCGAACGACCCGACGTCGTTCGTCTCGCAGCTGCTCAAGATCAGCTCGTCGTTCACGCCGCCGCCGCCGGAAGGGTTCATCAGCCCGATGACCTGGGGCGTGGAGAGCAACATCGTCGAGCGCTTCGGTCAGGCCGGCGTCCCCGCCGACAAGATCTCGATGGTGAAGGACACCTACTCCTTCGTGTCGCCCGACATCACCCCGACGCAGTTCATCGACGTGTTCCGGCGATTCTACGGTCCGACGATGAACGCGTTCGAGGCCGCGGAGAAGAACGGAAAGGCCGACGAGCTCCTGCGCCAGCTCGTCGAGCTGGCGAACGCCGAGAACAGGGCCAGCGCCGGAACGTCGATCCCCGCGACGTTCATGCGGGTGACGGTCTCCCGGTAGCTACAGCACCGCGACGTCGAGGTCGCGCAGGTGGGCAGGGTCCGCGATGACCTCCACCCGCGCGACCTTGTCGTTCGCGACGGTGAAGCGCACGACGCGCGACAGCTTGCCGCGGGGCGCGTGAAGCAACCCGAACGATCCGTCGACGACCGCGAGCTGTACGGATCGCAGGCTGCGGGCGAACGCGAGGAACCGCGGCGCCCACGCCGCGGCGCCCCTGACCTCCCGCGGTTTGCCGACCTCCGACGGCGGGGCGTCGATGCGTGCCGCCGCGTCGATGTGCACGACGGCGTCCGGATCGAGCACGGCGAGCAGCCCCTGGAGGTCGCCCGAGCGCGTCGCCCGGACGAACGCCTCCACCACCGCGCGCTGACGAGCCCTGTCGGCGTCCGACGACGGCGGCGCGCCACGCACGCGGCGGCGCGCGCGGCTCGCGAGCTGCTTCGTCGCGTCCGGCGATCGCCCCATGATCGAGCCGATCTCCTCGAACGGCAGTGCGAACAGATCGTGCAGGACGAACGCCAGGCGCTCGGCGGGCGTCAGCGTGTCGAGCACCACGAGCAGCGCCACGCCGACCGAGTCGGCGAGCACCGCTTCGCCCTCGGGGTCGGCGCTCTCCTCGACGACGTCCGCGCCCATCGGCTCTTCGCGCCGCGATTTGCGCGCTCGCAGCACGTCGAGGCACACGCGGGAGACGACGGTCGTCAGCCAGCCCGCCAGGTTGTCGACCGTGGCCGCGTCGACGCGCGTGAGGCGTAGCCACGCTTCCTGCACCGCGTCCTCGGCCTCGCTGAGCGAGCCGAGCATGCGGTAGGCCACGCCGCGCAGCCGCGGCCGATGCCGTTCGAACGCGTCCGTCAGCTGGGTCTGCTCGTCCATGTCACGTTTCCGTCGTCCGCTCCGTCATGCCCATGACGAACGACACCGGCCCGAGGTGACGAACGGAGGAGACGCATGACCCATACGCGATCGCTGCTTGGACTCGCCATCGCATCCTTCCTGCTGTGGGATGCCGCACCGGCCGCCGCACAGGGCGTCATCGCCACGGGCTCCGGGAGAGCCGGCGCCACCGTGGCCGGCATCGTGGCGCTGCTCGGCGTCGTCGCCGGTGGGGTCGCCGCACGCCGGACGGATGCCCGCGCGGGCCGCGATGGCGCCATCGCGGCGCTGGTCTTGGGGGTGGTCGGCATGGCTCTCGGGGCGCTGCACCTGGCCACCACCGTCGGCGGGGTCGGTACCGGCAACGGGCGCGCCGGAGCGATCGTGGCCCTGGTGCTGGGGCTGATCGGCATGGCGCTCGGCCGCAGCACGCTCGGCCGCACCGGCTGACCGACGCCTCGACGTCGACCATGGGAGGAGACGGAGCGATGGGCATGCGCTACATCATCGACGACGTCCCGGCGGCGGTCGCGTTCTACACGACCCTGCTGGGCTTCACGTTGGAGCTGGACGCGTCGCCCGCGTTCGCCGCGGTCTCGCGCGGCGGCGTGCGGCTCCTGTTGAGTGGCGACGGCAGCTCCGGGAAGCGCCCGCTCGCCGACGGACGGCGTCAAGTCGCCGGTGGCTGGAACCGCATCCATCTCGAGGTCGGCGATCTCGCGTCGGAGGTCGAGCGGTTGCGAGCCGCCGGGGTGCCGTTTCGTACGAACGAGATCGTGAGCGGGCCCGGGGGCGCGCAGGTCATCGTCGACGATCCGTCGGGCAACCCGGTCGAGCTGTTCCAGCCGCGACGGTGAGCACGGTGCGGGAGTGTACTTCCGCGGCTTCGCTCGGTACGGAGCCTCCATGAAGACGATCGATTCCGAGGCCGCCCGGCGGACCGCACGGAGCCGGTAGGCGATGTCGGAGATTCAACGCACGTACATTCCTGCGGCGGGGCACGACTGGCTGCTGCCGCTCTACGACCCGCTCACGGCGCTGATGGGCACGGCGTCGGTGCACCGGCAGCTGGTCGAGCAGGCGGACCTTCGACCGGGGCAGCGCGTGCTCGAGGTCGGCTGCGGCACCGGAAGCCTCACGACGCTCGTGAAGGCGCTTCACCCCGCCGTCGAGGTCGTCGGGCTCGACCCCGACCCGAACGCGCTCGAGCGCGCCCGGCACAAGGCGACGCGGAAGGGCGTGTCCATCGTCCTCGAGCAGGGGTTCTCGGACGATCTCCATCATCCGGACGATGCCTTCGATCGCGTCCTGTCCGCGCTCATGTTCCACCACCTCGGTCGCGACGAGAAAGCGCGCTGCATGCAGGAGATCCGACGCGTGCTGCGGCCGGGCGGCTCCCTCCATCTGGTCGATCTCGGCGGGCACGATCCGTCCGACGGATTTCTCGCCCGCGTGCTGCATCGGAGCGAGCACACCCGAGACAACTCGGTCGATGCGATCGTCGGCTTCATGCGAGACGCCGGCTTCGCCGAGCCGACCGACGTCGGGCAGCGACGGACGCTGTTCGGACGGGTCGTGTACTACCGCGCGACGAAGGCGACATGATCGAGGGGGCCTGCCACTGCGGCGCGATCCGATGGCAGCTCGACGGCGAGGGCATCAGGGTCACCGGTGCGACCCGATCGTACATCCGCGGCGACGCAGTCGAGTTCCACTTCTGCGGAGCCTGCGGCTGTGTGGCGTTCTGGCGCGCGCGGCAGGCGGAACCCGGCGGGCGCCGCCGGATCGCAGTGAACCTCCGGCTCGCCGAGCCCGAGGCCGTCGCCAGCATCCCGATCGACCACTTCGACGGGCTGATCACGTTCGAAGACCTTCCACGCGACGGCCGCTGCGTCGCGGACTACTGGTTCTAGCGCTGCGCGCGACGACATCGGTTAGCAGATGTGACGTTTATCACATCTGCGGGATTTTACTTCCCAAAGAATGGCGGGTTGTGTTCAAGTCGATGGCCGGAGGATCGCCATGGCCACATCACGCATTCGTCGCTCCGTCGTAGCGCTGCTCGCCGGCGCCCTGGTGTCCAGCGCGCCGGCCCTTGCCGCCACCATCCACGTCCCGGGCGATCAGCCCACGATCGCCGCTGCCATCGCGGCCGCGTCGCCGGGCGACGTGATCGACATCGCGTCCGGCACCTACCACGAGCGGGTGGACGTCCCGAAGGGACTGGACAACCTGACGATCCAGGGAGAATCCGGCTCGACCACCCTCGAGGACGTCCCGCCGACCGGCGCCAATCTGGTGCGGGTCCGGTCGAACGGCGTCCTCATCCAGGATCTGAACCTCGTCGGGGGCAACACGGCGGTACGCCTCGACGGCTCCACCGGATCGACCGTGCGCTTCATGAACATCGACAACCCGCGCAAGGGCATCCTCATAACGAACGGTGAAGCCAACGAGGTTGCCGATATCTTCATCACCGCCCCGACCCATGGCCTCGGCGTCGACGTCAAGGATTCGCCGTTCGTCGACGTCATCGGCATCACCGTGGTGAACGCCCGTCGCGGCGGCATCCGCGTGACCGACTCGCCCGGCGCGTACGTGCACGCGAACTCCGTCGAGGAAACGCGCGGGGGAGACGGCATCCGGCTCCATCGCGTCGTCGATGGGACGGCCGACCTCAACTTCACCTTCTCCAACCGGTGGGACGGGATGCGGATCTCGCACTCTCCGGGTATTGTCGTCGAGGTCAACGATTCGCCCATCAACGGCCGGTACGGCTTCCGCGTGGAGCACAGCCCGCCGATCGCCTCGGTGACCGATCTCCAGGACAACGGCAACGCGGCGGCGGAGAACGGCCGCGGAGACTTCCTCGTCGTCCCGTGACCGCCCGAGCGTGAGAACGCGGAGCACCCCAGCCAAGGCGCGGCCGAAACCGATCGCCGTGCGGGAGCTTTCACTGCGGGGACGACGTGCGCCCGTCGTCGTCAGCCTGGCGCATCCGGAGCCGGACCCGAAGTCGCCGCATGGCGACTGGCGATGCGGGTTTCGCGTCACCGGTCTGGGGTCGCGGAGCATACGGTACGCGTACGGCATCGACGGCTTCCAGGCGCTCATGTGCGCGTTGCAGGGGATCCGGGCGACGTTGGAGCCGCATCGATCGGAGCTGTCGTGGATCGGCGGCGAGCTCGCGCTCGCGTTTCCGCGCGTCGTCCCGGGGCTCCCCGGCGGATTCGCCCGACGGATCGAGCGGCTCATCGATCGTGAAGTGGTGTCGTTCGCGCGGCGAGCGAAGCAGCGGACCGGCAGTGCGCGCACCTGAGTGACCGGGCGTCGCGCGTGATCGACGCGATCATCTTCGACTGCGACGGCGTCCTCGTCGACAGCGAGCCGATCGTCAATCGACTGTTCGTCGAGATGCTCGGGGAGGCCGGCTATCGGCTGGACTACGAGCAGACGCTGCGTGAGTTCTCCGGTGGCACGATGGCCGGGCGGCTGGCGAGCACCGAGCGCCGCTTCGGGTGGCGGGCGCCCGCGGACTTCACGTCGCGGTTCGATCGCCGGCTGTCGGCGGCACTCGAGCGGGACCTCCGCCCCGTTCCCGGTGCCCGCGAGGTGTTGGCGACGCTCTCGGTTCCGTGGTGCGTCGCCTCCAACGGCAGCCACGAAGACGTTCGTCGCCGTCTCGGCTGGGCCGGGCTGCTTCCGGAGCTCGATCCTCCCGTGTTCAGTGCGTCGGAGGTCCCGGCGGGAAAGCCAGCGCCCGATCTCTTCCTGCATGGGGCGACGTGCATGGGGGTGCGTCCCGACCGATGCGTCGTCGTCGAGGACAGCGTTCCCGGCGTGCGAGCCGGCGTCGCCGCCGGGATGTCGGTGCTGGGGCTCGCGCGGCTCACGAGTGCGCGCGATCTGCGAGACGCCGGCGCCCGCGTGTTCGGGGAGATGTCGGCACTGCCGGCGCTCCTGGTATGACGCCGGCGTGGCATACGCGCCCCCAACGCCTCGCCATCGTCGTTGTGCTCGTCGCGCTGCCGTCGTGGTGGCTCGACGGATCGGTGAGCCGGAGCACGCGCGACGTGCGCGGCGTCGTCGTCATGTTCGAGACGAACGCCAGTAAGGTCGGCCAGGGGAAGACCCTCACGGTGCGGCTGGACGACGGCACGGTGGTGCGCGCAGGCAATCCGATGGGAGCCCTGACGCCGACGGGTGCGCGTGTCGAGCTCACCGAACGGAACGGGCTGCTGACGGGCATGCGGCGCTATCGCCTGTGGCGGGTTCTCGACGAGGGATCGGACGATCCGCCATCGTGGTAAGACCCTGACGCTGCCAGCGAACGGACGGGAGGACCCTGCGTGAGCGATCGCCTCGAGTGTGACGTGTGTGTGATCGGCGCCGGCTACGCGGGGCTGACCGCGGCGCGCCGACTGACCCAGGCCGGGAAGTCGGTCGTCGTTCTCGAAGCGCGCGACCGGGTCGGCGGTCGGATCTGGACGCAGCATCTCGCGGACGGCACGGCGGTCGATCGGGGCGGCGCCTGGCTCGCCCCGAAGCACGACGCCATCGTCGGTCTCGCGGGTGAGGTCGGCGTCACCACCTACAAGACCTGGGTGAAGGGCGCGCACCTCCTGGTGGGCGACGGCCGCACGCGGCGATACACGGGGCTCATCCCGAAGATCAGCCCGCTCGCGGTGCTGTCGCTCGCGCTCGCGCAGTGGAAGCTCAATCGCATGGCGCGGCAGGTGCCGTTGGACGCGCCATGGACCGCTCGACGTGCGGCCGAATGGGACGCGCGGTCGATCGCGTCGTGGCTCGAGCAGTCCGGCGTGCGCACGACGATCGCCCGCGATCTCTTCGAATCCGCGGTGCGCGGGCTGATGACCGGCGACCTGGCCGAGACGTCGCTGCTCCATCTCCTCTACCTGGCGCATGCGCACGGCAGCATCGAGACGCTCTTCTCGATCGAGAACGGCTCGCAGGAGAACATGGTCAATGGCGGCGCCGGCTCGATCGCGCAACGAGTCGCCGACGCGCTCGGCGGCGTGATCCGCCTGAGCACGCCGGTGCGTGCCGTCACGCAGCGCGACGATCACGTGCTCGTCGCCGGCGACGCCCTCACCGTGTCCGCGCGGCGGGCGGTGGTGACGGTGCCGCCGGCGCTCGCGCTCGAGATCGCGTTCGATCCGGCGCTGCCCGACGATCGGACCGCGTTGTATCGCAACGCGGCGGCCGGCTGGGAGACGAAGACGCTCGTCGTCTACGACGAGCCGTTCTGGCGAGCCGACGGCTTGAGCGGCCAATCCGCGGAGCCGGGGTCCGCGGCGGAGGTCACGCTGGACGCCAGCCCGTCGTCAGGACGTCCGGGCGTCATCGCGTCGTTCACGTTCGGGTCCGTCGCGCAACGCTTCCAGGCGCTCGGTGAGGACGCGCGTCGCGCGGCCGTCGTCGACGCGCTGACCGCCCGCCTCTGTGCGCGCGCGGCGAAGCCCGTGCAGGTCATCGAGACGTCGTGGTGGAACGAGCAATGGTCGCGCGGCTGCGCCATGGCGCATTTCGGCCTCAATACGCTCAGCCGCTACGGTCACCTCCTGCGCGAGCCGTTCGGCCGGGTGCACTGGGCCGGCACGGAAACCTCGACGATTTCGCACGGCGCCATCGACGGCGCCGTGCGGTCGGGGGAGCGGGTCGCGACGGAGATACTGGAGTGCCGCTCGAGCTGATGGCGGTCCCCGACGAAGGTTTCCCGCACCGGAACGATACGGCATGGTACCGAGCACACACGGGCCTCCCGGCGTCGGATGACGCGAGAGACAGGAGAAACGACATGGCCGCACGACCCTTCGTCGTCACCCCGGCGGAGTACGCACCGACGCTCGACATCGTCGGCGAGCACGTGACGGTGCTCGCCTCGGGCGAGGCGACGGGTGGGTACGAGATATTCCTCCAGCGCGGACCGGAGGGCAGCGGTCCGCCGCCGCACAGTCATCCGTGGGACGAGTCCTTCTACGTGGTCAAAGGCCGGATGGAGTTCGGCATCGGTGCGGAGGCGATGACGGCCTCGGCCGGTACCCTCGTGCATCTTCCCGCGGGCACCACCCACTGGTTCCGTTTCGGCGCCGGCGGCGGCGAGATGATCTCGATGACGTCGCGGCTCGGCGCCTCGACGATGTTCGCCGACATGGCGCGCGAAGTGTCGCCCGTGAACCCGGACCTGGACCGGCTCACGGAGGTCGGCGCCCGCCACGGCCTCAAGGTCGTGGCGTGAGACGCGAGCACGTGCGGAAGCCGACGCCGGAAGAGACGTGAGGCACGCGTGACGACGCGCGGCACCCTCTACGTCTTCTGCGGAAAGATGGCGGCGGGGAAATCGAAGCTCGCGCGCGCGCTCACGGAGCGCCATGGCGCGGTGCTGCTCGTCCAGGACGAATGGCTCGTCCATCTCTTCCCCGACGAGATCGTCGACGTCCGCGCCTACGCGAAGTACTCGACGCGCCTGTGCGCTGCGCTCACCGACCACGTCTGCGCGCTGCTCGCTCGCGGGATCCCCGTCGTCCTCGATTTCCCCGGCAACACGCCGAAGCAACGCCGCTGGTTCCGGGTGCTGTTCGAACGCGCGAACGCTCCGCACGAGCTGCACTTCATCGACGTGCCGGACGCGCTGTGCAAGGCGCAGCTACGCGAGCGCAGTCGTCACCTTCCGGACGGGAGCGCGTGGACCACGGAGGCCGACTTCGACGCGATCACGGCCTTCTTCCAGCCGCCGACGGCGGAGGAAGGCTTCAACGTGGTTCGGCACGAGCGCGAGGTGCCGTCATGACCTGACGTCAGCTCGCGACGAGTACCAGTGACGCCGTCGCGGCGAGCAGCTCGACGCCCGCGCGCTCGTCCGGCGTCGGCGTGCGCTGATCGCGGTAGTATGTCCCGAAGGTGCCGAGCACGGCCCCGTCCGGCGACTTGATCGGCATGCTCCAGGCGCCGACGAAGCCCAGCGAGCGGGGCAGGTGACGGAGCTCCGCCCACTTGTCGTCGGCGAAGAAGTCCGGGGTGATGACGGCCGTGCCGGTCGCCGCCGCGGCGGCGCACGTGCCGACGCGGGCGTCCGGCTTCAGGCGGTCGATCGCGGCCAGGTAGTCGGCGGGGAGGTTCGGCGACGCGCCGTTGCGCAGCAGGCCGTGCTCGTCGAGCACGAGGATCGATACGGTGGCGCCGGGACCCGCCAGCACCTCGCCGGCGCTCGCGAGACCCGTGAGGATCTCGCGACGCGTCGCCCCGGTACCGATCATCTGCCGGGCCCGATCGACGGCCAGCTCGACCTGGCCACGGAGGCTCGCAGCGGGCTGTTCGTGGCGGTCGTCTCGCGGCATCTCTGGGCTCCCTGGCGCTTCTATCGCGGGAGTCGGACCTGTTCCAGTCAGGTTCGTCGCGCCGGACGGCTGGATGGGCCGACGACCCGCGTTCCTTCGACGCGAGATCGCCGAGGGCCGGGGCGACCCTTCTGCAAACGGCCCCGAGCTGCCGCCGCGCTCGACCGTACGGCCGGCGTGTCCGGCGCGATCGGCGTGCTCGAGCGCCTCGCGCAGTCAGGCAGCCGGGCTCAGAGCAGCTGACGGAGGACGCCCGCCGCCGCAGCCGCCAGCATCACCGTCGTGGACGGCACACCGAAGCGCCAGATCGCCAGCGCCGCGACGAGGGCCACCCCGATCTGGAACTCGCCGCCGAGCGCCGCGGGTACCAGCACGATCAGCACCGCCGCGATCAGTCCGACGACCGCCACGTTCACCGCGTCGAGCGCCCGCCGGAGCCGCGGCAGCTCCCGCAGGCGATCGAGCAGCGGGCCGGTCGCCGCGACGAACAGGAAGCTCGGCAGGAACACCGCCAGCGTCGCCACCACCGCCCCCGGCCAGCCTGCGAGCAGATAGCCGACGAACGTCACCGCGGTCGTCACCGGCCCGGGTGTGATCTGGCCGATGGCGACCGCGTCGAGTAGCCGGGCGCCGTCCAGCCAGCCGCGCCCGCCGAGCTCCGCGTCCAGGTACGCGATCAGCACGTAGCCGCTGCCGAGGAGCGTCGCCCCGATCGTGAAGCACACCACGAAGAGCTCGAGCAGCGGCACCACGTGCACGCGCGACGGCGTGGCGAGGCCCAGGCCCAACGCGATCAGCACGACGAGGATCTCGGAGACGCCGAGGAGCGCGGCGCCCGCCGCGAGCGCGGCCCACGCGACCGCCAGCGGCGAACGCAGCGCGGTGCGACCGAGCAGGCGCACCGCGTCCGCGACGACGATCAGCACCGCCGCGCGCAGCGCCTCGACGACGTCGGTCGCCGCGGGCAACGAGCCCCATCGCACGTACGCCCACGCGAGCACCGCCGCGAGCACCGCCGACGGCGCGATGAAGGCGACGCCGCCGGCGACGAGGCCCGGCCATCCCGCACGCACGCGTCCGATGTGGATCGCCAGCTCCGTCGAGGTCGGCCCGGGTACGAGGTTGGCCACCGCGAGCAGGTCGAGGAAGCGCTGCCGGTCGATCCAGCGCAGGCGCCGCACGCATTCGGCCTCGAACAGCGCGATGTGCGCCGCCGGGCCGCCAAAGGCCACGCAGCCGAGCCGCAGGAACACCCGCGCCACCTCGGCGAGTCGTCGTCGGTACGGGTCCATTCGGGTTTGAGCCGTGTCGCGCGCGCACGATATAGCAGCGGGCGCGGGAGGACCGAATGGGAGACATGCTGGCTGGCCGCGTCGCGGTCGTGACCGGGGCGGGACGTGGCATCGGCCGCGGCGTCGCCCTGGCCCTGGCCGCCGAAGGCGCACGCGTCGTCGTGAACGACTACGGCGTCGACGTCGACGGCTCGACGCCGTCGTCCGGTCCGGCGTTCGACGTCGTCAAGGAGATCGAAGCGGCCGGCGGCGAGGCCGTCGCCAACACCGACTCGGTCGCCGAGTGGGACGCCGCGCGGCGGATCATCGACACGGCGGTGTCGCGCTTCAACCGCATCGACATTCTGGTGACGTGCGCCGGCATCCTGCGCGACCGGATGATCTTCAACATGAGCGAGGACGAGTGGGACAGCGTCCTCTCGGTCCACCTGAAGGGCACGTTCAACTGCGTGCGCCACGCGTGCTCCGTCATGCGCGAGCAGCGCTACGGGCGCATCGTGACGTTCAGCTCGGGCTCGGGGCTCTTCGGCAATCCCGGCCAGGCGAACTACGGCGCCGCGAAGGGCGCCATCAGCGGGCTCACCAAGGTCGCGGCGCGCGACCTCGGGCGTTTCGGCGTCACCGTCAACTCGATCTGTCCCGTGGCCGGCACCCGCATGACGGTGACCGAGCAGTACCTGAAGGCGCGCGAGCTGCGGAAGTCGCAGGGCATCCAGCGCGAGGACCGCGGCACCGGCGAGATCGAGACGCTGAATCCCGACGACGTCGCGCCGATGGTCGCCTACCTCGCCAGCGAGTGGGCCGGCAACGTGAACGGCCAGTTCTTCCTGTGCTGGGGCAACTCGGTGGCGCTGCTGTCGCAACCGCGTCCCCTGAAGACGCTCTTCAAGCCCGAGGGCGTGTGGACGCTCGACGACCTCGACCGCCAGGCGCCGTCGACGGTCGTGGACGGCCTGGTGAATCCGGCGCCGCCGAAGGAGGCCTGACGATGGGGCAGCGACTGAAGGGGCGGGCGGCCGTCGTCACCGGCGCCGGCCGCGGCATCGGACGGGCCGTCGCGGAGCTGCTCGCGTCGGAGGGGGCGGCCGTCGTCGTGAACGACCTCGGCGGCAACGTCGACGGCAGCGGGTCGGCCAGCACCGTCGCCGACGAGGTGGTCCAGGCGATCCGTGCGAAAGGCGGCACGGCGGTCGCGAACCATGACAGCGTCGCCGACTACGCCGCCGCCGAAAACCTCATCGGCACCGCGGTGAAGGAGTTCGGCGCCGTCGACATCCTCGTCAACAACGCGGGCATCCTGCGCGACCGCATGATCTTCAACATGAGCGAGGAGGAGTGGGACTCCGTCATCGCGGTGCACCTGAAGGGCACGTTCAACTGCACCCGCCATGCCTCGGCGCACATGCGGCAGCAGCGCCGCGGACGCATCGTCTCGATGTCGTCGACGTCGGGCGTCTTCGGCAACTCGGGCCAGGCGAACTACGGCGCCGCCAAAGACGGGATCGCCGGCATGACGCGCGTCGTGTCCCGCGACCTCGGCCGGTACGGCATCACGGTGAACGCGGTGTGCCCCGGCGCGTCCACGCGGATGACGCAGACGGTGCCCGACGCCGCGCGCGCGGCGCGCGCGAAGAGCGGCATCGCGAGCCCCGGCGGCCAGCGCACCTTCCAGCTCGCGAACACCGGGCCGGAGAACGTCGCGCCCTGGGTCGTCTGGCTCACGACCGACCCGGCCAGCCACGTGAACGGCCAGATCTTCTTCGTGATGGGCGGCCTGATCGCGCTGCTCAACTACCCGGCGCCGGTGCGGACGATGCAGACCGATGGACGCTGGGCGCCAGAGGCGATCGCGACGCTCTTCCCGCGCACGCTCGGGCTCGACCTGGTGAATCCAGCGCCACCGAGGGAACCCTAGGCGAGAGGGGAAGGGTGCGGCGACAGGGCGGCCGCCCTGCCGCCGCAGGTGGGGTGGTGGTTCAGGAGGGGAGTGGCTCGGACTTCTTCGTGGCGGAGGCGGCATTGGTGCCTTCCTCCTCACGATTCGCCTCCATCAGGGCGCGCAGGATGCGCTCCATGACGGTGATCTCGGTGTTCATGCTCATGAGGCTGTCGAGCGTGCCGGCCCAGTGCTCTTCCGGGCCGTTGTTGCCGTTCGAGAGCACCGCGAGGTGACGTGCGGTCGTCAGCACGGCATCCGAGGCAAGCTTCAGGTGGACGGCCAGTTCGGTGAAGGTCTCGCGGTCGATGATCATATCGGTGTCAGCCCCCTACGCCGGGAACGGGTAGCGAATCCGATGCCACAACGGCGTCGTCGCCGGGGCGGATGTCCTCCCCTCGTGACGGGCCCCGACGGCCGTGGTGGGGGGCACCCTCCGCGACGTGTCTTCCGTCGATTTCTCGCAGCGTTGCGGATGCGCGTCGCGACGCGGCCGAAGGTCCGACGGCGTCGTGCGCGTGCGCTTCGCAATGCGCTCTGCGCGGCGATCGGTATCTCAGCCGTTCAGCGCGATTCCGTGCAACAACGCTATGGTCCCCGGCGCCCGCGCAGTTCCGCACTAGTCATTGATCGGAGCGCACAGCGCCGGCGGCACGCCACAGCACCACACGCTCCGCCGCGATGCGCAGGATCGGGTGCGCCGACGCATCGTCGAGCGCCATCGTGCGGTACTGCGCATAGCGCGCGCGCAGGAGGACGAGGGCGCGCGCGTGCGCCGCCGCGTCCTCCAGCTCGCCGGCGACGCCGCGCACCATCACCCACGCGAGACGCGTCCAATCGTCGTCGTAGTCGTCGACGACGAACGCGGCGCGCGGGTTCGCCCGCACGTTGCGCAGGCGCTGCAGCGCGCGCGCCGGTCCGCGCTTCGGCTTCAGGTCCGCGACGACGTAGACGGCGTCGTCGTCGAGCGCATAGCAGACGGGGACGACGTGCGGTGCAGCGTCCGCGCCCGCCGTCGCCAGATGCCCGACGCGGTGGGACTCAAGAAACTGCCGCGTCTCGGCCGTCCAGCTCGCCATACCGCACGTGGTGTCCGGTGAACTCGGCCTGAGCCTCGGCGACGAGGTCGCCGTAGCGGCCCTCATAGCGCGGCGAGAAGTGGAACACCTGCAACCGCCGGGCTCCCGCGGCGCGGGCGAGGGCGCCCGCCTGGCCGGCGGTGAGGTGATACCGCTTGCTCGCCTGGTCGATGTCGGCGTCGAGGAAGGGTGACTCGCAGAAGAATACGTCGGCGCCGCGGGCGAGCCGCACGATGCGGTCGGCGTTCGCCGGCGAGAAGAGCGTATCGACGACGTAGGCGATCTTCTGGCCCGGGGTGACGATCAGCAGCGCGTCGCGCAGGGCGCCCATCGCGCGGCGGTCGCCGGGCGCCACGTCGATCGGGAAGTCGTCGGGCTCGCCGCTGCGGACGGCGGTCTTGAGCGCATTGAGCCATGGCCCCGGCCGCAGACCGGCCGCCTCGAGCGCGTCCGGACGGACGTTCAGGTGGGTGCGCTCCGTCACGGCGTACGCCATCGACACGATCTTGTGGTCGAGCGGCGCCGCCTCCACCCGGAAATGCGTATCGCCGAGGCAGACGCCGTCGAAGGGCTGCGTGCCGAGCGGCTCGCGCGCGAACTTGCGAGCGGCGGCGAAGCGGTACGACGTCATCGTCGTCGCGTCGATCTCGGTGACGTCGATCGTGAAGGTATACTCGTCGGTGAGGTTCCACGTGTAGCCGGCGAGCTTGCCCTGGACGCAGTCGGCGATGCCGGTGGGGCCGAAGAGCCGCAGCGTGCCCTCGCGCGCGAGGAAGAGCCGGAGCAGCTGGTCGAAGCCCATGAAGTGGTCCATGTGCGCATGCGACACGAAGACCGCCTCGATGGGCAGCAGGACGGCGCCGGGCGTCCGGTCGATCCGGCCCAGGTCGATCAGGACCGCGCGCCCCTGCCAGCGCAGGGAGACCAGCAGCGCGGGGTCGCCGGTCTGGCCGTTCAGGAGGCGCGGCCGCAGCGAGGACTTCGTCACGTCGGGCATCGTAGTCGCGGGTGGCCGGGTGGTCGACTGCTCGTGGGGACCTTTGCTAAGAGGGCGGCGCATGCTCGGCGGGGGGGTGCGGCGGCCGACGTCGCAGCACGCGGGGTGAGGCGGGTCCGCTCAGCCCTGCACCATCTGCAGGACCTCGGTCATGGCCTCGGCCATCATCTCCTGCGCCACGTCCCGCAGCGGCTTGTCCGCGTCCTCGAGCTTCAGCGTCAGCTTCGACAGCACGGAGAAGTAGGTCTCCTTCATCTCGGGCGTCATGCTGTCGAGGCGGCCGTCCATCGCCTTCACGAAGCGCTTGTGGGTGGCGATGATCTGACGATCGAGGTCCTTCTGGACCGCGCGCTGGGTCATCGGCGGACCATAGCGAAGGCCCCCCGGCGGTTCAACGCGATCGCCGCCCTGGCGCTGGTGGTCGGCGTGCCGTCCACGCATGCGGCCGACGTCGTCACCGCGAGCGGCTGGCTCGACGGCCTGGCCGTGATCGAGACGGAGAACAGTCAGGACCAGCGTCCGCAGCTCATGGGGATGCTCCGGCTGGACGCGGCCCCGCGCCGCTGGCTGCACGGACGTCTCGAGCTGCGCGGCCGCGTCGGCGGCCCGTTCGAGGGTGGTCCCGGGCCGGGCGTCTGGAACTTCGATCAGACGTTCCAGAACCGCTCGCCGTCGCTCGAGGTGAACGAGGGCTGGGTCGAATTCCGTGGCGAGCAGGCCGAGCTGCGCCTCGGCATCCAGACGTTCGCCTGGGGCAGGCTCGACGGCATTCCACCGACCGACGTCCTCAATCCGCGCGACTACCATGATCCGCTCGTGCAGGACGCGGAGGAGCGCAAGATCGGCGTCCCGGCGGCGACGGGCACGTGGTACCTGCCCGACGTCCCGCGCTTCGAGCTGACGGGCATCCGCACGCAGCTCGCCTATATTCCGATCGCCGTTCCGCCGCGATTGGCGCTCGTCGAGGAGCGGTGGTTCCCGAGCGCGATCGGCCTGCGGTCGGGGATACGACTGCCGAAGTCGTTCGAGCCGCTGATAAGGGAAACGTTCAAGGACATCCCCCTGACGCAGGAGCAGGTCGACGACTTCCGTCGCGTGCGCGTCGGCTTCGGTACGGCGAACGATACGCCTGCCCGCTCGCTCGACAATGGTGGGATCGGCTTCCGCACGAGCGGGACCTGGCGCAGCACCGATTGGGACATCTACCACTACACCGGACCCGAAACGTCGCCCGACGGGTCGCTCAATGCGGTGGCGATCAGGAACAAGCGCTTCTCACCAGTCGATCCGCGGCCGCTGATGGCGGTTGCGCGACTGACCCAGGAGCACGACACGATCCACATGACCGGCGCTGGCATCGCGTTCCCGTTGCGTGGATTCACCGTGCGAGCCGAGGGGGCGTGGTTCATCGATCGTCCGTATCTGCGACCGGCGAGCTCGCTCGTGTCCGGAAACGCGCTGCGAGGCCTCAACGCGGACCGGATCCTCCGGCGGGTGATCGAGGAGAACCGACCGACCAGCGTCGAGCTCGGCGACCTCTTCGTCGACCTCGACAGCATCGAGTGGGGCCTCGGCATCGACTATCTGTGGCGTGGCTTCCAGCCGATCCTGCAGGTGAACCAGATTGTCATGCTCGAGAGCGCGCCGCGGCTGCTGATCGGCCGACCCGATACCCGCATCCTGGGAACCGTGCGCAAGCAGCTCTTCGACGATCGGGTCGAGGTCGAGATGCGCGGCGTCTACCAGGCCGAGCGCGGCGGCTGGTTCCTCATGCCGCGCGTGTCCTACCTGGTCCGAGACGACTTCCGGGTCCGCGTGGGGTACCTCGCGATCGGCGGATCACGGAATTCCCTGATCGGACAGTTCCATGCTAACGACGAGGTCATTCTCCAGGCCCGCTACAGCTTCTGAGGCCTCCCGCGTGACCCCGGACGCCGCCACCGACATCGTGCCGATCTTCCTGCGCGTGCCGCGGCGCGAGATCGCGTACGTGAAGTTCATCTTCGAGTCGTACGAGGAGATCGGCATCTGCCGTACCCTCGACCCGTACGCGGCGACGCTCGTCCTCCTGGCCGTGCCCGACTTCGTCGCGCAGGCGCATCGCATCGTCGCGTCGCTGCAGGCCGAGGGCGTCTGCGATCCCATCGGGCCGCCGCCGGGGTTCGATGGCGACGTGCTCGGTCGGGACGCCGACTGACCACCATTTTCGAGGAGACCACGATGGCCGTCCACGACATCCCGCTTCCCCCCGCCGGTCGCACGGAGAACGTGCCGGAGCAGTCCGACACGGTCTTCAACTGGGATTACGAGCTGCGGCGCGACGCCCTCGTGAACCTCTACGAGAAGGGCAAGAAGCTGCAGTGGAACGCGGCGACGGACATCGACTGGTCGATCAGCGTCGACCCCGAGGAGTTCCCCGAGTTCTTCCCGCCGGAGGCGTTCAACACGATGCTGAACCCGCCGCGGAAGCTCGAGCTGAAGGAGCTGAAGCAGATGCGCGTCCAGCAGCTCGGCTGGATGCTGTCGCAGTTCATGCACGGCGAGCAGGGCGCGTTGCTCGCCACCGCGCAGATCGTCAACACCGTGCCGTGGACGGAGGCGAAGTTCTACGCCGCCAGCCAGGTCGCCGACGAGGCGCGCCACGTCGAGGTGTACCGCCGCTACCTCACCGAGAAGCTGCCGTACGCGTTCCCGGTGAACCCGCACCTGCACACGCTGCTCTCGCAGATCATCCGCGAGCCGCGCTGGGACATGACGTACCTCGGCATGCAGATCATGGTCGAAGGCCTCGCGCTCGCGGCGTTCGGCATGATGCACCTGATGAACCCGCACGAGCAGTTGCTGCACCAGATCACGAACTACGTGATCCGCGACGAGGCGCGGCACGTCGCGTTCGGTGTCCTGTCGCTCGAAGAGGTCTATCGCGACATGACGTCGTCGGAGCTGCGCGATCGCGAGGAGCTCGTGATCGAGGCGGCTCACCTCATGCGCGATCGCCTGCTCATGCACGAGGTGTGGGAGCGGCTCGGCTGGGACGTCGATACGTGGGTGAGCTGGTCGCTGGCGACCCCGTTCATGGGCGGGTTCCGGCAGCTGCTCTTCTCGAAGATCGTGCCGAACCTGAAGCGGCTCGGGCTGCTGACGCCGCGGGTGCGGGATGCGTTCGAGAAGATCGGGGTGCTGCAGTTCGAGGACCTTCCCGACTCGACGCAGGACGAAGGGGTCACGATGCCGCCGGCGGTGGCGCAATTTCTCGCCGGGATGGCGCAGACGGCGTCGCACTGATCGTTGCTTCCGGGGTGGTCGGCGGCGCGCGGGGCTGGGGTGCCGTAGGCTGCGCGTGGCGATCGCACGGCACCCCGCCCGCCACTCCCTCCTCCCGCGTGCTCCCGACACGCTCGCTCTACGGCACCCCAGCCCCACGCACCACCGACCACCCCGGACGTCAGTGCGGGGCGGCGTCTCCACCGCCGGCTTCGATCGGGATCCACAGATCGACTTCGCCGTCGCCTGTTGCCGGGTTCCAGCGGGTGGGGTCGTAGCGTTCGAAGTCGGGGGCGCTCACGTGGCGGTGGCCGGAGCTCGGTAGCCAGCGGCCGAAGACGTGCTTAACCGTGTCGGGGAGGCGGGAAATGTGGCCGCGGTGCGTGACCACGGCGTACGTGTTCGCGGGGACCGTCCACGTCGTCATGCCGTCTGGGACGTCGTTCGCGAGGGCTACCTCTACGCATGCGACGTACGTGAAGCGCACCTCGTCGAGCGTCTCTTTTTCGGTGTCGATGCAGATGCCGAGGGTGTGCTGGCCACGGCGGTTGGGGACTTCGTGGATGCGGGGGGCGAAGCGGGCCCAGAGCTCCGGGATGTGTGGCGACGTCGGTTCGAAGCGGCCGGACATGCCGACGACGTCGAAGGCGGGGAGGCGAGCGATGCGAGCTTCCATGACGTCCATCCTCCGCTGGCGCTCGGCCAGCGTCTGCACGTCGAGCGGCGGGTAGAGGTACGCCGGCACGTTGTGCGCCTGCTGCCGGCGAAACCGTCCCGGCGACACGCCGACGTGACGGGTGAAGGCGCGGGTGAACGTCGCCTGCGATTCGAAGCCGCAGTCGAGCGCGACGTCCACCAACGGTTGCGTGGTCTCGACCAGACGACGGCAGATCTCGGCAAGGCGCCGCTTCCAGACGTAGCCGGCGGGCGTCTCGCCGGTGAGCGCGACGAACAGGCGGTGGAAGTGCCAGGGTGAGCACGCGGCGCGATCGGCGACCGCCGCCAGCGGCAGGTCGTCGAAGAGGTGCGCCTCCATGAAGTGGATGGCGCGCTGAACCCGGTCGAGTGTGACGTTCACGCGCCCGGGTCTACCGCGTCCGCCGCCCGGCGTCTTGGCCGTGCTTGCGGCGACTACTCGACAGGATCCCCGTGTTTGCGCGCGATCGCGTCGGCCAACACGATCGCCGCCTGAACGAAATGCCGGCGTTCGTCCGGCGAGAGCACCCGGTATCGCTCGATCAGCACCTTCAGATCGAGGTCGCCCGCGGCGGGCGGCGTATCCGGCGGCGACCAGGGCGCGAGCTGCGGCACGCCGATCAGCCACAGGACGTCGTCCGGCACCGATTCGGGGGGCAGGCTGCGAAGGCTGTCCGCCAGCGCGCCCAGCACCCCCATGACGGAGCGCAGTGGCGTATCGGTTCCACGGCCGATCTCGACGCGGCTCACCGCGGCCTGGCTGATCCCGGCTCGGGCCGCGAGCTCACCCTGGGTCAATCCGGCGAGCTTGCGGGCGCGGCTCACGGTCGTACCGAGGCCGCGTACCCAACTGCGCCACTCCGCTTCGCGAGACGTTGCGCTAACGTAGCAATCGAGACGGATACGTCCAGCGTTGCCGGCATCGGGAGCGGCTGCCTCAGGGCGAGCGCCGCTTCGGCGCCTCCGGCGCGCGCCCGATGCGCCGCGGCCCCGGGCGCGTCCCCGGCTCGTCGCCGCGCGTCGTGTCGTCAGCGGGCTCGCCGCAGACGGCTCGCACGACTTCGACCAGATGCGTGCGCAGCGACGGCGCGGCGTGGTCGAACAGCCGAAGATACTCCGCGCGGAGATCTTCGTCGGTCGACGGCTTCATAGGTAATCATATTGCCCGCAATCGCCGCATGCGCAAGTCGTTATCGTATGCGCCGGGCGGCCCGATCACGCCTCGGCCTCGTCGGCCTCGTCGTCCGCCTCGGCCGGACGCGGTTTGGCGACGAGCCAGGCGATGCCGATGCTCAGCGTGTAGAGCACTAGGAGCGGGGTCGCCATCAACAGCTGCGAGGCGATGTCGGGCCCGGGCGTCAGCACGGCGGCGACCACGAAGATCGTGACGATCGCGTAGCGCAGGTAGCCGATCATCGTCTTGTGCGTGACCATGCCCACCCGGGCCAGGAAGAACGTGGCGACCGGCAGCTCGAACGTGACGCCGAAGGCCAGCAGCATGCGCGACGTGAACGTCAAGTACTCGCTGATGCGGATCTGCGGCGCGATGCCGACGGAGCCGAACTCCTCGAGGAAGAAGCGGAACGCGACGGGGAAGACGAACCGGTAGCAGAACGCGGCGCCGGCGAAGAAGAAGAACGACGCGAAGAACGCGAAGGGCAGGGCGATCCGCTTCTCGCGCTCGTAGAGGCCCGGCGCGACGAACTGCCACGCCTGGTAGAAGATGATCGGGCTCGCCACGAACAGGCCGGCGACGAACGCGACCTTGAGCTTGGTGAAGAAGGCGTCGGTGACGCCGGTGCCGATGATGAGCACCTCGTTCGGCTGCAGCGCCTGGAGCGGACGCAGCAGGAACTCGACGAGGATCTCGACGAAGCCGTAGCAAGCGGCGAAGCCGATGAGCGCGCCGATCAGCGCGCGGATGAGGCGGTTGCGCAGCTCCTCGAGATGCGCGGTGAGCGGCATCCGCACATCGTCCTCGGCTCCCATGACGCTCTACGGCGCGGACGAGGCGGGCTCAGGCCTGTCCGCCGGTCGACCCACCGGCGGGCTTCTCGGGACCCGTGGCGACCGTGGTGCCTTCCGGCGGCAGGACGGGTCGCGGCGGCGGCGTGATGGCCTGTGCCGGACGGTTGCGCGAGCGCCGGGGCTCGTCCTCGTCGAACCGCGACTGCGCCGTGAATTCGTCCATGATCTCGGACGACTGGCGCCGGAACTCCGACACGGCCTTGCCGATGGTGCGTGCGACCTCTGGGAGACGCTTCGGGCCCAGCACCACCAGCGCGACCACGAGGATCACCATGAGCTCTGGCATGCCGATGCCGAACATCGATCGGAGCCTAAGGAAAAGGCCCCGGGGTGTCAATTTCGTCGGCTCTGCTATGACGTCCGCATGGCCGGTGGAACGGGGCTCGTCTTCGACGAGCGCATGATCGCGCACGATCCGGGCGCGGGACATCCCGAGCGTCCCGATCGACTGCGCGTCCTGCAGCATCGCTTCGCCGACGCGCCGGGCCTCGTGCGCCTCGGCGCCCGCCTCGCCTCGACCGACGAGATCGCGCGCGTGCACACGACGGCGCTCGTCGAGCAGGTGGCGGCGAGCGCCGGCCGCGCCTGCACGGTCTTCGATCCCGACACGCGCGCCTCGGCGCGCTCGTACGAGGCGGCGCGGCTCGCGGCCGGCGGCCTGCTGACGCTGGCGGACGCCGTGCTCGACGGCGAGGTGGCGAACGGCGTCGCGCTGGTACGCCCGCCGGGTCATCACGCGGAGCGCGACCGCGCGATGGGGTTCTGCCTCTTCAACAACGTCGCCATCGCCGCCCAGCATCTCCGTCAGCGCGGCATCCGTCGCGTGATCATCATCGACTGGGACCTGCACCACGGCAACGGCACGCAGCATCTGTTCGAGGACGATCCGGACGTCCTCTACGTCTCGACGCACCAGTATCCCTTCTACCCGGGCACCGGCGCGCTGCACGACGTCGGCGTCGGCGCGGGTGCGGGACGTACGCTCAACCTGCCGTTCCCCGCCGGCTTCGGCGACGCGGAGTTCGCGCGTGCCTTCCAGGACGTCATCCTGCCGATCGGCCGTCAGTTCGCACCGGAGTTCGTGCTCGTGTCGGCCGGCTTCGACGGCGACATCCGCGATCCGCTCGGCAGCCTCCAGGTGACGCCCGCCGGCTTCGCGGCGATGGCGCGCGCCTGCCAGCAGCTCGCCGACGAGACGGCGAACGGCCGCATCGCGGTCGTGCTCGAGGGCGGCTACGACCTCGACGCCATCGGCGACGGCGTCGAGACCGTGCTCGCGATCCTGCGCGGCGCCACGGCGCTGCCGCCGCTCGTCACGGGCACCGCGCACCGGTTCGATCCGCTGCTCGAACGGCTACGCGCCGTCCACGCGCCGTACTGGCGTCTCTAGAAGCCGTCGGTGCCGGACGGTGCCGGACGTTCGGCGGGACGCTCGTCCGTCGCGGCGGCCGGGTCGACGTCGACCGCGGTGGGCTCGGCCTCTTCCCGCTGCGCGGCGTACTGCGTCGGCTCGGAGCCGCGCACGAACACCTCGAGCTCGGCGTTGCCGCCGGGGACGGCGCGCAGCCCCGAGCCCGGATCGATCTGGGCGAAGCTGACGCCCTCCGGCACGGGGAAGTCGAGGACCGGTCGGCCCTCGAGAGCCACCTTCATGAACTCGGTCCAGATGGGCGCCGCGGCGACGCCGCCGGTCTCCTTCGCGCCGAGCGAGCGCTCGGAGTCGAAGCCCACCCAGACGCCGCACACGAGGTCGGGAGTGAAGCCGACGAACCACGCGTCGTGCGTGTCGTTCGTCGTGCCGGTCTTGCCGGCGGCGGGACGCTCCAGCTCGAGCGCCTTGCGGCCGGTGCCGCGCTGGACCACCGACTCCATCATGCTCGTCATGATGAAGGCGGTCTCCGGGCTGATCACGCGCTCGAACTTCGGCCGCGTGTTGCCGAAGTCGATGGGCCGCCCCTCGCGGTCGGTGACGGCGGTGATGAAGAGCGGGTCGAAGCGCTTCCCGAGCGTGGCGAAGACGCCGTACGCGCGCGTGAGCTCGAGCGGCGTCACCTCGGCGCTGCCGAGGGCCAGCGACATGTTGCGCGGCGTGGGGCGCGAGAAGCCGAACTTGTTCAGGTATTGCCGCGTGTAGTCGATGCCCATCGTATCGACGAGGCGCACCGTCACCGTGTTGAGCGAGCGCGTGAGCGCCACGCGCAGCGACGTGGGACCGTAGTACTTTCCGCCGTAGTTCTTCGGCGACCACGCGCCGCCGCTGCCGCCCGGGAAGGAGATGGGGGCGTCCATCACCACGCTGGCGGGCGTCATGCCGTGGTCGATCGCAGCGGAGTAGATGAGCGGCTTGATCGACGATCCGGGCTGGCGTCGGGCCTGTACGACGCGGTTGAAGACGCTGCGCGTGAACGAGTAGCCGCCGACCATCGCCTTCACCTGGCCGGTGTACGGATCGAGGGCGACGAGCGCGCCCTGCACCTGCGGCTCCTGGTCGAGCACGAAGTGGCGGGTGCCGTCGGGCGCCGCGCTCGATTGCGTGACGGAGATGACGTCGCCGACCTTGAACGTCGAGGGGGTGAGGCGCGACTTGCCATAGAGCAACGCCGACGCGGGGATCGTTCCGCGCTCCCACGCCGTGCGGACCTGGAGCTCGTTCGCGCGCACGCCGGTGACGACGGCGTGCCGGGTCGGTCCGTCCGGCGACTTCAGCGTCGCCTCGTGCGCGAGATACGAATCGATCTTCCGCGGCTCGAGCCGTCGGATCGGTCCGCGGAAGCCCTGTCGGCGATCGAGCTCGCGGAGCCCGTGCTGCAACGCCGCTTCCGCGGCGCGCTGCATCTCGAGATCGACGGCCGTGTAGACGCGCAGGCCGAGCTGCGACGCGGCCGTTCCCCCGTAGCGCTCCTCGAGCAGGCGGCGGACATGCTCCACGTACCAGGGCGCGTCGAGGTACGTGGCGGCCTTCCGCGGTTGGATGACGATGGGCTCGTTGATCGCTTCGAGGTATTCGGCCTCGGTGATGAAGCGCTCGTCGCGCATCCGCTCGAGGACGTAGCGCTTGCGGGCGTGCGCCTGCTTCGGGCGGCGCTGCGGATCGTAATCGCTGGGTCGCTGCGGCAGGCCGGCCAGGAGGGCGGCCTGCGCGATGGTCAGGTCTTCGACGTCGACGTCGAAGAAGGTGCGCGCTGCGGCGGCGATGCCGTAGGCGCCGGCCCCGAAGTAGATCTGATTGACGTAGAGATAGAGGATGTCGTCCTTGCTGAGCTTGGTCTCGAGCCGCAGCGACAGGATCATCTCCTTCGCCTTGCGCTCGTAGCTCTTCTCGGGCGTCAGCAGCAGGGTCTTCACGACCTGCTGCGTGATCGTGCTGCCGCCCTGGACGACGGAGTGCTTCACGAGGTTCGTGTAGAAGGCGCGCCCGATGCTGACCGGGTCGACGCCGCGATGCCGGTAGAAGTCGGCGTCCTCGGCGGCGAGGAACGCGAGCCGCACCTGCCCCGGAACGCGGGAGAGCGGGATCACGTAGCGCCGCTCGACGTAGAACTCGCCGATCAGGGTGCCGTCCTCGGCGAAGATGCGGGTGGCCTCGGGCGGCTGGTAGGTCAGGAGCTGGTCGACCGGAGGGAGATCCGCGGAGATCTCTCGATACACCACGAATCCGACGATGCCCGCGGCGAGGATACCGGCGAAGACGGTCCACCCGAGAATTCGCCTGAGCGCACCCGCCCGACGGGGTCTGCGTGCCATGAGCTGTGATCGGCACAGTACAAGGCGGACGGGGGACGGACAAGGACGACGCCTGTCGACATGGTCGGGGCGAGTCGATAGGACGCGCCCGTGATCGTCCCGTTCCTCGACCTTCGTGCCCAGGCGGACGAGCTGGGCGATGCCGTCCGCCGTGCCGTGGAGGAGGTGCTCGCGAGCCAGCAGTTCGTGCTCGGGCCGCACCTGGCGCGTTTCGAGGCGGCGATGGCCGCGTGGTGCGGCGTCCCGCATGCGCTCGGCGTGGCGTCGGGCACGGACGCGCTGGCGCTCGGCCTGGCCGCCTGCGGCGTCGGCCCGGGTACGCGGGTCGTCACGACGCCGTTCACGTTCTTCGCCTCCGCCAGCACCATCGCGCGCCTCGGCGCACGGCCCGTCTTCGCGGACGTCGACCCCGTCACGCTGAACCTCGACCCCGCCGCCGTCGAGGCGGTGCTCGCGCGCGACCCGCGCGGCATCGTGGGCATCATGCCCGTCCACCTGTTCGGACGGCTGGCGCCGATGGACGCGCTCGCGGCCGTGGCCGAGCGGCACGGGCTCTGGCTGCTCGAGGATGCCGCGCAGGCGGTGGGCGCCCGGGCCGGCGGCCGGCGCGCCGGGGCGATGGGGCGGGCGGCGGCATTGTCGTTCTACCCAACCAAGAACCTCGGCGGGATCGGCGACGGCGGCATGCTGCTCACCACCGACGACGCCGTCGCCGCGCAAGTCCACCGCGATCGGAACCAGGGCATCGTCCGGCCCTACGAGCACGACGCCATCGGGCTCTGCTCGCGCCTCGATGCGCTCCAGGCCGCCGCCCTCGGGGTGAAGCTGCCGCACCTCGACGACTGGAACGCGCGCCGTCGCGCCGTGGCCGGCTGGTACGCGGAGCGGCTCGCGGCGCGGGGGCTGGCCGGCGGTCCGGACGCACCGCTCGTGCTGCCCGCGCCGGACGGCGAGGCGCACGTGTTCCACGTCTACACCGTGCGCGCCCGCCGCCGGGATGCCCTGGTCGAGCACCTCACGGCGGCCGGCATCGGGAATCAGGTCTACTATCGCGTGCCGCTGCATCGGCAGCGGGCGCTCGCCGGCGGCTGCGACGTGCCGTGTGGCGTTCCGGAGGCGGAGCGGGCGGCGGACGAGGTCGTCGCGCTGCCCATCTTCCCGCAGCTACGGTCCGAGCAGGTCGACGCCGTCGTCGACGCGATCGCCGCCTTCTACGGGCGCTGATTGTGGCTGCGAAACGACCCCGGTAAGATCGCCGGGGCCAATGAAGCCGGAGACGCGGAAGACCGGCCGGCGCGACGGCCGCGGTGGCGTGAAGTCGACACCCAACGCCGCCGGCAGCCATGGCTTCACCGTCCTCGAGGACGTCAGCGCGATCACCGAGCGCTCCGAGGACCTCGGGGACACGCTCCAGCGCATCGTCGAGGTGATCGCGCGCCGCACCAGCACCGACGTCTGCTCGATCTACCTGCTCGAGCCGCGCGTCCAGCGCCTCACGCTCGAAGCGACGACCGGTCTCGAGCGCAGCGCCGTCGGCAAGGTGGCCATGAGCGTCGGCGAGGGCCTCACCGGAATGGTCATCGAGAAGCTCGAGCCGGTGGCCGCGGTCGATGCCATCTCGCACCCCCGCTACAAGTATTTCCCGGAGACCGGCGAGGAGCGCTACCACTCCTTCGTCGGCGTGCCGATCGTCGAACGTGGGACGCCGCTCGGCGTGCTCGTCGTGCAGACGCTGCGGCGCCGGAAGTTCTCGGGCAACGAGCTGCGCCTGCTGCGCGCCCTGGCGGCGCAGGTAGGCGGCATCATCAAGCAGGCGCGTCTCCTCGAGGACCTGAAGAGCAAGGAGGAGGAGCGACGCGAGTACCGCCAGCGCATGATCACGGCGGTCAAGCGGCTCCAGTCCTACGAGAAGACCATCGAGCAGCAGCCCGAGACGGTCGCCAAGCGCCCGCCGCGCCAGGAGCGCCTGAACGGCCTGCCCGCGGCGCCGGGCTTCGGGTCGGGCCGCGCGCATCTTCTCCATTCGCCGGTGAGCTTCGCGCTGGTCGAGGAGCGCCGCGCCGACGATCCCGCCGCGGAACGCATCCGCTTCTCGCGTGCCGTCGCGGAGTCGGTCGCCGAGCTCGAGACCCTGAAGGTGCGGCTCGCGCGACGGCTGCCCGAGTTCGACAGCGGCATCATCGAGGCGCACCGCTTGATGCTCGAGGACCGCGGCTTCACGTCGAAGGTGGAGCAGCACATCAAGTCGGGCCTCGCCGCCGAGACGGCGCTCAAGCGCGTCGTCGAGGAGTACCTCGCGGCGTTCGCCGGCATGACCGACGAATACCTGAGCGAGCGCTCGGCCGACGTGAAGGACGTCGGGCTGCGCGTGCTGCGGAACCTGCTCGGCGTCGAGGAGCCGGAGCGCGCGCTCGAGCGCGACAGCGTGCTCGTCGCCGAGGACATCACGCTGTCCGACCTGACCCTGCTCGACCACGAGCACCTGCGCGGCATCGTCCTCGCGACGGGCGGCGTCACGTCGCATGTGACGATCCTCGCCAAGTCGTTCGAGATCCCGACGGTGGTCGGTGCGCGGCCTGCAGGCGGCGAAGAGGTGCATGAAGGCGACGAGCTCATCGTCGACGGCAACGCGGGCGTCGTGTTCGTGAACCCGCCCGTCGACGTCGCGCGCGAGTACGAGCGGCTCGAGCGCCAGTACAAGGCGTTCAACCGCGAGCTCGAGCCGCTGCGCGGGTCGCCCGCCGAGACCACCGACGGCCGGCGCGTCAACATGTACGCGAACATCGGCTTGATCGCCGACCTGCCGTTCGCACATCGCCACGGCGCCGACGGGATCGGCCTCTACCGCACCGAGTTCCCGTTCCTCACGTACCGCGAGTTCCCCGACGAGGACGAGCAGTACCAGCTCTACGCGCGTGTCGTCCGCGGGATGGAGGGCCGCCCGGTCACCATCCGCACGCTCGACGTCGGCGCGGACAAGTATCCGAGCTACCTGCACCTCGCGCGCGAGGCGAACCCGTTCCTCGGCTGGCGTTCGATCCGCATCTCACTGGAGATGCCCGAGGTCTTCAAGGTCCAGATTCGCGCGATCCTGCGCGTCGCGACGCTGGGCCGCGTCCGCATCCTGCTGCCGATGATCTCCAGCATGGAGGAGATCCGGCGTGCGAACGAGCTGATCGCCGAGGCGAAGGAGGAGCTCCGCGAGCAGGGTGTCGACTTCGACCCGCAGGTGCCCGTCGGCATCATGATCGAGGTGCCGTCCGCCGTCGCCATGGCGACGAACCTGATCCGTGAGGTCGACTTCTTCTCGATCGGGACGAACGACCTGATCCAGTACCTGCTCGCCGTCGATCGCAACAACCACAAGGTGGCGTCGCTCTACGAGCCGCTGCACCCCGCGGTGCTCTCGGCGATCCACCAGACGGTGCAGGCGGCGAAGGGTGCGGGCAAGTCCGTGGGCATGTGCGGCGAGATGGCGTCGGATCCTCTCTGCACCCTCGTGCTGATCGGGCTCGGGCTCGACGACCTGTCGATGGGGCCGTTCTTCATCCCGGTGGTGAAGCGCATCATCCGCTCCGTGCCGTATCCGGCGGTGCGCGCGATCACGCGCGACGTGCTGGGGCTCGCGACGGTGAAGGAAGTGAAGGGCTATCTCTTCGACGGGATGAAGAGCCTGGGCATCATCGAGCTGATGGAGATGTATCATTAGTCGACCCGCACCTTGTGCGGGTCGAGGGCGAGGGTGGAGCCTGGGAGCACGCCCGACCTGCATGTCGCGGCCGGCGAAGCCGGCGCGACACACTGCTTCGATCGAGGTCTGCGGCCGTAGCGTGCGGTAGGGCGTGCCCGCAGGATGTTGGTCGCGTACGACGTGCGGCGGCACGTCGTACGCGATGTCGTGCGGGGGGTGTGGGAGCGGGGCCTACGCGGCCGCGTGCAAGCGGGTCGCGTTCGGCCACTCCGGCTGATGGACCAGCGCGGCGGCGGTGGTGCCGGGACGGGCGGTGGCCTTGCGCAGCTGGCGCGGCCACGCGGGGACGACCGCGCCGTCGAGACGGATCAACGTCGTGCCGGCCGGCCACGGGCCGTCGAGCGGGTCGAGCACGAGGATCTGGCCACCGCCGGTGCGCGTGTCGGCGCGCTCGGCTTCCTGGACGCGGCAGAGCATCGGCCGGGGCAGGTCAGCGGGGTACACGTAGTCGCCGGGCTGGTAGATCATGGCGACGTACCAGAGCAGCGATCGTGCCGTGACGGGAGCGGGCCACGATGGACCGACGTCGAGAAAACCTATGAGCGCCACGGTGTTCACGGGGTGGTCCGACCCGCACACCGGACATGGGTGCCGTCGACTCGGGTGCTTCCGTCGCCGGTCTCCCGACTTCGGGTGAGACGGCGCGCCGCACTCGCGACGGCGGGTGCCACGTCGTCGGCGAGTACGGCGCACGCGCATGTGCCACGGATGGCCGGCGACGCGTGTCCGGGGTGACACGATTGGACAGGCGCTTGGGCCTTTTGTAGAAACGCCACCGATGCGGCGAGCGTGGTGGGGCCGAGTGGTGTGGGCGCTGATGCTCGCGACCGTCGTCGCCGGGTGTGCGCGCGGCACCGACGAGAACGACTTCGACGGCGAGCCCTACCTCGTCGTGTGGGCGGGCGACGCCGACCGGAAGCACAGCGACTTCCTCGCGATCATCGACGCCGACTGGGAGTCGCGGAAGTACGGTCAGGTCCTGCGCACCATCCCGGTCAAGTCGAACGGCAACGAGCCGCACGGCATCAACACCGAGCTGCGCTTCGACCGGCGCGTCTTCACGACGGGACTTCTCAGCGGCCGCACGTTCGTGTTCGACCTCCGCGACCCGCTGAAAGGCGGCCTCGTCCACGTCGACACGCCCGGTCCGAACCGCACGCTGACCGCGCCGTCGAGCGTCGTCACCATCCCGGGCGGCAAGGCGGTCGTCATGTGCGCCGACCAGGCCGGCTATCGCGGCGAGCCGCGCGAGGTTCTCGGCGCGCCGGGCGGCCTCACGGTGTTCGGCAACGACGGCCGCTATCAGCGCGAGCTGACGGGCGCCGGCCCGGGTACGCGGAACGTCGTGGTCGCGCCCACGGGCGGTGCGGTGCGCGCGTCGATGAACGCGCTCGTGACGACCAACCGCGGCCACGGGCTGGCGGCCACGACGACGGGCGAGGTCATGCCCGGCATCACGGTGCAGCTCTGGAGCGTACCCGACCTGACGCTCAAGAAGACCATCACGCTCGACGCCGGACCGCGCGGCGAGGAGAACCTCGGCCCCATGACGCCGCGGTTCCTGCGCCAGCGGCCGTTCGTCCTCGTGAACACGCACGAGGGCGGCGCGCTGTACGCGTCCGACTCGCTCGGCATTCCGGATCCGATCTTCCGGCTCGTGTTCGACTTCGGCGCCGGCGCGCTCGCGAACGGCGCGGCCGTGTCGCCGGACGACCGCTGGTACGTGACGGCGCTCACCGGCCAGAACAAGGTCGTCGTGCTCGACGTCGGCGATCCGTTCCGGCCGAAGCTCGCGTCGTCGGTGCGGTTCGACAAGGTGCCGGTCGGCGAGGCTGCGGGCGCCACCGAGTCGCGTGAGGGCGGCCCCGCCGGGCTCGCCATGAGCCTCGACGGGCGGCGCGTCGCCGTGGCCGACTACAACATCGACGTACCGACCTACACGCAGGACGGCGATCGTCGCGTCTACATGCTGCGCCTCGATCGGCCGAGCGGAAAGATCCGCTTCGACTCGTCGTTCGTCGACGAGGAGACGCAGGAGATCGGCGTCGACTTCAACCGCGACACCTGGCCGCACGGCAACACGGGTCCGGCGCGTCCGCGCGGGCTGCTCTTCGTGTCGGCCAAGCCGGACGGCGACGAACAATAGGCGGGCGATGTCCGCCGTCACCGTACGGCCGCTCGAGGAGCGGGACGTCGATCGCGCGGGGGACGTCAACTTCACGGCCTTCTACGACGTGGCGTTGCGCCACGGCATGCCGCCCACCGTCACGACGCCCGCCGACAGCCGCAGCTACGTGCGGCACCTGCTCGGGTTCGACGGGCTCGGCGGCCTCGTCGCGTGCCGCGATGGCGACGTCGTCGGCATGGCGTGGGTGCACCCGCGCGGTGCGGTCGCGACGGTCGGCCCCGTCGCCGTCGACCCACGGCTGCAGGGGCAGGGCGTCGGTCGCGCGTTGCTCGAGCGGTGCATCGAGGTCGCCGGCGCGCGCGTGCCGCAGATCCGGTTGGTGCACGAGAGCTTCAATGCGACCGCGCTCGCGCTCTACCTGCGGCTCGGCTTCCGCGTCGTCGCCCCGCTGCTCGAGCTGGAGCTGCCCGCGCGGTCGGCGGTGCTCGCGCCGCCGGCGCCGGGCGTGCGCGTCCGCGGCGCCGAGGCGGCCGATCGCACCCGGCTCATCGACCGCGACGGCCGCGCGTTCGGCGCGCCGCGCCCGCAGAGCATCGATCTGTACCTGCAGCGTGGCCGCGCGGTCGTCGCCGAGCGTGGCCCGGGCATCGCCGGCTTCGCGTTCGGTATCGGGATGCGCGGCCTGGGCTACCTCGGCTCGGCGGCGGCGGACGACGCCGACGTGCTGCTCGGCCTGCTCGGGCAGCTCGCGGCGGAGATGTCGGCGGAGGGGCTCACGCTGCGCACGCTCGTGCCGGCGGGCGATCGGAAGCTCGTCGACGGGCTGATGGCGATGCGGTTCCGCGTGTTTCGCGCGTGCCACTACATGGTGCGCGGCGGGGGAACGGCGCCGCCGCCGAACTACGTGTTGATGAACGGCGACATGATGTGAGGGGGCTGTCGGTGCCGCGTCGCGGGGTGCGGTCGCGGCGGGCGGTGGCGGGGCGCGTGGGTGCTCCGCGGTGCGGACCGGGTACATGGGTGGCACTTTAAACCGGGCACATGGGTGGCAC
>CAYSOF010000042.1:0-40126 GCA_964432595.1 uncultured Binatia bacterium (SeqCode) | reverse complement strand
TCAGGTCCAATTGCAGGAGGTGAGTTAACCGCAGCTACTTGGTAGCACGCGGGAGCACCCACCCCGGCGCTCGCGCTCGCCCAACGCGAAGAAAACTACTCCGGCTCGTCCCCGAAGTGCGCCCGAGTGATGCGCTCTTTCAGGTACTCGAGCGTCCCGAGGTCTTCGATGATGTCGCCGCCGGTATCGTAGAAGAAGATCTCACCGTTCTTGTTGCGTCCCACCGCGACGACCCACTCGAGATCGTCGCGATCCTCGAGCAGATAGTTGATGGTCTGAGCGACCCCACGGCCCGGGATGATGGTGACCTTGGGGCGTGCGGGACGTTCGGTGTGCTTCGGCATTCCGGTCGGTGACCTCCGCGGCGATACGCGACGCCGAGTCGGCACGGCGCTCGCGCGGGACGATACGGGCAGACCCCCATCAAGTCAATAGGAATTCCGCAACGGTTTCGATGTGATACGTCTGCGGGAACACGTCGACGGGCTGTGCGCCGGCGAGCCGATAGCCGAGGCTCGCGAGCGAGCGCGCGTCGCGCGCCAGCGTGGCCGGATCGCAGGACACGTACACGATCCGCGGCGGCCGCAGGCCCGCGATGCGGTGCAATGGACCGGCCGCACCGGCGCGCGGCGGGTCGAGGATGACGAGGTCCACCGCACTGTCGGCCAGCGTCGCGAGGGCGGCATCGACGTCGCCTGTCGTGAACGTTGCGCGGTCGAGCCCGAGGCGCGCGGCATTGGCGCGCGCCGCGTCGGCGGCGACGCCGCTCTGCTCGACGCCGTGGACGACGACTCCGCGGCGGGCCAGCGGCAGCGCGAAGTTCCCGGCGCCGCAATAGAGGTCGAGCGCGCGCATGCCCGGGGCAGGCCGCGCGACGTCGAGCACGGCGGCGACGAGCGCCAGGTTGGCCGCCGGGTGGACCTGGGCGAACACGTCGGCCGGCACCTCGAGGACGAGATCGGGCTCGGGGATCGCGTGCACGATCGGATCGCCGGCGACGACCCGCATGCCGCCGCCCGCGAGGACGGTACCGCGGACGCCGGGCGCGTCGGCGAGGATCGCCTCGCTGGCGGCACGATCGGACGCACCCGGCCGCATTCGCGTGCTCGCGACCAGGACGACGCCGTCGGGTGCCGCGGCGATCGTGATGCGCTCGGGCACGCAGCGCAGCGCCGTCGCCCAGCGTCGCGCCGCGCCGAGGTGGGCCGTGACCGCCGGCGCAGCGATCGGGCAGTCGTCGATCTCGACCAGTGCGTGCGAGCGCGCGCGCCGATATCCGAGTCGGCCGTCCTCCAGTGCCAGCGAGATACGCGCACGGTACCGCCAATCGGCGCCGGCGAGCGCCGGCCGGACGTCGACGTCGCGCAGCCCGCCCAGGCGTGCCAGCTGCTCGCCGACGATGGACGTCTTCGCGGTGCGCTGCGCACCGGGCGCGACGTGCTGCCACTGGCAGCCGCCGCACTCGCCGAACACCGGGCATTCGGGCGTGACGCGGTCGACGCTCGCGGCGAGCAGCCCCGTCATCGTCGCGCGCAGGAATCGCGGCCGGCGCTCGGTGGGCTCGGCCGTGATCCGGTCGCCCGGCGCCGCATAGGGGATGAAGACCACCAACCCCTCGTGGCGCGCGAGGGCGTCGCCGCCGTAGGTGAGGCGCTCGACGTCGAGCGTGAGCGAACCGTCCGGCACGACAGGACCGGTGTCATTCACGGAGGCCGCGCGCAAGCCGGGGGGCCGATTGCCGGCCCGCGGGAGAAGTTGCTATGCGGATCGACCACCCATGTCGGCTCGACGTCTTCCAGGGACGGACGTCCGCGTGCGTCGCGGACAGCGTCGCGATCTCGCGCGCATCCGCGCGATGCTGCGTCTGCCCGACGCGTCCACTCGCGAGCGCTTCCTGCGCCGCCAGCTCGCGGATCTCGGCAGCGACGTCTACGTCGCCGAAGCCGACGGCGGCGAGATCGTCGGCGTCGTGTCCATCGCGTACGTGCGCTCGTTCCAGCAGGGACGCTGGGCCGCGGTGCTCGATGCCGCGCACGCGACCAGCACGCCGCTGCTCGACGGCCTGATCGCCTTCGGTGAGGAGCGTGCGCGGCGTCGCGGCTGCCGGCAGCTGAGCGCGCTGGTCGATGCCGACGCCCCGCAGCTGCGGGCGGCCCTCGTGTCGCGCGGATATCTCGCCGGCGAGCGTCTCGTCGCGGAGCTGGGGACGGACGCCTGATGCGTCCCGCGCTCCAGGACGACGAGCGCACGTCGGAGCGCCTGCGCAGCCTGCTCGAGCGGCGCGCGACCGGCCCCGACGCCGCACGCCTCGCCACGTTCGCGAAGGTGCTGCTCGCCCGCCCGACCGGCTACGTCGCCGAGCTGGCCGAGGAGGAAGCGGCGGCGCTCGTCGTCTCGGCGTATCGCTTCTTCGCCGCGCCGGGGCCGGCGCTGCGCGTGCGCGCGCTGACGCCCGACTATGCGAGCGAGGGCTGGGACGCGCCCGTCAGCATCGTCGAGACCGTGCTCGGCGATCGGCCGTTCATCGTCGACACCGTGCGCGAGGAGCTGCGCGCGCAAGGCGTCGAGGCCCACACGCTCCTGCACCCGATCTTCGCGGTCCACCGCGATCCGACCGGCGCGCTCGAGAGCCTCGCGGCGCCGGTGCGCGCGGACGGCCGCGAGTCGTTCCTGCACGTCGCCATCCCGCGACTCGGCGACGGCGCGCGCCTGACGCAGCTGGCCGCCGACGTGCGTGCGCGCCTCGCGGACGTGCAGGTCGTCACCGACGACTTCGCGGCGATGCGCGCGAGCGCGGTCGACGCGGCGACGGCGCTCGATGCGCTCGCGGGCGGCCCGCGCGCCACGGAAGCCGCGGCGGCGGCCGAGCTCCTGCGCTGGCTCGTCGACGGCGGCTTCGTGTTCCTGGGCACGCGCGAGTACGCCGTCGACGGCGACATGGTCCGGCTCCGTCCCGGCAGCGGCCTCGGCCTGCTGCGCGACGAGCGGCGCTCGGCGTTCGCCGGGCCGCGCCGGCTCGCCGACCTGCCGGCGGCGGTGCGCGCGCGGCTCGACGGGCGCACGATCGTCACCGTCGCGAAGACGCTGGCGCGCTCGCCGGTGCACCGTCGCGTGCCGATGGACGACGTCGGCATCCTGCAGCTCGACGCCGACGGCCGGGTCGTCGGCGAGCGGCGCTTCGTCGGGCTGCTGACGTCGAAGGCGCGGGCGGAAGAGGCGGCCGACGTGCCGCTGCTCAGGCGCACGCTGCGCCAGGTGCTGACCGCCGAGCAGGCCGTCGAGGGCAGCCACGACTGGAAGGAGATCGTCGCCGTCTTCAACACGATGCCGAAGGGCGTGCTGTTCGCGAGCACGCCGGCGGAGGTGCGGGCCGACGTGCAGACGATCGTCGCGGCGGCGCGCAGCGACGGCGTCGTCGTGTCGGTGCAGCCGCGGCAGGACGGCGCGCGGCTCGGCGTCCTCGTGGTGATGCCCGAGGCGCAGCTCTCCGGCGCGGCGCAGCCGCGCGTCGAAGCGGTCGTCGTCGAGCGGCTCGGCGGCATGCTCGTCGAGGAGCATCTCCACGTCGGCGACGACGACCGCGCGCGGCTGCAGCTCCTGTTCGCGCCGGCGCGCGCGCCGTCGGGCTCGGGTGAGCTGGCCGTCCTGCGCGAGGCGATCGAGGCCGCGGTGCAGTCGTGGGGCGACCGGCTGCGGGAGCACGCGGAGGAGCGTCTCGGCCAGGCCGAGGCGCTGCATCTCGTGGGGCGCTGGGGCCGCGCCTTTCCGCCCGACTACCGCGCGTCGATCGAGCCGGAGCAGGCGCTGGCCGACGTCGAGCTGCTCGAGGCCGTGCTGCAGGGCGACGGCACGCAGGTGGCGTTCGCCGACGGCGAGGGTGTCACCGCCATGCGGATCTACGTCGGCGAGCGGCCCCTGGTGCTCACCGACGTGCTGCCGGTGCTCGAGCATCTCGGCCTGCGCACGCTGAACGAGGATCGCGTGACGGTCACGCCGGCGGGACAGCGTCGTCTCCACGTGCACCGCTTCCTCGTGCAGGACCGTACGGGGCGGGCGCTCGACCTCCCGTCGGTCGCGGCGCCGCTCCGCGACGCACTGCTCGCCGTCTGGCGCGGCCGCACCGCCGACGACCTGCTGAACCGGCTCGTGCTCGAGGCAGGCCTCGACTGGCGGGCGGTCGAGTGCCTGCGCACCTATGTCGGCTGGGCGGTGCAGGCCGGGCTCGGCCGTCGCACGGAGGTGATCGCGAGCATCGTCGAGCATCCGCGGGCTGCGGCGGCGCTCTACGCGTGCTTTGCGGCGCGCTTCCGTCCCCAGGGCGGCGACGGCGATCCACGGGCGGCGTTCCTCGCGAGCCTCGAGGAGGTGCCGAGCCTCCGCCAGGACGCGGTGCTGCGCGGCATGCTCGCGGCGGTCGAGGCGACGGTGCGGACGAACTTCTTCGCGCGCGCGCCCGAGCACGACGTCGTCGCGCTCAAGCTTCGCTCGGGGGACCTGGCGTTCCTGCCGTCGCCGCGGCCGTTGTACGAGATCTACGTGGCCGGCCAGCGGGTGGAGGGCGTCCACCTGCGCGCCGGACGCATCGCGCGCGGCGGGCTGCGCCTGAGCGACCGTCCCGACGACTTCCGTACGGAAGTGCTCGGTCTGATGAAGACCCAGACGGTGAAGAACGCCGTCATCGTCCCGACCGGCGCCAAGGGCGGGTTCGTGCCGAAGCGCGGCACGCCGGCACCCGACGCGTACCGCGTCTTCGTCGGCGCGCTGCTCGATCTGACCGACGATCTCGTCGACGGGCGCGTCGTCCACCCGCGCGGCCTCGTGCTGCACGACGAGGCCGATCCGTACCTCGTCGTCGCCGCCGACAAGGGCACGGCGACGTTCTCCGACCTGGCGAATGCGCTGGCGGTCGAACGTCGCTTCTGGCTGGGCGACGCCTTCGCGTCGGGCGGCTCGCAGGGCTACGACCACAAGGCGCTCGGCATCACGGCGCGCGGCGCGTGGGAGTGCACGCGCACGCACTTCCGCGAGCGGGGCGTCGACGCCGACCGCGCGCCGATCGCCGTCGTCGGCATCGGCGACATGGGCGGCGACGTCTTCGGAAACGGCCTCCTGCGCTCGCGCGCGCTGCGGCTGCGCGCGGCGTTCAATCACCGGCACGTCTTTCTCGATCCGGAGCCCGATCCGGAGCGCAGCGCGGCGGAGCGCGCGCGCCTGTTCCATGACGTGAAAGGGTGGGACGCGTACGACCGCGCGCTGCTCTCGCGCGGCGGGATGATCGTCGAGCGCGCGGCGAAGCAGGTGCCGGTCACGCCGGAGGTGCGCGGCATGCTCGGGCTGCTGGAGGACGCGCCGAGCGGCGAGGCGCTCGTGCGCGCGGTCCTCCGGATGGACGCCGACCTGCTCTGGAACGGCGGCATCGGCACCTACGTGCGCGCCGCCGAGGAGATCGACGTCCAGGTCGGCGATCCCGCGAACGACACGGTGCGCGTCACGGCTGCCGAGCTGCGCGCGCGGGTCGTGGCCGAGGGCGGCAACCTCGGCTTCACCCAGCGCGCCCGCGTCGCGTACGCGCTGGCCGGCGGCCGCATCAATACCGACGCCGTCGACAACTCCGCCGGCGTCGACTGCTCCGATCACGAGGTGAACCTCAAGATCGCGCTGCAGCCGCTCGTCGAGTCGGGACGGATCGACGTCGACGGGCGCAACGCGCTGCTGGACGCGATGTGCGAGGACGTCGTGCAGCACGTGCTCGCACACAATCGCCGGCAGAGCCGGCTGCTCGGCGTGGACCAGGTTCGCAGCCGGACGCGGCTGGCCGACTTTCGCGATCACCAGGTCGAGCTCGAGCGCTCGGCGGGCCTCGACCGCGCGCTCGAGTCGCTCCCCGACCGGGCCGCGCTGCGGGCCCGGCGCGGCACGTTCCTCGGGCTGACGCGGCCCGAGCTCGCGGTGCTGATGGCGTACACGAAGCTGCACCAGTCGGGGGAGCTGCTCGCGTCGCCGGTGCTCGACGATCCGCTCTTCGAGCCGTACCTGCTCGCGTACTTCCCGGCGCGGCTGGTCGCGGAGCATCCCGACGCGGTACGCGGCCATCGCCTGCGGCGCGAGATCATCGCCACGCAGGTTGCCAACGCCCTCGTCGACGCCGTCGGCGCCACGTTCGTGCATCGCATGCGGGCGACGATCGCCGTGACGGTGCCGGAGGCCGTGCGTGCGTGGGCGATCGCCTGGTCGGTGCTCGGCGGGGCGGGGCTGCTGCGCGATCTCGAGACGGCGGGCATCGCCGCGGACGAGGAGCTCGACTGCCTGATCACCGTGGAGCTGGCGGCGGAGCGGGTGACGCGTTGGGTGCTGCGCAGCACCGATCCGACCCGTCCTGCGGCCGACGTCGCGGCGGCGCTCGCGGCCGCGGTGGCGTCGGCGCGGGAACGACTGTCGTCGTGGGTCGTCGGCGGCGAAGCGGAGGCGCTGCAGAAGCGCATCGCGGCGCTCGAGATCGCCGGGCTGCCGGCGGAGCTCGCGCGTCGCATGGCGCTCGCCGAATGGCTGCCGGCGGTGCTCGACGTCGTCACGGTGTCCGAGCGGCTCGCGCTCGACGTGGACACGGCGGGCGCGCGCTGGGGCGCGCTGGCCGGCGTCCTCGACTTCGAGTGGCTGCTGGCGCGGCTGCGCGAGACGGCCACCGACGACGATCGGTGGCAGCAACGCGCGACCGGGGCGCTCGCCGACGACCTCCACGAGGCGCGGCGACGGCTGGTCGCACTGCCCGACGCGGCGGAGGCCGCGCGGGTTCTCGGTCCCGTCCAGGAGCTGCTGCGCGATCTCCGCGCGGCGCCCCGGGTGACGCTGGCGGCTCTCCTCGTGGTGGCGCGCGAGATCCGTCGCGTGAGCGATCCGCTCACTCCTCCTGCGCGCCCCGGCCGGGGGTCGTCATGGTGATCGTCCGCTTCCTCTTCGCGCTGCTGCTGGGATTCGTCCTGGGCGCCGGCGTCACGCTGTGGTTCGTGCAGGCGGGCGGCGGCGATCTGCTCATCCGCAAGACGGACGTGGTGCAGGATCTCGAGCGGCGGCTCCGCGAGAACGAGGAGCAGCGGCTCGCGCTCAGCCGGCAGCTCGAGGACGTCCTCGGGCGCGCGAGCCGCATGGAGGCGTCGTTCGGCGACCTCGAGCGTCGCTTCCGCGACGTCGTCGCCGCCAAGGACGCGGAGGAGAAGGCGGCGCCGAAGCCGTCCGAGGACCAGCCGCCGGCGCCGTAGGCCGTCGGGCTAGCGTCTGGGGCCGGCGGCGCCGAGGCTCACCAGCTTCAGGAACGCGCAGATGGCGAGTGCGCCGGCGAATGCGCCGGCGAGCGGGTGTCCGCCGACCGACGGGCCGCCGTACCAGCCGGTCAGATCGAGCAGGTATGGGCCCAGATACAGCCCGAAAAGGCCCGACAGGAGCGGCAGACCGCGCGTCTGGACCCCGGTGTCGAGCAACCGCTCCGCGGTCCACCCCGCCGCCGCCGCGATGGCGGTCACCTGCGCCAGACTCCACACCTGGCTCATCATCTCGGGATCGTACGACAACGACATGGTCCACCTCTGGAGATTGGGAGACTTCTCCCGTAAACAGCAAAGTGCATGCCGTCGAAGCCCACGCGCCGGCGCCGGGTTCCCGCACTGCGATCTGGTATGGTGATGACGCCGACGTTCATCGGTGTGCGCGAAGGGAGCCGTTTCTGATGGTACGCGTGACGGTGCTCGGGTCCGGCGACGCGTTCGGTTCGGGAGGACGCCTGCACAGCGCCTATCTGGTCGAGGCGCCAGGTGTCACATTCCTGCTGGATTGCGGGCCGACCATCTTGCAGGCGCTCAAGCGGGTGCGCGTCGAGCCGTCGCGTCTGGATTTCGTCGCCATCACGCACCTCCATGGCGATCACTTCGGCGGCATCCCGTTCCTGTTCATGGAGTATCGGTACGAAGATCCGCGGACGCGTCCGCTCGGGCTGCTCGGCCCGGCGGGGCTCCAGGCGCGCGTCGACAAGCTGTTTGCTGCGCTCTACGAGAAGCAGGCGAACGAGCCGCAGCCGCATGCGGTGCACTATGGCGTGCTCGACGCCGGGCAGGCGGCCACCGTCGACGGCGTGAAGATCACGCCGCTGCGCGTCCCGCACGTGCCGGAGCTCGTGGCGTACGCGTATCGGATCGAGGTCGCGGGTCGGACGATCCTCTACTCGGGCGACTCGGCGTGGACCGACGACTTCGTGCAGCACGCGCGCGGCGTCGATCTGTTCCTCTGCGAGTGCTCCACCTTCGAGACGCGCCTCGACATCCACGTCGCGTATCCCGAGGTGGCGGCGAAGGCGCGCGATCTCGGCTGCAAGCGGCTGCTCCTGTCGCACCTCGGCAGCGAGGTGCTCGAGCACGAGAGCGAGATCAGCCTGGAGTGTGCCCGCGACGGGATGACGCTCGAGCTGTGACCTCGCCCGGCGTCAGCACCAACGAATCGCGCCGCTCTTCCTGACGCTTCGACTCCTCGCCGGCGAAGAGCATGCCGATGCTCTGCTGGACGAGCGCCGCAAGCAGCGGCACCTCGTCGGGCGCGTTCGGCCGCGCGCGAAGCGCGGCCGCGGCGGCGAGTGCCAGACGTGCGGCCGGCTGCCGTCCGGTTTCGGCGAGCACGTACGCGGTGCCTTCCAACCGGCGGACCGTCGGCGCCGACGGATAGATGGCCGCGACCGCCCGAGCGAGCACGACGCGGATACGCTCCTCCTGCTGCATGCGGCCCAGCACCAAGGGGCTGTCGCGCACCTCGCGCATCTCGGCGAGGAACGGATCGGCCGCCTGGTGCGTCGGCCACCACGTGCGGAGCTCGGGCTCGTTCAGCAGCTCGGCCGTCTGCGGCAGCAGGGCGGCCAGCTCGGCGTCCGTGGGCGTGCCGGTGCGCGGCGAGCGCAGCTCGGCGGCGGGCTGCGGCGGCTCCGTCGTGAGCCGCGGGCGCAGGCGCAGATAGTCGCGCTGGCGATCGGGCGCGCCCGTCCGGTGGTGCGCCTCGACGACCAGCGCGTCGAGCGCACGCCAGTCGGCCGGCACCAGGCGCAGGCCCGTGCCCTTCTGCAGCCGCTCCCGCGTGCTGCGCACGTCCTTCCGGCTCATCTCGACGAGCCGTACCTCCGTGAGGCCGTCGGGCTCGTTGACGATGGCGTCCAGCACGAGCGTCCCGCCGCCCGATTGGGCGCGCGTGAGCCAGATCAGCCGATCGCCGCGGCCGTCGAACGCGGACACGAGCCCCTCGATGTCGGCGTCGAGAGCGCGGACGGGCGGCGGCGCCGGCTCGCGCTCGGGCACCGGCACGCCGCGTTGCTCGAGGCGGAAGAGGGCGCGGCGCAGCGCCTTCCGCAGCGCGCCCGTGCTGGTGATCTCGAGCGGCACGAGCGCCTGCGCGATCGCCGCGTCGCCGATCTCGCCCAGCGCGGCCGCAACGTCGGCGGCCTGCGGGCCGTCGAGCGCGGCGCGGAGCGCGTCGTCGGTGAGCGTGCCCTGCTCGACGGCGGCGGCGTCGAGGCCGGCGCGCGCGAGTACCGCCACAGCGGCGTCGCGCTTGGCGCTCACGACGCGGGTCCCGGCGTAGGCTCCGGCTTCGCGGCCGGCGCGGCGACGGCGCGCGGCTGCGAGCCGAGCCGCAGCGCGACGTGGTCCTGGATCCAGTGATCGTCCCACCACTCGACGGGGTCGACGTGGGTGCCGCGGATCATCGTGCTGAAGTGCAGGTGATCGCCGCCGGCGAGACCGGTCTCGCCCGTCTTGCCGACCGGGTCGCCCCGCTTCACGGAGGCGCCGGTGGTGACGGCGATCTCGCTGAGGTGCCCGTACAGCGTGAACAGGCCCAGACCATGGTCGAGGATCACGGTGTCGCCGTAGATGCCGAGCGGGCCCGCGAAGACGACCTGACCGCTGTTGGCGGCGGGGACGACGGCACGCTTCAGCGACGCGAGATCGAAGCCCAGGTGGGTCTGGTGGTCGATGATCTCGCCCTTGTGGGAGTATGCGCGCCGGTCGGCGAAGCCGGAGAGCGGCGCGCCGTTGGGCAGGCGGACGAAGTTGCCCTCCCAGAGCGGGGTCGAGGCGCTGTCGCGGCAGATCTCGCGGACCTTCACCTCCGTCGACTTGCGCAGGTCGCGGTTGATGCGGAGGTACCCCTCGACCAGCGTGCCACTCTGATCGAGCCCGTTCGCCTGCAGCAGCTCGGGGACCTTCTTCGAGAGGAATTCCTCGGAGAGCTCGAGCGTCTTGTCGGCGAAGCGGCGGGGGCGGATATCGATGTCGAGGGGTGCTTCGCGCCAGTTGCCCGCGCGGTCGGCGGCGACGACCATCGGGCGCGCGTCGCCCGCGTCCTGCGGGATGGCGAAGAGCGCGACGCGCAGCTGCGGGTCGGCGAAGAAGCCGGGTGTCGCCGGGAAGAAGGCCTCGCCGACGCGCACGCCGCTCTCGACGGCGTCGTCGCTCACGCGAAACACGAGCGTCTCGCTGCCGCCGACGCGCGCGACCTGCTGCGCCGTCAGGGCCGAGATCGTGGGCGGCGTCAGGTCGACGGTGACGGGATGCGACAGCCGCGGGCCGCTGCGCAGCGCCGAGAGCCACGAGTGGTCCTCGGCCCACACCTCGAGCGTCGCCGGGCCCTCGGGCAGCTTCACGTCGGTGCCGACGGTGGGCGTCAGGGTCGCGTCGTATACCGAGCTGCCGCTCCAGGAGAGCCGCGGAAACTCCTCGGTGGCCAGCACGACGGGTGCGCCGCCGTCGCCCGGGACGAGGCGCACCTCGACGCGCGCGAGGCCGCTGCCGCGGTCGTGGGCCAGGACGCGGACCGGCGTGCCGCGGCCGATGACGTCGACGGGGCCGTCGAGGGTGGCGGAGGGACCGAGCGGCTCGGCGCGGGTGACGAGCACCACGACGAGCGCGACGAAGGCCAACGTGACGAGTAGGGCGCGCATCAGCTGAGCGTGGCGAGAACCTCGAGGAGGTTGCGGGTGATCCGGTGGGTGGCGCCCCAGATGTTCTGTCCGCCCACCGGAAACAGGCGGATCGGGACGGAGCGGCCGTCGAAGTCCCAGAGCTCCGAGCGTTCGGCGTCGGGCGCGGTGAGGGCGGCCAGCGGCACGGTGAAGATCGCGTCGACTTCGTCGGGTGCCGGCCTCCAGGCATAGGGATGCGGCGCGATGCCGACGAACGGCGTGATGACGAAGCGCGACGCCATCGTCTCGATGTCGTCCAGCGTGCCGAGCAGGTGGACGTCGTCGGGGCGGAGGCCGATCTCCTCGTAGGTCTCGCGCAGCGCCGTGCGCGCCAGGTCGGCGTCGCCCGGTTCGCGTGTGCCGCCGGGGAACGCGACCTGGCCCTGGTGGTGCGCCAGCGTCGCGGCGCGTCGCGTGTAGAGGACGTGCAGCGCGCCGTCGACGTCGAGGAGGGGCACCAGCACCGCCGCGACCCGCTTGTCGGGTGGCGCGAGCTGGATGCGCGACCGTGCGGCGAGCGTGGTCGCCAACTTCGACAACAACAACGACTCCATGCGACGGGTGGACAGTAGCACCCGGCGCCGCGGGCCGAAAGTTGAGGATCAGCCCGTCACGAGCACGAGATACACGTCGCGCACGACGGAGCGACCCAGTCGCTCATTGAGACGCTCGCGCAGATCGCGCTTCAGGAAATGCAGCTCGTGCATCCACTCGGGACCGTCCACCTCCACCAGCAGCACACCGCGGCGGAGCCGGCGCGGGCGCGCGTGGCGCGCGATCGTCGGGCCGACGGTGTCGTTCCACTCGCTCCAGATCGGGTAGTTGACGAGCTCGGTGCCCGCAGGGAGTCTGGACAGGGCGGCGCGGAGCGCGTCGCCGAGGCGCATCGGATCGCGGGCCACGGCTCCGGATGTGGCGAAATACGGGGCGGATTGCAACGCGGAGACGGCGCCGTTACGAACTTGTTGACAGCACAATATGTGGTGCTACAACCCCCTCCTCTGTTGCGTTCGGACGCAACATATTGAGCAAGGGGGAGGGTGGTACGATGGCCATGGAGCGGCCCCAGCAGCCCGGTTTCGCGGGCGAGTCCTGGATGGATTCCTCTACCGGAAACAGCAGCATGAGCAGTGATCTCAGTGGACGCCGTCGTGGGATGCACGTGCCCCGGCGCTTCGTCCCCGTCGGCACGAACCCGTATGACGAAGTCGAGTGGGATCTCCGCTCCGCCGTCATCCAGGGGGAGGGCGGCGAGACCGTCTTCGAGCAGCGCGACGTCGAGGTGCCGCGCCCGTGGTCGCAGCTCGCGACCAACGTCGTCGTCTCGAAGTACTTTCGCGGCCCGCTGGGCACGCCGCAGCGTGAGCGCAGCGTCCGCCAGCTGATCGGCCGTGTCGTCACGACGATCGGCGGCTGGGGCGACGAGCAGGGCTACTTCGCGACGCCCGAGGACAAGCGGACGTTCGAGGACGAGCTGACACATCTGCTCGTGCAGCAGAAGGTCGCGTTCAACAGCCCGGTCTGGTTCAACGTGGGCGTCGAACCCAAGCCGCAGTGCTCGGCGTGCTTCATCCTGTCGGTCGACGACACCATGGACTCGATCCTCGACTGGTACCGCAAGGAAGGCACCATCTTCAAAGGCGGCTCGGGCTCCGGCGTGAACCTGTCGCGCCTGCGCTCGTCGAAGGAGCGTCTCGGCGGCGGCGGCACGGCGTCCGGCCCGGTGTCGTTCATGCGCGCGGCCGACGCGTCGGCCGGCGTGATCAAGTCGGGCGGCAAGACGCGTCGCGCGGCCAAGATGGTCGTGCTGAACGTCGATCACCCGGACATCTCCGAGTTCATCAACTGCAAGGTCGAGGAGGAGCGGAAGGCCTGGGCGCTCATCGCCGCGGGCTACGACGGCTCGCTCGACGGCCCGGCGTACGGCTCGATCTTCTTCCAGAACGCCAACAACTCCGTGCGCGTCACCGACGACTTCATGCGGGCGGCGATCGAGGGCCGGCCCTGGTCGACGCATTTCGTGACGACCGGCGACGTCGCCGAGACGATGCCCGCCCGCGACATCCTGCGGATGATCGCCGAGGCGACGCACCAGTGCGGCGACCCGGGGATGCAGTACGACACGACGATCAACGCGTGGCACACCTGTCCGAATACGGGCCGGATCAACGCGTCGAACCCGTGCTCCGAGTACATGCACCTCGACGACAGCGCCTGTAACCTCGCCAGCCTGAACCTCATGCGGTTCGTGGACGAGCAGGGCGCCTTCGACGTGGCGGGCTTCCGACATGCGGTCGACATCACCATCACGGCGCAGGACATCGTCGTCGACAAGTCGAGCTACCCGACGCCCCAGATCACCGCGAACGCGCGCGCGTTCCGCGAGCTCGGTCTCGGCTACGCGAACCTGGGCGCGCTGCTGATGTCGCTCGGCCTGCCGTACGACTCCGACGCGGGTCGCGAGTACGCGGGGGCGGTCACGTCCCTCATGTGCGGCGAGGCCTACCTGCAGTCGGCGCGGATCGCGGGCGCCCTCGGTCCGTACGACGGCTTCGCGGTCAACCGCGACCCGCAGCTGCGTGTCATCGACAAGCATCGTTCGCATGCGCACAAGCTGAACCCCACGCTGGTGCCGCTCGACCTGCTGTCCGCCGCGCGCGACAGCTGGGACGCGGCCCTCGCGCAGGGGCGCGACGTCGGCGTGCGCAACTCGCAGGTCACGGTGCTGGCGCCGACCGGCACCATCGCATTCATGATGGACTGCGACACGACGGGCGTCGAGCCGGACATCGCGCTGGTGAAGTACAAGAAGCTCGTCGGCGGCGGCGTCCTCAAGATCGTCAACAACACCGTGCCGCGAGCGCTGCGCCGGCTCGGGTACGACTCGCGCGAGGTGCAGAACATCGTCGAGTACATCGACGAGCAGGAGACCATCGAGGGCGCGCCCGATCTGCAGCTCGAGCACCTCCCGGTGTTCGACTGCGCGTTCAAGCCGGCGCGCGGCACGCGCAGCATCGCACCGCTCGGGCACGTCCGCATGATGGCGGCGGTCCAGCCCTTCATCTCGGGCGCGATCTCGAAGACGATCAACATGCCCGAGCATGCGACGGTCGAGGAGATCGAGCAGGCGTACATCGAGGCCTGGCGCCTCGGCCTGAAGGCCGTCGCGATCTACCGTGACGGCTGCAAGAAGACGCAGCCGCTCAATACGGCGAAGCCCACGCGCGAGGTCGCTGCCGAAGCGGTGCCGGCGGTGCCGAAGCCGGTGCGTCGTCGACTGCCGTCCGACCGCGAGGCCATCTGCCATAAGTTCGACATCGCGGGACACGAGGGCTACATCCACGTCGGCTTCTACGAGGATCGCACGCCCGGTGAGATCTTCATCAAGATGGCCAAGGAGGGCAGCACGATCTCCGGCCTGATGGACACGGTCGGCGTGCTCACCTCGATGGCGCTGCAATTCGGCGTGCCGCTTGAAGTGCTCGTATCCAAGTTCAGCCACGTGCGTTTCGAGCCGTCGGGCTTCACCAAGAATCCCGACGTGCCGATGGCGAAGTCGCTGATCGACTATCTGTTCCGCTTCCTGGGCTCGCGCTTCCTCTCCGGAGAGCAGCGTGCGGCCGTCGGGCTGGCGGAACGCGACGTCCCGGCGGCGACGCCAGCGTTGCCGGCGGCCTCACCGCGGGCGCTGGCGGGCCCGGAGACAGCGGCGATTACGCATCCCCCCATCGGCTTCGCCACGGCGTCGCCGGCGGGACAGGCTCCCATCACGTTCAGCAACCAGGCCGACGCGCCGAGCTGCCCCGATTGCGGCTCGCTGATGGTGCGCAACGGCGCCTGCTACAAATGCTTCAACTGCGGAGCGACGAGCGGCTGCTCCTGACGGTGCAGCGATCGTCGCCGACCGATGCGGGCGGGAGGCGACGGAGGATCGGGTGGTGACGTGGCCAGCCTCCCCGGTGGGGGTGGTCCGAACTGCGGACGCGGGGCGCTCGAAAGGGCGCCCCGCGGCGGTTTCCGCGTTGCGACGTGTCTGTGGGTACCACCCTTGACACGAGGCGGCACCCCTCGGTATCGACCCGCACTCGACCCCAATGAACGTTCTCGCTCCTTCCGGCGAGGGAGTCCGCCATGGCTGACACCCTGAAATTCACCGAAGACCACTTGTGGATCCGCGTCGAGGGCAACAAGGCCCAGCTCGGCATCTCGGACTACGGGCAGACCGAGCTCGGTGAGGTCATCGCCGTCGAGATCCCTGACGTCGGCGACGAGATGGAGAAGGGCGAGCCGTTCGGCGAAATCGAATCGGTGCGGACCGTCACCGAGCTGATCTCACCGCTCAGCGGGTCCGTGACCGCCGTGAACGGCGAGCTCGAGGATCACCCTCGGATCGTCAACGAGGACCCGCTCCACGAGGGCTGGCTCATCGAGATCGAGCTGGCCGACGAGACCGAGCTCGAAGATCTCATGGATCTCGACGAGTACGAAGAGTTCGCGTCGGGGGACGAAGAGGGCTGAGCGCCCGTCAGCGGCCCGGCGCCTGGACGTCGAGCCGCTGCGTGTCGAAGCGGTAGACCGTCTCGTTCGGGCGCACCAGGCCGAGCTGCCGGCGCGCCTGACCCTCGAGGACCTGTGCGTCGTCGCGAAGGGCCTGAACCTGTTGGCGTAGGGCTTCGTTCTCGCGAAGGCTCGCCATGGCGGCCTCGCCCAGCTCCTGACGGAGCGCCCGCAGCTGGAACAGGCGGGTGATGCCGTCATCGCCGAATAGTGCGGACCCGGCGACGGCCACGATCACCGCGACCAGCCCCCACGTCAGCACCATCCCCCCCGTCTCGCGCACCGGCAGTGACAGCTACTGGAAACCGTGTGACTAGGCAATGACGTCGGGGTAAAACGGCGCGCTACTCCGCGCGGCTCTAGGGCGAGAACGGTATTCTGATCCCCAAATAGCCGCGTAAACGCTGCGTGCAGGAATAAAAAAATATGTCCAAAACGGTGGTGCTCTCTTGACTCTTGCACGGATGCACCCTTATACTCCGCCGCAGTTGTGGATGTGGTGTGGTTGAGGGTTCTCGCCTGGGAGAGGGGTTAGACATCAGCTTTCGGCTTCCATGACGGAAGCCCAACAGGAGGTTCCTATGGCCGCGAAGAAGAAGGCTACCAGCAAGGCGAAGAAGAAGGCTCCCGCGAAGAAGAAGGCCGCCAAGAAGAAGAAGTAAATCGCGCTCAGGCGCGATTTGTCCGGTTTCATCAGCTAGGCACGTAACACCAAGAAGTAGACGCGTTTTCTTCTCAGGCGAGAGTGGGCCCCCACGGGGGCCCCGAGAAGGCCCTTCGGTTTCCAGCCGGGGGCCTTTTTCGTTGTAGAACTGCGTCGTGCGCGTGGTTCCGATCCGGGCCGAGAGCGGGCGCTATGCGTCGCCGCTCCTGCTGATCCCCGACCTGTGGGCGGATGCGGAGACCTGGTCGGCGATGTCCGGGTTCCTCGGGCACCGTGGATGGGAGGGCGCCGTCCTGGGCCTGCGGGGGCTCGAGGGCGGCATCGCGGCACGGGCGATTGCCGTCGCCGACCAGGCGGCGCGACAGCCGTCCCCGCCGGTACTGATCGGGCACGGGTTCGGCGCGATCGTCGCCCTCGAAGCGGCGCGCCGGACGCCGCCGGCCGCCCTCGTCCTCGTGGCGCCGGTGGGCGCCGGCTCGATCCCCGTTCGCCGGCTCGGATGGCGGCTCGGGACGATCGTCGACCTTCTGTGGGGCGGTGCGATCCGCCCGCCGGGCGACGGCGACGTCTATGGCGGACTTTCGCGACGGACCGCGGCGATGCTCGGGCCGGACGACCGTGAAGCACTGCTCGACGTGATGCGTGCCCGTGGCGTCGGGACCCCGGCGCCGGGCGCGCCCGCCCTCGTCGTGGCGGGCGGCAACGACCCGCTGGCCCCATGCGTGACGACGGCCTCGCTGGCCGCCGCGATGGGCGCCGAGCATCAGGTGATCCCGTCGGCGGGACACTGGCTCATCGCCGACGCCCATTTGCAGGCGACCGGTGGCCTGCTCCACCGCTGGCTGGTGCGACGTCTCGGCGAGGGGCTGCTCGACCTGTACGCCGAGGCGATGGCCGAGCGGGAGGCCGACGAGGACAGCAGCTAGGGCTTGGTGTCGGGCTCGAGGAACGTGTGCAGGCCGCACTCGGTCTTCGATTGGCCCGCCCAGCGCCCGTCGCGCTCGTTCTCACCCGGCATGACGGGGCGGGTACACGGCGCACAGCCGATGCTCGCGTAGCCCTGGTCGAACAGGGGGTGCGTCGGAATCCCGTGCTTCTCCATGTAGTAGAAGGTGTCGCGCGAGCTCCAGGATGCCATCGGGTTGACCTTGCAGAGCCCGCCCTGGAACGCCTCGACCACGCGGAGGCTTTGCCGGGTGGTCGCCTGGTCGCGCCGCCGGCCGTTGATCCACGCACGGACGCCGGGAAGAAAGCGCTTCAGCGGCTCCACCTTGTTGATGTGGCAGCACAGGTCGGGGTTGCGCGCATACAGGTCGAGCCCGTGCCGCTCGGCGAATTGGGCGCGCGGCATGATGGGTTGCAGCTCCACCAGCGTGATGCCGAAGCGGCGCTTGATCTCGTCGCGATAGGCCAGCGTCTCCGGGAAGTGGAACCCGGTGTCGACGAACACGACGGGCACCTCGGGCGCGATCGAGCGCAGCATGTGCGCGAGCACCACGCCGTCGTGCTGGAACGAGCACGTCAGGATGGCGTTCGGCTGGAAGCGGCTCCACGTCCACGCCAGGATGGCCTCGGGCGAGGCGTTCTCCAGCTCGAGGTTGGCGGCCTCGAGATCGACCTCGAGGGCCGGCTCGGACATGACCGGCAAGGCCTAACACACGCTCCCAGCGTGGGCAAAGCTCGGAAGCCGGCGCTGTCCGAGCTCTCGGTCAGCTCGTCAATAGTTCCACTGGACCTGCAGGCCGATGCGAGAGCCGTCCACGATGTCGAGATAGGGGTAGTCGCGCGAGTTCGTTCGCCTCGGGGTGTAGGCGTAGTCGACCGTGAACTCGAGCTGCGGTAGCACCGCGTACTCGATCCCGAAGTCCCACTCGTTCAACCTCACGTGCGGCGCGTTGCGGCCGAACTTGCGGCCGCCGTCGAAGTACTGCCAGCGCACGAACGGATTCACGACGCCCCACGGCGACTTCCACTGATAGAAGCCCTGGACGTATCCGCCCCAGAGAGACTTCGACTCGATGCGCCGGTCGTCGACCAGCTCGGGACCCTCGCCGACGACCCACTCCGTCTCCAGGCCGAACGGCTGCGGATACAGCACGGCCGAGACGGCGAGTCGGCGGTCGAGCACGCCGCTGCTGCCGAACGTCGGGGTGATCTCCGAATCGCCGATCGCCGAGGTGCGTGGCATGAAACGTCCCCAGTACCCCTGGATGCCCGGCTCCAAGAACTGGCCGTTCGCGAACTGGAAGGGATAGCTCAGTCGGCTGACGACGTAGACGTCGTTGTTGGTGTCGAGGCGGTTCAGACCCTGGCCGTTGTACGCGCCGAGCGCGAAGACGCCGTAGTCACCCGAGCCCTTCAGCCCGCTGCTGACGAGGTAGCGGAGACGCTCGCGAATCTTGGCGGGCGCCCAGTAGAAGAAGACGCCGACGTCACGCTCGCCCTCCACCGCCGAGTTGAGGGCTTCGGGTCGCTCGAGCGGGAGGCGGTTCTGGCTCGACTGCATGTTCACCCAGCCGAAGGGAACTTTCGATTGCCCGACGCGGAAGCGGAACTCCTTCTCCTGGTCGATGGAGATGTCGGTGTAGGCATCACGCAGCTGCACGGAGAAGTCGCCGTCGGCCGGCAGCGCGTTGAAGTCGGGCTGGAGGTAGACGTAGATGTGGTCGCTGACGTCGCCCGAGAGGATCAAGCGGGCACGACGGATGAAGAAGCCGGCGCCGTCCGCCACCGACCGGTCGGCGGGATGGAACCACTCGGCGTCGCTCTCGTTGGCGAGCAGCGCCGTGTAGCGGAACTGCGTGTAGCCGCGCAGCGAGAGGCGCTCGTACCATTTCGAGGCGAGCGCCTTGTGCAGGGCCTTGTTGAGGACGGTCTCGTCGACGTCGTCCTTCTTGTCCGCTTCCGGGGCCGGCGCCTTCGCTTCCACCGGCGCGGCGGTCGGATCGCCGGCGGGGCGAGCCGGCGCGGGGACGCCCGTCGCGGGCGCCGGCTCGTCCTCCACTCGCTTGAAGGTCCCGAGCGGGACGCGTCCGGGCCCGGGCTTCGTGAAGACCTGCCCGGATTCCTCGTTCACGTACAGCTCGATCGCGCCGCCGCCGCTCTGCGCCATCACGGGGGCGACGGCGAGCTGGAGCGCGAGCATCACGACGAGCGCGTGACGTGTCGCTCTCCCCGTGTGACGTCGGCCGTCGCTACGATCCGTCGTGTCGCCAACGCCTCTTCGTGTAGCCAGCGCATCCATGCGTGCGGGCGGGTAACACCTGACGAACTACTGCCACAAGACTGCAACGCCACTGCGCGCGTGATGTCATGAATGCTTCATCTGTTTCGTCCTTTGCCGTCATCATGTGACGTTTGTGTTACGGGAATGCCCTCGGCGGGCCACGCGACGACGCCTTCGCAGGCGACGCCGGACGGATCACATGCGGGCGAAGAGCGACGTCCGCGCCGCTTCGCGGATGGCGATGACGGCGGGATTTTGTAGCCGGCGTTCCGCCGAGATGGCGTAGAACGTCTCGCGCAGCGTCAACACGCGTCCGATGGGCACGGCCTTGACCTGCGCGAAGAGCGCCGGTTCGATGATCGACGGCGCCGCGAACGCTCCGAGACCGCGCTGGGCGAAGACGTTGAGCAGCGCCGCATCCTCGATCTCGGCGACGACGTGGGGTCGCAGGTTCTCGGCCAGGAACCACGCGTCGAGCGCCCGTCGCAGCGTCGTGTCGTCGGTCGGGAGCAGGACCGGCGCGCCGTCGAGCGAGCGCGGAAAGCCGGGCTGCAGCTGTGACGCCAGCGTCTCGTGGGCGAAGAACGAGACGTCGGATTCCCCGAGCACGTGGTTGAAGGCGCGGATCGACGACCTCGGCGGCAGCGGTGCGTCGGTGAGGACGAGGTCGAGCTCGTTGGCGGCGAGCGCCGCCATGAGGCGCTCCGGACGGTCGTCACGGCAGACCAGCCGGATCGGCTGCTCCATCATGAGCGCCGGCTCGAGCAGCGAGCGCGCGATCGGCTTCGGAACCGCGTTGGACACGCCGACGGCCAGACGCAGCGGTGCGCCGGGGCGATGCGAAGCAAGCACGTCGACGAGGTCGGCGCCGAGCGACATGATCGAATCGGCATAGGTCTTCACGACTTCGCCCGCCGGCGTGAGCGCGACCGTTCGTCCGCGGCGCACGAGCAAGGGCTGACCGAGTGCGCGCTCGAGAGCATGCACCTGTCCGCTGACGGTGGGATGCGTGAGGCCGAGGGCCCGGCTGGCGCCGGTGATGCTGCCTTCGCGCGTCACGACCCAGAAATAGAAGAGGTGATTGAGGTTCAGCGCACTGAGAGCCGGTAGGTTCGACATGAAGATATTTCCTACCTCATCCGTTCCAAACGTTGGTCTTGTCGACCAATGTACCACGCGTTACCTCTAGCGAAAGCGATGAAGGAGGACCCGTGATGCAGCGTGGAAAGCACCTAGTCGGCGCCGTCGTCCTCGGCAGCCTTTTCGTCGCCGGAAGCGCGACCGACGCCGCCGACGTCCAGGTCGAGCTGGCTCGCGACATGCCCATGCAGGCGCGATCGACGTTCGAGCGCTTCGACGGCCTCGAGCGCATCGCGCGCGCCGTCAGCGAACGGCTGGCGGAGCGGAGGGCTGCGGCCACGTGTGCGCCGGAGGTGAACGTCGAAGTCACCGGCTACTCGATGCGCCCCGTGCCGTGGTCGGCGACCGGCCGGGCGGCACGACCCCATCGGATCAGCGCAGCCGGCCAGCTCGACGCCATCCAGGCGAAGGTGACGGTGCGCGGCGGATCCGACGAGCTCGTCACGTTCGACGTCGAGGCGCGCGCTGCTGCCGAGACGACGCGGCGCGGAGATCGGCTCGAGCGCCTGGCTCGTCGCTTGGCGAGCCGGGTGGAGTCGATCGTCGAGCGCGGCTCGCCGAGCCGCTGCTAGGGCGCGCGCGGCGAACCAGTCTGCCGCGCGCCGAGATCACATCAGTTCATCAAGCCTTGTGGAGGTTCGAATCGTGGCAATGCAACGAGCACTCAGAATCCTCGCCGCCGCCGTGATCGGGGCGGCATTCGCAGGGAGTCCAGTCAGCGCAACGGAGACGGTGACCGACAAGGACCTCTCCGCGCTCCGGGGCCGTCAACAGCGCCTGGAAGCGCGGGCCCGGGATACGAAGCCCGCCAGGGCCGGCGAGTTCAAGCGTGAAGCCGATCGCCTGCAACGTGTCATCGACGCGCTCGAGCGCGGCGAGAGCGTCAACCCGTCTGCGCTCGATCCCGCCCCCGGCCACGTCAGGTAGCGCGGGCCGCGGCCGCCGGCGGGGCGGCATGCCCGAGGAGGACGCCGCGTGCCGCGGTGTCCTCCTCGCACCGCCTGAGGATGCTCATCGCGTCGCGAAGGATCGCGACGGCGGATGCGCGCTCACCGCGGGCGATCGCCTCCTGTGCCTTCTGCAGGTGGGCGCCGTATTCGGGGCAGCGGGCTACCACACCGGGATCAGGCGAGGGGTTGCTCGCATCGGCAGGGCCACCGGCCATCAGCAGCAGCGAGAGCGAGAGGGCGGCGTGAGTCGAGAATCGCATCGTTGACCTCGTGCGCCCGCCCTTCGATGGGGCCGCGGCGTCCGAGGACAGCGAGAGCAAGGCGGGTACCAGGCCCCCCTCGCGATTTCCAAGCGAAATCTCGAATCCGGCTGCCTGGTGGGCGAGCAGTGCTCAATCCGCCGGCAGCAGCGCATCGAGAGCGCGTGCCGCTCGGCTGCTCAATGCTCGCCGACGACGCGCGGCAGCTCGACCTGCTCGTTCGACGGCAGACCGAAGAACTCGGTCACCCCGGTTCGGACGTCGTACATCGCACCCTCGAGCCCGATCTCGCCGGTGTCGATCATCTGTCGCAGCGCGGGGCTCTGCCGCCGGATGCACTGCATCATGTTCTCGACGTTGATGTGCGCGACGCGGTCGACGAACGCTTCGTTCGCCGCAGAGCGCTCGCCGTCGGCGCTGGGCTCCATGCGCACCGCCTCGCCGATGTCCGCCGTCAGCGCGGGGAGGTTGGTGAGGCCGGTGGCCTCGAGCGGATCGACGCCGCGTGCCGCGAAGTCGCAGCTGGCCTTGACGGCGCCGCACCGCGTGTGGCCGAGCACGAGGATGAGCTTGGCGCCGGCCAAGCGACAGGCGAATTCCATGCTGCCGAGCACCCGTTCGTCGACCACGTTGCCGGCGAGTCGCACGCTGAAGATGTCGCCGAGGCCCAGGTCGAAGATCAACTCGGTGGCGATGCGGGAATCGATGCAGCTCAGTATGACCGCGACCGGGTGCTGGCCGTCTGCGGTGGCGTCGACCTGACGGACGAGATCGCGGTGCAGCCGTCGTCCGCTGATGAAGCGGGCGTTGCCGTCCTTCAGGAGACGCAGGACCGCAGCCGGCGTGAGCTGCTCCTGGATGTCGCGGGTGCTGACGTCGACGTACTGGATCTCGTCGCGCAGGGCGTAGCGGTCACGGAATCCGACGAGGCTGACGCCGATGCCGCGATTGGGCGCCTGCTCTTCGCGAAATTCTCTGATGAGCGCCAGGATGTCGGGGTCGATGTAGTCGGTGTCGCGCGCGTCGATCACCACCTGGCTGCCGGGGCGAAGGTCAGCGAAACACGTGGCAAGCCGAGCGCGGTTCAGGAAGCTGACCTGGCTCGCCAGCTCGAGCCGGATCACCTCGCCCGCGAGGTGCGTCTCGCGAATCAGGTGAAAGCCACCCTGGAGGTTGGAGTAGAGGATGAAGCAGAAGCTCACGCCGAGTCCGATCAGCACGCCGACGAGCAGGTCGGTCAGCACGATCGCCACGACCGTGAAGACGAAGGGCAGGAACTGCGTGCGGCCTTCGGAGTACATCTGCGCGAACAGCCGCGGATGGGCGAGCTTCCAACCGGTCAGGATCAGCACGGCGGCGAGCGAGGCGAGCGGGATGCGGTTCAGCGCCTGCGGCAGCAGGAAGACGCTCACGACGAGCAGGACGCCATGCACCACGGTGGACGTCTTGGTGCGTGCGCCCATCTGCGCGTTGACCGAGCTGCGGATGATCACGGACGTCATGGGGAGGCCGCCGACCAGTCCTGCGACGACGTTGCCGACGCCTTGCGCGAAGAGCTCCCGGTTCGGAGGCGAGGTGCGCTTGAGCGGATCGAGGCGATCGGTGGCTTCGAGATTGATGAGCGTCTCGAGCGACGCCACGATCGCGAGCGTGAGCGCGGAGACCCAGATCATCGGGTTTGCCCACTCGCTCCACGCCGGGCTGCGGAAGATGGCGTCGAGCCCGTTCTGCCCGTCGAGGATGGGCACCGTGACGAGATGGCTCACGCCGACCGTCCAGCTGGAGCCGACGAACGCCATCAACTCGTTCATCCCGACGCCGAGCAGCACCGCGGCGAGCGGAGCGGGGAAGATGCTGTGCTTCAGGCGCGAGCGATTCCAGTACACGAGCAGCCCGAGGCAGGCGAAGCCGATCAGCGCCGCGCCGGGCAGGAAATCGCCGAGCAGGCCGAGCTCGGAGAAGGTGGTCTGGCCGTTCGGCTGGATGAACGACGTCTCCCCCTCGAAGTCGGCGTCGTGCCCGACGAGGTGGGGAATCTGCTTCATGATGAGGACGATGCCGATGGCGGCTAGCAGCCCCTTGATGACGTTCGTCGGGACGTAGTTGGCGAGGAGCCCGGCGCGCAGCGCGCCGAGGCCGAGCTGCAGGAGGCCGCTCAGGAAGAGTGCCAGCAGGAAGGCTTCGAAGGTGCCGAGCTTCTCGATCTGCGCCAGCACCACCGCGGTGAGCCCGGCCGCGGGTCCCGACACACTCACGTGCGATCCGCTCAGCACGCCGACGACGAGGCCGCCGATGATCCCCGTGAGGATGCCGGAGATGATCGGGGCACCCGAGGCCAGCGCGATGCCGAGGCAGAGCGGCACCGCGACCAGGAAGACCACCAAGCCGGCCAGCGCGTCTCGGGGAGCGGATCGGACGTAGGAGCGGAGTGTCGTCATCCAGCGTCTTCCCTTGGCGGCTTTTCGGGCACCGGTCCAGATGGCGGGCTAGGCAGCTCGACGCGGTTCGGCGCTCACCAGTTGTATGCGAACATCAGGAAGCCGCCGTTGCGGACGACGTCCGTGTCGCCGTCGTGGCCCAGGACGAACTGGCTCAGGTAGTCGACCTCGACGCGCAGGTGCTCGCCGATCTGCCGGCTGACGCCGAGATAGACGCGGTTCTGATCGAATCCACCGACCGGACCGTCGCTCACGGTGTTCAGATTGATGAAGGGCTCGATGGCGGCCACCAGCGACCAAGCGGGCCAGCGGGGCAGCGGGTAGCCCAGCCAGAGGAGATGGCGGATGCGCATGGCCGGCTGCCCGGCGTCCTCGATCATGCGCTCCTCGAGACGCGAGCGATTCACCATCTTGAACGGCCCGACATGGGTCGTGTGCAGCAGTTGCTGGAACACGCGATGCTCGTCGCGGGAGGGATTGAAGCTCGGCTGGTACGCGTAGCCGAGCCACAGCGACCACGCCGCGGTGAGCTGGTAGCCCACCGCCGGACGGATGATGAGCGCGCGCATGTTGGTGTCGCCGTTCTCGGGATCCGTACCGATGCGCGGCTGCGCCTCCATGAAGAACCGCCAGTCGCCGACGATCGGTCCGGTGGCCGTGATCTGGAACCAGCCGAGCTCCTCGACCTCGGTCTCGGCGTGGACCTCGCCGGCGAAGAACGACGGTAGCAGAACGAGCGCAACGACCGCGACGACGAGACGAGCATGCCCCACGGGACGCGTGGTCTACCGCGAAGTCTTCGGACTCGAAAGAGACGCGGCGCCTCGCCCCCGAAATCTGGCGAGCTTCCTGCGCGGGATGGTTCGGGTCGCGCGGCAGGCGCCCGTCGCGTGATGACGTGGATGCCGTTCGACCGATTTCTGGTCAGTGGAAAAGCTGGTGTTGCTCGAGTCGTCGAGCGCCACCAGGGCAGGCCGCATAGACACCGCTGCGGCTGGCAGCCTGTGTTGCTCAATGTCGTGGATTTCTGTCGAAAAGTTCAGTTGACCCTCGAAGCGCGCGCGTCGTAGGTCCCGCCGCCATGCTTCGGTCGAGTCGCCGAGCGGCGGCCCTCGCGCTGCCGCTGCTGCTCATGGGTCTGCCCGACCTCGTATGGGCGCGGTTTCAGTGGGACCGTACGTTGCGCGGGTGCGAGCCGCCCGCGACGTTCTACTCGAACCGCCACGTGCCAGGCGTCCCGCCGTGCTGCCCCTCGGTGGAGGGGATCTGCGCCGGTGGAGAGTCATGCCCGACGTCGGGCCAGTGCCCGGACACTCTGGCGGCATGCGAGCCCGCGACACACGCGTCCCGACCGAACGTGGTCCTGATGATCTCGGACGATCATGGGGCCTGTCACTACGGCAGCGCCGGGGAATGCCGTAGTCCGCAGAAGGGGATACCGATCCCCGCGCCCGTGACGCCGAACCTCGACCTACTCGCCGGTTACGGAACCGTATTTCCGGTCGCGCACAACACGTCGTCCTGGTGCTTTCCCTCGCTGTTCAGCATCGTCACCGGACGCTATCAGCGGAGCTTCGGCGGCGTCGCGAAGCCGGCCGACGAGTTCGGGACGATCGCGCATGCGCTCCGCCGCCTCAGTGACGACCCGAACACCGTGCCGGACCCCTACGACGATCGGAACGCTGTCGGAGGCTACTGCACGTTCCTCGGCGGCAAGCTCACGAATCGCATGGGCGACCCGGGTTTTCACGCCTACGCGCGCACCGGCGAGCGTTCCATCGGGCGCACGCGGTGCGACGCGCCAACCGACGGCGGGCCCCCGCGTTGTGGCACCGAGGCGCAGGCCAGCTACGATCCGACGAAAATGTTCGGCGGCAGCGATCTCTTCGAGTTTTTGGAGACGCTCTACCACCGCGTGCCGGCCGACGGCCCGGCGACGTTCGCCATGAAGAACTTCTTCGCCTGGTATGCCCCGCGCATCCCGCACCAGCCGCTGCGCGCGCCCGCCGTCATTCGCCACTACCTGTTCGGCACCGGACCGGCATATCCCCTCGGCGGACAGTTCGACCTGGGTCGATTCTGCAGCGGTGCGAGCTGTCCTGCCGGCGTTCGTGCGCTCGACGAGACGGTGTTCGGAGACGTCCGCGAGTTCTACGGGAACGTCTGGTGGATGGACGACGGCGTTCGGGAGATTCGAAAGTACCTCGCGATCAAGTCGACACCGCATTGCATCGCAGCCGACGGTCGGACTCGCTTCGACGTCGCGTCACCCGAGGCGTGCAACGGGACGTGGGCCGCGATCACGCCGGACCTTTCGCGGAACACGGTCTTCCTGTTCCTGGCGGACAACGGCTGGCATCTGCCCGACTCGAAGCACGCCTTCACCGAGAACGGCACGCGGACGCGCATGATCGTGTTCGATCCGCGCGCGCTGCCGCACGTTCCGTCGTGGGACCCGACGGCAGAAGCCGCGCCGCCTCCGCAGGAGAGCGCCGCCCTCGCGCACGCCGTCGACGTTTTCCCGACCGTCCTGGGGTTCGCGCTCGGCGCTACGGAATCCCAACCGTGTCCACAGCCCCCTGGCGGTGGAAGTCGCTGCGATGGCCGCGATCTCCGCCCCCACCTGCTTTCGTCACCGTCGGGTCCGGCGGCCCCCGAAACGCTCCGTCGCGCGATGTGCGGCCACCAGACGCAGAAGGTGACGACCCCGACGCGGAACCGCTACCTGATATCCCGTCCCGGCAGCGTCGGGCGTTGCACGGTTCTCGACGCTGGGCCGTGTGCGGTGGACGAGGACTGCGGTTCCGAGGGGTTCTGCCTCGCGGAGCGCTGCATGCCGCGAGCCGAGCCGACGTGTACGGCGACCACGGAGTGTCCGGCGGGCGCGGCTTGCCTGGGGGGCCGATGCCGTTCCGCACCTGCCTGCCTGGATGACGCCGATTGTGGCGCGCTGCTGCCGGGGCTCGAGGTCGCGTGTGTGGCTCGGGATCAGAAATGGTGTCGCAACGCTCCCGGCAGCGCATGCGCGGTCAACGCCGACTGTCCGGCTTGCCCGGCGGACATCCCGGCCTGCGGTCGGGTATGCGAACCTCGTCAGCTGAAGTTCTACGTCACGGCCGGTGGCAGGCGTCCGCAGATGACCGACCTGTTTCTCGACCCCGACGAGGTCGGTCTCCACAAGTCCGACCGGACCAGCCTGACCGGCGACCTTTCCCGCCTGGATGGACCGTATGGGCCGGCCATGCGGCGTGCGAACTGTTGCATCGACGCGTGGTGGCCCGAGGCCGCAGCGCTGGGAACGAGCTGTACCGCGAACGACGCGTGTCCCGACGATCTGACGTGCGACCAGTAGGCAGCTGACTGGCGATCACCACCGGGCGCACGCCATGCACCGTCGCTCGTCGATCCCAGGCAGGGGGAATAGCGGACGTGAGGGAACGAGTACGCATCGTCCTTGCCGGCGTTGCCGGTGGCGTCTTCGCCGGCGGGCCGTCGGCAAGCTCGAGGCCTCTTCAGCGGGCTCCACATGCGATCGCGCCGGCGATGCGTCTTGACGCCCGGCGTGCCCGTGTGGGCCCTCTTGGTTCGGCGCTGACCGCGGGTCTCTCATGAGTCGCATTCTGCTGGTCGAGGACGAGCTCAAGATCGCGAGAGCGCTGCGGAGCGGCCTCGAGGCGGAGGCGTTCGACGTGGACGTCGCGGTGTCCGGCGCCGACGGCCTTCGTTTGTTGCTCACGGAGATGTTCGACGTCGCGGTATTGGACGTGATGCTGCCCGACGTGGACGGCATCGCCATCTTGACGCAGGCACGAAGCCGAGACGTGCGCACGCCGGTACTCATCCTGACGGCGCGCGATACGGTCGAGGACCGCGTGCTGGGTCTCGAAAGCGGAGCGGACGACTATCTCGTGAAGCCCTTCGCGTTTCCCGAGCTGCTGGCACGCCTTCGAGCGCTCCTCCGCCGCGGGCGTCCGGATCAGGTCGTGCCGCTGACGCTCGGCGACATGAAGATCGACGTGATTGCTCGCAGTGTGACCCGGAGCGGCCAACCGTTGACGCTCACGTCGCGAGAATTCGACCTGCTCGAGTACTTGGTTCGCCATCAGAACGAGGTCGTCTCCCGAGAGATGATCGCCCGGGAGGTGTGGAAAGAGTCGCGAGCGACGCCGATCGACAACGTGATCGACGTGCATATCGCACGTCTGCGGAAGAAGCTGGATGCGGACGGGGCGGATCGACTGATCCACACCATTCGCGGCGTCGGGTTCGTCGCGCGGGAGAACGGGCCGTGAACCCACGTGGGTTGAGCCTGCGCACGCGCCTCGCGCTGTGGTACGCCGTCAGCGTCGGGACCGTGCTCGCCGTCTATGCCCTCGGAACGCTCGTCTTCCTCCGAGGCAGCCTGCTCGCCGAGCTCGATCACCAGATCGTCGACCATCTCGACTTCGCGCAACACATGCTGCATCGCACGCCCTCCGGTGCGATCGCCTGGCGCGGTCCGGAGCCGACCTACGATGCCGATCATGCCTGGTGGCTGCGCGTCCAGAGCACGGACGGCCGGGTGCTGTTCTCGATGGGAACTCCGGACAGGCGTGCTCCGGTGCGGACGCGCAGCCAGGAATACACGATCGACGGCCTGCCCGTGGCAGTCGCCATCTCCAAGTCGGAAGGCCCGCTTCGCAGACGGCTCACCGAGGTCCTCAAAGTCATGTTGCTCGGGCTGCCTCTGGGCATGGCGGGAGCCGGGCTGGTCGGCTCCTTGCTCGCCATGCGCGCACTGCGTCCAGTGGGACGCATGGCATCCCGTGCCCGATCGATCACTGCCGATCGGCTCGCGGACCGTCTGCCGGTGGACCCTGGAGGCGGCGAGCTGGCGGAGCTCGCTCGGGTGTTCAATGAGACCTTTGCTCGGCTCGAGGAGTCGTTCGGCCAGCTTCGCCGATTCACCGCCGACGCATCTCATGAGCTACGAACGCCACTGACCGCCATCCGGAGTGTCGGAGAAGTCGCGCTACAGGAGCACCGGTCCGCTGTTTCGTACCGCGACACCATCGGCAGCATGCTCGAAGAGGTGGATCGTATGGGGCAGCTCGTCGAAAGTCTCCTGACGTTGTCGCGTGCGGATGGAGGTCACGTCACGCTGCATCGCGTGCCCGTCGACGTGCGTGAGCTGGCCATCGAGGTCGTCGGCAACCTTGCCGTGCTCGCCGAGGAAAACGAGCAGTCCGTGGCCGTGCATGCGGCGCTGCCTGTTCACGTGCTCGGCGATCGGCTCTGGTTGCGGCAGGCGATCACGAACGTCGTGCACAACGCGATCAAGTACTCCGGCACGGGCGGCACGATCGACGTGCAGGTCAGGGCCGTCGACGGGAACGCCGTCGTCGAGATAGAGGACACGGGGCCAGGTATCCCTGCCGAGGACCTGGACCGGGTGTTCGACCGCTTCTACCGGTTGGACACGGCGCGATCGCGTGACACGGGAGGTGCCGGGCTCGGGCTGTCCATCGCCCGTTGGGCCGTTACGGCTCACGGCGGAAGGATCGAGCTCGAGAGCCGCGTCGATCACGGCTGCCGGTTCCGGCTCGTCATCCCTGGCGGATCGACGACCGCGTCAGCCGCGTAGCCGGATAGCCGGCACTCGGGCCGAACGCGGCGCGCAGTGGAATCGCGACCATCGCCGGATGCGTCTGAAGTTTTCGTCAGGTGCGGCTCTCGCGCCTGGATTTCGTTGACACCCAGGATGAACGGCAGATAGCTCTGTCGCCGCGTACGGATGCGTCCCTTCGTGAAGTCGTTGCAGATGTTCGCTCGTGCCCGCACGCGTCTGAAGCGCGCGACGACGGAATCCCGGTCTGCGGAGCCGGTGGCGAGCCTGCGCTGCGCCGAGATACCGACGATCGTCACGTGCGACGGATCGCCACCCGCGCACCCGGTAGGCCGCTGCCGGCTTGCGACTCCCGACGCCGCTCGGTGACTCGCCGATGAGCCTCGTTGGAATCGCGATGCGGCGCCCGTGGACGATCACCGTCCTCATCATCGGCGTGATGCTCGGGGGTGTCGTCGCCGTTCGCAGGATGCCGCGCGACATCTTCCCGACGCTGGGAATACCGACCATCTACGTCGCCCAGCCGTACGGCGGCATGGATCCGAGCCAGATGGAGGGCTATCTCACCTACTACTACGAGTACCACTTCCTCTACGTCACCGGCATCGAGCACGTCGAGTCGAAGTCGATACAGGGCGCGACCGTGATCAAGCTCCAGTTCCACCCCGGCACCGACATGGCGCAGGCGATGTCGGAGACCATCGCCTACGTCAACCGCGCGCGGGCGTTCATGCCGCCTGGGACGGTGCCACCCTTCGTGATGCGGTTCGATGCGGGCAGTGTCCCGGTCGGTACGCTCGTCCTCGGCAGCGAGACGCGGACCGTCGCCGAGATGCAGGACGCCGCGCTCAACCGCGTCCGCCCGCTGTTCGCGACGTTGCCTGGCGTGTCGGCGCCCCCGCCGTTCGGTGGCAGCCCGCGGACGGTGGTGATCAACGTCAAGCCGGATCGGTTGCAGGCGTACGGGATGTCGCCCGACGAGATCGTGTCCGCGATCGCGGCATCGAACGTCATCAGTCCCTCGGGAAACGTCAGCCTGGGCGACGACTACCCGATGGTGCCCGTCAACTCCGTGGTGAAGAATGTCGCCGACCTCGGCACGATTCCCGTTCGCACGGGCGTCGATCCGGCAGTCTTCGTGCGCGACGTCGCCGAGGTGGTCGACGGGTCGGACATCGTGACGAGCATCGCCGTCGTGAACGGACGACGCACGGTCTACATGCCGGTGACGAAGCGCGCGGACGCGTCGACGCTGGCCGTCGTGGACCTCGTCAAGCAGAACCTGCCGAAGTTTCAGAGCGCGCTGCCGGACGACGTCACGATCAGCTACGAATTCGACCAGGCGCCGCTGGTCACCCGGGCGATCGGCACGCTCCTCGAGGAAGGCGCGCTGGGCGCGTGTCTCACGGGCGTGATGGTCCTGCTGTTCCTGCGTGACTGGCGCAGCGCCGCCATCGTGGTGCTCAACATCCCGATTTCGCTGCTCGCCGCGGTATTCGCGCTCTGGCTGACCGGGCAGACGGTCAACCTGATGACGCTCGGCGGGCTCGCGCTTGCGGTGGGCATCCTGGTCGACGAAGCGACCGTCGCGATCGAGAACATTCACGTGCATCGAGCGAGCGGCCGCTCTCTCGCGCATGCGGTCTACGACGCGACCGTGGAGACGACCGTCCCGCGCTTCCTGGCGATGCTGTGCATCCTCGCGGTGTTCCTGCCGAGCGCGTTCATGACCGGCGTGCCGCGGGCGCTCTTCGTGCCGCTATCGCTCGCCGTAGGGTTCTCCATGATCGCGTCGTTCCTCCTCTCGAGCACGCTCGTGCCGATTCTCGCGGTCTGGTTCCCGGGGCGGCACGTCGCCGGTGGGGCCGGTGAGACCGGCGCCTTCGCGCGGTTCGCGTCGCGCTATCGACGGTTCGTGTTGCGCCTGATGCAGCTGCGCTGGTCGGTGGTGATCGCGTATGTCGCGCTCACCGGCGGAATCGTCGTCGTCGGTGGCGCGCGCCTCGGGACGGACATCTTTCCCACGGTCGATGCTGGGCAAATTCAGCTTCGGTTGCGCGCGCCGGCCGGGACGCGATTGGAGCGCACGGAGTCGCTCGTGACGGCGGCCATCGACGCGGTCAAGGCGGAAGTCGGGGCCGACAACGTCGCCGTCAGCGTCGCGTTCATCGGCGTGCATTCGGCCGCCTATCCGATCAATCTGATCTATCTCTGGAACAGCGGTCCGGAGGAGGCCGTCGTGCAGATCCAGCTGCGGCCGGACACGCCCGTCGCGGTCGACGAGGTGCAAGAGAAGCTGCGCGCGACGCTGGCGGCGACGATGCCGGCGGTGCGGGTGTCGTTCGAGCCGAGCGACATCGTGAGTCGCGTGATGAGCCTCGGCGCGCCGGCTCCCATCGAAGTGGCGGTGAGCGGCACGAACATCACGGCCGACTTCGAGTACGCGCAGAAGGTCCGCGATCGTCTGGCTGGCATCCCGACCTTGCGCGATCTGCAGTTCGGCCAGTCTCTCGACTATCCGACGCTCAAAGTCGACATCGATCGAGAGCGTGCCGGGCTGATGGGCGTGCGTGTCGGCGAGGCGTCGCGCGCCCTCGTCGCCGCGACGTCCTCGAGTCGATTCACCACGCCGGTGTACTGGGCGGACCCCAAGAGCGGAGTGGCCTACCAGGTGCAGGTGCAGGTGCCGAAGCAGCGGATGACGTCGATCGAGGACTTGCGAAACGTGCCGGTCGCGGCGCGTGCTGGCGAGCCCGTGCTTCTCCGCAACGTCGCGAGCGTCGCGGCAGGGACGGCGATCGGCCTGTACGAACGCTACAACATGCAGCGCACCATCACCGTGACGGCCAACGTGGCCGGGACGGACCTGGGCACCGCGGCCGCGCAGATTCGTGACGCGTTGGCCGAAATGGAAGCGCCGCCGGCAGGGGTGACGGTCAGCGTTCGTGGTCAGATCGTCCCGCTGGAGGAGATGCTCGGCGGGCTGCGTACCGGCTTGCTGCTGGCGCTCACGATCATCGTGCTGCTGCTCGCCGCCAACTTCCAGTCGTTGCGGCTCGCGCTGATCGTGGGCTCGACGGCGCCCGCGGTGCTCGCCGGCGTTGTGCTGGCACTGTGGATCACGAAGACCACCATCAACGTTCAGTCGTACATCGGCGCCATCATGGCCGTCGGTGTGGCGGTCGCGAATGCGATTCTGCTGACGACGTTCGCGGAGCGCGCCCGGCTCGACGGCCTGGGCGCCGTCGACGCGGCCGTGGACGGCGCCGGCAGTCGTTTGCGCCCGATCCTGATGACCGGCTCCGCGATGATCGCCGGCATGATCCCGATGGCGATCGGTTTCGGCGAGGGCGGGGAGCAGTCGGCGCCGCTCGGCCGCGCGGTCGTCGGCGGATTGAGCGCGGCGACCGTTGCGACGCTGGTCGTGTTGCCCGCCGTGTTCGCCATCGTGCAGGGGCGGGCGAGCGCCGCGTCGGCGTCGATGTATCCGAGCGACATCGACGCGGACCGGACCCGCGTGGCCGGCGAGGAGGCTCGATGACAGCGCGCGGCTACAAGGCTTTGGGGCTCGGCGTATCGATCGCGGGTGCCATGTCGCTGCAGATCGGCTGTGACGAGTCGAACCCCGCGGTTGCGCTCGACCGGTCGAGCACCCCACGGACCGTGCGTGTCGTTCGGTTGCGCCGTGGCGACATCGTCCGATCCATCGATCTGCCGGCCACCGTGCGCGCCTGGCAGGAAGCGACCCTGTTCGCGAAGGTGACTGGCTACCTCGAGAGGATCGACGTCGACAAAGGCGACGAGGTCGCGGCCGGTGCGCCTATCGCCGAGATACAAGTTCCCGAGCTGCTCGCGGACCGCGTGCGGGCGCAGGCCGAAGTGGAGGTCGCGGTCGCCGAGCATCGCCGTGTCTCGGCCGCGCGGAAGCAAGCGCCCGATCTCGTGGTCCCGGCGACGGTGGACGACGCCAACGCCCGCCAGAAGGTAGCGGCGGCGAACCTGTCGCGCATCGAAACGCTGCTCGGATTCGCAAAGATCACGGCGCCGTTCGCCGGCGTCATCACGCGGCGGTTCGTCGACCCCGGGGCGTTCATCCCTGCCGCCACCACCGGCGCACCGCAAGGCGCCGCGATCGTATCGCTGGCGAACTTCGACACCGTTCGCGTCCGGGTGGCGGTGCCCGAGTCGGATGTGCCGTTCGTTCGGCCGGGTACGCCCGCCGTCATCACCGTCGCCGAGGTTCCGGGATTCCGGCGCGAGGCCGCGGTGACGCGGATGTCGTACGCACTCGACGATGCGACGCGCACCATGCTCGCCGAGATCGACGTGAGCAATCCCCAACGCACGTTGCGTCCCGGCATGTACGCCACCGTGCGGCTCGACGTCGAACGGCATCCAGGCGCGCTCCTACTTCCCCGCGAGTCGCTGATCGTCGACGCATCCGGTCGCTCCCTGTTCGTCGTCGATCCGGAGGGCAAGGTACGCAAGGTGACCGTCGAAACCGGATTGGAGGATGCGTCCTCGGTCGAGGTCCTGCGCGGCGTGGAGGCGGACCAGCCCGTCGTCGCTGTGGGCCGCACGCCGCTCGAGAACGGCCAGCCGGTCCGCGTCGACGAGGCGGAACGACCGTGAGTACGCACGAATCGGTACGACGAGCCTGGTGGCGCCTGGCGGTCGTCGCGATCGCCGTGGGTTCCGTCGTGCACGCCGAGACGGCTGGACCGCTGCCGATCGATCTCGCCACCGCCTTGCGTCTCGCGGGGGCACAGAACCTCGACGTGTCGATCGCCCGTGAGCGGCTCGCGCAGGCACGAGCCGCGCGGCTGGGAGCACTCCAGCGGTTCCTGCCCTGGCTGACGGCGGGAGCCAGCTACAAGCGCCACGAGGGACGCGCTCAGACGATCGAAGGCGCGATCATCGATGCCGACAAGCAGCTTTACAATGCGGGTGGTGCGGTGAGCGCGGAGGTCGACATCGGGCATGCCTACTTCGCAACGCTCGCCGCGCGGCAGACCGTGGTCGCCGCCCAACATGGTGCGGAAGCCGTGCGGCAGGACGTCGTGCTCGCCGCGGCGCATGGCTACTTCGACCTCGCCGCGGCCCAGGCGCAGATGCTCGTCGCGCGACGAGCGCTGGCGGTGGCGGAAGAATACCTGGACCAGCTCAAACGGGCCGTGACGATCGGCATCGCGTTCAAGGGCGACGAGCTGCTCGTGCAGGTGCGGGCCGAACGCCGGCGTGTCGCGCTGCGCCGGGCAGAGGAGGCTCGGCGCATCGCTGCCGCGCGTCTTGCCGAGACGCTCCACCTGGACCCGACGGTCGACCTCGCCGCGCGAGACGAAGACTTCGGGACGCTAACGCTGCCGGGTACGGACGCCGATGAAGATGCGTTGGTCCGCGAAGCCTTGACCTTGCGTCCCGAGCGTCGCCAGAGCCAAGCGCTCGTCGCCGCGGCACGCCACGACAGCGCCGGGGCGACCTACGGGCCGCTGATCCCGACGCTGGGGGCGCAGGTCGCGGCGGCGGAGCTCGGCGGTGGCATCGACACGGACTTCGGCCACCGGGGGGGCGCGTACGACTACTTTGCCGGTCTGAGCTGGCGCATCGGGCCGGGCGGCCTGTTCGACGTGGCGCGCATCCGCGCCGCCGATGCGAGGCTGAACGAGGCACGGATCGTCGAGCAGCGGATCGAGGACCGCATACGGCGGGAGGTCGTCGTCGCCCGCACGCGGATTCGTTCGCTGTCGGACCAGCTCGCCACCGTACAGCGGCAGGTGTCGGCGGCGGAACGAGGATGGAACCTGGCCCGCGAGCGTCGGGCGTTCGGGGTGGAGAGCGTGCTGGAGACCGTCGAGGCCGAAGAGGAGCTGGCCAGTGCACAGCGCGACTACGTCGCGGCGGTCGCCGACTACGACAAGGCGCAGTATGCGCTGGTCGCGGCGTTGGGGAAGTTGTCGGCGCCGGTGGGGGAAGACGCGAAGCCTCCGGACGTCTACGGGTCGCGGCAGCGTCAGCCGAGATGATGAGCCGCGAACGGCCCAGCGCGTCGTCGGTGGACGACGCCATGGCGGCGATCCGGATGCCTCGCATATTGGGCGGCAGCCGAACCAAAATGGTGGTGACGTCGCGGAACTGGAGCGAACACCAGACGTCGACGCGCTGGAGGAGGCCACGCCAGTGACAAGCACGAGGAGTCACGCCGCGACCGGTCTGGGGGCGCCGGCGCGCGTCACGGTCGGGACGATGCTCATCCGGGTGATGGTCGGCGCCGTGTTCCTGTCCGAGGGGATACAAAAGTTCCTCTTCCCCGCCGAGCTGGGCGCCGGACGCTTCGCGAAGATCGGGCTGCCCATGCCCGACCTGCTCGGACCGCTCGTCGGCACGATGGAGATCGGCTGCGGTGCGCTCGTGCTTCTCGGGATAGCTACTCGCGCAGCCGTCGTGCCGCTCATCTGCATCATGGTGGTCGCCATTGCGTCAACGAAGGTACCGATCCTCGCGGATCGTGGCTTCTGGGCCATGGCACACGAGGCCCGCACGGACTGGTCGATGTTGCTCGGGTCGCTCTTCCTATTGTTCGCGGGTTCGAGCGCAGGCCGATCGACGGGCACCGGCCACGTCCTCGAGTAGCGTCGCCGATCTGGACGACGTCTGCGACGGCTTGGGCTCGGAGACGTCCGTGTCGAGCCTCGTGCCTCATCCTCGCCGGGCTCGCGACGAGCGTGTGCGGTCACTCGAACGGGTTGAGGGACACCTGCATGTAGAAGAAGTTCGAGGACTCGTCCTTGCCGAGGTCGCTCGGGAAGCTGCCGGGGTTGAAGCGCGAGTAGCTGGCCTCGAGGAAAATGCGCTTGAAGAGGCGGTACCGGGCGCGGATGTCGTACTCCGTACCGAGCCAGTTGCCGCTCCGGCCCGATGGGTCGCTCAGCTCGGCGCGAGACCACGGCGCGCGGGAGCTGGCGAGCCAGAAGGCACCGAACCCGGCGTCGATCAGGAGGTCCGGGGTGGGTGCGACCTCGACGCGGAATTTCGGCTGGATGGAGTTGTCCCACGAGAAGTAGTCGTTGCGCGACCACGGCTGGTTGAAGCCGTACAGCGAGTTGAAGTTGTTGTTCTCGGCGTCGTCCGGATCCCTGTCGCCGCTGCCGTAGCCGAAGAAGCCGCTGAGGCGCGGGGTCCATGGCGTGTCGAGGAAGGTGTAGCCGACCTCGAGCGTGGAGGCCCAGGCGTTCTGGTCGAGGTCCTTCTTCCACGTGCCGAACTGGTACGCCATATCGACGTCCCAGTCCCAGTTCTTGGCGACGATGCCGTAGTTGCGGATGCCGATCGTCTGGATGCTGTAGGTGTCGTCGTCCGTTTCCGCGACCTCCTCGGCGATGCCCTGGGTCAGACCGAACCAGTAGGGCTGGATGGTGGCGTACTCGGACCAGCGGCGGACGCTCCCGACCGCGCCGTAGAACCACAGATCGTCGACCTCCTCATCGAACTCGTACAGAAGCCGGTTGATCGGCTGCAGCGCGAGCAGGTCGAGCTCGAACTGCTGGGTCTGCGTGCCCGCGTGGGCACGGACGCCCTGGAAGTTGTTGCTGGTGTTCCGGAACTCGTTGTTCGCGACGAGCCGCCGGTCGAGCAGCTCGAACGCCATGCGGCCGCCGCGGATCCAGATCGGCTTGCCCTTGCCGTAGGCGTCCTTGAAGTGGAGCTCGCCGTACATCTGGATCAGCTCGGTCTCGTTCACCTCACGGTTCGTGTTCTTGAACTTGCTGTTCTCCCAGCGCGAGTCCTGGAACTCGATCGCGAAGCGGAAGGGATCGAGCGCATCCTTCACGCCGACGAAGAGACGGGAGCGGAGGTAGAACGGATTGTCCTCGCTCTCCTGCGGCGTGCGGAGAAAGCTGTCGTCGCGGTACTCGTAGCGCATGCGATGCTCGATGCCGAGGTCCAGCCAGGTCGCATTCTGGAGGATCGACAGGCCGGTCTTCGCCGCGTTGCGGACGTAGCGGGGCGGATCCGACTCGGGGATGATGCGGTAGCCGCGCGGCTTCACGTAGTAGTCGCGGGGTGGCGGCTCTCCGGCGGCCGCCGCTTTCGGCGCAGCGTCTGGTCGTCCTTTCTCGGCCGCATCGAGCAGCTTGTCCTTGTTGACGTCGGCCGGCGGCGGGGCCGGCGCCAGGATGCCGTCGTCCTTCTTCGGCGGGGCCTGCGCGAGCAGCTCGTCGCCGTCTGCCTCGACGTCACCCGCGGTGACTGCCGTCGGCACGCTGGCGTCCGCGGCCGCAGCGAGGCCGGGGCACGAGAGAAGGAGGACGGGTAGCAGGAGCAGGATCAGCCGCAGCGTGCCGGCCCGACCCGGCGCAGGGCCGCCGAAGGTGGCGCGGTTCCCGAGTCGGGTGATGCTGGAGAAGGTCAGGGTCATCGGATCGTTCCTTTCGTCGAGCTTGGTTTTCGTGGGGCGGACACGAAAAAGGCCCGGGGGCTGCTGCCTCCCGGGCCTCTTGGCTCGACGTCGACGATGCGATGCTCAGTATCGGATTTCGCACGCCGCGCGACCGCAGACCTGGGAGCTCCCCCGGGCCTCGGTACAACGACAGGGCGCGAAATGATTCGTCACGGGGTGCTCTGGTAGCGAAAAGCCGCGTGACTGTCAAATTTCGCTCGACGTCGTCTCATCGCATCGTGCCTTTGCGCGCGTCGTGATCGACCCGACGGCTTCGTCGAGCGTCGAGATGGCGCGAGCTGCCAAGGATTCGGGCAGCCGTAGCCAGGTCAATGCCCAGTTCTCAGGCAAGCCATATGGTTGTGATGCGCGAGGGCGCCGTCACCGTGGGGTATTTTACGTGATTCGCGAACGCGACGATCCGGCATCGCCCTTGCTATGTCGGCGACGCACACGAGCGACGTCGCTGCCGGCGATTCACCGCCCAGTCCACGGACGGGCTTGTCTGCGCGGTCATTATTTTGAACGGGACAACGAAAAGGGAGGGGACAATGCGGAGCAAGCTCTTGTTGGTCGCGGGTGCCACGTTCGCCGTGGCGCTGGCGGCGACCCTTGAGAGGCCGGCGGCGGCCGAGGAGGCACCGGGACAGGACTCGGGCGCCGAGACCGGCGCTGCGACGGAGCCGGGGAACGAGCAGACGGCCGAGGAGGACGCCGGAAATTCGTGGGGCAAGGGCTACTACGAGTGGGGTCCGATGCCGTTCCTGAGCAACGAAGGCAAGGGCTACACCCTGCGCGACGAGGTCATGGGAGACAGCGACATTCCCATCAACTTCGGTGGCTGGACCCAGTGGGGCTACACGAACCGCTCGGATGGCGTCTTCAACACGCATCCGCACAAGTTCAACAACCATCAGACCTGGCTGTACTTCCAGAAGACCATGGACGCGGCCGAAGGCCTCGACTGGGGATTCCGCGTCGACGCCTTGTACGGTGTCGATGCGCAGAACACCCAGGCTTTCGGCAACCCGCCCGGCAACTGGGACTTCCAGAACGGCTTCGACCACGGCATCTACGGCTTCGCCATCCCGCAGCTGTACCTCGAGGCCGGCTACAAGGAGTTCTCGGTGAAGGCCGGCCACTTCTTCACGCTCCTCGGCTACGAGGTCGTGCCCGCGCCCGACAACTTCTTCTACAGCCATGCGCTGACGATGAACTTCAGCGAGGCGTTCACGCACACCGGTGTCCTCGGCACCTGGGCGCCGAGCCAAGTCGAGGGTCTCACCCTGTACGGCGGCTACACGCTCGGCTGGGACACCGGCTTCGACCAGATCGGCAACGGCAACAACTTCCTCGGCGGCTTCAGCTACTCGCCGATCGAGCAGGCGACCTTCACCTACATCACGACGTTCGGCGATCTCGGCTTCATCGGCAGTGGCTACACCCACTCGATGGTGCTGGCGGTGAAGCCGATCGAGAACCTCACCTACGTGCTCCAGAGCGACCTGGTGTCGGTCCAGACGTACGACACCATCGGCATCAACCAGTACCTGATCTACTGGCTCTTCGACGAGCTCGGATTCGGTGGACGCGTCGAGTGGTGGAAGAACGGCTCGACGTCGTATTACGAGATCACCGGCGGCATCAACATCAAGCCGCTCCCGAACCTCATCATCCGTCCGGAGGGCCGCTACCAGTGGAGTCCGGCGGCCGACAAGTCGAGCGGCATCGCGAGCGCGAGCAACCCGGTGGGGCTGCCCGTCGACGACGCCGGCATCTTCGGCATCGACGTGATCTTCAAGTTCTAGCCTTGATGTGACAAAAAATCAGGCGGCCAAGAGGCGGTTGAGGCGGCGGAA
>CAYSOF010000041.1:0-40629 GCA_964432595.1 uncultured Binatia bacterium (SeqCode) | reverse complement strand
TTCGTAGTCAGACGCTCTATCCAACTGAGCTATGGGCGCGCAGCAGGAAGGCCGCGTACTTACCAGCCACCTCCTGACCCCGCAAGTCGATTGCTGGCGACCCGCCGCCAAAACCGATAGGGCCGCTCGCATGCCGAGCGCCCCTCGCCTGCCCCTCGTCGTCCTCGGCACGCTCGCCGGTCTGGTCCTGACGTTCGTCGAGCTCGACGTCATCGAGTACGCCTACGAGAAGGCCGGCGTCCCGCATCGCCTCGTGTTCGCCGTGCTGCTCGCTTCGCTCGTCGGGAGCCTCGTCAACGTTCCGGTGTCGCGTTTCACGCAGCCCGACGGCACGCCCGGCACCGTGCTCGCCGTCAACGTCGGCGGCGCGCTCGTCCCCACCGCGCTCTCACTCTACTTCCTCGCGGTCGCGAAGCTGTGGGGCGTCGGCCTGCTCGCGACGCTGCTCACGGCCGCCGTCATCCACACGATGGCGCGCCCCGTCCCGAAGCTCGGCATCGCGATGCCCGCATTCCTCCCGGCGCCCATCGCCGCGGGCCTCGCCATCCTGCTCGCCCCGCAGGCCGCGCCCGCGATCGCCTACGCCGCCGGCAGCCTCGGCACGCTCATCGGCGCCGACCTGACGAACCTGCATCGCATCCGCGGCATGGGCGCACCCGTCGCCTCCATCGGCGGCGCCGGCACCTTCGACGGGATCTTCCTCGTCGGCCTGATCGCCGTCCTGCTCGCCTAAACAGGGTGCTGAACGCCGAGCAGCGCCCGCGTCTCCGCCGTCCGCGGCCGCGACAGCACGTCGTCGGGCGTTCCCTCTTCCACCACGCGCCCGCCCGCGAGCACGACGACGCGATTCGCGCAGCGTCGCGCGAAGCTCATCTCGTGCGTGACCACCATCATCGTCTGCCCCGCCGCCGCGAGATCCGCCACGACGGCCAGCACCTCGCCGACGAGCCGCGGATCGAGCGCCGACGTCGGCTCGTCGAGCAGCAGCGCCGCCGGCTCCATCGCCAGCGCACGGGCGATCGCGACACGCTGCTGCTGCCCACCCGACAAGCGATGCGGATAGGCGGCCGCGTGCTCCGCGAGCCCGACGCGCGCGAGCAGCCGCTCCGCCCGCGCGCGCGCCTCGGCGGCCGGCAGGCCGAGCACCAGCTGCGGCGCCTCCATGACGTTCGCCAGCGCGGTCAGATGCGGGAACAGGTGGAAGCTCTGGAAGACCATGCCGGCCCGCGTGCGCACCGCGCGCAGCGCCGCCGCGTCCGTGCGCTCCGACATGCCGGGACGCAGCCGATGGCCCGCCACGTCCACCTCGCCGGCCTGGAATGGCGTCAGGTAGTTGATCGCCCGCAGCAGCGTCGTCTTGCCGCTTCCGGAGCCACCGAGCACCGCGACCACCTCGCCGCGGTTCACCTCGAGATCGATGCCGCGCAGCACCTCGGTCGTGCCGAATCGCGTGTGCAGCCCGCGCACGGCGATGACGGTGCTCATGCCGGCGCCAACCGCCGCTCGAGCCGCACCGCGAGCCGCGACAGCGGGATGCTGAGCGCCAGGTACAGCGCCGCACAGAGCAGCCCGGGCACGAGCCAGCTCTGCAGATACACGGCGGTGATCGTCATCTGCTTCGTCAACTCGACGACGGTGATCACCGACACCAGCGACGTGTCCTTCAGCAGCGCGATGAAGTCGTTCGCGACGCCCGGCAGCGCGATTCGCATCGCCTGCGGCAGGACGATCCGCCGGAGCGCCTGCCGGCGCGACATCCCGAGCGACAGTGCCGCCTCCGTCTGACCCGCCGGCACGGCCTCCAGGCCCGCGCGGTACAGCTCCGACTCGTATGCCGCGTAGTTGAGCCCGAGCCCGATGACCGCCGCGGTGAACGGATCGAGCGCGACGACGGGCGCCAGCCCGAAGTAGATCACGTAGAGCTGCAGCAGCACCGGCGTCCCGCGGAAGAGCTCGACGTAGCCGATCGCGAGCGCGCGCAGCACGGGCCCGCCGTAGCGGCGCGCGACGCTCAGCACGAGCCCACCGGCCACCGCGAGGACCATTGCCAGCACCGAGATCACGACCGTGTTCCACGTCGCGCGCAGGAAAAGGAGCAGCTGCGTGCGCGTCAGGGACGGCGCCGCCGGCGGCGGCACCGCCGCGGTGACGTCGGTCTCGAGGCGCTCCTGCAGGTCGTTCCAGAGCTTCCACCGCTCGAGGATCCGGCGCAGCTCGCCGTCGCGCATCATGTCGGCCAGCGACTGGTCGAGCGCCGCCAGCAACGCCGTCTCGTCGGGCAGCACCGCCATCGCGTACGTACCCTCGCCGACCGACCCGGCGGCACGCAGCGTCGGACGCACGAGGCCGAAGCGCGCGGCGATGATGTCGTCGAGCACCACGCCGTCGAGCCGGCGCTGCTCGAGATCGAGGTACGGCTCCTCGGTGCCCTCGTAGACGACGACCTCGACCGCCGGGTCCTTCAGGAGGAAGTCGTGCGACAGCGAGCCGCCCAGCGTGCCGACGCGACGCCCGCGCAGGTCCGCCAGCCCCTTCGCCGGGTCGTCCTTCCGCACGACGAGCACCGCCGCGAACGCGAAATACGGGCGGGTGAACGCCACCCGGCCCCGGCGGGCCTCCGTCACCTCCAGCCCATTCAGGATGACGTCGAAGTCACCACGCTCCAGCGCGGGGACGAGCATGCCCCAGTCGTTCTGGACGAACTCGGCGCCGACGCCCAGCCGGCGCGCGATCGCGTCGGCGATCTCCACCTCGAAACCCGCGATCCGGGTGTCGTCGTCGGGGTCCTGGAAGACGTACGGCTCGCCGCCCTGCAGATCGCCGCCCCAGCGCAGCGTGCCGCGCGCCTTCACGGCAGCGAGGCCGTCGGCCCGGGCGATCCCGGGCGCCGCCAGCATCAGCAAGAGGAGGACGAGCGCGCGCAGAGCGCCGATCTAGCGAACACGGCCCCGTCGCGGCAAGGAAACGCGCTTGCCCGACCGGGCGCATATGCTATGCGACGCGAGCCATGCGTCTGCGCGTGATGCTGCTCGCGGCCGCCCTGACGGTCTGCACCCTGCCCACCCCGAGCCGCGCCGCCGATGCCACCGGCGCATTTGCGCCCTACGAGGACCTCCTCGAAGTCATCGCGACCTTGACGTGGCACCTGAACGACGACGTCTACCGCTTCCCGCCGCCGCGCGACCCCACGGGGCACGACCTCTACCGGCTGACGCTGAGCCGCCTCGACGCCTGGGAGAAGCGCTTTCCCGGCAAGATGCGCGACGTCACGACGTTCACGCGGGCGCGGACGCTCGAGCGGATGTTCGAGTTCCAGAAGGCGGCCGACGCGTATGCGCAGGTTGCCGCGATGACGTCGCCGCTCGCCGCGCCGGCCAAGGACGGCGCCGAGCGCGCCCGCGCCTTCGCGGCCGTGGCCGCCATGCCCGAGGACGGCAGCGACCTGAACGCCGAGCTCGCGACCATCCGGGCCAAGCTCGACGGCTGGAACAAGCTCGTCGAACGCTACAAGGACACGCCGTACGCGACGCTGGCCGAGGTGGAAGAGGAGCGCCTCGAGCGCGCCACCGTCCGCCTCGTCGTCGACCATCGCACGGCGCTCGAGGGCGGCGACGCCACCGCCGAGCGCGCCGTCCGCTTCCTGGTCGAGAAGCATGCCGACTCGAAGAACCTGCCCGCGCACATCCTGCGCCTCGGCGATCTCTACGCCGACATCGCGCGCCAGTACGTCGACGAGCACGAACGACCCCTCGCGTTCGACGAGGACCAGTTCCTCACGCGCGTCGATCGCGCGCTCGACACCTACCGGAAGGTGGCGACGTGGGACGGGGCGCGCGAGAAGCCCGAGGGCCAGGCACGCTTCGCCGCCACGGAAGCGTGGAAGGATTCGGTCCTCCAGCGCTATCGCTGATGCGGCGCCTGCTCCCGATCCTCGTCGTCCTCGTCGCGAGCGTCGCGTACGCGGGTCCGAGCCTCCTCGACGAGGCGTCGCGCAACGACGCCGACATCGAGGAGCGGGTGCACCGCGCGGCCGCGGCGGTGCTGACCGGCAACGGCACCCTGGCGAACGCCTCGGTGCGCGAGTTCGAGGGGCTGGACCAGCAGCGCGTCGACGCGGGGCTCCGCCCGACCGGCCTCACCGACGCCGTCCGCCTCATGGCCGCGAGCCTCGTCAGCACGCGCGACGCACGCCGCGGCGCGCTCGAAGACGTCCTCGACGCCGATCCCGATCCGGTCGTCGAGCGCCTCGCGCGGCACGCGCTCGAGAACGAAGACGCCGCCGCCGCAGAGCGGCTCATCGCGAACGACCAGCACAACCGTCGCGCGACCCTGCTGAACGACGCCGTGCGGCCGTTCGGCGTCTTCACCGGCGCCGCGTTCCTCGCCGCACTGAACCCGTTCCTGATCGCCGGCAGCGCCGTCGACGCGGTGGCGACCACGGCGGTGAACCTCTGGAGCTACAATCGGCTGTCGCCGCCCGAGCGCGAGGCGCTCGCCCGCTACAAGACGCTGCTGCGTCGCGACAACCTGACGAACGACGCGCCGGACATCGTCCGCGCCGTCCAACAGCTCGGGAAGAAACGCGCCGAGGCGCTCTGCACCGAAACCGTCACCCTCGGGACGAAGGCGCTCGACGACGACCACCTCGACCGCGCGCGCTTCTACCTGACCAATGCGCAGCGCCTCGACGGCTGCGCTGAGGAGGCCGACGAGCCGCTCGACGACCTCGCCGCCGCGATGGCCCGTCGCAGCACCGCCGAGGAGGCGGCCCGCTGGCCGGCCCATGAGCCGCTCCAGCCGGAGCCCGGCCTGGAGGCCGACGATTACCACGCCGTCGCGGTCGCCACGGCGCTCGGCGATCCGCAGGCGATGATGGCGACGTCGCAGCGCTTCCAGAACGCGCACCCCGACAGCGCACTGGTGCCCGGCGCGCAGCTCTCGGCCGTCGTCGCGCGCGACATGTCCGGGCATCGCGTCGAGGCGCGCGACACGCTGCAGGACCTGGCCGACGACGACTCCGGCGTCGGCCGTCAGGCGAGCGCGCTGCTGGCGAGCCCGGAGTTCAACCGCCTCGACGCGCTCGACGAGGCCGAGAGCCGGCACACCCGCGAGGTCGCGAAGTACGTGCTCCTCGGTGGTACGGACGGCCGGACCGCGCTGTATGGCGCGATGCAGCTCGGCGCCCAGGGCGCGCAGGCGGCGCAGTCGCTCGGCATCTTCAACATGATCGGCGTCGCGACGCGCGCCTGGAAGGCCTGGCGCAACGATCCGGCGTCGAACGACGAGATCATCCAGCGCGGCGAGGAGCTGCTCGCGCGCGAGCCCGACTCGCCCGACGCGCCGGAGGTCCACGAGCGGCTGTCGTCGGCGTACGAGCGGGCGGGCAACTTCGAGCGCGCGCTGATGCATTGCCAGGCCGTGCCCGAGCCGGACCCGAAGCGCATCAAGAAGCTGCAGGACAAGCTCGCGGACACGATGCTCGAGAAGGTCCAGGGATCGCCCGCCGAGCACCTGCTGCTCGCGTCCATCGCCGAGCATTTCCCGGAGTCCGACGCGGCGGAGAAGGCCCGCGAGCGGCTGAAGGATCGCCCCGGTCCGGGCGCGCTGCCGCTCGATCGCGACCTCCTGCAGGCGAACCCCATTCTGCTCGGGCCCGCCGGCCTCGACCTCGACCCGGGACTGCTCGACGGCGACGAGGACAACGGCGAGCTGGCCGACAAGGGCGTCAGCCTCGAACGCGGTCAGATGACGCTGACCCTGCTCGACGACGACGACGAGTCGGGCGAGCGGACGGACACCCGGACGCTCACCCCGGATCAGTACCAGCGCGCACGAGCCGCCGCCGAGGAAGTCCTCTACGCGAAGGTCCTGACGACCGGCGACGTCGATCCCGAGGTCGGCCGATGGGAGAAGTACGTCCCCGTGTACATCCAGGGATCGCTCGGCGAGGACGGCGTGTCAGTCGCGCCCGGCATCAAGATGCGCCGCTACAAGTCGCCCGACAGCAAGCTCTACGAGTGACCCCGCCCAAAGGTCGGGGTGGCATCACGTCTCGATGGCGAGTTGCAGTAGGCAATCGGAACGTTCGACACCCCCCTCGTCCGTGCCGGCGCGCCATGCCGCGCACGATTGCAGGATTTTCGCGGCCGCAGACTACGCAGTTGCGTGGGTTTGGTCGGCACATTACCTGCTATGAGCTACGGCATGGCACGCTCGAGGGCCTTGATGGCGAAAACGGTTCAGCCGGCGGCGGACGTCGTCCGTGATGCGAAGGTCCGTATCGGTGAGGAGTGTCTCGAGCTGGACCCGGCCACTCAGGACGAGCTGACGGTCCTCCGGCGTTGGGTCGGACGGGTGAACGGCCCGACCTACCCGCAGCCCTACCTGGTCGAGGGCCCCCCGGGACGCTTCCGCCTGTACGTCGGCGAAGCCGCCGAGCGCGTCCGCACCGCGCGCGGCATCCAGTAGCACGCCGGCCGTCCGGCGCTTCGAGCACCCGACGACCGGCCGCTGCCATGGAGCGGAGAGAGAGGGATTCGAACCCTCGGTAGAGCTTTAAGGCCCTACACACGCTTAGCAGGCGTGCGCCTTCGACCACTCGGCCATCTCTCCCGTAGTCGCGTGCGGGCATGTAGCACGGCGATTCCCGCCTCGCTAGCCGTTGCCTCCCGAGATCGTGCGCGTCAGAGTCCTTCGATGCGACTCGTCTTCGCCGCGCTGCTCGGCATCGCCGTCGCGGCGGTGGCAACCGAGATCCCGTCGCCGAAGCTCGGCCCCGCCCTGCTCCTTCGGCTCGAGGGTGTCGTCGGACCGAACCGCGCCGCCGTCGAGAAAGCCGGCTTCACCGTGACGTCCTTCACGTTCCTCGGTCACGGCCCCGAGGCGAATCGCTGGCTCGGCGTGACCGACGCGCGCACGGTCGGCGGCGACGTCGCGGCCGACGGCAAGGACGTGCTGGACGCCGTGGCACCCTTCACGCCGAACTTCATCGCCAGCGGCCCCCCGGATCTTTTGCAGCCCCTCCTCGCCCTGCCGCCCGGCACGGCAGTCCGCATCGAGGGCCTGGTCGACCGCGGCTCGCGCACCTTCCTCGTGCGCTCCTGGACGGAACAGCCCCGACCCTAGCGCGCTCCCCATGCGGATCGCGCTTGACGGCGCGACCCCGGACGCGAGACAGCTAGCACGCCGTCGACGCACCTCGTGCAGGGTGGTCCGGCGGCAGGAGGAGGGGCCTCCGTGTCCGGAGACGAAGAGCGCGGCCTCGCCGCGCTCGTGGCGATCAACGTACTACTGCAGGTGTTCGACGGCGTGGCGACCTACGTCGGCGTCCACCACGCCGGATTCGGCGAAGGCAATCCGCTCGTCGCCGCCGCGATGCGCACCGTCGGCACCGGCCCCGCGCTCTGGGCGTTCAAGCTCCAGGCCTGCGCCTGCCTGCTGCTCGTGTGGCAGCTCGGCAAGCGCAGCCTCATCGCACGGCCGGCGTTGGCGCTGACCGCCGCGCTCTACGTCGTGTGGTCGGTCGGACCGTGGAGCGCGGCGCTGCTGCCGCTCTATCTCGTCGCGTCGTAGGTGCTGCGGTAGCTGTACGTGCCGTCGACCGAGTAGTTCATCTTGGACGGCGTGTCGGCGTAGTCCGAGCCGAAGAACTCGATCGGCTCCGAGCCTTCCATGTGGTCGGTCGTCAGGAAGAAGTCTCCACCCGACGTCGGCACCCAGATGGCGTAGGCCGACCGGGTCTCGCCGCCGGACACCCAGCCCGAGAACGCACCGACCGGCAGGCCGACCGCCGCGACGACGACCTTCGCCGGCGTGTAGAAGAGGTTCGCCACCGCCGCCAGCAACGAGAAGCCGGCCTCCTCACCCTGCGTCAGGGCACGCGCCGGGGTGGCCGCACCGATCGTCAGTGCCGCACCCAGCAGACCCGCGATCACCATCCGCTTGAGACGCATCCGCATCCTCCTCCCGGTCGCACCGGAGCGGTACGACGACGTTTTCACGGATGCCACGCTCCCTGGCGAGTCGCAAACCGAGCCATTCATAGATCCTCCAGTGCTTTTTCGAAGGGCCGAAGGGTCTCCGGCCCGTAGATCACGAAGCGGACGAGCTCGAAATCGTCGGGGCGGTCACGGCAGACCGCCGCGACCGTGCCGACGGCGATCGGGGCGGCCTCGGCGACCGGGTAGCCGTAGGCCCCCGTCGAGATGGCGGGGAAGGCAATGGTCCGCAGGCCGTGCGCGCGGGCCAGCACCAGGCTGTTCCGGTGCGCCGCCGCCAGCAGGGCCGGCGCATCGGGCATCGAGTAGACCGGTCCGACGGTGTGGATCACGTGCCGCGCCGGCAGCCGACCGCCGCCGGTGATCCGCGCCTCACCCGTCGGACAGCCGCCGATCCGGATACATTCCTCCAGGATGGACGGCCCCCCCGCACGGTGGATCGCCCCGTCCACCCCGCCCCCACCTCGCAACGAGCTGTTCGCCGCATTGACGATGGCGTCGACCCGCTGGTGCGTGATGTCGCCGAGGACGCATTCGATCGTCACCGTGTCGATCGAGCGGGTCGCCATACACTTCTTGTTGCACACCTCGGCTTCGGGCGGTACACACGCTCTGCAGCCGGGAGGGCGGGCGATGTGGAACGCGGTGGCGGAAGAGCCTCAGGCCGTGGTGTTCGTCAGTGATCGCAACGGCGCCGCACTCCGACGGCGCGAGCGGTGCCTCAAGCTGGCGGCCATCCCCCACACGGTCGAAGCGGAGCGCAGGCCGTCGGGGACCTACTACAAGCTCTGCGTGCGCGAAGGGGACGCGGTCGCCGCGCACCTCGCGCTCCAGATGGGCGGCTGCGGGCGCTCCCTGCGACTGCAGGAGAGCCGCGCCACCTTCAGCCTCGGGTCGACGATGCGCGACATCGCCAGGACCATGTGGGACGAGGCGGTCCTCCTGGTCGGCAAGCTCGCCGATCTGCTCAAAGGCCTCGCGCCGCAGCTCCTGACCGGCCCCCGAACGCCGCCCCACGCGGACGCCTGACCGCGCCCGACCGACCCGCGACCGGTTGACCACACACCGCGTCGTGCGCAGGTTTGCCACCCAATGGTCGACGTGAACCGCATGACGCACAAGGTGCAGGAGGCCCTGCAGCAGGCAGGCGGCCTCGCAACGCGCCGCAATCACCAGGGCATCGACGTCGAGCACCTGCTGCTCGCCCTACTCGACCAGGAAGACGGCCTCGCCGCCAACCTGTTCGAGGTCGCGGGGGTCGCACCGCGCGCCGTGCGCGACGCCGTCGAACGCGAGCTGAACCGCCGTCCGCAGGTGAAACAGGCGTCCGGCGGCCCCTCGCAGGCCTACCTCACGCAGCGGCTCTCGAACGTCCTCGGCAAGGCCGAGGACGAGATGAAGTCGCTGAAGGACGACTACCTGAGCGTCGAGCACGTGCTGCTGGCCGTGGTCGACGAGAACGGCACCGTCGTCCGCGAGATGGGTCTCACGCGCGACAAGCTGATGGGCGCCCTGCAGAAGGTGCGCGGCAACCAGCGCGTGACCTCCCCCGATCCGGAGGCGACGTACGAGGCGCTCGGCAAGTACGGCCGCGACCTCACCGACGCCGCCCGCAAGGGCAAGCTCGATCCGGTCATCGGCCGCGACGAGGAGATCCGCCGCGTCGTGCAGGTGCTCTCGCGCCGCACGAAGAACAACCCCGTGCTGATCGGCGAGCCCGGTGTCGGTAAGACCGCCATCGTCGAGGGCCTCGCCCAGCGCATCGTCCAGGGGGACGTGCCCGAAGGGCTGCGCGACAAGCGGCTCATCACGCTCGACCTGGGCGCCCTCGTCGCCGGCGCCAAGTTCCGCGGCGAGTTCGAGGAGCGGCTGAAGGCCGTCCTCAAGGAGGTGCAGTCGTCCGAGGGGCAGATCATCCTCTTCATCGACGAGCTGCACACCGTCGTCGGCGCCGGCGCCGCCGAGGGCTCCATGGACGCGTCGAACCTGCTGAAGCCCATGCTGGCGCGCGGCGAGCTGCACTGCATCGGGGCGACGACGCTGAACGAGTACCGCAAGTACATCGAGAAGGACGCGGCGCTCGAGCGCCGGTTCCAGCCGGTGATGGTCCCGCAGCCGTCCGTCGAGGACACGATCTCCATCCTGCGCGGCCTCCGCGAGCGCTACGAAGTCCACCACGGCGTGCGCATCAAGGACAGCGCGCTCGTCGCCGCGGCCGTCCTCTCCGACCGCTACATCACCGACCGCTTCCTCCCCGACAAGGCCATCGACCTGGTCGACGAGGCGGGCGCGCGGCTGCGCACCGAGATCGACTCGAAGCCCGAGGAGCTCGACGAGGTCGACCGCAAGCTCCTGCAGCTCGAGATCGAGCGCGAAGCGCTCAAGAAGGAGACCGACGCGGCGTCGCGCGAGCGCCTCGGCAAGCTCGAGGCCGAGATGGCCGAGCTGCGGGAGTCGTCGGAGGCGCTGCGCGCGCAGTGGGAGGCCGAGAAGGGCGAGATCGGCACGATCCGCGAGGTGAAGCAGCAGATCGAGGAGACCCGCCTCGCCATCGAGCAGGCCGAGCGCGCCTACGACCTCAACAAGGTGGCGGAGCTCAAGTACGGCAAGCTCGCGGAGCTCGAGCGCCAGCTGCAGTCGAAGGAGGCGACGCTCGACGGCGAGACCGGCGGCAAGCGCCTCCTCAAGGAAGAGGTCGACGAGGAGGACGTCGCCGAGGTCGTGTCGCGCTGGACGGGCGTCCCCGTCGCGAAGCTCGTCGAGGGCGAGCGCGAGAAGCTCGTGCGCCTGGGCGACCACCTGCACCAGCGGGTGATCGGGCAGGACGAGGCCGTGCAGGCCGTCGCCGACGCCGTCATCCGCGCGCGTGCGGGCATCAAGGACCCGAATCGTCCGATCGGCTCGTTCATCTTTCTGGGTCCGACCGGCGTCGGCAAGACGGAGCTCGCCCGTGCGCTCGCCGAGTTCCTGTTCGACAGCGAGCAGGCCATGGTCCGCATCGACATGTCCGAGTACATGGAGAAGCACACCGTCGCGCGGCTGATCGGCGCCCCGCCCGGATACGTCGGCTACGAAGAGGGCGGTCAGCTCACCGAGGCGGTCCGCCGTCGCCCGTACTCCGTCCTGCTCTTCGACGAGATCGAAAAGGCGCACCACGACGTCTTCAACGTGCTGCTCCAGCTGCTCGACGACGGCCGCCTCACCGACGGCCAGGGTCGCACGGTGAACTTCCGCAACACGGTCGTCATCATGACGTCGAACCTGGGCAGCCAGGCGATCATCGGCGCCCGCGGTTCGTACGAGACGATCCGCGAAGAGGTGCTCGGCGCGCTGCGCGAGCACTTCCGGCCCGAGTTCCTGAACCGCATCGACGACATCGTCGTGTTCCACGCGCTCGAGCGCGAGGACGTCCGCAAGATCGTCGACATCCAGCTCACGCGGCTGGCGCAGCGGCTGGAGGACCGCCACATCGCCCTCGAGTTCACCGACGCCGCCCGCGACTGGCTCGCGAACCGCGGCTACGACCCCGTCTACGGCGCGCGGCCTCTGAAGCGCGCCATCCAGACCGAGGTCGAGACGCCGCTCGCGCGCGAGCTCATCCGTGGCAACGTCGTCGACGGGGCCCGCTTCCGGATCGACGTCGAGCCGGGCGGCGCCAAGCTCGGGTTCGAGATCAACCCAGGCGCGTGAGCGCCGCGGCGGCAGCGCGTGCGAGCGGCGGGTCGTCGCCCGCCGCCGCACGCGCCAGCGCCGCGCGCACGTCGCCATCGGCGGCACCGAGCCGTCCCAGCGTCGCGGCGGCCGCGCGCCGAACGCCGAGGTCGGGGTCGTCGAGCAACGGCATCAACGAGCGCGCGACGGCCGCCCGATCGCGTCCGAGGCGTGCCAGCGCCGCCATCGCCGCGAGCCGTACCGACGGCTCCGCATCGGCCAGCGCGGCCGTCAGGTCCGGATCGATGCCGGTCGGCGCGGGCTCGACGTCGCGCAGGCAGTAGAGCGCCATCTTCCGCTGCGCCGGGTTGCCCGTCCGGGCGAGACCCCGCAGCGGATCGAGCAGCGCCGGCGCGCCGAACGGCAGCAGCATCGTCGCGGCCGCCCAGCGCAGATCGCCGTCGTCGGCACCGAGCGTCTCGAGCAACACCGGCACGCACGCGGCCGGCGTCGTGCCGAGCAGCGACAGCGCATACGCGCCGCCGAAGCGCGTCCGCAGCGCCGGTGCCGACAGCACCGGCTCGATCGCCGCCCGCACGGGGGTCCCGCCCGCGTCGAGCGCGGCGAGCGCTTCCGCCGCCCGCCGCTGCACGGCCTTCGCTCCGGCACCGAGACAGCCGACGAGGAAGGGCACGTCGTCCGGCGACGTCGCCCCGTCGGCGCGGATCCGCGCGATGGCGGCGAGAGGATCGTCAGCGCTCACGGCCGCGATGCTACTCGCGGGTCCGCGCGGCGTCGAGGACGGCCCGGGTCGCCGCCGCGGTCTCGCGCAGGCGCGCGGCCATGGCGGCCCCGCAGATCGGCTCGACCCGCCGCCGACCCGCCGCGCGTGCCGCCCGATCGAGCAGCGACGCCGCACGCCTGAGCACGCGCCGCTCGCGACGGCCGTCGACGTCGCGCGCCACGAGGCCGCAGGCGCGGTCGCGGCGAGCGGCGACGCCGCGCGGGAGCGTCACCGACGCACACTCCGTCACCGCCGCCTCGCACAGACACGCGACGCGCTCCCGTCCCGTCGCCGACGCGCAGCCGCCCCCCGGCAGCGTCGTGCTGGTCGTCGTCGAGCACGTCCCGGTGGCCGTGTGCGTGCAGAGGCTCGCCGTGGGTGTACAGGCATCGAGGGTGCACGCGTCGCCGTCGTCGCAGTCCGCGTCGACGAGACAGCCGTCGGTGCACGCGACCGGCGCCGTCGGGGCGATGCGAACGATGCGGTCGGGCAGCACCGCGACGTAGAGCGCGCCGTCGTTTCCGGTCCGGATGGCGGTCGGGGCACCGTCGATCTCCGCGAAGTCCGCTCGGCCCCCGACGATGCCGTCGCGCGTCGCGTTCGGGGTGAGCATCCACAGCCGCCCGGTGCTGCTGTCGCCGAAGACGTAGCGGCCGCGGAACGGCGCGGGCCAATCGCAGCTGTCGACGATCTGCCCGGCCGTGATCGCCGCGCAGCCGGCGTCGACCGTCTGATCCGCCTGCGGGTTGTTGTGGCGGCAGTAGTAGACGGGGTCGACGCACTCCTGGTCGAAGATGGGATCACCACCGGTCGTCGTGCCGATACGGACGTTCCCACACGTCGACGTCGGGTGTCCCTTCGCGCCCTCGCGCCACGGCCACCCGTAGTGCCGTCCGGCGCGGACGACGTCGATCTCCTCGTAGGTCACCTCGCCCACGTCGCCCGTCCAGAGCAGCCCCGTGCGCAGATCCATCCAGAAGCGGAACGGGTTGCGGAATCCCCAGGCGTAGACGTCGGCTCGCGCGTCGGCGAGGCGGCCGGGGTCGAGCGGCGCGCCGCAACTGCCGCCGCACGCACTCACGTTGGTGGCGCCGACGAGCGGGTTCGACGGCGGGATGCCGCCGTCCAGCGCGACGCGCAGGATCTTGCCGTTGCCGCCCCCGTTCGCGGCGGGATCGTCGGCGAGGCACGTCCCGTAGAAGTTCGTCGGCGTGTAGGGCGGCTCCGTCGAGGTGTTCGAATTGCAGCCGGTGTCGCCGGCGCCGACGTACAGCAGACCGTCCGCGCCGATCTCGAGCGCGCCGCCGTCGTGGTTGGCGGGTCCGCGCAGGCCCCCGAGGATCATCGTCTCGTCTTCGGAGAGCTGGTCGTCGTCGCCGAGCGTACGCGTCACCACGCGATGGCGGTCGGCGTCGGTCCCATCTTCGGCGGAATAGTAGAAGAACAGGCGGCGCGTCGTGGCGAAGTCTGGATCGACCGCGACGCCGAGCAGGCCCTTCTCGCTGCCGGTGTCGACGTCGAACGAGCCGGCGAACACCAGTGCGCCGCCACCCGCTGGACGCACGAAGACGTTGCCGAGCTTGTTGATGACGACCATGCGGCCGTCGGGCAGGAAGCGGAAGTCGGTCGTGAGCCCCGTCCCGGTGACGAACTCCTCGTCGATCGTGAACGTGGACGCCGGGCTCGGCGTCCCCGTCGTGGAGAGGGTGTCCGCCTGCGCGAACGCCGTAGCGAGCGCAACGAGGATCACCGCCATGCGCATGGGCACCACCGCGATCCACGATAGCCGCCGACGTGCCGGGTTACGATCTCGCCGCACGAGCCACCGTCTCGGCGACGGTTCGCAAGGGTCCGACACCGAGGAGGAAGGCGCCCGGTGCCGCCATCGCGCGCTCCACGACGCCCGCGAGCTGCGCGACGTCCGGCGTACGCCCGCAGAGGGCGGCCTCCAGCCCGAGGACGGCCCACGACGGCGCCAGGAGATCGCCGCACAGCGCGACGCGCGCGAGCGTCCCGTCCGCGGCCAGCGCGACGTGCGCCTCCAGCACGCCGAGCATCGTCGGCGTGCTGGCCATGCGGTCGCAGCCGGAGGTCGCGGGCGGCGCGACCGGCGTCGTCTCGTTCCCGTCGACCGGCGTGCCGTCGACGAACGCGACGCCGAGGCGCGCGGCGAAGCCCTGTCGGAGCAGATCGGCGATCTCCTCGACCGACGCCGCCGGCACCGACCCGACGTCGTCGGGCAGCACGAGCGCCGCCGGCACGACGCCCGCCACGTCGGCCCGATCGAGGAGCCGCGACACGAGGCTCTGATCCCGGCCGACGGACAGGACCGCCTCGAACAGCGTCGCACCGCGCCGGTCGACCTCCAGCGCCAGCGTCGCGATCGGACGGCGGTCGACCGTGACGAGATCGCGTCCAGGGTAGAGCGCCGCGATTCCGGCACGCTCCAGCGCTCCCAGGAGGCCACGCACGCAGCGGTTCATCACCTGCTCGGGTGCCAGCGCGAGCGGATCGTCGCCGACCAGCGCCGACCGGTGCGGCAGCACGAGCGACATCGCGACGAAGCCGTCGCCGGCGGCCATCGGGCGTCCACCGGTCATCCGCCGGTCGATGACGACGCCGTCCGCGCCCGCGGGCTCGCGGTGATACCGGCCGAGCCGCAGCATGTCGCCCGCCGTGGCGTACACGCGCAGCGTGCCGCGACCGGTCTCCGCGGCGCGCGCGAGCAACGCGCGATCGGCCGCGCGGCTCGCGTCCGGCGTGACGAGCGGCTGCACCAGCAGATCGAGCGTCGGCATCGCGGTGCGCGCGACTGTAGAGACGGCCGCGTCACGTGACAACCCGCAGGCCGCATGCTTTGTAGCGCGCGTGATCCTGCTCACCGGTGGCACGGGGATCGTCGGCAACTCCATCGCGACCGAGCTGCGACGGCGCGGCAAATCCGTGCGCGCGCTCGTGCGCTCGCTCGATCGCGGCCGGATGCTGCTGCCCGACTGCGAGCTGGCCCTCGGCGACGTGACGGACGCCGCATCCGTCGAGCGCGCGATGGACGGCTGCGACGTCGTCTACCACGCCGCGGGCCTGCCCGAGCAGTGGACGAAGGACCCGTCGATCTTCGAGCGCGTGAACGTCGGCGGCACGCGCACGGTGGTGGACGCGGCGGCGCGCCGCGGCGTCCGGCGTCTCGTCTATACGAGCACGATCGACGTCTTCGACGTGCCGCGCGGCGGCGGCGCCTTCGACGAGCGCACCCTCGCGACCGCACCCAAGGGGACGGCGTACCAGCGCTCGAAGCAGGCGGCCGATCGCATCGTCGCGACGTCCGGGGTGCCGGCCGTCTTCCTGCACCCGTCTGCCGTTTACGGACCGGCGCCGGCCGCGTCGCCCGGACTGAACGACTTCATCGCCGACGTCGTGGCGGGCAAGGTGCCGCTGCTGCTCCCGGGCGGCATGCCCCTCGTGTTCTCGTCCGACGTCGCGATCGGCCACGTCGATGCCGAGGAAAAGGCGCGGCCGGGAAGCCGCTACATCCTCAGCGAGTCGTACTGGACGCTCGTCGACCTGGCGACGGCCGTCCGCGACGCCGCCCAGCGCGGGCGCGTGCCGCCCGTCATGCCGGGCTGGGTCGCGCATGCCATCGCGCTCGGCGGCGAGATCGTCTCGAACGTCGTCGGCTCCGCGCCGTTGATTCCGCGCGGGCAGCTGCACTTTCTCGAGTCGAACAGCCGGCCCGACGCGACCCGCGCACGCACGGAGCTCGGGTGGCGTCCCCTGCCCCTGCGCGAGGCGCTCGTCCCGACGCTGGTCTATCTGGCCGGCCGCTGACCTCGGGCCATGATCGGGCGACGATCGGGCGACGATCGGACGACGGGTCAGGCGACGACGCCGATGGCCGCGGACACCCGGCGCAGCTCGAATTGCAGCCCGCGCATGGCCTCGCCGCGCGCGTCGCCATCGGCCGCACGCAGCCGCGCGAGCGCCGTCGTCACGCGTCGGGCGCCGACCAGCAGCGCCGCTTCGGCGAGCGCGACCAGCGACTCGTCGCTCGATGCCGAGGCGTCCGGCGGCAGCGCGTCGGCCGTCCGTGCGGCGAGCGCCGAGAACCGCGCGACGAGCCGCTCGTAGGTGCCGGCGTCGATCGCGAGCCGCGCCTGCACGTCCGTCGCCGGCTCGAGCGTCACCGCGAGCGACGCCTCCACCCGACTGACGAGGACGTCCGTCGCGATGGGCGCGTCGCACACGACGACCGGCACCCCGCGTCGCTCCGCGCACGCGCGGATGACGCCGGCCCCGTCGGTGTCGTCCGTCACCACGACGGCCACATCGAGGTGCGCGTCGAGCAGCGCGAGGCCGGTCTCGCGGTCGCCGGCGGACACCGTGATCCAGCCGTGCGCGCCGAGCTGCGCGGCGAGCCCCGACGACGGAGCGGGCGCCTCGACCACGAGAATGCTCATGCGGGTCCGGGGCGGCAGCAAGCGCCGCGCCAGCCCCACCCGCGTGCGCATGGCATCGCCGGCCACGGTGTGACCGCCAGCGTTCTTGCCCGCTTGCATGCAGGCTGCCCAATGACCCAACGGTACATCTCACGTCTTTCCGGGGCGGCCCAGGGCGTCGGTTTTCCGCCGCCCCTCGTACGTTCCTGTCGACGTCAGGCCACGCCGCTCTCCATCGGACGGAGCAACGCCGCGGCGGCGGCTTCGACGATCTGGAGAAACGCGGGGCGTTGGGCCGGCGGCACGCGGCGCACGATGCGCATGACCGTGTCGAGGACCACGTCCTGCACGACCGCGCCGTCGGCGGTCGGCGGCAGGGTCGTACCGAGCATCGCGGGTTGGCCTTCGATGAAGCGCCGGAGATCGGGCGACAGCAGCCCGGGCTCCACCCCCGCGAGCGCGGTGCGCAGCGCCGTCTGGACCCGCACGACGGTCAGCAGCGGCGTCGCCGCCGCCGCCAGCCGCTCGACCCGACTGATCGAGCCCTGACTGACCCCCGCGATCTCCGCGAGCTGCTGTTGCGTCAGGCCGAGGAACAGCCGCACACGGCGCACGGTCGACCCGAACGCCGTGAGCCACGCCTCCCACTCCGCCACGTCCGACCCGTGCCCGATCGCCGCCACGACGCGTGTTACAGACGCAGCAGCCCGGACTGTCAACTGAAAACCGGGGGCCGAACACGCATTCCCCGATCGCGAACGAGCAGCTACCGGATCCACTTGGTGGCGGATAGGCCTTTGCCGGTACCCCATCGATTCGACATCGACTTCACGCCCTACATCCACCCACGGTCAGTGCATCGACGGTCGCCATGCCGTCGCAGCGACGTGCGCCGCGTCGGGCAGCCCTTCGTGCGTCCCGACGAGCTCGCCGTCGCGGAAGATCCAGAGCGTCCCCGGTGTCGCCGTCACCCACGCCTCGCCCCGCGTGAGGGGCGACGTCGCCACGACGGCCACGGCACCGCCGTCGCGCAGCAGCTGCGCGAGATCCACGCTCACCTCGCCGTCGACCAGGGTCGCCTGGCCGAGCGGCGGACGGCGCACGATGTGACACAAGCTGTCGCCGCACCGGGCGAACAGATGGCGTCCGTCCGACAGGAGGAAGTTGAAGATGCCGTCACGGCCGAGCTCGTTCGCCAGCGCGAACACGGTCTCGCCGAGCACCGCCGGATCGTCCGGCCAGTCGTCGGGAAACGCGGCGCGCAGCCGTTCGACGAGGAGGCAGAAGGCGTGCTCGCTGTCGGTGTCGCCGATCGGGCTCTCGCGTCGCAGCGGAATCGCGCGCACCGTCGGCAGCGTCCCGTTGTGCGCGAAGACCAGGTGACGCCCGTGCAGCACGCGTACGAACGGATGCGTGTTCGCGAGGCTGGCCTCGCCACGCGTCTTCTTCCGGACGTGCGCCACCGCGAGCGGCGTCGCGATCGGGTTCGCCTGCAGAAATCGCGTGAGCGGGCTCGAGAAGGCCGGACGCTCCTCGAGGAACGTGCGCGCGAAGCCGCCTTCGTACAGCGCGACGCCCCAGCCGTCGGCATGCGGTCCCGTCTGCCCGCCGCGGAGGATGAAGCCGCTGAACGAGAAGGCGATGTCGATGGGACGGCTGGCGCCGATGCCGAGCAGCTCACACATGCAGCCCCTCCTCGACGACGAGCAGCCCCGTCACGCCGCCGCCGGCCGAGACGTTCGACAGCGGGCCGCGGGATACGCGCACCATCGCGCCTTCCATCCGGCCACGGAACAGGAACGGGTTCAGGTCGACGCCGAGCTCCTCCCAGTGGACCCCGTCGCGGTCGAACGTCGGAAACGCGAGCCGGCGGACCGGCACGCGCCGCTGGAGCACGGCGCCGCGCTCCTTGCCTTCGTCGAGCGCCGCCGCCCAATCCGGGGCGTCGACCGTCCAACCGAGGACGACGCCATGGCCGCCGTACTCCTCGTTCGGCTTGAGCACGAGGTGCTCCTGCTGTGCCCGAGCGGTGGCGCAGAGGTCGTCGTCCCCGCGCCCGAGGACGCGCGTCCACGGGACGTGCGCCGACAACGCGGCGCGCTCCTCGTCGGTGAACAGATGCGCCCAGGCAGGGTCCGTCAGCACGGCGAAGGTCGCCTTCTTGTTCGCGATGGTGCTGCGCAGCGGGTTCGCCATGCACACGGCGCCCGCGCGCGCGGCCACGAGCAGCGGATGCGCGCCGTCGAGTCGCTCGCGCAGCTCGTGCGCCAGCAGCCGCTGGTAGACGACCTGGACCGTGCCGTCGTCGTCGTGCAGCCGCCGGCCGTCCCAGCTGCGGGTGACGGCCGGAACGCCGCGGGCCTCGAACATCGCGGCGAGGCGCCGCTGCTCCGCGGCCGTGTCGACGTCGTGCCAGTCGACGATGGCGATGCGCGGGACACCCGCGCCGCCCCACGCGCGCCAGGTCGCCAGCAGGGCGTCGAGCAGTGCCCGCTCGGGGGCGAGCGCGACCGTGCGACATCCCGCCAGCGCGTCGCGGAGGTGCGGCAGCTCGTAGAGCGTCGCCTCGACCGCCGCCTGATCGATGATGCCCGCCGGCGAATCGGCGTTCAGCTCGAGAAAGGCGAAGCCATCCTCGATGCCGTCGAGAAACACCATGTCGAGGCGCCCGATGACGAGGGCATCGCGATATCCAGGGTCGATCGCGTGGAGGGCGCGTTCCTCGGCGTCGATGCCGAGGAACGTCGCGAGCGCCTCGTCGACGGCGACGCGCGCCACGAGCCGGTTCATCGCGGAGAGGACGCGCTCCGCTGCCTGCTGCACACGACGATAGACCGCGTGCGACACCACCAGCGGACTCAGCACCGGACAGAGCGGCCGCGTGCCGTGCGTGAGACCGGCGTCGCGTTGCGCGGCGACGAAGGCGTCGAGCGCCGCCGCGCCGACGCGTGGCGCCGCGTCGAGGACGCGCGCCGCTGCCGGAAGGCAGCCGAGGACGTCGCCGTTCACGGATCGTCCACGGGCCAGGTATGCACCGGCGCCTCGGTCGCGGCATGCGCCAGATAGCGCTGCACCATGGCGTGCGGGCCGTCGGCCAGTGCGCGCCGCTGCCACTCGGCACCGGTGCGGCCGGCTGCGACCCGCGCGGCGAACACGTCGAGCCGCGCCGTCAGCTCCGCGGGATCGACGCCGGCCGCGGACAGTCCCCGTCGCGCGCGCTCGATCAGCGACGGCAGCAGCGCGCTGGCCGCGACCGGCTCGGGCGCCGACGTCGCGTCCCGCGGCCACAGCAGCTCCGCCGCGAGGCCGTCGCGCGCGGCGCGCTGGAGGTTCCGCGCGGCACAGTCGAACGGAAACGCCGACAGGAGCGCGCCGACGTCGCCTGCCAAGTCGAGCGTCAGCCCGAGGAGGAACGCGGCGTTCGCCAGCATGTCGGTCACGGTCGGGCCCGACGGAAGCGCTCGCAGCTCGATCCGCAGGTGACCGTCGTCCGTCGGGTCGTAGACCGCCCGATTCCAGTACCAGACGGTGCCATGATGGAGCCGCAGCTCCGCGAGCTGCGGCACGCCGCCCGCGGCGACGATCGCCTCGGCGTCCTCGTCGCCGAGAATGGGAAGCAGCGGCTCGTGCAGGGCGACGCTCTCGCGGAACTGCTCCGCCGCGCTCTCGCGCATCCACCCCGTCCCGCAACCGATCCGCGCGGGCGGCTGCCACTCGTCGGCGTCGGGGCCCGGCAGGCGCACGTCGCCCGCCTGGGTGAAGAGCGCGACTCGTGTCTCCGCCCACAGCCGCCGGCCGAGGAACGTCGGGGAGTTGGCGGCGGCCGCGAGCGCAGGCGCCGTCGCGATCTGGGCCGCGTTGAACGTGCGCGCGAATGCGGCCGGCTCGACGCGCAGGTGCACCTGGAACGCCGTGTTCGCGCCCTCCATCGCGGCGTCGTCCGACATGATCTCGAGCACGTCCTCGCCCTCGATGTGGATGCGGAACGGCGCCTGCCGCATGCGGCGCAGCCCGCGCGTGAGCGCGTGGTAGCGCGGCAGGTCGGTGATCGCCTTCGCGGTGAGGTCGCCGTGACGCAGCGTCGGCAGGATGCCGAACGCGCCGGTCCGGGCGCCGTGGCTCGCGGCTGCCGCATCGATCCGGGCACGGGTCCGGAGGATGTCGGCCTCGAGCGCGGCGAACGGCCGGCCGGCCAGGGGCACGGGCGCCGTCGCGAGCTCGATCTCGAAGCGCGCAAGCTCGGGGGTGACGCGCGTACTGGAGACGTCGTCGACGACGTCGAGGCTGATGGGTCGCGCGTCGCCGTTCGCGTCGAGGAGGAAGAGCTCGACCTCCGCTCCGATGCTCGGCGCGCCGACGCCGAAGCCCGGGCGCGCGAGCAGCTGTTCGAGCGCACGCACCTGTCGTGGAAGACGCTCCGTGAAGCGCGCGAAGTCCACGGAGGTGAACTCGGCCGTGTCGATCTCGGTACCCATGCAGCGCGGTCGCCACCAATTCAGCATGGCGGACGAAGTACGGTAGCCCCTTTTCGGCAGAGCGACGCAGTTCGCGGCTAGGCAGTCTCGCTCGCCTTGCCGTCGTCGCAGAGGCCGGCGGTACTGCATGCGGTCGATCCCACCCATGGCGCTCGCGGCCCACCACGACGACGCCGACGATCTGATCGCGTCTTCCCCTCGGCCGGCGGTCGGACACTGCGGTCCGGTCGCCGGCTGACGTCTGCGGTCAGGTCGCGCCGTGAAGGGGCTGATCGCGGCCGGACCACGGCCGTAGGATGAGCTCGATGCGCGCGCGCTCGATCTCGCTCTCACGTACGTCGAACGCGGTCGCCAGCTCGCGCTGGCTCTCCAGCACCTCGTCGCCGGTCTTCTCGTCTCGCTCCGTCATACGTACGTCGCCTCTACGCCCGAGCGGGGGGGTACGACCAGCCCCCTACCCCGTCGCAGATGCCGTGTCGTCATGCGGCGAGATGCATCGAGACGACCTGCGCGCCACAGTGACTGAACGGAAAGCGGAGGGGGGGAGATTCGAACTCCCGAGAGCGTTGCCGCCCTGGCGGTTTTCAAGACCGCTGCCTTAAACCACTCGGCCACCCCTCCCGCCGCTCGGGCTACCATCGCGGCGGGAAGGGCTCAAACGCCGTGACGACGAATCAGAGCGCCGGCACGACGAGGCGCCATCCGGGCGCGAGCGGCCCGCCCGTGGCGCCGACGTCGTTGCGCGAGCCGTCGCGGTCGGCGGCCGCCGGCGACGGATCGCCGGCGTCACGGCCGCGACTGCGGACGGAAAGGTCGAACTGGCCGCGCCGCGGCTGCATGAAGCGTGGCGCGCCGTCGACGTTGAACGCCAGACGCGGATCGCCGATCGCGCGCTCGGCCTCGCGCACGCGACGGTAGTCGTCCCCCGTGCCGCTCAGCAACGCCGCACGCCGGTTGCGATGGAACAGGTTGTACTGGATCACCGCGCCACGGCTGAAATCGCAGATGCCCCGCCCGCGCACCTCGCCGGCCACCCGGGAGCCGTTCGCCGCGAACACGTTGTTGCGCACGACGACCGCCTCGCCTCCGCCGCGGATCAGCAAGCCATTGCTGTCGCCGTACGCGATCGTGTTGTTCACCAGCCGCACCGGTGCATCCGTCATCTGCACCGTGTGCGGATCGCCAGCGTTCGGATCGACCGCGTGGTTGCCCACGAAGAGGTTGTTCGCGACGAGCGCCGCGCTCCGCTCCAGATGGATGCCGCTGCCCTGCCGTCGCGCGGCGTTCTCCGCCACGATCGTGCGCACGATCGTGGGGCTCGCGTCGATGACGAGGATGCCGCCACCCTGCTCGGCGATCCCGCCGGTGATCGTGAGCGCGTCGAGCACGCTCCCGTCACCCTCCCCGGTCGTGAACCGTACCACCGGCCCGGCACCCGTCCCGCGTACGACCGTCGCCGGGCCCTGCCCCCGCACGGTGATCGCCTTCCCGAGGAAATCGAGGTCCTCGGCGAACGTGCCAGCGGCGACCTCGACGACGTCGCCGTCCTGCGCCGCGACGATCGCGGCCTGGATCGACGCACCCGGCGCAACGGGGATCGTCGCGGCGTGCGCGACGGAGGACAGGATCAGCAGGAGGAAGGCGGTTCGCATGCCGGGTTCGATGCAACGAACCCGGCCGCGTTACGCACGCCTCAGGACTTCGGGCGCGCCAGCTCCTCGTCGATGATCTCCTTGAACTTCTCGAAGGGCTGGGCGCCGGACAGCATCCGGCCGTTTATGAAGAACGCCGGCGTGCCGTTCACGCCGACCGCCTGGCCGTCTTCCATGTCCTTGTCGACGTTCGCCTTGAACTCCTGCTTGGCGACGCACTCGTCGAACTTCTTCTCGTCGAGCTTCAGCTCGGTGGCGATCGCCTTCAGCTTGGGCGCCGAGAGGTCGGACGCGGTGAAGAGCTTGTCGTGGTACTCCCAGAACTTGCCCTGCGCGTTCGCGCACGCGGCCGCCTCGGCCGCCGGACGCGCGTTGGCGTGGAACGGCAGCGGGTAGTCGCGGAACACCGTCTTGATCTTGCCGGGATAGGCCTTGTCGACCTGCGCCAGCGTCTCCTCGGCGCGCTTGCAGTACGGGCACTCGTAGTCCGAGAAGACGATCATCGTGATCGGCGCGTCGGCCGGGCCCTTCGCCGGCCGGCCCGCCGTCGACACCTCGACGACCGGCGGCTTCAGGTTCACCGTCGTCGGATACTTCTTCTTCAGCTCGGCGATGTACGCCTCCTGGCGCTCCTCCGCCTTCTGCTGCTTCAGGAACTCGACGATGCGCGGCTTCACCTGCTCGAGGGCGGCGCCGCCGAGCTGCTGCTTGTTCTCGTCGTAGACCTTCTGGATGTCGGCGTCGCTCGGCGCCGGCACCTTCGCCGTGATCTCCTGCTCGACGAGCGCCTCGGTCGTGATGTTCTTCGACTTGGCCTCCTTCTCGAACAGCGACACCGCGACGAGCTCGTCCAACCCCGTGCTGAGCGCCTCGAACTTCTCGTTCTCGATCTCGATCAGCTGCGGCCGCACGTGCTTCTCGAGCGCGGCTCGCGTGATCGGCGTGCCACCGACGGTGGCGACGGTCTCCTCCGCCGACGAGGCGACGGGAGCACACGCGAGCGCGAGGACGACGAGGGCGATTTTTCGCATCCGCCCCCTCTATGGGTGGTCCGACGGGCCGTCAACCCTCGCCTCCGCGCGGACGCTCCTTTGCAATTCTGCGGGACGCATGCTAGCCGCCCGACCCGGTATGCGCGTCCCGCGATGGGCCTTCGCAGTGGTGGGATCGGTGGCGACGGCGGCGATTCTCGCCGGCTGTGGCACCACGATCGGGAACCTCAATCTACGTCCCGAGCAGCACTACGAGGAGAAGGTCAGCTTCAAGGGCCGCATCGTCCGGCGCGAGGCCGTCGGCGGCGAGACGCTCCTCGAGCTGGCCGACGAGAAGGAAGCCCGCGTCCTCGTCAAGGTGAACGGCGCCGTGAACGAGGAGATCGACACCTGGGTCAAGGTCGAAGGCGTCCTCGTGCCCGAGGCGCGCGTCGGCTCCCAGATCCTCTACGACATCGTGGTGGCCGACGAGGTGTCGTCGACCCGCGCCCCGTTGCTGCCGAACCTCATGTAGGATCGCCGGCGGCGATCACGTCGGCGCCCACGTACGGGCGCAGCACTGCCGGGATCTCCACGCTGCCGTCGGCGCGCTGGTAGGTCTCGATGATCGACAGCAGCACCCGCGGCAACGCCAGACCGGAGCCGTTCAGCGTGTGCACCAGCTCGGGCTTCGCCTTCGGGCCGGGCGGCCGGAAGCGGATGGCGGCACGCCGCGCCTGGAAGTCGCGGAGGTTCGAGCAGGAGCTGACCTCGAGCCACTCGGCACAGCCCGGCGACCAGATCTCGACGTCGTACTTCATCGCCGCCTGAAACGAGAGGTCGCCCGTGCACATCTGGAGCACGCGATACGGCAGCTCGAGCCGGCGGCAGACGTCCTCGGCGTCGTCCAGCATCGACAGCAGCTCGGCGTCGGACGTGTCGGGATGGACGAACTTCACCATCTCGACCTTGTCGAACTGATGCCCGCGCTTGATGCCGCGGACGTCGCGTCCGGCCGACATCCGCTCGCGCCGGAAGCACGGCGAGTACGCGACGTGCCTGATCGGCAACGACGCGCCGTCGAGGATCTCGTCGCGATAGAGGTTCGTCACCGGAACCTCGGCGGTCGGCACCCACCAGAAGTCCTCTTCGACGTCGCGGTACAGCGTGTCCGCGAACTTCGGCAGGTTGCCCGTGCCGACGAGGCACTCCTGCTTCACCATGGCCGGCGGATACACCTCGGTGTACCCGTGCTCGCGCGTGTGGAGGTCGAGCATCCACGTGATGAGCGCGCGCTGCAGCCGCGCGCCCATGCCGCGCAGCACGTAGAAGCGGCTGCCCGAAATCTTCACGCCACGCTCGAAGTCGATGATGCCGAGCCGCGGACCGAGGTCCCAGTGCGGCAGCGGCGTGAAGTCGTACGTGCGCTTCGTGCCCTCCTCGCGCAGGACGACGTTGGCCGACTCGTCGGGGCCGACCGGCACGTCGGGATGCGGCCAGTTCGGCATCTCGAGCATCTGCCGCGTGAACTCCGCCTCGGCCTCGGCGGCGGCGGCCTCGGCGGCGGCGATGCGATCGCCGACGCCGCGCTGCGCCTCGATCGCGGCTTCGCGCGCGGCGGCGTCCTGCTGGTCGCGGATCGCCTTCGACGCCGCCGTCCGCTCGGCGCGCAGCGTCTCGATCGCCTGGATCGTCTCACGCCGGCGCACGTCCGCGGCCAGCACCGCGTCGACCTGCGCCGCCTCGACGCCGACCGTCGCCAGCGCCGCCTTCGCCGCCGCGGGATCGGCCCGCAGCACCCGGATGTCGAGCATGTCCTATCCTGCCACGTCGAACGCGTTCTGCACGTGCTCGACGTCCGGCGGCTCGCGGTCGAACCGCACGCCGATCACGTCGAAGCGGGCGGTGCGGTCGGCCCAGCCGCGGGCCGCGAGGAAGTGCCGCGCGACGCGCGTCACCTGCGCCTGCTTGCGGCCGTCGACCGACTCGAGCGGGGTGCCCATGGCCGTGCCGCGCCGACTGCGCACCTCGACGAAGACCAGCGTGGCGCCGTCGAGCGCCACCAGGTCGATCTCCCCGGCACGGCAGCGGAAGTTGCGAGCCACGATGGTGTACCGACGGTCGCGCAGGAAGCCCTCGGCCACGGCTTCGCCACGCCGTCCGAGCTCCCCCCGCCCCGTCATCGGCGGGCGACATTACTCGCGGTCCGGAGGCTCCGCAAGGTTGTGCGCATTGCGGCGCAAGGGGTCGTGCGGTAACAAACCCGGGTGGCCATCACGCGGGACGAGGTCCGTCGGGTCGCCTCGCTGGCGCGGCTGCGCCTCGAGGACGACGAGGAGGCACGCCTCACCGCCGACCTGGACCACATCCTGGATGCGTTCACGCGCCTGGCGACGCTCGACACCAGCGGCATCGAGCCGATGGCCCACGTCGAGGACGTCCCGATCCCCATGCGGGACGACGCCGTCACGAACGAGCCGGCCGGCGACGCGCTCCTCGCGAACGCGCCCGCGCGTGACGGCCGTCTGTTCCGCGTCCCGAAGATCATCGAGTAGCATCACCGGCCCGTCCTGAATCCGCATGAGCGCCCTGTACGATCTGCCCGCCCGTGACGCCGCCGCGCGCGTTCGCCGCCGCGAGATCTCCGCCGTCGAGCTGACCCGTGCGGCGCTGGACCGCATCGAGTCCGTCGAGCCCAGGGTCGGCGCGTTCCTCACGGTCGCCTCCGACGAGGCCCTCGCGGCCGCCGCCGAGATCGACCGGCGCGTCGCCGCGGGCGACGATCCGGGCCCGCTGGCCGGCGTCCCCGTCGGCCTCAAGGACAACATCTGCACGACGGGCATCCGCACGACCGCCGCCTCGCGCATCCTCGAGGGCTTCGTGCCGCCGTACGACGCGACCGTCGCCGCGCGCCTGCGCCAGGCGGGCGCCGTGCTCGTCGGCAAGCTCAACTGCGACGAGTTCGCGATGGGCTCGTCGACGGAGAACTCGGCCCTCGGCGACACGCGCAACCCGTGGGACCACGAGCGGGTCCCGGGCGGCTCGTCGGGCGGCTCCGCGGCGGCCGTGGCGGCCCGGGAAGTCCACGCGTCGCTCGGCAGCGACACGGGCGGCTCCATCCGCCTGCCGGCGTCGTTCTGCGGCGTCGTCGGCATGAAGCCGACGTACGGCCGCGTGTCGCGCTACGGCGTCATCGCGTTCGCGTCGTCGCTCGACCAGGTCGGCCCGCTCGCGCGCGACGTCGCCGACGCGGCGCTCGTGCTGCAGGCCGTCGCCGGTCACGATGCGCGCGACTCGACGGCGTCGCAGCGCCCCGTCCCGTCGTTCACCGAGGCGCTCGACGGCGGCGTCCGCGGGCTCCGCCTCGGCCTGCCGAAGGAATACTTCGTCGAGGGCATGCAGCCGGAGGTGGAGTCGGCCGTCCGCAACGCGGTCGCCACGCTCGAGTCGCTCGGCGCGACGGTCGAGCCCGTCTCGCTGCCGCACACGGAGTACGCGATCGCCACGTACTACCTCGTCACGAGCGCGGAGGCGTCCTCGAACCTCGCCCGCTACGACGGCGTCCGCTACGGCCTGCGGACCGCCGGCGGCGGCGGGCTCGGCGAGATGTACGAGCGCTCGCGCGCCGCCGGCTTCGGCCGCGAGGTGAAGCGCCGGATCATGCTCGGCACGTACGCGCTCTCCGCCGGCTACTACGACGCCTACTACCTGAAGGCGCAGCAGGTGCGGACGCTGATCCGCCGCGACTTCGAGCAGGCATTCGAGCGCGTCGACGCGCTGGTCTCGCCAGTGGCTCCGTCCACCGCCTTCCGCGTCGGCGAGCGTACCGACGATCCGCTCACGATGTACCTGTCCGACATCCTGACGATCGCCGTGCCGCTCGCGGGCATCCCGGCCCTCTCGGTGCCGTGCGGGCTCGACGGCGCCGGTCTTCCCATCGGCCTCCAGCTCATCGGCAAGGCCTTCGACGAAGCGACGCTGCTGCGCATCGCCGCCGCCTACGAGGCGGCGTCGGACTGGAAGCTGCGGGGGCCGTCACTGTGAGCACGCCGTGGACGCAGGACGGCTTCGAGGCGGTCATCGGGCTCGAGGTCCACGCGGAGCTGCAGACCCGCTCCAAGATCTTCTGCGGCTGCTCCGCCGCCTTCGGCGCCGATCCGAACACGAACGTCTGCCCGGTGTGCCTCGGCATGCCCGGCGTGCTGCCCGTGCTCAACCGTCGCGTCGTCGAGTTCGCCATCCGCGCCGGCCTGGCGACGAACTGCTCCATCGCCGAGCGCTCGCGCTTCGCGCGCAAGAACTACTTCTACCCGGACCTCCCGAAGGGCTACCAGATCAGCATGTACGAGGCGCCGATCTGCGTCGCGGGGTGGCTCGATCTCGTCGTCGAGGACCAGCCGCGCCGGATCGGGCTCACGCGCATCCACATGGAGGAGGACACGGGCAAGAACATCCACGACGCGCACGCGTCGGGCAGCCTCGTGGACTTCAACCGCTCGACGGTGCCGCTGCTCGAAATCGTCAGCGAGCCCGACATGCGGAGCCCCGCGGAGGCCGGCGCCTACCTGCGTACGCTCCGCTCGATCCTCCAGTACCTCGAGATCTGCGACGGCAACATGGAAGAAGGCAGCTTCCGCTGCGACGCGAACGTGTCGGTCCGCCGCATCGGCGCGGCCGAGCTCGGCACGAAGGTCGAGATCAAGAACATGAACTCGTTCCGGAACGTCGAGCGCGCCATCGCCTACGAGCTGGGCCGCCAGGTGCGCGCCCACCAGACGGGCGAGAAGCTGGTGCAGGAGACGCGGCTCTGGGACGTCGACCGCGAGGAGACGCGGTCCATGCGCAGCAAGGAGAGCGCGCACGACTACCGCTACTTCCCCGAGCCGGATCTGCAGCCGCTGGTCGTCGAGCGCGCGTGGGTCGACGAGATCCGTGCGTCGATGCCGGAGCTGCCGTCGGCGCGCTGCCGGCGCTTCGTCGACGCGCACGGCCTCTCCGAGTACGACGCCGACGTGCTGACGCAGCGGAAGGACGTCGCCGACTACTTCGAATCGGGTATCGCGGAGGGCGCCTCGCCGAAGGAGCTCGCCAACTGGATCACCACCGAGTTGCTGCGCATCGTGCGCGAGCAGAAGCTCGACGAGCAGCTCGTCATTCGCGACTGGCCGCTGACGCCGGTGCAGCTGGCACGACTGTGCCAGCTCGTCGAGCGCGGCACCGTGAACCGCAACACCGCGAAGAAGCTGCTGCCGCGCCTGCTCGGGACGAACGCCGATCCGGACGCGCTCGTCGTCGAGGAAGGGCTCGGCCAGGTGAGCGACGTCGGTGCGCTCGAGCAGGCCGTCGCCGCGGTGATCGCCGAGAATCCCGACCAGGTCGCGCAGTTCCGTGCCGGGAAGGACAAGGTACTGGGCTTCCTCGTCGGCAAGCTGATGAAGGCGACGGGCGGCAAGGCGAACCCGCAGCTCGCGCAGGAGCTGTTGCGCAAGGCACTCGCGAGCTGAATCGCCCGATCGTCGTAGGGCATTCGGCGTAGCGGCGCGCACACGCGCGACATTCGTGGCGGAATGTTCCGCTCGCAAGCGCACATTTCGGTGGTTTTCTTCGTGCGGTTCGTCTAGACAAGAAGCGAGACGAACGACGATGCGCCGATCCGCCGCAGCCACCGATCAGGGATTCGCGTCCGAGATGCTCCTGCACCTCGACGAGCCGCGCATCCCCGAGGATCGCTTGATGCTCGCGGTGCTGCTCGACGCGGTCGCGTTGCTGCGCGAGTACGCCTTCGGCAGGCACCCGCACAGCCGTCGCACCGTGGTCGACACGCTGGCGTGGTTCGCGTCGGACGATGCGAGCTGGCCCCTCTCGTTCCACAACGTCTGCATCGGCCTCGCCCTCGACCCCCAGCAGTTCCGCGACGCCCTCGACCGCGAGCTCGCCACCGCCGACGACTGGCAACTCCGCGCCAAGGGTGGCCGCGTGATCGCATTCCCCCCGGCCGCAAAGAGCGATCCGGCGCGCCCGAAGCTCTCCGTTGCGGCATTGCGCCGCAAGATCTCCTAAAGAGCGAAAACAAGGGCCCCGCGTCGAACACCGACGCGACAGCAGGAGGGGCGCGAGCGGAGCGAGCCGTCGCGAAGCGGCGGCGAGGCGGCGCCGGGGATGGGCATAGCGCTCCCGCAGCTGCTAGCGCGCGCTACGCTTACCGTTGTGCAGTTGCGGCGCTTGGACGGCGCGCTTGCAGCGAGGACGGAGCGCGTAGCCCGTCCCCGGTGCCGCCTCGCCGCCGCAGACGCGAACTCACGCCCCGAGTCCGGCCGCTCCTTCGGGCTCGTCGAGCTCGTCGACGCGCGGCCCATGGAGGAGCCATGTCGATGCAGCCCGCCGCCCCGCCTCGTACATCGACTGGATCACGCGCCGCTCGAAGTACAGATACGACCCCGCGCTGAAGCAGGCGTCGCGCGCGGGCCGCACTGCCTCGTACAGCGTGACGGCCCGATACGGCCCGCCCTGGAGCCGCGCCACCCGATTGCGCTCGAGCAGAAGCTTGCGGTCGATGTTGTAGGCGTTCTCGAGAAAGCTATCGACGGAGCGCTCGACGGCGCGGCCGAAGTGGACGAGGCCCCCGCTCGCCCCTTCGGCCGGCTCCGTCACGAGCACCGTCACGATCTCCTCGGCGCCGAGGGTCACGACGGGTGCCAGCGGCGTGTTCACGAGCAGCCCGCCGTCCCACAGGAGATGCGGGCCGATGCGCACCGGCGGAAACAGCAGCGGGATGCTCGCGCTGGCGAGCACCATGTCCACGGTGATCGCATCGACGACGACGTAATCGGGCGAGCGCGTCGCCGGTGCCGGCGCCGTCACGAACCGCACGACGCGTCCCGTATGCGCGTCGACGGTATTGATGGCGAGCCGCGCGCCGCGATTGGGCACGCGCTCGCCGCCGAACACTTCCACGAGCCGCTCGCGCAGCGGCGCCGTGTCGGCGACGAAGGGCTCGCGAATCGTCTCGAGGAAGCGGCTCACCAGCTCGAACCGCGCGGTCAGGAGGTACTCGACCCAGAGAGCCAGGACGTTGGCCGGCGACGGCGAGAGATGGTTCCGCAGGCGCTGCAGGAACGCGCGGAGCGGCAGCAGGCTCTCGACCCAGTGCCGCGACTCTTCGAGCGTCAGCCGCACCAGCCCGCGCAGCACGCCGTCGAAGAACAGCGGGCTCGCGACGACCGGCGGGTCGTCGGCGATCCCGCGCCAGAACGCGAGCATCTCGCGCGGCGTCTTCCCGGCGGCGATCAGCGCCGCGTTGATGCCGCCCGCCGACGTGCCCGACATCATCGCCGGCCCGTTCGCGAAGCGCTCGTCCTCGAGGAGCCGCTCGTAGACTCCGACCTGGAAGGCGCCGCGGGCGCCGCCGCCCGAGAGCACCAGGCCGAGGTTGCGCGAGGCGCGTCGTCTGCTGGACGCCAGCGTCATCCCCCCACCTCCTCGTCACGACGGGCCACGGGAGCCGTCCCGTGGCCCGTCCGTGCCCTCACGGCACCGCAGGGCAAGCGATCGGCGCCGGCGTCTTCGGCAAACCGGTGAACTTGTCGACGGCGTCGTTGCTGGCGCCGGGCTTGGCCGGAACGTCGGCGCACCACGTCGCGCTGCTGCCGAGGCGCAGGCGGACCGCAACTTTACCCTGCGACGGCTCGTTCAGCGTGTAGGCCCAGTTGCTCTTGCCGCCACGGACCTTGATGAGGTCGCCCTTCACCGTCACACGGGTGATGGCCGCGCTGGAGTCCGCCCCCTTGTAGCGGTAGCCCTTCGGCGTGCTGGCGCTGTCGTAGGCCGACCAGCCGCTCGACGGCAGCGTCACGGTGACCGACTCGCCGCTGCCGTTCGTGTTGTAGACGACGAAGGTCGCGCCGCCGATCGTGGGATCGCCGGCGGACGAGCGCGCGGGCACCACGACGCGGTTCGCCGGCGGGGCCTTCTTCGTGTCGGCCTTGAAGCTCACCTTCCGCGCGTTCGGATTCGGCGGCACGGTGCGGTCCTTCAGGCTGAACGACGTGCTCGGGATCAGGACGAACGATCCGCCCGGGATCGTCGTGCTGGTCGTGCTGCTCGTGGTGGTCGTCGTCGCGGCGGTCGACGTCGTCGTCGTGCTGGTGCTGGTCGTCGTCGTGCTGGAGCTCGACGAGGTCGTCGTGGTCGAGGTGGTGGTGGTGGTCGACGTCGTGGTGGTGGTCGTGGTCGTCGTGCTGACGGTCGTCGTGGTGGTCGTGCCGCCGCACGCGCCGGTCTGGGTTGCCGGCTCGCTCGCCGGGTTGGCGGGATCGAAGCCGCAGTCCAGCTCGCGCCGGTCGAACGTGCCGTCCTCGTCGCGGTCGACGCCGACGCGGACCCCCGTCCCGGGCGGGACACAGGTGAACGTGACCTCCTGTCCCGCGGTCGAGGCCAGGTTGCGGACCGCGGTCACCGACAGCACGCCCTCGGAATGCCGGTCGGGCTGGAAGTTGTTGCCGCCGACGTACACCGCGCCGCGCGCCTCCCCGGCGATGTTGGCCTTCACGGTGAGGTCGCAGTCGCCGGCGTCGTCACGCGCCACCAGCAGGTTGATGCGGGTGATGAACGCCGCGGTGTTGAAGTTGGTGCTGTCGATCGACACCTGCTGCCCGACCACCGGCCGCAGGCCCGTGTCGAAGGCGAGCAGGAACTGCTCGATGTTCCGCTCCTCGGTGAGGTTCAGGTTCTGGAAGACCGGGCTGGCGATGAAATTCTGCAGCGTCGGCACGCTGCCGTCGTGCAGGAAGCCGAAGCCGCGCACCTGATCGCCGAGGTTGCCGGTGACGCCCGAGAGACCGAACATGCCGATCTTCTGGTACAGGTTGCGCTGGTGCGCGATCTTGAACTCCTGGGTCTCGCCCTCGATCGTCGAGAAGCCGTCCGTGCCGAACGGCAGCGCGTGGCAGAAGACGCACGTGATGGCGCCCGCGTCGGTCGCTCGCGTGTTGAACAGGGTGGAGCCCGCCGACTGCGCCGCCGTGGCCACGTTGTCGAGCGCACGGATCGGGTTCGGCGGCAGCACGACGGTGAGGATGAAGTCGGTGAACGCCTGCATCTCGCCGGCCGTCAGCTGCGTCGCGCGCCCGAGGAGCCCGACGAAGGCCGGATTGAACGCCTTGAACGCGAGGTCCTCGTCGAGCGGGCTGCCGCCGCTGCTGCCGCCCGTGCGGTCGCCGCGCCAGTGCATCGGCCCCGCGCCGGCCATGCCGCGGAGGGTCTGCGTCGTCATCGGCCCCTTCATCGGATGGAACGGGCCACCGCTGCCGACGCGGAACGGGTTCGGGTTCGGCTCGCTGGCGCCGAACGGATCGCCGAGGTCCCACGCGAGGCTGTCGAAGTCGCCGAAGATGTGGCAGCTCGCGCACGCCGAGTCGCCGTGGCCGGACGTGTTCCGCGCGTCGTAGAGGAACGGCCGGCCGTCGCGGACGATGTCCGGCGACGGGTCGTAGCGCAACGGCACGACCGACGACTCGAACGCCGTCGACGGGTTGTCCGCGTTGCTGACGATCGAGATGTCGTGGTCGAACCGGTTCATGACGTAGAGCCGGTTGCGCGCCTCGTCGAGCGCCAGACCAGACGGCCCGCCGCCGACGCCGACCAGCCGCTTCGTGCTGGCGTTGATGGTGCCGGCCTCGAGGCCGGCGGCGTCGAAGATGCCGATCTTGCCGGAGCCGAAGCCCGCGACGTACATCCGCTGGCCGTTCGACGAGAACGTCATGTCCATCGGGAACGCGAGCGAGTTGTCGCGCTCGGACTGGGGCGAGATGCAGCCCGGCGGCGTGCAGAGGTAGTCGATGTGCGGGTTCAGGTGGTGCGCCGTCGGCGTGGTGCCGTTCACGACGGTGACGCGGCTCTGAGCGATGTTGCCCTGCACGCCGCGGCCCAGCGGGTCGCCGACGATGCGCGGCTCGAAGCGGACGTGGTTCCGCGCCTCGAGGTTCGAGACGTAGAGCTGGTTCGACGCGTTGGGGCGCACCGCCATGTTGAAGAGGATGGTGCCCGCGCCGGTCACGAAGTTCGTGCCGCCCGCGAGAACCGGCGGGTTCCCGTTCGCGTTGATGATGAAGACGTCGCGATCGGGCAGCGAGAGCGCGACGCGCGCGTTCCAGTTGCGGTTGATCTCGTCGACCCAGTTCGTGCCGTTGAAGCGCACGATGAGGCCGTTGGCGGGGGCGCCACCCGTCGATCCCGGGGGCGGCGGCGGCAGGCCGCCGTTCGGCGTCACGAGCTGCTCGTTGATCGCCGTCGTGCGGTTGCCGCTGTGGAAGCCGGCCGCGTAGACCGTCGAGCCGTCGGGCGTGCGCGCGAGCGCGCGCGGGGTGTCGGTGAAGAGCAGGATGTTCGTCAGCGTCGTGCCGCCGATCGTGGCGCCGAGGTTCGTCGCATCGAAGACCTGCACGACGGCACGCTCGATGCCCTCGGTGATGAAGACGTTGCTGTCGGCGACGACGGACGTCGGGCAGTTCTGGCCGCGGCGCGCGGCCGTGACGAACGCGCGGTTGCCGCCGGGACCGGCGAAGACGATGTCGCGCGGCTCGTCGCAGGTGTGCAGCGTGCGCGACACGCGCGAAAGCGCGGGCGTGGCGGCGTTCACCTGGACGATGCTGATGCTGTCGGAGAGGTGGTTCACCACCCACACCTCGGTGTTGGTGCGCGCGGCCACCGCGACCGGCTCGAGACCGACCGGCACCTCGGCGGCGAGCGTCAGCCCGCCGGCGGTGACGTCGTAGATCGCGAGGCGCCCGTCCGGCGTGTTCACCGCGAAGAGCCGGCTGCCGTCCGGCGACAGAGCCAGCGGCCGCACGTGGCCGGACTCGAAGTTGACGAACGCACCGCTCGCCGACTGGGCGCCGGCACCGCCCCACCATCCCAGCAGCAGCGCGACGCTGACGATCGCCCGCAGGCCGAGAACCCGGATCCGGCTGCTCATGGTTGAACCCCCCTGGTCCAAAAGAAACCCGGAGGGTTACATCACACTACTGCGCTTCCACTCAAGAAAAACGTTGGCCCATGCGGGTCAGCGTGCCAGCTGGCCCTGAATGGTCACGGGGGCGATCGCGTCGGCCGGCTGGAAGCCGAGGACCTGGCCGTAGAACGACAGCTCCGACTCGAGCGCGCGACGGATCGTGTCCGCACGCCGGAAGCCATGCGACTCGCCGGGGAACGCGACGTAGGCGACGGGCTGCCCGTTCGCGCGCAGCGCCGCGACCATGGCCTCGGCCTGTCCGGGCGGGACGACGGGATCGTCGAGGCCCTGGAAGAAGATCACGGGGCACCGGATGCGGGCCGCGGCGTGGAGCGGCGAGCGCGCCCGATAGCGCTCGGCCATCGCCGGGTACGGGCCCACCAGCCGCTCCTCGTAGCGCGCCTCGAACTTGTGCGTGTCGTGGGCGAGCGCCTCGAGGTCGCCGATGCCGTACCAGCTGGCGCCCGCCCGAAAGACGTCGTGGAACGCGAGCGCGCACAGCACGGTGAACCCGCCGGCGCTCGAGCCGCGGACGGCGAGCTTCGCGGGATCGGCCCACCCTCGCTCGACCGCGATGCGTGCGGCCGCGACGCAGTCCTCGACGTCGACGACGCCCCAACCGCCGTCGAGTCGCCGGCGGTACGCGCGACCGTAGCCGGTGCTGCCGCCGTAGTTGACGTCGAGCACCGCGAAGCCGCGCGTCGTCCAGAACTGCAGCGCCGGGTCGAGCGCCGTGCCGGCGGCGCTCGTCGGACCGCCGTGGCAGCGGACGATGAGCGGCGGACGCGTGCCCTCGGGCGCCGCGTGGTCCGGATTCACCGGCGCGTAGCGCAACGCGTGCGCGGCCGCGTTCGCCGAACCCGGGAAGGTCACCGCCTCCGGCGCCGACACCCATGCGCGATCGAGCGCCACGTCGGCCGAGCGGCGCAGCACGCGCGGAGGCGCGTCGAGCGCGTCGAAGACCGCCACCGACGTCGGAGCACCCGGATCGGCGATGCGCGCGACGAGGCGGCCGCCGCTCGCGCGTAGCCCGGCGATCTCGGTCCACGGTCCCGACACCGGCGTCAGCGCGCCGGTCGCCGTATCGAGCCGCCCGAGTCGCCAGCGCCCATCCTCGAGGAAGCAGCAGGCGATCGTCGTCGCCGACAGGAACGCATACGTCGACGTGCCGAACACCCACGGCGGCACACCGAACTCGGCCGGCCGCGGGCAGAGCGAGACGAGATCGCCGTCCCCGACCCGATACAGGTTCCACCAATCGCTGCGATCGGAGACGCAGAAGAGCGTGCCGTCGGGCGACCACTCCGGCTGGAGGATCGACTCGTCGCGGCCGCCGGCCACCCGCCGCGCGTCGCGCAGCGCGCCCGCGTCGTCGAGCGACGCGATCCACAGCTCGGTGCCGTCCCACGGCATCTCCGGATGCCGCCACTCGATCCATGCGACGCGCCGGCCGTCGGGGCTGAGCCGCGGCGCCGCGTAGAAGTCCGCCCCCGCGACGAGCACCTCGGGCGGCGTGGCGCCGTCGAGGTCGATTCGCACGATCGTGTTCCGCGGCTCGCCGTCGCCCCCGTGCTCCTCGCGCACCGCGAGCAGCCGGCCGCGCCTCCGGTCGACGACGGCGTCCGCGTATCGCCACGGCCCGGCCGGCGTGAGCGCGACGGGCATGCCGCCCGCGCCCAGACGATACACGCGTTGATCCGCGTCGTGCGAGAAGCAGACGACGTCGCCCGCGACGGCGAACGCGCCGCCGCCGTACTCGTGCACGCGCGTGCGCACGCCCCACGGCGCGGGCGTCAGGTCGACGGCGCCCTCCCCGTCGCGCCACCGCACCAGCACCGTGCGGCCCGCGTCGCTCGGCCGCGTCTCGACCCAGTAGACGGCGTCGCCGTCGATCGCGACCTGACCGAGCGACACCGTGGCGCCCGCGACCCGCTCCGCGGTCAGCGGCGACCGCCACGCCCCGTACGGCGCGACGCGGGTCACGCGACGCCGACGGCGTCCGAGTCGACGCCCCGCCGCCGGCGGATCGCCTCGTTCGCCAGCTCGTCGCAGCGCTCGTTCTCGGGGTGACCGTCGTGGCCGCGCACCCAGTGCCAGCTGATGCGGTGCGCGGCGGCGAGCGCGTCGAGCGTCCGCCAGAGGTCGTCGTTCTTCACCGGCTTGCGGTCGGCGGTGCGCCAGCCGTTCTTCTTCCAGCGCGCGAGCCACGACTGCATCCCGTTCTTCAGGTACTGCGAGTCGGTGTGCAGCGCGACGGACGATTCCGGCGGCAGGGTGCGCAACGCCTGCACCGCCGCCATCATCTCCATGCGGTTGTTCGTCGTCGCCGGCTCGTAGCCGCTCATCTCGCGACGCCGGTCGCCCGCGATCACGATGGCGCCCCAGCCACCCGGTCCCGGATTCCCCGCGCACGCCCCGTCGGTGAAGATCGTGAAGTCGCTCATGCGGCGGGCGCGACAATAGGGACGTCGGGCGCACGCCGCAATCGATGCAGCACCCCGACGAGCAGCGCCGCCGTCGCCGCAAGCGCGACCCAGCCGGCGACGCCGCCGACGACGGGCGGCCAGCCCGGCCCGATGACCCACGCCGGCTTCTGCCGGATGCGAAAGAAGAGGCGTCCGACGCGGAACACCGCCACCCACGCAGCGTGGATGCCGATCGGCAGCCAGAGGCTCGAGCCACGCAGCCGCGCGAATGCGAGGAGCGCGCCGAGGCCCGCGAGCCCGGCGACGCTGAACAGCGCCGCCGGCTCCGCGAGCGGCGCAAAGATGCCGACCGTCCGCTCCACGCCCGCGAACGCGTGCAGGGCGCGGCTGCTCCCCGGCCGCAGCGCATGCACGATGGCGTAGAGGAGCGTCGTGACGATCACGCCCCAGCGCGTCCCGAAGTCGAGCGTCAGGCGGCGCAGGAGGATGCCGCGGAAGAGCACCTCCTCGCCGAGCCCGATCGCGACCGCGGCGCCGAGCCCCGCCGCGGCCTTCCACACGGTCTTCGCCGGATCGAAGCGGAGCTCCGGGATCATCGCGCCACCGAGCACGCACACGAGCACGCCGATCGTGATGCCCGCGAAGCCGACGCCGAGCCCGATTCCGAGGTCGCGCGACCAGGTCGCCGCGCGAAGCCCAATGCCGGCGGTGCCGCCCAGCTCCAGCCGGCGCCAGCTCGCGAGGAGCGCGATGCCGAGCGACACCTGGAAGCAGCGGTTCCAGACGCGCGAGAACTTGAAGTCGAACCCGAGCTCCCGCGTGATCCACGCGACGCCCGGGCTCACGACCGAGGTCAGCACGAGGACGCCGAGCACCAGCACGAGCAGGCGCACGGTCGGCGAGCGACCCGTCGTCGCCACGCTACGTCGTGTAGGCCGCGTTGAAGTGGACGTACTCGACCGTCAGGTCGGAGGTGAGCATGCGCCCGCGCCCGCCGCCCTGGTGCAGGTCGAGGAGGATCGTGCACTCGCGCTTCGCCATCTTCTTCGCCGCACGCGGCAGCATCGCCGGCAGCGGCTTGCCCCGGCGCGAGACGACGAGCCCGCCGATGTGGACGTCGATGCGATCGGCGTCGAGGTCGACGCCGGCGGTGCCCGCGGCGCACACGAAGCGGCCCCAGTTGGGATCGCCGCCGGCAAACGCGCACTTGCAGAGCGTCGACTGGGCGATGGCGCGCGCGACGCGCTGCGCGTCGGCGTCGGTGCGGGCGCCCCGCACCTCCACGGTGATCAGCTTCGTCGCGCCCTCGCCGTCGATCACCATCAGGCGGGCGATCTCGTCGAGTACCTCGGCGACGGCCCGCCCGAACCGCGCGTGGTCGCGCGACCCCGGGGCGATCGCGGCGTTGCCGGCGGCGCCGTTGGCGAGCAGCAGCACCGTATCGTTGGTGCTCATGTCGCCGTCGACGGTGATGACGTTGAACGACGCGTTCACGCCGGCGGTCAGCGACTGCTGCGCCGCCCGGCGGCCGATGCGCGCGTCGGTGCAGACGTAGACGAGCAGCGTCGCCATCTCCGGCGCGATCATACCCGCGCCCTTACCCATCGCCGCGACGGTGACGTCGCGTCCGCCGAGGCGGATGCGGCGCACCGCCGTCTTCGGGAAGACGTCGGTCGTCATGATGGCCTGCGCGGCGTCGGGGAAGCCGTTCGGCGACAGCGCGCGATGCGCCGAGTCGACACCGCGGAGCAGGACGTCGCGCGGCACCGGCATGCCGATGCGCCCCGTGGCGCACGCCAGCACCGCCGCGGGCTCGATGCCGAGATGCTCGGCGACGCGCGCCGTCGACAGCTCGACCGTGCGGATGCCGTCGCGTCCGGTGCACGCGTTCGCGTTGCCGGCGTGCGTCAGCACCGCGGACGCGCGTCCGCCGCCGAGCCGGGCGCGCGTCACCTGCACCGGCGCGGCCGGCGCCCGATTGGTGGTCAGCACGCCGACGGCCACCGCGGGCCGGTCGCTCACGACGAGCGCGACGTCGGGGCCCTTCGTCTTCAGCCCGGCGCGGACGCCGGCGAAGCGAAACCCGGGCACCCGCACCCGATGGGCGCGGCGCGGAAGCTTCACGGCCTCACGCCTGCTGCCCGTGACACTTCTTGTACTTCTTGCCGCTGCCGCATGGGCACGGATCGTTGCGGCCGACCTTGTCGTCGGTGCGACGGACCGTCTCCGGCCGCTGCTGGCCGCCCTGCTCGCCCGGCCCCGACTGCGTCAGCCGGACGCGCATCTGCTGGCGCTGCCTGCGCTCGAGCTCCTCCACCTGGCGCGGCATCGCCACCGGCTCGACGTCGTCGGCCGCCGCCGCCGCCGCGTGCTGGTGCGGCACCGCCACGCGCTGCGGCGCCGCGGCGGGCATCTCCTGTTGCTGGAGCTGGACGCTCATCAGCTTCTCGACGACGTCGAGCTCCATGCGCCGGACCATGTCCTCGAACAGGTCGTAACCTTCCTTCTGGTACTCCTGCAGCGGGTTCTTCTGGCCGTAGCCGCGGAGCCCGATGCCCTCCTTCAGGTGATCCATGTTGAGGAGGTGGTCGCGCCACAGCGTGTCGAGCGTCTGCAGCCAGAAGAGGCGCTCGAGGTGCCGCATCACGGGCGGCGTGAACTGCGTCTCGCGCTCCTTCCAATGCTCCTTCACCGCGTCGGCGACGATGTTTTCGACCTGCTCGGGCCGCTGGAGCTCGTCCGACTGCCCGACGAGGTCGAGACGCACGTTGAACTGCGCGAAGATCGCGTCCTCGAGCGTCTTCCAGTCCCAGTCCTCGGCGTGCGTCTCGGCGTCACAGTGGGCGGCGACGATGTCGGCGACGAGGCCGTCGATCATCTCGAGGATGTCGGGGCTCAGGTCGTCGCGCGAGATGACGTCGCGCCGGCGCGCATAGATGACCTCGCGCTGCTTGTTGAGCACGTCGTCGTACTCGAGGAGATGCTTGCGCATGTCGAAGTTGTGGCCTTCGACCTTCTCCTGCGCGTTGCGGATGGCGCGCGTGACGAAGCGATGCTCGATGGGGACGCCTTCCTCCATGCCGAGCTTCGACATGAGGTTCTGCATCCGGTCGGCGCCGAAGATGCGCAGGAGGTCGTCCTCGAGCGAGAGGTAGAAGCGCGACGAGCCCGGGTCGCCCTGGCGGCCGGCGCGGCCGCGCAGCTGGTTGTCGATGCGCCGGGCCTCGTGGCG
>CAYSOF010000040.1:0-41609 GCA_964432595.1 uncultured Binatia bacterium (SeqCode) | reverse complement strand
ATCCAGCTTCCTGCGTCGTTGGTCGACCCCGGGAGGGGACGATGGCCATCTCGCTCGCTACGCGCTCGCTCGGGAGACCCTCGTCGCGCCGACCCCCTCCCCGAACGCCGCGACTCGATCCCTACTTCACCCAGCTGGGCGGACGCTTCTCCACGAACGAGGCGAAGCCTTCGCGGACTTCTTCGCCGCTCAGCGATTCGGCGAACATCTCCATGTCGATGCGTGGCAGTTGGCGGTTCAGGTCGCGCTTCAGTTGGGTGCGGGCGCGGGGGGCCGTCTGGCGGATCCAGCCGATCGTTTCCGTGACCGACGACTCGAGCGTGTCGTGGGGGACGATGCGGGAGATCAGGCCCATCGCCAACGCTTCCTGTGCGCTGAACGGTTGCGCGGTGAACAGCAGCCATTTCGCGCGCGCAATGCCGACGCGGGTGGCGAGGCGGGCGCCGAGGTAGCAGTCGGCGACGCCGCGCAGCAGCTCGGGGACCTTGAACGTCGCGCGGTCGGAGGCAACCGAGATGTCGCTCATCAACGTCATCACCAAGCCGCCGCCCTGACACATGCCGTTGATCGCGACCATGACGACCTTCGGACAGCGCTCGAGCTGGACGAACGGGGTGAGATCGAGACCGTCGGTCTCGCGGTCGAGCGGCTGACCTCCCTCGTGCTTGCCGCCCATCTCCCCGCCGACACAGAAGTGGTCGCCCGTTCCCGTGAGCAGCAGCACGTCGACCGACGGGTCCTTGCCCGCGAGGACCGCCGCCTTCTTGATGCCGTGGTACATCTCGATGGTGCAGGCGTTGCGCCGCTCCGGACGGTCCAGCACGACACGCAGCACGCCACCCTCGTTGCTTCCGCGCAGCCCGGTCGAGCCCAGGTCGATGGTCGCCATGGCAGGGCTCGTACCAGGGCCGATGCGGAAGGCGCCAGCGGGCGCGACCTGCCCCGCCGGCGCGCAAGCCGCACGGCGCCTGCCCTCAGGCATTGCCGTCGAACGAATCCCGTCGGTGGCCAATTTTCATTCTCGCCGCTCGCCGGAAATCTGAGACTGCATCGAGAACGTCCGTCCGCACGAGCGATTGCGGCGGCGGCCGTGAGCGTCAACGCGCTGATCCGAGCCCGTCGCGCGGCGCCCTCCACGTCGTCGGGTGAGGGTCAGTTCGTTGACACTCATGAAGTGTCGAATATCGCCCGATACGATTCACAGTCGGATGCATCACGCACTCCCGAAGGAGGATCGAATGAGGCCTGCAGCTCTCCTGACGGCGCTCGCCGTCGCCCTCGGCGCCGCGCTCCCGGCCGCAGCCGGCACCGTGAGCGGTGTCGCCGTCGGCATCTACGTTGCGACGCCGCTCATCACCGTCGACGAGACCCCCGTGATCACCCTGCCGTCCGCGGGCGGCGCCGTCAGCGACGAGCTGGCAGGAATCGTCGTCCCGGGAATCCTGACGATCGGCTCCCTCGTCCAGAATCTCGAAGGCGCCACGACCGAAGGCACCGCCACGGCGAACGGCACCATCGAGCTGCTCAACGTGAACATCCTGGGCGGCCTGATCCGCGCCGACCGCATCGTCGGTGTCGTGAACGGCTCGGCGACGGGCAGCATCGCCGGCACCGACGTCGTCGGGCAGCTCGTCGAGAACCTGATCGTCAACGGCGTGAACCTCGGCGACGTGATGCCGCCGGCGAACACGGTGATCGGCGTTCCCGGCGTCGCGGAGATCACGCTGAACGCGCAGGTCACCGGCGGCGACGGGATCACGTCCGCGACCCACGTCAGCACGATGCTGCGCGTGAAGCTGCTCTCCCTGCTCGGCGCCCCGCTCGGCGACGTCGTGGTCGCGCGCCTGCAGATCGGCGTGAACGCGAACCTCGTGCCGCCGCCCGACGACGACGAGGACGGCGTCCCGAACGACGACGACAACTGTCCGACGGTCGCGAACGCGAGCCAGCAGGACAGCGACGGCGACGGCGTCGGCGACGCGTGCGACACCGACACGGACAACGACGGCATCGACGACTCGACCGACAACTGCCCGCTGACGCCGAACGCCGATCAGGCCGACGCCGACGCGGACGGCATCGGCGATGCGTGCGACACCGGCGGTGGCGGTGGTGGTGGTGGCGGCGGCGGTGGCGGTGGCGGCGGCTCCGTCTGCGGCAACGGCTCCGTCGAGCTGCCGAGCGAGGAGTGCGATCTCGGACCGCTGAACGGCGCGCCCGGTAGCCCCTGCACCGCGGCGTGCGAGAGCGATCCCGACGGCCAGCCGATCCTCGGCTGCGACGGCCTCTCGCTCTCGAGCGTCGTCCCCGCTTTCGTGAAGAGCGCCGTCTTCAAGCGTGCGTCCAAAGGCGCGCTGCCGCTCTTCGTCAAGTTCAAGAACCGCACCGAGTTCAACCTCTTCGCCGGCATGCTGCTCGATCCGGCGGCGGACGGTGCGCATCTGCTGCTGAACCAGGGCACCAGCGTCGTCGCCGACGTGCTCTTCCCACCGGCGCAGCAGAAGGCAAGCTCGACGCCCGGCAGCGGCGTCTACAAGCTCAAGGTGAAGCAGAAGGTGAACCGCATCCGTGCGAAGCTGCGCGGCGTGAACCTCGCCCTCGGCATCGACGTCGGTGCGTCGGTGCAGATGCGTCAGACGCTTCGCATGGGACAGGCGTGCGCCACGGCGGTGCTGGACTGCAAGGTCCTGGCCGGCGGCGCGCGACTCAAGTGCAAGTCGCTCGGTAGCTGATCCCGGATTCCGTTCGATCGTCACGGCCGGGACGCGGAGCATCGCGTCCCGGCCGCGGCGTTTTCAGACCACGCGCGACGCGCGCAGCGAGGCGATCTCGGCGTCGGACAGCCCGAACTCGCGCAGCACCTCGTCGGTGTGCTCGCCGATCATCGGCGCCGGGCGCTCGAACGTCGTCGGCGTGCCCGACAGCTTCACCGGCGGACCGAGCACGCGCAGCTTGCCGCGCTTCTCATCCTCGCGCTCGACGATGAGCCCGTTCGCCGCGATCTGCGGATGATCGAGGATGTCCTCGAGTCGGTTGACCCGACACGTCGGGATGTCGTGCCGCTCGAGCAGCTCGATCCAGTGCGCCACCGGCTCCGTCTTGAAAATCTCGCTCAGCACGCCGACGACGTGCTCGCGATGCTGTACGCGCGACGGATTCGTGGCGAAGCGCGGGTCGCTCAGCAGGTCGTCGCGGCCGAGCGCCGCGGCGAGCCGCTTGTAGAACGCGTTGGTCAGGCACGCGACGATGAACCAGCCGTCCTTCGCCGGGAACGCCTGGTACGGCACGAGATCGGGATGCCCGCTGCCGAACTTGGGGAAGCGCGTGCCCTCGGTGAGCACGTTGGCCGCGTTGTCCGCGTAGAGCGACAGCACCGCGTCGAGCATGGCGATCTCGACGTGCTGGCCCTCGCCGGTGCGCTCGCGCGCGAGCAGCGCGCCCAGCACCCCGTACGCCGCGTAGACGCCGGTGTTGATGTCCGCCACCGGCGGCGCCGACTTGATCGGCGGCCCGCCCTCCTCGCCCGTATGGCCCATGAGCGCGCCCGTCGCCTGGAGGATCAGGTCCATCCCCGGCTTCTGCGCGAGCGGGCCGCGCGGACCGAACGCGGTGATCGAACAATAGACGAGCCGCGGGTTGATCGCGTGCAGCTGCTCCCAGCCGAGACCGTGACGGTCCATGACGCCGGGGCGGAAGTTCTCGACGATCACGTCGGCGTCGGCGACGAGGCGCCGCACCAGCGCTTCGCCCTCCTCCGTGCCGATGTCGATGGTCAGGCCGCGCTTGTTGCGGTTGAGGCCCTGGAAGTTGAGGCCGCCGATCTCGGGCGGCAGTCGTCCCGACCGGTCGGCATAGCGGATCGAGTCGCCGCGACCGGGCTTCTCGACCTTGATGACGTCGGCGCCCATGTCGCCGAGGAGCGAGGTGCACCACGGGCCTGCGGCCTGGTGACTCATGTCGATGACGCGGATGCCGGCCAGCGCGCCCTTGCCCGATGTGGTGCTGTGCATGCGCGTCGGCGTTACCAAGCGCCCTCGGCTCCGGTCAACAACGACACCGAAGCACGTTGACGCGACCGCCGCGGCCGTGGTCAATCGAACGCGTGCCGGACACCGGCGTCGTCCTGCGCCAGCTCCGCCGTGTGCGGTGGCGACACAACGCCCACGCGCTGCAGCGCATGGCGTACGGGACGATCGCCTCGGCGGCGGTGCTCGCCGTCGTCGTGCTGCTGCTCGCCGTGCGCGCCACGCCGCCGGTGTTCGTCGCGGGCACGGTGCTCGCGGCGGTCGCGCTCGGCGTCGCGCTGCTCGCGCTCGCGCGCCATGCCGCGCACGGCTGGCTCCGGCGATCGAAGGCCGCCGCCTGGGTCGACCGCACTGCGCGGCTCGACGGCCGCCTGCTCACGCTCGTCGACGTGCGTGCGGACGACGACGCGGAATTCGTGGCGGTGCTCGCGCGCCAGACGACCGAGCGGTTGCCGTCGTGGACCCCGGCCCGCGTCGTCCCGTACGCGGTGCCGCCGGGCATGCTCGCCGCCGCCTTCGCGGCGCTGGCACTCCTCGCGCTCGCCGTCGGGCTGGCCCCGACGCTGCGTCCCGCTCCGGCGCGCGTCGTCGTGAGCGACCGGCCCGTCGACTGGATCGCAGCTCCCGGCGAGGGAGGCGAATCGGCCGAGACGCACGTCGTCGCGCCGGGCACCGAGCGCAGCGCCGTCGACGGGGACGCCGCGACGGTGGACGGCGCGGGCGACGAGCCGAGCGCGCTGCAAGCGTGGCTTCAGCGCGAGCTGCTCGGTGACGCCGCGCCGTCGTGGGAGGACGGCGACGCGTCGCTCGCGTCGGCCGACCGCCGATCGACCGCGGACCACGCGCGCCGCACGACGCGCGATGCGACGGGCGCGACGGACGCGCCAGCGCCGGGGCCGTCCGCGGATGCCGCCGACGACGGCACGCCGCGCGCCGTGCATCCTGGACGAGGCGACGCGACCGACGGCAGCGGCGACGCGCCGGGCGCGGGCGGCGGTACCGACCCGCGGCTGCTCGGCGACGCGGCGGCAGACGGCGTCGTCGTCCGCGATCGTTTCGAGCTGGCCATCGCGGCGCGCGTACGCACGCGTCAGGGCGGCCCGGGCGCGCCGCACGGCGACGCGCCGGTGGCCGAGCCCGATCGCCATCCGACGCTCGCCGGCGGCGGACGCGCCGACGACCCCATCCATCGGATGCCCGTCCCCGTAGCTTGGGAGACGCTGGTGCGCCGCCTGTACGCGCGGCGCGCCGGCGGACCGGAGGCCACGCCATGACCGCCGAGCTCGCTGCCGCCGCGATCCGCGACTTCCAGGAGACGTTCACCGCCGTCCGCCGCGAGATCGGCCGGGTGGTGGTCGGGCACGACGACGCCGTCGACGTGATCCTGACGGCCGTCTTCGCCGGCGGCCACGTCCTGCTGGAAGGTGTCCCCGGCACCGGGAAGACGCTGCTGGCGCGCTCGCTCGCCGAGGCGCTGGCGCTCGGCATGAGCCGCATCCAGTTCACCGTCGACCTGATGCCGGCCGACGTGACGGGCACCCGCATCGTCGCCGACGCGGTCGACGGCCGTCGCGAATTCCGCTTCGTCCCGGGACCCGTCTTCGCGCACGTACTGCTCGCCGACGAGATCAATCGCGCCACGCCGAAGACGCAATCGGCGCTCCTCGAAGCCATGGCCGAGCAGCAGGTGACCGTCGCGGGCGCCACGCACGCGCTGCCGGTCCCGTTCTTCGTGCTGGCGACGCTGAACCCGATCGAGATGGAGGGCACGTACCAGCTGCCCGAAGCGCAGCTCGACCGCTTCCTGTTCAAGGTCGTGCTCGACTACCCGTCGCAAGCGGAGCTCGAGCGCATTCTCGCCGAGACGACGGCCGCCGACGCGCCGGCCGTGCGCCCGGTGCTCGCGGCCGACGAGTCCGCGGCGCGTGTCGAGGGCCTGCGACATCTCGTGCGTCGCGTGCTCGTGGCGCCCGCGGTCGAGCGCTACGTCGCCGCACTGGTCCGGCTGACGCTGCCGCTCTCCAACGGCGACGAGGAGATCCGTCGCTGGGTCGCGTACGGCGCGAGCCCGCGCGCGGGCCAGGCGCTGCTTCTCGGCGCGAAGGTGCGCGCGTTGCTCGACGGACGCCCGCACGTCGCCATCGACGACGTCGACGCGCTCGCACCCGCGGCGCTCCGCCACCGGCTGGTGCTGACGTTCGCGGCGGACACCGCCGGCGTCGACGCGAATCGCGTCATCGAGCGCGTGCTGGCGGCCGCGCGGCGGCTCCGCCCATGAGCATCGCGGCAAACCTCGTCGCGGACACGGCCGCGCGCTACCGGCATCTCGCGCTACACGTCGCCGGCGGCGTCGGCACACGGCCGGGCGAGCGGCGCGTCCCCGGTCGCCCCGACGTCTCCGGCATCGAGCCCGAAGCGTGGACCGCCTACACCCCCGGCGACGACCTGCGCCATCTCGACTGGAACGCGCTCGGCCGCCTCGACACGCTGCTCGTGCGTCGCTTCACCGCCGAACGCGACGTCGAGGTGCACCTCCTCGTCGACACCAGCGCGTCGATGACGGCCGAGCCCGCGGACCGCAAGTTCGAGACCACGGTCGAGCTCGCGCTGGCCCTCGCGGCGATCGGCCTGCAGAGCGGCTACGCGGTGCGGCTGACCCTGCTCGAGGACGGCGACGTCGGCCGCCGATCGGCGCGCCACCACCGGCGCTCGGGGCTGATCGTCCTGGCGGCAATGCTCGACGGCGCCGTCACGCGCGGTGCGCTCGACGTCGGCGCGGTGCTCGGCGACTGGGCGTACCGCCAGCGCGAGCGCGGCATCGTCTTCGTGCTGTCCGATCTCCTCGTCGACCCCGCGACGCTCGAGCCCGGACTCGCCGCCGTGCGCGCCCGCGGGCTCGCCGCCCATCTGCTCCAGGTGCTCGGCACGAGCGAGTGGCGGCCCGGCGTCGACGCCGGCGGCGTGCTGGAGGACGCCGAGTCCGGCGACACGCACACGATCGCCTGCACGCCGGACGTGCTCCGGCGCTACCGGGCGCTGCTGGACGCGTACCAGGAGGCGATCGGCGCCGTCGCGCGTCGCACCGGGGCCACGCATGCCTGCCTCGTGAGCGACCGTTCGGTCCCCGAGTTCGTCGGCGACACGCTCGTCCGCCGCGGGCTGGTACGGCCGAGGTAGCGATCGTGGGCATCGCCAACCCTGCCGGCGCCCTCGCGCTCGCGGCGGTGGCCGTGCTGATCGCGCTGACGCTCTTCCAGCGCCGCACCCGCGTGCGGCGGGTGTCGAGCCTCCTCCTCTGGGGACAGCTGCAGGCGGCGCCCGTCGAGCGACGTCGCTTCCGCGTCGATCTGCTCTTCCTGCTGCAGCTGGCGCTGCTGCTCGCGCTCATCGGCGGCTACGTCCGTCCGTACCTCGAGGGTGCCGTCGCACCGAGCGCCGGCACTGCGCTCGTCGCCGTGCTCGACTGCTCGGCCAGCATGCAGACGCGCGAAGACGACGGCGGCACGCGGTTCGCGCTCGCGCGCACGCGCCTGCAGGCGTTGCTCGCCGCGCTGCCGTCCGGGGCACCGGTCATGCTCGTCACCGCCGCGGACCGCGCGCACGTGGCGCTCCGCTGGACGAGCGAGCCGGAGCGCGTGGCCGCGGCGCTCGCCGCGCTGGAGCCCGTCGAGACGTCGGCGCGCCTCGGACCGGCGGTCGAGCTCGCGCTCGGCGCGGCCAGCGCCCGCGCCGGCGCGACCGTCGTCGTGCTGACCGATCTGCCGCCCGCGCCCGAGCTGCGGCACGGTCCGGTGCGTTGGATTCAGGTCGGGCGCACGGACGACAACGTCGCGATCACCGCGCTGCGCGTGGACGCCGCGCCCTTTGCCGATCGACGCGACACCCGCGTCGTCGCGTCGGTCCGCAACTTCGCCGCGCACGAACGCACCACGATCATCGACGCCTCGGTCGACGGCGTGCCGTGGCGACGCCACGTGCTGCGCCTGCCGCCGCGGGGCAGCGAGGACGTGCTCTTCGAGCGACCGTCGGCGTCGGGCATCGTCCACGTCCGGCTCACGGGCGGCGATGCCCTGGCCGCCGACGACGAGGCCTTCGGCTGGCTTCCCATGCCGACGCCGCCGGCGCTCGTGCTGGTCACCGAGGCGGATCCGATGGCCGCGGCGTTCTCCGCCCTCGCGTCGGCGCTGCCCGACGCGCGCCTCGAGGTCGTCAACGCCGCCGGGTGGCGCGAGCGCGGCAGCGCCGGCACTGCAGGCCAGGTCGTCGTGTTCGACCGCCTCGCGCTCGCCGCCGCGGGCCCCGCGCTCTACGTGGCCCCGCCGCCGGGCGATGGCCCGTGCGGCGGCGTGCGTCGCGTCGACGGCGGCGCCGCGGTGATCGATTGGGACGACGATCACCCGATCCTCGACGGCGTCGACGGCCTGCACGCGCTCGAGGTCGGCGCCGTCGTGCAGCTCGGCACGCCGTCGTGGGCGCGCGTCGTCGCACTGGGTGGATCGCGGACCGCCACGTTCCCGCTGGTGCTCGCCGGCGAGCGCGACGGCCATCGGCAGGCGTGCCTCGGCGCCGCGCTGCCCGTGCCGTTGACGTCGTCCGACGCGCTCCCGCTGCTCGTGCTGACGCTCGGCACGCTGCGCTGGCTCGCGGCGGATACGGCCGAGCTGCCGACGGCCGTCGCGACCGGACACCTCGCGCGCCACGTCGGCGTGCACCGGGTCGGCGAGCGCACCGTCCTCGCGAGTCTGCTCGACGCCACCGAATCGGACGTCGCCCGCGACGGCGGCGGCGACTGGGCGGCGACGGACGCGCCGCGCCTGGTGGCCACGCGCGCGGCGCGTGTCGATGTCGGCTGGTGGCTGTACGCGCTCGGCGCGGTGCTGCTCGCCGTCGAATGGATGGTGGGAGCGCGGCGATGACGGTGACGGTGCTCGATCCGCGCGTCCTCGTGCTGCTGGCGCTCGTTCCGCTCGTCTTCCTGGGCACGCGCGGCGACCGTCATCGACGTCGCGCCGCCCTGCTGCGCGCGATCGCCGCCGTCGCCGTCGTCCTGGTCCTGGCCGGTGCGCGGCTCGAGCGGCCGCGTCCGGCGGCGGGCGCGTGCGTGGTCGCAGCCGTCGACGTCTCACGCAGCGTGGGCGGCGCGGCGATGCGCGCCGCCGAGCGCGTGCTGCCCGCCCTCGACGCCCGGCTCGGTCCGGACGATCTCTTCGGCGCCGTGGCCTTCGCCGGCCGGACGGCGGTCGTCGCGCGTCCGTCCGACGGCCGTCGCGCGCTGCCGGCCGTGTTGTCGGCGCTGGCGACGGCGGACGTCGATCCGGACGAGAGCGATCTGGCCGGTGCGTTCGCGACGGCCGCGGCGCTCTGTCCCGAGGACCGGCAGGCCGCGCTGCTGCTCGTCAGCGACGGCCGCGAAACGCGCGGTGATCTGGTGCTGGAGGCGTCGACGGCCGATCCGGCGCTCGCGACGTTTCCCGTCGTGCCGCTCTCGCCGGAGCTGCCGGTCGCGACCGTGCGCCGGCTGCTCGCGCCCGCCGTCGCCGCGACGGGGACCGCGGTCGCCGTCGAGGCCGTCGTGGAGAACCGCGCGCCGGTGCCGCTCGACGCCCGCCTCATGCTCGGCGCGAACGGCCCCGTCGTCGGCGAGCGCACCGTCACGTTGCCGCCGGGACCGACGCTCGTGGCGCTGCCGTGGCGAGCCGATGCCCCCGGGCCGGTGGCGCTCGACGTGGCGGTCACGGTCGACGGCGAGCGCGTCGGCGGCGCCGCCGGCGCGACGGTGACGGTCGGCGCACCGCCGCACGTGCTCCTCGTGAGCGAGCGCGGGTCGTCGGTGGTCGGCGACGCACTGGCGGAGCGCGGCATGCGGGTGACACGCCTGCCACCGCGTCGCCTCGGACGTCTCGACGACGCGCACGCCGTCGTGCTGGACGACGTCGGCCACGACGCCTTCCCCCCGGGGGCGCTCGACGCCCTCGCGCGCTGGGTGGCCGGCGGCGGCGCGCTGGTCGTCACCGGGGGCCGCCACCTCTTCGGCGATCCCGGGTTCGTCGCGACGTCACTGGAGCGCGTGCTGCCGGTGACGTTGCAGTCGCAGGCGCCCGAGCCGAAGGAGCGCGAGCCCGTCGCGCTGTTCCTGGTCATCGATCGCTCGAACAGCATGGGGGCCGGCGACGGCGAGAAGATGCAGTATGCCCGCACGGCGGCGCTCGCCGTCCTGGAGCAGCTCGGCCCGCGCGACCTGGTCGGCGCGGTGGCGTTCGATTCGCAGCCGTACGAGCTCGGCGCGCTGCGTACCGCGGCCCGCGGCCGCGCGGCGCTCGCGGAGCGGATCGGCGCGCTCACGTTCGGCGGCGGCACGGACTGGAAGGACGCGCTGGATACGGCGCGCACGCAGCTCGTCGCGTCCGGCCGCCGCGTGCGGCACGTCATCCTGCTCACCGACGGCGACTCGAACCGCCGCGCCGACGACCACACGGGCCTGATCGCCGACCTCGCGCGCGACGGCGTCACCGTGACCAGCATCCGCATCGGCTCGGACACGGTGAACCTCGAGCTGCTGCAGGACATCGCGCGCGCGACGGGCGGCGAGTTCCACCACGTCGCCGACGCCGAGGCGCTGCCGCAGCTGATGATCCGCGACACGCGGCGCCTGATGGACGCCCCCGGCAGCCTCGTGAACGCGCCGGCGCGGATCGGCGAGACGGGTCCGCTGCTGTCCGGCCTCGACGAGCGTGACCTGCCGGCGGTCGCGCGGTGGGCGGTCACCCGGCTCCGTCCCGAGGCGGAGCTGCGGCTGTGGCTCGACGCCGGCACGCGGCGCGATCCGTTGCTCGCCACCTGGCAGGTGGAGCTGGGCCGCGTGGCGGCGATCCCCGTCGACTTCCAGTCGGGCGCGGCGGCGTGGGCGGCGTGGGACGGCTTCGGCAAGCTGTGGGCGCAGGTGCTGCGCTGGACGATGACGCCGGCGCTCCGCGGCGACCGGCGGCTGCTCGCCACCCGGCACGCCGACGGCGTCGAGGTCGTCCTCGAGACCGGCGCCGAGGAGGATGCGCCGTTCAGCCTCCGCCTGCCCGACGGCGCCGACGTCGCCCTGCGCCCGGTGGCGCCTCGCACGTTCCGCGGCACGGCGGCGGCGCTGCCGTCCGGTCCGCTGGCCACGGTAGTGCGCACGCGGCACGGCGACGAGCCGCACCCGCTCGTGGTGCCCGCGTCGCCGGCGAGCGGCCGCGAGCTACGGGCGATCGGCCCGGACCTCGCCCTCCTGCGGGACGTCGCGCGCCGCACCGGGGGCACGGTCGACCCGAGCCCGGCGGCGTTGGTGGCCGCGCGCCCGGGCGTCGCGCGCGACGCGCTGCCGCTCGCGGCGGGCCTCGTCCCGCTCGCGCTCGTCGCGCTGCTCGGCGACATCGCACTCCGCCGTCTGCGCTGAATCGGCTTGACGGAACTCAAACCTGATGAGATCATCAGTTTTGATGAAAGCGTCAGAAACGGCGACGCAGGGAGGGCGGCGCGATCGCCGGCGACATCGGACGCGCGAAGCGCTGGTCGCGGCGGCGCGCGCCGTGATGGCGCGCAAGGGCGTCGAGCCGACGACCATCGCCGACATCACCGACGCGGCGGACGTCGGCTTCGGCACGTTCTACAACTACTTCAAATCGAAGGACGAGATCGTCCGCGCCGTCGTCGCGTCCAGTGGCGATGCGCTCGGGGATGCGATCGATCGCCACGGCGCCACCGTCGACGTGGCCGAGGCCGTCGCCGTCGGCATCCGGACGCTGCTCCGTCGCGTGGACGACGACGAGGCATGGTCGTGGTTCGTCGCCCGCCTCGGCCATTCGAGCCACGACCTCCTGAGCGGCCTCACCAAGCGCCTCCTGCGCGACGTCCGTCGCGGACACCGTGCCGGACGCTTCACGACGACGGCCAGCCCGACGCTCGGCCTCGCGATCGCGGGCGCCGTCTTGTCCGTACTGCGCGCGCGCCTCGAGCGCGTCGTCGGCCCCGAAGCCGACCGCGAGCTGGCAGCCCACGTGCTCGCGATGCTCGGCCTGCCGCGCGACGAGGCGGCGCTGATCGCGCGACGACCGCTGCCCGCCCTCACGACCGCCAACGACTGACACGGAGGAAGCACCCATGCGATTGGTCTCGTTCACGATCGACGGCGGTCACCACATCGGCGTGATGGTCGGCGACGAAGTCGTCGACCTCGCCGACGCCGCGCCGACACTGCCCCGCGACATGCCCGCCTTCCTGGCCGCCGGGGCGCCCGCCGTCGACGCCGCACGGCGGGCAGCGACGTCCGCGGCGCGGCGCTGGCCGCTCGCCGGCCTGACCCTCGCGGCCCCGGTGCCGCAGCCGCGCAAGTTCCTGGCCGTCTTCCTGAACTACCAGCAGCACGCGGCGGAGACCGCGCAGGCGGCGCCCGACATGCCCATCTTCTTCAACAAGCAGACGAGCTGCATCGTCGGACCGCACGACGCCGTGCACGTGCCGCGCGCGTCCTCGCTCGTCGACTACGAAGGCGAGCTGGCCTTCGTCATCGGCACGCGCTGCCGGCACGTACCCGCGGCGCGCGCGCACGAGGTCATCGCCGGCTACTGCGTCGCCAACGACGTCAGCGTGCGCGACTGGCAGATCCGCTCCCCCACGATCATGCTCGGCAAGTCGTTCGACACGCACGGTCCGCTCGGCCCGTGCCTCGTCACGCCCGACGAGCTCGGCGATCCGCACGCGCTCCGTCTCCGCACGTGGGTCAACGGCGAGCTGCGCCAGGATGCGAACACGCGCGACATGATCTTCGACTGCTTCAGACAGATCGAGGTGCTGTCCACCGTCTGCACGCTCGAGCCGGGCGACGTCGTCTCGACGGGGACCCCCGCCGGGGTGGGCGTCATGCAGAACCCGCCGCGCTTCCTCGCGGCCGGCGACGTCGTGCGCGTCGAGATCGACGGCATCGGCCACATCGAGAACAGGCTCGTCGACGAGCCGGAGGCCGCCTGATGGCCCTGCACCGCTTGCTGTCCCTGACGATGGGCGTACCGGACGTCGCCGAAACGGCCGGCTTCTACCGCGACTTCGGCTTGACCGAGTCGGCGCCCGGCGTCTTCGCCACCACCGCGGGCGGTGACCAGCTGCGGCTGGTGCCCGCGCCGCGCCGCGGGCTCGTCGAGCTGGCGGTCGGCGTGGACGACGCCGGCGACCTCGACCGCATCGCCGCCACGCTGGCGCGGCTCGACGTCGCCGGCGACCGCACCGCCGACACGCTGGTCGCGTGCGATCCCGCGAGCGGCATGCGCGTTCGCGTGGCCACCGCGTCCCGTCTCGTGCAGCCGGCCGAAGCGGCGCCCACCTACAACGGCCCCGGGCGTACCGTGCGCGCGGGCCGCGCTCCCGCGGTCCTCGCGGAAGCGCCGATCCGTCCGCGGAAGCTCGGCCACGTCGTGCACACGACGCGCGACCTCGATACGTCGCTGCGCTTCTTCGTCGACGCGATCGGCTTTCGCGTCAGCGACACGCTCCCCGGGCTGGGGCATTTCCTGCGCTGCTCGACCGACCACCACAACCTGCTGATCCAGGCGGCGCCCGCGGCGTTCCTGCATCACACGGCCTGGGAGGTCGCCGACGTCGACGAGGTGGGCCGCGGCGCGGCGCGCATGCTCGCCGGTGATCCGTCACGCCACGCCTGGGGATTCGGCCGGCACCACATCGGCTCGAACTTCTTCTGGTACCTGCGTGATCCCGCGGGCACCTTCTGCGAGTACTACAGCGATCTCGACGTGATCGCCGACGACGCGGCGTGGACGCCGGAATCCTTCGAAGGCGAGAAGGGCCTGTTCACCTGGGGACCGCCGCCGCCCATGTCGTTCCTCGTCCCCGACGACCTCGCGTCGTTCATGGAGGGCTGACGATGCCGCACGACGCCGACGTCATCGTCATCGGCGCGGGCCCCGCCGGATGCGCCGCGGCGATCCCGCTCGTGCAGGCGGGGCACGACGTGCTCGTGCTCGAGCGGCGGCCCGACGTCGTCGCCGAGGACATCGGGTCGGGCGAGGTGCTCGCGCCGCAGACGCAGGAGGAGTGCCGGCAGCTCGGCGTCGCGCTCGACGGCCCCTGGCTCCTCGACCATTTCGACGCGGTCCGCAACGTCTACCCCGACCTGTCGTACACCGTGCATCCCCTCCCCGACGGCTTCCGCTACGTGCACGTCGAGCGCAACGGCTTCCATCGCGCACTGCGCGCCCGCCTGCAGGAGGTCGGCGGACGCATCCGCTTCGACACGCGCGTCTCCGGCGTGACGCTCGGGTCGCACGAGGTCGTCGTGAAGGGCGCGGGCGACGCGGCGTGGACGGCGCCGATGCTGATCGACGCCGGCGGGCGCAACTCGCCGACGCTCGCGGCGCTACGGCTCAAGACCGACGATCCGGAGTTCTCGCAGATCGGCGTCGCCCTCTTCTTCTCCGACTTCGACGACGCGCAGCCGTTTCTCTGGGACCGGCACTTCTTCGGGCATCGCGGCGCGATGATGAGCGGCGGCCGCATCCGCCCCGGCCTGTTCCGCTTCATTCTCGAGGCCGACCTCGCCGACAAGCAGGCCGACCGCACCCGTCCCGTCGAGTTCTACGAGCGCATGGCGGAGCGCTTCGACCCGTGGCTGTGGAGCCGCATCCAGCGCGCGCCGCGCATCGGCGAGCCGTGGTGCATGGCGCCCATCGGCTACCGCGTCACCGAGGTGGCGCGGGACCGCTTGCTGCTGGCGGGCGACGCGAGCGGCTACCTCGCCCCGCTCACCGGCCAGGGCATCGAATTCGCGATGCGCATGGGCCGCATCGCCGCGGCGACGACGCACGAGGCGCTCACGACGGGCGACTTCTCGCGGAGCGCCTTCGAGCGCTACATCCGCGACCGCGAAGAGGAGATGCACACGGCGATGACCTATCTGCGCCACATGCTGCGCGGCTTCCGCGATCGAGACGCGCTCCTGCGCGCCGCGCACGATCCGGAGGCGCGCCTCGAGCTGTTCGGGCCGCTCGCGATGAGCGTGGCCGACCAGGGGCAGCTGCCGTGCTGACGCTCTACGACACGCCGGGCTCGCCGTGCGCGCGTCGCGTACGCATCGTGCTCCTCGAGAAGGGGCTCACGTGGGAGACGCGGATCGTCGACCTGACGCGCATGGAGCAGAAGCGGCCGGAGTACCTGGCCCTCAATCCCAACGGCGTGGTGCCGACGCTCGTACACGACGACCGCGTGCTCTTCGAATCGAACGTCATCACCGAGTACCTCGACGCCGTCTTTCCCGGGCCACGCCTGTATCCCGCGGATCCATGGGCGGCGGCGCAGGCGAAGATGTGGCAGGCGTTCGAGCTCGCGATGGCCAAGGAGTACCGGCCGCTGATGTACCTGCGCATCATCGGGCCCCTCGATCGGCTGCGCCCGCGCGACGACGTGCTCGCCGACGCCCGCCGCTCGACGGACGACGCGGCCCATCTCGACTGGGTGGCGCGCGTGTACGACGGGACGGCGGTGTCGGAGGACGAGGCCGCGCATCTCGGCTCGCTGCTGCGCCAGCGGCTCGACCGCCTCGACGCGGCGCTCGCCGCACGGGATTTTCTCGTCGGCGACGGATTCTCGATCGCCGACGTGTCGGTGCTGCCGCGCGTCGCGATGTATCCGCTGGTCGGCCTGCCGCTCGATCCGGACGCGCATCCCAACGTCAGCGCCTGGCTCGGCCGCCTGCACGATCGTCCGTCCTTCGTCCGCAGCCTCGACGTGACGCCGTCCTGAGTTGCGCGCGCGCGGCGCGCTGTGCTTCGGTGCGACCGCATGACCTTCGCCGATCTGCTGCGCGCGCACGTCGCCGACCCCGCGATGGCGGCGCGCCCGTTCATCCGCTTCGAGGACGAGACGCTCACCTTCGCGGAAACCGCCCGCGCCGCCGCGCGCTTCGCGAACCTGTTCCTGGCGCATCGCGATCCGGCGCGGCCGTTCCACGTCGGGCTGCTGCTCGAGAATCGGCCGGAGTTCGTGTTGGCGCAGCTCGGCGCGGCGATGGCCGGCGCGGTGATCGTCGGCCTGAACCCCACGCGCCGCGGCGTGCCGCTCGCGCGCGACGTCGCGCACAGCGATTGCCAGCTCGTCGTCACCGAAGAGAAGTTCGCCGGCGCACTGGCGGAGGCGCTCGCGACCCCGGACGCGCCCTCGCCCCGCGTCCTCGTGGCCGAGGAGGGGCTGCAGGACGCGCTCGACGCGCAACCCGACACGGACCCGGCGGTCACGGTGGACGACGACGCGCTCTGCCTGATCATCTTCACGTCGGGCACGACGTCGGGCCCGAAAGGCGTGCAGCGCAGCCACGGCAAGCTGACGATGATGTCGCAGGGGGCCGTCTTCATGGTGGCGCAGGCCACCGCGGACGACGTGGTCTACTGCGCGATGCCGCTGTTCCACGGCAATGCGCAGATCCTGGCGCTGGGCGTCGCGCTCGCCGCGGGCGGCACGCTGGTGCTCGTACGGCGTTTCTCCAAGACGCGCTTCCTCGACGACGTGCGCCGCTACGGCTGCACGCTGTTCAACTACGTCGGCAGCCCCCTCGCCTACATCATGGACACACCCGAGCGTCCGGACGACGCGGACAATCCCCTGCGCCTCGCGTACGGCAACGAGGGGCCTCGCCAGTACCTCGACGCGTTCGCGACACGGTTCGGCTGCCGTGTCATCGATTCGTACGGCGCGAGCGAGGTGGGCGTCACGTTCACGCGCAGCGACGGCGATCCGCCGGGAGCCCTCGGCGTCGCCGGACCGGGCGTCGCCATCCTCGACGAGGAGGGCAACGAATGCGCGCACGCCGTCTTCGACGCACGCGGGCGCCTCGCCAACCCGGAACAGGCCATCGGCGAGATCGTCAACACGTCCGGCACGGGCCTCTTCGAGGGCTACTACAAGAACGAGGAGGCGACGCAGGCACGCACGCGCGGCGGCCGATTCCACACCGGCGACCTCGGCTACCGCGACGGCGCGGGCTACATCTACTTCGCCGGCCGCGACATCGAGTGGCTTCGCGTCGACGGCGAGAACTTCCTCGCGCGCCCCGTCGAGGAGATTCTCCAGCGGCATCCCGACGTCTTCATGGCGGCGGTCTACGGCGTGCCCGACGCCGACGCCGGCGACCGCGTGATGGCCGCGCTCGCGCTCCGCGAGGGCGCGACGTTCGACGCCGACGCATTCGCCCGCTTCCTCGACGCGCAGCCCGACCTATCGGTGAAGTGGCGACCCACGTGGGTACGCGTCGTCCCCGAGCTGGTGCGTTCCGAGACGAACAAGGTGGTGAAGCGGGAGCTGCAGCGCGCCGGCTTCCTGGGCGTCGACGGTCCCGATCCGCTGTGGTGGCAACCTCGCGGCGCCACGACGTTCTCACGCTTCGGTGCGGATGACCTGGCCACCCTCCGTCGCCAATTCGAGCGGGCCGGAAACGCCGGCAAGCTGCAACCCTGAACACCTGCCCTTGAAACGAACGATCGTTTGTTCGTAGATTCGCCGCCGGGAGGATTCCGGACGATGGCTGCCCGCGACTACCGACTGATCTCCGCCGACTCGCATGTGCTCGAGCCGCCGCACATCTGGACGACGTACATGGCGAAGAAGTTCCACGACAAGGTCCCGACCGTCGTGTCGGACGGCGAAGGCGGCGAGGCGTGGCAGTTCGCGCCCGACATCGCCCCGGCCCCCATCGGGATCTACGCCTCGGCCGGCCGCAAGCACGAAGAGGTGCGCTGGACGGGCGTCACGTTCGCGGCGGCCAACCAGGGCAACTTCCGAGGCGCGCCCCGTCTCGAAGAGATGGACTACGACGGCGTCGACGCCGAGGTGCTGTTCGGCTCGGCTCGCATGATGAGCCACTTCTTCTCCGACGACGATCCCGAGTTCCAGCTCGCCGGCGTCCAGGCCTACAACAACTGGCTCGCCGAAGAGGTGATGAGCGTCGACCCGACACGCCTGATCGGTCTCGCATGCATCCCGGCGCTCGGCGTCGACGCGGCCATCAAGGAGATGGAGCGCTGCCTCAAGATGGGCTTCCGCGGCGTGTGGCTGAACACCATGCCCAGCGTCGGCGACAAGATCCGGCCCGAGGACGATCCGTTCTGGGATGCCGCGCAGTCGAACGGCGTGCCGGTGCACTTCCACGTGCGCGTGATGCGCAAGATCAACAAGCCGAAGCCGAAGGGGAAGCGCGGCGACGACCTCACCGGGCTCGCGAACGTGGGCGCAGCCGACATGATCACCGACATGCCCGAAATCATCAGCTCGGGCGTGCACGACCGCTTCCCGGACCTCACGTGGGTCGCGGTCGAGGCCGGCGCCGGCTGGATCCCGTACATCCTCGAGCAGCTGGACGACCGCTGGTGGCGCAACCGCTGGTGGCTGCCGATCAAGCTCAAGCACGAGCCGAGCTACTACTACCGCCGCAACTGGCGCTCGAGCTTCATGATCGACAACTATGCGGTGAAGAACCGCCACACGATCGGCGTCGACAACATCATGTGGTCGTCGGACTACCCGCACCACGGCTGCGACTGGCCGGAGACGCGGCGGGTCGTCGACGACATGTTCCGCGACGTCTCGCAGGAGGAGCGCGACAAGATGTGCGCGCTCAACGCGGCGAAGCTCTACAAGCTCGTGTGAGCGTCAGCCCTTCGCGCGGCTGACGAAGCGCGCCTCGCGGGTGTCGACGATCACGAGCTCGTTCGACTCGAGGTAGGACGGGACCTGGATGACCAGGCCCGTCTCGAGCGTGGCGGGCTTCGTCTGCGCCTGCGCCGTGGCGCCCTTCAGCGCGGGCGCCGTGTCGGTCACGAGCAACACGACGGTGTTCGGCAGGTCGACGGAGATCACCTTCTCGTTGAAGACGACCGAGCGGATGCCCTCGAGGCCTTCCTTCAGGTAGCCCGCGCCGTCGCCCACTTCGTCGCGCGACAGCATGAACTGCTCGTAGCTCTGGCTGTCCATGAAGTGCAGCCCGTCGTCGTCCGCGTAGAGGAACTGGACGGGACGCAGCTCGACGTTCGGCTCCTCGACCTTGTCGCCGCCGCGGAACGTCTTGTCGAGCACCTGCCCGGTCCGCAGGTTGCGGACGCGGATCTTGCTGAGGGAGCTCGCCCCCCGCGCCGACGGCGACTGCACGTGCACGTCGAGGATGGTGAAAGGATCGCCGTCGATGAGGACGCGCAGGCCGCGCTTGAAATCACCCGTGGAAATCACGGGGAGGGTTCCTAGCCGATTCGCGGCGGGACACCAACCACTTTCGGCAACGGCTCGGCCTCGGCATCGGCGCTCGGCACGTTGCCCTCGGCGATGAAGCGCAGCAGCGTGGCCTTGCGAATCTCGGTGAGCATCAGCCCGACGACGGTGATGCCTTCCTCGGCCATCCGCGCCGACGTCTCGGTATCGACCTTGCCGGTGACGCCACGCGAGAAGCGCCGCAGCTCCTCGCGCGCGAGCCAGCCGGTCAGCTCGACGTACAGACGAAGACTCTCGGGCGAGAAGCCCAGCTCGTCCGTGTAGCCGGCGCGGCGACAGCGCGCCCACAGCTCGACGATGCGAATGCTGCTCTCGTCGAGCCATTGCTTGCCGTCCTCGGTGCGCAGTGTGATCACGCCGACGTCGGCCATCTCGCGGATCTCCGACGCCTTCAACCCGACGCGTTTGGCGGCGGCGGACAGCGACTCGGGCGCATGCGACGGCACGTTCTCGACCGCCGGGAACAGCTTGCCGTCGAGCTCGAGCAGCGTGCGCACCTCGTCGCGCGGCGGCGGCGCGTCGCCGGCGACGATGGCCTTGATGACGTGCAGGGGCAGGAAGCGCTTCTGCTGCAGCTCGCGGATGAGCCGCAGCCGCTCGACGAACGCGCCGTCGTACCAGGCGGTATTGCGACGCGGGCGCTCCGGCTCGGGCAGCAGCCCCTCGCGGATGTAGTAGCGGATCGTCTCCCGCCCCACGCCCGTGAGGCGCTCCAGATCCCGCATCCGGAAGCGGCCCGCCGTGGTCACCCGCCGGCTCCCACCGCGGCGATGCGCTGCACCTCGGCGTTGCGCGCATCCATCTCGTCGGCGACCTGCTCGTCGTGTGCCGACATCCCGGCCACGTCGACGTCGGCGAAGCCCATGATGTTCATCTGCTCGTAGCCCTTGCGGATCTTCGGGCCCCAGAGGCCGATGTCCTTGATCGTCGGCACGATGCGGCTGAAGAGCGCCGAGCGGTACGACTTCATGAAGCCCGACTCGAGCATGAATGCGGCGCACTCGTCCACCGGCAGGCCGAGCGTCGCCCACACCTCCTCGGCCTGGAAGCGGTCGCGCATCAGGTAGCACGCCTCGACGGCGAACTCCTCGCGCTCGTCGCGCTCCGCCTGCGTGAGCTGCGGGTAGTAGTCGCGCAGCGCGAAGCGTCCGAACGCGACGTGACGCGCCTCGTCCTGCATGACGTAGGCGTTCACCGCCGCCGCGAGCGGGTTCTGCGACTGATCGCGGATCTGCGCGAAAGCGGCGAGCGCGAGCCCCTCGATGAGCACCTGCATGCCCAGGTAGGTCATGTCCCAGCGCGAGTCGCTGAGCACGTTGTCGAGCAGGCGCTGCAGCGTCGGCGTGATCGGATACGCCAGCTCGAACTTGTCGTGCAGGAGCCGCGAGTACGCCTCGACGTGGCGGGCCTCGTCGATCACCTGGGTCGCCGCGTAGAACTTGGCGTCCATGCTGGGCACCTGCTGCACGATCTTCGCCGTGCAGACGAGCGCGCCCTGCTCGCCGTGCAGGAACTGCGACAGCTGCCACGACTGGAAATGGCGGCGGACGTTCGCGCGCTCGGCGGCGGTCAGCCGGTTCCACGCGGGCGAGCCGTGGATCGGAATCGACTCGTCCGGCAGCTGCTCGGGGTTCTCCGGATCGAGCTCCTGCGACCAGTCGATGCGCGTGTCCGCATCCCACTGCTTCTGCTTGCCCTTGCGGTACAGGTTCAGGAGCGACTCGCGGCCGTCCTGATACTCCCAGCGGAAAGCGGTCTCGAAGCTGCCCGGGACGTTCCAGGCAACTCCGTCGGCGGGCGTCGCGTATCGTTCCAGCGTGGACATCGGATCGATCCCCCTTTTTTGCGGAGCCTCACTACGCGTAGTCAGACTCCGCAATACCGCGAGCGCATTCAGGTGTCAATTCGCGATTTCGCCCTCATCGACGACGCGTTGGGCCTTGTACGCGAAGCGCGGCAGCCCGCCCCGCCCCATCAGCTCCACGCGAACCGGAACCCCGAGCGCCTCGCGGAACCGCGCCTCGAGGCGTGGGCCGAGCCCGGCCACGTCGGCGCCCGGCGCGTGCTCGCAGCGGACGTGCAAGGCGGGCGCCGGCACGCGCGGCCGCAGGATCTGGTACTCGGCCGACGGCGTCGACACCTCGGGGAAGTCGTACAGCACGAGCGCGACGTCGATCGGTAGGATCTTCTTGCCCTCGACGGGCGTCACGTCGCGCACCCGCCCCTCGTAGAACAGGCGGCGATGCGTCTCACCGCACGAGCACGCGGTCGTGTTCAGGCGGACGACGTCCTCGAGATCGTAGCGCAGGAGGAAGTTGTCCTTCTCGAGCACGGTGACGACGAGGTTGCCGCGCTCGCCGTGGCCAAGTTGGCGGCCCGTCGTGGGCTCGATGACCTCGACGATCGCGAGGTCCTCGGCGAGATGCGCGCCGTCGCGCTCGCCGCAGGCGCTGCCGAGCAGGGGCAGCGCCTCGAGCCCCGAGCTGGCCATCAGATACTGCTCCGACGGGTGATCGCCGGCGATCGCGAGGTTCAACTCGCGCGCCGGATCGATGCCACGCGCGCGGGCCGCGTCCGCATACGTCGTCGCGACGTTTCCGAAGAGCCGATACATGTCGGGACGCAGCCGCCGCCACACCGTCAGGACGTCGCGGATGTGCGCGTCGCCGACCGGCGGCCCCGACGGGATGTTCAGCACGCCGAGCGCTTCGACGCCGTGGCTGAAGTGCCAGCCGCCGGCGTTCATGCCGAAGGGATGCGCGTTCGCGAGGCTCATCCCCGGTCGCAGGCCCCAGCGCCAACGCCCGCGCGCCGACGCCGCGTGATCGACCTCGAGATCCTTCCGCGTCCACAGGATCAGCGTGGGCCGCCCGCTCGTGCCCGTCGACGCGCCGAGGCGCACCGCCGCGCTCACCGGCGCGCCGCGATAGTCGCCGAAGGGCGGATGCTCCTCCTCGCTGCGCCGGAGCTCCGCCTTGACGGTCGTCGGGATGGCGCCGAGGTCGTCGACGCTCCGCAGATCGGCACGACGCAGTCCGGCGGCCTCGAGCTTCTTCCGGAAGAACGGGACCGGGCCGTTCCACACCCGATCGAGCTGGCGGCCGAGGCGCTCGCTCTGCAGCTGCCGCACGCGCTCGAGCGGCATCGTCTGGATCTCCGGGGCGTAGTACGGGCGCTCGCCCGGCGGACGCGCGGTCACTTCTTCCTCCGATCGATCATGGCCTCGGCGAACCGCGGCGCGGCCGCGGCCTCGGGAATCGCGTCTTCCGCCACGAGTTCCACGTCCATCGAGATCAGCGCCACCGCCTTCACCTTCTCCGCGACGAGCCGCGCCAGCGCGGCCGGATCGGCCGGCGGCGTCGTGGTGGCGACGCGCAACACGGCGCGGTCGTAGCGCTCGCCCTCCGGATGATCGACCTCGATCTGGAAGCGCCCGACGCCCGGGACCTCGGTGAGGGCGCGATGGACCTGCGCAGGATGTACGAGCACGCCCTTGATCTTCCGGATGGCGCCCTTCTGCCCGACGAAGACGAGCCGCGGCGACGGATCGCCGCACGCGCACGTGCCCGGGAGCATGCGGAAGACGTCGCCCGGTGCGTACCGCACGAGCGGCAGCGCGCGCGGGCCGAGCTGCGTCGCGACCAGCTCGCCGGTGCCGCCCTCGCCCACCGGCTCGCCGGTCTCGGGATCGAGGAACTCGCAGAACAGGTCGACGGCGTGCAGGTGCATGCCGTCGTGGACGCGGCACTCGCCCGCCAGCGGACCGATCTGCGCCTCGCCGCAGTGGTCGAACAGCTCGATGCCGAACGTCTCCTGCAGGTCGCGCCGGAGCGGCGGCGTCAGCGCCTCGGCGGTCGAGAAGCCGATGCGGTACGAGAGGTCGCGACGCGGATCGAGCCCCATCTCCTTGGCCGTGTCGCCGAGGTTGGCGAGGAAGCTCGGCGTGCCCGCGTAGACCGTGGCACCCCACGCCTTCGCGACCTCGACCTGAAGGCGGCTGTTGCCGGTGCCGCCGTTGATGACGAGGCACCCCGCCTCCTCGAACGCGCGATGCAGCCGCAGCCCGCCGGGCATGATGTGGTACGACAAGGTGACGTGGGCGATGTCGCCGCGCCGCACGCCCATCGCCTCGATCGACGCCTTGAGCACCGGCGTGCCGCCCGCTTCCGACGCGAGCCGCGGGATCAGGATCGGTCCCGGCGACGTGTGCAGCGAGCCGAACTCCTCGCGCGTCGCGGCCAGGAATTCGCCGAACGGCGGATGCGCGCGCTGGTTGTCGACCAGATCGACCTTGGCGGTGCGCGGCACGCGGCGGCGGAACGCGTCGTAGTCGGTGAGATCGTCGACCCGCACGCCGGCCTGGTCGAAGGCGCGGCGGTACCACGGCGAGCGCTCGTGGACCCAGCGGAGCGTGTCACGAAGACGGGTGAAATCGGCGGCGGACGGAGGCCACTGCATGCAAGCGATGGGCGCTATCAACCGGCCGGCCCGACCGTCAAGCGCGTGCGAGTGGCCAAACGAGAACCGCCGCCCACCGGACAGGCCGGCGAACGGCGGCTCCCACACGAACGGGCTACGCGCTCAGAAGAACGCGCAGGAGCCGTCCGAGAACTTCGACACGCCCGCGGCGCGGCGGTCGCAGTCCGAGTTGTACGTCATGCCGTCGCAGCCACAGACCGCGCCGCCGTACTCGCCGCACTGCGCGCACTCCGGGTCGTCCATCGGCATGCAGGTACCCATCTGCGACTCGCCGCAGTCGCCCGCGGGCAGGTTGCAGAACCGACCCGCGCCGCAGTCGCCGTTCGAGAAGCAACCGATCGCGGTTTCGCAGGCGCCCTCGTGCTCGAGAACGACCTCCGCCATCACGCGATGGCAGTCCGACGCGTAGGTCTGCCCGTCACAGCCGCAGACCGGCATGTCGTCCGTACACCCGGTCGGCATCGCGACGCACACGCCGCCGAGGTCGCTCGGGCCGCACGACGGATCGAGCCGGTTGCAGACCATGCCGCTCGGGCACGCCACGGCGTCCGGCCCGCCGCAGTAGAGGTCGCCCTCGCACGTCGGCGGCGGCGGCGGCTCCTCCTCGCAGTTCTCGCCGTCGAGACACATCGACGACGGGAAGACCGCGCCCAGGCCGGCGCGCTCGATGTAGGTGCAGGCCGCGGGCGCCATGCGCACGATCGACTCCGCCTCGGCCTCGTGCAGGTTGTCGGCGAGGCAACGCGCGAAGTCCATGCTGGACGCGACGCTGCAGTCGGCCATCTGCTCGGTGAACTCCAGACCGCCGAGCAGCTTGTCCATTGCGAGCCCACCGCACGCGCTCGCGACGCGCGACGTGAAACGGCCCTTCAGGCTCGCGACCTCGCCCGGCAGCCCGCCGCACGAGCGCGATGCGCGGTCGCAGGCGTCGGGACGGCCGGCGTTGTCGACGCCGCAGTCGCCGAGGGGGAGCACGCAGCGCGCCATCTTCCAGCTGAGACGGCCCGTGAGCTGGATGCCCTCACTGGCGATCTGCCGCTGACACTTGAGCAGCATCTTCCCCTCGCGCGACTGGCTGGACGAGCCGTGTGCACCGGCAGTCGCCGCGCTCAGTCCCAGCACGGCGAGCATCGCAGCGACTGCGACGCGCATTCGGTTCCGACGGTTATCCCTCTCCATGGCAGTGTCCTCCCGAGCCACGCGGCTCACGCTCTGTTCCCCACCCGGATGGAAGCGGCTTCCGTGCCAGGGCGCTTCGTCGCGCCAAAACGCCCCGTGCAGACCCGAACACACAGCGGCATCCGCGTCGCCCGCTGCTCATCGCGGTGACGCTCGTCGACGACGTGACGCCGCGCGCCGCGCCTTGCTCCCAGCAAACTCGTGTGGCACCTGCCGGTGGCATGCGCCCCGATTCGGCGACCGCCATCGCCGACCGCACGTACCGGAGGACAAATTGGTAACACCCGCAGCCGACACGCCGGCACGGGCGTTCAGTTCTGTCGTGGCGGGTGAGCGGGGCGTTGTTCCCCGATTCGGAGGTCGATGATGGCGGAGCTGACGCTCGACCTCGCACGTGCTGCGCTCTGTCTCGTCGAGATGCAGAACGACATCGTCCACGAGTCGAACGTTGGCGAGAAAGGCCTCGGCGGCGTCCTGGCGCAGCAGGTGCAGCAGCGCGGCATCGTCGCGAAGCTCGAACGTCTGACCGCCGCGGCTCGCGCCCGCGGCGTACCGGTGCTCTACATCAACTTCTGCGGCAAGCCCGGCTTTCCGCGGCCGAACACGCGCCTCCACCGCGTCGCCGGCTCGAAGCCCCGGCTCGTCGAGGGCACGTGGGGCGTACAGGTCCACGAGCGCCTGACGCCCCACCCCGAGGACTACGTGCTCGAGCGCACCGTCGGCGTCGACGGCTCATACGGCACGCAGCTCTACCCGGTGCTGCGGATGCTGGGCCGGACGACGATGCTCATGACGGGCGTCTCGACGAACATCGCCGTCGAGAGCATCGTGCGCGCGTCGGTGAACCGCGGCTTCGACATGGTCGTCATCGAGGACTGCTGCGCGAGCTACCCCGACGCCTGGCACCGCTTCTCCGTGGAGAACATCATGCCGCTGCTCGCGACGGTGACGGCGTCCGACGACGTGCTGCGGGCCCTCGCATGACGCTCGACGAGCTCGTCGCGCGCGAGGCGATCCGCGAGCTGGCCGCCGCCTATGCGCATGCCGCCGACGGCGGCCGCTTCGACGCGCTCGTGGCGCTGTTCACGCCCGACGGCTCGCTGCAGGTCGACGACCGCGCCCCGCTCGTCGGCCCCGACGCGATTCGCGCCTTCGTCGGCGGCACGCAGACGAGCGTCCAGACGACGGCAACGACGACACGGGGCTACATCCGCCACAACGTCGGGAGCCACACGATCACCGTGGACGGGCCCGACGACGCGCACGGGGCCGCCTACTTCTTCGTCGTCACCGAGCGCGGCCCCGACCACTGGGGGCGCTATCGCGACACGTACGTCCGGCGCGACGGCCGCTGGCTGTTCGCGTCGCGCAAAGTGCGCGTCGACGGCGTGGCGCCGGGCTCGTGGGCCGAAGAGCGCCGGCGCGGCTGAGACGACATGCGTGCCACGCATGTCGCGCCGGCTTCGCCGGCCGCGACACGAGGGTCGCGCGGACCACGACCGCTACACGATCGCACGAGCCGAGACGCAGTCTCGGCTCGACGCTACCGCCCCTTCCAGCTCGGCTTGCGCTTCTCCATGAAGGCCTTCGGCCCTTCGTGGTAGTCGTCGCTCTGCTCGACCACTTCCAGGTAGCCCGCCGCGATCTCCTCGGCCTGCGGGATCGGCAGGCCGAGGCCCTGGAGGATCCCCATCTTCGTGCCCCACACGGCGAGCGGCGAGTTCTGGCAGATCAGCGCCGCGAGCTCGCGCGCCCGCGCCATCAGCTGATCGTGCGGCACCACCTCGGTGACGAGCCCCACTTCGTACGCCCGCTGCGCGCTCATCTTCTCGTGCCGGCCGAGCAGCGCCATGCGCAGGCAGACGGCGACCGGGACGCGCCGCGCCATGTTCACCATCTCGTGCGACGACACGAGGCCCAGCGAGACGTGCGGGTCGACGAAGTACGCCTGCTCCGACGCGATCGGGATGTCGGCCTCGGTGACGAGATCGAGCGAGAAGCCGGCGACGGCGCCGTTCACCGCCGCGATGACCGGCTTGAAGACGCGCTGGCGGCGCGGCGTCGGCAGCTCCGCGATGGTGTCGATGAGCGCCAGCTCGCGCCAGCGATCCGGCCGCGTGAACCCGTTCGTGGCGAGGCCCTCGACGTCGGCGCCGGTGGAGAAGCCCTTCCCCGCCCCCGTCAGGATCGCGCACCAGATGTCGGGATCGTTGCGCACCATGCGCCACGCCTCGCGCAGCTCGTCCTTGAGCTTCTGGTTCATCGCGTTGAGCCGCTCGGGACGGTTCAGCGTGATGACGGCGACGCGGTCCTCCACGTCGAAGAGTACGGTCTCGAAGCTCGCCATGGTGCTCACTCCTTCAGGCGGCGCTCGGCCTCACGGCGGAGCGCCGGCTTCTCGATCTTGCCGGTCCCGGTGCGCGGCACCGCCGCCTCGTCGATCACGAAGAGGTGGCGCGGCACCTTGTAGCTCGCGAGGCCCTCGCGGCAGAACGCGATCAACGTCGCCTCGTCGGCGGTCTGCCCCGCGTGCGGGACGACGAACGCCGCGACGTTCTCGCCGCGCGTCTCGTGCGGCACCCCGACCACGTGCGCGGCCTTCACCGCCGGGTGCTTCTGGAGCGCCTCTTCGACCTCGACCGCGGCGACGTTCACCCCTGCCGTCTTGATGACGTCCTTCAGGCGGGTCGCGAAGTGCAGGCAGCCGTCGGCGTCGAGGTAGCCGAGGTCGCCCGTCTTGAAGAACCCGTCGGCGCCGAACGTCTGCGCGCGCGGCACGCGGTAGTACCCCTCCATCAGGGTGGGGCCCTTCACGAATATCTCGCCGGGCGTGCCCGGCGGCGCCTCCGCCCCGGTCTCCGGATCGACGATGCGCAGCACCATGCCGTCGAGCGGACGGCCGAACGTCTCGCGACGCACGGTGACCGGATCGTCCCAGCGCGCGCACGCGACGCACGTGGCGGTCTCGCTCATGCCGTACATGCCCACCGCGCGGTGATCCGGCCCGAGGAGCCGCTCGGCCAGCGGATGGTTCGAGCCCTTCGACAGCGCGAGGCGATGCTTCCCGAAGTCGGGATGGTCGAGCAGCGGCCCGGCCTGGTGCCAGCCGGCCATGATCGTGCAGCGCTCGGCCTCGAGCAGCGTGAGCGCGGCGCCGGCATCGACCTGCTCCTGCAGGACGATGCGCCCGCCGCCCGCCATCGTGGCCAGCGCGCCGATCACGAAGCCGCCGCTCCAGAAGAGCGGCATGTGGCCCCACCACGCGTCGTCGGGCCCGACCCCGAGGCATTCGCCGACGCGCCGGCCCGAGGTCGTCAGCGCGGCGTGCGTGTGGACGACCGCCTTCGCCTGCGCGGTCGTCCCCGACGTGAAGAAGATGGTCGCGACGTCGGTCGGCGACACCGCGGCCTCGAGGCCGTCGAGGATGCGGTCGTCGAGCGCCGACGGCAGCGCGTCCCAGCGATCGGTCCGCCCGAGGTCGCCGTCGAGGAGCACCACGCGACGGAGCGCCGGCGCCGACGGCGCGTAGAGCCTCCCGGGCGCGGCGCGGTCGATCTCGGGAACGATGTCGCGAATGGTCGCCAGGTAGTCGTGCTTCAGGAAGCCCGATCGCGTCAGCAAGATGCGGACGTCGGCGTGCGTCAGCGCGTAGGCGATCTCCTCACGCTTCCAGAGCGTCGAGAACGGCACCAGGACCGCGCCCACGCGCAGCGCACCGAATGCGATCGGCAGCCACTCGGCGCGGTTGCCGCACAGGAAGCCGACGCGCGTGCCCTTGCCGACCCCGGCCAGCACGAGCTTCCGCGCCGCGACCCGGCTCGCGCGACGCAGCTCCGCCCACGTCATGCGCGTCGTGACGACGTCGCGCGGCGCGCAGGCCACCGCCTCGCGCTCCGGCGCGCGGCGCGCGACCGCGTCCAGGAAGGCGCCGAGCGTCTCGCTCATTTCTTCTTCGCCTTCGCCGGCGGCGCGCCGGCCGGCGGCATCGCGTCGAGGTCGGGCAGATCGGTCGTCGGGCTCATCGACCAGTTGGGCGTGCGCTTGTCGAGGAACGCGCGGATGCCCTCCTTCGCGTCGGGCGACTGGGTCGTCCACCCGAACACCTGCGCGTCGAGCCGCTCCGCCGCTTCGGGATCGGTCTCGCCGCTGAAGCGCCACAGGAGACGCTTCGTCAGTGCGACGGCGACGGGCGCGGTCTGCGTGGCGATGTCGCGCGCCATCTGCTGGGCCGTGGGGAGCAGGTCGGCGTCGGGCACGACGCGCGAGACGAGCCCGTACTCGAGCGCCTCCCGCGCGGTGACGAGCCGGCCGGTGAGCAGTAGCTCGGCCGCGCGGCTCATGCCGATGATGCGCGGAAGCATCCACGTGCTGGCCGCCTCGGGCACGAGGCCGCGCTTCACGAAGACGAAGCCGATGCGCGTGCTCTCGCCCGCGAGCCGGATGTCCCACTGCAGCGGCAGCGTCGCACCGACGCCGGCGACCGCGCCGTTCAGCGCCGCGATGATCGGCTTGCGCACGTCCCACGCCTTCAGCGTGAGGCGCGGCCCGCCCGCCGTTTCGGCCGCGCGCGCACGCTCGAAGACCGTTCCGCCGCCCTCGAGGTCCGCGCCGACGCAGAAGTCGCGCCCCGCCCCGGTGACGACGATCGCACGCGCGTCGTCGCGCTCGTCGGCGACCATGAGCGCCTCGCGGATCTCGATGCCCATCGCCCGGTTCCAGGCGTTGCGCTTTTCGGGTCGGTTCAGCGTGATGGTGGCGACGCCGTCGGCGACGTCGAACAGGATGTGCTGGTAGTCCATGTCGTTACTCCGGCGTGACGACCTTCAGGCCGACGACACCCGCGAGGATCGTCCCGATGGCGAGAAGCCGCAACGGATCGCGGCTCTCGCCGAGCACCAGCATGCCGAAGACCGCGGTACCGACGGCGCCGAGGCCCGTCCACACGGCATAGCCCGTACCCACGGGCAGCGAGCGCAAGGCGACCGCGAGGAGGTACATGCTGGCGACGGCGCCGGCGATCGCCATGAGCGATCCGCCGAGCGCCGTGAAGCCGTGGCTGGCCTTCAGCCCCTGCGCCATCACGACCTCGAACGCGCTCGCGATCACCAGGACGATCCACGCCATCACGCGCCTCCGAACTGCTGGCGCAGCACGTGGGTCTGCACCTTGTTGTAGGCGTTCCGCGGCAGCGTCGCGACGAACTCGATGCGGCGCGGCTTCTTGAAGCCCGCGAGACGCGTACCCGCGAAATCGCCGAGCGCGCCGCCGTCGAGCGCCGCGCCGTCGCGGCAGACGACGATGGCCGTCACCTGCTCGCCCCAGCGCGGATGCGGCGTGCCGATGACGGCGACGTCGGCCACGTCCGGGTGCGTGCGCAGCACCGCCTCGACCTCGGCCGGCGAGACGTTCTCGCCGCCGGTGATGATGAGGTCCTTCACGCGCCCCGTCAGGAAGAACCAGCCGCCGTCGTCGCAGCGTCCGAGATCGCCGGTGTGCAGCCAGCCGTCGCGCACGGCGGCAGCGGTGGCGGCGGGGTCGCGGTGGTAGCCCTGCATGACGGTGGGCCCGCCGACGACGATCTCGCCCTCCTCGCCCGCGTCGGCGAGCGCGCCGTCGGCGCGGCGGATCGCGACGTGCACGTGCGGGTTCATCCGCCCGACGGTGCCCTCGCGATCGAACACGCTCGTCCCGCGCGCCATCAGCACGCCGTCGGTGGACTCCGTCTGCCCGTACGCCTCGATGATCTCGGCGTCGGCGAAGAGCGCGGCGAGCGCGCGCTTCGACGCCATCGGCGTGGGCGCGCCGCCGACGCTCACCTTGCGCACCGTCCGTCGCACGGGGTCCGGCACCGCGCCGAGCCCGATGACGTCGAACACCATGCCGCCGATCAGCGGCAGGTCGGTGACGGCAAAGCGCTCTGCGGCATCGAGGACCGCCGGCACGTCGAACTTCTCGAGGAGCACGGCGCGCGCGCCGAGCAGGATGCGGCAGAGGAGATGGGACACCAGCACCGGCACGTGGGTCAGCGGCGAGAGGCAGGCGCCGACGCCGTCGGGCACGTCGCCCCGCGCCTGCGCGCAGGCGAGCGTCGCCCAGAGGAAGTTGCCGTGGGTCAGTCGGACGCCCTTCGGCGCGCCGGTCGAGCCCGACGTGTACGCGATGGCGGCGAGCCGATCGGCCGCAGGCGCTCGCGGCGCGGCACCCCGTCCGCCGCCGCTCCGGCGCAGCAGCTTCGGCGCCAGCGGCAGCTCGGGCCCGCACACGATCGCCGGCGTGCCTGCCGACGTCGCGGCGTCGCGCGCGACGTCCGCGCGCGCCGGATCGCAGAGCAATGCGCGCGCCCGCGCGTGGACGAGCAGCCGCGCCGCCTCCGCCGCCGTCGAGCGCGCGCTGATCGGCACGGCCACCGCCCCGAGCCCCCACACCGCGTACAGCATCGCGACGATCGCCGGCTCGTTCGCCGCCATGATGCCGACGGGGCTGCCCGCTCCGACCCCACGCCGCGCCAGCCACGCGGCGAGCTCGTCGGCCGCGCTGGCCAGCTCGCCGAACGGGTACGGGCGGCCGCCGAACACGAGGCCGCCCGCACGCCCGCGACGCGCCGCCTGCAGGCGCAGGAACGCGGGGCTCGTGGGCAGGAGCGGCGTGGAAGGACGTACGTTGGGCATAGGCGCGTCGCCGGACGAACGATCGTTCTTCTAGTCCTCGCCGCTTCGGCGGGTCAACGCCGATCGCTCACATCGCGGTGGCACCGCCGTCGACGGCGATGACCTGCCCGTTCACGTAGGCGGCGTCGGCACCGAGCAGATGACATACGACGCCAGCGAGCTCCTCGGGCTGTCCGATGCGGCGCATCGGAATGCCCCGCGTGATCCGGCGCGCGAAGTCGGGATCGTGCTGGACGCCGCCGGTCATGGGCGTGTCGGTGAAGCCGGGGCAAATGCAGTTGGCGCGCACGCCCTGCTCGCCGTACTGCACCGCGAGGAGCCGCGTCAGCGCGACGACGCCGCCCTTGCTGGCCGTGTAGCCCGACCCGAAGCCGTGCCCGCGCAGGCCGGCCGTCGACGCGATGGTCACGATCGCACCGCCCTGCTGCAGCAGGTGCGGCAACGCGAACTTCGCTACCAGGAACGTGCCCCGCAGGTTGACGGCCAGGACGTGATCGAACGCGTCGACCTCGACGTCGCCGAGCGGACGGAGATCGCCCGGATCGAAGAGGCCAGCGCTGGTGACGACGCCTGCGAGCCCGCCGAGCGCGCGCACCGCCTGCGCGACCGCCGCCTCGACCTCGTCCGCGCGGCTCACGTCCGCGGCGATGGCGACGCGCGGCACGTCGCCGAGCGCACGGCACGTCTCGTCGAGCAGGGTCGCGTCGCGGTCGACCAGCGCGACGGCGCGGCCGTCGCGCGCGAGCCGCTGGCAGGTGGCGCGCCCGATGCCGCTGGCCGCGCCCGTGACGAGCACCGGTCCCGTCATCGTCCCGCCTCCTCGACGAACGGCGCGCGGCCGTCGAGCGTCCGTGGCGACCGCCCGAGCTCGGCGAGGAGCGGCCGGCTGTAGGCGATGCGGCCGGTGAGCGTCGCGGGGTCGCCGGTGACGAGCGCCAGCGCCGCCTCCACCATCACCTCCATCGGCTCGATCAGCTCCGGACGGTCGAGCGGCAGCATGCCGAGCGCCTCCGTTCCGGGCGTCCGCACGGCCGCCACCGGCGACAGCGCGTTCACGGCGATGCCGTCGGCCCACACCTCGGCGGCGAGCCCGGCGCTGAAGCGGTCGAGCGCGGCCTTCGTCATGCCGTAGAGGAGCGCGCCGCCCTTCACGTGGAACGCATCGAACGGCGGCCCGGTCGGCGAGACCGCCGTCGCCGACGACACGTTCAGGATCCAACCGCGGCGGCGCCCGCGCATGCCGGGCAGCACGCGCTGCGCCAGGTCGAAGGGCGCGCGGACGTTCAACTCGACCGCGACGCGGAAGCGCTTCTCGGAGAAGCGCTCGAACGGCATGTAGAACGCCGCGGCCGCATTGTTGACGAGCACGTCGACGGGCCCGAGCGCGGCCTCGGTCTCCGCCACGATGCGCGCGCGGTCGCGCTCGTCGGCGAGGTCCGCCGCGACGGCGACGGCGCGGCCGCCGTCGCGCTCGACGTCCCCGACCACCTCGCGCAGCGTACCGGGCAGGTGCGGGTGCGCGTCGAGCGTGCGCGCGGTCACGGCCACCGCCGCCCCCTCGGCCGCGAGCCGGCGCGCGATCGCGGCGCCGATGCCGCGGCTCGCGCCGGTGACGAGCGCGACGAGCCCCGTCATCCGGGCGTCCCCGGCGGGGTCGACTTCGCGGGGTCGTGGTAGTCGACGAAGACCGTGCGCCCGTTCTCGATCCGACGGAGCACCAGCCAGTCGCCCTTGTACGCCTTGTGGTCGTAGGGGCCGAGGCTCATGTGCGTGCGCGGGCCGCCGTTCACCGCGGGCAGCATGCGCACCTTCTCGAGGCCCTCCTTGAGTCCCTTCGGCGTGAGCAGGTTCGCACGCGCGAGGCCCTCGGCGACGAGCCGCGCGGTGTCGTAGCTCAGCGCCGTCACCGTGTGATCGCGCCGGCGGCCGCCGAGATGCGCCGCGAAGCGGTCGAACATCGGTCCGAGGAGCGGATTGTGCTCGCACATCTGGTCGACGCCCACCCACCCCTCGAGCGCCGCCATCCACTCGGGCTTCGCGTAGCAGAACTGGAACGCCGTGGTCATGACGCGCGGCGGATTCCAGCCGAGCTTCGCCCACATCGGGCCCATCAGGATCGTCGGGAAGCCGTAGCCGAGGTATGCGAGGCAGTCGGGCCCCTGATCGCGAATCTTCCGCAGGGCGCCTTCGAGGTCGTCGGGGATCTGCGTCGTGTACGCCTCGATCAGCACTTCGAGGCCCTCGCGCGCCGCGTACCAGCGAAAGTTCGACGCGTACTCGACGCCGCCGGGGCTGATCTCGTGGATCATCCCGACGGTCTTGAACCCACTGCGGCGGATCCACGTCGCCATGATCGCCGCCTCCTCGGCGAGGCCGCCGTTGCCGAGGTTGAAGCAGTAGTCGCCGTAGTAGCGATCGGTTCCCGTCCAGGTGATCGCCGGGACGCCGACGCGCTCGATCGTCGGCGCGAGCGCGATCGAGTTGTCGGTGATCAGCGGGCCGATGGTGCACAGCACGCCCTGCGCGACGAGCTCGAGGTAGCCGTCGATCGTGTTCTTCGCCTCGAGACGCGGCAGTCCGACCGCTTCCTTCACCACCAGCTCGACGGGCCGCATGATGATCTTGTTCGTGAACGCCTCGTCGAACGCGAAGCGCAGGCACGCGAGGAAGTCGTCTTTCGTGCCCATGTCCATGTCGATCAGGACGCCGACCTTCGTCGGCGCAAAGGGCAGCCCGTGAGGCACCTTGCGCGTGTCCGCCATGCGCGGCAGCTACACCGCTCCGTCGACGGCTGACAAGCGTCGCCTTGCACGCCGCGCCGCCGATCGTCACAAGTCGGCGCACACTCGTGTTGCGGCGACTGCTCATCTGGGCCGCACGGCTGGCGGCGGCGTTCGCGCTGGCCTCCGTGCTCGGTGTGATCGTGTACGCGGTCGTCGCTCCGCCGGTGACGCCGCTGATGCTGACGCGGATGATCGGCGGGCTTTTCGACGGCCCCCGCGTCGGCATCGACAAGTCGTGGGTGGGGCTCGGCGAGGTGAGCCCGTTCCTCCTCCGCTCGGTGATCGCGTCCGAGGACGCACGCTTCTTCGAGCACGGCGGGATCGACGTCCAGGCGATCGAGGACGCGCGCCGCTACAACGAGCGCAACGCCGGCAAGCGCCGGCGCGGCGCCAGCACGATCACGATGCAGTGCGCGCGCAACGTGTTCCTCTGGCAGGGACGGACCTGGATCCGGAAGGGCCTCGAGGCGTGGTTCGCCTGGTGGATGGAGGTGTTCTGGAGCAAGCGCCGCATCCTCGAGGTCTACGTCAACGTCGTGGAATGGGGCCGCGGCATCTACGGCATCGAGGCGGCCGCGCAGCACTGGTTCCACGTGCCGGCCGGCCGGCTCGATGCCCGCCAGTCGGCACTGCTCGCCGTCATGCTGCCCGATCCGCGGCGCTGGAACCCGGCGGCGCCCACCGCCTATCTCGCGTCGCGTGCGCGGGTGATCGCGCGTCGGGCGCGCGACGTCTCGCTTGCGCCGCTCGACGAGTAGCTCAGGCCACCGTCAGGACGCCGTCGTCGAGACGACAGCCGCGCAGGCCCGTCGCGTACCCGTCGAGGACGAGCTCGCCGCCTTCGACGGACGCGCGCGGCGACTCGTCGAGACGATAGCGCCCGTCGTCGGTCTTCGACCCGCCGACGAAGCTCGTGGCCTCGGGGAGGGCGAGCCACGCGCGCTGCCAGCCCGCGAATCCCACCGGCACCGCCGGCCGCGCCGCGCGCGCGCCGCGATCGAGCCAGACGATGCCCTGCCACCAGGGCCGTGCGGTCGATCCGGCGGCGTCGAGGAACGGCGCGGCCGTCTCGGGCGCGAGCACCACCACGCCGCACTCGACGCGGTCGACGAGCTCCCACGCGGCCCGCGCGGCGGCCGCGTTCTCGACGACGCCGAGCGGCACGTCGAGCGCGCCGATCGCCTCGTTCACGTCGCCGAGGAGCAGCGCGCCCGGGGTCGACAGCGCGCCGGGCAGCGTGTTCGCCACCCGCATGCCGGGAGCGATGCCGAGCGCGCCGAGGACGCGCGTGCCCGCCGCGATCTCCGCGGCCAGCTCGGTCGCCGACCAGGCGAGCACGAGCAGGTCGTCGCCGCTGCCGGTGACACCCGCACGGACGGGCGGATCGTCGGGCGCGAAGGACCGATCACCGAAGGGCGGCTGAGCGATCTGACGGGCGAGCAGATCGGCGCGGCGGCGGGGCGGCATGGCCGCCCTACCTAGCGCACGCGACGGTCAGCTGTCGAAGGGATCGGCCGGCGCGTCGCCGAGCGCCGGCTGCGCCGGCGTCTCGCTGCCGACGACGCGGCCCTGACGGTCGAGCGCGCTCGCGCACTCGACGCACCGGACGGCGGTCGGGATGACGCGCAGCCGCTCGATCGGAATCTCTTCCTCGCAGTCGACGCACACGCCGAACGTGTCGTCGGCGATGCGCTCGAGCGCTGCATCGATGTCCTCGATCGCACGCCGGCCGCGGTAGTCGAGCCGGGAGAGCATGCCCATCATGCGATCTTCCTGTGCGGCCTCTTCGAGCTCGATCTCGCGTTCCTCCGCGAGCTCGTTCATGTCCTCGGCGGCGCCGGCGATGCCCTGCATCTTGGACGCGCGCTGGTGGCGCAACATGTCGGTGAATTCCTGGAGCGTGTCGGACGTCATGCGGGGGGTCGTGAGCAACCCGCGTACCACAACCGCGCGCGTGTCGTTTCGTCGTTCACCGGCCGCCGGACCCGCCGCGATTGTAGAAACTGCTGCGGACGCCCGGCAGACCGAGCATCAGCACGAGCCCCGCCGTGAAGAACACGAGGACGCTCCCCATGCCGACTCGCTGGCTCGCGGTCGCCCACGTGATCCACCCGACGACGAGCGGTCCGACGAACGCCGTCGCCTTCCCCGAGAGCGCATAGAGTCCGAACATCTGCGTGCGCAGCGCCGGCGGCGCCACGCGCGCCAGATACGAGCGGCCCGACGCCTGCACCGGGCCGACGAAGACGCCGAGCAGCATGCCGAACGCCCAGAAGGCCGGCTGCGATCGCACGAGCAGCATCGCCGTCGCCGCGCCGATCAGCCCGACCAGCGAGCAGACGATCGTCCGCTCCGGGCCGATGCGGTCGTCGATCCACGCGAACGTCGCGGCGCCGAGGCCGGCGGACAGGTTGAGCGCGATGCCGAAGAGCAGGACCTGCTGCTCCGTCATGTCGAACGTGCCCGCGGCGTAGACGCCGCCGAACACGAACACGGTGCCGAGCCCGTCGATGTACAGCATGCGCGCGACGAGGAACCGCACGATGTCGCGATACCGGCGCACCTCACGCATCGTGGCGACGAGCTGCCGCATCGCGGCGCGCACGGCCGCGACGGCGGAATGATCGCGCGCCGGGGCGTCGGGCACGAAGAGGAAGAGCGGCAACGCGAACAGCGCGTACCACGCTGCGACGAAGACGAATGTCGCACGCACCGGCTCCGCCGTCGCCGGATCGAGGCGCAGCCACGCGCCCTCGCCGCGGATGAACGCGAGCAGCGCGACGACGAGGCACACGAGGCCGCCCGCGTAGCCGGCGCTCCAGCCCCACCCCGACCATCGTCCGAGCCGCTCCGGCGGCACGAGGTCGGGCAGCATCGCGTTGTAGAGCACGCCCGCGAGCTCCGTCCCGATGAGCGCGATGCCGACCAGCAGCATCGCGGGCCACACCGACGCCGCGTCGGGCCGCACCGTCCACAACAATGCCGTCGCGACGATGCATGACGACGAGAATACGGCGATGCCGACCTTGCGCCGTCCGCCCTGGTCGGCGAGGGCGCCGACCATCGGCCCGGCCAGCGCGACGACGAGCGACGCGGCACTTACCGTGTTGCCCCAGAGGACGCTGCCCGTCGTCTCGTCGGGAGCCACCTGGCGCGTGAAGTACGCCGCGAAGACGAACGTCTCGACGACCGTGCTGAATCCGCTGTTGGCCCAGTCGTACAGCGCCCACGAGACCAGCGCCCGCGTGGGCGTCTTCGGCGGGCGGGTCGTCGTGGCGTCGGTGACCAGGCGGCCAATACTGAACGCCGTCTGTAAGGGTTGCCAGCGGGACGACGACGCAGACGGCCGATTGTAGAATCTACGCCCGGCGCAGCGCGCGATCACGCCACCGGTCGAGGCCCGAGCGGAGATACGACACGTCGATCCCGAGCACGTGGCAGATGTTGACGAACGAGTACGGCCACTGCACGTCGTCCGACGAGCACCACGTCTCGGCTTCCTGGAAGAGACGCGCCCCGCGGCGATTTCGCGGCCGGACGTGCTTGCAGTAGGTCTCGACGGCCTCCTCGAGCACGGCCAGCATCAGCAGCCGCTCGGGCTGCGTGGGGGCGCCGCCCTCGGGCCCGCTGCCGATCTGGACCGGCAACAGAGTGTCGGGAAGCGCGTTGGCGCTGGAGCGACGATGGCCGGCCGGCATGGGGTGTGACACGTCACCGGAAGGTCGCAACATCCGTGCCCGCACGCCGAGCGAAGAAAGGAGGCTAGCCCAGTGACCAGCGGCGCAGTAGAGGAGGCTCGATGTGGACGATGATGGTGATGATGACGGCGCTCGCAGCGGCTCCGGTCCCCGAATGTCGGCTCAGCGATTGTCTTCCGGCGGTCGAGGCCTTCCCGCCCGAGCCGTGCGCCGGCCAGGTGATCCCCCGCGACGTACGCCGTCGGGTACGTCAGGTGCGTGAGACCATCCAGCGCGACACCGATGGCGAGGAGACCGCGGCGTCGAAGCCCGCGCGGGTGGTGCTCAAGTGGCTGCGGCGGGCCACGCAGGGAACGCAGATCGCCGTCGCCGAGGGCAAGCTGACCGGGGCGTGCGCCGAGGTGTTGCAGGGTCAGCTGCGCAACGCCCGGGCGTGCGCGTCGTGCCCCGCCCTGCGCGAGATGCCCCCCGACCGTCGCGCGCTCGAGCCGTCCTGACCGTGGACCTGTCCGGCCGCGGGGAGTATCCGTGGCCGGCATGAAGGTCCGCGTCGGCCTCGGTCTCGCCAACTTTCCGTTCTCGGACGCGCGCACGTTCTGGCGCTGGGTCGAGCGCTGCGAGGACAGCACGGTCGACTCGCTCTGGCAGAGCGATCGCCTCGTCTCGTCGTCCCCGCAGCTCGAAACGATGAGCACGATGGCCGCGCTGGCCGGCGCCACGCGGCGGCTCAAGTTCGGGATGAACGTCGCCGTCGTGACGTTCCGCGATCCGCTGGTGCTCGCGAAGGAGTGCGCGACGATCGACTTCCTGAGCAACGGGCGCCTGCTGCCGGCGTTCGGCGTGGGCCCGGCGATCGCGCCGGAGTGGAAGGCGACGGGGCGATCGTCGGCGGCGAGCGGCGCCCGCGCCGACGAGGCGCTCGACATCATGGCGCGCCTCTGGACCGGCGAGCGCGTCACCCACGCGGGCACGCACTACCAGTACACCGACGCGCGCATCGGCCCGCTGCCCGTGCAGCAGCCGCTGCCGCTCTGGATCGGCGGCAGCAGCAAGCCGGCGATCCGGCGCACCGCACGCGTCGGCACCGGCTGGCTGGGCGGCATCCAGTCGCCCGAGCAGGTCGCACCGGTGATCGCCGCCATTCGCGACGCGTCCGCCGCGGCCGGACGCCCGATCGACCCCGACCACTACGGCGCGTCGTTCTCGTACCGTTTCGGCTCGCCCGACGAGCCCGTCGTCCAGAAGACGGCGTCGATCCTGGCCGCGCTGGGCCAGGGCTCCGATCCCGGCCGCTACGTCGTCGCCGGCAGCGCGCCCGACATCGTGCGGCGCATCCACGAGTTCGTCGACGCGGGGGCGTCGAAGTTCGTGCTGCGGCCGATGGCGGTCGGCGATGCCGACGTCTTCGACCAGACCGAGCGACTGATCGGAGACGTGCTGCCCGTCGTCCACGCCGACGCCCGCGCGGCGTGAGCCATGTGTACGATCCTGCTTCGGCTGGCGCCGGGGACCGCCGCGCCGGTCGTGGTCGGCGCGAATCGCGACGAGTTCCGCGCGCGACCGTCCGACGATCCGCTCGCGATCGCGCCGGGCGTCTTCGCGGGACGTGATCGCGAGGCGGGCGGGACGTGGATGGCGGTGAGCCGCGCGGGTCTCGCGGCCATCACCAACATCTCGGCGGCGCCGCGCGTGGCGAACGCGCGGACGCGCGGCACCCTGCCCCTCGACGCGCTCGCCGGCCGGCTGCCGTCGGACTTCGGCGAGTACAACGCCTTCAACCTGCTCGTCGTCGACGTGCGCGGAGCGCGCGTGCTCACTCATCTCGGAGCAGGGCGAACCGTCGGGCCCGTCGCGTTGGGTCCGGGGGAGCACGTCGTCGTGAACGAGCCGTTCGGCGTGGGCGCCTGTCCGCGTGCGGAGCGCGCGCGCCGCATCCTCGATGCACGCGAGCCCGGCTTCGACCTGCTCGCCGATCACGGGCCCGACGGCCTCTGCCACCACGGCGAGACGTACGGGACGGTGTCGTCGACCGTCGTCGCGCTCGACGAGCGGCTCGGCGTGACGCGCTACTGGCACCGCGCCGGACAGCCGTGCGTCGCGCCGACGCGCGACCTCACGGACGCCGCGCGGGCCGTGCTATCCGCGCGGTAGGCCCAGCGCCTGCTGGGCGAGGAGGTTGCGCAGCACCTCCGACGTGCCCGACGAGATCGTCACCGAGCGCGAGTAGAGGTAGCGCTCGATCCACTCGCCGCGGTCGATCGCCTCCTCCTCACCGATGCCGAGCTGCGCGTAGGCGCCGGCCAGCTGCATGCCGACCTCGCACGCGCGCTGCTGCACCTCGCTGCCGAAGAGCTTCTGCAACGCGGCCTCGGTGCCGGCCTCCGATCCGGCGAGCTTCGGGAGGATGCGCAGCGTGTGCGCCGCGAACACCTCGGACTCGATCCACGCCTGCGCCACCTGCTCGCGCAGCGTCGCGACGTCGCCGCCGCGTCCCGCGCCGCCCGTTTGCGCCCGGCGATAGAGGTCGGCCAGGGCGAGCGCGCCGTTCTGCAGGCGGATCTTGAAGTCGAACGCCCAGAGCGTGCCGCGCTCGTGCGCCAGCGCGGTACGGATGAGCGGCCAGCCGGCGTTCACCGCGCCGATCGTGTTCTCGACGGGAACCCGCACCTCCTCGAGAAAGACCTCGTTGAACTCGCGCCGGCCGCTGATCTGAACGAGCGGACGCCAGGTGACGCCCGGCGCGTGCATGTCGACGACCATGCACGTGATGCCCTTGTGGCGCGGCACGTCGTTGTCGGTGCGGACGAGGAGCAGCAGCCAGTCGGCGAAGTGCGCCTTGCTCGACCAGACCTTCTGCCCGCTGACGACCCAGTGATCGCCGTCGCGCACGCCGCGGCAGCGCAGCGACGCGAGGTCCGAGCCCGCATTCGGCTCGGAGAAGCCGAGGCACCACACCTCGTCGGCGGGCAGGATGCGCGGCAGCCAGCGCTGCTGCTGCGCGGGCGTGCCGGCGTGGATCAGCGTGGAGCCGACGATGTTGACGGCGACGGCGTCGAGGATCTCGGGCGCGCGGGCGCGCGCCATCTCCTCGGTGAAGATGATCTGCTGCTTGAGCGTCGCGCCGCGGCCGCCGTGCTCGCGCGGCCACTGGATGCCGACCCAGCCGCCCGCTGCGAGCTCGCGCTGCCACGCGCGCTGGTAGTCGCGCCGCGCGTCCTCGTCGTCGGGCGGACCGCTCGCCGGGAGATGCGCGTCGAGCCACGTGCGCAGCTCCGCGCGAAATGCCTCTTCTTCGGCGGTGTAGTCGAGCCCAAACATCCGTTTGTCGGTCGTAACGCATGGGCGGCGGACGGTGCAACCGCGCCCTCGCGTCCGCGGTGGCGGCGGGCGTGGGTGCCGTCGGCTGCGCGTGGACCTCGCACGGCACCCCGCGCCCCACTCCCTCCTCCCGCGTGCTACCAAGTAGCTGCGGTTAACTCACCTCCT
>CAYSOF010000039.1:0-42313 GCA_964432595.1 uncultured Binatia bacterium (SeqCode) | reverse complement strand
GCACGGCGCTGAGCGCGTTCGGCATCCTCACGAACGTCCGCACGGGCGGCACCGGCAGTCAGTCGCTGTCGCAGGACGGCCAGTCGCGCTCGCAGGGATTCGCCGGCGGCAAGTACGGGGCCTACACCGGCTACATCGTGCGGTCGATGGAGGCGGAGGCGGAGATTCGCGAGGCCTGGAACACGCACGAGCGCGGCGTGCGCATGGTGGTCTGCTGATGGCGGTCTTCGAAGAAGAGGCCGCCGCGGCTACGCTCGACGAGTACCACTTCAAGGCGCAGGAGTTCGACGATCTCCTGCGTGTGAACGGCTCGCCGGTGCGGCTCCGGATGGCGATGCGCTGCCCGTGCATCGACCCGAAGACGGGCAAGGCGGACCCGGCGTGCACCAACTGCTTTCCGTACGGGGTGCTCTGGGACGACGCGGTCGACGCGCGGTGCTTCGGCCCCGACCGGCGATCGCTCCGTCGCCCGGATGCCGCCGGCCTGTACCACGAGGGCGACGCCTTCTTCACGTTCCCGACCGGGATCGTCCCGACGCCGTTCAGCCGCTTCCTGCTGCCGCTGTCCGAGATCACCGTCGACGACGTCCTCGTGAAGGGCAAGGAGGACACGATCCGCTTCGCCGAGGTGAAGGCGGTCGAGAAGGCGTTGTACAGCCGGCGCGTGCCGCCCACCGGGGCGCCCTACGTCGTCGATGTCGTGCCGCTCGAGCTCGGGGCCGACATCGAGGTGAACGGCCGCGACGTGTCATGGCTCACGTCGGACGTACCGAACGGCACGACCTACGTCGTGCGCATGCGCGCCTGTGTCGAGTACCTCGTGCTCGAGCCGCAGGACCGCAACGAGAACGGTCTGCCGCTGCCGTACCGGTATCACTGCCGACGCCTCGACTACCTGCTGCATCCGCGCGGGCAGAAAGCGGTGAGCTACTGAACGAGTTCACGCATATCCTGACGACGCTCCGCGGCGACGTGCTCGACCTGGTGATCGCGCAGTGGCAGGAGCTCGCCGCCGAGCATCGCGACACGGGCGAGTACGCGCGCGAGATCTCGTTCGAGCGCATCGTCCCATACGGCGGCGACGACATGACCGTGGCGGCGATGAACGTCGCGCGCCACGCGCAGGTGCTCGAGGACGGGCACGCGGGCTTCCACCTGCCGAGCGTCATCGACTGGGGCGCCGCGGAGGCCCGGGGCACGGCGAAGCGCACGGCGGCGGGGCGCCGCTACATGGCCGTCCCGTTCCGGCACTACACGCCGGGCAGCGAGTCGGGTGGCATCAGCTCCGGGCGCGCGCGCGCGATGATGTCTCGGCAGGTCTACCAGGACGCGCTCATCGCGTCCGAGGCCGAGCGCGGGAGCCGCGAGCGCCGTGAGGCCTTGGCGCGCCTGTCGGCCGCGGGGACGCAGCTGTCGCGACCCTACGACGTGCTGGACCGCATGTTCCCGGAGGCCGGCGGCGGCAAGGCGCCGAGGTACTACGACCTCGCGCGGGCCGCGGAGACCCGCGAGGGGCGGCCCGGCTACACGTGGCGGAGCCGCACCTACGACGGCCTGCAGCGGCGGGAGCAGGTGAACCCGGAGACCGGTGCGAAGAGCAGCACGTTCTCGACGTTGCGCACGCTGTCGGAAGACTCCCTCGGCTGGTTCGTGCCGCCGACGCCGGGCTACCACTTCGCCGCGCGCACCGTCGCCCTGGTGCAGCCGCTGGCGCGTGAGCTCCTCGAGGACGCGGCGCGCGCCGACGTCGTCGAGCTCGTGCGCTCCGTGATGGGTGGGGAGGCAGCGTGAGCGTTCCCTACGATGGCCTGGCCTTCCCGGAGTTCGTCGTGATGGACGTGCTCGAGGCGACGCTGGCGTCGCTCCTCGACGATCCGGTGAAGCTCGACCGCCTGCTCGCGGGGCGGCCCAGCCGCGAACGCGACAGCATCCGCACCGCGCTGCAGATTCGCGAAGGGAAGGTTCGGCTCGGGTGGGGAAACCTGCCGCAAGAGGACTGGATGATCGTGGTCGCGCTGCAGCACAAGGCGCCAGACCGCGGTGGCCGGACCATCGGCGACACCGTGTCGGGCCCGGCCGAGGAGCCGATCGCGACGGCGGTGCTCGAGGGCACGATCAGCAACCAGCCCGACGTCGTCCTGCCGCTCGGCGGCGGCGCGCCAGAGGGACTGTCGCCTCGCGGGCGCGTCCGGATTGGCGAGGAGCAGGCCATCTACGAGGTGGTCGGTAGCGACGTCGTCCTCCGCACGCGTGGCATCCTTGAGACCGAGGCCGTGGCGCACCTGGCGACGGAGCTCGCCGTCTTCCACGGCATCGCGCAGCGCGTGGGCTGGTCGGCGCTCTCCAGCATCCGCGTCGACATCCTGGCGAGCGAGAGCCGCTTCGCCATCACGTTGGCCGGCATGCTGGTCGCGGACCTGGTGCTCGGCCGAGACCGCTTCGAAGCGCAGGGCGCCACCCTGCACGAGATCGAAGAGACCGACCTGGCGCCCAGGTCTCCGCAGTTTCCCGAAGGCCTCGTGCACCGCACGCTCATGCTGAAGGTGCGCACCGAGGTGTCGCTGCCCGAGCCGCTGCCGGTCATCACCGGCGCCGAGCAGGACCTCACCGTGGAGGGTGTCGATGGCAACACGCGACCAGCAGAGCTCTGAGCGGCCGCGCGCGAGCGCGTCGAGCGCGACCACGGAGGCCTCGAGCGCCGCGGAGGCGCAGCCCGACGTGTTCCCGGTCGACTTCGAGGAGTGGGTGGGCCAGCGGCCCGCGGTGTGGCGCACCGCGCTCGCCGGGTTCCGGCACGAGGTGCGCGCGGCCGATCAGCTGCGCACGCTGCGGCTCCCCGACGAATGGGAGCAGGCGTTCAACGCGTTCCTCGGCGCCGAGACGCCGCAGTAACGGAGGGGTGGGATGGCGAACTTCGGCATCGGCTTCAACTCGCGGGGACAGTTCACGACGTTCCCGACGATCTTCTCCAACATCAACATCGACGACCTGGACATGCGGAACCAGGGGCCGACCGGTGTCGTCGCGATCGTCGGGCCGGGCGCCGGGTTCTTCCCACCGAAGAAGCCCTCAGCATTGCCCCTGGCCACGCCGCCGAATCGCTTCCTCGCGCCCTCCGATCTGCTGACGGCCGCGCAGTACGCGGTGCGGCCGTTTCCGGAGCTCGATCGTGGCCTGAACCAGGTCTTCGTGGTTCCCGTCACGGCGGCGACGCAGGCGTCGGGCACGGAGGCGAGCGTCACGCCGACGAACCTCTTCACCGTCACCGCGAAGGTCTGGGGCCTCAAGGGCAACGAGATCACGCGGAAGATGGAGACGAACAAGTTCACCATCGCGCTCGTCACTGCGTCGGGCACCGTGACCGAGGTCTTCCCGTTCACGACGATCGCGGGCCTGGTCGCCGACATCAACGCGCGGGCCGGGCTCGTGGGCGCGACGTTCCTGGCCGAGGGGACGCCGGTCAACCACGCGGCCACGGCGCTCACCGGGGCCACGGAGCCGGCAGTCACGAACCAGGACTGGACGGACGCGCTCGCGTCGCTGACGAACCTGCGGGTGCACGTCATCCACGTGGTGTCGTCGAGCTCGGCAATCTGGGCGATGCTGTCGGCGCACTGCACGCTGCGCCGCTGCCGCGGCATCATCGGCGGCGGCTTGCGGAACTGGAACGGCATCTCCAACCGCCAGACCGCGATCGCAGCGCTCAAGGCCGAGGCCGCGGCGCTGAACGCGTTCCGCCTGATGCACGTGGGCGTCGGCGCCGACGGGCTGGCCTCGTACCTCACGGCCGCCCGCTACGCGGCGCTCGCCGGCACGCTCGAGCCCAGCGTGCCGATGACGTTCAAGCACCTGGACTTCGAGAGCCTCGAGACGCTCCTCGACATCGACACGGAGGTCGGCGGCATCGACGGTCTGCTGCTCGGCGGCATCGCGCCGCCGGTGCAGGACCCGTCGGCGCCGGGGACCTACCTCGTGTCGCGCGGCCTCTCGACGTTCATCACCGACGCGAACCTGTACCATCGCGAGCACTCGGTGCTGGCCGCCGTCGATGCGGTGCAGTTCCTCATCGAGGACCAGCTGCGGCAGATTCTCGGCCGCGAGGGCACCGTCAACGCGCTCCGGCGCGTCAACGCGATCGTGGACCAGGTGCTGAACCAGTGCACCCGGCCGACGTCAGCGGTCCGGATCGCCAGCTACCGGCGGGATAGCATCCGATCGGAGTTCACGTCCGACACGGTGCTGCGCGTGTACGCGTCGCTCACCCCCATCCCGCCGATCAACTTCATCGACGTCAATCTGGGCCTCGAGCGGCTCGAGCTCAGCGTGACGTTCGACGTGCCCCTCGCGGCCTAACCCGGAGGACCCATGGGCAACATCGCCAACGAGCGTTTCACGACCGGCAACCACGTCGCGATCTTCACGCGGGGGTCCGGGGTGCGCGAGCTCCTCGGCACCGCCGAGGTCGGACGGATGGCGGACGCGCAGAGCGTCGACATGCAGATCAGCACCGGCGCCCAGCATCTCTACGGCATCGGGGACGCGGACCCGATCGACATCGTGGACACGCGGCACAGCTACACGGTCTCGTTGCAGCGCATTCGTCTGCGGACACGCGAGGCCGTGGACCGCATCAACGCCGGCTCGATCGACATCGACGAGATCGACCGCTTCAGCGGCGAGCGCATCCAGACGGCGGAGGAGTGTCACCTCGCCAGCGGCTCACTCAACGTGCCCGCGAACAGTCTCGTGTCCGAGGGCGCCACGTTCCTCGCGATGCGCATCAAGTAGCCTCCTGTCTGCGGGGCCGTCGGCATCGCGTCCGGCGGGCCCACCGCTTCACCGGGGGGATGGGTGCAACGCCCACCTGACTCGGAGTTCGACAACAGCGTCCCGCCCGCGCGGCCGCCTCACCCGCCCGTCAGGAGCTCACCGTGGACCTTCCCCCGATCGCTTTTTCCCTCGACGACGAGATCTACCTGCCCGAGCGGATCGAGCAGGGTGTGAAGCGGCTGCCCGAGAAATTCGCGCCCGACTTCGGCGGATCGTTCCAGCTGAAGTGGCCGACGCTGGGCGACCAGGCGCGCATCTCCGCGCGGTGGGCCGGCTACTGGCAGGCGCAGGGCGTCAGCGACCCGAACGCCGGCGTCCCGATGATGATCGGGCAGCTGATGCACGCGATCTTCTTCTTCGAGGTCCTGGCGACGCGAAAGCCAGACTGGGTCTCCGAGACGACGCAGGACTCGCCGAAGTTTCGCCGGGCGATGCTGCGGGCGCTTGTCCTCGCGCAGCAGCGCATCGGGGAGGAAAAAAAAACGTCCGACGACGCTGGAAAGAGCACGTAACCCGCGAGCTGACGTTCCCACAAAGCGATGTCCTTCTCTACCGTCTCAAGTACCGGATGCCCGCGACGGACCCGCGGCTGCTGGCGGCCACGCACGAAGAGATCCAGCTCGACCTGGAGATCGACCGCCACGTGCGCGGCGAGGAACCCTGGCAGTGCACCACCTGCGAGGGATGGACGTACCGGCCGTTCTGCCCGGTCTGCCTCAAGGAGCCCAAGGCCGTCTCGACAATCGGGAAGCTCATGGAGCGTGAGCGCGCGGGCGAAGTCGTCGACTGGGCGGAGTACGAGCGAGCTCTGTACGGGGACAAGGTAACGCAGGATGGCGGTCGATCCGGTCGTCGTCCCGATCAAGGCTGACGTCAGCGAGCTCGCGACGGCGCGCGCGGCGCTGCAGGGCCTGCGTGAGGACAGCCAGCGCGTGTCACCACCAGGCGGTGGCGGGGCGCCCGCAGGCGGCGGCGGTGCGCGCGACGCCACATCGCTGTCGACGGCGGCCGTCGTGCGCGAGCTCAAGGCGATGGAGACTGGCCTCCAGGGCGTCACGACGTCGCTGCGAGCGCTCCAGTCCGTCGTCGACGCGATCGTCGCGCGCGGTGGTCGGCAAGAGGCGATGCCGCTCGTGGCGCCGCCTGGGGGTGGCGACGGGAGTGGCGGCTCGACCCCAGCGGTCACAGCGTCGGTGCCTGTCCCGCCGGCGTCGCCGCGGACGCGCTTCCCCGTCTCCTACGACGCGGGGCGCATGCTGCAGAGCCTCTTCGTCGGTGCCGCGGGCACAATGGGGCTCAGCCTCGGCGTCGGTGCGGCGTTTGGCGAGCTCTCGAAGGGTGCGGCGACGACGGAAGAGATGGCGCTGCAGGCGGTGTTGGCAACGATCGCCGGCGGCGGCGGGCCTGGCGAGTACCGCGCGATCCGGGAGGGGGCGCTGCGCTCGTCGTTCGACACGACGGTCATGCCCTCCGATGCGCTCTCGATCATGCGCCCGATGGCGGCGCACGGCATGCGCGGCGAGGGCATGGCGGATCTCGCCTATCTGATGGGCGAGGCCGGCATGCGCGGCTTCGGCAGCGCGCAGGCCGGCGGGCAGCTGATGGATCAGGCCTACGCGTCGCTCCGCACGCCCGACGTCGCGCGCTACCTGGCGACGCTCGTTGCGCAGGGCGAGCGTCAGGGCGCCAGCGGCGCTGAGCTGATCCGTCAGTTCCAGGGGCTCGCGCACATGCTCGGCAGCCGACAAGGCGCCTACGAGCGCACGCCGCAGGACCTGGTGGAGCTCGCGAACCTGCAGCTGATGCTCGCGCGCGTTCCCGGCGGCGCCGGCCGCGGGGAGGGCGGCGAGACGATCGCGCAGGGCCTATCGGAGTTCGGCCGCGGCGGTCCGATCGAGAACGCCGTCGCCACGAAGGCCTACATGCGGGCGACGGGCAGCGGCCCGCCGGTCACGCCCGAGCAGCGCATCGCCATGGAGGAGTGGCTCCAGAGCCCGGCGAGCTGGCGCTGGAAAGCGCAGGTGGCGCGCGAGGAGTTCGGCCCCACGGTCGGCGGCTTCCTGCTCTCCGGCAAGGGGCGCCACTCCATCCGCACGTTCCGGAACCTGATGGAGACCCCGGGGGAGCTCACCGACGACACGATCGGGCGGCTCTTCGAGAACAATGAGGCGGGCGGGTTCTACGGCGCCCGCAATCGCAACCTCGACGGCACCGTCGGCATGGACGAGCTCGGCGTGCGGCGCGACCTCGAGCGCACGCGCGGCGATCAGGAAACGATCGCCCGCGGTCACCAGACGGGACGCGGCATCGTCGCGGACTACTACTGGCCCACCGTCGGCGCCGAGCTGCTCGGCGGCACCCTGCTCGGCGCCGGTGGGCTGCGGATGGCGCAGCGCCTCATGCGCCGCATGTACGGGCCCGCCGCGGTGTCCGCCGCCGGTGCGGCGGCGGGTGGTTCAGCGGCGCCAGCAGTCACGGCCGCTAACGGCGTGCTGCCGTTCCTGCTGCGCTCGATGGGCATCGCTGGCGGCGGATTCTCGCTGGCGAAGGATCTGTACGACGTTGGCACTGGCGACGACCCGACCAACACGCTCGACCTCATTTTCGGTGCGTCTGGCGCGATGATCGGAGGCCTCGCCGGGATTCCGGGCGGGTTCGCCGGCATCGCGCTCGGCGGTCTGACTGGGTACGGGCTAGGGAAGGGGGTCGGCCGCGGGCTCGACATGGCGAACCAATGGTTCTCCGGCGAGCACCACGCCGGAGCCGGGTTCAATGCCGATCTCGCGCGGAGCCTGCAGTTCACGCATCTGCCCGGTGGTCGCGTAGACCTGCACAGCGAGGGGTTCCGGACTGCCGAGCAGCACTACGGGCTGCCACCCGGCATCCTGAGCGCGCTCGCCGAGCAGGAGAGCAGCGGGCGATTGCACGCGCGGCCCTACGGGAAATCCGCGGGCGGCGCGCAACAGTACGACGCCGAGGGGCGACCGCTCCAGTCGTCGGCGTACGGGCTCTTCCAATACATCAACGAGACGGGTCGCAACGTCGGTCTCCTCGGCGACGGCTTCGACATGCGCGGCGATCCGGGCGCGTCGACGGCGGCGGCCGCGCGGGACCTGCGTAAGGCGTATGACCGTTGGGGGTCTTGGGACCTTGCGCTCGGTTCGCACTACGGCGGCATCGGAGACCCGAGCGCATCCTACGGGCGTGAGGTCATGCGTCGGGTCGCGAAGTACTCCGGCGCGATGGGCGATGACGGTGGCCAGGTGGCGGCGCCTGAAGTGACGACTCCTGTCGGCGCCGTCGCCGGCGGCGAGAGCGACGGTCTCCACATCTTCGTGCATCTCGACCCGGACTTCCCCGGCACGGTGAACGTGCAGGCGCCGCCGGGCGTCGTCGTGAGGCAGGTGCAGTGAGCGAGTCGATCGAGCGACGGCCGCGCTGCCAGGTCCTCGTCGGTGGAGGAACGGCCGAGGCGGGGACCCTCGCCACACGTCGCGAAGAAGATACCGCGCGCGGGTTCTTCAAGCCGACGCACGACATCACGGCACACGTGCGTCGGGTGCGGACGGCGAAGTTCCTGAGCACGCCGGCGGGGACCTTCGAGATGGGACTGACGTTCCGCGAGCTCGACGAAGTCGATGCGGCGGCGCTGAGCCAAGTCCTCGTTCCGGACAACCTGGTGGAGATCAAGCTCGACGCGGGCCTGCCGTCGACGACGCTGAAGACGGTGATGCGCGGCTGGATCGTCAACGTTCGTCCACGCACGACGATCGGCGCCAATGGACGGCCGAACCGCGAGGTCGTCGTCACCGGTCAGGACAGCGGCAAGTTCCTCCTGCGGCACGAGATTCCTGGGCACCTCCTCACGGCGTTCGTGATGGGCGATCGCGAGCTCGCGCATCGTCTCGCCAGCGGGATCACCTTCGGCGGCACCGTCGGTCAGATCCTCCAGAACATCTTCCAGAAGCTGCTCGTCGATCTCTTGCCGTCGCCGGTCGTCTTGCGGGAGGGAATTCGGCTCCTCACCCATCCGGACCTGTGGCCGGACGGCACGGTCGGTCGGTCGGCGGATGCATTGGTGTCGTACCTCAGCGTCAGCAGCGTGTGGGAGCGCAACGGCAAGTTCTGGAACGTGTTCAAGGAGTACATCGACGCCCCGTGGAACGAGGCGTTCGGGGACTACGTCGAGGACATCGACGGGCAGTTTCCAGCGTACGTTGACTCTCGCGCCAGCGGTGACATGGCCGCGGAGCTCGCGCGTGCGCAGGCGGAGCTGGCGCGGGGCGGACCTGTCACCGCGAGCGTCACGGCGATGCGGACGCCCGGCTACTGCGTCATCGTGCGGCCGCAGCCGTTCACGAAGGACGCGTGGGATCGTCTGCCGACGACCGTCGTACGGGATGACGAGCTCCGTCTCGAGGACATGCGGCTGAGCGATGACGAACGGGTCAACCTGGTGCGCGTCCCGACGTCGGGCAAGCACGCGGCCGCGTCGGACTACCTCCAGGACGCGGTCGTCCATCAAACGGTGCACTTCAGTCGCGAATCGATGGAGCGCCACGGGGTGCAGGGGCTCGGGCCGTCGACGCTCTACTCGGACCTCGACGGCGCGCATCAAGACGCGGCTGCACAGCGCGACTACGCCGCGGGGCGCGGCGCGATTGCGAGCGCCGTGCGGAGCCGGGCGCGGCGGCTGTGGGATTGGTACTCCATCAACCACGAACTCTGGAAGGGCGTCTGGGTGCTGGCGGGCAACCCGGCGCTCCGCATCGGCCAGCGCGTGGCGAATCAGAGCGAGCCCTCGGCGTTCTTCTCATCCACCGAGTACGTTCGGCGGTCCTACTACGTCGAGCGGGTCGTGCAGGACTACGTGGACGGCTCGCACTACTTCACGCACCTCGGCCTGACGCGAGGGCAGCCGCTCGGAACGTTCATCGCGGCGAGCGAGCCCGACCCGATGCTGATGGCGGGTTAGCCGGCACCATCCATGTCAGCGCTACGAAATTCGAGACGGAAGCTCGCGGGCCAGCCTGGCGGAGGCGCCGGGAGATGACCGGTCGCCCGCACGGCGTCGGTGGCGCTCCGATCGAAGACGTCATCGCGCGAGCTCTCGGCGAGCGTGATGTCGGCGATCGCGCCGTCGGTCCCGATCGTGAACTGCACCGTGGCGATCGCACCGGGTGCTGTCGGTGGCTTGGACCAGGCGCGCTTGATCGTACTCGTGACCTTCTGGCGGTACGCTACGAACTCCACCCCTTCGACGCGTGCTGCCGGCCGGCGAGGCCCGCAGCTGAGACGGCGGTCCACGCGGCAGCCCTGGCGGCTTCGACATCGATCGCAGTGCTCGGCGACGAACGGCAGCTCTCCGCAGCGGAGCTTCGCGACGCCGGCGCAGTCGCCGTAGGTCACGCAGCGATGGCAATCGACGACGCGTCGGGTCTCGGGCCCGACCGCCGACAGGTCGCGTTCGAGCTGCTCCTGGCGACGTTGGCGCCATCCTGGGTCGGTGCGATCGCGCATCCGATCCCAGGTGCCGACAGGCAGGCAGGGCCCCTGCGGTCGCATGCCGGCCTGGTACTGCTCGAGGGGCAGGTTCCACGTGTTGCCGTTCTCGTCCTCACACTGACGATCCGGGCTACCGGGCGGCGACCCGTAGAGCTCGCGGGCCTCCTGTGCGGTGACCGCGGTGGCGTAGAGGAGGAAGCCGAGAAGAAAGGCGACTCGACGCATACCTTCTGCAGCCGCGCTACCACGGCACGCGCGCGGCCAGCAACAGAAAGATGGGCCGCGTGACGCGCATTCAGCCGCTTCTCGACCCAGGCGACATCTTCCAGGCGGGCCTCGGAGGCCGCGCAGATGCGCTGCCCGTTGGGCGGCGGACTATGGATGGCCTGAAGGGCGTCGTGGTGAACGTCTATCCGATCGGCCACCCGGAGAACCTTCTTGGGCAGCCGTTGTACGACGTGCAGCCGCTCGCGGACATCCCGATCCTGCCGCGGGTGCCGATGTGCGCGTCGCACGCGCATCAGGAGACCGACGAGGCCATCGAGTGGACGACGCGCCGGCAATCCTACGCGCCCAAGGCGCGCAACCGGATGGAAGGCAGCCACCGGGACCTCCGTTCAGGCACGCTGGTCTGGGTGCAGTTCCTCGGCGGCAGTCTGCACGACCCCGTCATCGTGCAGACGATGCAGTACAGCGAGCAGGGTGCCGGCGGCTTTCCGCGCGAGCGGCAGACGGTCGATCGCATCGGCGCCGACGGCGAGCTCGTCGACGAGGAGACGTACCCGCTGAGCTCGGCGATCGAGCGCCACGACGACGACCGCGTGACCTCGAGCTATCCGCGCAGTGCAGACGTCTACAACGGGGTGCGCGTCGAGGTGGACAACCGGGGCAGTCGGTATGTCCAGACGTCGACCGACCGCGAGCCCGTGTTCCCGGGACACAACGACATCCCGGGCACGCCGACGCCGGAAGGCAACTACGGCGTGTCGACGCGCGGTGCCGTGGTCGGAAACCAGGTCTTCACGTCCGGGCGGCATCCGCGCTTCCCTGACGAGTCGAGCGAGGGGCGTCAGGGGCGTCGGACCATCAACGCCGATGACGGGACGATTCGCGACGAGACGCGCGGCTCGAAGAAGGGCAGCATCATCAAGCGGGTCGCCAGTGCCGTCGGCCGCCTGTGGATGTCGACCGTCGGCTCGGGCGACGGCCGCGTCTATCTCGAGAACGCGAAGCGGCACTACCTGGCCCTCTCGGACGAGGCCGCCGAGCTTCACGGCGTCAAGGTCATCCTCGACGGCGACAAGATCTACCTCGGTGCGGGCGAGGTCCTCTCCGAGATCGTGACGCACCCACAGCTCAAGACGCTGCAAGCGCAGCTCTGGCGCGGGATCGACGAGCACCGACACACGGGCGTACAGCCGGGCGCGGGCACCACGGGGCCGCCGCAGGGACCCATCTTCGAGCAGACGTGGAACCTCGGCGCCGACACGTGCAAGGCGTCGGGCGTCTTCGCGGAGCCGACGCACACGGCGAGCCCTGAGCCGCAGGACGACCCAGAAGGCGAGGCCTGATGGAGCAGACCGACATCTCGCTGAAGGGCCCGTTCGTTATCATCCACCGCGGCGGCGGCATCCCCGTGCCGTTCCCGTTCTTGATGCCGCCGCAGCACGTCGACGTGCAGATGGCGCCGCGGGTCGCCGTGCATCAGACGCTCGAGGACAACTTCGTCGACGACTTCTCTGGGCCGCGGTCCATGCCGGTCACGGTAACGATGCGGGGCACGTTCGGCTACAACCGCATGGGGTTCGGCTCCATGACCCTGCTCGCACTCGAGAAGATCATCGAGGGCTACAACGCGTTGTCGCGCGAGACGAAGGCCAAGGCGAAGGCGCGGCAAGAGTTCATCGGGCTGAGCCGGCTCTACTTCTGGCGCATCGTGATCGACGACTTCCGCTGGCAGATCGACGACAAGAACCCGCTCCTCTACTTCTACAGCCTCCGCTTTCGGCGGGTGCAGGACTACCTGAGCCTCACCGATCCGCAGCTGCCGGAGCGCACTGGGCCCGCCGACGCGACGGGCCTGCTGGCGATCTTCTGATGGCGCTCACCGACTTCCTCCCCGTGATTGATGAGCTGCGCCGGCGTGGCAGCGCCACGGCGGTGGCGGCGTACCTGAGCCTGTCGGACATCATCGCTCGCGGCCGCGCGCTGGCCGTCGCGCTCGAGCGCGTCGAGGTCGGCGCGGCGACGGAGATTGCCGTGCCGTTCGCCGACGTGCTGGCGATCGCGCGCGACATCGACGCGTTTAGCGCCGTGTACTTCGGCGACCTCGACTACCCGCCGGACCTGTTCACGGCCCTGCGCACGGCGAGCGCCGCCGTGACGTCGCTGCAGACCGTCCGCCGGCGGTTCGCGCGCGAGGCCGGGACGCCCGGCGATGGGATCGGCGTCGGCCCGCTCATCCCCTATCGCCTCCGGCAGGGCGACACGGTCGAGCGTCTCGCCCGCGACTATCTCGGGTCGATCGAGCGCAGCTGGGAAATCCTGGAGCTCAACGAGCTCCGCTATCCGTTCCTTCGGACCGAGCGAAGCTACGCGGCGCCGGAATACGAGTGGAGCGAGTTCGATCCCGCGCAGTTCAACACGCACCCGCTGCCCGATCGCACCGGCGTGCCGGTCGGCGTGCTGGTCACGGGTGAGGTGCTCTGGCTGCCGGCGGACGCGCGACTCCCGGCGAGCGGCGGCGCCTTCACCGATCGCGATGTCGAGCTCTACGGCCGCGACCTCCATCTGGCGAACGGCGTGCTCGCTATCGATGGCAACGGGCAGCTCGGGACCGTGGAGGGGGCGCGGAACATCGTCCAGGCGATCCGCCACCGCATCGGCTCGATGCGCGGAGACCTTCTCCTCCATCCCGACTACGGCATGGAGCAGCTGCTGGCCGTTGGCATCGAGGGCACGCGGACGAACGCGCTCATCTCCGGCGTCGAGGTGGCGCGCACCGTGCGCCAGGACCCGCGCGTCGTGCAGATTCGGCAGCTCGAGGTGCTCTTCGCGGACACGATCAACAGCGCGTACATGCGCGTCGGGCTGATCGGCGCCGAGCGCCGGGAGCTCCCGCTGAACCTCGTGATTCCGGAGACCGCAGGAGCGACGGCGTCGGCATGAACCCGAACTTTGCCGCGCGCGATGGCCAGGGGTTATAGGGGCGCCATGCGCCAGTAGGCACAGGCGGCAGCCCGCTTCCCAGGAGCTCGAGGCTTACGGGGGCGTCGGACCGAGTGATCGGTCTGGCGCCCCCGTTTCTTTGGGGCGCGGCGCCGCAGCGGAGGGGCAGGGGTGGAACGCACACGGACCAGGCAGCGGCGGTGGATCGCGGCGATCGCGCTGCTGCTCGTGGCGATCCCGACCGCCCCGGCACGTGCGCAGACGCCGAAGTTCCCGGGACAGCTCTTCACTTGGGTCACGCCGCAACGGGCGCTGTCGAAGCAGGACCTGGCCGAGGTCGCCAGGGAGGTGCAGGCGATCGAGGCGTTTCTCGGCCTGAACGGTGCGAACGTCCTCTCGTCGACGGTCCTCGACACCTCGGCCGAGGTGCGGACGCTCGTCACCGACGGCACCGGCAATGGCGCGCTCGTCTTCAACAATACCCCGCAGCTCATCACGCCCGTGATCGGGGCCTTCCCCGCCGGTTCGCTGCCAACGCCGGGGACGCCGAATCGCGTGGCGATCGCCACGTCGGCGGCCGCCGGCTCCTGCACCGTCGCGGGCTCGACGCGCACGTGGTGCCGCGACACGGGCGCCGCATGGGAGGCGATCGGCGGCGGGGGTGGCGGTTCCGGAACGGTCACGTCGGTCGCACTGCAGACGCCGGCGGAGTTCAGCGTCAGCGGCGGGCCGATCACCGGCAGCGGCACGCTCACCATCAACAAGGCGAATCAGAGTCCGAACCTCATCTTCGCCGGGCCGGGCAGCGGCGGATCCGCAGCGCCGACGTTTCGCGCGCTCGTCGCCGCCGACATTCCCGGACTCGACACGTCGAAGCTCGGCAGCGGCACGCTCGCGACCGCGCGCGGTGGCCTCAACTTCAACGCCTCGACCGTCGCCAAGGGCGGACTGCTGTCCGGCACCGGCGCCGGCACGTATGGGATCACCGTCGTCGGGACGAACGGCAAGGTGCTGACGGCCGACTCGACCGCGGCCGGCGGTGTCTCGTGGCAGGACGCACCGACGAGCTCGGGCGACATCGGCACCGTCGGCGACTGCACGACGGGCACGTGCTTCACGTCGGTGGCGCAGGCGCTCGTCTTCGCATCGCCGGTGAGCTCAACGGGCGCGGCGTCGTTCCGTGCACTCGCCGCGGGCGACATCCCGAGCCTCGCGGCGTCGAAGATCACGAGCGGCACGCTCGCGACGGCGCGCGGCGGCTTCAACGCCGACGTCTCGTCCATCGCCAAGGGTGGCCTCGTTGCCGGCACCGGCGCCGGCGCGTTCGGCATCCTGCCGAGCTCGACGGACGGCTTCGTGCTGACGCTCGACGCCTCGCAGGCGACGGGAATGCGGTGGGGTGCCTCGGGGAGCGGGACGGTGACGGGCACGGGTGCGGCGACGCGGCTCGCGTACTGGACCGGGACCAACGGTATCACGAGCGACGCGGCGCTCCTCTTCAACGGCACGACGGACGTCCTCGACGTCGACGGCGCCGGCGGTCAGACGGGGATCCTGCGGACGACGCGCTCCGGGTTCGGGACGCCGGTGCAGAACGAGATTCGGAGCACGGCGACCCAGGACAGCGGGCCGGCGGCGATCCTGCGCAACATCGCGTCGGGCAGCGCGACGGGTGACTACCTGCATCTGCGCAACGACCACGCCAGTGGCAACGAGTTCATCACGTGGCTCGTCGACAAGGGCGGCCTGATCCGGACGTACAACGCCGGCGGCATGCTGGCGGGCCAGCGCGACCCGGCGTGGTGGCCGCAACGGAGGTACGGCAAGAACCAGCGCGTCACGACGTACCCGAGCAACGGCAGCATCTACGTCGCCGTCAACGCGACCGAGGGCGTCAGCAGCACGGCACCGCCGATGGCGAGCGCCAGCAACCCGAAGGGCTGGCCGCGGCCGTTCATCCGGTACACGACCTACGCCGCCGGCGAGCGCGTCGTGCCGATGTGGCAGGGCGACACCGGCCGGCGCTACCGCGTGCAGAGCAACTGCACGACGGCGACGAAGCCGACCTTCTGCACGACCGCGGATTGCACCGTCACGAGTGGCACGTGCACCTTCGAGTGCGACGACGGCGTCTGTGCCGGCGGCGTGAACGCGGGCAAGTCGTGCAGCGAAGCGGACGAGGCGACCGATTGTCCGTTGAGCACGTGCACCGAATGCCCAGCCAATTCCGCGCGCGTGAGCGGCGTCACGGACGGCGGTGTCACCTGGGACTGGTTCGGCTTCGACGCGTTCGAGACGCTCGTCAAGGCGAAGTCGGGCGGCCGCCAGATCAACGACTACGACCAGGTCGTCGCGCGGCACGGCGACAACCATCCGGGACCGATCCTCGCGGATCGCGGCTGGGCGGGCACCGGCGCGATCAGTGGGCCCATGATCGGGTACTCGCGGTGGCAGGGACCGCAGACGTTCGCCACCTACGACATGAGCGTCCGGGCGAACCACCCGTCGCTCCACGTCGCCGCGCCGCGGCGCTCGCCGACGTCGGCGCTCGTCTACTTCGAGCCGCGCAACCCGGGCGACTCGCGGCAGATCGACAACCCGGAGAACGCGCCCCGGCTGACGGCGACGTCGGGCGGTAGCCCGGGGCTGTCCGCCGGATGTCGCTGGATTGCCTACGGCTGGGAATCGGATGCGAACCCGGGCAAGACCGCGATGTCGCCGCCGGCGTCGGTCTTCGTCGACGGCACCACGAACAACGCGGTCCTCGTGGAGCTCGTCGCGCCGTACCCCGCGGATGCCACGCGCGCGGTCATCTTCCGCGGCTTCACGGCGGGCGCCTGCCCAACGGTGCCGCAGACGGCGGACCAGGTCCTCTTCTTCCGGACCGCCATCATCGAGTCGCCGGCCAACTCGTACACGTTCGATGGGGATGACCTCACCGAGCAAGAGATGGGCTTCGACTCGAACACGACGGCGCCCCGGCTCATCACGTTCAACCAGCCGCACACCCTGACGACGTGGGCGCCGAACACCGCGAAGGCCGTAGGCCTTGAGACGCTCGTCGTGCCAACCGTCCGCAACGGGCACAAGTACATCCTCTACGGCAACACCAGCGGCAACACGAAGATGCCGGAAGGCGTCACGCCCGGGGCGACGTGCACGACTGGCGGGTCGGAGCCGAACTGGACCAACGGGGTCAAGGTGGGTGGCTTCGTCACGGACAACACCTGCGTCTGGAAGCACGCGGGCGACGATCTGTCGCTGGTTGTACTGCGTGCGCCAGCGGACACGGCGCTGCCGATCGCCCAATGGCGTGAGAACGTCGGCATCACAGGAACGCTCGACACCAAGGATCGCACGCTCGGTGGCATCGACAACGACGGGCGACTCTTCTTCAACAAGCTCGGGTCGGGCGGCCAGGCGCATCCCACGCTGCGACTTGGCGATAGCATCTTCGGAGGCCGGATCGACTTCGGCATCGGCGGCGGGAGCGCTCCGGACGTATCGCTGGCTCGCACCGGCGCGGGCACTCTGTCGATCAACGGCAACCTCACGGTGGGGGGGCAGCTCATCGCGGGCGGGACGTTCCTCGCGCCGTCGGACGGCATCGACTTCTTCCCGATCGACGCGCGCACGTGCGACCCGGGCGCGTTCTTCATGTTCCTCGACATCACGACGACGCCGCCCACCGTGCGGAAGTGCGTCGACGGCGTGAACATGGCGATCGGCGACCCAGACCCGGTGGCCTTCGCCGACCTTGGAACGCCGGGCGACGGCACCGAACGCTACTGCTCCAACTGCACCTTCGCGAACCCCTGTGCCAGCGGCGGCAACGGCGCGTTCGCGAAGCGTCTGAACGGCGCCTGGCGCTGCGACTGACGGGGGAGTCCTTGCGTATGCTTCGCCACGACGTAGCCACGACCAGCGCGACCGTGTGGACCGATATCCCCCGGTGGCGTTTCATCGCCCGCTATCGTGCGCATCGCGCCGCGGAGCAGGCCGAGCTCGCGGCCCTGCGGGTCGCCGTCAACGATCTGGTCGCGCGCACGGTCACCTGCGAGAGCCGTCTCGACCAGCACGCGACGAAAAGCGTCCAGCTCGTCCGGACGCTCCAACCGGTGCTCCATGGGCACGGTGTGCAGCTGCTCGACATCGGGTGGCGCATCGCAGCGCTGCGGGGTGTCAGCTCCACGCACCGGCGTGCGGAAGTCGATCGCCTGTACGAGCAGGCGAAAGCGGAGTGGGCCGCGAAGAACGTTCCGGGAGCGGCGCCGCAGGAAGCGGCCGAGCCGTCGCCGGACAGCGTCGCCGCCGCGGCGATCGACGATCTGGCCACGGTGCCGCAGAAGGCGCGCGCGTAGTCGTGCCGAACGTCCCCTTCACCCGTCAGCACGCGGCCGTTCACACGGAGGCCATGATCGCCGCCTTCCTGGGGGCGTCGATCGACACGGCTGGCCGCGTGACCGACTTCAACGCAGGGTCCGTTGCGCGCACGCTCCTCGAGGCGATCGCGCTGCGCCTCGAGGCGCTCGACGCGGCCACGTACCTGGCGTTGCAGCGCGCCATCCCGACGATCCTCTTCGAGGTGTTCGGTGAGGGTGACGGCGTGTCGACGAGCGTCGGCTTCCCGGCGCTCCCAGCACTGCCCGCGTCGGGCGTCGTGCGTTTCGTGCGCAGCGCCGGCGGCACTGGCGACATCATGATCCCGGTGGGGACGCGGCTCACGGTGCCCGGCACCGGCGGTGTGCCCCCGAAGGTGTTCCTCGTCACCGTCGAGACGGTGATCCCCGACGGCGCGCCGATCGCCGAGACGCTCGCGACGGCCCAGCGGATCGGAGCGCTCGGCAACACGCCAGCGAACACGATGACGCTGACCGACGGCATCCCGGGCGTCGCGTCGGCGACGAATCCCGGTGCGATCCTGAACGGGGCCGAGGCCGAGACGGATGCCGCGCGCCGCGTCCGATTCACGGCGTACCTGCGCAACCTGGCGCGCGCCCAGTACGCGGGCCTTGAGGTCGGCGCGAGCCGGGCGAAGGTGTTGTCGTCGGGCACCGTGATCGAGCAGGTCCGGTTCGCGCGCGCGGTGCAGGTGCCGGAGAAGCGGGGTCTCGTCGACCTGTTCCTGGACAACGGTGGCGGCACGGCGTCGCCGACGCTCATCGCCCTGGCGCAGGACCTGATCGACGGCGTGCGGCTTCCCAATGGGGCGCGGCAGGCCGGATACAAGGCCGCCGGCATCGTGGTCGTGTGCAAGGCGGTGCAGCCGCAGATGACGCCCGTGACGGCGCGGCTGCGAATCGACGCTGGCCGCAGCTTTGCCGACGTCGCCGCCGCGGTGCGCTCCGCGATCGATGCGTACCTCTTCGGCCTCGGCGTGTTCCAGGACCTGATCCTTGCCGATCTCATCGCGACGATCGCGACCGTGCGGGGCGTCGCGGACGTGACACTCGTCACCCCGACGGCGAATGTCGTCGCAGCGCAGGGCATGCGGCTGCTGCCGGGCACGACCACGCTGCTGCAGGAGGCCGCCTGAGCGTCGAGCTGCAGGCGCTCCTGGGCGCGCTCCCGCGCGTCTTCCGTACCGGGCCCCAGCCGGCGCCGGCGCTGACGTGCACGTGGGCCGGGGCCGGCACGTTGACGATCGCCGTGACGTCCACCGCGCTCGAGCTCGCCGTCGATGACGTGCCGCTCGCCACGGTGTCGCGGCTGGGGACGCTCGGCGAGCTCGCGCTGGCGCTGACGGCGGTCCCCGACGTCGGCGTCGTGCTCGAGCTCGCCGGCAGCGAGGCGGTGCGGGCGGCGGTGCTCCTCGAGGCGCCGGCGATGCCGGTCGGCGGCGCGGGCCTCCCGGTGTTCCGTTGGACGAACCCGACCTGGCAGCTGCTCGAGGCGGTGCGCCCGCTTCTCGAGGCGGCCGCGGCCGACGTCGACGTCGCGGTCGATCAGCTGCATCTCCTGCGTGCCGCCGGCGACTTCGCCGAGCTCTGGGGCGCCTTCACCGGAACGGACCGCGTCTCCGGCGAGCTCGACGAGGCCTACACGGCGCGCCAGCTACTCGAGCTGCTCCGTCCGCGGGAGAACAACCAGGCGCTGGCGGCGCTCCTCGAGCACGACACGGGCGTCGTCGTCGAGGAGGTCGCCGACCTGCGGCGCGACGTCTTCGTGTGCTCGGGCAGCCGGATGCGGGGTCGTCCGCTGGCCGGGCGCCGGTTCAACGCGTGCACGACGGAGGTGCGGGTCAGCGGCTTCCCCGGCGGGGCGGTGGCGGACCTGGCGGCGCGACATGCGGCCGCCGGAATCACGGTCTTCGTGACGGGGACGATGGAGCTCGACGGGCTCGACAGCGACCTCGACATCGGCAGCGGCGAGCTGCAGGTCGGCGAGCCGCCGCCCATGCAGATCGGCGTCACAGCCATCGGCATCGGAAAGATCGGGGCCTGATGCCGAACACGCGCTTCACGCCGCCGAACGCGCGCTTGCTGGTCGCGCAGGCGGCCCTTCCGACGCTGACCCACCTGGCGGTCGGGGACGGCGTCCCGGCCGACACCGCCAGCGGGCTCGCGCACGAGCTCGCGCGGACGCAGTACCTCGAGCGTGCGTTCGTCGTCGCAGATCCCGCCGGCCCGCTGGTGGCGGCCGCGCAGGCGTATCGTGCGGTCGCCGAGCCCAGTCACCTCATCTACTTCCGCTTCCGCTTTCAGGCGGCGGAGGCGCTTGGCGCGTGGGCCGAGTTCGCGCTCGTCGGTGGGGGCGTCGACTACATCGACCGCGCGGCGCTGCTGCTCGACTCGAACCAGTCCGGGGACGACCACGCGAACGAGGACGTCGCCCTGACGGGGGCGTACGCCGGCACCACCAACCAAACGATCACCGTGACGGTGACGACCGGTGGCGGGACGGGGGTCGCGGTTGTCAGCTGGCTGTCGAGCGGATCGCTGCCAGCCGGCTCGGCGACGGTGACGTTCGGCGCGCCCGTGACGCTCGGCACGAGCGGCGTGGCGCTCGTATTCGACGGGGGCGGGGATGGCCTGCTGACGCTCGGCGACCAGTGGCAGGTCCGCTGCACGACCGATCCGGCGAGCGGCTCGACGGCCGAGGGCGGGGTCTATCACCCGGTCGGCAACGAAGCGGGCCAGGTCCGCGTCGCCGGCTATCCGCTGCGGATGTGGCGATTGGAGACGCCGGCGGTGAAGGGAGCGCAGACGGTGGACGTGAAGCTCGTGGTGGAGGTGCTGCGCCATGCCGCCTAACCCGCTCGCCGGCACGGTGACGCGCCCTGACAGCTTCGATCCGACGAAGGACTACGCCGTCGTGATCGCCCGGGGCGACGAGTGGCTCGGCGACTACGACATCAACGACGCGCAGCTGATGCAGCGTTACGACCAGGAGGCCTTCTCGCGACTGTTGGTGCGCGAGGGCGCGGTCGTCTTCGAAACCGGCGGCACGATCGCGCCGCCGGTCGCCGGCGTGATCCTCGGATCAGACGCGCTGGGCTCCGCCGGGGAGTACGTCGGTGTCGAGAGCCAGCTCTACACGGTCACGATCGGGACGGGCGGCCTGGCCGGCGTCGCGACGTACAGCTGGAAGAGCACCGGTGGCGACAACCCCGACGTGGCCGGCACCCAAGTCCTGGTGCGCGCGATCGCGCCCGACCTCGTGACGGCGCTCGCCGATCTCGCCACCTACGGCCACGCCGTCGGCCTCGTCGGCGTCCAGGTCGTGTTCGTCAACCCCAATGGCTTCCTCACCGCGGGGAACAGCTGGGTCGTCCAGGCGACGTACGGTGCGCGGGCGCCCATCGTCGACGGCAACGACCTGATCGTCCCGACGATTCTCGTCCCGGTGAAGGGCCGTGTGCATCGCGTGGTCGGCGCGCGGCTGACGTATCCCGCCCTGGGCAGCGGCTTCTCTACGGTCTACGGCGAGTTCACCCGCGTCGTCGTCACGCACACCGACGACCCGACGCTCCGCGATCTGCTGTCCGACACGCCGCAGGCCTGGCGCGCGCGGTGGCGGATGGTGCTCCGCACGACGGACACGTCGGCAGCCCCGCCCGGCGCTAATGAGGTCGAGCGCCGCGTCTATCCGCTCTATCGCTGGGATCGCGCCACGAACGTCGTGCAGCCGGTGGTGCCGAATCCGTATGCCATCGACATCGGCAAGACGGAGGGCGCGCTCGATGCGACGCGCCTCCTGAACGTACCGAAGAACGAGCTGCTCCGCGGCTATCTGGCGAAGCGCACGAGCGGCGCCCACGGCTCGTTCGTGGTGGCACCGTTGCCCCCAACCCCCCGGGCCCAGATCTCCACGAACCCGCCGACGGCCGGCAAGATTCGGCTCACGCTGCCGCCGATCACCGCGAGCGTCGAGGGCGTGGACGTCGAGCTCGCGACGCCGACCGAGGTGGAAGTCGATCAGGCGACGGACACCGCGCTCGTCACGGACGAGCCATTCACTTACGCGGCGGCCGACAACCCATTCGTCGTCAAGAAGGCGCAGGGCGAGCGGCCGTTGCCGATCCACTCCATCGTCAAGGTGACGGCGCTCGTCCAGGTGGGCGTGCTCGGTGTGGGGGGCTACGAGCAGGTCACGCGCGGCGGTGGCACCGACGACGCGCTCCTGAAGACGCCCGTCACGTCCATCCTCCGCATTTCGAACACGCAGGGTGGGGCCGCCAACTACACGCTCGGGGTGCACTACAGCCTCGTCGGCAACGGGGTGCACTGGATCTCGGGCGCGCCGTCGGGCGGCGCCTCGTACTACGTCGCCTATCAGCACAACAAGACGATGGTGCCGGGCGCGGACTACGTTCTCGCCACCAACGCCGTCGACTTCTCGCCGGGAGGCGACAACCCGGTGGAGGGTAGCCAGCCGCAGGTCGACTACCGCTACTACCTGCCGCGCCACGACGCGATCGTGCTGCGGCCGAACGGCGCCGTCGCCGTCGTGAAGGGCCTCCCGGCCGAACTGCCCGAGCCGCCGGACCTTCCCCAGCTGACCCTGCCGTACGTCCGCGTCGAGATCGCCGCGAACGGGCCGGCCGCGGTGCGGAAGTTCTCGAACGACCGCGTCACGATGGAGACGCTGAACCAGGTGATCGCGGCGCTCGACGAGCTCACGCGGAACACCGCGCGGCTCGAGCAGACCAGCCAGGCGAGCGCCCGCACGTCGTCGTCGCTGCTGGACATTCTCGTGGACGCCTTCGCCACGCTGCAGGTGGCCGACCAGACCTACAACGCGGGCGGGCACGTCTTCGACGCGACCATCGACACAGAGACCGGCGAGCTCACGCTCCCGTTCACGCAGAGCGTCCAGGCGCTCGCGCGGGTAGCGGCGCCCGGGGGTGACACCGACGTCCGTGTGGGCGGGGCGTTCATGACGCTGCCCTACGCGCCCGAGCTCGCGATCGACGCCGGCAAGTGGTCGGTCCCGTACCCGGTCAATCCCTACGCCGACTTCCGTCCGGAGCCGCCGAGTGCCCGCCTCGAGCCGTCGCAGGACGTCTGGGTCGACACCACGCAGGTGTCGGGCACGGCGACGCGGATCGTGCAGAACGGCCGTCACATCAACTTCCGCATCGTCGGCCGGTTCACCGAGATCGAGACGCGCGTCACCGAAATTCCGGCGCTGTTCATGCGGCAGATCGCGGTGCGGCTGCTCGCCTTCCACTGCGTGCCGGGCGAGCGCATCCGGCTGCTCTTCGACGGCAAGGTGGTCCCCCTGACGGCGGTGGCACCGACCACGCAGGGGCCGGACGCGTTCACCGTGATCGCGCGCGCGCCGGACGCGTCGCACCAGTACGGCGACGTCGTCGCCACCTTCACGGTGCCTGCGAACGTGCCCGTCGGGACGGTGCCCGTCGATGTCTACGGGGATGGCGGCGTCGGCGGGGCGTGGCCGGGCGCCTACGTGCTTCGGACGCGGCTCACCTACAGCTCCGCCGGCGTGCGCCGCGAGACGGCGACCGAGCTCGTCACCGTGCTCGTGCAGAACGACCCGATCGCGCAGTCGGTCGTCTTCCCCCAACCGCGCATGATCGCGCGCGTGGACCTGCCGCTCGCCGCGAAGCCGGCGAACGGGGCGGCGCCGCTGGTGGTCGAGGTGCGCGGCACGGATCGGTCGGGCAATGCGTCGACGCCGATCAACGAAGTGCTCGCGGCGATCCCGAAGGAACCGGCCGACCTGGCGATCGGCGTGAACAGCGCGAGCAACGCCAGCAACCAGCTCGTCCTCGCCGATCCGGTGATGGCCTTCCCGAACGAGTTCCGGTCGATCGTCCTGCGGTCTGCGAGCAACGCCTACCAGGCCTACGTTGCGCAGCTCGGCGGGCCGGATCGCGTGTCGGGCGGCTTCATCCAGGAGAACCAGATCCCGAGCGGGATCTTCATGGACAGCTCGAACAACGTCGACTGGACCCCGCGGCAGGGCTGGGACCTGCGCTTCAAGGTGTGGGTCGCGAAGATGTCGGCGCTCGAGGCGAAGCTCTACTACGGGCGCGTCACCCTGGCGAACATGACGGCGCTCTTCCTGAACGTCGACCAGGTGGTGCCGGACGGGACGTCGATCGAGTGGCAGTACTCGACCGACGGCGTCGCCCTCGGCGGCGGTGGCAAGGTGTGGACGACGTTCCAGCCGTTCACGCTGACGGAGTTCTCGGCGGTCGCGGCCACGCTCGACGTCCGGGCCATCCTCCGCTCGAGCGACCCGTACGTGACGCCGGCGGTGCACCGCTACAACACGTCGGCGCTCATCCAGCAGAACAAGCTGGCGGGGAAATACGTCTCCACCCGGAAGACGCTGACGGAGCCCGCGACGGCGGTGCGCGGCTCGATCGAGCTGCTCACCCCGAGCGGTGGCACGCAGGCCGTGCTGGTGTCGCTCGACGACGGCGCGACGTGGTCGGCGGTCAGCACCGTGTCGCAGGAGGTCGCGGCGAACGGCTTCACCCTGCTGACGTTCGAACAGACGGTCAGCAGCGGGACGCGGCTACGCGCGCGTGTCGACCAGACAACGGCCGACCGTGCGCGGCGGCCGCGGGCGCGGCGGCTCACCGTCTACGCGGAGCCGGTCTAGCGGAGGGGTGGGGTGAGCAAGGAAACCGATCTCGACGTCAAGGCCTCACAACTCCGGGACTTCATCTTCCAGGAAATCCCGGACGCGCCGACGTGGAACGTCAACGTCACCCGGATGCGCGAGGGGCTCGCGCTGATCGGGGACTTCTTCACCGACACGGATACGGCGCTTGCGGAGCTGCGCGCGCTCTTCGAGGCCGACCACGATGTCGACGGCACGAACCCCGTACCCTCCGAGTGGGTCGCGGACGCTGGCGCACCGACGTACCTGGGGGCCGGGGTGTTCAGCCTGCCGGGCGATCGCCGGGCCGACTACCTGCGCGGGCATCGAGTCCGCGCCACGCTCGCGCCGTCGACGAACGTCGAGCTGACCGTGGCGCTCGTCGGCTTCGACGGGCTGGCGAACCGCACGACGATCACGGTGACGCCGCCGGCGCTCACCGCGGCGCTTACGACGGTGTCCCGCGGCCTGGTCCGGTTCAGCGTGCCGCGCGTCGTCGCTGGCGGCATCATGCCGGAGTCCATCCTCGGGCCCGAGCTTGCGACCAACTCCGTGACGGGTGCCGCGATCGCAGCCACGACCATCACGCCGCAGCACCTCGTGCCCAATGCGGCGGCGCACATCCATTTCCCTGCGACACGTGGCGCGGCGTCGACCCCGGGCGGCGTCGAGTTCGCGTATCTCGACGTCGCCGTCCCGGCCACGCGCGGCGCGCGCGCTCTGCTCATCGGCGGGTGCCGACGGAGCTTGGGCACGGACGAGTACATCCTCCGCCTCCGTCGCGTGTCGCCGTCGCCGGCCGAGCTGCAGCGGACGCTCGTGCAGGGTCGGCAGTCGGTCCTTCTGGCGGCCGTCACGGAGGGAGTCACGGCAGCGCGCACGTACCGCCTCAGCGTCGAGGGGCTCGGCACGGCTCTGACGCTCGATGACGGGTGGCTCCACTACCTGGAGTTCGCGTGAGGGCCGTCGCGTTCGCCGCCGAGAGACGAGCGGTCGAGGCGGGTTGATGACGTTTCTGGCGCACGATGTCTCCGGCGGCGCCTGGGAACACGGCTACTGCCTGGCGTGGCGGCCCTGGCTCCTGTGGCCGTCGGTCATCTCGGATGCCCTCATCGCTGCCGCCTACTTCGCGGTCCCGTGGATGCTCTGGCGTGCGGCGCGCCGTGGGGGCGACGGCGGGTACTTCCCGGCGCGCTGGATCTCGGTGCTGTTTTGCACGTTCATCCTCTCGTGCGGCGTCACGCATGTCCTCGGCATTGTCACGATCTGGTGGCCCGTCTGGTGGCTATCGAACGCGTCGAAGGCCGTCACGGCGGTCGGCTCGGTAAGCACCGCGATCGCCCTCCTGATCGGCGTGCGGCGGTTCCAGGCGTGGCAGGACGCCGCAGCGACGTTGCGCGCTGAGCAGGCCCGCTTCGAAGCGGAGCATGTTGGCGACCGGCCGGCCGACATCGGATCACTGCGCGCGGCGGTGCGGGGCGCACAGGAGGCCGCGCGTGGATTGGGGGGAGGGCGGTGACGCTCGAGGAGCGCCTCGATGTCGTCGAGGACGAACTGCGCGATGCCCGCGGTGACGTGAAGGAGGTCGCGCGCGAGACGACGCAGCTCGCACGCGCTGTCCAGGAAGTCGCCTCGGCAGTCACGGAGATGCGAACGCGGGAAGTACCGGCGCTCCGGACCGACGTCGCGGTCATGCAAGCCGAACGCCGCGCCGGGCGGCTCGCGGGGCCCCTCGCGACGGTCATCGTGACGGTCGCGTCTGGAATGCTGCTCACCGTCACCGGTACCGCAATCATGCTCTGGAGCGATGTGCGCGTGCTCATCAAGGACTACGGCGAGCTTCGCAAGGCCGTACGGCTGATCGAAGAGCGGCAGCAGCCCTACACGGGTCAGCAGCGAGGCCAGCCGCCGCGGCCGCGCGCGGAGCACGACGCGGAGGAGGTCCGATGACATGCGTGCCGCACGGGCTTCAGGCCATCCGGGACGTCTTCGGCGATCCCCGCCCATTCCTCAACGACAAGGCGGCGTGGGAGCGGAGCGTGCTCGCGACGCGGCCGCTGCGCACCGCGCTGCCGTACGCGTACGACGAGGATGGCGTCGTGACGCGGGTGCGCGCCCATCGGCTGATCGTCGACGAGCTCGTCGACGCCCTCACGGAATGCCGCGATGCCGGCGTGCCGGCCGCGCGGCTCGTGTACGGCGGCTGCTACGTCTGGCGCGCGCAGCGCGGCGGTACGCGGCTTTCGACCCATACCTGGGGCATAGCGGTGGACCTCGATCCCGGCCGCAACCCGCAGGGCACGCGGTGGCGTGACGACGGCGTGATGCTCGATCGCCGCATCATCGCGACGTTCGTGCGCCGCGGCTGGAAGCACGGCGACGAGTTTTCGACCCCGGACCCGCAGCATTTCCAGTGGGCCACCGGGTACTGAGCAAGGAGGCTCGCATGAATCGAACCCGGTGCGTTGGTGTGGCCCTCGTGGTCGCGGTGCTCGCGGCCTGCGGTGGCAACGTCGACGGCGCGACGCTCCCCGGCCGCAACCAGTCGTGTGCGGTGCTCGAGTGCAATCCGAACGCGGCGGTCGCGCTCTACTGTAACACCGACGAGGTCGGGCCACCGTTCCGCGGACCAGCGCTGGGCGGCCAGTGCAAGGAATGCGCGGGCTCGACGTTCGATAAGGTGCGCTGTGCGACGACGGCAACGACGGCGCCACCCACGACGACCACGAGCTCGTCGACGTCAACAACCCGGCCAGGGGGTGGCGCAACGACGACCACGAGCTCGACGGCACCGCGGCCGCCGACGACGAGCACGACGCTCGCGGTCACGGTCTACCCGGGCCGGACCGGCCCGTATCGTCCGAACGACTGTGACCTATCGATCGCGTGGGAGAACGACACGTACGCGCTCCAGTACTGCGATCACTGCGGCCTCGCCCACACGTGCTCGCAGTACGAGCGCCGGGTGAAGGAAGAGACGCTGATCAAGCGCGCGACCGACGTCGCCGATCTCTTCGAGAAGGACTGCACCGACGCGACGCGCTACGCCTACGGCCCATCCGGGCTCGACGCGATCGCCCCGCGGCTCAACTGGCCGTACAAGGCGCGGGACCTCATGAAGCGGGGCGGCGGGCAGTGGATCGTGGGCGCCAAGGGCCACGTCTATTCCATCCATCGCACCATCCTGAAGAAGTACCGCGCGTGCCTCACCGCTCCGAAGATGCGCGCGCGCTGTCAGCTCTGGCTTGGTACCGACGTCGCCACGCGGAAGCTGCTGAACATCAACGCGGCGTGCGACGGCGGGCCGAATCCAGACGTGGTCTTCAACATGCCGATCGTCGTGAAGGCCCGCGAGTCCCTCGCGCCGCTCGACTCGCGGCCCGCGACGATCGCCAAGCACAAGGCCGACGTGGCGCGCGACATGCGCTTCCTCGACGCACTCGACGACGCGCACGCACACACGGTCTGCAACTCCACGGCCGGCATGATCGACGTCCAGACCGCCATGCTGAACTACGAGGCCGCGTGCTGCGCCGGCAAGTCGGTCTGCGACGAGATCTGCATGGGCTTCCGCTTCCTCCAGCCGTTCAAGGGGGGATGCGACCCGAGCTACGACCTGGCGACGTGCTGCGCCTGGAAGGACGCCACCCACGTGCGCTTCGCGAAGTGGGTCGCTGCGCAGAAAGCCGGTCTCGCCGGCGAGTCGGAGGAGAACAGCTCCGACCATCGCGAGGACCACAACTGCATGAACAACGGCTCGCCGTTCATCGAGACGATCCGCTCGTGTTCCGAGGCGCGGCAGCAGACGCCGAACTGCAAGTACGGCACGACGAAGCGCGGGAAGCGGTCGTGTCGGGAGTTCCTCGACATCTTCATCGCGCAGCGTGAGGCGACTCGCATCATGGCTGGCGGAGATGACGGCCTCGGCGAGCTCAAGGGCGGTAGCTGATGGTCACCTGGCTTAAGCGGCTCCTCTGGGACGAGGCTGCGTTCGAGCGGTACAGCCGGGCTCTATTCGGCACGGCAGGGCTCGCCGTCGTCGCGATCGGCAAGGTGCCGGAGACGAAGCGGGAGTGGCTCGGGCTGGCCTTCGTCTTTCTCGCGTTGCTCACAGGTGCCGGCGACAGAAACCGCCCGCCGCTGCCCGTGGGCGATGCGCCGGACGTCGGCGATCGTGCGGCGTCCGTGCGTACCCGCCGACGTGGACTGACCGGCTCGGGCGCGCCGCCGGCGCCGCCGGACGGGCCCTGATCGGCCGCGGCGTACCGCCGGCCGTGCTTGCGATCGCCGCGCTGCTCTCGAGCTGCGCGGCCGCGCGCGTCATCCACGTGGACGGCCGACCGGTCGTGACGGCGATCGCCGTCGGGGCGTCGCGCGTGACGGTCTGCGAGGATGGCATGGTGACGCTCGGGACGAGTCCAGGAGGCGCAGTCGTCGGCCCCTGTGTCGTGGTCCAGGGTGGGGCGCTGTCGACGTCGTTCGTCGACTTCGTGGGCACCGTGGCGAGTGCCGTGGTGGCCTACTTCACCGCAGGGGCCGTTCCCGGGTTGTGATCCTTGCGGGCGATCGCTTGGTCGGGCCGGACGGCGAACACCAGCACATCGCCCGCCGTGAACAGCGGCACGAGTCCGGGCGTGGGCGGGTTCAGCGGCACGCGCCACCGCGCACGCTGCTGCGGGCGCATGTCGTTCAGGTGCACGACGAGCGTTGTGACGCCGGTCGCGTCGACGAGACGCTCGAGCGCCGCGGCGTCGGGCAGCTGTTCCGCGTCGGCCATCCGCGCAGTCCACGCCTCCGGCCAATAGCTGGAGTACCCGTTCACCAGCGGCCGTCCGTGCGCGAGGGCGCGATACATCGCACGCGCATTTGGCATCGCGGTGCGGGTGCCCGCCGGCAGCTCGAGCACCGGGCCCGTGCTCGACCGAAGGAGGTGCGCGACGATCGGCGGCGTCTGTGTGAGGCCCGGTCCGGCGTACATTCGGGGTGTCTCGAGGCGCGCATACCAGACGACCATCGGCAGGAGGGCGAGGATGGCGAGGAAGCGCCGCTCGGTGAGCTGGTGCCAGGCGAGGCCCGCTAAGAGCCCGAGGCCAACGAAGCCGCCGAGGATCAGGCGACCCGGCACCCGCAGCGTGCCGTCATCGATGCCGACGGCGACACGCACGAACGGCGTGGCGACGGCGAGTACGAAGGGCACAGTCGCGAGGAGTGTGGTGTCCAACCAGCCGCCGGGCCGTCGCACGACGAGTGCAGCGATGACGAGCGGCGCGATCGCGAGCACGGGCACCTCCCGCGCGAGCAGCCCGAGAAGTAGCCGTGCCTGGAACGCGGCGTCCTCCCAGGGGGTCCCGAAGAGGAAACGGACCCAGACGGTTTGCTCGCCGAGCCCGGGATTGGCGGCGCGCACGCGGAGGTATCCGTAGAGGAGGGGCGCCACGAGGACGATCGACGCCGCGGTCGCCACGAGGAGCCATAACCCGGCGGTCCGGGAGCTCCGCTGCAGGAGGCGCGCGATCGCCGCGGCAGCCAGGACCGCGCCGACGGCGGGCGCGACGTACATCGGCTCGGTCAAGTACTGCGCGGCCGCGATGAGCGCGACGGCTGCGGCGCCGCGCCAGGACGTAGTGCGCCCGATGGCCCACACGAGCGGTGCGAACCAGCAGAGGGCGGCCCACTGCGGCGCGTGCCCGGGCATCACGAAGATTTCGTTGCTCGCGAAGAGCGCGAGGACCGCGACAGCGCCGGCGATCCAGGATCGGGTCAGCGACTGCACAACCAGGTGCACGCTGAGACCGGTCGCCACGAGCGCGGCGAGATAGGCCATCTTCGACGCGGTCAGCGCGTCGCCCGTCCACAGGTAGGCCGGCGCAAAGAAGGGTAGGAGGCCGGTCGCCAGCGGCCCGTAGAAGAGCGCATCGGTCGTCGGCGCGTAGATGGGCGCCTGTACCGGCGACACGCCGGCGCGGAGGGCGTCGACCTGCCAGGCGAGCGTCCACGAGGTGTAGAGCCAGTCCGAATCCGGGACCGGCAGGCCGGTGTGTAGCCGGCCCGCGAAGGGCCACGTGCGCCACAGGACCACGGTGGTGGCGAGCGCGAGCGCGGCGCACACTTGTAGAAGCGCCAAGACGGCCATCTAGGAACGTCTGGTGCAATGAGTGCGCCATGCAGGCTATGCCACGGTCGGTCTCCCACGGCCCGGAGCCAGACCGTCCAGCGAACCGGACACGTGTCCGCTCCGCAGGATGGCACATGACAGGTCGGGACGCGGCAGGTAGCGTGGTAGGCGTGCTTCCCGTGGTTCCTCCGCTGCCGCTCCGCCGACTGGCCGCGTCGTTCGACCATCCCGAGTGGCTCTACGAGCTGAAAATCGACGGCTTCCGCGCCGTCGCCTACGTCGAGGGAGCCGGCGTCCGGCTCGTGTCGCGCACGGGGCACGTGTTCAAGCAGTTCCGCCCGCTCGCCGCGGCTCTGGCCGTGGAGCTCGCTGGCCGCACCCTGATCCTCGACGGCGAGGTCGGGTGCTTCGATGGGGAAGGGCGCAGCTGCTTCGATGACCTCTTCTTCCGCCGAGGCACGCCGATCTTTGCGGCATTCGACGTGATGCACGTCGACGGCGTTGACGTCGTCGATCGCCCGCTGCTCGAGCGCAAGGCGCTCCTGCGCGACGTCGTGCCGTTCACGTCGGCGGCGATGCTGTACGTCGACCACGTCCTCGGCCAGGGCGAGGCCCTCTATGCGCAGGCGTGCGCGCGCGATCTCGAGGGCATCGTCGCGAAGTGGGCGGCCGCGCCGTACCGGCTGCTCGACGGCGAGTCGTCCTGGGTGAAGATCAAGAACCGCGCGTACACGCAGGCGATCGGACGGGCGGAGCGGTTCGAGCGTCGCCGACGTGGTCGGTGAGGAAAATGCTTGACCGTCAGCTGAGCGGCTAGTTACAGCACCGCGATGGATAAGCTCCTCGGGTTCCTCTTGCTGGCGGCCTTCGCGATCCCGGCCGAAGGGGTCGTCTTGTGCGCGAAGCCACGCGCCAACGGCACGTACAGCACGACGATGAAAGTTCGTGAGGCGTGCGTTGGCAAGGAGACGACGCTCGATCCGGCCGCCCTTGGGCTTCAGGGCCCACCCGGACCGCCAGGGCCCAGCGCGAGCCTGAGGATTCTCGACAGCGCGGATTCAGCCGTTGGGCATGCGGCGGGGCCTTCGGCCGTCGTCGTCGCTGCTCCGTCCGGGCCGCTGCTACTCAACGTCGCGCCGAGCGGGTTCATTGATCACGGCGCCTTGGCGTACCAGAACGGCATCTGTGCTGGTGCAGCATTCATCCCGCCCGCCTCGCCGAGTTTTGTCGAGGCCCCCGCTGTCCGCGCCGGGGTGGCGTTCCTGCGATCGGGAGCGTCGGCACTAATTCACATCGAGTCGTACAGCACGATGCCGGGCGCCTGCATCGCCCTCAACGCGGATTTCGAGCTTCATCCGACCACTACGCTGGACCTGGGCACCCTCGGCTTTCTTCCGCCGTTCCGGCTCGTCACGTCTCCCTGATTCACCAGCACCGCTCGCGCTGATCGTCGGTGATCTTTTGGCCCGCGTCGACATGGGTCAGCGGACATCGTAGAGCCTGGCCGCTCGCTGCAACGCCGCGAGCGGCAGCGCGATCGCGCCGAGCACTTCGGCGGCCGCGGCGATGTCGAGCTGCTCGATGCGGTCGGCCAGCTCTCGGAACTCGAGGACGGTGGTGGCGCGGCCGTCGGCGAAGCGTCGGCGGAGTAGAGCGAGGTCCATGGGCATGCCGGGTAGCAGGCGCCGATGGCCGCCGGCAATATCCCGCAGCGGACTACTTCTTTTTTCGCGCGGCCTTCTTCTTCGGCCGGTCGCCTTCGTCGCCGTGCCCGGGCTTGGCGACCGTCTTCGACTTCCGGCGTCGATCAGCAGCGAGGGAGCGGCCGCGCTCGTCCATCCCCTTGAACTGCCCTTCGCCGTCCCGGCGCGCGAAGAAGGCGCCGGCGGCGTTTTTGAGCAGCTCGCGCTTGCCGGTGCCGCGCTTGGCCTTCGCTTTGGCGGAGCTCTTCGAGGATTTGATCGGCATGCAGCGAGAATGGACATGATGCCCGCCGGGCGTGAAGCCCTTTTTGCATGCTGGCGCGTTTGTCGAGCTTGACGAAGATGGGCGGGGACGGCACTACTCCGTTCCTATGGCCGACAAGCCGAAGCCGCCGCCACAGCAACCACCACCGCCGCGCGATCCCGGAAGAACCGATCACGGCGAACGGATCAGGCGAGACGCGCCCGTGCGTGACACGATCAAGCCACCGCCACCTCCGCCGCGCAGCCCGTCGAAGCCCTAGGTGGCGCCCGACGAAGAGCAAACGCTTCGCGAGGAGTGGGACGGACTGCTCTTCGGCGTCCAGTGCTCGATCCGCTACCACGTCTGCCGCCAAGCCTTCTACGACCGTTGGCATATGCGCGTCACGGCGCTGTCGGTGATCTTCAGCTCGGCGGCGATTGTGGCGCTCATGAGTTCGTCGTCCACGCTGTTCGGTCTGCAGGACACGACGTCGAAGATCCTCGTGATCGTCGCCTCGGCCATCGTGTCGATCGCCTCCGCTCTGGATCTGGTGGTGGGCAATACGACGCGGGCGACGCTGCATCACGACTTCGTGCGGCGGTTCAGCAGCCTCGAGCGGAAGATGTGCCGCGTCACCAATCCGACGGCCGCTGACATCTCGCGCTACACTGCGAAGCGACTCTCGATTGAGGCCGAGGAACCACCGACGCTGCAGGTGGTCCACGCCATGTGCTACAATGAGCTGTGCCGCGCGCGCGAGGCTGGCCTTGAGGTTGTCATCACCGGACCTCAGCGCTGGCTGGCGCACTACCGCGACTACAACGCGCATCGTCTGCCGAAACGGCACGTCGACATCTCGGTGCAGCCGGCCGCGGTGCCGCGTCGTTGGTGGTGGAGCGATGGCGGACCTAGCGAGCCACGGCGCTGACGCCTCGCCGGCGGATCGCCTTCTCGAGCGTTTCGACGGCCATTGCCGCGCGTCGATACCAGGCGATCAGGATGTCCGGCGGGACGGCGCCGAGGTCGCGCCGCTCGAGTCCGGTCGTGAGCTCGACGAGCGCACGCTCGATCGCGTCGCCCCCGGACCCTTCCGCAGCTCGGCGGCCGACGCCGGAAGCGGCGAGTTCGCAGCCGGCGTCGCGCGCCGCCATCGGTGAGCTGACAGGGGACGCTGCCGACCGGACCGCTGGTCGCGTGCTTCGCTCGACCAGCATCCGCTCGAGGCGGTGGAGCGGGATCGCGGTCGCCTCCACAATGCGAGCGAACGGCACGCGCGCGCGGCGGAGCTCGTGCAGCGTGCGACGCTGGTCGGCCTCCGAAAGCGGCGACCCGTGACGGGCGTTGCGCGCGAGCGCCTCGAGCACGAAATCTGCCGGCCCGACGTCGACGACTTCGGCACGGATCACCGTGAGACCGCGCCGAAGATACGCCTTCCGTCGATGGGCTCCGTCGAGCAGGATCAGGTCGTCGCCGAGGCGTGCGACAGTGACGGGCGGGAACACTGCGCCCGCCTCGAGCGCCTCGCTGTAGCGTCGGATCAGGTCTTCGTCGGTGTCACGGCGAACGTAGAAGCTCGGCTGCAGCAACGTGCGCGCGTCGACGTCGATGATGCCCATACCTCACCCCACCTGACCGCGGCATACCAAACACTAGCGCACCCTACCGAACCGTAGCGCATCCATGTCGTTGTGCCGCCGCCTGCCCACGTCGTCGGACCATACCTCACCTCACCCCGGCTGACCTAAGCAAACCCTACCTGACCCGACCGTAGGCCTTTGCGATCGACGTCGCGCGAATGTCCTTGACGCGTACCCAGCCGTGCTCCTGGAACTGGATTGCGTCGCTTCCCTTCGCGCGCCATCGATCGACGAAGGACTCGCCCGTGCGCAAGACGACGCGCACGCGCTTCCCACGGCGGAAGGTCATGTGCATCGGCACGACGACCTCACCTCACCACAGCTTACCCAACCCGACCTTACCTGACCTAATCGACAACTCTCATCCCGCGACCAGAGCTCTGGTCCCCGTCGATCGTTGCTCTCGCGCGGATCGGCGGGTGGCCCTGAGCGCCTCACCGTACCCCACCTCGCCCGACCGTACCTGGCCTGAGCATACCAAACCTAAGCGTCTCTCGTCCGACATGGCCCCGCGCCATACCGTACCTCACCACACCCAACCGAAGGACACCGCACCTGACCTTGGCATACCTGACCCAAGCAGAAGCTGGTCAGCTGGCGCGTCGCCGCCTGGCGGTCGGCTGCTCGCCGAGCGTCCACGAATCGATCGTGAAGCGTCCAAAGCGGCCTCGGTGACGGGGCGCGAAGTCGAGAAGGCCGACGGCGCGCCCCGCGTGCTCGACGATCTCGACGAAGGTCGTGCGCATGAACTCATCGCTGAAGACGGAGTCGTCGTACTCGATCGTGCACTCGGCCTTCCAGGGGAACACCGCGGCGCGTGCCCGGAGAACGCGCGCACGCTGGACCATCACCGGGCGCACATCGATCTCGTACTGCGTCGTTCCCAGCGGAATCTCGTCGGGCATGATCTCGATACAGCCGGAGAGGTACGGGATCACCGAACGACGGCCCTGAATGCGGTAGCCGGCTGCGGCGCCGATCAGCGTCGCGTGCAGATGCTGCGCGTGGATGCACAGGCTCGACTTGTCTTTCGTCCAGTAGGCGGCGGCCGCCGCCTCGTCCTCGGCGGACGGAATCTGCTTCTTCCCGCCGCCGCTCCGCTTCATCGCCGCCGGGTTGTGCATCAAGAGCGGCGACTTTCCGTTCAACACCAACGTCCCTGTCTTCATAGACGCCTCACCTCACCGTAGCTGACCATACCCGACCGTACCGTGGCAGACCTTACCTGAGCCGACCTCACCACATGGAAGCCTCCTCCGGCCGACGGTAACGCTTGGCGCCGGCGCTTGGCCGCGTGGTAACAACGGACCTATGACGTTCAAGGAGCAGCATGCTCTGGAGACGCTGAAGTCGATGGTCACGATCAGCGTTGAGGCGTTCAAGACGTTGGTTCTGCTGAACGGGGGCGCGATGGTCGCGTGCCTTGCGTATTTGGCTAAGCCCGAGCGCGCCGGGCTCGCGTCCCTCGCGGTGGCGCCGTTGCTGTTGTTCGCCGTGGGCCTGGTCCTTGGCGTGCTGTCGTTCGCCGGCAGCTACCGCACGCAGCTCGCGCTCTACAGTGAGGACATCTTCGCTGAGACGTTCACTGGGACGAAGCACACGCAGTTCTTGTGGTGGACGTTCGGCATTGCGCTCGCCAGCCTGGGAGCGTTTCTTGCGGGCGTGATCGCGGGTGTCGTCCAGCTCGCTCGTCTGTGAGCTCGACGCCTCGGTGGTCGTCACAAGAGCCTCCCCTGTGCCGGCGCCGTCGGTGTCTGCTCGCGAATCCACCGCTGCACATCGTCGGCGACCGCGAGATATTCGGCCGACGGGTCCATGTCGGTCTCCTGGCCCGGCCGGTACGCCGCCCAGACGCGATCGCGGAGCGCCTTCGGTAGCTTCATCCAGTGCGGTTTGCAGCCCCACATCGCCGGCGGGACCTGGACGGTGCAGCCGGGCCAGTGACACGTGTGCTCGCGCGTCTGTGGTGCACGGCGCACGTGCTCTACCTTCGCCGCACGGTCCGGCGGCCGCGCCATCGTGAGCCCGCTGTCGCGCGGGTAGCATTTGAAGCAGTACGCCGCGCGATGTGCCGGGCCCGGGCACCGGTCGTCGCACGGCCACCACGCCTGGCAGTCGGCGCCGGCGCACGTATGCTTGTGCGTGCCAGGCGGCAGGTAGTTCGGGTCATTGCGGTCGACGTCGTCAGACACCGGCAGCGTCCTTCCTCACGAGCCCCTCGTCGTCGTCCTCGCGATACTCGCCGCTTTCGAGCAGCGACGCGGCGCAGGTGGTGCAGACCAGGATCGTGCGACCGTCGGCCGTCTGCACCGGGTTCTGTCGATGCGCCTCGCAGAAGTAGTTCTCGCAGCCCTCGGCGGTCTCGCCGTGCATGTCGCCGCACGCGTAGGAGAGCCCGCGGTCGATCTGCTCCGAGCATCCGGGCTCGTCGCACGTGGCCTGGTGCGCATACCCGATGGGTCGGCCCTTGCTGTCCGTTCCGCAGTCAGCCCATCCCACGCGCCACCTCAGGAAAGCCAAGGCGCTTCCGCTCAGCTCGATCGAAGAGCGGAACCCACTCACGACGTAACCGCCAACCGCGCCCGCGGCACGCCCGGCAGCCGTCGCCGAGCGCGACGCCGTGCACCGGATGATAGACCGTGCCCTCTGGATGCTGCCCGTCGATGGTGTCGAAGCAGCATTCGCTGCAGGTGTCCGGCCAGCGAGCGTCGAAGCCAGGCTCGCCGTTCACGACGATGAGCAACGCGCGCTGCTCGATGCCGTCGACGCCGAGCCGCACGTACCGACGACGCTCGTCCATCACCGCGTCACCTCCGGGAACTGCGACCACTCGACGCCGTCGAGGAGGCGGCCGGCGGCCTTCTTGCCGACCTTCACGGCGAATGTGCCGGGGCGTAGGAAGCTCTTCGCGAGCTCGTCCTTCGCTCCCGAGCGGAACGCCTCGCCGTCCCAGCGCAGCATCTTGCCGATGCCGTCGAGCCCGATGCCGGGCACGAAGCGCACTCCGCCCGCCTCGGTGGCGATGCCCTCGACGGGCAGGTACTCGCCGTTCTGCTTCCAGAAGAATGCCTTGCCGGCGCCGACGACCTGGTCGCGCAGCGAGCGCGCGGCGCCGAGGTGTCCGGGACGGGCGCCGGGGCCGCTCTCGAAACCGCCGACGCACCAATCGAGGCCGAACTCCCACGTGCCGCCGGTGTCCGGGATGGCTGGGTCGGGATGCTGCAATCGTCGACCGTCTCGAGCGACGAGCGTCGGCTTCAGATAGCGGGCGATGTCGATGCGCTCGAGCAGCGGCTCGGCCGAGATCCACCGCACGGCAGCCGGCGTCTGCAGCAGGAGCGGGATGCGCTCGTCGGCCGCGGCCTGGTTCTCGACGGAGACGCCGAGCCAGACGTTCGGGAGCGGCCACCAATCCGCACCGCGGCCGTATTCCTCGGCTCGGTGCCAGATGCGTTTCCGGAGCGGCGGCGGTGACAGCTCCTCCCAAAGGCGGGCGGCTCGGCGCGACACTCGGTCCTTCGCGCCGTCGAAGTAGCGGCGCGCGCGGTCGGCTCGCTTCGTGAGGACCTGGTGGGTGTGATCCGGCGTCAACGTCATCACGGCGAGGCATTCGTCGATCCACTCGTCGGGTACCCAGTCCCCGAAGAGGTCCGTCATGTCGGCCCAGAACCACTTCGTCGGGATGCGCCGGCGCAGGACCTCGTCAAACCGCTTCGGATCGAGGTAGACCTCGATCTTGTCGCGGTTGCCGGCCTCGTAGGCGTGCATCCGGAGCCGCGGCTGCGTCCGCGACGCGTAGCAGTTCTTGCAGCCGGGGCTGATCTTCACGCACCAGTGCCCCTCGGCACCAGTCGCCTTGTCGCGCGCGCGGATCGGGTTGACGCTGGCGTCGGTCCACTCGATAGACGTCTTAGGCACGCGACACCTCCTCGATCGGCCACCAGCGGCCCGGGTCGCGCTTCACCTGGCGCGCGAGCGCCGCGTAGACCTCTCGCTGCGCGAGCTCGAGCGTCTGGTCCGCGGCGTTCTCGCCGCCGACGCCATCGCGATCCCAGGTCGACCAGACGAAGTGGTCGCCGTTGTCCCAGATGTTCGCGACGCCGCGACGCCCGCGAAACACCAGGCTGTGGGCGGGGCGTTCGTCGTGGCACGCGCGGGCCCACTCGAATCCAGCCGGCGCAGGCTCCTCGTACTCGAAGCGGATTCGGGTGAGCGGCGTCTGCAGCGTGACGCCATCGTGCGTCTCGCAGAACATCGATACGAACCAGCGCACGTGGGTCGCCCAGTCGACGCCCTCGGGGCACCGGAACCCTTCGAGCGCGACCTCTGCGAACCCGTAGGCCAGGTGGTCGAGCAGCTTCTGGAGCGGCTCGAACCGCACGTCGACGATGCGCAGCACGGCGAGACGCTTCACACGCTGCCCCTTCTTCAGCCCCTGGCCCTTCTCGATGGCGCAGAGGCGATCGCCGGGGCGGAGGTACGTCCAGCCGACACGACGGGTGACGCGCTTCAGGCGCGCGATGATCTGGGCCGTTGTCAGGCGGCAGCTGATGTTGCGCATCAGACCGCCCCCAGGATCGCGACGGCGCGCTCGACGTGCTCGTCCGTCAGGCCCAGCTCGAAGGTGGTCTGGACGAAGTACGGCAGCTGCTCCTCGAGCATGTCGCTGTCGTCGTCGAGGATGACGTAGCGGGCGACGTCGCCGCCGTTCCGCCGCAGCCAGTCGGCGATCTCGGCGCCGCGGCGGCGATCGCCGTCGGTGAAGTAGGGAGTCCGGTCGATGATCGACGCCCGCAGGCCTCCGTCCCGCAGGATGCCGCGGAAGTCCTTGATCAGGCGCCACGTCGACGAGAGCACGATCCGGGCGCCCGTGCGCGCGACGAGCTGGTTGCAGCGCTCGACGCACTCCCGAGAGAGCACGTCGGTCCCGTTCCTGCCGCGAGCGGCCTCGAAGGCCGCCACGTTGTTCAGGACGCCGTCGACGTCGAGGAAGATCACCTTCATGTGTCCTTCTCCATGGTCGCGGCGTCGCCGTGCGTGCAGCCGCCAATCGCCAGCCGCACGGGGCCGTCGTGCGTCTCGATCGCGAGGCCGTTCAGCACCATCTCGCCGAGCGCCTCAGCGAGATCGCGACGCGGCACCCGCGAGGCGTCTATCGCGGCTGCGTAGCAGCCGCAGGCCTTCTTGCCGGCGTAGACGCGGATCATTGAAGGGCTCCGCCAGCCTGGGTGACCGCCGGCGCGTGATGCGCGCGCGGGTGCCAGCGATGCTGGAAGAGCTTCACGACGGGCACGTGGAAGGGGAGATCATCCCGCGCGAACAGGCGATCGGTCGGTAGTTCGATGATCTTCGGCCAGGCCTCGACGAGGACGTGTCCGATCGATGACTGGTGGATGCCGGGCCAGGTGAGCGTCGCCATCCAGGCGCCGCTGAGGAGGCGGTCGTCGATCGTTTTACATTTCTCGCGGTCGCCACCGTGGTACTCCGATAGGATCGCGAAGCCGACGAGGCGACCGTCGCAGGTGGCGAAGAGGTACGGGACGACGGGCGCGGGTCCACCAGCGCCCTCGCACGGGGGTGGCAGCTCGCCGCGCCACGCCTCCGCATCAGAGCGGGCGCCGCTGTCGTCGTCGAAGACGATCGCGTGGTTGAACGGCCACCATCCCCAGGCGGGAGTGATGTCGATGCCGCAGCGTGCGCAGCGTTGCGTAGTGCCGTCGCGCACGGGCGCTGCGAGATGCGTCACCTTCATGGGCGGATGGTGTCCCCTGGCCACTCGGTGTCGACGACCGGCGTCTGGGCGTCGACTTCGCACTGCTGCGCGTGGCGGTCGGTCAGCAGGAAGACGTCGGCGTGCGACGCGCCGGCCGGGTCGGCACCGAGGACCTGGTGTAGAACGACACCGGCATGCTTCAGGCACGGCCGCTCCTCGCGACCGTCGGGCCAACGCACCACGAGGCGCGCGGTGCAGGGGCACTTGCCGTTGTGGCTCGCGAGCTCGTCGGTCACGACGCCGCTCCGGCCGAGCGAGCGCCCGGCACGAGCTCCGAGATCGTGCCGACGATCGTCAGCAGATGCGGCCGCGCGGCCGCCGGCACGCGGCGGAAGGCGTCGAGGTATTCGGCGAGAAGCGGGTCCGCGGTCACCTGGTCGGCGGCCGCCGGCGCGTCGTTGTCGGGCACCATGCTCGGGTGCGCCAGCATCTCGGCGATGTCCTTCGCCAGGGAGACGGACGCCGTATCGATCGCGCGGAGCCTCGTGCAGAGCAGCTGCTGCACCAGCCAGACGGTCATGTACGGGGTGGCCAAGCCGCGGCCGCCCTCGAGGCGGCTCACGGCGCCCTGGCTGACGTTGGCCGCCCGGGCGAGGTGCTCCTGCGTGAGGCCGAGAAACGTCCGCACGCGCTTCACGTGAGCGCCGATGGCTTCCATCCGGGTCCGCTGATCTCGTGTCGTCATGGTCGTCACACCTTTGCGTAGATGCGCTCGAGGGCCTCGAGCTGGGCGTCGGATAGGGTGCCGCGCTTCTCGAACTGCTCCCTGACGCTTGGGAGGAAGTCCTGCTCCCAGGCGGTCAGATCCTCGAAGCTGCTGTCGTCTTCGTCGGGAAGTATGCAGAGGAGGTGCGTGATGCGGACCTTCCGCGCGCACGGCGCGCATCGGACGGCGATCTTCAGGCCGGGGAGGGCCGGCTCGCGCGGCGGTGGGACGCCGGCGCCGCAGTCGTCGCAGACGTAGGTGCTCATCGGAGGGCCTCGAGCAGCTCGTCGGAGAGCCGCATCCGCTCGGTGTTCTTCCCGACCATCACGCCGGCCGTGCGCAGCACGGCGAGATCGTTCTTGAAGCCTCCACTCACCGCGTAGCCTGTCTCGGCGGCGATCTCATCGATGGTCAGGCCGTGGGGGTGGTCGATGAGGGCGCCGAGCACCGCGCGAGCGCACTTCTTGAACGAACGATGGTTCCGCCAGAACTCGATAAGGTCGCCGCCGTTCGGCAGTGTCGCGTACGGCCCACAGGCGAGGCCCTCTTCGGTGATGCGCATGACGCCGGTGTTCTCGCCGGTCATCAGCCCGTGCGAGCGGAGGGCCGCGAGGTCGTTCTTGAACCCACCGCTGATGCGATAGCCGGTGAGGAGAGCGATCTTTTCGATGGTGCAGCCGTCCGGATGCTGCGCCAGGACGGCCAGGATGGAGCGCGCGCACTTCTTCAGCGCCGGCGAGTCGCCGGTTCGTGCGGCCCGCGGCACGGTGGGCGCTACGGGAGCGACTCGCCGTGGGGCGGGCGCCGACAGCGTTGGTCGCTCGACCGGCTCGCGCGCCGCCGCCCGCGATAGGGTGCCGCGGAGGTCCGCGGCCTCATTCAACAACGCGGCGCCGTTCTTGTGCGCGATCTCGGCGGCGGTCTTGGTCGAATCGGCGGCCGCCGCGAGTAAGCTGACGATCCGCTCGAGTCGCAGGAGGTCCTTCGCGGACAGGACCGGCACATCGCGCGTCTTGATCTCGGTCGGCGGCTGCGCGCGTTTCGCCGCGGCCAGCTCGCGCTTGAGCTGCGCGACCTCGCGGCGCAGGTCCTCGATCGACCGCGCGCGGTCCTCGGCCTCGGCCGGCAGGTCGGCCAGCTTGGGCAGGAGCGCCAGCACCTTCGCCGTCGGCGGCGGCGGGTTCAGGGCGCGCTTCGATCCCGCCTCCGGATGCGACGTCTGCACCGGCCCGCCATGGACCGCCACGATCGTGTCGGAGATCGCCGGCCCGAACGCGAAGAAGTGGCCGTCGGCCAGGCTACGCAGGCGCGGCCGCTCGGCCTTGGTGAACCCGAGCTCGTCGCCAGCGCGCGTCATGTCGACGTCGAGTGCGGTGCGTCCGATCAGCTTGTTGTTCAGCTCGGCGGCCGCGTCCTTGTTGAGCTTCGCCAATCGCTGCGTGGCGAGCACCGGACAGAACCCGCGCTTGCGGCCGCGCGTGCAGAGATCGATGACCGCGCCGGCTTTGCCCAGAAACGCGCGCTTGCCCACGAACACTAGTACGTGCCCAATAACT
>CAYSOF010000038.1:0-44603 GCA_964432595.1 uncultured Binatia bacterium (SeqCode) | reverse complement strand
CCGTCCGGACTCAGGTCTTACACCCTGTCCAGTCTCGGAGGGGAACCACCTCACCGCCGGCATGCCGCGATCGATGAGCAGCGGGATCTGGTAGAGCAGCACGCCCGCGAGCCCGGCCATCGTCAGCCCGAACGCCACCGCGAGCAGCCAGAAGCTGCTGTGGCGGACGGCGACGTCGGGACGCACCGAGCGCTCGATCTCGCGCTCGACCTCTTCGAGTGCCGCGTGTCCCGCGCCCGTCGGGACAGGACGGCCGTCGGGCAGGAGTCCCAGGTCGGCGGGGTCGCGGCGCATGAACGCGATCACCGGCGGCAGGACGACCACCAGCACCAGCAGCGCCAGGACACGATACGCGAAGCGCCAGCCGCCCTGCTCGATCAGGTACTGGGCGAGCGGCGCCAGCACGATGCCGCCGGCCGAGATGCCGGCCGTCGCGATCCCGAGCGCGCGGCCGCGGTGAGCGACGAACCAGCGGGCGACGGCGGCATTGTTCGGCAGCGCACCGATGCAGACGGAGCCGAACGCGACGGGGCCGGCCATGCACAGGTAGAAGAGCGGCAGCCAGTCGACGAACGAGAGGCCGGCGAACCCCGCGGCGAGCGCGACCGCGCCCACGATCTCGACGCGGCGGGCACCCTGCTGGTCGACGATGCGCCCGATCAGCAGGCCGTAGGCCGCGCACGCGAACTGCGTCAGCGAGTACGCGCCGGCGATGCGCGCGCGGCTGCCGAACTCGGCGGCGAGGGGCGTCAGGAAGACGCTCCACGCGTAGAACATCAGGCCGACGTTGACGGCGTGGCAGACGAACGCGGTGAGGACGATCCACCAGCCGTGGAAGACGCGCCCGGCGCTGCGTCGCGCGGCACGAGAGACCGCGGGTTCGACGGTCTCCCGCGCCTCGATGGTCTCGGGCCGGGGCATGTCGTCCCAGAGAAACAGACGCGCCGAGACGACGCCACCGATCCGGAGTCAGCTCGGCTGCTGGGTCCGGGCGCGCAGCCGCTCTTCCTGCGCGCGCAGCTCGGGCGTGAGCTCGGCGCCGAAGTCCTCGGTCTCGAAGATCTGGCGGATCTCGATCTCCGAATCGCCCGGCATCGGGTTCGGACAGCGCCGCACCCAGGCGATCGCCTCCTCCTTCGACTTCACCGTCCAGATCCAGAAGCCGGCGATCAGCTCCTTCGTCTCCATGAACGGCCCGTCGATGACGGTGCGCTGGGCGCCGGAGAAGCGGACGCGCACCCCGTTGCTGCTCGGATGCAGCCCTTCGCCGGCCTGCATGATGCCGGCGTTCACGAGCTCCTCGTTGTACTTGCCCATCGCCGCCAGCATCTCCGTCGTCGGCATGACGCCGGCCTCGGAATCCGCGGTGGCCTTCACGATGATCATGAATCGCATGGTTCGTCGCTCCTTGGTGTCGGTCGTTCGTCAGCTGGTCGAACGGCACGATGGGGAATCGACAGGGCAGCCGCGGGCGTGGCGCCCGCAGATGCCGCCGTGTTGAGCCGCGCTTGCTGGCGACCGAGAGACGCGGAACAAGGAGGTGGTGATCGTGACTGGCTTTAGCTTCAGATGATCTCGACGCGATTCGACGCACACACGTCGACGAAGTCGCGGCGGTTGTATGTCGCGAGATACTGGATGCTCGTCCTGGCATCGTCGATCACCAAGCGGAGGAGGCAGTCGACCATGCTCAACGGCCGCGACCTCCGAAGAGACGAGTCCAGAGACAAGTCGAATGCAGCGTCCCTGAAAGGGCCATCCTCGATGAACACGACGTTCGGCATTTTGAGGACGAGTTCGAATTGCGCCAGCGCGAAACGGTTATGCACGAACCTGGTTCGAAGCGTCTCGTACATTGTTGGCCACGGAACGACTATCGAGAGAATACCCAGTAGCTCTGCCTTGTCCGCTGCGTGCGGGTGATTTGGGTCTCGATGGTCGAAGATCGCGTACCATACGCCCGTGTCGACGAGCACAGCGTCCACAGCTACGACTCATCTTCTGTCTGGGCATCACTAGCTGAGAATCCAGACCAGGTAGGGCTGCGTCGGCCCCCGAACAGATAGATGCCCTTGATCTTCTTTCCGTCGCGGTAAATCACGTACATTCGCGTGCGCCTGGTCACTTCGATCGCGGAAGCGAGATCGTTCTTCAGACTCTCTACCAGCGCCCCCGAGTACTCATAGACAAAGACGGCGACGGAGCCTACGCACTCCTTCGCCTTGTGCGCATCCAACCACGCATACAGGTTTTCGAAGTCTCCTCGGACTCCGAGATCGTAGGAGAGCCAAATCGTACTTTTCATCGCGTGACCTCGATTCAGCAGGCTGAGGCTTCAGCGAGCACGACCGCCCTCCCAATCGCCGGGGGCAACTCGGTCTCGCGCGCTGCGACGTCGCTACCACTATCCGGTTCGCTTGGTCACCTCCGGGGCGAAGGATCGCATCCCTTCGTCGAGACGACATTGCGCACGCACCGAACGTCTCCATCAGTCCACGCACGCATACACAGCAGACGTGACCGTTCCCGGCATCGAGCGCGCCCATGCCGCCCCGGGGGAGCTGGAGCTTGCATTGAAGGTTCTCTCTAGAGCGTTCGGTCCGACGTCGCCGTTCGATCCCGCCGTTGCCGAGTCGAGAACACCACCAAACGCCGGCGAAGCCGCGGAGCTGCAGCGGAGCGTTGCGCAGGTAGTGGGTCGGTTTGACTGCCCCACTACCGTTGCGCAGACCTCCTTGACCTTCAAAGGCGACGCCCTCACGGCGCGTGCCGCAAGCCGGCGTTGACGTTCCTGAATCGCCGAAGCACTCCAGATGGATCTCGTCGGCTCAGCACTGCGGCCAAGTCAATTCGGAACGTGCTCCAGGGCAGGCAAGTTCCCCGCTTGTCCTCTTAGGCGCCAACCAAGGTCAACCCTGTCTACACTTCGAGTCCGCCGGCTCGCAGAGGCTGTCGAAGCCAGCATCAGAGAGTCGGGCACAACGATGGCTTCAACGTCACGACGCAAGCAGTCCCGCAATTGCCAAGAGGCGATCCAGGCCATGGGCGCTCATTGGAAGGTACAGTTGATCGTTCTCGATCTTGTGCAGTTCAGCATTCGACCACAGCAAGGGAACGTAGTCCGAATCAGGCTGACCGTTATACACGAACCAAGCCGCTGTTTGCCCCTGCTCCACGTGGATGGTGTGCATCTCCTTAGACATCATCGACACGAAGGCACCGGCCGTAAGCACGACGTCCTTAGTTGATCGCACGTAATCATACCCCTCAAGCACGAACCCCGTCTCGACGTCTTTGTCCTCCACCGACTTGTCGAACCTGTACCTTCGCAGCTTCCGCGTGTAGTCGTCTTCTGCGTAGCTTTCGCCAATCAAGATCTCCGCCCGCTTGTTGACGATCTCGCCGCGAATGCAGTGCAGCGTGAGATTCGAGTGATGTGGGTGGAAGCCAGACACCATTGACGTCAAGGGGATCCCGTGACGCTGATTGCGCCAGAGCATGTGATCATCCGTCACCACATACAGACGCATTCCGAATCCATAGCCTTCTTGCAACATTATGCTGTGGAGACCATGTACGTGACAGTTTTGGGATGAGTGCTGCAGGATCGCAGGCCTGTCGTTCGCCAAGAAGTGCGCGATGAGTGCGTTCATAGTGACCTCCTAAGCGAAAGAGTTGGTGGCCGCGGAACGGCCCATGCTCGGCACGCAGGCTCACTCACTCGCGACCCTTCTCGATCAGAGACGGCCACCTTGCTGACTCTACCCCGCCAGCATTCGACGCTCTCGCCACCCTCACGCCGTTAGACATCGGGCGCGCATCACACAGCGACACCGGGCCCCAACGTCTAGCTGCGCTGGTTCATGAGAGCATGCGAGGCGTCAAGCTAGCCCAATATCGAGCCGCAATCCACCTCGCCCGGAGCCGACAGCGCTGCCGCCGAAGCCTCCTACGGCGCCGACTGCGGCACGGCGCGCAGCACGACCGTCGCGTCCGACATCGTCGGGATCGTCACGCTCCACTGCGCCCCCGAGCCGGCCGGAACGACCCACGACTCCACCGCCCGCGACGCCGACGCGTTGAACGACGACGCCGGCACGTCCTCGAAGTCGTCGTAGCGGTACACGTTGTAGGCGACGCTCTGATCCGGGATCGACACCGTCGCCGTCAGCGTCATCGGCACGGGCGCCGGCGGGACGTCCGACATGTGGCCGATGTCCGGCTCGCCGTCGAGGTCCGACGTCAGCCGCACCGGGATCGTCACGCCGTCCAGGTCGACGATGCCGGTGATCGCGACACCGTAGTTCTGCGGCCGGTTCCGCAACGAGTAGACCGGGCCCCGCCGCGCGTTGGCCGCGGCGCGCGTCCGGGGGAAGGTCCGCAGCCAATAGCTGTAGAGCATCGGGTACGCCGGCGGCTCGCCGACCGGGCCGTACAGCCCGTTGTCGCTGATCGTGACGACGTCGCTCGGGTGCGCGCGGGCGACGTCCGGATCGAGACGTCGCTGCGAACCGAACTGCAGCACGGGCACGATGTGGTCGTACGTCGAGAACCCGGGCAGCTCCGACTCCTCGTCGAGCGCGCGCAGGTTGTTGTAGACGCCGAGGATCACGACGTTGCCGCGGACGAAGTTGCTCTTCACCCACGCGAGGAATTCCGGCACCGCGCGCTGCGTGTGGCGGTAGAACGGCTCCGCCTCGAGCCGCATCTTGCGTGCCGCCTCGATCTCGTTGACGCCGAGGAGCAGCTGGCTGGACTCGTCCGACTGCGGCACGCCGGGCGACGCGAGGCTGCGCGCGGTGAACTGCGAGCAGTACTGCCCGAAGTACATGCCCGCGCTGATGAAGCTCGTCTCGCCGCAGTAGCCCGAGTTCTCGTTCCACTGCCGGCGCGGCGGGATGTCGATCGTCTGCTGGAACCGCGTCGGGATCGGCGAGCCCTCGCGTGCGTCACAGACGACGCCGCACGCGAGGAGGAGGACGACGGCGAGCCGCTTCATCCGGCGTGCGGCGGCGGGTTGTCCGTCACGACCTGCAGCGAAACACCGGTGCTCTCCTGCGACATCGGAGCGTCGGTGACGAGCAGCGCCGTGCCGGCGACGATGAGCGGCCGCACGTCGGCGAGGAAGGCGGGCGGCAGCGTGATGCGCCTCACCTCGTCCGCATCGAGCGGAGCGACGTCCTTGCCGGCGTGACCAGGCACGCCGACCGCGCTCCACCGCGGCTTGCCGTCGGCGCCGTCGCCGAGCGACACGAACACGTGTGTTCCGAGCGGCGTCTTCGGATCGCGGATCGTGACGCGCGCGCGCCCGATCTCGACGCCGCCGCGATACACCCGCACGCGCTCGTCGGCGCCGCTCACGACCAGCGAGACGGGCCCGTCCGCCTTCGCCGACGGCTGCCAGCGATAGGCTTCGGTCGCCGACAGGCGCGGCGCCTCGACCGGATCGCCGGTGTCCGCCGAGACCGGCGTCAGCAGCCCGGGATGGACGACGTCGCGCGGCGCCTCGCCGTCCTCGGCGATGACGACGACCATGCCGCGCGCGCTGACGTCGAACAGGCGGCGCGCGAACTCCGACGGCAGGTGGACGCAGCCGTGCGACGACGGGTAGCCGGGCAGCCCGCCCGCGTGCAGCGCGACGCCTTCCCACGTGAGCCGCTCCGAGTACGGCATCGGCGCGTTGTCGTACTTCTTCGAATGATGGTCCTTGTCCTTCTCGAGCACCGTGAACACGCCGGTCGGCGTCTCGAAGCCGGGCTTGCCCGTGCTGATGGTCGTCACGCCGATCTGTACGCCGTTCCGATACACGTAGGCGCGCTGCTCGGTGAGGCTCACGACGACGACCAGCGGACCGTCGGGCGCCGCGTCCGCGTCCCACACGAACTGCCCGGGCTTCAGCGCCGCCGGATCCGTGCCGATCGGCATCGTGTCCTTCGCGCCCCAGAAGGGCGTGGCCATCGCGACGACGACGGTCCCCACCACCACGGCGAGCGCAGCCCCTACCCCACGTCTCCAATCTCGCATCGCGCCGGTCTAGCAGAGATGCCGCGGCGGGTCTCGCGCGGCAGCCTTGCCGGCCGTTGTCGGTTGCTTGCCTCGCCGAGCAGCACCGCCTCCGACCCGCGCCCGTTCCGCCCTCGGCCCGCCCACCGTCCGCGTCTACGTGTCAGCGCCGGAATCCGACCAACACACGACGCGACCGCTTGTCGACTTTCTCACGCTGAGGCTTGACAGGTTTTCTCGAGGTCATTTGGCGTCGTCGACCGTGCACTCCTGGCACGCCCTGGAACGCGCTTAAGGTGACGAGGGAGCCACGCGCCGTGGCGATATGTCCCGTGCGTCAGACGGATGCCGTCCCGGGTGCGTGCTCGTCCGCGGCGATGCCGGAAACCCGCATGGTACAAGACGTTCATGAACACCCCCGAGGTCGATCGGCTCGCCGACGAGATCGCCGAGCTCTCCGCCCACATCGACGCCGCCACCCATCGCTGCTTGACGCTGATCGCGCGCTTCGACGAGCTCGAAGGCTGGGGCGAGCACGGCGCACGCACCTGCGCACACTGGCTGTCGTGGCGCGTCGGCCTGGAGCTCGGCGCCGCGCGAGAGCACGTGCGGGTCGCGCGGGCGTTGCGCGAGCTGCCCCAGATCGACGACGCACTCCGCCACGGTCGCGTGAGCTACTCGAAGGTCCGCGCGCTCACGCGCGTCGCGACGCCCGAGAACGAAGGGTACCTGCTCGACATGGCCCGCGCGTCGACGGCGTCGCAGCTCGAGCGCATCTGCCGCGGCTACCGGCTCGCCGTCCGCAATGCGACCCCCGTGACGTGGGCCGATGAAGACGAGGAGCGCTGGGTGCACGAGCGCATGACCGACACCGGCCACGTGCGGTTCACCATCCAGCTCGATCCCGAGGAGGCGGCGGTGCTGCGACGAGCGATCGAGGCGGCGACGTTCCGGGGAAACGTTCCCGCGGGAACGCGGGAGGCACCCATGCGGCGAGCCGATGCGGTCGTCGCCGTCGCCGAGCGCTTCCTGACCAGCACCGAGCAGCGCGAGTCCGGACCGCCCGTGGAGCTCGTCGTGCACGTGGAAGCCGCGAACGACCCCGACGCGGAGATCGGCGCGACGCTCGACGACGGCACGGCGGTGTCACGGACGACGACCGACCGGCTGATGTGCGATGCCGCCGTGGTCGAGGTGCGGGAAGACGGCGTCGTCGGCCGCCGTCGCCGCACCATTCCGACGCTGCTGCGGCGCGCACTGTACCTCCGTGACCGCGGCTGCCGCTTCCCGGGCTGCACCAATCGCTACGTCGACGGGCATCACGTCGTGCCGTGGTCTCGCGGCGGGCCGACCACGCTCGCAAACCTCTGCTCGCTCTGCCGCCGGCATCATACGTTCGTTCACGACCGCGGCATCCGGATCGTGCCCGAGGCGAATGCCTTCCGCTTCGTGCACCGCAATGGACGCGTCATCGAGCCGAGCGGGGTGCCGCATCGGCGTGGGACGGCAAGCCCCCCGACTACGACCAGGCCGTTTTCGTGCTGATGGCACGTCACCAGCAGGATGGATGGCCGCACCCGAGGTGAGACACGCCGAGCCTTGCCAGGCACGCCGCCGGCGTGTCACTGCCGGCGCATGCCCTACCGCGTGATCCAATGGGCGACCGGCGGCGTCGGACGCGGCGCCATCGAAGGCGTCGTGTCGCATCCCGAGCTCGAGCTCGTCGGCTGCTGGGTGCACAGCCGCTCCAAGGCCGGGCGCGACGCGGGCGACATCGCCGGCATCGGCCCGATCGGCGTCACCGCCACGAACGACGTCGACGCGCTCCTGGCGCTCGACGCCGACTGCGTCCTCTACAGCCCGATCATGGCGCAGACGGACGAGGTCATGCGCATCCTGCGCTCCGGCAAGAACGTCGTGACGCCGCTCGGCTGGTTCTTCCCATGGGGCACCGTCGACGTGGCGGACGTCGAGGCCGCGTGCCGCGAAGGCGGCGTCACGCTGCACGGCACCGGCATCCATCCCGGCGGCATCACCGAGCGGTTCCCGCTGATGCTGTCGGCGCTGTCGCGGGCGATCACCCACGTGCGCGCCGAGGAGTTCTCCGACCTGCGCACCTACTCGGCCGTCGACGTGATCCGCGACATCATGCTCTTCGGCAAGACGCCCGAGGAAGCGGCGCAGAGCCCGATGCTGCAGTTCCTGGCCATCGGCTTCGGCCAGTCGATCGACATGGTGGCGCGCGGGCTCGGCGTCACGCTCGACGCGGAGAAGCGCACGCGCCACGAGATCGCGGTGGCGACGGCGCCCATCGACTCGCCGATCGGTCCGATCCCGCCGGGCCGCGTCGCCGCGCACCGCTTCACGTGGGAGGGCACGGTGGGCGGCCGGCCGTTCGTGACGGTACGGACGAACTGGCTCATGGGCGAGGAGCACCTCGATCCGCCGTGGCGCTTCGGCCCGGAGGGCGAGCGCTTCGAGGTGGAGATCCAGGGCGACCCGCCCGTGCGCACGACGTTCCACGGGCTGCATCCCGACTCGATCGCCGAAGGCCTCGCGCGCAACCGCGGCATCGTCGCAACGGCGATGCACTGCGTGAACGCGATCCCCTACGTCTGCCGCGCCGAGCCCGGCATCAAGACGTACCTCGACCTGCCGCTCGTCTGCGGCCGCGCGGCGCGGTGAGCGCGTCGTAACGCCGCGCCATCTCGCGTGCGACCCGTCGCTCCGACCGCAGGCGGCTCCCGCCGATCCACACCTCGGTCACCGTGCCGCGCCCGTTCCGCACGATCCGCGCGCCCTCGCCGTGGCTGCCGAGACCACCGGCCTGCACGATGCGACCGTGCCCGGCGCGGCCCGGCTCGATCTCCGTCGCGTCGAACAGCGGATGCATGAGCGCCGGCGTCGCGACCATCACCCGCGACGCCATCGGCAGAAGGTCGACCGCGCCCCACATCGTCCACCACCGTCCCCTCCACGCCGCCGTCCGTCGCGTCGGCGCGCCGTGGCGCGCGAACGCGCGCAGGACGTGCAGCACGCCATCGACCCAGAAGTACGCGGGCCCGTCGATCGCGTTCGTCAGCACCGAGACGGCGAGGTCCTGCGACGGCACCACCACCGTGCGGCTCAGATAGCCCTGGAACGCGCCCGAGTGCCCGAACCACTCCCAGTCGCCGAGCGCGCCGGACATCGTCCCGAGACCGTACCAGCGCTCGACGCTCGAGTACGGGTCGCGCCACTGCCGGCGCGTCAGCTCGCGACGGCTCGCGACCGAGAGGACGCTGTGCTTCGCCGTCGGCGAGAGCTGCGCGTAGAAGCGCGCCAGGTCCGCGGCCGTCGCGACGAAGCCCGTCGCCGGTGCCATCGCGCGCGTCGGATTGTCGCCCGGGATGACGACGCGACGGCCGAGCGGCAGCATCGCACTGTGTCCGCGCGCGAACTGCATGCCCCGTCGCGGCGTCCAGTCCGGCGTCGTCGCGGGCAACCCGGCGGCCGCGACGACCTCACGGCCGATCCACGTCGCGTAGGGCTCGCCGGTGATCGCCTCGATGGCGAGGCCGAGCAGACCGTAGCCGTGGTTCGAGTACTTGAAGCGGCTGTTCGGCTCGATCGCCGGCGCGGCGGCGAGGTCGGCGCGCAGCTCGGCCGCCGAGCGGAACCGGCGCTGATCGGTCCATTGCCCGGCGTCGGCACCGTCGCGGACTACGCCCGCGCTGTGCGACAGCAGCTGCCCGATCGTCACGCGCGCGACGTCCGCGTGGAGGCCGTCGACGTGGCGCCCGACCGGATCGTCCAGCTGCAGGCGGCCGCGCTCACGCAGCAACAGGACGCCGGCGGCGGTGAACGTCTTCGAATGCGACGCGACGCGGAAGCGATGGCGCGACGTCAGCGGAACGCGCCGCTGCAGATCACCATGCCCGAACGCCTCGTCGAGCAGCACCTTCCCGCGATGCGCGACGGCGATCGCACACCCCGGTTGCGCCAGGGCGCGTAGCTGAAACGTGAGCCATCGTGGGACGTAGTCGAGCGCCGCACCGAGCCATTTCTCCACGGCGCCGGTGCTAGCACAGGGCGCGCCTCAGACGAACGCGCCGCCCGGCGACGACACCGACACCTCGTGGAGATGCGGATCGCCGTCCCGCACCTCGAACGCGCGCGCGAGGGTTTCGTTCGCACCCGCCTGTTCCTCGACGCGATCGAGGAGAAACCACTGCGCCAGCACGCGATGCGCATCGACGTCGAGCACGACGTAGCCGCGACGGCCGCCCTCGGCATAGCGCAGATGTGGGTTGGCCTGCCGCACGGGGTCCAGCAGCGCCGGCAGCGGGAACGGCGACGTGATGCCCGGCGTGACGATCTCGGTCGCGATCGGATCGGGATTCGTGAACGGATCCTCGCTGACCTCGCCCGCGCCCGACGCGTGGATGTCGCCGGTGCAGACGACGACGTTGCCGACGCCGCTCTCGCGAATCGCGTCCAGGAGTCGCGCGCGCGCGCCGGGATAGCCGTCCCACGAGTCGAGAATGCGGAGATCGGCGCCGCCGAGCGGCACGCGCAGCGGCGTCATCACCACCTGATTGCCCACGAGCTTCCACTGCGCCGTGCTCGACGTGAGCGCCTTGCGCACGAAGGTCTCCTGCTTGCGTCCGAGCAGCTGGCGCGGCGACGGCTCGACCGGCAGCGGGCCGACGAGCGGCCCCGCCTGGCGGTCGCGCTTCGTGTGCCGCGTGTCGATCATGACGAAGTCGACGAGATCGCCGTAGTGGAGCGCGCGGCTCACCGTGCGCCGTCCCCGCTCGCGGATCGGCATCCACTCGAAGTACGCACGGATCGCGGCGAGCTCGCGCCGGCGGAAGCTGCCCTCGTCCTCCTGGTGGTTCACGGCGCCGCGACGCCATGAATCGTCGGCGACCTCGTGATCGTCCCACACCGTCACGAACGGCACCGCGGCGTGCAGCAGCTGCAGCTGCGGATCGCGCTTGTACTGCGCGTGGCGCGCCCGGTAGTCGTCGAGCGTCAGGATCTCGTGCGGCGGCTCGTACGCGCGCACGCCGCCATACTCGCCCGTGCCGTACTCGTAGATGTAGTCGCCGAGGTGCAGCACGAGATCGAGGTCGGGCTGCGCCGCCAGCTTCTCGTAGGCGTGGAACCACCCGTGGCCGTAGCTCGAGCACGACGCCAGGCCGATGCGCACGCGCTCGACGGCGTCGCCCGGACGCGGCGCGAGACGCGTATGCCCCGTCCGCGAGGCGCGGTCCTGCGCGATGAAGCGATAGAAGTAGTCGCGCCCGTCGTCGAGACCGCGGACGTCGACCTTGACCGTGTAGTCGTCGCGCTCGGTCGTGACGACCGTCCCCGCGGCGACGCGCTCCTGAAAGGCGTCGTCGAGCGCCATCTCCCAGAACACCTCGACGCGGCCGGGAGCGTCCGGCGACACGCGCGTCCACAGCACGATGCCGTCGGGCAACGGGTCGCCGCTGGCGACGCCGTGCGCGAACAGGGTCTCCGGACCGAGGGCGCCCCGGTACTCGTAGCGCGGAAGGGAGCGCCCCGAGACCGTGGCGGGAGTGACGACGTAGAGAGCGACGGCACCGCCGAGGCGCAGAACGTCGCGACGCGAGAGGATCGACATGGGGCTCGCCTAACACCCGCGCTTTTTCCGATCCACGTAAATGGCGCGTCGTAACGCTCAATTCACGAAGCGGATGCGCATGCGGCTTCGTGGCGACGGTCGACGAGACCGACGATGCGACCCCCTCCTGCTCCGGCCCCTGCTCCGGACGACGCGCCGCCCTCGCCCTGACGCGCCGGCGGCGGATGCACGCATCGATGGATCGGAGCGGCATGCACGCTGGGAGCTGCTCGTCCATCGCGAGTCCGTCGGCTTTCGCCGCAACGGCATGCTGGACGAGCTCTACCCGATCCCGCCGCGGCGTTAGGCGACCGCCCCGACCGACTGCAGCACGCGGTGGAGGTCGCGCTCGAGTGATCCCCGCAGGATGACGGACAGGCCGCGCTCGAGTCGTCGCGCGACGGCCGCCGTGTCGAGCGGCGCATCGACGTCGTCGAGCGACAGCACGAAGGCGTCGAGCCCGCGCGGCAGCGCCGCGACCAGCGTGTCGTGCTCGTCCGCGTCCACGCATTGCAGCGGCAGGCACCCGTGGCGCAGCGCCTCGAGGACCCGGAACGGATCGAGCGTCACGCCGTCGCCGCGCCACGCCCGCACCCGCGCTTGGCGCTGCATCGCGACGGCCTCCGCCCGCGGCGTGCCATGATCGCCGTCCGGCAGCATGCGATGCGGCGTGCAGACGAGCCCCGGCCCCCAGGCGCGCGTCAGCACGTGCACGACCTCCGCCGTACCCGCCGTGGGCAGGTCGAGGAGGCACCACGGCGCAGCGCGCTGCCCGACGTCGCGGCACGCCGCGACGAGGCCTTCTCGCGCGCACGCCGTCGGTCGCCAGGGGAGCGCCACTCGCCCCGGCGCCGCCCGCGTCCACGTCACCTCGATGCGATCGACGCCCGGCACGTCGAGCGCGGCGGTGTCGTCGCGGGGCACGAGCAAGCCGGGCAGCACGCCGCGCGCTCGCGGCGCCGCGAGCGACGGCGCGGTGCCGGGCGGCGCCTCGACCACGACGGTGCGGCCCGTCGCGAGGCGGACCGTCGCCGGTGCGTCCGGATGCCACCACGAGAGGCGCGCGCGCAGCGCCTCGCGCCACGCGTCCCACGTCGCATCGGCCGGAATCGCGTCGTACAGCTCGGTGAAGAGCATGCGCCGCGCCTCGCGCTTCGGCGGCGGCAGCGCGAGGAACGCCGCCATCGTCAACGGCGCCGCGAACGGCGCGCCGTCGAGCCGCCCGGCAAAGGCGAGCTGCAGCATCGTTCGGACGCACTTCCGACAGCGGCCGCAGTTGTCGTCGACGTCGGCCTCCCAGCACACCTTGAGGCGCGGCAGCGCGAGCGCGGACGCCGAGACCGCGTGCACCTTCGCGGTGCGCGTCACGTCGGGGGCGTCGTAGACGATCGTGGTCCGCTCGGACGACCACAACGGGTCGAGATCGGGATGCGTCCCGTACGGCGGCAGATGCGCGCGATCGTGCGTGCCGGGCACGACCAGCGTCGCGACGGCCGTTCCCAGGGCGAGCCCGACGCCCGCCAGGACGCCGCCGTGCGTGAAGTCCCACGGCATGATCGGGTCGAGCAGCTCGCGGATGTCGTGCTCGAGGACGACGAGCAGCGGCAGGTGCAGGCGATCGGCCGCTTCCGTCGTCCGCCGGACCGCCTCGCGCCGTCGCGCCGGCGCGTACTGGCGGTCGAAGTCGGGCACGTAGAGCAGGCCCGTCAGGCGCGGGACCGCGGCTGCCGGCGACCGCCGCAGCGCCGCGTACCAGGAGTCGACGCCGCGGGTGAAGCAGCACAACGTCTCGGCGCCCGGCGGCGCGACGTCGGCCGGTGCCGCGTCCGCTTCGACGTCGACCTCGGCCAGCGGCCACCAGGCGCTGCACAGCCGCAACACCTGCGGAACCGCCGCGAGCAGGCGCGGCGACACCGGCGCCTCGATCCGCAGCCGCTCGCCGACGGTCCCGGCCAGGAAGAGCAGCGACGACAGCCACGGATTGCCGGACGTGTCGAGCCAGTCCGCGTAGGCGCGCGGGACCGCGATTCGCACGTCGCGCGGCGCGAACGTCGACCGTTCGCTCTCCACGCGGACCCGCAGCCGCGCACGATCCGCGTCGAGCTCGATCCACGGGCGACGAACGATCATGCCGGGCTCGCAATAGAAACGCGTCCGGGTCGGAGTCAATCGCGGGCGCATGGTATGAGGCGGCCCCGTGGCCCGTGCGACGTGGAGCTTGGTTTTCCTGGCGATGGTGGTCGCGTTCGCCGCGGCGTCGACGTCCGAGGACCCGGTGCTCGGGCAGGAGAACGCGGCGTGGGCGCGCAGCATGTTCTTCCGCGGTCACGCGCCCACCACCGGCGAGCCGCTCCGTCCCGAGGACGTGACGGAGTTCGCGACGACCCTGCGCGATGCCGGCATCAAGTACGCCTACGTCTTCTCCGGCCCGTTTCGTGCCGACGGCAGCTTGCCGGACTGGGCCACGTCCGCCACCGCGCGCAGGAGCATCGAGCGCATGCAGTCCGTGCATCCCGGGCTCGAGGTCTTGCCGTGGGTCGGCGGGCTGCAGGGCAAGACGGTCCGGCTGCACGATCCCGCCTGGCGCGCCACCGCGCTCGACGCGGTCGGTCGCCTCTTCGCGACCCTGCCGATCGACGGGGTGCACTTCGACTTCGAGCTCGTGCTGCCCGACGAGCCGTACCTGCGCGACGACGCCGCCGCGCCGGACGCGGCCGCGGGCTACGCCGGCGGCCTGCTCGGGTTCCATCAGGACGCGCGCGCACGCTTTCCGCGGCGCTTCCTCTCGTCGGTGGTGGTCTCCACCGCATCGGCGACGAAGCCGTGGAAGCGGAAGCACACCGTGGCGGAGGCGACGGCCCTCGCGCGCACCGTCGATCAGCTCGCCTTCCTCTTCTACGACACGGGGATCGGCGACCCGTCGACGTACGAACGCGGGTTGGACGAACAGCTCCGGCACTTCCAGGCGATCGAACGCGCGCTGGGCGCCGATACGCCGCAGCTGCTCCTCGCCGTCGGCACGTTCGTGAACGAAGAGCCGCTGCGGAAGTATCGCGACCTCGCGGTCGAGAACGTCCCGCACACGCTCGCGCTCGTGCGCCGGCGGCTGGCCGCGATCGCGCCCGGCCGCCAGCTCGTCGACGGTCTCGCGGTCTACTGCGAATGGCACACCGAGGCTGCGGAGTGGCAGCAGCTCCGGGACGGGTGGACCGCGCGGGCGCCCGACTAGGGAGAGACGACGGTGCCTGCGATGGCGTGCGCCGTGCGCATCGCCAGGGCGACGATCGTGAGCGTCGGGTTCCAGCCGCCGCCGGTCGGGAACACGCCGCCGTCGACGCAGTACAGGTTGTCGACGTCGTGGAAGCGCCCGTCGGGACGCGTGACCGACGTCGCCGGATCGGTGCCCATGCGCAGCGTGCCGACGACGTGCCGCGAGGTGGGCGGGCCGAAGACGGCGTCGCACGGCGCCGCGAACACGCGGTCGGTGCCCGCGTTCGCGACGATCTCCTTCATGACGGGCAGGTAGAACGCGCGCGCCTCGCGCTCGAACGCGTGGTTCTCGTAGGTGACGCGCGCGACCGGCAGGCCGAACACGTCACGCACCGTCGGATCGAGCGTGACGTCGTTCTCGCGCCGTGGCGCGTCCTCGCCCTGCATGAGGAGCCCGAACAGGTGCTGGCCGATCGGCTGGTCGCGCAGCGCGTTCTTCAGCGGCTGGCCGAGCGCCGTGCGAAGCTGGAACGCGTACACCGCGCCGTCCTCGGTGATGGTGAGCCCCTGCGGCGCCGCGAACTCGACGATGCCGCCGAGGTACGCGCGCGCGCCGCCGGCGGTCTGGACGACGCGCACCTCGGCGCCGCCGGGCTCGACGCCGCGGAAGTCGGAGAGCCCGCTCGTGACCGCCATGCCGCGGTTCCCGTGCACGCGGCGCGGCAGGAAGCCGTTCACGTTGGTCTGATAGTGGAACATCAGGTTCTGGCCGAGCTGCCCGCTCGCGTTGCCGAGGGCGCCACCGCCCGGCCCCGGCGACAGGAGGCACAGCCGTGCGGACTCGATCGACGACGCCGCCAGGAGGTACGCGTCCGCGGTCGCGGTCTGCACCGCGCCGGTGCCGTCGACGTACGTGACCGCCGAGACGTGTCCGCCGTCGTTCACCAGCTGCGTCGCCTGGCAGCCGTAGCGCAGCTGGCACGCGCCGGAGAGCAACGCCTGCCGCAGCAGCGTCACCGCCGACGAGCCCTTCGCGTGGATGGGACAGCCGAAGCCGCTGCAGGGACCGCACTGGTTGCACGGCGGTCGCTGGAGCGCGGGATCGTCGGGATAGAAGCGCGAGTTGATCGCCGCCGGATAGTGGTGCGGCGACAGCGCCCCGCCGAGGAAGGCCGTGCGGCTGCAGCCGTCGCGCAGGAGCACGGACAGGTACATGTCCGGATGGGCCGGCATCGGGTACGGCGTCGAGCGCGGCGGCGCGAACGGGTTCGAGTCGTCGCCGGCCACGCCGAGCGCGCGCTCGGCCGCCGCGTAGAACGGCTCCAGCTCGTCGTAGCCGAACGGCCAGTCGACCCAGTTGGCGCTCGCGGCGTCGCCGAAGAAGCCGGGCACCTCGAGGCTCGGGTGCGCGTCCTTGGCGCGCTGCATCGCGCTCACCATCTCGAAGTCGACGCCGGTGAAGCGCGGCACCTTCATGTCCGCGTGCGACCAGGCGCCGCCGACGCACTTCGGGAGGACGTTGACGTCGTCGTTGATGGTCGCGGTCTGGGCAGCCGTCGCGCGGAACGTGCGCGGCTCGAGCGCGGGCGACGGCGTGATGAAGTTGCGCACCTGGTACTTGAGCTCGTCGTTCGAGTGCAGGCCCTCGGGCAACGCGCCCGCCTGATCGAGCCCCGGGAACGGGTTCGGCCCGGCTTCGAGCACGAGCACCGTCTTGCCCGCCGCCGCGAGCACGCCGGCGGCCGTGCCGCCACCCGCGCCGCTGCCGATGATGCACACGTCGAAGCGCGCGAGGCTCCGGTTGCCGAGGACGCCGTCGTCGAGCGTGCGGCGCTTCATGAGCAGGACTCCTCGAACAGGCCGCTCGTGGCGACGATGATCTGCTGGATCTGATCGGCCTCGGCCGAGATGGGCAACGGCCCCGCGAGCTCGTCGGGATTCGGCGTCGAGAGCGGCTGGTCCGGACGCTCGGTGAAGCCGCCGGTGGCGCGCGAATAGAGCGCATAGCCCAGCGGCTGGCTGTCGCCCTCGACGCGCAGCAGCCGCCAGCCGTCGACGCGGCGGTTGCCGCCGTACTCGGGCGCCGCGAAGGCGCCCTCGATCGCGTGCTGCACGACGAGGTCGATGAAGTTCATGCCGCGGCGCGGGTCCAGCGGGAACCGCGTGCGCGCGAGATTGCGGACCGTCGCCTGCCCCGCGGCATCGAGCTGATGGAACGACGCGCCGGCTTCCGTCCGTGCGAGCGCATCGAGCCGCGCCAGCCCGTCGCGGTAGTGATCGCGCAGCCCGACGAGCGCCCCGCCCCGCTGGGCGTCGAGCGGCGCGACGAGCGCCTGCTCCGACGCGTCGAGCCCGGCGGTGCCGAAGAGCTCCCAGCGCCACTGCAGCGACTGCAGGCGGTTCGGCGGCACGAACCGCTTGAAGAGATTGCGCGGCCGCTTCTTCGACGGCGTGCCGTCGTCGTAGTCGATGAACGGGCGCCGGCCGCTGTACGGACCGCCCGCGAAGACGAGCGGGACGCGGACGTCGAACGCGGAGAGCCAGCGCTCGATGTATTTGACGACACCGAGCGCGCTGGCGCCGGGATCGGCGTCGGGCGGGAGGATCGAGTCGACGAGGGCGTCGAGCGTGCGCCGCTCCGTCCGCGTGAAGAAGCGGCCGCGCCGCGCGGCCCATGCGCGCTCGACGCGCTGCCACGGCAGGCTCGCGACGACGGCGGCGGCGCTCGCGGCCTTCAGGAACTGACGGCGCGAGAGCAGGATGCCGACGACCTGTACGGGGGTGGGCGGCGGCGCGGCGGGCGCGATCCCGTCGAGCGCGCGGAGGTCTGGCAGTCGAAGCCGGCTCACCCTTCGGGGTTAGTCGATGCGGCTTTCCGCCGTCAATCCCGCGCGACGAAGACACGGTAGGACGACGGCGTCGTGAAGCCCATGCGACGGTACACCGGCGCACCCATCGGCGACGCCTGCAGCGACAGGAAGCGCACGCCGCGACGGACGCCCTCCGCCGCGACCGCCGCCGTCACCACCGCGCCGTAGCCGCGGCCGTGGTCCGCCGGTACCGTGCCGACCCAGCCGATGCCGCCGACGTCGTGCGACACGTAGAGGATCGCGCCGGCGATCGGCACGTCGCCGCGCCACGCCAGCACCGCCCAGCGCGTCGGCGCGATCAGGCTCTCCGCGGCGACGAAGTGCGCGAGCGTCGCGGCGTGGTCGACGCCGTAGACGCTCCAGGCATCGGCCATGACGCGCCCGTACGCCTCCACGTCGGCGTCGCTCGTCACCGGCCGCAGCACGACGTCGTCGGGCATCGGCACCGGCGCCACCGCGGCGGTCTCGAGCACCATGGCGGGCACCGTCACGAGCTCGAGGAAGCCGCGCGCCGTGAGCTCGGCCTCGAGCGCCGCGTCGGCGTGGGCACGCGTCCAGACCGACCACGGCATGCCGCCCGGCCCGAACACTGCCGCAGCTTCGGCGCGCACCGTGGCGACGTCCACCGCCCGCACGGGCATCACCATGTTGGTGAAGTGCGTACCCGCCGGCGAGCCGACCATCACCAGCCCCGCGCGCTCGACGACGAACCCGCCCGGCATCACGCGCGCGTCCTCGCGATACATCTCCTGCATGTTGAGATCGATCAGCGCGAGCCGCTCCGCCGCATCCATGCGGCGCCGCTTTCACGTGCCGCGGACGCAGTCAAGCCGACGTGCTCGACGGCACGCCGCCGAGCGGGTATCAGGCCGACGGGAGGTGACGACGATGCGGGTCTTCCTGTTCGCGATCGCCGGTCTCGTGCTGTGCGCCAACGCCGCCGGCGCGATCGACGCCTGGGACAAGGGCATCCCCGACGACGACGTGCCCGGCGGCGGCACCGAGGTGGTGCACGGGAGCGACGAGGTGCACGACCTGCAGGCGCGCCGCGGTGCGGGGGACGTCGACTGGTATCGCCTCCGCCAGGAGCCGTACTCGTCGTACGAGGTCGTCGTCGACGGCGCGACGGCGCCGGTGCTGCCGATCGTGCTCGAGCGGGTCGCCGCCGACGGCACGACCGTGCTGCAGGCGTCGGCGGCGGCGGGCCTCGGCGGCACGCGGACGCTGCGCTGGGAGAACGCGACCGCGAACGGCGTCGACGGCGAGCTGCTGCGCGTGCGCTCCGAGGGCTGCGGCCCCAAGTGCCGCAACACGGCGACGTATCGCCTCCGCGCGTACGAGACGACGTACGCGATTCCGCGCTTCAACAACACGGGCACGCAGGTGACCGTGGTCGTGCTGCAGAACCCCCGCGACCAGCAGGTGTCCGGCAACGTCCGGTTCTGGAGCGCCAGCGGGACGCTGCTCGAGACGGCGCCGTTCGCGCTCGCGCCCAGGGCGTCGTTCGTCCTGCAGACGCAGGCCGTCGTCCCCGACGTCTCCGGCTCGGTCACCGTCGCGCACGACGCCGGCTACGGCGGGCTCGGCGGGAAGTCGATCGCGCTCGAGCCCGCGACCGGTTTCTCGTTCGACACGCCGATGACGCCGCGCCCGCGGTGATCGTCAGGGCTCGCGCAGCGCCTGCAGGAACGCCGCGCCGTAACGCGCCAGCTTCTTCGGTCCGACGCCCGACACGCCCAGCATGTCGTCTTCGCTGGCCGGGTTCGCCGCGACCAGCGCGAGCAGCGTGGCGTCACTGAAGATCAGATAGGCGGGGATGCCGTCGGCGTCGGCCAGCTGCTTGCGCAGCGCCTTCAGGCGCAGGAACGCCGCCTCGTCGCCGCCGACGGGCGCCGCGTCGGCCGGACGAAACGTGATCGCCGTCTTGCCGCGGCCCCGCCGCGGCACCGCGGGCGTCGCGGCCACGATGTCGCTCTTGGTGCAGACGTCGCACGACGCGCCGCACGCGTCGATGCGCTCGCCGAGATGGGCGACCAGGCCTTGGTGCCGGCAGGTCGTGCGATCGGCGAAGCGGAACATCTCGCGGACCTGCCGGCGGTGCTGCTCGGCCACGTCCGGCTCGGCGTCGTCGTGAAAGCGCTCGTAGCTCAGCACGTCGGCCCACGAGTAGAAGAGGATGCAGTCGCTGGCGACGCCGTCGCGGCCGGCGCGGCCGATCTCCTGGTAGTAGCCCTCGAGCGACTTCGGCATGTCGCGGTGGATCACGTAGCGCACGTTCGACTTGTCGATGCCCATGCCGAACGCGACGGTCGCCACGATGACGTCGGCGTCGTCGCGCCGGAAGGCGTCCTGCACGCGCGTGCGCTCCTCGGCCTCCATGCCCGCGTGATAGGCGAGCGCGCGGATGCCGAGCGCCTGCAGGTGGGCCGCCATCGACTCCACCGACTTCCGCGACAGGCAGTACACGATGCCGCTCTGTCCGGCGCGCGCGGCGACGAGCCGCGTGACGGCGTCGCGCACGCCGAGTCCCATCTCCGGTCCCTTCCGGTAGCAGTGCACGTGCAGGTTCGGCCGGAAGAACGAGCCGCGCAGCTCGACGGGATCGACCATCGCCAGCTGGCCGACGATGTCGCGCATGACCGCCGGCGTGGCGGTGGCCGTCAGCGCCAGGACCGGGATGTCGCCGAAGCGGCGCTTCAGCCCCGCCAGGTTCCGGTACGCGGGCCGGAAATCGTGGCCCCACTGGCTGATGCAGTGCGCCTCGTCGACGGCGATGAGGCGGAGGTCGAGCCCGACGACGGCGCCGCCGACCGACGCCTCCAGGCCCTCGGGCGCCGCGTACAGCAGTTCGTAGGCGCCGGCACGCAGGCCTTCGACGCGGGTCCGTCGCTCGGCCGGCTCGAGGCTCGAGTTGAGGAACGTCGCGCGCAGGCCCACCTGCTCCATCGCGTCGACCTGATCCTTCATGAGCGCGATCAGCGGCGAGATGACGAGCGTCAGCCCGCCGAGCATGCGCGCCGGGATCTGGTACGTCAGCGACTTGCCCGCGCCCGTCGGCATGACGCCGATGCAGTCGCGGCCGTCGAGCACCGACCGGATGATGTCGAGCTGCCCGGTACGGAACGCCTCGTAGCCGAAGACGTCGCGGAGAACGTCGTGCGGATCGCCGCCGGGCGCACGCCGGATCGGCCGGCGGAGCGCCGTCGCGAGATCGCGCAGCGCCGTGACGTCGGACGCGCCGAACAGCTCGGCCTGCTCGCGCCATCGCGCGCGGAGCACCGCGAGACGTTGGTCGCAGCGTTTGCGCAGCACGACGTCGGCCTGATCGCCCGCCGCCCACGCCGCGCGCAGGTCGGCGACTTCGGCGGCCACCTCGGCCGCGGTGGCCAGGCGAGGCGCCTCGGGGAAGCCGGGGAGTGCCGGCTGCCGGAGGTCGGACGCGTCGGACATGTCGGAGCGGCGCGCAGCATAGACGGAGCGCGGCGCGCGCGAAACCGCTGCGAGCGGAATCCGTGGACGAACGCGTGCGGCGTGGACTCGCTGTCGGGACGCATGGTAGGTGTGCCCTCTGCGGTGGCGGGTGGAGCGGCTGCTCTCCGGCCCACGCCCCTGCAGCATCACGAGTCCCGTCGTCCCCCGGAGGTGTTCATGGCGCGATTCCGCTCGAACAAGCGCGCAAAAGAACTGCAACGGAAGGCCAAGCACGAAGCCAAGGAGGCCCGGAAGAAGGAGCGCGCCGAGAAGGGTCCCGGCGGCGCGGACGACGACATCGACTGGAGCCAGGCCGTCGGCATCGACCCGCCTCCCGGCTGGGTTCCCCCCGGCGGAACCGGCGACGACGACGCCGACGAGGGCGAGGACGTCGACGGCGACGACGCCGAGGACGCTGCCGACTCGGCCAAGTCCTGAGCGTCAGCCTCCGCCCAACCCCCGCAACACCGCCGGCGGCAGGAGCCATCGCAGCACCGCTCCGCCGCGCATCACCGCCCCCACCACCTCGAACGCCATACAGCTTCCCTTCTTCACCTCGAGGATCGCGCCGTGCGGCGATCCCGTGAGCAGGAGCGAGCCGACCTCTCCCAGGTTCGGCTGGTGTCCGACGAGCATGACCTGCTCGTGCCGGGCGTAGCGGCCGACGGCCTTCACCGTGTCGGCCGCTGCGACGTCCGGCGTCAGGGCGTCGAGCGGCTCCGGCTGGGGCGCGCCGAGCGCGGCCACGACGATCTCGGCCGTCTCGGTCGCGCGCGGATACGGACTGGCCAGGACGACGTCGGGCGCGATGCCGAGTGCCCGCAGGCCGGCGGCGGCGGCGGCCATGCGGTCGCGGCCGCGTTGCGTGAGGCGCCGGCTGCGATCGTCGCCGTCGGGGCCGACGTCCTCGGCGATGCCGTGCCGGACCAGATAGAGGATCACGACGTCACCTCCGCGGCGGCGAGCGCCGTTCCGTCCAGCACCGCGCGGCGCGTGCGCGGACGGTCGATCCGGCGCCAGGCCTTGCGGAAGCGCCGCCGTCGTTTGCGTGCCCGCCGATCGAGCGCGTGGAGGACGGCGCCCATCGCGAGCAGCGTGTCCGTCGGCCACGGCATCGCGCCGGCCACGGTGCGCAACCAGGCGGCCTGCGTGACGCAGTCCTGGTGGTCGCCGAGCACGTCCTGGAGGCGCTCGAGCTGGCGGATCACGCCGTCGAGGCGCTGGTCGCCGAGCGGACGCATCGTCTCGCACGCGTAGCGCAGCTCCTTCACCCGCACCCGCAGGCGATGCAGCCGCGGCGCGGGGGCGTCGACGTCGAGCCCCGCACCCGCCCGCAGCACTCCCCGCAGCATGGGCCGCAGCAGCGCCGGCGCGACCTCGCCGAGGCGGACGGCGCCGCGTGTCGGCGGCGTGCCGGCGGCGACGGTGCCGAGGCGAACGAGGAGACGGCGCACGCGTGGGGAGTCGAGCTGCGTACCGAGCGCGGCGAGCGCGCCGGCACGGCGCTCGGCGATCACCCGCGCGAGCGGGGCGAGCGCGTCGCGCGAGCGCGGGTCGAGCCGGCCGCCCTGATCCGCCAGCGCGGCGGAGAGCACGTCGAGGTCGCGGACGGCGCCGACGGCACGGCCGATCCAGGGCAGCCCGTCGTCCCCCGCCGCGACCACGCCGGCCGGCAGCAGCGGTGCGAACAGCCGGAGCGTCGCCCGCAGACGGCGCGCGGCGACGCGCAGGCGATGCAGGCCCTCGACGTCGCCGGCTCGCGCGGACCGCTCCTCCCGCGCGTAGGCGTCGAGCTGCGCGCGCAGCGCCGCGCGGGCGGCGACCCGGGCATCGTCGGTCGGGCCCAGGGCGGGGCTCAGCGGACGGCGCGCAGGCGGCGCGGCGCCGGCGTCCGCCGCCGCACCGTCGCCGCGCGCAGCACGACCGGGCGATCCAGCAGGCGCGACAACAGGTCGACTCGACGTTCGGCTGCCCACAGCTCGAGCTCCGCGCTCTCGTTTCCGGAATCGGCGGTGATCGTGACGCGACCGGCTCCGCGCGAGACCTGCAGTTCTCTAATCACACCGAAGTGCGTGCGGTCGAGCGCGTCCGCGACGCGCAGCAACGCGGCGAGGGCACGCACGAGACGCCGGCTCGCCGCGGGCAGCTTCTCCACGTCGGGGTCGGACAGCTTCGGCACCTGCTTGCGATGCCCGCGCGCGACCAGCGCGATGACGTCGATCTCGTTCGGCGTGAAGCCGAGCAGCTCGCTGTTCTTGATCAGGTAGTACGTGTGGTGGTGGTGGCGGTCGCGGTCGAGCCCCTGGCCGACGTCGTGCAGCAGCGCCGCCGCCTCGAGCAGCTCGCGCGACGCCGGCGGCAGCTCGAGGTCGCCGTCGAGGCCGTCGAACAGCTGCAACGCCAGCGACGCGACCTGGCGTCCGTGCGCGTTGCCGCCGCTGTAGCGCTGCGCCAGCGCGTCGATCGCGCGCCGCCGGCCGGTGGCCGTGGCCGGACCGCGGTTGCCGCTCACGCGCGCCAGGTCGAGCAACACCCCCTCGCGCAAGGCCCACGAGCAGGCGACGAGATCGGGGCTGCCGGCGCGCGCCAGGATGACGTCGAACAACACCACCGCCGCCGGCATCAGGTCGGTGCGCTTCGCGTCCATGCCCGGCAGCTCGGCGCGGTCGGCGGCGGGCACGGCCAGCGCGCGGCGGCGGATGCGGCTCACCTCCTCCGCGGTCGCCCGCGCGCCGTGCAGGCGCGACGAGTCCTCGCCGCGCGCCGCGAGCGCCATGCCGATGATCGTGTTGACGGTGCCCGAGGTCCCGACGGCCTGCACGACGCCGGCCCGCCGGGCGCGTCCCAGCAGGTCGCCCATGGCCTTCTCGAGGTGCCGCTCCAGCGCGCGGACCTGCGCCGCCGTCGGCGGGTCCTTCTTGAGGAACTTCTCGGTGAGCCGCGCCACGCCGAGCGGCAGGCTCTGCATCCACAGCGCGTGGCCGTCGTGGACCAGCGTCAGCTCGACGCTGCCGCCGCCGACGTCGACGAGCAGGTGCGGCCCACCCGCCAGACCCAGGGCGTGCCGGGCGGCGCGGAAGATGAGGCGCGCCTCCTCCTCGCCCGAGATGACGCGGATGGGCAGCCCGGTCTCGCGCTTCAGGCGGGCGACGAAGGCCGCCCCGTTGCGGGCTTCGCGCACGGCGCTGGTGGCGACGCAGCGGAGGCGCTCCACCTTCCGCGCCTTCGCGAGACGACCGAACGTCTTCAGCGTGCGCGACGCGAGCGCCATCGTCTCCGGCGAGAGGCGTCCCGTCGTGAACGCGCGGCGGCCGAGCCGCACCATCTCCTTCACCCGGTCGACGACCTGGATGCGTCCGTCCGGGGTGACGTCGGCGATGACCATGTGCACCGAGTTGGTGCCGAGGTCGACGGCGGCGAGTCGCACGCCGCGCATGCTACCCGTCGCCGAGCCGACTGTCATGCGCCGGCAGCCTGAGCCGCGACGCATCCACCGCCCAACACGCGCACAACGCGTCCACCAGCGCGGCGAGCGCCTCGAAGCCGGCGTCGTCCAGCACGCCCGTCGCGAGCAGGTCGTCGGCGAGCCACGTCGAATGCACCAGGAAGGCGTGCGGGTCGGACATGGTGGTCAAGCCGAGCCGCCGGCCGAGATACTGGTACTCGAACAGGTAGCGGACGAGCATCCGCCAGATCGCGGCCGGCGGATACTCGGGACGCAGCGTGCGGACGTTGTGGCGCACGTAGGTCTCACGCTCGGCGGGGCTCAAGAACGCGCGCGCGACGAGGTTCGCGCGCCAGTCGGGCATGCGCTGCACGGTGACGTGCGCGAGGCCCCGCCCTCCCCCGAGCGCCGTCAGGTCGGCCGCGGTGCGCGCACGCACCGCGGCCGGCGCGCGCGCGATGACCGCGTCCAGTCCGTCCGCGAGCGCGCGCTCGCGCGCCGCCCACGCCTCGTCCGATACCGTGCGCGCGACCCAGCCCGCGTCGTCTGCCAGGTGGGCCCACTCGTGCGCCGTCCGCGCGCCCAGCATCTCGCGCCCGAACGGCAGCGGTGGACCGACCAGCCGCTCCATGCCCGGCTCGTGCAGGTCGTAGGCGACGAGCCGCCGCTCGACGTGGAGCCAGCTGAGCCCGGTCTGCGCGGCGGCGGGGTCGGGCCGCGGCAGGCGCGCCGGGTCGATCACCGCGTCGAGGAAGGCGCGCGTGTGCCGCGCGACGACGTCGAGATCGGCGTGGATCGCCTCGACCGCGACCGCGTCGCCGCGCGCGAGCTCCGCCCGCAGCGCGCCCACCGCCGCCGGCCGCTCCGGGTCCCACACGATGCGCCCGCGCTGGCCGGTGACGAGCAGCGGGGGTGCGGTTCCGGCGATCCAGTCGCAGAGCGCCCGCACGACGGCCGGGTCGGAGCGCCGCCACGCCGCGCGCCAGCGCCCGACGACGTCGTGTGCGACGGCCGCCACGCGACCGACGAGCGCGGGCGGCTCGGCCTCGATCGCGCGCGGCACCAGCAGGCCGGTGCCCGGAATGGCGCGGTGTGGCCCGACGGCCGGACGCAGCGTCTCGTGCGCCAGACGGCGGAGCCACGGCAGCGCGTCGGCCACCGCGCGGACGGCGTCGGCGTCCGGCCGCGTCGACGCGTGCGCCGCCCGGGTGAACGCGTCGCACTCCGCGTCGGAGCGCTCGAGCCACCAGGCGGCGTTCTGCATGGGCGCCGGCGCCACCTCTCCGGTCACCGCCATGCGATCGCCCAGCGCCAGGAGCCACGCGAGCAGCTCGGGATGCGAGTGCGCCGGATCGACGTCGGCGGCGTCGAGCGTCCAGGCGCTGGTGTTGAGCAGCTGCGCCCAGGGCCGGACCGCGTGCGGCACGGTGACGATGGCCACGTGGCGGCGCCGCGGCGGCATCCATCCCGCGGCGCGGCGCGCGAGGTCGGCGCTTCGCGTCCAGTAGAGGGCGAACCCCGCGTCGAACAGCGCCACCTGCGCCGGCGTCCAACCGCGACGCGCGGTCACCTGAACGGCGAACGCCCGGCTCATCCCCGTCGCCGTCAGGTGTTCGACGGGGACGAGGACGAGCCGGGCGTCGGCGAGGTAGTAGTCGAAGAGCGACGTCGATCAGGTCGTCAGGGCAGGAAGCCCATGTCGAAGTTGGCCGTCGTCCAGAAGTCGGCGGGATTGCCGGCGTCGAGCGGCAGCACGTTCGCGAGGATGCTCGCCGGGGTCATGCCGAGCCAGTGCTTCAGCACGGTGCCGTAGACGTCGCGGAAGTCGGTCGAGCGGTACTGCACCGCCGCCTGCGAGTACGGCGTGTTCTCGTCGTCGTCGAGGTTGCCGATGTTCGGATGGTTGCCGTAGATGCCGCCGTTCACCGAGCCGCCGACGATGAACATCGGGCCCTGCGAGCCGTGGTCGGTGCCGTTGTCGTTCTGCGGGATGCGGCGGCTGAACTCGCTCCACACCAGCACGCAGACGTCGTTCGCCGCGCCGAAGTCGGCGAGGTCGTCGTAGAAGAGCTTCAGCGAGTCGCCGATCTCCTTGTGCAGCTCGTAGTGCTGCCCGTCGGGCTCGCCGGCGCCCTGGTCGGAGTGCGTGTCGTAGCCGCCGTTGCCGAACTGGAAGAAGCGCGCGTTGACGTTCGGCACGCCGTTCTTCACGCCGTAGACGATCTTCGCGATCTCGCGCAGGTCGCGCGCGCTGCTGAAGTCGAGGTCGTCGTAGGCGTCGTTCCAGGCGCCGCGCGCCGACACGTAGCTGTCGTGCAGCGACGGGTAGCTCTCGCTGCTGAGCAGCGTCGCGATGCCCGTGTTGCCGATGTAGTTCTTCGCGACCTGGGGGTCGACCGCGCCGAGGTCCTGGTAGAGCCGGCGGAACGCCTCGCGCTTCGCCGCGCCGTCGTCGTCGTAGTTGAACTGGTCGTACGGGAAGCCGAAGTCCTCGAGGTCGTTGATGGCCAGCACGCTGGTCGCGGACTGGCGCAGCTCGGGCGCAACCGACGAATCGATCGTGACGCCGGGCACGTCGGCGCCGCCGTAGCCCTCGGCGACGAGGTGACGGCCAACCCAGCCGGTGCCGGACAGCGCGCCGATGCCGAGGGGGTTCGCCGTCTGCCAGATCGCGCGCGACTCCTCGTGCGAGAGGCTGTAGTCGGGATAGCCGCAGCCCTGGATGACGGCGAGCTTGCCGAGGTTCCACAGCTGCTTCAGACCGCCGAAGCCCGGATGCAGCGCGAGGTTGGCGCCGGTCGCGGGATCGTTGTCGCCGGTGAGCTGCGTCGCCGCGAGCGCGGCCGGCGAGATGTTGATCCCGCCGCCGGTGGACTTGCGGTACGAGTTGTAGAGCGTCCGCAGGTTGCCGCTGCCGTTGTCCATCGGCACGACCGTGTTGAGGCCGTCGTTGCCGCCGTCGAGGAAGATGACGACGAAGAACTTGTTGCCGATGTTGGCCATCGCCTGCCGGACGAAGGCGTTGCCGAAGAGGCCCGGACCGAGCAGCGAGCCCGCCGTGAGGGCGCCCGTGCGCGTGATGAACTGTCGTCGCGTGATCGCCATGTCGCCTATCCTCCGACGGGCTAGTGCAGCTGGTAGGCCGGCGACTGCATCACCAGCGCGAAGAGGCCATGGAGCTTCGTGTTGCGCGTCTCGTAGTCGGTCAGGTCGATCGACGGATCGGCACCGTCGTTCGTCAGATAGTCGATGAAGACGGTTCGCTCGGCGGCCGACACCTGGTCGGTGATGCCGAGCGCGCCGGTGACGGCGTCGACGATCTGCCCCGGGTTCGTCAAGCTCAGGCTCATGAGCTTGTCAGGCCGGAACGACGCCGAGCCGTCGCGCGACGAGGCGATGTCGCGCGCGAAGCTGTAGCGCGCCAGCATGGTGGCGCTGCTCACCCACGCCGTCTCCCAGTCCCACCCGAAGACGCTCGGCGGGTCGAGGAGGATCTGGCCCATGTTCGTGAGATGGTCGACGACGCGACGGTAGTTGCCGCCGTAGATGCGCAGGTCGCTGCCGCGCGGCTTCACGCCGAGCATGCGGAGCGTGCCGACGACGTAGTCGACCGGCCACTTCACCGACTTCTTGCTGCCGGCGACGTAGGGTGGCCCGCCGGCCGACAGGTAGAAGTCGTCGCTGCAGAACATCGACTGGCACAGCGCGCCGATGTCCCAGGTCGTCGCGAAGTTCGAGTCGTCGACGATCTCGTCGACGAACGCCAGCGACGGCTGCGCGTGCGCGAAGTACTCGCAGAGCCGGTAGGCCGTGCGCCGCGCCACCGTGTTGTTCCCCTGGCTGTCGACGTGCTGGAAGATGATGTCGACGACCTCGTCGATCTCGTTCTCGCCCTCGCCGCCCGCCGTGAACGACGCCCCGCCCCCCGGAAAGCCGGGACGGCCGGCGAAGATGACCTTCGGGCCGCGATCCTCCTCGGGATCGCCGTCGAACTCCTCGGTGTAGTCGTGCCGGTAGTCGTAGAAGACGGTCTTGCCGTTGCCTTCGTACGTCCAGCCGGTGAACGCGCGGGCGATCTGCACGATGTCGTCCTGCGTGTAGTTGGGCTGCGGCGTGGGCGCATAGTCGTAGACGCCCAGCGAGAACAGCTCGAGCAGCTCGCGCCCGTAGTTCTCGTTCGGAATCTCCTTGAAGTTCCGGACGGTGTCGAGGAACTCCATCATCGCCGCGTTCTTGCCGATCGCCTTCACGAACGCCTTGAAGTCGCCCTTGCAGTGGAAGTGCAGGACGCCGACGTACTGGGCCATCAGCTTGGTGTCGAAGACCTTGGAGATGCCGACGGAGAAGTGGTCGTGCCAGAAGAGCACGAGCTTCTCCATGAGCGGATACTTCGACTTGAGGATGTACTTGATCCACTTGTCGTGCGACTGCTCGAAGAAGCGACCGCCCGGCCTGAAGTTCTTCGGCTTGAACGCGAGCAGCCGTGCGGCGGCCGCCCCACGCGTCATGCCTTGAATCGCGTTGAACTCGTTCGCCGTGAAGCCGAAGCCGGTGCGCCGCAGCAGATGGCGGGCGTGGCTGTCGGTCAGCGTGGCGTTCGGATTGATCATGCGGGCTCCCCTCCGCGGTTGGCGCGTGCGCCTACTGGTCGGTGCCCGGCACCCACCCGGCCTGGGGGGCACCCGCCTCGATCCACAGCTGCACGATGTCGATGAGGTACGCGGGGAGCTTGGGCTTGCCCCGCGGCATGCGGTCGCCGAGACCGGTGCCCAGGTCTCCGGTGATCTTGTGGAACAGGTAGCTCGACTCGGCGCTCGCGTTGGTGGCGTCGACACGCGTCCACCCGAGTCCCTGCGCCGTCGGATTGAACGGCACGACGTCGATCAGGTTCGAGTACGAGCCGGCCGTCTCGAGCAGCATGCCGCCCGCCTGCGTCTGCGAGTCGTGGCAGCCGCTCAGCGCGCAGCTCGCGTTGAAGATCTGACGCTGCATGCGGTCGTAGGTGCCGGCGAAGATCGTCTGCGGATCGCAGCCGGAGGGCGACGGCGTGCACTGCAGCAGCAGCTTGTCGGTGTCCTTGTACTGCTTGCCGCTGATGAAGAGCGAGAAGGTGGTGACCTTGACGATCTTCTTGCTCGGCTTGCAGATGCCGCCCGGCAGGGGGCCCTGCAGCGGCACGCGGACGGTCGTCGGCGTGGTGCAGTTGTCGGCCGACGAGTCGGGCGGGTCGATCTGGCTCTCGATGCGGCTCTGCAGCGCCTGGAAGTCGGTGTCGAACTTCGGGTCGCCGTTGTCGAGCGCGTGGTCGACGCTGATGCTCTCGACGCCGCTCAGCGTGCACCGCGCGTCGAACGTGCTGTTCGCGCAGATGCCGACGGCGAAGCTGCAGGAGCCGTTCACGACGCCGTCCGCATCGCAGGGATCGCCGTCCGCGCACCGGATCTGCTTCGGCTTCGTCGCGGGATAGTTCACGTCGGCGGAGAAGACCGCGAGGCAGTCGGTCTTCGAGCTGCCGCCGCCGCCGTAGATCGCGGCCGAGGCGGGCGTCGACCCGGCGAGCACGAGCGCGGCGACCGCGCAGGAGAAGGACTTCGCGAGTCCGCGCATGCGCGCTCATAGCATGCTTCCTGCCATCACGGTCAACGAAAACCCTTGGACAATCGCCGTCGATCGTGAACGCCGAGCATCACGATGCCCGATTGAATGCCCGCGGCTCCCGCGCACTCGTCAACCGTTGCGGACGCCGCCGGCGGCAGACGCCGCCCCGATGCGCCGCCGGCGATGGCATGTGGCTCGCATCGCCCGCTCGCGGGGAGGACGGGACATGCATCTACGCTATGCGCTGCTGGCGTTGCTCGGCGACGGGGAGTCGCACGGCTACGAGCTGCTGAAGCGCTTCAACGAGCGGCTCGGGCCGCTCTGGCATCCGAACATCGGACAGGTCTACCAGCTCCTGCACGAGCTCGAGCGACGGAACCTCGTGGCTCGCCGCGACGAAGCCTGCGGCACGCGCGTCCGCCGCCTGTTCCGGCTGACGCCGCGCGGCGAGCGGTCGCTGCGCACCTGGCTCGATCGGCGGCCCGGCTGGCCGCCGCCGCTGCGCGAGGAGATCTTCGTCCGTGTGCTGGCCGCCGAGCGGCACGGCGCGGAGGCGATGCTCGTCCAGCTCGACCGGCAGGAGCACGAGTACCGCCGGTACCTGAGCCTCGTGACGGAGGAGGCGGCGCGGCCGAACGCGCCGGTCACGCGACGCCTGGCGCACGAAGCGGCCATCGGCCAGGCCGAGGCGCATCTCCGCTGGCTCGGACGCTGCCGCGAGCTGCTGGTCGCGCGGAAGGGCCTCGGCCGCGAGCAGCCGCCGGCCGCGTCCGCCGGCGGGCGCGTCGCCGTCTAATTCTCGCGCGAGCGGATCGTCAGCTCGTGGATGCTGGCCGGCGGCTCCGTCGCGAGCTGGAACGCGACGGCGCTCGCGACGGCGTCGGGCGTGATGTCGGGCGCGGACGCATTGAACAGGCCGAGCTCCATCCAGCGGCCCATCGCGCGCGGCAGCTGCTCGGGATCGAAGCTGTTGGCGAAGTCGGTCCCGCGCACGTTGTGGATCTCGATCGTCATGACGCGCACCCCCTGCCCCGACACCTCGGCGCGCAGGCCGCGCGACAGCGTGTGCAAGGCGGCCTTGGATGCGGCGTAGACGGACAGGAACGGCCACGCCTCGTGCGCGCTGGCGCTCGTCATGGTGACGATGTCGCCGCGCCCCTGCGGCAGCATGTGGGCGAGCGCGGCACGGCACGCGGCGAGCGTGCCGAGGACGTTCGTCTCGAGGATCGCCCGCCACTCGTCGTCGCGGCCCTCGGCGACCGTCCGCACCATGCCGACCGCCGCGTTGTTGACGAGCGCGTCGAGCCGGCCGAACTCCGCGACGGCGGCGTCGACGAGCGCCGTCACCTGCGACGGCTCGCGCATGTCGGTGACCCGGAAGGCCGCCCGTCCGCCGGCCGCGACGATCTCGTCGCAAACCGCCGCGAGCCGCTCCTCGCGACGCGCGCCCAGCATGACGGCCATGCCGTCCGCGGCGAGCGCCCGCGCGGTCGCGGCACCGATGCCCGCCGACGCGCCCGTCACGACGCCGACCTTGTCCCTGAGCCGCGATCCCACGTCGATCACCTCATGCGGCGCGCAGCGGACGCAGCGCGTCCGCCAGCCCCGCGGGCAGGGCCGCCGGCTGATCGGCGGCATCGGTCCATCGCCACGTCGTCGTGCCACGGACGATCGCCCGGCCGTCGGCCGCTCGCGCCACCTGCTGGTGGACGTCGAGCGCATCGGCGCCGGCCACGAACCACGTCGACGCGACGAGCTCGTCGCCGAAGACCGCGGCGTCGAGGTACTCGACGTCGCCGGCGGCGACGTGCGGCACGGGGCCCGCGGCGACGAGCCGGTCGAGCGGCCACCCGACGCCGCCGAGCACCCCGAGCGTCGTCTCCGTGAGGACGTCGAGGTAGGTGGCGTTGTTGACGTGGCCGAGCGAGTCGAGGTCGCTCCAGCGGACGGCATACGTCGCGCGGGCGGGCGCGGGCGGCGGATCGGGCGCGCGCCACGGCGATCGCGCCGGCATCTCGCCGTCCGCGCGACCGAACCCGCGCTCCATCGCCTCGGGGACGCGCTTCAGGCGGCCGCTCGCGTCGACGAACACCCAATCGGTCTCCGCCGAGAGGACCGGCGCGCCGTCGGCGTCGCGGACGTCGTAGCGGCGCAGCGACCGCACGCGCCGCACGTCGGCCACCCACGTGCGGATCGCGAGTTCCGCATCGGCACGCGCGAGGCGCAGCACGTCGAACGTCGTGCGCCGCACCAGCCAGTGCGCGCCGGCGGCGAGGTACCAGGCGGCGTCGAAGCCGGCGTCGGTGCTCGCGTCGATGGCCGCCTGCGCGATCCAGCGCAGGTGCGCCGCGGGATAGGCGCGCCCGAACGCGTCGAGCTCGTGATGGCGCACGCGGACCCGGCCGGTATAGACGTGCTGCACGGCGCCCCGGCCGTAGCACACGCGCCCGGCACCTGACAGAGCCGCCCGATGCCAGCACTCGGCTTTCCCCTTCCCTTGCGCAACGCGCTCGCCGCGATCGCCATCGAGGCGCTCGACGACGGGTCGTCCCGTGCCGCGCTCGCGTGGCTCGCTGCGCCGGACGCGGCGCCCGACGCCGCGGCGGCCACGCGCCTCGCGGCGGGCCATCTCCTCGATCCCGGCCAGACGTCGCTGCTCGCCGTCCATGCGCCGTGGGACCAGGCCATCCGCGCCCACGCCGCGCGCGCGCTCCGCGCCGCGGACGCGGCTCGGCGGCCGCCGCGCGGCGAGGCCGTCGCCGACGCGGTCGAGCGGGCCGCGGTCCTCTGGAACGAGCAGCTCTTCTTCGAGGTCCACGAAGTGCTCGAGGCCGTCTGGGTGCGCGAGACGGGCGACACCCGGCAGGCGCTCCAGGGCCTCATCCAGATCGCCGTCGCGTACCATCACCTCGCCCACGGCAATCCGCGCGGCGCACGCACGCTGCTGCGCGAAGGCCGCGCGCGCCTCGAAGCGACGCCGGCCGAGCAGCTGCCGTCGCTCGACCGCGCAGCGCTCCTCGACGACACCGCGCCCTGGCTGGCGGCCCTCGAGGCGAGCTCGCCGCCGCCGCCCGGCAGCCGGCCGCCCGCGCTGCGCCTACGCTAGCGGCGCCGACATGGAGGTCGCCGGCTCCTCGACGAGGATGTGCGCACGTCGCGGCGCCGGGGAGCGATCGGGGAGACCCTCGAAGCGCTGCTTCAGCGCGAAGAGCGCCGCCAGCTCGCCCTGCACGGCCTCGAGCCGGCCGATGCCGTCCGCGACCTCGGCGCGCAGCCGCGTGAGCTCGTCGAGCGACACGGGCGCGAGCGCGTCCTCGACCCGCGACAGCAGCGCGCTCAGCCCGCCGACGAGGCCGTCGCCGATCGGCTGCACGCGACGATCGAGCACGTCGCGCGCGGCGAACAGGCGGGCCGCCGCGTGCAGCGCGGCGCGCGGCCCGTCGGCGCGGGCGGCCTCGTCGGCCGGCGGCGCCGCAACCGCGGCGGGTTTCTTCACCACCATCACCACGCGCCGCTCGCCGACGGCGCCGCTGACGGCGGGACGGGTCGTGGCCTGCGGCAGCGCTTCCTCGACGGGCGCGACGCGCTCGAACGGCCCGAGCGCCCGGACCCAGAACCGCTCGTACTCGCTGCGGCGGTCGGGATCGCGCAGGATCTCGTACGCTTCCTTCACCTGGCGAAAGCGTCCGGCGTCGCCGCCCACGTCGGGGTGCCCGGTCTTGGCGAACTCGAGCCAGCGCTGGCGGAGCATGTCCTGCGACGCGAGCGGCGCGGCGCCGAGGATGCGATAGAGGTCGGTGCGGCGGCGCTCCTCCATCGAGGCGAGGAGCACGACGGCGCGATCGGTGACGAACTCCGGCGTCAGGCCGCGGCGGCGCGCCGTGCGGCAGATCTCCCAGTAGCAGGAGGAGCTGCGTCCGCGCGCGACGTCCACGAGCAGGTCGTAGAGAAATGCCGCCTCGTCGTCGGGTCCGGTGAACAACTCCTCAAGGCCACCGGCGTCGAGTATCCGACCGAGGCCATCGAGGGCCGCCCGCCTATTCCGCATCCCGGTGTATTCTCCGCTGAACGAGTGGGCGGCTTCTAGCAGAAAGCGAACCCGGTCGGAAGAAAATTCGAGCTCGGTTGCAATCCGCCATCGCATGGGGAAGACTCCCGCGCCCATGAGGATGCGCGCGTCCCTCGTCGTCATCGCGCTCGGAACCATCCTGTTGCCCGTCGTCTCGTCGGCGCAGGTGCCAGCCGCGCAGGAGGGACGCGAGCGGATGCGCGACCGCTTCAACCAAGGTGGCCGCGGCACGGCGCAGTCGCAGGCGAAGTTCGACGAAGCGCTGCGCAAGTTCCAGGACGACGACCCCCAGGTGAAGCTCGAAGGCATCGCCGCGTTGGGCACGGTCAGCGACGATCGCCCGAAGGCGATCGGCTACCTGCTGCAGACGTCGAACGACCCGGACACGAGCTTCCGCATCAAGGCCATCGACACGCTCGGCAACATGCAGGCGCGGGAGGCCGTCGCTCCGCTCGTCCAGCAGCTGTTCATGCGCGACACGGACCGCAGCACGAAGCAGCACATCCTGGTCGCGCTCGGGAAGATCCAGGATCCGCGCGCCACGAAGCCCATCCTCGACTTCCTCGCGCGCGGTGGCGACGTCGCCGTGCGTGGAAACGCGATCTACGCGCTCGGCGAGATCGGCGACAAGTCGGCGCTGCCGCCGCTCGAGACCATCGAGAAGAGCGGCGACGACGAGGCCTTGCGCACCCTGGCGCGGAGCGCCGCCCAGCGGATTCGCGCCCGGCCGGCCCCCGAAGTCCTCCCCCCGGCCCTCGCGTCGGATCGCCGTCGCGGCGGCCCTCCCGACGAAGAGTCCGCCAACTACTAAGTTCCAAGCTCGCTAGCGACGGCTGCTTCGCGCGCGCGTCTGGAGGTGCTCGGTGAGCGCCTCGGTGATGAACGTGCGCAACAGGCGATTGTCCTCGAGGCACCGGAGACGAACGCGTCGCCAGAGGTGCTTCGGGACGCGGGCATTCAGGTTCACCAGCGGCTCGCCGTTGGAGTCGCCGTTTGATGAAGTCGACCGACGTCGTGACACGCGCGACCCTCCCACTCGACCGCAACTAGCACGGGGTCGAAAGGTCGAATACCCCCTTTCTTGCGGGCGGGAGAATGCGGAAATTTGTGGGGTTTCTCGACGCGTGTTAGGGTCGCTGCGATGCCTCGCGAGCCGATTCGGCTCACGCTCCGCGACCGTCTGACCGAGTCCGCGTGGCGCGCGCTGCGCCAGGAGACTCTGGCCCACCCTGCGGACGCGCCGCTCGTCTTCGACCTCGACGGCGTCGCGACGATCGAGACGGTCGACGCCGCGCGCCTGCTGCGTCTCGTCGCCGACGCACGCGCGAGCGGCCGCGCCGTCCACCTCGAGCATGCCGAACCCGCGGTGCGGATGGCGCTGGCCGACATCCCCGAGCGCATCCTCGCCCCGCAGCCCGCGCCACCGCGCCGCAATCCGCTGGAGGCGCTCGGCGGCGCCACGATCGACACGCTCGAGGGTGCCCGCGACGTCATCGCCTTGCTCGGTGAGGTCATCCTCGGCCTCCTGCGCCCGTTCGGCCGCCACGGCATCAAGTGGGACATCGCGGTCCGGCAGATGGCGCTCGTCGGCGCGCGCGCGACGTTCATCGTCGTCTTCATCTCGTTCCTGGTGGGCGTCGTGCTCGCCCTGAACGGCGCGCTGCAGCTGCGCCAGTTCGGCGCGCAGATCTTCATCGCCAACCTCGTCGCCATCTCCATGACGCGCGAAATGGGGCCGCTCATCACCGCCATCCTGGTCGCCGGCCGCAGCGGGTCGGCCATCGCCGCGGAGCTCGGCACGATGACCGTCTCCGAGGAGGTCGACGCGCTGCGCACGATGGCGCTCAGCCCGGCACGCTTCCTGGTCGTCCCGAAGCTCGTCGCGCTGGCGCTCACCATGCCGCTGCTGACCGTCCTCAGCACCACCGCGGGCATGCTTGGCGGCTGGGCGATCGGCGTGTTCAGCCTGGGGCTGCCGAGCCAGGGCTATCTGACGCAGACCGTGAAGTCGCTGTTCGTGTCGGACCTGCTGACGGGCCTCATCAAGAGCGTCGCCTTCGCCGTCATCATCGCCGTGGTGGGCTCGTACCGGGGGCTGTCGGTGGAGGGCGGACCCGACGGCGTCGGGCGCGCGACGACGTCGGCGGTCGTCACGTCGATCATCCTCTGCATCGTGACGAACGCCTGCTTCACGGCCTTCTTCTACTGGGTGGACTGAGTGCTCGAGGTGAACGACCTGGTCGCCGGGTATGGCGACAAGACCATTCTCGACGGCGTCTCGCTGACCGTCGAGACGGGCGAGATCGTCGTCGTGCTCGGCGGCAGCGGCAGCGGCAAGAGCACCCTGCTCCGCTGCGTCGTCGGACTGCTGACGCCGGTGCGCGGTACGGTGACGATCGACGGCCGCGACATCCACCGGGCCGAGCCCGCGGAGCGCGACGAGATCCTGCGCGGCGTCGGCATGGCGTTCCAGAGCGCGGCGCTGCTGAACTCGCTGACCTGCGCCGACAACGTCGCGCTGCCGATCGAGGAGCACTGGCGTCTCGACCACCGCACCGCGCGCATGGTGGCGCGGATGCGGCTCGCGAGCGTCGGGCTGGCCGACGCCGCCGACAAGCTGCCGTCGGAGCTGTCGGGCGGCATGCGCAAGCGTGCCGGGCTGGCGCGCGCGCTGGCGCTCGACCCGACGCTGCTGCTCTTCGACGAACCGTCGGCCGGTCTCGACCCGATCACGGCGCGCGAGCTCGACGAGCTGATCCTGAAGCTGCGCGACCGCCAGAAGATGAGCATCGTGGTCGTCACGCACGAGCTCGGCAGCATCAACACGATCGCCGATCGCGCGGTCATGCTGTCGCAGGGCACGGTGCTCGCCAGCGGCCCGCTCGACGAGGTGCGCAAGCACGACGCGCCCGAGGTGCAGGCGTTCTTCCGGCGCGAGACGCTGCCGCGCGACGACGAGCGCTCGCTGGTCGACGCGCTGGAGGAGCCGGCGTGAGGCGGAACCGCAGCGACCTGATCCTGGTCGGCGTGTTCGTCCTCGTGACGGGTACCGTGCTGCTGGGCGTGCTCCTCTGGATCGCCGGCGCGAACATCTTCCGCGACAACGCGCAGTACACCGTGCTGTTCGACCGTTCGGTGAGCGGTTTGACGCCGGGCGCGACCGTCGAGTTCCAGGGCGTCGCCGTCGGACGCGTGGCGGATCTGTACCTCACCGAGGACATCCCGCCGCGCGTCGCGGTCGTGCTCGACGTGCGGCCGGGCACGCCGCTCCGGAAGGACACGCGCGCGGCGCTCGTCGGCTCGCTCGTCACCGGCATCAAGTTCATTCAGCTGCAGGGCGGCTCGGATCAGGAGCCGCTGTTGCCACCGGACAGCTGGATCGCGGGCGACGTGACGTCGCTCGAGCAGTTCCGCGACCGCGCCGTCGAGATGATGGACCGCGCGCTCAACATCCTGCAGCGGCTCGACGAGAAGGTCTTCAACGAAGGCAACAACGAGAAGCTGAGCCAGTTCGTGAACGACCTCTCGGCGGTGGCGTCGAGCCTGCGCAGCGGCCTCGAGGTGTTCCAGGCGCAGGGCACGACGACGACGCTCGCCGATCTGGTGAAGCAGGTGTCGAGCGTCGCGCACAAGCTCGACTCCATCCTGACGGACCTGCAGGCGAACAAGGACCAGCTGGTCGGCGGCGTGACCGACACGGTGAAGCGCGTCGACGAGACGGTCATCGCGATCCGCGAGCTGGTGCGGACGCTCAACGCGCAGCTGTCGAGCACGAGCGGCTCGGTGGGCACGGTGCTCGGGGATCTCAGCACGGTGACGCAGCGGCTCGAGGAGACGGTGGATGCGATCCGCGGCGACCCGTCGCTGCTGCTGCGCGGGCGCGACGTGCCGGAGCGGGAGTTCGAGTGACGCGGCGCCACTGGTTGCTCGGGCTGGCCGTGGTGATGGCCGGCTGCTCGCTGGCGCGCACGCCGCCGGACATGAGCTGGTATCTCCTGACGGTGCCCGGCGAGCCCATCATGATGCCCGCCCCCGTTCGCGTCGGCCCGTTCACCGCCGAGCAGGCCTACGCCAGCTCGCGCCTCGCCTATCGCACGTCGCCGTACCAGCTCGATTACTACCTGTATCACCGCTGGGCGGCGCAGCCGCGCGCGCTCGTCGGCCAGGCGGTGCGTGACGCGCTGGCCTCGCCGCCGGGCGACGCCGCGCCGATCGACGTCGAGGGCGTCGTGCGACGGCTGGAGGCGGTCGAGGACGGGCAGAACGCGACAGGCGCGTTGACGCTGGCCTTGCGGGCGGCGCGCGGCGCGAACGTCGTCGTCGAGAACGTCTACGAGGAGCAGGTTCCCGCGGCGACGCGGCGGCCGAAGGACGTCGCGGAAGCGCTCAGTGCGGCGCTGCGACGCGTGCTCGAGCGATTCCGCGACGACGTCGCCGCGGCGCTACGCTGAGCCTCAGCGGCGCTTCTTCTGGCGAACGCGCGTGACGCGGACGCTCGTCAGCGCACCGGGCGGATCGGCGCGCAGGAACTCGGCGATTCCGTAGGACCGGATGCGCGCCTTGCCGCGGCGGACGCGGATGGAGCGCTGGTTGCCCATGAGATCGGTGGCGTCGAGGCGCGTCACCGCTGCGGGGACTTCGATCCACAGATCGAAGCCGGGTGCACCGAGCCACGTGACGTCGCCTTCGTTCATGTCGACGAGCACCGTGACGCCGTTCGGCGCGGTGAAGGTCGAGTAGCCGATGCCGGCCTCGGCGCGCACGACGGCCGGCGCATCGCCGACCGCGTCGCTCAGCGTGCGCAACGCGAGCGCGTCCTCGCGCGGCGAGTAGTCGACGTTGACGGGATAGCGGCCGAAGCGCTCGAGCCCGGTGACTTCTTCGTAGTCCGGCAGCCGATACACGAACGGGAAGATCCGCTGCGCGCCGGCGGCGCGCTCCTCGAGCCAGCGGTTGACGTGCCGGCGGGGCGCGCCGGTGGCCTCGGTGTCCCAGACGACGGCGCCGGGCCGCAGCTGCGGCAGCAGCGCGAGTCCCTCTTCGACGTTGGCGCGCTGCGCGTAGTGCCAGCCGAACACGTCGATCTCGTCACCGGCGGTCTCGATGACCTCGCGCTCGAACGGTCCGTACTCGCTCGGGGCGTATCCGAGGGCGACGAGCGCCGTGGGGTCGACGTCGCGGACGGCTTGGGCGGTTTCGCGGACGAGCGCCGCGAAGTCGGCCGCGGTCGATTGCCAGTAGAGGTAGTGGTTCGGCTCGTTCCAGACCTCCCAGTGTCGAACCTTGCCGGCCAGCCGGCCCGCGAGCGTGCGCATGATCGCGCCCCACTCGTCGAGGTCGCGCGGCGCAACGATCGACCAGCGCGGTATCGTGATGATGGGGGTCGCATCGTCGGGCTGCGACGACGCCCAGCGTGGGAGGCCGAACACCGCCGCGAGCACCTCGATGCCTTGTCCGCGGAACGCATCGACCCAGCGCTCGTAGATGGCGGAGTCGAGCCATGCCGGATCGGAGGGATCCAGCGCGACGGGCCGGGCGTCGTCCCAGCCGTGGAAGCCGTAGCGAACCCACCGGATGCCGAGGCGGCGCATCTGCGACGCGATCTCGTCGGCACGCGTCCACTCGTCGCCCACCGGGTAGACGAAGTAGCCGACCGCCGAATTCTCCGCGGGTGTGTCGACGATCGGCGGAACGATCGCCGCGGCCGTCACCTGCTGCACCTTGGCGCCGCGTCCGGAGAGCGAGGCGATGATGTCGAAGTGGCCGAGCCCGCGCGGCTGGAGCGTGAACGGCACCGTCGTGCTGGTGCCGGGCGCGAGGTCGATGCCGCTGGTGAGGCGGCCGGCGCGGCGGCCATAGGCGTCGATCGCGAGCAGGACGAGTCGCCCGCGGTGGCCGTCGGCGTCGGCGGTGACCGTGACGTCGATGACCGGCGATTCGCCCTGCACGAAGACGTGCCCGAACGGCACCGAGTCGAACGTGATGGTGGGCGCGGCCTGGGCCGCGGCGGACGAAACGAGCAGCGCCGCCCAGGCGAATGCGATGACGGGCGGGAGGACCCGCCGGAACCGGAGCATGCAGGCGGTTCCCACAGGGGCGCCTCACCGGTCAAGGCATAGATGATGACCCGCGGTTGACGGCCATCGACCGGTCTGGATAGACGGCCCACGTACACCGCGCCGAGGTGGCGGAACTGGCAGACGCAGGCGACTCAAAATCGCCCGGCCGCAAGGCCTTAGGGGTTCGATTCCCCTCCTCGGCATTAACGATCTCACGCGGTTGGCTTGCTCATCGGGAGGGCGCGCGCTCGGCATGTGGGTACTGTGCCCAGGATTGTGCCCACGGCCGCATGTGGACTGGCGCTCTGGTCGGCCCGCGCGAAGGGCGGATCGCCATCGCAGGTCGCATCGACGAGTTCTGGCACGCACCTAGACTGCAAGCTGCGCGGTTCGGAACACGAGCCGTTTGGCAGCACCCTGGTCGCATGCGGAAGGACATGGCCGTCGCGCTCCTCACGTTCTGCGTCATCTCCGCCTGCGCCGCCGTGGGGTTGCCAATCAGCGGGCGCGTACTCGCCGTCGACGCGACCCATGGCCGTGACAACTCCGCTGCCAGTAGGAGATGCAGTGGTCGTCGCCTTCACGACGATCAAGCTGATGTCCATCGGTCACCCCGGTGAGGCCCTCCTTCATCTCGATGTGGCCCGCACCGACGCGGAAGGCGTCTACAGAATGCCCGGGTGGCTGCAACTACCGATCCCCTTGGATTGTCTTCGACCCGGTGTCGATCTCTCCGTCTGCAAGGCCGGGTTGTGCTGAGGCGCGACATCGACAATGGGAGCCGCCCCTCGTTTGATCAGGATCTCGTTCCGGACGTTGCGCCACGCAACCTCATAGCGCAGCTCCGCGAGCTCGAAACTCTCATCGGGACATACAGCGATGCGTCGCCGAACGCGCGCGCACGACTGGCACGCTTCCTCGACGTAGAGGTTGCGCGGCTCACCCGCGATCGCCGGACGATGCCATCCGTGGTCTGCGCTCCAGGCTTCGTTGGGCAAGCGAGCAGTGACCGTTGCCATGCTCTGCGGACGTGGATGTCGCAACTCGCTGCGCCCGCACGGAGCACTTACGACGAACAGCACCTGAAAGCCTGCCGGCCTGAACGACGTCACCACAGATCGCCCGTCCGGGAGGTATTCGGGCGTCCCCGTCTCGGCGTGGGATATCAACGGCTGATGGCAGCAACAGCGGTTCCCTCAGGTCGGGCATGCGGTAGCGTGGTCGACAATGCACCGGCTGCGCTTTACAGCGGCATGCGCATCGCGTAGAGGGTCTCCATTACTGGTAGAAAGGCACCCGCCGTGCAGCTTAGGCGACGCACCTAGTCTCGTCCCAGCCTAGTTGACCGTGTCGAGTGAGACGAGACGCAAGCCGCGAGAGGTCTACCGAGACTCGCCGTGGTTGCAAACCGGCTTCAAGGTATTCGTCCCGACTCTCGGCGCGCTGACGATTTTTCTTCAGCGCGCTTGGCCAGAACTTCTCCCCGGGCCAGCCCGCAAGGTCGCGTTCGCAGCGGCCGTGGTATTCACTGTCCTGATCCCGCTGGCCGCGTATGTCGCGAAGGTATGGGACGAGGCCGCCGCCCACGAGAAGGACGCAAGGCTTCGCGCGGTGCAGAACCAGTTGTCCGAGGCAGAGAAGAGCGCCGCCTTCTGGAAGCTGCGGATGCAGTTTTTCGTGCATCTCAACAGCGTCATCAACGAGCTCGTCCTCGATAAGTCGGTTGGGTACGTTGAGGCCATGAACGCCACCGACGCCACCACCCGCCAGAAGCATCTCGAAGGGCACGACAACCTCAGCCGCAACGTTCAGCGAATCATCGCGCTCTTCTACCGGTTCCTCGCAGGGTATGCGGATCTTCCGGAGGGAAAGCAGTTCCAAGTCGCGTTCTTCGCAACAAATCCCCAGTCGAGGCACCTCGTCCTAAAAGCCGTGCTCAACAGCGAGGGGCAACCGCCGAAGTCGGTGGGACTTGACAAAACGAACGAGCACCTCAGCAAGGATGGCGACTCCATCGCATCGCACGCTTGGCGTATCCAGCAGACGGTCATCATCCCGGACACCATCACTGAACTGGCCCAGCCACAGCCGCGCTTCGTGTCTTTCTACCATGGCCAGGAACGTGAGATTCGTTCGATCATTGCATATCCGGTCATCGACCGCGTCGTTCCGTTAGCCGGCGGTGATCCCTGCATTGGCGTCATCTGCGCGGACTGTCGCGTGGAGAACGGATTCACTCAGGACCAAGCGGTCGACCTGAACTACCTGTTCGACACGTTCGGGCGTCGGATTGTGTTTGAGGTCCGGCGCTGGAACTGCATACAGCGCCAAGGGGCGTAGGAGGCGGAATGCCGGGAGAGGAAGAGCCTGCGGATGCACTCGCGCAGATGAAGCCACCGGAGCCTGAGGTCGCTTCTGAAGTAGACCGGACGGTAGCGAATCTGATGAAGGCAGCCGCGAGTGCTACCGAGTCCGTCGTGGCGAACTACGTACAGCTCCTTGAGCGGACAGTCCGCAACCCGAAGTAGTCCGCCTACCATAGAGCCTCTCGGAAGACCGGAGCGGTTCAGAGTGGGTTCGGCTGCCTTCCATGGGAACGCGGCGTGTCCGCACCGTTCAAGGTGGTCGCATCCGCTTGCCAGCGTGCGCCAAGTGGGGCGAGCCGGGAACGCCGCTCTGGGCACACTCCGGCTGATGGCGGCCGTGACGCGATCTTCACTCAGGGCGTGACAGCTGGGAGTGCCGGGCGACGATGCGCAGAACTCGGTCGTCGCCCGATAGGAAAACGCGCCTCACCGAACGGTCGCCATTCGAGACTCGGCAGGCTGGCCACCCGAGGAAGAGATGGTTCTAGCAGGCCCGAGGGATTGCGGGCCACGGACTAGCGATCACTCGGGCTCATCGCGGGCCGCGTGTGGCGGGTTTGGTGGGCAAGGCAAGATCGTCGATGACTACTCGTCAGTCGGAACGCGGCGCGCAACGAAAAGGCCGATGATCGGAATGCTAGGGAAACAGGCCGACAGGACCTGCTTCATGGCGAGGAAGTGGCTCCCGTTCGTGAGTACGTCGTCGAGCACACCGATGGACGTCGGCGTTGGGTTCGCAACGTCTTCGATGATCTCGTAGTGGGCCGCGAGTTCTTCCGGTCGGGGGCGATGGTGGGATGATTCGTGCGCCGCGGGCAGAGTCTCTCGCTGACGAACAAGCTCCCGCACGGCCAAGGACGGGGATATCAGCCGCGCGACCTGGAGCATTCGGTCGTCGTACTCCGGATGGTCCAGCGCCTTGGATGGTGGCACCGGCACGACCGTCGCTTCCCTGAGCCAATCGGGATTGAGTGCTCCGCGAAACTGTTCCGCGGCGGTCTGAATCGCCCTAGGCCGCCAAAGACGGGCTCGACGTGTCTGCGTGGCTCCGCCTCCTTGGGATGCGAGAAGCGGCGCAATCGTAGGCTGTATGCATCGCAATAGACGGCCTGCCCGTCGTCTACTAGAGTGCATACAGTGACCTTCCGACGCGCCACGGATGCCCTGTTCTCCAGCGTCAAGCACGCCGATCTGGCCAAAGCTCTAGGCGTGTCCGTCGCGTCCATTCGGCAAGCCCGACTGTCATCGGCGGCGGCGGCGCATCGAGCGCCGCCTGACGACTGGCGGAATGCCGTCATTCGGCTGGCGGAGTCACGCGTGGGCTTCTATCGGCAGTTGATTGAGCAGCTTCGCGAAGCGCGCGAAAGCGAGGAGTAGGCCATGCCGCAGGGGATATCGGAGTTTCCCGCTTCCGGGATCGGCAAGCTTCTCGCCGATGGCCGTTTCATCGTGCCAAACCACCAGCGCGACTACTCTTGGACAGAGGACGAGGTTCGGCAGCTTTTCGATGACATCGAGGATGCCTTGGCGAGGAACGACACCTTCTATTTCCTCGGCCTCATGGTGTTCATGAAGGATAGCGCCTCGGGTGACGACACGCTGAGTGTCCTCGATGGGCAGCAACGCCTTGCCACGACCGTGCTGTTCCTCGCGGCGACGCGAAGCTGGCTTCAGCAGTACTCCCAGCACCAGGACGACGCGAAGCAGATTCAGTACCGCTTCATCGGCAGCACGGAACTCGGCGAGAAGGACATGCAGCCGCGCCTGATCCTGAACGCGGCCAACAACGAGGCGTTCAACAAATACGTCGTCGCAAGCGTAGCGGTTGCGGATTCCGACGAAGGCGGACACGCGGTCCGAGCGATGGCGAGCACGTGGTC
>CAYSOF010000037.1:0-45254 GCA_964432595.1 uncultured Binatia bacterium (SeqCode) | reverse complement strand
GAACCGCCGACACCGTGATTTTCAGTCACGTGCTCTACCAACTGAGCTACCTGGCCTCAGGTGGAGTGGAGCCCGGGTGTCTACCCACTCCCGCCGGCGCGGTCAATCGCGGGACGGGCCTACTTGAACTTCGGGCCCTTCTTGCCGCTGGTCACCGTGACGTCTCGGTAGACCGTCTGCGGGCCGACCCCGATCGCGACGTTCACGGTGCCTGACAGCGCGTCGAGCGTCGCGCCCCGCACCTTCCAGATCAGCGTGCTCGCCTTCTTGCCGCGCTTCAGCGTGAGCGTGCCGCCCGTCACGAGGGGCTGCGCGTCCTCGGTCGACTCGAACGGCTTCGTCACCTGGATCGTCAGGCCGTCACCCGCCTCCGTCGCCGTCGCCTTCTTCCCCTTCACGGAGAACTTGCCCTTCTGCACCACGAACGCCGTGACGAACTGCCCGTCGGACCGCCGCAGGCGCAGGACGACGTCCTGCGTGCCGTCGAGCGCGGGCGACGTCGCGCCGTGCTTCAGCTTCGCCGTCAGCGTCAGCTCATCGTCGCCCGCCGCGGGCCCGACGACGGCCTTGCCCTTCACCGCCTGCAGCGTCGGGCCCGCCGGCTGCGCCGACAGGTCGGGCGCCGGCGCGATCGTGCAGCTGATGCCCGGGCCGGTCAGGTTCACGCCCTGATAGCTGAGTATCCCGGCGCCCAGCACGCGCATGGCCCCCGAAGCGTCCAACGGGCTGCCTTCGAACAGGATCGGACTGCCGCTCAGCGCCGGCGCCTGGAGCCCCGTCATCAGCTGCACGTTCAACGGAAACAGAAGCGGCCCGCTCGGGCCGGCGCCGAACTCGGTGCCGAACGTCATCTCGACGCCGGGAATCACGACGTTACCCGTCGAATCGATCGTGCCGGTCGCCATGCCGGTGCCGAGGGTCAGATACGACGTGATGCCGACCGTGATGTACGAGACGCCAGGCGACGGGAACTGCTGATCGAACGGCGTGCGGTCGAGCTTGAACGTCCCTGCCTCGACGTCCGTGCCGAGCGTCGCCCCGACGCCGCCCGGGATCGGGAACAGGAAGTTCCCCACCACGTCGAGCTTCGTGATCGTGCAGGTGCCGACCGCCGCATGCGCCGGAGCGGCGAGCAGCAGCGCCGCGACGAGTGCCAGGCTCTTCATGACCGCTCCTCCTCAGCGCCGCCGACGCTTCGGCAGCTTCAGGACGTTCTTCTTCTCGACCAGCGTGCGGCTGCGGACGAACTGCGTGCCGCCCGTCTCGATCGACACCGTGAGGTTCCGGTTCGTCGTATCGAGCTGGGCGACGTCCGCGCCCTTCATCTGCACGACGAACTTGTACCCCGTGCCCGTGCGGCGCAGCGTCAGCTTCATCGTTCCGCTGCCGTCCGACGCGCTGCCGGTGAAGCGCCGCCCCCGGCCCTGCATCGGCAGCGTCCGCGACACCATCTGCATCGCGCCGCCGTTCGGCACGGCCAACGTCAGCACCGCGCCGCCCGACGGATCGGCCGTGCCGGTCACGACGCCGTGCACGACCAGGCGTCCGGGCTTCGTCCGCCCGCGCTTGGTCGTCTTGGGCAGCTTCATCGCCACCGACGTGAGCTCCATCGGCCCGAACGTCAGCACGCGCTCGTTCGTGCCGACGATCGACGTCAGCGTCAGCGAGTTCTGGAACGCCACCAGGTCGTTCAGCTGCTGCGGCGTCAGCATGTCGGTGACGCCGTGCTGGCCGTCGACGTTCCGCCCCGCGCCCTCCGCGTTGCAGTCGTCGAGCCGCGTGCTGCACGCCCGCACCACGTCGAGCAGCGTGTGCGCACTGCCGTCGTGCAGGTAGGGCGGCGTGTTCCACAGGTCGTTCAGCACCGGCGTGACGTAGTCGCCGAGCGGCCCGCGGCTGCCCGGGATCGTCCGCGGATCGGGCGGGTTGCCCGAGTTCTGGAAGGTCTGGTTCGCGAGCGCGACGTCGAGCGGATCCGTCGCGTCGAACAGGTTCATCGTGCCGACGTCGTGGCGCACGAACGGATTGTTGCCGTCGGCGCGGCCGGGCAGCGACGGGTCAAAGCCGGCGTTCGGCTTCTTGTCGGTGAAGAACTGCCTGCCCGCGCCCGGCCCGCCGTTGTGGCACGACGCGCACTGCGTCTGCGGATCGTTGAAGATGCGCCGCCCGCGCTCCGTCGCCTCGGTCGCCGGGTTCGGGTTCTTCACGAACTCGGTCAGCGAATAGACGAAGTCGGCCATGTGCGTCAGCCGCACGCCGACGATCTTGCCGTACAGCGCGCCGCGGATGTTGCGGTTCGGCGCGCCGAGGTCGCCGCTCACGTCCATCGGGTCGATCGACGTGTCGCCGCTGCGCTGGATCAGCCCGCCCTGACAGTCCGACGTGAACTCGACGCCGTCGCAGTCGCCGGCCCCGAGCAGGCTGCGGTACGTGTGCTCGAAGTCCTCGACCTCGTCGCGGTCGCCGTTCCAGTGCACCGTCAGCATCGGGTTGAAGTAGCGCTCGCGCTCGGCCTCGGGGATGTTCGGCGGCACCATGCCCGGCTGCTGCCGGCAGTAGTTGCCCGCGCCGCAGGCGGCGTCGAAGAAGCACTCGAGCGACCCGTCGTTGCTGCACGTGCCCGGCGCGAACGCCGCACGGCCGCGCAGGTCCATACTGTTCCGCAACGACGCGCCGAACTGCGCGAAGTCCCACGTGCGGCCGTCCTGGCCGCCGAAGTCGGAGTGGCACGTGGAGCACGTCACGTAGGACGCGTCGTGCGCCGTGCTGGTCACCGCGCCCGGCACCTTCCAGCCGGCCGCCGCGTTGAACAGCGGCGCCGCCGCGTCGAGACCGACGCCGTTCGACACGCTGCCGTCGCGCGCCGCCGTGTTGAAGAGGATCTTGCCGTCGAGCAGCGACGCGTCCAGCGCGTCGCTCGCCAGCACGACGCACGTCGGACGGACGACGCACACCGCACCGGCGCCGGGATCGCCGCACTCGGTGTCGGCCGTGCACGCGGCGCCGGTCGTGTTGCAGAAACCCGGATCGGGATCGCAGTCGGCCGCCGACACGCACGGCTGATCGGCGGGCGTCGTGCACGTGCCGGCGCCGCCCGTGATCGACGATACCGCGTCGCCGAGCATCAACGGCACGCACACCGCGGTCTGCACGCACGGGCCCGCCGTGCCGCACTCCGCGTCGTTCGTGCACGCGGCGCCGCCCGGGTGGTTGCAGAACCCGACGCCGCCGGCGCAGTCGTTGTTCGTGCCGCACGGCTGATTCGGCGGGCTCGAGCAGCGCAGGTTCCCGGCCGGCGATGCCGATCCTGCCACGACGACGTTGCGCGACAGGTAGTTCGCGACGAACACGCGCTGGCCGTTCGGATCGAGGCGCACCCCCATCGGCGCCGTGCCGATGCCGTCGGGCACCGCCAGCATGCGCGACGTCGACGTCGCGATGAAGTTGCCGGCGTCGTACTCGGCGCCCGTGCTGACGGCCACGAACGTCGCCGGGTCGACGAGCTTCACCGGGTTGATCGGGTCGAGCACCGAGATCTGCGCCTGCGGCGCCAGCCGGTAGTCGCGCTCGCTCGCCACCGCGCGCAGCGGCTCCGGCACGCAGCCGTTGCCGGGGTTCGCGCCGCCCGGGCCGTTCGACGACACCGCGGCGAACAGCGTCGTCGGATCGCCGCCCTGCCCGCGCGCCGTGTTGAACACGTGGTAGCTGTTGAACATCAGGTCGACGACGTAGGCGACGCGCCCGTCGGCCGACAGCTCGATGTCCGTCGCGTTGTTCGCCTCGTCGACGTCGATCTTGCCGACGACGTTGCCGCTCGCGACGTCGATCTTGAAGATGCCGAAGCGCGTGATGTCGTGGAACGACGCCTTGTAGACGTTGCGCGAGCCGCCGCTCGCCGGGAACGGCCCGTACTCGACCCACGGGAAGAGCAGCGAGCCGGGCTGGTCCTTGAAGCCCGTGCTGCGCTTGAACAGGCCCTTCGAGAGCGTGTTCTCCTGCGTGCCGCCGAGCCAGAGCTGGCCCGCGACGTCCGCGGGCGCGTCGTCCGGCATCAGCACCGCGGCCGACACGAGGTTGAACACGCCCTGACCAGAGTTCTGCGTCTCGCACGTCGACAGGTCGGGCGGCACCGCCAACACACGCGCCACCGACTTCTGCGCCAGGTCGACGACGCTCACGTGCGCGTCGTGGTTCGGCTCCTCGGTCAGGTAGTGCGTGACGTACGCGAGCGCGCCGTCGCTCGAGATCGCGATGGCGCGCGCGTTCGACCACGGCAGCTTGATCCGTGCGACGATCGCCAGCGACGGATCGAGCAGCACAACCTCGCTCGTCCCCTGACACGTCACGACGAGTCCGCCGCCGCCCGGGAACGGCGCGACGCCGTACGGACCGCAACCGAAGCCGAGGTTCACCTGCTGCAGGTCGGACAGGTCGGCGGCGTTGCGGCGCGACACCGTGTCGTCGGTCTGATCGGCCGTGAAGACGAAGCCGCCGGCGACCGCGACCGTGCGCGGGTAACGCCCGACGGCCTCCTCGTGCGTCAGCGTGCCGGCGTCGTTCGCGTCGTACACGAGACGGGCGACCGTGTTCTGGTCGGGGTTCACGACGAAGACGACGCCGCTCTCGCCGACCGCGATGTGGCTCGAGCGTGTCGGCTGCCCCAGCGCGGCCGTGGCGAGCGTCGCCACCAACGCCGCCGCCATCGATGCGATGCGCATGCTCACGATGCCCCTCCTCGGCCGGTGGGCGGACCCACGAGGCCGTGCATCAGACAGTCGCGCGCGGCGACGGCGCGCTCGGCGAGCGTGTCGGCCGCCAGCGGATCCCGATCCCACACGAGGTCGAGCAGCGGCAGCATCTGGAAGTAGTACAGCGTGATCCCGGCGACATTGACGAGGACGTGCATCGGGTCGCCGGCGCGGAAGGTGCCGTCGTTCATGTTGCGCGCGACCTCGACGCTGCCGCGCGCGAACAGCGGCCCGAGATGCTCGCGGACGAGATCGGCGACGTGCGGGCCACCGTCCATGATCTCGCGCGTCAGCACCTTGAGCGCCTGCAGGTTGGCGGCGGCGAAGTGCGTGATGCCCTCCATCGACTCCGCGAGACCGATGGGACCGGGCTCGGCGCGGAACTGCTCGTGGATCCGCACCATGCCGGTGATCACGCGCTCCAGGACGGCGCGATACACCGCGTCCTTGGTCGCGAAGTAGTAGAAGAGCATCCGCTTGCCGATGCCGGCCTGCGCGGCGATCTCGCGCGTCGTCGCCGCACCGTAGCCGCGCGCGGCGAACACCGCTTCGGCGGCATCGAGGATGCGCCGGCGCATGTCCTCGCCGTTCGTCTGCGGGCGCGTGACGGTCTCGGCAGTGTCGTCCAAGGCACCTCCGTACCGAGCGGTACGTCAGCAGTCTTGGCGCACGGATGGCTTCGCTGTCAACGAAATTTCGTTGACGCGATGCGACCTTACCGGCCGGTCAGGTCCATGGCCAGTCTTCGACGGGGCAGAACCCGACGATCCGGATGCCCTTCCCCGTGAAGCCGCCCGCTCGGGTGAACTCGACGCCCGAGAAGCCGTCGTCGTCGCCCACGATGACCGCCATCGGCAGGCAGTCGGGGTAGTTGATCGTGAGGGTCGAGAGATCGATGCCGACGAGCTGGACGCGCACCTGCCACAGCGTCGGGTCCTTCCCGCGCCAGATCCGCATCGAGCGGATGCCGCGGGTGATCGTCTTGTCCCGGTACGTGAACTTGCGACGGTTCTTCGACGCCGTCATCGAGCCGGCAGGCAGGACGAGGCGCTCGCCCTCACCGATGGCGACGATGATCGGCTCGACGTCCGGCTCCATGCCGTTCGAGTTTGGCGTCAGCAGGAAGCTCCACCGCCGGATGTTCACCGAGCTGACGCCCGTGTCCGGGTCGATCTTGCCCGCGGCGCGACGGATGGTGAGGAACCCGTGGTACACGGGCGATTTCTGCGCAGCGGCGACCGACGCGGTGGCGAGCACGAGCACCGCCAGCCCCAGGCCGGCCAGGAGACGGGACGTCATCGGTGAAACTCTACGCATCGGGCTCTCCACTGGGCAATACCGAGTCTACGGAGCCCGCAGGCCGCCGGATTTCGCCTTGAACGTGCGGGCGCCGCGCGCGAGCACGCCGCCCAGATCGAACGTCGCCTGGACGTCCGCCTGCCCGCCGGCCGGTGGAGCGACGGTCTGCCCAGGCGTCGTCAGCAGCACCTTGTAAGTGGGCCGCGGCTTCTTCTTGCCCGGCTTCACCGTGAGGACGGAGCCGTCGGCCGCGGTGCCGACGTGCTTGCGGCCGCTCGCGACGAGGCCGTTCGGCAGGTCCACGACGACGAGATCGCCGTCGTTCGTCGCGAGCCGCAGCATCGCCGGCCGCGCGAAGTCCGGCGTCGTGCCGATCGGGACCTGGAGGAGCGCACGCAGCTTGCCCTTCGTCGGCTTGAGGAACCCGCCCAGCTTCGCCGCGGTCGCGGCCTCGGCGAACTGGTCGAGATCCGGTGCGACGGGCAGGAGCAGGCATCGCATGCGCACGACGGTCGCCCCGTCGAGCGGCGGCGGCAGCGCGCCCGCGGGCACCACGCCCACCAGCCCGAGCACCCCGTCACCGATCGGCGTGCCGGACAGCAGGCCGCCGTCGGTCTCGACGAGCCCCGTGGTCAGCGCGACGGGCACGGTGACGGGCACGCCGTCCACGACGAACGCGAGCGGCACCGGCGCGAACGCGAGGTCACCCGACGTCGTCAGCGTCGTCGCGAAGACCGCCGGGAACGCGACGCTGCCGTCGACGCCGCCGATCGTGAACGGGCGCGGCGGGACGGTCGCGGCCTGGAGCTGCGCCAGGTTCGACGCGACCGTGTAGACGATACGCAGCGCATCGGCGCCGGTCGGCGGGGCGACGGCGGCGGCGCCGATCTCGAGCGGATCGAACGTGCACGTGTTCGGCTCGACCGGCACGTCGTGCGCGCCAGCGAGGGACGCGGTGAGCAGCAGCGCGAGCAGGGTGAGACGCATGTGTTCCTCAGTTGAGCGGCGGCAGGCTCGAGACGTCGCACCCGCCGTTCACGGCGGGGTACGCCCAGCCGGCGAGGCCGCATATCTCGTCGTCGGGCGACGTGCCGGCGACGACGTTCGCCGCCACGCACGCGCCCGTGAACGCGCGACCGGGGAAGGCCGGATCGCTCGCGGGACAGTCCGACGACGCCGGTCCGAACACCGCGCACTCCTTCGCCGGTCCAACGGCGATCGATCCCGGCGGAACGCCCGCCGCCTCTTCGCAGCCGAGACGCGCCGGCAGGACCTCGCCGTTGTCGTGCCAGCACGCCCACGCGAGCGAGCCGCCGGTGCCGACGAGGAGCCCCGTCGGGAAGCGGCGCGTGCCCGGATCGGTGTAGTCGGGCGAGCCGAACAACGTCGCGCGATCGCCTTCGTACGGGTTCGCGAGACCGCCCGGCGGGTTGTCGGTCTCACCCGCCGGCGTCAGGCGGTCGACGGCGATGAAGAGCCCGCGGCGGTGCATCTGGCCCGTCACCTCGGACACGCAGGTGTCGGCCGCCGGCTGCCAGCGCGCATCGACGAGGGTGCGCGTCGTCGCCGTCGTGAAGGGCGCGACGAAGATGCCCGCGTCCGCGGCGCGATCGGCGATCGGCTCGAGCCGGCGGCGGACGGTGCCGCGCTTCGCACGCTTCAGGACGACGCGCGCGGACGCCTTGCCGCCCTTCACTCCGCCGACCCAGTTCGCATCGAGCAGGATGCCGACCTCGCCGGGCCCGAGCGGGATCGACAGCCCCGACGGATACGCGCCGTTCGCCGTCGGCGCGGGTCCCGAGGCGATCAGCTGCCGATCGTCACGATCGACCGGACCGAGGTCGAGGCACGCGCGGCTCGCCATCACCTGCTTCTGCTGCGCGGCGAACTCCGCGAGGCGGGTGCCCGTGTACTGGTAGACTAGGAAATGCTGCACGGCGACGGACCCGCCGGTGCGGTTCTTGATGGTCCAGGAGGCCAGGTCGAACGTGTCCTTCAGCGGCACGCGGACGAAGTAGCACTGCTCGACGTTCGTCCCGGCCGCGACGCGGACGGGAGGGAACTTGAGCTTGATGGCGTTCTTGGCCGAGGCCGCCTGGGGGACGAGCACGAGGGCGAGCGCGGCGAGGGCGAGGAGGCGGTGCGGCATCACGACGCATCGACAGGAGAGCATGGGTTCCCCATGGTGTCGACGGCATGGCGCGTCATCCGTCCCGCAGCACCCCGAACGGGCTTCTCCGTGTGCTGATCGTCCTGGCGGCGGTGGCGCCCGCCGTGGCACCCGCCGTGTCGAGCGCGTGCGACATCTGCGCCGTCTACATCGCCACGGAGATTTCCCAGGGGCGGACGGGGTTCCGGGCCGGCATCGCCGAGCAGTACACACACTTCGGCACCCTGCAGGACGGCGGCACCGAGGTGCCGAACCCGGCCGGCGAGCGCCTCGACAGCTCGATCACGCAGTTCCTGCTCGGCTACCAGTTCACCGATCGCATCGGCCTGCAGCTGAACGTCCCGCTGATCTCGCGGACGTTTCGCCGGCTCGAGGAGGACGGCCGGATCACGCACGGCGACGAGACGGGCATCGGCGACATCGCGCTGGTCGCGAACGCGCTCGCCTGGAGCCGCGTCACCGACGCGACCGTATTCCGCTTCTCCCTGCTCGGCGGCCTCAAGCTGCCCACCGGCGACGCCGACCGTCTCGCCGACGAGCTGCCGGCGCCGCGCACGGCGGCCGGCCTCGGCGGCGCGGCGCAACGGCTCGGCTCGCGCGTGCGCTTCCGCCCCCGCCACACGCCCGGCGGCGGCTCGTCGGGTGGCGGCGGAGGAGAGAAGCATCACGCGAGCGGCATCCACGGCCACGACCTCGCGCTCGGCTCGGGCTCGGTCGACGGCATCGTCGGCGGCACGATCTACTGGTCGTCGGAGCGGTTCTTCTTCACCGCCTGGACGCAGTACGCGATCCGCAGCGAGGGCGCCTTCGACTATCAGTACGCCGACGACCTCACCTGGGAAGCCGGACCGGGCGTCCACGTGCTGCTCGACCATCGCTACACGCTGAGCGCGCAGGCCGTGGTGTTCGGCGAGACGAAGGGCCTGGACACCCAGCAGGGACGCCGGCTGAACGACACCGGGATCACCGTGCTCTACGCCGGCCCCGGCCTGCACTTCACCTGGGGCACGTCGGTCGCCGCGGACCTGGTGGTCGATCTGCCAGCCATCCAGAACAACACGTCGCTGCAGATCGTCCCCGACTACCGCCTGCGCGGCGGCATCGTCGTCCGCTTCTGATCACCGCGGCATCGGGTACTTCGAGAGCTTCCGCTGCAGCGAGCGGCGGTGCAGCCCGAGCCGGCGCGCCGCCTCGGAGATGTTGCCGCCCGAGTCGGCCAGCACCCGGTTGATGTGCTCCCACTCGACGCGCGCGAGCGACGGCACCTCGTGCGTGGTCTCCGGCACCTCGCCCGGCGCGACGCCGGCGCGCGCGAAGCCCGCCAGGATGTCGTCGACGTCGGCGGGCTTCGTCAGGTAGTGCACGGCGCCGAGGCGGAGCGCGTCCAGCGCGGTCGCGATGCTGCCATAGCCGGTCAGCACGACGATCGCCGTCGTCGCATCCATGGCGCGCAGGCGGCGCACCAGCTCGAGGCCCGAGCCGTCGGGCAGGCGGAGGTCGACGACGGCCTGCTCCGGCGTGTCGGCCGCGGCCAGCGCTTCCGCCGTCGCCGCGTCGGGCGCCTCGCGCACCTCCCAGCCACGGTCGCGGAACGCGCGCGCGAGCCGCGTGCGGAAGACCTCGTCGTCGTCGACGATGAGGATGCTGCGGGCGAGCTCAGCCATCGGCCTTCCGCGCGACGAGGCCGAGCGGCAGCTCGAGCGCCGCGGTGGCACCGGCGCCCGGCGTCGAGCGCAGCGTGAGGCGTCCGCCGAGCCCTTCGACGAGCGTGCGCGCGAGGAACAAGCCGAGCCCCATGCCCTGCCCCGGCGGCTTCGTCGAGAAGAACGGCTCGACGGCGCGCGCGAGCACCTCGGGCGTCATGCCCGGGCCGTCGTCGCGCACGGCGAAGCGGATGTGATCGCCATCGGCCTCGACGGAGAGGCGCACCGGGTTTGGCGCTTCGCTCGCGTCGAGCGCGTTGCGGAGCAGGCTCTGGATGGCCCCGACGAGCGCGCGGCGCGGTACGGCGGCGGCGCCGTCGACGGGCAAGCCGTCGACCCGGACGCGCGCGACGTCGCGCGGCGCCAGCGTACCGAGCACGTCCTGCACGAGGTTCTCGACGGGCACCAGGGCCGGCGCCTCGCCGGTGATCTCGCCCGCGTCGGTGGCCATCTGATCGAGTATCCGCCGGCAGCGCTCGACCTGCGAGCGGATCAGCTGCGCGTCTTCGCGCAGGCCGCCGGCATGCGCGTCGGGCAGCCGCGCGACGGCGCGCTCGAGCTCCTTGGCGGCGATCGCGATCGTGCCGAGCGGCGAGCCGAGCTCGTGCGCCGCGCCGGCCGCGAGCGTCGTCAGCGCGGCGAGCCGCTCGCTGCGCGTCGCCTGCTCGCGGATCGCCGCGATCTCGGCGTCGCGCTCGTCGATCGCCGCCGACAGCTTGACGACGAAGTATGCGATCAGCGCCGCCGCGACCGCGAACGCGACCAGCATGCCCTGGAGGTGCAGCGACATCGCGCCGCCGCCGTGCGCGCCGCCGTGCTCGGCGTGCAGCTCCGGCGCGATCGGCACGAGGAAGAGGCTCGCGTAGCAGCAGACGGACAGCACGGCGAGCGCGGTCGTCCACCGGGCTCCGAGCACCACCGCCGCCAGCGCGATGTAGACGAGGAACAGCACGCTGAACGGGTTCAGCGGACCGCCCGTCGCCATGAGCAGCGCGGTGAGCACGACGGTGTCGAGCGCCAGCGCGCCGCCGCTGAGCCACGTGGGCACCACGAAGCCGCGCTGGACGCGGCTCGCGAGCACCAGGTTCGAGCAGACCGTCACCGCGACCAGGGCGGCGACGAGCACGAGCGACGGCCGCAAGCCGAGCGTCAGCTCGCCGGCGGCGACGGTGCATACCTGACCGGCGACGGCGCCCCAGCGCAGCCGCGTCAGCCACGGCAGGCTGACGGCCGCGCGCCGTTCGGTGTGGATGTGATCGACCACCAGGGGCACGACTATCGCCCCGGGGCCGCGGCGGCGGCAAGCTCGGCCACGCGCCGGTCTAGCGTCGAGCCCGCGCGGCCTCAATGCGACACGTCGTCGCAGGCGCAGTCAGGCCACGGCCATGCCGGCGAGCCGCATGCGCATCGGCCGCAGCGTGCGCTCGAAGGGATTCAGCACGAGGCCCAGGTTCTCGAGCGTGACGACACCGAGCAGGGCGTCGTCGTTCGCCTCGCCGAGCACGACGGGGCTGGGCGCGAGGACCCCCTGGTAGCGAAACAGGCAGTGCGACACTGCTCGCGTGAGGACCGTCCCGTCCGCGAGCACGAAATCCAGCGAGCGGGTGGGAAGCAGCCCCAGCTGCTGCCAGACGCCGTGCGGAAGCACCGAGTAGGCGGCACCGCTGTCGACCAGGAAGCGCACGTCGTGCCACGACGTGCCGTCGCGGCTGACTTCGATCTCCACCTGGACCATGCCCACGCGCGCACTCTGGCTCCGCACCGTCCGTTCGCGCAATCCCTGCGACCGGAATGCTCGCGCCCGAGGCATCGAACGCTGGGGCTCAGACCGCGACGGCGCGTCCGCCTTCCCAGCGGACGAGACCGTGGGCCTCCATGCCGTCCAGCCAGTCCTCCGCAAGCCGGAGCTCGCCGTCGTAGTCGTCGCCGGTGCGTTCAGCGATGAATTCCGCCAGCTCTTCGAGGGTGGCGCCGCCCCGCTCGTGCACCCAGATCATCGCTTCGTCGTTCAGGCTCTGAAAATCCATTGACCGAAACCTCTCGCGGAAACGATACGACGCGCCCGCGCCCTGTGAAGCCCCGTCGTCGGGGCGAGCCAGGCGACCACGGCGAGCGCCAGCGCGCCGGCCTGGGCGACCGTGACGCCGCCGACGAGCAGGTCGCGGGTGCTCGGATCGCGCAGCGTTTCCAGCAGCGTACGACCAAGGCCGTAGCCGATGCAGCCGCGCCGCGCGACGGTGCCCGCAGGTCCGCCGGCGCGCCAGAGCCATGCGACCAGCGCGAAGTCCAGCGCGGCGGAGTACAGCTGGAGCGGATGGCGCGCGCCGTCGCCCGCCTCCGGGAACACGATGCCCCATGCGCCCGCGGTGAGCGCGCCGTAGCAACACCCGCCGAGCAGGCAGCCGATGCGGCCGATGCCGAGCGCCAGGAGGCCTGCCGGCACGAACGCATCGAGCAGGTCGGCGGCGCGGACGCGCGTGATCCAGGCGGTGGCGAGGATCGCCACGAGCCCCGTCGCGATGCCACCGGTCGACGTGAGCCCGCCCGACACGGGCGAGCCGTCGCCGCCGCGCAGCAGCACGAACAGCGCGCGACTGCCCGCAATACCGGCCAGCGCCACGAACGGCGCACACGCGAGCACGACCATCGGATCGCGCGCGCGCCGCACCGCGAGGAGCGCCCCCGCCACCACCGCGACGAGAATGCAGAGCGCGTGCATGGAGACCACGATCTGCACCTCTCCGACCACGAATCGTAGCGCCGGCCACATTGCCGGCCACCGGGAGCAAGAAGCGCTCCGCGTCCGACGCCGCGACGAAGCGGGCACGCGACGCGCGCGTGCAACGCACGCCGCAACTACTCGCTACGGAAGTCGGTGACGGGCGAGCGCCGGCGCAGGCTCACGCGCTCGCGCACCTGCATCACCGTGTCGCCGGCGTCGCGCGGGACGCGGTTCGTCCACGCGTACTCGAGCATGATGCCGTTCGGATCCTTGAAGTAGATCGACTGCATCCACTCGTGGTCGACGACCGGCGTGACCTTCACGCCCTTCCCGATCAGGTGCGCGCGCTTCGCGAGCAACGCGTCCATCGAGTCCACCTCGAACGCGAAGTGATAGAAGAAGTCCGGCACGCCGAGCCCGCGGTTGATGCCGGCGTCGTACGACGCCGGGAGCTTCGGGACGTCGCGCGGCTCCATGAACGCGAGGAGGGCGCCGCCGCCCGTGTCGTAGAACACGTGACGGATGCGCCCGCCCTCTTCGAACTCGATGATGTCGCAGCGGACCGCCGTGAAGCCGAGCACGTCCTCGTAGAAGGCGCGCGTCGCGTCGAGATCCAGCGTGGAGAGCCCGACGTGCGAGAAGCCGCGCGCCGCCACGACCTATCCCTTCTTGGCCTCGGCCGCCTTGGCGGCCGCCGCCTTCGCCGCGTCCTTCATCGCCTGCGTCATCGGGATGCCGGGCACGTTCAGGTGCTCGGCGAAGGCGGCGTCGAAGTTCTTGGCGATGTCGCCGGCGCTCCAGCCGCCCTCGCTGAACATCGCCGCGAGCGGCTTCGGCGTCTGGAACAGCGTGAACGCGTAGCCGCGACGGCCGAATATCTGGCCGTTCACGTGGCCCGCCTTCTCCGACGCCACGAACGCGACCATCGCGCCGTTGAGATCGGGATTCATCTCGGGCGGCACCGGACGGCCTTCCATGCCGGGCATCGTGCCCACCATGCGCGTCATGCCCGCGGGCGACAACGCGTTCGCGGTGATCGAGTACTTGCCCTCGGCGTTGCCCTTCATGTGCTCGACGGCGATCACGAACGTGAGCCCCATGAGCCCGGCCTTCGCCGCGCCGTAGTTGGCCTGACCGAAGTTGCCGCGCAGGCCGGCGCTCGAGACGATGTTGACGATGCGGCCGTACTTCTGCTCGCGCATGATCGGCAGCGCGTGCCGGCTGCAGTTGAAGCCGCCGTAGAGGTGCACCTTCAGGACGGCGTCGAAGTCGTCCGGCGACATGTTGACGAGCTGCTTGTCGCGCAGGATGCCCGCGTTGTTGACGAGGATGTCGCAGCGGCCCCAGGTGTCCATCGCCGTCTTGATGATGTTGCCGGCGCTCTCGTACTCCGAGACGCTGTCGTAGTTCGGGACGCCTTCGCTCCCGAGCTCCTTGATCTCCTTGCAGACGACCGACGCCGGATCCGCGTCGGTGCCGCGGCCGTCGGTGCCGCAGCCGATGTCGTTGACCACGACCTTCGCGCCTTCACGCGCGAGCGCGAGCGCGATGCCGCGCCCGATGCCGCGGCCCGAACCCGTGACGACCGCGACCTTACCGTCGAGAAGCTTGCTCATCCGTATCCTCCGAGAAAAGGAGGTCGGGCTAACACGCGGCGTTTCAGGGTGTCAATCGAACGATCGATCGTTTGGCTCAGCGAACGGTCGACGTGTCGATGATCTCGCCGTCATCGTCGTCACCACCGCCGGGTGGCGCTGGCTCGGTCACACACTCGTCCGGCGGCTCGACGGCGCCGACCTCGTCCTGACCCGGCTCACAACCCCTGGAGTTGATGCCCGCACCCGTGCTCTTCCAGGGGCACTGGTCGCATTCGTTGCCCATCCCGTCGGAATCGGCGTCTTCGTTCTTGCAGCTGAGGATCGTCGGACACTTGTCCTCGGAGTCCCTCAGGTTGTCGTTGTCATCGTCGTCGTCACAGGCGTCGCCACGCGCTTTCTTCTCGGTGTCGTCGTCGCTGTTCGCCTGCAACGGGTTGTAGACATGGCGGCAGTTGTCGTCCGCGTCGATGATGCTGTCGCCATCGGTGTCTTTTTGGCCCTGCGGCACCTCGTACTTTCCGCAGTCGGCGAGCGCGGGATCGCCGATGATTGCGCGGCGGACCTCGCGTTTGCAGCGACGCTTCACATCGAGCCTTTTCACGGTGCGCTTCACGCACTTCTTCCATCCCTTCCTCTTGCCCCACGGGTAGGCCTTGCCCTCGAGGATGCGGGAATAGCAGTCGCAGGCCTGAGAGATGGAGCAGCCGGTGGGGTCGGCAACGACACCGCCCTCGATGCACGTGACCGACTGCGCCAACCGCGGCGTGTCCGGACAGCAGTCGATGCGGTTCAGCACGCCGTCGAGATCGTCGTCCTGATCGGGCGTGCCGAGCGTCGCGCTCTTCGGCAGACAATCGCACGCGTCACCGATGCCGTCCGTGTCGCCGTCGGCCTGGTCCGCATTGGACAGCCCCGGGCAATTGTCCTGCGCCTCCGGAACGAAGTCGCCGTCCTTGTCGTCGAGCCGCTCGTAGGCGCCGAGGTCGCATGCGGCGTCGCGCGTGAAGCCGCGCTGATCGCTCGCTTCGCACTCGCTGCCCTTGTTGTCGGCCGGGCTTTGGTCCAGCAGCGCGAGCGTCTTGGTCGCGTTGCGCGTGCCGTTCGTCTCGAGCGTCCCCGCCAGCTTGGGATCGGCGGCCGGCGCGGGCCCGTCGAGCCCACAGCGATCCGCCTTCGAGAGGAGGTTGTTGGCGCTGACCGCCGCGTCGCCGGTGCAGTCTTCGGGCAGGTTCAGCACGAGAAGCGAGTTGCGCACCGTCGCGCCCGTCGGTTCCTGCAACATCAGGCCACCACCCGAGTTCCGCGCGATGGTCACGTTTGCGAGGAGGAACGACGTGGTGTCGCCGCGGAAGTCGATCGCGCCGCCGACACCGTCGGACGACGTGTTGCCGCTGAAGGTCGAGTTCCGGATGGCGACGTCGGCGGCATGCGTGACCACGAGTCCGCCGCCGGTTCCCACGGCGGTGTTGCCCGAGAACGTGCTGTTCAGCACGTCCAGGGAGCTGCCGTCGTATACGGCGACGCCGCCGCCGAACGACCCGCCGATATCGATCTTGTTGTCGGCGATGGTGGTGTCCTCGATGTCGAGCATCGCACCCTGCGCGGCGATACCGCCGCCAAGCGACGAGGCCGTATTCCCGCTGATATTCGATCGGAGCAGCGTGAGGGTCCCGCCGTTCACGAAGAGCGCACCGCCGTTCTCGCCCCGGTGCCCCGTCACGGTGCAGCCCTCGAGACGGACGTCCGCGCCGATCGCGCACACGGCACCGCCGTCGAAGCCGCACGCCGGATCCGACGCGAACTCCGAGGTGGCGTTGCCGGCGTTGAGCGTCAGGTTCATCAGGACCAGCGTTCCGCCGGTGACCTCGAAGATCCGCGACAGGGCCTTCCCGTCGATGATGGGCGAACCGCTGAGCGGCCGGATCGTCAGATCCTCGGTGACGTCGATGTCGCCGCGGTTGCGCGGCGGCGAGGACGGGTCGTCCTGGAGGATGTACGTCCCGCTGCGCAGCTGGATGACGTCGGCTCCCGGGAGGGCATTGGCCTCCTGTACGGCCGCACGGAGCGGGCACAGCCCGGTGGTCGCGCGGCACACGCCGTCACCGGGGGAGCTGTCGTCGTTGTCGGCCGTCACGTCGACGGTGAAGTCGACCGCTTGCGCGTCGCCGACCCAGATCCCCGGAAGGCCCCCGAGGGCCAGGAGACAACCAAGCCCGAGTACCGCGATCCGACGTGGCATGCGATTTACGACTACACGATCGCCATTCAATTCGAAAAGGAAGTATCGTGCCCGGCGGCACCGGGACCGCGCGGGTGGACACTCGGCCCGTCCGCTGGAAGAAAGGCAGCGATGCAGGATCGGCTGATCTTCCTCATCGGCGCCCCCCGCTCGGGGACGACGTTGCTGGCCCGGATGTTGAGCTCGCACTCGCAGGTCTACGGCCGAGCCGAGCCGCACCTGATCACCCCCATCGCCCACCTCGGCTACTTCGGAAACGTCCAGAAGGCGCCCTTCGACCCGTTCAACGCCGAGCAGGCCATCAAGGAGATCGTCTCGGAGATTCCCCGCGGCGAGGCCGGGTACCTGGATGCGCTGCGCGCCTACACCGACGCCTTGTACGCCCAGATGCTGGAGCTGGCGCCGCCCGGGAAGACCTACTTCCTCGACAAGACGCCGGCCTACGGCCTCGTCCTGCCCTTCCTGACGAAGCTCTACCCGAAGGCGCACTACGTCGTCCTGACGCGCCACCCGCTGGCGGTGCTTTCGTCGTACGCCGAGTCGTTCTTCGACGGCGACTACGAGGTGGCGATCAACCACAACCCGATCCTCCAGCGCTACGTGCCGGCGCTGGCGCACATGGTGCGCGAGAAGCCGGTGCCGCTCGTGTGGGTGAAATACGAGGAGCTGGTGAAGGAGCCGGAGGCGCAGTTTCGGCGCGTCTGCGAGCACATCGGGATTCCGTTCGAGGAGAAGGCGATCGCGTACGGCGAGAGCGGCGAGGCCTTCAAGGGGCTCGGCGACCCGACGGGCGTCCACAAGCACGCGCGGCCGGTGACGACGTCGGTCAGCAAGTGGGCGGCGGAAATCGCGTCGAACCCGCAGGTGCTCGCCTTGGTGTCGCAGGTGCTCGCCGAGCTCGATCCCGCCGATCTCGAGACGCTCGGCTATCCGCGCGAGAAGATCGTCGCGCAGCTCGAAGCCGCGAAGGGCGCGCCCGTGCCGGTGAAGGCGAAGGGACCGCTGCGCTACCGCATGGAGCGTCGCGCGCTGGTGGCCTTGCGACGCAACATCCACCAGAACGCGCTGGGCAAGGTGCTCAAGAAGGTCCGCTTCGCGCTCGACGTCGTGCTGCGCGAGTGACGAAGTACTGCGACGGCGGCACGCCGAGCGCCTTCTTGAACATCGCGATGAACGCGCTCGGGCTGTCGTAGCCGAGCTCGACGGCGACCGTCGTCACCGCGTCGCCGTTCGCCAGGCGCTCGAGCGCGCGCAGCAGCCGCAGCTGCTGGCGCCAGGCGCGGAAGCCGAGCCCGGTCTCCGCGCGGAACACCCGCGCCAGCGTGCGGCTGGACGCGCCGGCCGTCCGACCCCACTTCGACAGCGATCGAGCATCGCCGGGATCGGCCTCGAGCGCGCGCACGACGCGCAACGCGCGCTCGTCGGCCGGCATCGGCAGGTGCAGCGGCGCGACCGGCGCGGCGCGGATCTCGTCGAGCAGGACCATCGCGAGCCGCGCGTCGGCACCGTCGACGTCGTACGGCTGGCGGAACGCGACGGCGCGCAGCACGAGCTCGCGCAGCAGCGGCGACACCTGCACGACGCCGCACACCGCCGGCAGGCCGTCCGCCGGCGCGACGTAGACGGTGCGCATCGCGACGTCGCCGGTCATGCGGATCGCGTGCGTGACGTATGCCGGGACCCACACCGCCCGCTGCGGGGGCACGACCCACGCGCCGTCGCGCGTGGTGACCGTCATCACGCCGGTCGCCGCGTAGATCAGCTGGCCGACCGGGTGGCGGTGCCGCTGCACCCGGTCGCCCGGCGCGTAGTCCTGGGGGAACGCCACCACCGGCCGGTCCATCCGGACGATCTCGACGAGCGGCGACTGTCCGTTTCGCGACATCTCTTGGCACGATAGCGCAAGCCTGCCGCCAAGCGCACGCGCTATCTCCGCTACCATGAACACGCTCCATCGCTGGTACTGCCGAACGGGTCACTGGAAGCAGACGGTCACCGACGCCCTGCTACCCTGGGTGCTGCGCGGCGTGGACCTCGGCGACGACGTGCTGGAGGTCGGCCCCGGGCCGGGCCTGACCACCGACGTCCTGCGCCATCGGACGGCGCGCCTCACGGCGGTGGAGATCGACGAGCGGCTGGCGGCATCGCTGACGGAGCGCATGCGCGGGACCAACGTCACCGTGGTCAACGGCGACGCCACCCGCCTGCCCTTCCCTAACGCGAGCTTCTCGGGCGCGGTGTGCTTCACGATGCTGCACCACGTCCCGAGCGTCGCGCTGCAGGACGAGCTGCTGGCGCAGGTCGCGCGCGTGCTGCGTCCGGGCGCCGTCTTCGCGGGGTCCGACAGCCGGACGAGCTTCATGTTCCGGATGTTCCACCTGAACGACACGCTGGTGCCGGTCCCACCCGAGACCTTCGCCGCGCGGCTCGAACAGCACGGCTTCCGCGACGTCGACGTGAAGGCGCACGACCGCACGTTCCGGTTCCGCGCGACGCGATAGGAGTGCTACGACCGGGTCATGCACGAGCTGCTGACCCTTACTCTCACGGAGCTGCGCGATCGGCTCCACGGGCGGCGCGCGTCGCCCGTGGAGCTGATGCAGGCGGTGCTCGCCCGCATCGACGAGACCAACGGCGACCTGAACGCCGTCTGCTCGCGCCGCGATCCCGAGGCGTGCCTCGCCGACGCGCGCGCCGCCGAGGCGCGCATCGCGCGTGGCGAGGCGCGGCCGCTCGAGGGCATCCCGCTCGGCGTGAAGGAGCTGGAGGACGCGGACGGGCTGCCGTGGACGGAAGGTTCGATGCTCTACCGCGATCGCGTCGCCATTACGGACGCGGTCGACGTCGCGCGCCTCAAGGCGGCCGGCGCCATCGTCGTGGGCAAGACGAACGCGCCGGAGTTCGGCGCGCCGGCGTACACGAAGAACCGCGTCTACGGCGTCACGCGCTCGCCGTGGAACCCGGCGCTGTCGCCGGGCGGCTCGAGCGGCGGCTCGTCGGCGGCGCTCGCGGCGTGCATGATCCCGCTCGTCACCGCGACCGACGGCGGCGGCTCGATCCGCATTCCCGCGAGCTTCGTCGGCGCGTTCGGGTTGAAGCCGTCGCTCGGCCGCGTCCCGCGCGCGCTCGGCACGCAGTGGGTGTACGGCGACACTGCGGTCACCGGACCGCTGACGAAGACCGTCGCCGACGCGGCGCTCGTCCTCGATCAGATCGTCGGCGCGTCGCCGAAAGACCCGAAGAGCCTGCCGCATCCGGGCTATGCGTACACGGACAAGCTCGCCGAGCCGGCGCCGACGGGGCTCCGGCTCGGGTGGTCGCCCGACCTCGGCTACGCCGTCGTGCAGTCGGACGTCGCGGCGCTCGTCGAGGACGGCATGCGCGTGCTCGAGGGGCTCGGGCACACGATCGTGCCGATCGCCGGCGGTCCGCCGGAGGGCGGCAAGGCGTGGAGCCTGCTCGGCGCGTTCTTCGAGATGGCGCGCATCGAGGAGGACGTGCGCGGCAAGGAGGAGCTCGTCGGCCGCGGGCTGATGGCGGGCTTCACGATGGCGTCCGAGATGAACGCCACCCAGTGGGCGAAGCAGGCGACGCTGCGCGCGCAGATCAACGACTGGTGCGCCGACGTCTTCTCGCGCGTCGACGTCCTGCTCACGCCGACCGTGCCGATGGATCCGTACGCGGCGCCCGGGCCCTACCCGACCGAGACCGAAGGCCGGAAGCAGCCTTGGTCCAACGTCGGCTCGTTCACCATTCCGTTCAACCTGTCGCTCCACCCGGCGGCGTCGGTGCGCGTCGGCCTGTCGAAGGCGGGCTTGCCGGCGGGGATGCAGATCGTGGGGCCGCGTCACCGCGAGGATCTGATCCTTCAGGTGGCGGCGGCGTTCGAGCGCGAGCGCCCGTGGCACCCGCACTGGCCGCTCCGCTGGTAGACCCGCGCGAGCTTCGCTAGGACTGCCCGGAACTCTTCAACCCCCCCGCAGGGAGACATCGATGAACGACGACGAGCTCGAAGCCAAAATCAAGGCGCTCAGCTTCTCGAGCGGCAAGAACAAGATGACCATCGAGGACATGGCGACGATCCAGCCCGGCCTCGCCCGCATCATGCCGGAGATCGGCGCGCGCACCTGGAAGCTCTACTACGCGGCCAAGCTGCAGAACTGGCCGATGGCGAAGTTCCAGTACAAGGAGATCAAGGGCCTCTTCGAGCTGGGCGCGTTCATGCGGCCGAAGCACGAGGACGCGCTCAATCAGTACCTCGAGGAGAACTGGAAGCCGATCGAGGCGGCGATCGCCAACAAGGACTTCGCGGCGTTCGAGAAGGCGTTCAACGACTCCATCGACGCGGCGAACGCGTACCACGAGCTCAAGGAAAAGCCGTACATCTACTGGAAGCTGCCGTCCGAGCCGCCGCCGGACCTCGACCTGACGCCGCGCGGGTCGGCGAAGAAGTAACGGCCGCTCTCAGGACCGCCCGAACATCACGTAGACCACGACGATCGCCAGGAGCACGAGAACGATGCGTGCCGCCGTCATGAGGCCCGTCCTGCCGACGGGCCTCGTGCCGCGTGGTCGCAGGCCCGAGAAGGCCACGGCCGCGATCGCGACGGCCACGAGGATCATCAGTCCGAGCGGCGTCATCGGACGTCCCGCTCACGCCTGATTCGTCAGGATCGACACGCAGGACACCGCGCCCGGGCCGCCCAGGTTGTGCGCGAGCCCGATCTTCGCGCCCTGCACCTGCCGCTCGCCCGCCTGCCCGCGCAGCTGCGTAGCGAGCTCGTAGATCATCCGCACGCCGGTCGCGCCGACGGGATGGCCGTACGCCTTCAGGCCGCCCGACGGGTTCACCGGCTTCTCGCCGCCGAGCGACGCGCGCCCCTCCTCGACGAACTTCCCGCCCTCGCCGCGCGCGCAGAACCCGAGATCCTCGTAGTTCAATATCTCGGTGATCGTGAAGCAGTCGTGCACCTCGGCGAAGTCGACGTCCTTCGGTCCGATGCCGGCCTGCGCGTACGCCGACTCCGACGCCCGTACCGTCGCCTCGAAGCCGACGTAGCCGAAGCTGGGCTTGTAGTACGGCTGTCCCGACACGACCGCGAGGCCGATGCCGCGCGGCCACACGGGCTGTCCCGTGAACTCCGTCACGCGATCCGCGCGGCAGACGACCACCGCCGCCGCGCCGTCCGTCGTCGGGCAGCAGTCGAAGAGACCGAGCGGGCTGTAGATCATCGGCGCCTTCAAGACGGTCGCCTCGTCGACCGGCATGCGCAGGTGCGCCTTCGGGCTCTTCATGCCGTGCGCGTGGTTCTTGATCGCGACGGCGGCGAGCGTCTTCTTCGACGCGCCGTATTTCCCGAAGTAGCGGTTCGCGGACAGCGCGAACACGTGCGGCGCGCGCTCGCCGAAGTCGAGCACCGGATGGCTCTTGTTCGGACGCCCGTGGTTGCCGTCGCGCATCTTCTCGAAGCCGACGGCCAGCACGACGTCGTGCATGCCCGACGCCACCGCGAGACACGCGTTGCGGAACGCGTCCATGCCCGACGCACAGTAGTTCTGCACGCGCGTGATCGGCCGCCCGAACAGCTTCAGCGCGTCGCCGAGCGCGTCGCCGCCGAACGTCGAGATGACCGAGCCCACCCATGCCGCCTCGATGCGGTCGCGCGTGCAGCCGGCGTCGGCCAGCGCCTCGTCGACCGCGTCGCAGAGCAGGTCCTCGGCGCTCTGGTCGTACAGCTCGCCGAACTTCGTGCAGCCCACGCCGACGACGGCGACGGACTTGCGGAGATCGAGCGCCATCGGGGGTCCCTCCCGTTCAGTCGAGCTCGTACTGCGTCTTCCAGGAGTCGTCGGCGGGCATCGCCGGCTGCTTCGTCTTGTCGAGGACGAACGAGCCGACGACGAGGTAGTCCATCTCCGTGCGCATGAAGCAGCGGTACGCGTCCTCGGGCGTCGAGACGATCGGCTCGCCGCGCACGTTGAAGCTGGTGTTCACGAGGACCGGACAGCCGGTCAGCGCGTGGAAGCGCGACAGCAGCGCGTGATAGCGCGGATTCGTCTCGGCGTGGACGGTCTGGATGCGCGCCGAGTAGTCGACGTGCGTCACCGCCGGGATCGTCGAGCGCGGCACGTTGAGCTTCTCGATGCCGAAGAGCTTCTGCTGCTCGTCGGTCATGGCGATGCGGTGCTGCGGAAGGACGTCGGCGACGATCAGCATGTACGGCGAGTCGGTGTTCAGCTCGAACCACTCCGACACGTGCTCGCGCAGCACGCTCGGCGCGAACGGCCGGAAGCTCTCGCGGTACTTGATCTTGAGGTTCATCACCGACTGCATCTTCGTCGAGCGCGGATCGCCGAGGATGCTGCGGCCGCCGAGGGCGCGCGGCCCGAACTCCATGCGGCCCTGGTGCCAGCCGACGACCTTCTCGTCGGCGAGGATCTGCGCCGTGCGGTCGATCAGCGCCTGCTCGTCGAGCCGCTCGTACGGGGCGCCGACGGACTGCAGATACGTCTCGATCTCGGCGTCTGTGTACGACGGGCCGAGATACGAGCCGCGCATGCTGTCGCCTTCCGAATGCGCACGCCGCGGCTCGCCGAGCACCTTGTGATGGATCGCCAGCGCGACGCCGAGCGCGCCGCCGGCATCACCCGCAGCGGGCTGGATCCAGATGTGCTCGAACGGCCCTTCGCGCAGCAGCCGCCCGTTGCCGACGCAGTTGAGCGCGACGCCGCCGGCGAGGCACAGATTCGTCATCCCGGTCTCGCGGTGCACGTGCCGCGCCATGCGCAGCATGATCTCCTCGGTGACCTTCTGGATCGACGCCGCGATGTCCATCTCGCGTTGGGTCAACGGCGACTCGGCCTTGCGCGGCGGCCCGTCGAAGAGCTTCGCGAAGGCGTCGTTCGTCATCGTCAGGCCATGCAGATAGTCGAAGTACTGCATGTCCAGCTTGAACGAGCCGTCGTCCTTGAGCTCGATGACGTCCGTCAGGATGCGGTCGGCGAAGCGCGGCACGCCGTACGGCGCGAGTCCCATCACCTTGTACTCGCCGGAGTTCACCTTGAAGCCGGTGAAGTAGGTGAACGCCGAGTAGAGCATCCCGAGCGAGTGCGGGTAGTGCAGCTCGGCGAGCAGCTCGAGCGTATTCCCCCGGCCGACGCCGTACGACGACGTCGCCCACTCGCCGACGCCGTCGAGCGTCAGGACCGCCGCCTCGACGAACGGCGACGGGTAGAAGGCGCTCGCCGCGTGCGATTCGTGGTGCTCGGTGAAGAGCACGTCGCCCTCGAACTCCGGCAGCTCCTGCAGGATCATCCGCCGGGTGAAGAGCTTCTCCTTGAGCCACACCGGCATGGCGGTGATGAACTGCTTCAGCCCCCGCGGCGCGACGCCGAGATACTGCTCGAGCAGGCGCTCGAACTTGAGGAGCGGCTTGTCGTAGAAGCCGACGTAGTCGAGCTCGGCGAGCGTGAGGCCGCCCTGCTCGAGGCACCAGGCCGTCGCCTTCGCCGGGAAGCCCGAGTCGTGCTTCTTGCGGGTGAAGCGCTCCTCCTGCGCGGCCGCGACGATCTCTCCATCGCGGACGAGGCAGGCGGCGGAATCGTGATAGTAGGCCGACAGGCCGAGAATGGTCGCCATCGGGCCGAATCAGAACTGCTGGCGGTAGCGGTCGATGGCTACCGGCTCGGCGGTACGACGCACCCACGTCGACGTGGAGCCGTCGCGCATCTTGCGCTCCAACGGATCGTGCAACGTCCGGCGCACGAAACCGACCGGCGTCATCACGAGCACCCAGAAGACGCTCAGGATGACCTTGGCGTTGAAGCGCCCGAGCACCTCGGCGAAGTGCATCCACCGGCGCTCGACGGGGCCGAGGACACGCGGAAAGAGCAGGCCGGGGACGAACAGCCACGTGCCCAGCGCCGCGAGGACGTACGGCGGATAGACGTGGCCGCGCCACCAGCTGATGCCGGCGAGCACCAGGAAGACGCCGCCGACCGACAGGCCGAAGCGGCGGAGCTCGCTCGGAGTCTTCCCCATCAGAAGATCGTGTAGATGAACGGCGCGACGGCCGAGCCCTGCGTCAGGACGATCAGGGCGCCGAAGAGGACGAGCACCAGCACGATCGGTCCGAGCCACCACTTCTTGCGGACCCGCATGAACGACCACAGCTCGGAGGCGAACGATGGGCGAGCGGGACGATTGGGAACGGCCATCGACAGGACTCTCTATGCAGGGTCGGCATGCTGTCAAGGCGCATGTGGCGAGCCGACTGCGCCTGTGCTTGAAGCGCTGCGATGGAGCTCACCATGCCGCTCGAGGAGGCCATGCGGACGCAGCGGGCGATCCGCCGCCTGAAGCCCGACCCGGTCGACGACGCGCTCATCCTGCACTTGATCGAGCTGGCGCTCCGCGCGCCGACCGGCAGCAACGCGCAGAACTGGGAGTTCATCGTCGTCCGCGACCGCGCCGTGAAGCACCGGCTCGGCGTCCTGAACCGCCGCGTCTGGCGGCTCTACGGCGGCATCGGGCGCCGCATGTATCGCAGCGACGCCAAGATGACGCGCATCCTCGACGCGGTGCAGTGGCAGGCGGACCACTTCGACGACATCCCGGTGATCGTCGTCGCCTGCCTGCGCAGCTGGATCCCGCCCTTTCCGCGCATCGCCGCTGCGAGCATGTACGGGTCGATCTTCCCGTCGGTGCAGAACCTGCTGCTCGCGGCGCGGGCGGCGAACCTCGGTGCCGCGTTGATCACGCTCCCCCTGTGGAGCTCGCTGCTCGCCCGTCGCGCTCTCGGCCTGCCGTGGAACGTCACGCCGTGCGCCGTGGTCCCGATGGGATGGCCGCGCGGACGTTACGGCCCGACGACCCGCGTGCCGGTCGGCAACGTGGTGCACGTCGACCGCTGGGGGCGTCAGCCGTTCAAGTCCGCCACTCCCGCTCCACCTCGTCGCTGACGGAGCCCACCGCCCCGCCGAGCATCCTGAGGCTGTCCGGGTCGCGCCAGGTCCAGGCCAGGATCGCGAACCGGAGCAGCTCGTCCCAGGCAGCGTTGCGCTGCGCCTCTTCGGCGGGATCGAGCTGCGGCATCGCCTGCCATTCACACACCGCGATCGTGCGCCGCCTGGCGGAGCGACGTCGAATCGCACGAAACGGGAGCACGACGCCTCGAGTTCTGGTCGTCATCGGAAATCCCCCACGCTTCCCGAAAGTCTCAGATGCCTTGCAGCTACGACAGGATGGGCTGGCCCGTCGTCATCCATATGGTGTATTGAGCGACTCGGGTGATGGCGGATCTCGGCGGAGACGCGGTGACCCTCGCGGGTCTGATCTACGACGCCCCGGGTCGACCCGACGGCTGGGACGACTTCCTCGACCGCCTCGCCGACACGCTGTCGGCGACGGGTCCCGGCATCTACGTCAACGAAGCGCGCACCGACCTGACGCTGCTGTCCGCGACCCGCCAGATCGACGTGCAGTGGGGCCGCCGATACGAGGCGCACTTCGCGGCGCTGGATCTCCGGCGCCGGCGGATCCGGACGCTGCCCGCGGACACCGTCTTCCTCGGGCCCGAGCTCGTTCCCGATCGCGAGCTGCTGCGGTCCGAGTTCTACGCCGACTTCCTGCGCCCGCAGGGCTTCTTCCATCTGCTCGGCACCGTCGCGCTCCACTCGGAGGAGATCATCGGCGTCCTGCGCGTGATCCGACCGCGGACCGCGGCGCCCTTCGACGAAGACGACCGCGCCCTGCTGCGCCGACTGACGCCGCACGTGCGCCGCAGCGTCGCCGTCCACCGGCAGCTGGCGCTGGCGTCGGCGCGACATGCCGCGGCCACGGACGTCCTCGACCGGTTCCAGATCGGCGTGCTGCTGCTCGACGGCCGCAGCCACGTGCGCGCGGCGAATCGTCGCGCCGAGCAGCTGCTCGAGCTGCACGACGGGCTGCGCGCCGACCGCGATGGGCTCCGGGCGGCGAGCGCGGCCGACACGGCCGCGCTGCGCGCGCTCGTTGCCGGGACGGCGGCCGCGGTGCCGACCGGCGGCGCGATCGCCGTCGCGCGTCCGTCGGGACGCGACCCGTTCGCCGTCCTCGTCGCACCGCTGCGCGCGCCGGCGCTCACCGGCGTCGCGCCGGGCGCGTGCGCGGTCGCGTTCGTCACCGACCCGGAGCAGCACACCGTCCTGCCCCGCCGCCGGGTCCAGCGGCACCTCGGCCTCACTGCCGCCGAAGCGGACGTCGCGCTGATCCTCGCGGGCGGCCACACCGTCGACGAGGCCGCCCGCCTGCTCGGCATCTCGCCGCACACGGCGCGCACGCAGCTGAAGCATGCGCTCGCCCGGACGGGCGCACGCCGGCAGTCGGCGCTGGTGCGCCTCGTGCTCGCCGCGCCGCCGCTCGACGAGGAAACGGTCGACGGCCCGGCGACGTGGGCGGCGGTCGACTCGCGGCACATTCGATAGCGAATATCGCCGCCGCGAAACCACGCGGGTTGGAGTGACACCAATCAACCCTGCGGCTGGTGTTTAGCCGTTAGATAATAGATATCCTATTCCCAGCACCGCCATACAGGTACGCCTGGGGGGTTGCAGCACAGGAGGTGGATATGGCGAAGGGCCGCTCCCTACACATCGGGGTCAACGCGGTGGACCCCGCGCACTACGCGGGATGGGCCGGCGAGCTGATCGCGTGCGAGGCCGACGCCGAAGACATGGCGGCCCTCGCCGCCGCACGGGGCTTCACCGCGAACCGCCTCCTCACGAAGGACGCGACGCGCGCGCGTGTCACCAAGGCCGTGGGCGAAGCGCTCAACAGCCTGGCCGACGGCGACATCTTCCTGCTCACGTACTCCGGACACGGCGGCCAGATTCCGGATCTGAACGACGACGAGCCGGATCGCGCCGACGAGACGTGGTGCCTGTACGACGGCGAGCTGCTCGACGACGAGATCTACCAGCTGCTGGCCGGCTTCGCGGAGGGCGTCCGCGTCTTCGTGATCGCCGACTGCTGTCACAGCGGCACGAACATCCGGGCCCTGCGCACGCTGGCGAGCTCGCCCACGACCCGCACGCTCGTCGACCCGAACACCGATCCGACCGCGCCGGTGCCGGCGCTGCGCTTGCTGCCGCCGGACGTCGCGCTGCGCACGTTCCGTCAGAACCGCGAGTTCTACACGCGGATCCAGGGGCCGCCGTCGAAGGAGAAGGCGTCCGACGCGGTTCGCGCGTCGGTCCGCCTCCTCTCGGGCTGTCAGGACAACCAGGTCTCGCTCGACGGCACCTTCAACGGCCTCTTCACGTCGACCCTCCTCAAGGTGTGGAAGGAGGGGGCGTTCAAGGGCGACTACGCCGACTTCCACCGGGCGATCGTCGATCGCATGCCGCTCACGCAGGTGCCGAACCACTTCCGCATCGGCGCGTTCGACGCGAGCTACGATCGCCAGGTGCCGTTCACGATCTGACGGCGGGAATCACCTCTTCGGCGAACGCCTGGATCTCGTCCTCGAAGTACGGCGTGAAGATCATGAAGATGAAGTGCGTGACGCCGACCTTCGCGAAGCGCGCGACGGTGTCGAGGCACTCCTGCTTCTCGCCGATCATCGCCTGCAGCCGCGCCGCCTCGGGCGTCGTCTGCCGCATCGACGCGAGCAGCTGGCACACGAACGCCTCGCGATCGGCCGACGCCCGATAGCACAGCGGCAGCATCACCGTCTTCTCGATCTGCGCGGGGTCGCGGCGCTCCGTCTCGCAGTGCCGCGCGATGACCTCGATCAGCTGCCCCATGCGCTCCGCGCCGGCGCTGGCGTTCCACATGTCCGCGTGGCGCGCGACGAGCTTGAGCAGCACCTTCTCGCCCGTGCCGCCGATCATGATCGGCGGGTACGGCTTCTGCACGGGCTTCGGCAGGCCGAGCGCGTCGGTGACGGTGTAGTGCTTGCCGTGCACCGTCGTCGTCTCCTGCGTGAGCATGCCCCGGATGATCTTGCAGGCCTCGTCGAGCGCCTGCAGGCGGCGCGGGACGTCCTTGAAGTCGATGCCGAAGTCGTTGTGCTCGCGCTCGAACCACCCCGCACCGATGCCGAGGTTGAACCGCCCGCCGCTGATGTGGTCGAGCGTCGCCGCCATCTTCGCGGTGACGGCCGGATGGCGATAGGTGTTGCCGTTCACCAGCGTGCCGATGCGCGCGCGCTTCGTCGCCTGCGCGAGGGCCGCGAGTGTCGTCCAGCCCTCGAGGCACGGCCCCTCGGGTGGGACGAAGATCGGGTAGAAGTGGTCGAAGTTCCACAGCGAGTCGTAGCCCCACGCGTCGCACTGCTTCCACAGCTCGAGCATCGTCGACCACTCGACGCCTTGCTGGCCGGTCTGCACTCCGAACCGCACTGGATGCGCCATGCATCGCCTCCTTGTCTGTGACGTCCGGTGCTAGCTCCCGTGGCTGGCGGTGGCAACGCCGCCCGCTGACTGCACGTCCGGGTGCGGGCGGCGCGTGGGGTGCCGTCGGCTGCGCGTGGACCTCGCACGGCACCCCACGCGCCGCCCACACCCACGACCTGCGGACCGGAGTGGCCTCGTCAGCGAACCGTACGGAAAAACGCTCTGACGTCGTCGACCAGCGTCTTCGGCTCTTCCATTGCGGCGAAGTGGCCGCCGCTTTCGAAGCGGTTCCATCGGGCGACGTCGTAGAGCTTCTCCACCCAGGAGCGCGGCGGCTTGAAAAGCTCCTTCGGGAAGATCGCGCACGCGGTCGGCACGTTCACGCGGAAGCCGGTCGGAGGGAATTTATCGGCGTGCACCATCTCGTAGTAGAGACGCGCCGAGCTCGTCGCGGTTTCCGTCACCCAGTAGAGCATCACGTTGGTGAGGAGCTCGTCCTTCGTGAAGCGGCGCTCGACGTCGCCGTCGCAGTCGCTCCACGTGCGGAACTTCTCGACGATCCAGGCGCAGAGGCCGGCCGGGGAGTCGTTCAGGCCGTAGCCCAGCGTCTGGGGCTTCGTGCCCTGGATGCGCTGGTAGCCCGTCTCCTCCTTGAGCCACGCCTCCATCGGGATCATGTCGATCACTTCGTCCTGGGTGAGCCCGTCGAGCGGATTCGCCGGATCGGGCGGGAAGGCGACCACCATGTTGAGGTGGACGCCCGCTACGACGTCGGCGTGATTCGCGCCGAGGTACGTCGACACCATCGAGCCCCAGTCGCCACCCTGCGCGCCGAAGCGATCGTAGCCGAGGCCGCGCATGAGCTGCGCCCAGATGGCCGCGATGCGCTCGGCGTCCATGCCGGGCGTGCGCGCGTGATCGGAAAAGCCGTAGCCGGGCATCGAGGGGCAGACGACGTCGAACGCGTCGGCCGGGTCGCCGCCGTGGCTGGCGGGATCGGTGAGCGGGCCGATGATCTTCGTGAACTCGGCGACCGAGCCGGGCCACCCGTGCGTGATCACCAGCGGGAACGGCTTCGGTCCCTTGCCGCGCACGTGGATGAAGTGGATGCCCAGGTTCTCGGCCGGATGTGCGACCGTCGCCTTGAACTGCGGGAAGGCGTTGAGACCCGCCTCGGCGGCACGCCAGTCGTACCGATCGCGCCAATGGGCGACCAGCGACTTCAGGTACGCGAGCTCCGTGCCGTACGTCCACCCGCTGCCGTCGATCTCGTCGGGGAAGCGCGTGCGCGCGAGTCGCGCGCGGAGGTCGGCGAGCACGTCGTCGGCGACGGCGATGCGGAACGGCTGCACGTCCATGCGAGGCTTCCTCCTACTTGCAGGTGAGGCGCGCGGCGTCGCCGTCGCACCGCGGGCGCGCCTCGCCCGGACCATTCCAGACGATCTGCGCGCATTCGGACGCGGCGCCGAGCACCACCGTCGTCCGTACCTCGGCCGCCGCGGGGAGCACCAACGAGGCGCCCCTCCCCTTCAGCGTGAGCTTCAGCACGCCGGGCTCCTTGCTCGAGCGGTCCTGCACGACGGCCTTCGTCACGCCGGCGACCGTGCCCGACGGGTCGCGATACGTCCAGCGATTGCCGGCGCCGTTCGTCGTCCAGGCGGCGCCGCCCGGCAGCACGACGTCGACGCCGCCGCTCCCGGCGACCGCGTCGATCAGAACGCGGATGCCGTTCGCCGGCGGGTTCACCGCGCTCCACGGCTGCGGGATCGCCGCCTCGGCCTTCACCGAGATGGTCCCCGTCGATGCGCGCAGGCTCTGCTTCGGCTTCCGCAGACCGACGCCGCTCGTGCACGGCGACGGATTCACGCACTGGCAGCCGGCGCAGACCAGACCGCCGCCGCAATCGCCGTCGCTCTCGCACTGCTCGCTGCCGCACACGAGCGCGTCGCCGCAGACCGGCGCGTTCTGCACGCACGTGCAGCCGGCGCAGCTCGTGCACGGGTCGAGGCACGACAGCCCCGGCTCGCCGCACTGCTCGCCCGGATCGGCGCCGCCGTCGCCGCACTCGAGCGACTGCACCTCGTACGCGCCGAGGTCGACGCCGGCGCCAACCGGCCGCGGCGCACCGTCGATGTCGGTCGGCGGCGCGCCCGTCGCCGTGCCCGCGTCGATCGCCGGGCTCGTGGCCTTCAGCCGGTAGTCGCTCCCCGGCGCGACGAAGTGGTCGGCCGGCGTCGCCAGGAACGAATGCGCGTCGTACCCCTGCGCCTGCCACGCCGCGAGCGTCACCACCGTGCCGCCGCCGTTCAGGCTGAAGCGGCTCATCACGCTGTTGTAGTCGGACGAGAAGCCGCTGCGGCTCGACGAGTCGATGCTGATGACGCCGCGAACCGCGTGCAGGCTGTAGAGGATGTTGTTGCGCAGCGTGTTCCCGGTCGAGCCGTCGCTGATGTTGATCGCCCAGCGGCCGTCGCTCGCCTGCACGATCGTGTTGTTGACGACGAGGTTGTTCCGCGAGCCGGCGGCGGCGTCGATGCGGTAGAGGCTGATGCCGCTCGCGTGGTTGTCGTACAGCAGGTTGTTGCGGATGATCGCGTCCGACGCGCCGTCCATGTTGATCCCGGACCCGCCGCCCGCGCCGTTGCCCGTGATCAGGTTGTTCTCGACGAGCGCGTCCTCGATGATGCCGTCACCCCCGAAGCCGGCATCGCCGTTGAAGTGCAGGCCGTTGCCGTTGTTGTCGTGCGACCAGTTGTTCCGCACGATCGGCCGGTCGCACGCGTTCGACACGTAGATGCCGTGCTCGTCGAACGAATGGTGCGTCTCGTTGAACTCGGCGGTGAAGTCGTCGACGTGGCCGGTGAAGATGCCCCACACGCCGTTGAAGCCGGTACGGCAGTTGCGGACGGTGACGTGCGACGCTTCGACGGCGCGGATGCCCGCGCGCGTGCGGCCGTCGACGACGAAGCCGTCGATCACGACGTGCGACGCACCCTCGAGGTTGATGCCGTCCGGCGTCGTCGGGTTGTCGGACGTGATCGCGACGGCCGAGCCCTCGGCCTTCCAGGTGATCGGGTTGCCGGGCGTGCCCGACGTCGTCTGGTAGAAGCCCTGGTAGCTGCCGTCGAGAACGTGGACCGTGTCCCCCGGAGCGACCTCGTCCGCGGCATGGACCAGCGTCGCCCATGCCGTCGCGACCGTCAGGCCGTCGGCGGCGTCGTTGCCGCCGTTCTCGACCCAGTAGTCGGCGGCCGCGGCAGGGAGCGTGGTCAGGACGAGGACGAGCGGAATCCACGGGAGCGGGCGCATGGGAGTCCGACGTAGCAGAGGTTCGCGGACCCCGGCCAGACGCATCGCGCAGACGTTCCAGATTTTCGCCCGGGCTGGTAGGACGATCTGCATGCCCGCGACCCACGACGTCCTGAACCAACCGCCGCCGCTCGAAGGCTACAACGTCTTCACCACCGATCGCGCCCTCGTGGACGCGCTCGCGCGCGAGGGCGCGGGATGGGCGGAGGAGCGCTGTACGCGGCTCGGCGCGGTGGCCGGCGGGGACGCGATCGCGTGGGGACGACTCGCCAACGCGTACACGCCCGTCCTACGGACGCACGACCGGTTCGGCAACCGCATCGACGAGGTCGAGTTCCATCCCGCCTGGCACGAGCTGATGCGCCTCGCCGTCGGCCACGAGCTGCACGGTCTGCCCTGGCGCGAGCCGCGCCCCGGAGCGCACGTCGCGCGCGCCGCGCTCTTCTTCACGCTGTCGCAGATCGAGGCCGGCCACGGCTGCCCCATCTCGATGACCTACTCCGTGCTGCCGGCGTTGCGGGCGCAGCCCGAGATCGCCGCGGAGTGGGAGCCGCGGATCGTGTCGAGCGAGTACGATCCCGTCCTGCGTCCGGCGGCGGACAAGCCGGGCGTGCTGATGGGCATGGCGATGACGGAGAAGCAGGGCGGCTCCGACGTCCGCGCCAACACCACCGTCGCCCGCGCGCTCGGCCTCGGCGGTCCCGGGAGTGAATACGAGCTCACCGGCCACAAGTGGTTCTGCTCCGCACCGATGTGCGACGCGTTCCTGGTCCTGGCCCAGACGGACCGAGGCGTGTCGTGCTTCTTCGTCCCGCGCTTCCGTCCGGACGGGACGCGCAACCGGTTCCTGCTCCAGCGCCTGAAGGACAAGCTCGGCAACCGCTCGAACGCGTCCAGCGAGGTGGAGTTCGACGGCACCTGGGGCCGCATGGTCGGCGAGGACGGCCGCGGCGTCCCGACGATCATCGAGATGGTGACGCACACGCGCCTCGACTGCGTGATCGGCTCGTCCGCAGGCATGCGGCAGGCCGTCGTGCAGGCGCTGCATCACACGGCGCATCGCCGCACGTTCGGCAAGCGGCTCACCGACCACCCGCTCATGCAGAACGTCCTCGCCGACCTCTGCATCGAGTCCGAGGCGGCGACGCTCACGATGATGCGGCTCGCCCGCGCCTACGACGAGGGGAACCGCGACTTCGCCCGCCTCGCGACGGCCGTGAGCAAGTACTGGGTGTGCAAGCGCCAGCCGCCGCTCGTCGCCGAGGCGCTCGAGTGCCTCGGCGGCAACGGCTACGTCGAGGAGTCGATGATGCCGCGGCTGCTGCGCGAGGCGCCGCTCAACTCCATCTGGGAGGGCTCGGGCAACGTCATCTGTCTCGACGTGCTGCGCGCGATGAGCCGCAGCCCCGAGTCGGTGGAGGCGTTCTTCGGCGAGGTCGCGCAGGCGGCGGGCGCCGACGATCGGCTCGACGGCTTCGTCGAGGCGCTCCGCCTCGAGCTGACGGACTTCGCCGACATCGAGCATCGCGCGCGGCGGATCGTCGAGCGCATGGCGCTGGCGTTGCAGGGCTCGCTGCTCGTCCGTCACGCCGATCGCGCCGTGGCCGACGCGTTCTGCGCGTCCCGCCTCGAAGGCGACCGCGGGCTCGCGTTCGGCACGCTGCCGCGCGGCATCGCGTTCGAGCCCATCATCGAGCGCGCACGCGCGGCCGCCGCATGAGCACGCTGCGCGAGCGATACGGCGAGTGGGCGCTCGTCACCGGCGCGTCGGCCGGGCTGGGCGTCGAGTTCGCGCGTGCGCTCGCGCGCGACGGCGTCTCCTGCGTGCTCACCGCGCGGCGGGAGGATCGCCTGCAGGCGCTCGCGGCCGAGCTGGCGCAGGCGCACGGCGTCGCGACGCGCGTCGTCGCGGCCGACCTCGCCACGTCCGACGGCGCCGACCGCGTCGCCGACGCGGTACGCGACCTGCCGATCGGCCTCCTCGTCAACAACGCGGGCTTCGGCTACGCGGGCCGCTTCGACAAGCTCGACACCGAGCGCCTGCGCGCGATGGTGCAGGTGAACTGCACGGCCGTGGTGGTGCTGACGAGCCGCCTGCTGCCCGCCATGCGGGCGCGCGGCCGCGGCGCCGTCGTCATCACCGGCTCGGTCGCAGGCCGTCAGGCGCTGCCGCTGCACGGCGTGTACAGCGCGACGAAGGCGTTCGACCTCGTCTTCGGCGAAGCGCTGTGGGCGGAGCTGCGCGGCGACGGCATCGACGTGCTCGTCCTGGAGCCGGGCTCCACCGAGACGGAGTTCCAGGCCGTCGCCGGCGAGATCGCGCACCACGGCGAGTCGCCGGCCGACGTCGTCGCCGTCGCCCTCGCGGCGCTCGGCAAGCAGCCGTCGGTGATCTCCGGCTGGTTCAACTGGGCGCGCGCGGCGATCGTCGGCTTCCTCCCGCGCAGCGCGGTGACGCTCGTCGCGCATCGCGTGATCGCACGACAGACGCCCGACGCGATGCGCTGACGCGACGCCGCCCGCCCGAACGTCGTACGCACGGTGTCACCCGACGCTGCGAGATCACGAAACAGCTTGACAACATATGCTGCTGTCGGGCCTGATCCGCACGTTCATCGAGGGGGAAACGCATGCGGACGCTTCGGGTCGTCGTGCTCGCGTCGCTGGTCGTGCTGACGGCCGCCTCCCGGCTCGCCGCGGAGATCGCCGCCACCGGCGGTGAGCTCCAGGTGAACACCTACACGCCGGGCTCGCAGCAACAGCCGAGCGTCGCCGCCCGACCGACGGGCGACTTCGTGGTCGTGTGGCAGGCCGATCCGCCGAACGGCTTCCCGGGCCCCGACGGATCGGGCTCCGGCATCTTCGGCCGGCGCTTCGCCGCCGACGGCATGCCGCGCGCGACGCAGTTCCAGGTGAACGCCTACACGACGGGAAGCCAGCGACGGCCGCGCGTGGCCATGCGCAGCGACGGCGGCTTCGTCGTCGCGTGGGACTCCGCCGGTCCGGGGTTCGATCCCGTCGGCTCGGCGGATGCCGTGTTCCTGCGCCCGTTCGACGCGAACGGCGTGGCGACGCGCGACGACGTCCAGGTGAACACCTACACGCCGGGCGTGCAGCGCAGCGTCGCGATCGCCGCGGTACCGGGCGGGACGTTCGTGGTCGTGTGGGAGAGCGGCGCCTACGACGGAAGCCTCGCCCAGGACGGCAGCCGCTACGGCGTCTTCGGGCGCCGCTTCGACGCGGGCGGCGGCCCGCTCGGCGGCGAGTTCCAGGTGAACACGTACACGCCGCACAGTCAGCAGCAGCCGGCGGTCGCCGCCGACCCCGCCGGGCGCTTCGTCGTCGCCTGGGAGAACGGCGACTACTCGTCCGACGCGGACGGCGACTTCAGCGGCGTGTTCGCGCGCCGCTTCGCCGCGAACGGTGCGCCCGCCGGTCCGGAGTTCCAGGTGAACACCTACACGACGGGCTATCAGTTCTCGCCCACGATCATGGCGCAGCCCGACGGCGGCTTCGTCGTGGCCTGGTCCAGCGTCGGCTACTACACGCCGGGCCCCGACGGCTCGAGCACCACGATCGCCGCGCGGCGCTACGATGCCGCGGGCGCGGCGCAGGGCGACGAGTTCGTCGTGAACACGTTCACCACCGGCGGCCAGCGCGAAGCCGCCATCGTCGGTGGTCCCCTCGGCGACTTCGTCGTCACGTGGGCCAGCGGCGAGTACGGAACGCGCTCGCCCGACGGTCACCAGCTGGCCGTCGCGGCCCGTCATTTCGCGGCCGACGGCACGCCGCTCGGCGGCGAGCTGGTCGTCAACACCTACGCGACCGGCCGCCAGTCGCAGCCGACCGTCACGGCCGACCCCACGGGACGTTTCGTGGTCGCCTGGGCGAGCGGCTCCTACGGCCGCGGCCAGGACGGCGACGGCGCGGGGGTCTTCGCGCGCCGGTTCCACACGACGGCGTTCCGAAAGCCGACCGGGGTGCGCGGCGCGCGGCTCGTGCTGCGCGACCATCCGACGGACCGCACGCGCCGTCGCATCGAAGTATCGTCGGACGATCGCGCGATCGAGCTCGGCGGCGACGCCGGCATCGTCGTCGACGATCCGACGATCGGCGGCGCCACGCTGCGCGTCCGCGGCGGGACGTTCGACGACACGTACACGCTGCCGGCGGCGAACTGGCGGCGGCTGCGCGACGGGTGGCAGTACAGCGACCCGGGCCTGCGCTCCGGCCCGATCCGCCGCGCCCGCGTGCGCGCGGGGCGGCTCGTATCGGCGAAGGGCCTCGGCGCACAGCTGGGCCACGCGCTGGCCGTCGCCCCCGAGCCGGTGACCGTCATGCTGCAGCTCGGTACCGGCCAGCGCTGGTGCATTGCGTTCGGCGGCCATACCCACTTCGTGCCCGACCGCACCTTCCGCGCCGCCGACGCGCCCGCGCCGTCCGGGTGTCCGACGTGAGGGAGAGGAGGCCGTCGATGTCGCGCATCCGAGCCGCCCTGCTCGCCACGCTCGTGCTCGCGCTGCCGCGTGCCGCGCAGGCCGACGTCGCGAAGACCGGGCCGGAGTTCCAGGCGAACACGGCGACCGGCTACCGTAACCGCGCGACGCCGGCGACGGCGGTGGACGGCGCCGGGCACTTCGTCGTCGTGTGGAAGAGCGGGTCGTACTATGGCAGCGGCGGCGACGGCTCGCGCGAGGGCATCTTCGCGCGCCACTACGACGAGCACGGCGTCGCGGCGGCGAACGAGTTCCAGGTGAACACGTACACCACCCTGCGCCAGGTCGAGCCCACCGTCGCGGCCATGCCGGCGGGCGGCTTCGTGATCGCGTGGAGCAGCGGGACCTACTACGAGGGCGACGACACGCAGGACGGCTCGGCCTTCGGCGTCTTCCTGCGCCGCTTCGACAGCGACGGCCACCCGCTCGGCGCGGGCGACCAGCAGGTGAACACCTACACGCCCGGCAACCAGGCCGAGCCCGACGTCGCGACCGACGCCGCCGGCGACTTCGTCGTCGTGTGGACGAGCGGACGCTACGGCTACGTCACGCAGGACGGCAGCCGCGCCGGCGTCTTCGGCCAGCGCTTCGCGTCGAGCGGGACGCCCGCGGGCGGCGAGTTTCAGGTCAACACGTACACGCCGGGCAATCAGGGCTATCCGGCCGTCTCGAAGTTCCCGGGCGGCGGCTTCGTCGTCGTGTGGCAGAGCCCCGGGCAGGACGGCGACCGGTCGGGCGTCTTCGGCCAGCGCTTCGACGCCGGCGGCACCCGCGCCGGCGTCGAGTTCCAGGTGAACACGCACACCACCGGCTCGCAGTACTCCGTCGACGTGCTGGCGCAGCCGTCCGGCGCCTTCGTCGTCACCTGGCAGAACGGCGACTACTACGGCAGCAACACCGACGGCTCCGGCAGCAGCATCGCCATGCGGCGCTTCGCCGCCGACGGCACACCGCTCGGCGGCGAAGTGCAGGTGAACACGTTCACGACGGACGACCAGCGTCGTCCTGCGATCGCCGGCGATCCGCAGGGCAACTTCGTGATCGCGTGGGAGAGCGGCGGCTACGACGGCAGCCCCGACGGCAGCTCGAGCGCGATCGCGGCGCAGCACTTCACCCTCGCCGGCACGCCGGTCGGCGACGAGGTGCAGGTGAACACGTACACGATCGACAACCAGAACCAGCCCGCCGTCGCCGCCGACGGCCAGGGTGGATTCGTGGTCGCGTGGCGTGGCGCGCAGCTCGGAAACGGCATCTTCGGCCAACGCCTGACGACGTCGGGGTTCGCCCCGCCGATCCCGCTCGCCGGCACGACGCTGACCCTGAAGGACGCGCCGAACGCCGCCAAGCGAAAGCTCGTCATGACGTCGCGCGACACCGACGTCCGCTTCGGCGGCCTGGCGGGCAGCATCGACGACCCGACGCTGCACGGCGGCTCGCTCCGCGTGCGCGGCACGACGTTCGACGACACGTATCCGCTCCCCGCCGCGAACTGGCGCGCGATCGGCCCCGGTCTCGGCTACGAGTACCGCGACCCGCGCCGTCTCGCGGGCCCCATCGTCCGCGTCCGCCTGCGCGCGGCCCAGATCCTCGACGTCCGCGGCCAGGGCGCTGGCCTCGGCCACAGCCTCGCGGCGAACCCGCGCCCCGTCACGATGCAGCTCCAGCTCGGCACCGTCGGCCAACGGTCGTGCACCCTGTTCGCCGACGGCGCGTATTCCTTCCAGCCGGGGCGTTCGTTCAAGGCGCGGCAGGCGTCGCAGCCGGTGGAGTGTCCGGGGTAGCCGCCTCGCTCACGACGCCGGCTTCTCCAGCTGCTCCAGGTTCCGCCGGAACAACGCATTGTCCGGCTCGATCGCGAGCGCGCGGCGCAGCGCCGCGGCCGCCGCGGCCTTGTCGCCCATCAGGTACGCGACGTTGGCACGGTACTGATGCACGAGCGACAGGTTCGGGGCGAGCCGCTCCGCCTCGTCGAGCGCACGCATCGCCGCCGGGTAGTCGCCGCGACGGGCCGACTGGCTCGCCTGCTCCGCCAGCGCGATCGCGCGCTCCTCGTCGGGCGTGCGCGCGGGCGGCGCCTCGATGCCGCCCGTCAGCCGCACGAGCGCGGCGCGCGCGGGCTCGTAGCCGGCGTTGTAGCGCAGCGCCGTGCGGTACTCGGCGATCGCGGCCGCCGTGTCGCCGCGACGCTCGTGGATCACGCCGCGGTTGTGGTGCGCCTCGACGTTCACCGGATCGAGCCGCAGGGCGACGTCGAGCTGCGCCGCCGCCTCGTCGATCCGGCCGAGCGCGCCGAGCGCGCCCGCGAGGCTCGTGCGGAGACCGGCCTCGTTCGGCCGCTCCTTCACCAGCGCCTCGTACGCCGCCGCGGCCTCGGCGAAGCGGCCTTCCTGGAAGTGGAGCGCGGCCAGGTTGCCCTCGCCCTGCGGGGAGGTCGTGTCCAGGTAGCCGAGCGCGCGCAGGCGCTCCAGGATCGCCGGGTCGACCGCCGCATCGCCGGCGCCGCCGTCGGCCGTCGCCGTGGCCGTCTCGTACGTCGCCACCCGGGCGGGCGCATCCGCCGACACCAGCGCCTCCGTCAGCACGCGGCCCGGCATGTCGGCAGCCGCCGGCAGGCCGAGCAGCGCGAGCAGCGTCGGCGCCACGTCGACGAGCGTCGCGCCGTCGATGCGCGCGCGCGGGCGCACGTCGCGGCCCCACAGATAGAGGATGCCGTCGAGCCGATGATGCTTCTCGCTGACGCGTCGCATGTCGCGCGTCTGGCTCGGATCGTCTGGCAGCGCGCCCAGCGAGAAGCCGTGATCCGAGAGCACGACGAGGGTCGTGTCTTCGTCGATCGCCGCCATGTACTCGCCGACCAGCGTGTCCGCCCAGCGGTAGATGGCCTCGACCGCGCCGCCGAACTGCCGCTGCTGCTCGGCGAGCTCGCCGGCGAGACCCTGCGCGCGAAAGAGGTGACCGAAGAGGTGCGACGTCGAGTCGGTGCCCTCGATGTAGACCATCAGCAGGTCCGGCCGATCGCGCAGCAGGTGCAGGCCGATCGCCTTGTAGCTCTCGCCGGTCGCGAGCGCCCAGCGGAAGTGGCTCAGCGGATCGTCGAACGAGAACGCGCGGTCGAGCGCCGTGGCGTCGACGTTCACGAACGGCTCGAGGTCCGCCGCGCTCACGTCGCCGGGACGCCGGATCATCGGCGCGAGCTCCGCCTCGCGCTCGGGCGGATGAACGAGCGCCGCCTGCGCCTTCGTCGGTCCCGCACCGTCCGGGAAGAGGAAGTGGTAGCAGGTGTGATCGCTGACGATCGTCCCGCGCACGCGCTCGGCCGGCCAGGTCGCCCACCAGCCGACGACGTCCACGGTGCGACCCGCGTCGGAGACGATGTTCCAGAGCGCCTTCACCTTCCGCATCTGGCTCGTGACGGGCAGGCTCTCGCCCGTCTTCTCGTTGACGGCGACGAAGTGGCCGATGCCGTGGTCGGCCGGCGGGCGGCCGGTCGCGATGGTCGTCCAGATGATCGGGCTCAGGATCGGCCGCGCGCTGCGCAGCGGGCCGTACGCGCCTTCGCGGCGCATGGCGGCGAAGTTCGGCATGCTGCCCTCGCTCATCAACGTGTCGACGACCTCGGGATCCAGCCCGTCGATGCCGAGCACGACCACGCGCCCCGGCTCGGGTGCCGACCGGCAGCCGAGCAGCGCGGCGAGGAGGAGGATGGCCAGCCGTCCGATCATTCGACCTGCTCCAGCGCCGCTCGGGTGCGCGCCCGCTGGGCGTCGCGCAGCGCGCGCATGTTCTTGCGATAGAGGGGATTGCTCGGCGCGCGCGCGAGCGCCGCGCGCTGATGGCGCATCGCCAGCAGCGGCCGGCCGCGCATGACGTTCAGGTTCGCCAGGTACTGGTGCGGCAGCGGCGACGCCTCGTCCATCCACGCCGCGACCCTGAGCAGTACGGCGGCCTCGTCGAGGCGGCCCGCCGCGATGGCCGCGCGCGCGGCATCGCAGCGTCGCGTCGTCTCCGGATCGTCCGGCGTGCGCGGCGGACGGCGGCGGGCCGGTGCCTCGCCGACGCGCGCCAGCACCTCGGCCGCGCGCGCATCGTCGGGAGCGATCGCGAGAACGCGGCGCGCCGCGAGGCGGGCGTTGCCCGGCTGGTCGAGCGCGATCGCGGCGACGGCGAGATCGGCCCAGGCGTCGCGATCGCGGCGATCGTGCTGCAGGCGCTCGATGCGCGGCGTGATCCAGGCCTCGTCGACGGGGGGCGAGCCGCACGCCGCCACGAGCAGCAGGACGGCGACGGCGCGTCTCACGGCGCGTCCTCCATCTCCGCCAGCCGATCGACCGCGCGCGGACGCGCCTGGCTCGCGAGATGCCGCGGGTTGATCGCGGCCGAGCGACGGAACGCCGCGATCGCCTCGTCGCGCCGGCCATGACGGCGATAGACCAGCCCCAGGTTGTAGAAGAGGACGTCGTTGTCGGGCGCCGCGGCGGCCGCCCGCCGGAACGCGGCTGCGGCCGTGGGCCAGTCGGTCCGCTCCGCGGTCAGGCCTTGCATGTAGTGGAAGTGGCCGATCAGGTTCTGCGTCAGATCGTCCTTCGGCACGCGCGGATCGTCCTCGCCCGCGAGCGGCCGCGCGTCGAGCACCGGCGGAGGCAGGGTGGCCCCCGCGCGACGCGCGCGCAGCACGACGCCTTCCGCCACGACGTCGAGCCCCGGCTCGTTCCAGTTCGGATGGTGCGTGAAGTAGAGCGCGTCGACGTCGGGATCGAACCGCAGCGGACGCAGCGGCCCGTCGACGCCCTGCATGACGAGGTCGACGTCGGGCCGCCGTCCCTCGACGAGCTGCAGGTACATCAAGACGAACAGCACGTTGTCGTCGGACGCGATGAGATGAGCGCCGGGCGGCATCGCCGCGAGCACGCGCTCCGCGAAGTCTTCGGCGACGCGATAGCGGCTGCGATCGAAGCGGGCCCAGCCCGCTGCAAGCATCGCCACCGGCAGGAGCAGCGGCAGCCAGCGTGCCGGCCGCGGCAGCCGCGTCACCACCTCGTGGCAGCCGATGCCGGCCAGCAGCGCGGCCATGGCGTAGGACGGCACGTAGTACCGATGCCACACGAAGATGTCGCTGCGCGACCCGTGCGCGGCCAGCGCGGCGACGTTCGCGAGCGCGACGAGGAGCGGCAGGCCCACCGGCAGTCGGCGCCGCCATCCCGCGACGACGCCGAGCGCGGCCAGCGATGCGCCGGCCCAGCCCAGCTCGCGTGGCAGGCTCGCGGCCCAGTCGGCGACGATCGGGCGCAGATCGGCCGGCCCTTCCCACCACGCGCGTGTCCAGAAGTGCCGGCGCAGGACGACGTCGAGGAAGCGCGACAGGGTCTCGGGATCGCCCCAGTCGAGCGGCGGCTGCGCCGCCGAGCGCAGCGGCAGGTACGCGTACGGCAGCAGTCCGACGATCGCGGCCGCGAGACACGCGGCGACCACGCGCGGCCGGCGGAGCAGCGCGGGCTCGTTCGCGACGGCCCAGCCCGCCAGCACGACGCCGTAGAGGGCCATGAACGTGTGGTTCGTCGCACCGAGCGCGCAGCAGAAGACGGCGAGCACCAGCGCGCGCGGATCGCGTCCGGCATGCCAGCGCCAGGCGGCGCTGGTGGCCGCGATCACGAATGCCGCGTTCAACGCATAGACGCGCTGGACGTTCGCCTCGCCCCAGAAGCTCGGCGCGAACGCCAGGCCCAGTGCCGCGACCAGTGCCGCGACGGGATGTAGCCCGCTCCGCCGCGCGAGGGCGAGCAGCATGCCGCACGCGGCGGCCGCGGCCGCGGCGCTGAAGAGGCTCATGCGGAACGCCACGGAGCCGACCGGCAGCAGCGTCGCCCACGCCTTGCCGAGCAGCACGTAGAGCGGATAGCCGGTCGGGTGCGGCACGCCGAGCACCCACGATGCCGTCACCAGCTCGCCGCTGTCGCCGACGTAGATCGTCCGCGCGGCGCCGGCGGCGTAGACCGCGAAGAGCGCCGCCGTCAGGGCGATCGCGGGCAGCACGCCGGCGTTCTGCCATGCATGCGACGCAGGTGTCTATTGCGGCGGCGCGAAGCGCAGGCCGCCCGCCGTGCGCTCGACGCGCTTCTCGATCGGCGGCGACTCCTGCGTCACGAGACGCCCGGTCGGATCGCGGAAGCTGTCGCGGCGCGTGAAGCGGACCGTCGTCCCGTCGCCGTCGGCACGCACCTCGAGCACCCGCACCTCGACGGTCAGATCGCGCACGCCCGCGAAGTAGCCCGTCATCGCCTCGGCCTGGCGGTCGCTCGTGATCTGCCCGAGACGGCGCAGCTCGGCGACGTCGTGCGCGCGCATGGCCGCCGCATAGCGATCGAGCAGCCCGCGCACGTCCGCATCGCCGACGCCCGCGCCCGCCGGCGGCGTCGTGGGCCGGGTCGCGACGACGACGGGCACCGACGTGGCCGTCGTGCTCGTCGTCGGAACCGGCTCCGGCTCAGGCGCCGTCGTCGTCGAGGTCGTGGTCGCCTCGACGACGGTCGGCGGTGGCGGCGGCTCCGTCGTCGTCGGAGTCTCGAGCGCCGCGACCGCCGCCGGCAACGTCGACGTGGTGGTCGTCGCCGTCACGACGAGCTGCCATTCCCGCGCGACGGCCGAGCCGAGGCTGCTGGTGGCGAGCGCGCGCACGCGCTGCGTGCCGACGCGTCCGGGACGCAGGCGCAGCTGCTCGCCCTCGCCCACCGGGTCGCCGTCGAGCGTCCACGCGATGTGCACGGTCTCGTCGCGCGTCGTGGGCTCGACGCGCAGGCGCAGCCGCACGGTCTTCTGCACGACGACCTCGACGTCGTCGCCCGCCGGCGACGCTTCGAGCACGCGCGGCGGGCGCGGCCCCTGCACGCGCACCCACCAGCCCCGCCGCACCACGCCCTCGGCGCCGGTCACGACGACGTCGACCCGATGCACGCCGACCTGCGCGGCCGTCGGGGCGAACGTCCACTGCATCGTCGTGCCGACGGGACGGCCGTCGAACGTCCATCGGTGCGTGACGTCGGTGCCGACGCTCTCGACGCGGAATCGCCGCTCCTCGCCCACGCGCACCGTGACCTTGGCGTCCTCGGGGACGGCGGTCACGCCGAGCGGCCGCTGGCCGTCGCCTTCGAGCGGCCGCTGCGCCCATGCGGGCGGCGTCGCCAGCAGTGCGAGCGCCGCGGCACCGAGGCGGACGGCGCGGCGCGCGTGCTGCATGATGGTCGGATCCACGTGCATCCCCGCCCGGATGGGGATGGAGATCCTTAACCCGACCCTCGCGACGTCCGCAACGTCGGGGTGCCGTGCGGCACTGGACCATGGCGCATCTGCGGTGCGTTGCCGCAACGAGAAGGGCCTTCCGCCGATCCGGGCTCCACGTGTATGGTCGCGAGGTGTTTCGGCTTCGCACGGCGTTACTCGTGCTGGTCGCCGTGTCCACGTTCGCGGCACCCGCACTGGCACAGACCACCACCTGCATCCCGGCGGCAGAATTCGAAGGCCAAGACTGCGACGACGGCAACGACTGCACCACCGGCGACGTCTGCCGCGACGGCGTGTGCAGCGGCTCCCCTGGGGGCGGCCTCTTCTGCGGCGCGAGCCAGTGCGAGACCGGCGGCGTGTGCTTCGGCGACGAGTGCCTCGGCGCGCCGCGGAACGAGGGCGACGCCTGCGACGACGGCGACCCGTGCACGACCGGCGAGGTGTGCCGCAGCGGCGAGTGCGTCGGCGCCGTCTGCGACGACGGCAACGCCTGCACGGACGACGTCTGCACCGGCGGCGCGTGCAGCAATCCGCCCATTCCGGGCTGCGTCGCGTGCGATGCCGGCGCGTGCGACGACGGCAACCAGTGCACCGACGACACGTGCGACAACGGCGTCTGCGTGTTCAAGAACCGCGGCGGCCAGTGCGACGACGGCGACGCGTGCACGCAGGTCGACACCTGCAATGCCGGGACCTGCGAGGGCCACAACGAGGTCCAATGCACGGCGTCGGACCAGTGCCACCTCCCCGGCGAGTGCAATCCGGCGACCGGCCAATGCTCGAATCCGCCGCGGCCGGACGATACGACGTGCAACGACGGCAGCGCGTGCACGCAGACCGATACGTGCCAGAACGGCACGTGCACCGGCGCGAATCCCGTCGTCTGTACGGCGTCCGACCAGTGTCACGACGCCGGCACGTGCAATCCGTCGACGGGCGTCTGCTCGAATCCCGCGAAGGGCAACGGCACCGGCTGCAACGACGGCAGTGCGTGCACGCAAACCGACACCTGCCAGGCGGGCGTCTGCACGGGGGGGAATCCCGTCGTCTGCACGGCCTCCGACCAGTGCCACGCGGCGGGCACGTGCAACCCGTCCACCGGCGTGTGCTCGAATCCGCCGAGACCGGACGACACCGGCTGCAACGACGGCAACGCGTGCACCCAGACCGACACGTGTCAGAGCGGCACGTGCACCGGCGCCAACCCGAAGACGTGCACCGCGTCCGACCAGTGCCACGACGCCGGCACGTGCAATCCGTCGACGGGCGTCTGCTCGAATCCCGCCAAGCCGAACGACGCCACGTGCGACGACGGCAACG
>CAYSOF010000036.1:0-51058 GCA_964432595.1 uncultured Binatia bacterium (SeqCode) | reverse complement strand
TACCGGACGAAATTAGCGGCGTGACCTGTACGAAACCGAGGGGAACACCACAGCGGCGCAGGCGTCGTGGGTGCTCGGCGCGACGGCCGCGATGGGCGTCGTCGGCAAGCTGGGCTTCGGTGCGCTGCTCGATCGCTACGATCAGCGCTGGGTGGCCGCCGTCTGCTTCGTCCTGCAGGCGGCCGGCGTGCTGCTGCTCTGGCAGACCCACAGCGTGCCGGCGCTCGTCTGCTACGTGATCCTGTACGGCTACAGCATGGGCGGCAACGCGACGCTGCAGGCCAGCCTCGTGGCCCAGGCCTTCGGCCGCGTCCACTACGGCGCCATCTCCGGGCGGATGACCCCGTTCGTGGTGATGGCGCAGGCCATCGGGGTCCCGGCGACGGGGTGGCTGCGCGACGTGACCGGCGGATTCGAAGCGTCGCTCGCCGCGATCGTCGTGGCGTCGCTGGTCGCGGCGGTCGTCGTCCTGCAGGTCCGGCTGCCCGCGAAGGCCTAAAGCGCGGGGGCATTCCGGCCGAAGCACGAGCGGGTACATCCCCCCGCCCGTGACGCTCAACGACCACGAACCCACTCGCGCGGAGCGCCTCGCGCTCGACGCGGAATACGATGCCGAATGCGGCGAACGCCTGCGGACCGCACTGCCGCGGGCGATCGGCGTCTACTTGGCGTCGGTCTGCTTCCCGCTCGCCCACGAGCTCTGGTCGCATCCGGATCGTTGGGTCGCGATCGCGTCGCACGTCGCGGCCGACGTCGCGATCGCGCTGATCGTCACGCTCGTCGTGACGCGGGTTCCGGGCCGGCGCCTGGCGATGACGATGGGGGTGCTGTTCCTCGTCGTCGCCGCCGTGGTCAGCGGCGCCTACAACGCCAGCGTCGGGGCACGCGCCGAGCGCTTCGTGCTGCGGCAGTCGATCCTGCTGACGGGCGCGGCCATCTTCCTGCCATGGGGATGGCGGCCGCAGGTCGTGGCGATGGCGGGCACGCTCGCGGTGGTCGCCGTCGTCGGACCGTACATGCCGTCGGCCGACGCCACCGGCTACCTGGCGCTCGTGCTCGTCATGAGCGGCGTCATGGCCGCGGCGGTGGCCGCGTATCTCGAGCGCGACCGCCGTCGCGCCTTCGAGCGCGCCGCGCGCGATCGCGAGGAGGCCGCCTTGAGCACCGCGCTGCTCGACGCCGCGCGACGGCTCGCGCCGCTCGACGACGCGCAGCACATCGCCGTGCACGTGACGGCGCTCGCCGTCGAGGCGGTGGGCGCCGACTGGAGCGCGCTGTTCGTCTGGGACGCCCACGCGCGGCGGCACCGCCTGAACACCTGGAGTGGGCTCACGCCCATCGAGCGGACGCGTCTCAGCGCCGCGCCGCCGGATCCGACGGCCGCCGCGTGCGAGCCCGACGACCCGCGCCACGCCGAGCTCGCGGGCCGCTGGGACGCGCGCGGCCTGCTCGTGACCGCGCTGCCGGGAGCCGACGAGCGTCCGCCGCTGCTCGCGTGCGGCTGGCGGGTCCGCTTCGGGCCGCCGTCGCGCCGCGAGCAGCGCCTGGCGCGCGGGCTCGCCGAGGCGGCCGGCACCGCGCTCGACGCGGCCCGCGTGGTCGAGCACCTGCGCCGGACCAACCGTCTGAAGAGCGAGTTCGTCTCGACGATGTCGCACGAGCTGCGCACGCCGGTGCACGTCATGCTGGGCTGCCTCGAGATGGCGCGCGACGACGAGCTCGACGCGGGCGAGCGGGACCATGCCCTCGAGCGCGCCGAGCGGGCGGGACGCGACCTGCTGACGCTGGTCGAAGGCGCGCTCGACATCGGCCGGCTGGAGGCGGGCGTCGACGACCTGCAGCTCGCGGCGGTCGCGCTGCCCGAGCTGCTCGCGGAGCTGCGCATCCAGTGCGAGACGCTGCCGTCGGTCGCGGGCGTCGCGCTCGATTGGGACACGGCCGAGATCGGCGACACGATCGTGACCGACGCCCGCAAGCTGAGCGCCATCGTCCGGAACCTCGTCCACAATGCGCTCAAGTTCACCGCGGCGGGGGCGGTGGCGGTGGACGCGCGCCGCGTCGACGACTGCCTCGTCCTGCGCGTGGTCGATACCGGCATCGGCATCGCGCCGGAGCAGCACGAAGCCGTCTTCGAGATGTTCCGCCAGGCGGACGGCTCGGACGCGCGGCTCTACGGCGGCACCGGCCTCGGCCTGCACATCGTGCGGCGCTTCGTCGATCAGCTCGGCGGCACGATCGTCCTCGACAGCAGTCCGGGCCGCGGCTCGACGTTCACCGTCACGCTGCCGCTGCGCGGGCCGCGCCTCGCACGCATCGTCGCCGCCTGAGGCCGCCCGACTACTTCTTCACCAGCTCGGCGACGATCGACACGAAGCCGTCGCGGATGAACGCGCTGTCCTCGAGCCGCTGCCCGAGCGTCGAGAGCGCGACGACGATCTCCTTGCCGATGAAGAGTGCCGGGTCGACCGTGTCGAGGTCGAGCCAGAACGTGCCGGACGCGATGCAGCTGGCGTCGAGCTCGAGCACCGGCGTCGGCGTGATGCGTCCGACGGTGCACTTCGTCGCGTGGAAGGGGCGGAACGGGGAGCCCGGCTCCATCTGGATGCCGTTGGCGGTCACCCGCATCTCGATGCGAGCGCCCTCGATCGTGTTGCCCGCCGTCTCGGCGTAGACGTGCGCGACGAGCAGCCGCTTGCGGACGCCCTTCACGATCGTGACGGTGACGTCGGGCGACGTGAAGTTGGACTGCAGCCTGGCCGACGCGGCCGAGGCGTTCCGGCCAGGTCCGGTCGCCTGGAAGGCGTCGGAGCGGCCGGGGAACGAGACGCAGACGCAGATCGCGGACACGGTTCGGACGGTTCGCCACGACAACATGAATACCTCCGCCCTGAACGCGCTACTTCGGGAGTAGCGAGTCGCTACCGCCCGACGCTCGCAGCCTGGTACTTCTTGCCCACCCCGATGGTTCCCGATCCGCCGCCGAATCGCTCGCCGTTCGTCGGGCGTGAGCCCGAGCGGGCCCAGCTCCGGGCCGCCCTGGCCGACGCCCAGCGCGGGCAGGGCCGCCTGGTCCTCGTGGGCGGCGAGCCCGGTATCGGCAAGTCCCGGCTCGTCGAGGAGCTGGCCGCGGACGCGGCGGCGGCGGGTGTCACCACGCACCTCGGGCAATGCGACGCGATGGAGGGGGCCCCCGAGCTGTGGCCGTGGCGGCAGATCCTCCGCGCCATGGCGACGGAGGGCGCCGGCCCGCCGCCGCTCGACGTGGGCGACGCCGCCGAGACCACCCGGTTCCAGCAGGCCGACGCGGTGGTCGGATGGCTGGCGCAGCGGACGCAGGCGGCGGCCGTCGTGCTGGTCTTCGAGGACGTCCACTGGGCCGACCGCGGCTCGCTGGCGCTGCTCGAGTTCCTCGCGGCGCACGTGGGACGGCTCCGCCTGATGGCCGTGGCGACGCATCGCCTCGAAGCCGTCGTGCCCGGACGGCCGCTCTACGCCGCCCTGGCGGAAATCACCCGCGCCGCCGCCACCCGGCGCGTGACGCTGCACGGGCTCGAGCGGGCCGCCGTGCACGAGTACGTCGCGGCCGGCAGCGGCGTCGCGCCGTCCGCCGCCGCGGTGGACGCGCTGCTCGGTCATACCGGCGGCAATCCCTTCTTCGTCGCCGAAACGATCCGCTGGCTCGTCGAGCAGCGCCGTCTCGCGGTGCTGCAGGCCGACGCGCTCGACGCGCTGCCGGTGCCGCCGACCGTGCGCGAGGTGGTGGCTCGACGGGTCGAGCAGCTGCCGGCCGACGTCGGCGAGACGCTCGCGCGCGCCGCGGTCGTCGGGCCGGACTTCGCGGTCCCGCTGCTGGCGGCGGTCGCCGAGGCCGACCCGGCGGCCGTCCTGGGCGCGCTCGACGTCGCCGTGGCAGCCGGCCTGGTCGTCGAGACGGCGCCGGGCGTCTACCGCTTCGCCCACGCGGTCGTGCGCGAGGTCGTCTACGCCGGCCTGCCGTCGGCGCGACGGCTCGCCCATCATCGCGATCTCGCGCGCCTGCTCGAAGAGCGCGACGATCGCGATCAGCACCTCGCCGAGATCGCCCATCACATGCTCGCGGCGGCGCCGCTCGGTCTCGCCGATCGCGCCGTCGCGGCGGCGACGCGCGCCGCGCAGCACGCCAAGTCGCTCGGCGCGTGGGACGAGAGCGCGCGGCACTGGCAGCAGGCCCTGGCCGCGTTCGAGCTGCTGCCGCACAAGGAGCCGCGCCGGCGCGCCGAGCTGCTGCTCGGCCTGGCCACCGCGCGCAAACGGGCGGGCGACGCGCGCGAGGCCACCGTCACCTTCCTCGCCGCCGCCGACGTCGCGCGCGCGCTCGGCGACGACGAGCTCCTCGTCCGCGCCGCGCTCCGCGACGGCATGTGGTTCCGCACCACCGACGCCGCGATCGAGGCGCGCGTGCTCGAAGTGCTGGAGGAGGCTGCCACCGTCCTCGGCGACACCGTGTCCCCGCACGCCGCGCGCGTGCTGAGCACGCTCGCGTCGGGCTGCTTCGACTACGGGCGGGTCGCCCGCGCGCGCGAGCTCGCCGACCGGGGGCTGGCGATGGCGCGCACCCTCGACCGGCCCGACGTCGTCGCCTGGTGCCTCATCTGTCGCGCCTGGACGCTCGTGCCGACGGCGCAGGACGAGCGCCTGGCGGACGCGAAGGAGGTCGTCGCGCTGGGCGATCGCCTCGGCCGTCCGATGGTCCAATGCGTGGGCTGGGAGCTCGTGGCCGCGACGCATCTCCAGGCCGGCAACGCGCCGGCCGCGTACGACGCCATCCAGGCGTGCCACCGTCTCGCCGAGCGTCTGGGCGATCCGCACCACCTCTGGCTGTCGACGGGGCTCCTGGTGACGCGCGCGCTGCTCGAAGGCGACGTCCGCGCCGCCGACGCGCTCATCGACACCAGCGCCGAGCACGGGCGCCGCGCGTTCGGTCCGCTCGCCACCGAGACCGTCCTGGTGCAGCGCCTGATCCTCTTCGCGCAGGAGGGACGTATCGACGCCGCGCGCGAGATGATCGACACCGCGCGCCGGTTGCAGCCGCTGAACGCGATCTTTCGTGCCGTGCACGCCTACTTCCTCGCCGAGCAGGGCGACGTCTACACCGCGCGCGTCGAGCTCGAGGCGATGGCGGCCAACGACTTCGCGGCGCTGCAGCACGACGGCTACTGGCTCGTCTCGATGACGTGTCTCGCGTTCGTGTTCCGGAACGACGTGCACGACCCGATGATCGCGGAGGCGCTGTACGCGCGGCTCCTGCCGCACGCGGGCGAGACGATCACGCTCGGCAACGGCCGCGCGTGCGTCGGGGCCGTCGCGTGGGCCCTCGGCGCGCTGGCCGCATCGGTCGAGCGCTGGGACGACGCCGAGCGCCACTACGCCGCCGCGCTGCGCCTGCATCGCGCGATGGGCGCGCGGCCGTTTCTCGCGCGCGCGCTGGTGGACTACGCCACGATCCTGCGCCGGCGCGGCCATCCCGCCGATCGCGACCGCATCCGTGTGGTGCTCGACGAAGCGGAGCGCCTCGGTCGCGATCTCGGCATGCAAATGGTGCTCGCCCTGGCCGCGATGGTGCGCGGCGACGAGAGCGGCGCCGGCATCACGATCCCGCCGCCGCGCGGTTCGACGTTTCGTCGCGACGGCGAGATGTGGACGATCACGCACGACGGCCGGGTGTTGCACCTGAAGGACGCCAAGGGCCTGCACTACGTCGCGCATCTGCTCCAGCACCCCGGGCGCGACGTGCACGTGCTCGATCTCGTCGCGGTGGCGTCCCGTCGCGACGACGCCGACGCCAAGCGGTATCTCAAGACCGCCGACGCCGGCGCGATCCTGGACGGGCAGGCGCGGGCCGCCTACCGCGCCCGGCTGCGCGAGCTGCGCGAAGAGCTCGCCGAGGCCGAGCAGTTCGCCGATCGCGGCCGCGTCGAGCGCACGCGCGGCGAGATCGAGTTCCTCACCGACCAGCTCGCGAGCGCGGTCGGCCTCGGCGGCCGGGAGCGGCGGACGGGCCAGGCCAGCGAGCGGGCCCGTGCCGCGGTCACGCAGAGCATCCGCGGCACGCTGCGGCGGATCACTGAGGCGATTCCCGCGCTCGGCCCGGCGCTGGCCGAGCGCGTCCGCACCGGGACGTACTGCGGCTACGAGCCGCCGGCCGACGGCGCCGTCGACTGGATGCTCTGACCCTCCGGGACACGCGACCGCGTGCCGTGCGCGAGCCAGCGCGCGCACTCGACGCCGAGCTCGCGTTCGCAGCGTGCCTCGTAGCGCGCGACGTCGTCGGCCGTGAGCACGTCGCGCCAGCGGCCGTTGTGGCCGCGGTTGATGAACGTGCTCGCGCCGCCGTTCCAGAGCGCGCCGCCGAGCGGGGCGCTCAGATCGGCGTGGCGCTTCATCCACTCGAACGAGCAGTGCTCGAGGATGGTCGGCCACCGATCGGGGTAGATCGGCACCTCGAGGAACTCGGCGATGCGACGAATCTCGCCGTCGGGGTCGGCCTTCAGGTCGGCGAAGTGGACGAACAGCAGATTCGGCAGGTCGCGGATCGCCCACCAGCTGCGGACGTTGTCCCAGAACGACCAGAACGGAAACCCGTCGAGCGCCAGCCAGTCGAGAAAATACTGGCGGACGTCGCGCACCGGCGGCGCGATCGGCGGGCCGACGCGTCCCGGCGTGTCGTTCAGCGTCGCGTAGAACTCGGCGTTGGCGGTCACGTGGTGATGATGGAGGCTCCACACGACGTCGCGCCCGTCGCGGCCGATGTAGAGGTACTTGGCGCGTGGCGAGTAGACGAGCGCGTCGACCGGGAGGTGCGTCTTCATGAAGCGGCGGTGCGTCTGCGCCTCGAGTGCGGCCAGCTTCTCCGCCGCCGGCGGCACGCGCAGGTCGAGCCAGGGGGAGAGCGCGTTGACCGGGACGTCGGCCGCCCCTCCGAAGAGGAGCTGGCCGACGATCTGCTGCGTCCAGGTGGTGCCGGACTTGGCGTAGGTCGAGATCACCACGTCGTCGTCGCGGAAGGCGAAGTCGTTCCACACCGTCGAGTCGAAGTGGTGGTTGTGGAGCTCGCGGGTCTTGGTGGGCCAGGTGATCATCGTCCTCCCTCCGCTCAGCTCGCCAGGCCCGCGACGTCGGTCGCGAGCGTGTTCATGCCGTCGGCGATCGTGCGCTTGCACGCGGCCGTCGTCTTGCCGGCGCGCTTGCCTGCGGCGCGGCGAGCGAGCTTCGTCAGCTGGGCGCGGGCGCGGCGCAGCGAGCGCGCCTGGCGCTTCGCGGGGGCGTCCTGCGCGCCGCCGACGAGGGTCGCGGCCTTGCCGAGCGCGGTCTGCAGCGAGCGCTCGAGCTTCGGATCGAGGTCGGCGGGGGTGCAGAAGCGTCCGGGCGTGCGCGCCTGGTCGATCGCGCAGAGGACGGCGTCGTAGCCGGTGAGACCGTCGCACGCGTCGGCCGGCGGCGGCGGCGGGGGCGGCGGTGGGGGCGGCGTGAACGCCTCGATGGTGAAGAGCAGCTCGTTCGTGGAGACGCCGCCGTCCGGCACCGGCGGATTCGGGGTTTCGAGCGTGATCGTCGCGACGCCGACGGTCGCGATCAGCGCCGCGGGCACCGAGACGGCGAGCTCCGTCGAGCTGAGGACGACGGTGGGCAGCGGCTCGCCGTTCCAGAGGGCCCGCGTCGGCCACTCGCCGCCGAGGAAGCTCACCCCGTGCACCACCAGCGTGAAGTCCGGGCCGCCCGCCGTCGTGCGGTCCGGCTCGAGGAACATCGGCACCGGCCGCGCGCCGCGCTGGAAGGCGCCGGCGTCGCAGGAGAGCATCGGGCGCGCGACGCCGCGCTGATCGGTCGGCAGGCAGCCGGTCGAGGCCGCGTGGAGCGCCGCGCTCGACGTGCCGAGCTCGTGCGTCGGGGTCAGGCCGCCATTGCCGCCGAGCGCGAACAGCGCGGGATCGCCCGTCTGGAAGCCGGCCGCGCACATGTCGGGCGCGCCCTGGACGTTGCCGCCGCCGTCGGTGACGCTGCCGGCGCAGACGCCGTCGTCGACGACGCTGTTGCGCAGCGTGAGCGTCCCGCCGACGCGCTCGATCGCGGGCGAGCCGCCGCCCAGCACGGTGACGTGCGTCGCGACCGTCGTGCCGCTCTTCACCGAGAGCTCGGAGGCGGAGCCGTCCTGCAGGGCGAAGTTGCGGGAGAACGTGACGTTCTCGAACGTGCACGTGCCGAAGGGCGCGTCGCAGCGCACGGCGCCGCCGGCCCGGGCCGCCTCGTTCTCGGTGAACGTCGACGCGCGTACCGTCACGCTGCTCGGCGTCTGCGTCTGGTTGTAGAGCTGGACGGCGCCGCCATCGAGGACCGTCGCCTCGTTGCGCGAGAAGACGCTGTCCTCGACCACGAGCGCGCCCGAGCCGAGGATCGCGCCGCCGGCGGTCGCGTGGTTGCGCTCGAAGCGGCAGCGCGTCACCTGCATCGACGCGTTGTGGAGGATCGCGCCGCCGCCGCCGCTGTCGCCGCGGTTGTCGCCGAAGACCGAATCGGTGATCGTCGTCGGGCCCGTGCTGAAGACGGCGCCGTTCAGGTTGCCGGCGAAGACGGTGCGTTCCACCGTCAGCATGCCGCCGGCTTCGTTCGTGAGCGCGGCACCGGCCGCCGTCGCGTCGTTCGCGACGAACGTCGAGTCGGCCACCGTCACCGTGCCGCCGGCGTTGTAGATGCCGCCGCGCAGGCACTGCTCGACGACGACGCCGTTCGCCTGCAGCGTCGCATTGTCGGAGACGAAGACGGCCCAGTTCTCGACGCCGCCGTCACGCAGGGCGATGCGCTGCAGCGCCAGCGTGCGGCCGGTCTGCACGGTGAAGAGCCCGCGCATGCCGCCGCCGCTCAGCGCGATCAGGTCGCCGCCGGCGATCGTCGTGTCGGCGGCGATGGTGTGCCGCTGCGACACGACGATGGTGTGCGGGGCGGGCCCGCAGTCGAAGGTGACCGTGCCGCCGCCCGTCAGGGCCTGCGCGAACGCCGCGGGCGTGCAGCTCCCCGGCGTTCCCGTGCCGACCACGCCGCCCGCCCGGGCGACACCCGACCCGGCAAGCAGGGCCAGGGCACCGAAAACGCTCGCGATCCGTCCTGTCGTCGTCATGGCAAAATGCCTCCTCGACGACCAGCCGTAAGATCGCGCGTTACGGCGTAAGCCCGCCGGTCGTCAGGACTAATCGAACGACCGTTCGGCCTTGCGCGCACGGAGCGGTTCGCCTAAGGATTCCGCCCGCATGCGCTACGAGTACACGCCCGAGCAGGTGGCGTGGCGCGACGAGGTCCGCGCCTTCTGCGCGCGCCACGTGAGCGAGGCGCTGCGCGCCGAGATGCGGCAGGCGGGCAACGAAGGCGACGGCCCGCTCGCGAAGGCGTTCCACCGCCAGCTCTTCGACAAGGGCTGGTGGGGCGTCGGCTGGCCGAAGGACTTCGGCGGCATGGGGAAGAACGCCGTCGAGCAGTACATCTTCATCGAGGAGATGCAGGCGGCGGGCGCGCCCGCGATGAACCTGTCGATCACCTCGGTGGCGCCGACGATCCTCCGCGAGGGCACCGACGAGCAGAAGGCCACGTGGCTGCAGCCCATCCTGCACGGCGACGTCGACTTCGCGGTCGCGTACTCCGAGCCCGCCGCCGGCACCGACCTGGCCGCGCTCACGACGCGCGCCGAGCTCGACGGCGACGAATGGGTCATCAACGGCCAGAAGATGTGGAACACCGGTGCGCACACCGCGACGCACAACTGGGTGGCCGTCCGCACCGAGCCCGACGCGCGCAAGCATCAGGGCATCTCGATGATCATCGTCCCGATGGACCGCCCCGGCATCGAGGTGCAGGGCATCTGGACGATGTCCAACATCCGGACGAACGCGGTGTTCTTCGACAACGTCCGCGTGCCGCGCGACCACCTGATCGGCGCGCGCGGGATGGGCTTCTACTATGCGATGATGGCGCTCGACTTCGAGCGCATCCAGATCGGCTGCGTCGGCATGCTGCAGCGGCTCCTCGCCGAGCTGAAGACGTTCGTGCGCAGGAGCAAGCGCGACGGCAAGGCGCTCGGCACGATCCCGTGGGTCCGCCGCGCGATGGCCGATCTCGAGATGCGCGTGGAGGTGGGCCGCCAGATCGGTCTCCTGAACGCGTGGCTCATCGACCAGGGCGAGGTGCCGACCAAGGAAGGCTCGATCAGCAAGGTCTACGTCAGCGAGCTGAACGCGCACTTCGCGGGCACGGGCATGGAGATCATGGGGCTCGCCGGGCAGATGGGCGACGACGAGGCGGCGCCGCTGCACGGGCGGCTCCAGTGGCTCTACACGATCGCGCCGATGCAGCGCTTCGGCGGCGGCACGAACGAGATCCAGCGCATCATCATCGCCCAGCGCGGCCTGGGCATGCCGAGGAAGTGACGGGATGCATCTCGCGCCCACCGACGAGCAGCAGGCGATCGCGCAGGAGGCGCGCCGCTTCCTCGCCGCCCAGTGCACGCGCGAGCGGCGGATCGCGTGGGACGCGCAGCCCGCGGGGTACGACGACACGTTCTGGCGCGACGTCGCCGCGCTGGGCTGGCTCGGCTTCGGGCTGCCCGAGGGCGTGGGCGGGCAGGGCGCGTCGCTCGCCGATCTCGGCCTGCTGATCGAGGAGTGCGGCCGCGCCGTCGCGCCGTTCGGCGTCTTCGCCGCGATCGCGGGCGGCCTCGCGCTGCAGGCGCTCGGCACCCCGGCGCAGCGGCGCGCGTGGCTGCCAGGCGCCGCTCGCGGCGAGACGCTGATCGGACTCGCCGTCGCCGAAGCGGACGCGGTGGCGGCGCCCGCGGCGTTCCGCACCACGATCACGCGGCGTGGGAAGCAGCTGCGGCTCGACGGCGAGAAGCGGTTCGTCCTCCAGGGCGTCACGGCCGGCGCGTTCCTCGTGGCGGCGCGCGACGGCCGCGGCGTCAGCCTCGTGCTCGTGCCGGCGGACACGCCGGGCGTCACCGTCACGCCGATCCGCACGCTCGCGAAGGATCGGCAGAGCACGGTGCGGTTCCGCAACGTCGGGCTGCCGGGAACCGCCGTGTGCGGCGCGCCGCGCACGGCATGGCCGCGCGTCGAGAAGCTGCGGCGCACGCTGGCGGCGCTGCTCTGCGCCGACCTCGCGGGCGGCGCCGACGCGGTGCTCGACATGACGGTGCGCTACACCGGCGAGCGCGAGCAGTTCGGCGCCAAGCTCGCGACGTTCCCCGCGGTGCAGCAGATGGTGGCCGTCATGGCCATCGACCTGGAGGGCGCGCGTCACGTCACGCGCCAGGCGCTCTGGCGGCTCGCCAACGGTCGCCCGGCGAACCGCGAGGTCGCGATCGCGAAGGCGTGGACGGGCCGTGCCTATCGTGACATCACGCTGACGGCCCACCAGCTGCACGGGGGCGCCGGCTACGTCGTCGAGCACGAGCTCCACCGCCACTCGTTGCGCGCAAAGCAGGCCGAGCTACTCTTTGGCGGAACCGAAGAATGGCTCGCCGACCTCGCCGATCATTTGAAGCTCTGATCCTCGTCCTGCTGGTGGCCCTGGCATCGCCGGCGGCCGCACGGACCACGCGCGCCGGCGTCGTCGCGACGACGATGGTGAGCGGGCTCAGCGAGCCGACCGCGCTGTCGATCCTGCCCGACGGCCGGCTGGTGGTGCTCGAGAAGCGCGGCACCGTGCGGCTCTGGACGCCGTCGGCCGGCCTCCTGCCGTCGCCCGTTCTGACGCTGCCGACGTGCACCACGTCGGAGATGGGTCTGCTCGGGATCGTCGCCGACCCCGACGTTCCGACGAACGGCTTCCTCTACCTGTACCTGACGAATCCGCCCGGCGGCGACCCCGCGCGCTGCTTCGAGGGGTCGCAGGCGGGACGGCGGAACCGCGTCGTGCGCGTGACGCTCGCGGGCGACGCGATCGATCCGGGGTCGCTCGTCGTCCTGCTCGACGGGCTGCGCACCGACAACGGCAACCACGACGGCGGCGGCCTCCGCATCGGGCCCGACGGCTTCCTCTACGTCGGCGTCGGCGACACGGGCCGCGGCGACGCCGGTCCGCCCGGTGCGGCGACGAATCCCTACGCGCGGGATCTGAGCAGCCCGGAGGGCAAGATCCTGCGCATCACGCGCGACGGCGACCCGGCGCCGGGCAACCCGTTCCTCGGCATGGGTGGCGCGGCCGACCTCGTGTTCGCGTACGGCCTGCGCAACCCGTTCCGCTTCGACTTCGACCCGCAGACGGGCCGGCTCTGGGTCGGCGACGTAGGGCAGAACACGTTCGAGGAGATCGACGTCGTCGCTGCCGGCGACGACCTCGGCTGGCCGCGCTGCGAGGCACGCGAGCCCGCGGCCGAGTGCCCGGGCGGCACCGTTCCTCCGGTGTACGTCTACGCGCACGAAGGCGACGACGCGTCGGTGACCGGCGGCACGTTCGACGCGAGCGGGGCGTACGTCTTCGCCGACTTCGTCTTCGATCTGGTCTGGCGGCTGCCGCTCACCCCGTCGCGTACCGACGTCGTCGGCCCCCCCGACGTGCTCGTGCGCAACGCGGGCGCGCCGGTCGACTTCCAGCGTGGACCCGACGGTGCCGTCTGGTACGTCGCATACCTGGCGGGCGAGATCGTGCGGTTGTCCGAGGGCGACGGCGGCGGTCCGTCGCCGGCGTGCGGGGCGGCGCGCGGCCGCATCGCCGCGCGGACGACGGCGCGCGCCGGGCGTCGTCGGATCGCATGCGGCGACTGCGACGCCACGTCGACGGTGCCGCGGCGGCTGCGGCGTCGACTGGCGCGGGCGTGCGGCTCCGACGCGTTCGCCGGCACGATCGCCGGTGCGACCGGCGACCTCGCCAGCGAGCTCGTCGACCGCGCCGGCCGCGGCGGGCGGTGCGAGCGCGCCGTCGCGCGCGCCATGGTGCGCGTCGCGGCCGGTCGCCTGGGCTCCGGCGCGGCCTGTGCGGACGGGACGTGCCTCGCGGCGCCGCCGCTGCGCACGATCGGCCGCGCGTGCCGTAGGCCGCCGGCGACGCTGTGCGCGTCGCTCGGATGCGCGGCGTGCACGACGGCCGGCGATCTGGCGGCGTGTAGCGGCGGGGTCGCCACCGGCGCGGCGGACGCGCTCGCGCGCACGCTCTTCGCGGATCCCGGTTGACGGCTCCAGCGACCGGTGCTCCAACCGCCGCGAGGCCACGAATGGCGGGGTCCGATGCGCTGCTCGATCTGCTCGGCGCCGTGTACGACGCGGCCACCGACCCGCGCGAATGGCCGCGCTTCCTCCGCACGCTCGCGGACGCCGTCGGGTGCTCGGCCGTCGGCCTCTTCCCCATGGACGCGCAGTCGTCGTCGACACGCGTGACCCACGCGCACGGCCACGATCCCGAAGCGCTCGCGCGCTACGACGCGCACTACGGTCGCCCGGAGGTCAACGCCTACGCGATGAACCTGAAGCCGGGCCAGCTCGTCCCGGGGGCGGTACTCCGGGCCGAGGCCGTCTGTCCCGACCGGCTGCTCGTGCGGTCCGAGTACTGGAACGACTGGCTGCGCCCGCAGCAGCTCGGTGCCGGCGGGTTCGGCGTTCTCGCGGGCCCGGGCGGCGGCCTGCTGATCCTGAGCGTCGCGCGCGATCGCGGGCTGGGCGCGCTCAGCACCGACGAGCTGATGGTGTTGACGACCATCGTGCCGCACCTCCAGCGGGCGATCGCGATGCAGGAGCAGCTCGAGCGCCTGCAGTCGCAAGGCGACGCCGCGATCGCGTCGCTCGATCACCTGCCGGCGGGCGTGATCCTGCTCGACGAGCTCGCGCGTCCGCTGCTCGTGAACCGGAGCGCGCGCGCGCTCATCGACGCGAACGACGGGCTCGCCGTCGCGCGTGACGGGCTGACCGCGCTCGACCCCGGGACGACCGAGCGGCTCCATCGCATGATCGGCGCGGCGATCGACACGACGCTCGGCCGCGGCGTCGACGGCGGCGACGCGCTGGCGCTGCCGCGCGGCGCCGGCAAGCCGCCGCTGCACGCGAGCGTGGCGCCCGTCGGACGCTACCATTATCGCATCGGCGTGCGCTTCGCGGCGGCGGTCGTGTTCGTCGCCGACCCGGCGCGCGTCGTCGAGCCCGCCGACGTCCTCCGCCGGCTGTACGGCCTCACCGCCGCCGAGGCGACGTTGGCCACGCTGCTCGTCAACGGGCGCAGCCCGGAGGAGGCGGCGACGGAGCTCGGCGTCAGCATCCACACCGTGCGGACCCAGCTGAAGCACGTGCTCGGCAAGACGGGGGCGCGCCGCCAGGCCGAGCTGGTGCGCCTCGTACTGCTCGGCCCCGCGGGGATCGCGACCGGCGCCTGACCGACCCGGTGTCGATTCGGCCGCGTCTCCTTCGACCATGCAGTAGAGGGCGGCGCCCGGCGTCGCCACCAACCCGGAAGGAGCTTCGTATGGCCTATGTCGATGGATTCGTGGCGGCCGTGCCCGTCGAGAATCGCGAGCAGTACCGCACGCATGCGGCCCGTGCCGCGGCGGTCTTCAAGGAGCACGGCGCGCTGGCCGTGGTCGAGTGCTGGGGCGACGACGTGCCCGAGGGCAAGCTGACGTCGTTCACGATGGCGGTGAAGCGCGAAGCGCACGAGGCCGTCGTGTTCTCGTGGATCACGTGGCCGTCGAAGCAGACGCGTGACGAGGGCATGAAGCGCGCCATGGAGGACGCGCGCCTCGGGGCCGGCACCAATCCCATGCCGTTCGACGGCAAGCGGATGATCTACGGTGGCTTCGAGGTGATCGTCGACGCGTGACGCCGGGGTCGGGCCGGGCGGCCGGCCCGACCCTTCGGGAACCTTCGCGCCGAACCCTTGGGACGAGCTCGCCGCGTGGTGTAGACGGTCCCGATGCGCTTCGGAATCCACGCCGGCCCGCAGGACTGCACCATCGACGATCTCCGCCGCCTGTGGCGCATCGCGGACGAGCAGGGGTTCCACTGGTGCTCGGTCTGGGACCACCTCTACTCGGTCTCCGATCTGACCAATCCCGCGAAGCCGAGCTTCGAGGGCATCGCGACGATGGCCGGCCTCGCGGCCTCGACGCGAAACGTCCGTGTCGGGTCGCTCGTGTTCTGCGTCGGCTACCGCAACGTCGGCGTACTCGCGAAGGCGGCGGTCACGATCGATCATCTGAGCGGGGGGCGCTGTGAGCTCGGACTCGGCGCCGGCTGGAACGAGAACGAGTTTCGCGCCTTCGACATGCCGTTCCTGCCGATCAAGGACCGGCTCGACGCGCTCGAGGAGCAGGCGATCGTCCTGCGACGCCTCTTCGACGGCGAGCGCGTCACCCTCGCCGGCAAGCAGGTCCGCGTCGACGACGCGATCTGCGAGCCGCGGCCCGTCCAGAAGAAGCTGCGGCTGTGGATCGGCGGGCAGGGCGAGAAGCGGCTGCTGCGCATCGTCGCGCGGCACGCCGACGGCTGGAACGTCCCGTTCCTGGCGCCGGAGGTCTGGGCCGCGCGCAACACCGTCCTCGATCAGTGGTGCGAGAAGGAGCGGCGGAATCCGCGCGACGTCATCCGCACCGCGAACGTTGGGCTCGCCATCGGCGCCGACGAGGCGCGGGCCCGCCATCAGGACGAGGCGCTCGGGAAGATGTTCGGCGGGATGGCCGACTGGGTCCGTCCCGGCCACCTGATGGGCACGCCCGCGCAGGTCCGCGACCGCGTCGCGGAGTACGAGCGTGCCGGCGTCCAGTGGCTCATCCTGGCGCTACGCGCGCCGTTCGACTGGTCGGGGCTCGACCTCTTCATCCGCGAAGTGATGCCTGCCTTCGCGCCGGGAGATTCGCCATGCTGATCTGGATCGACGGAACGCTGCGGCCGCGCGAGGAGGCGGTCGTCTCGGTGTTCGACCACGGGCTGCTCTACGGCGACGGCGTGTTCGAGGGCATCCGCATCTACGATCGTCGCGTCTTCCGGCTCGATCCGCACCTCGACCGTCTGTACGCGTCGGCGCGCGCCATCGCGCTCGACGTGCCGTTGGCGCGCGCCGAGATGACCGCGGCGATCATCGAGACGATCCGCGCCAACGACACCGTCGACGGCTACATCCGGCTGATCGTCACGCGCGGTGTCGGCGACCTCGGCGTCGACCCGGCCCGCTGCCCGCGGCCGACCGTCATCGTCATCGTGACGAACATCCAGGTGTACCCCGCCGAGCTGTACGCGAACGGCATCGGCGTGATCACGTCCTCGATCCGGCAGGTGTCGCACGACGCGTTCGACCCGCGCATCAAGTCGCTCAACTACCTGAAGAACGTGCTCGCGAAGATCGACGCGACGCGCGCCGGCGTGCAGGAGGCGATCATGCTGAACGCGCACGGCTTCGTCGCCGAGTGCACGGCCGACAACCTCTTCCTGGTGCGCGGCGGCGAGCTGCTGACGCCAGCGCCGCAGGACGGCGCGCTCGAGGGCATCACACGCGGCGCCATCCTCGAGCTGGCCGGCGAAGCCGGCGTCTACGCGCGCGAGGCGCGGCTCACGCGCTACGACGTCTACACGGCCGACGAGTGCTTCGTCACCGGCACGGGCGCCGAGGTGATGCCCGTCGTCCAGGTGGACGGGCGCCCGATCGGCGACGGCAAGCCGGGGCCGCTGAGCCGCCGCTTGAAGGACGCGTTCCATGCGCTCGCGCGCTCGGAGGGCGATCCCGTCTGGTGACGGGCCGATGCCGCTCGACGAGTATCGTCGCAAGCGCGACTTCCGTCGCACGCCCGAGCCCGACGGCGGAACGGCCGTGCCGGCCGGTGGCGCGTTCGTGATCCAGCGCCACGACGCGCGCCGCCTGCACTACGACCTGCGCCTCGAGCTCGACGGCACGCTGAAGAGCTGGGCGGTGCCGAAGGGGCCGAGCCTCGATCCCGCCGAAAAGCGGCTCGCCGTCCACACCGAGGATCATCCGCTCGAGTACACGCACTTCGAAGGCACCATCCCGAAGGGCGAGTACGGCGCGGGCGACATGATCGTGTGGGACCGTGGCCGCTGGACACCGATCGGCGATCCGCACGACGGCTACGCGAAGGGCAAGCTCAAGTTCGCGCTGCACGGCGAGAAGCTGCACGGCGCCTGGACGCTGGCGCGGATGGGCGGGCGCGCCGGCGAGGGTGGCAAGAACTGGCTGCTGCTGAAGGAGCGCGACGCCGAGGCCCGCGAGTCGAGCGCGGGCGACATCCTCGCCGAGCGCCCGGAGAGCGTGCAGTCGGTGGAGCGGACGCCGCTGCCCGAGAAGATCGCGCCGCAGCTCGCGGTGCTCGCGGACGCGGCGCCCGAGGGCGACGAGTGGCTCCACGAGATCAAGTGGGACGGCTATCGCGCGCTCTGCCGCATCGACGCGGGCGGCGTGCGCTGCTTCACGCGCAGCGGGCAGGACTGGACGCGGCAGTTCGCGTCCGTCGCGCAGGCGCTCGCCGAGCTGCCGGTGCAGTCGGCGTGGGTCGACGGCGAAGTCGTCGTGCTGGCGCCCGACGGCCGCACGACATTCGAGGGGCTGCAGGAGGCGCTGTCCGGCGGAAACGGCGAGCTGCGCTACATGGCGTTCGACCTGCTGCACCACGACGGCGTCGACCTGCGGCCGCTGCCGCTCGAGCAGCGCAAGGCGCGGCTCGCCGCGCTCGTGCGCCGGCTGCCGGAGAACGGCATCCACTTCAGCGACCACGTCGTCGGGCGCGGCGAGGCGTTCCTCGCGCACGCGGCCGACCTGGGGGTCGAGGGCATCCTCTCGAAGCGCCGGGCGGCCCCGTATCGTGCCGGCCGCCACGGCGACTGGCTCAAGATCCGGGTGCATCAGGGACAGGAAGCGGTGATCGGCGGCTTCACCGATCCGGGCGGCACCCGCGGCGGCCTCGGCGCGCTGCTGGTCGGTGTCCACGACGAGCACGGCACGCTCGTCTATGCCGGCCGTGTCGGTACCGGGTTCTCCGACGCGCAGCTGCGCACGCTGCGCAAACAGCTCGACGCGATCGCCAGGCCGACGTCGCCCTTCGCGCCATTTCCGGACGTACCGCCGCGGACCCACTGGGTGGAGCCGACGCTGGTCGCGTCGGTGCGCTTCACGAACTGGACACGGGACGGGCGGATGCGTCATCCCACGTTCGAGGGCATGCGCGAGGACAAACCGGCATCCGAGGTGCGGCGCGAGCGGCCGAAGCGGACCGCGCCGGCGAAGCGTACGGCCGACGTGGAGCAGGTGGCGGGCGTGCGCCTGACGCATCCCGATCGCGCGCTGTGGCCCGAGGTGGGCGTCACGAAGCTCGAGTTGGCGCGCTTCTACGAGACGATCGCCGACTGGATCCTCCCGCACGTCGCCGACCGTCCGCTGGCGATCGTGCGCGGTCCGCGCGGGCACACCGGCACGACGTTCTTCCAGAAGCATCGTGCCGACGGCCTGCCCGACGGGATCGGCTCGGTGCGCGTCGACGACGAGCAGCACGTGTGCATCGCGGCGCTGCCCGGTCTCGTCGGGCTCGTGCAGATCGACGTCCTCGAGATCCACGTGTGGGGCTCGAAGGTCGACGACATCGAGAAGCCGGACCGTGTCGTCTTCGACCTCGATCCGGCCGAGGACGTGCCGTGGCCGCTGGTGATCGAAGCGGCGCGCGCGGTGCGCTTGCGGCTGGAGCACCTCGATTTCGAGAGCTTCCTGAAGACGACGGGCGGGAAGGGCCTGCACGTCGTCGTGCCGCTGCTCCGCCGGCACGACTGGAAGCAGGTGAAGGCGTTCTCGCATGCGGTCTCCGCCGATCTCGCGCGCCGGCTGCCCGAGGTGTTCACCGTGAACATCGCGAAGGCCGCGCGTCCCGGGAAAATCTACCTCGACTATCTCCGGAACGGCCGCGGCGCGACGGCGGTCGCCGCCTACTCGTCGCGCGCGCGGCCCGGCGCGCCGGTGTCGACGCCGATCGCGTGGGACGAGCTCTCGGCCGACGTCGGTCCCGCGCATTGGACCGTCCGCAACGTCGCCGCCCGGCTGAAGAAGCTGAAGAAGGACCCGTGGGACGCGCTCGCGGGGACGCGGCAGCAGATTTCGGCCGCGGTGCGGCGGGAGCTCAAGCTCCGCGCATGATCGTCCAGCGCTGCGTCGACACCGCGCTCGCGGCCGGCCGGGCCATCCGCGAGCTCGTGCACGCCATGCCGCCGTTCGCACGCGGCGAGCGGACCACGTCGGTGTTGAAGGAGAATCAGTGCGTCGTGGACGCCGCCGCGGAGGCGCTCGGGATCGAGCACCTCGAGCGGCTCGCGGCCGACGTCGGCCACGACCTGCTGCTGCTCGTCGACGCGACCCGCGGGCGCACCCATCGCATCGGTGCGAACGGCGGCGACGCGTGCATCTGGGTGTCGATGGACGCGGTCGACGGGACCGTGAAGGTCGCGGGGCTCGGCGAACGGCGTCCGGATCGCGTCGCGCTCGGCAACGACGGGGGGTGGGCCGCCGCGTTCGCGTTCACCGCGCCGACGACCGCGCCCTTCGCGGCGCTCACGCTCGGCGACTTCGCCACCGCGGTCGTCGTCGACGGCAACCCGACGCGCTGGCCGGTCTACCCGCAGGAGGTCGTCGCACGCGACGGCGTGACGACCGACGGGACGCGGCGGGTGCACACGTCGAGCGAGACGCGGCTGCACCAGCTGTGGTCGTATCTCGACGGCTACCAGGCGCACGACCTCGACACGCGCCAGCCGGGCGACGAGGCGCTGGTCGTCGAGCTGTTCCGGCGGCTGGCGGACCGGCATCACGGCGGGGCGTTCGACGTGCTCCGGCAGTACGCGAACCTGAGCGCCCTGCCGCGGCTCCTGTTCGGATGGCGCGACCCCCCGGTGTGGGTGGAGTCGCAGGGCGGCGCGTATCTGGTCGTCAACGAGAATCAGGCGAACCTGATCCCGTCGGTGCCGCTGGTGCGCGGCGCGGGCGGCCTGGCCGTCGACTTCGCGGGCCGTCCGCTGGCCGAGCGGCGGCTGGCCGACGGCCGCACCAACGTGCTCTTCGCGGCCAACGACGCGGTGTGCGAGCAGGTGCTCGCCCTGATGCCGGCATCGGCTCCCTGACGGGGTCAGCCGGCGACTGGACGGTCGGACAGGACCGGCGCCGGCGCGCGCCGGGCGGCGAGCCGCACGGCGAGGCCGCCCACCACCAGCAGGGCGGCCGGCACGTACGCCGGCATGGCGAGCGCGCGCGGCACGTACGAGACGAAGAAGATGGTCCAGATCACGTACATCCCGGTGGTGTGCAGCGCGCTCCAGCGGCGGCCGCCGAGCAGCCGCACGCTCGCGTCGTTGGACGTGAGCGCCATCAGCAGGATGAAGACGTAGGCCAGCCCGCCGAAGACGATCGTCACCATGCTGGTGTTCGGCCAGAACGTGTCGGGAAAACGCGTGGCGAGCACGACGATCGCGAGCAGGTGCACGCCGTGTGAGACCGCGAACGACAGCCCGATCTGGCGACGGCGCCGCAGCAGCCAGCGCGTCGTCGCCGCCGGCCATCGCCGCCGCAGCGCGCTCGCGGTGAACGCCGTGGTGAAGAGCAGCACCGAGGTGCGCGCCGTCAGGCGGATCACCGCCCGGATGCCCTCCTCGCCGGTCCCGTCGACGGCGAGCGTCGCCAGGAGGAGCAGGGCGATGACGGCGCTGCTGATCGCGACGACCACGGTGTCACCTAATGCTCTCGGGCTCCCGGCTGGTGCAAGTCGCGCGTTCGGAGAGTACCCTGCGGACCCATGGCCGAGATGGCGCTCCCGCCCGACGACGAGCCGTTCGACTTCCGTCGACAGGCCGCGACGTACGGCCGCTATCGCCGCGACTACTCGACCGGCCTGTACGACGTCATCACGGAGCACACGGGGGACGCGGCGGGTCGGTTCGCGGTCGACCTGGGGTGCGGCACCGGCTTCGTTGCCAGCACGCTCACGCGCCGTGGGTGGCGGGCCGTCGGCGTCGACTTCTCGGCGCCGATGCTGGCCCAGGCGCGCACGCTGGCGGTCGTCCAGGCGCGCACCGAGCATCTGCCGCTGCGCGACGGCTCGACCGCCCTCGTGACGGCGGGCACCGCGTTCCACTGGTTCGCGCCGGTGCCGGCGCTGCGGGAGATCACGCGTGTCCTCGCGCCTGGCGGGTGGGCCGCGCTCTTCTGGCGCTATCCGCGCGCCGACGAGCCGTCGAACGTGCTGATCCGCGAGGCGATGGCCGAGATCGGCCGGCCGGTGCCGCCCGACCTCGGCTGGGTGCATCCGCCCGCGCCGTTCGCGGGCGCGTCGCGGCTCGAGCCCGTGCCGTCGCGCGTGCTCGACGCCACGATCACCTACACGCCGGACGCGTTCCTCGGCTGGGCGGCGACGCTCGAGTGGGTGCGGCGCATCGCCGGCCCGGAGCACGGCCGCCTGCTGGCGCGGCTGCGGGCGCTCGTCGCCGAGCGCCATCCCGGCGGCTTCGAGGAGCGCAACGAGGAACACCTGTTCCTCGCGCGCCGTCGCTAGGTCGTCGGGTCGATGCGCACGGCGACCGACGCCGACGTGTCGGCCAGCCAGCCGATCCAGACGTCGGCCCATCCGTACTTGTCGCGGAGGAGGCGGCGGATGCGGTGGTGGCCCGCCATGCCGGGCTCGGGCGTCGCACGCATGGCCAGGACGCGGTCGCCGCGGACGACGTCCAGGTGCGGGTCGGCCATGACGTCGAGCAGGAACGGGCGGTCGGGCGTCGCGGCTTCGACCCACGAGGCGCCGTCGGCGTCGGCGATCCAGACCCGCGTCGTTCGCACGCCGCCCGCCCGGTCGCGCGTCCGCAGCTCCACCACCTCGACGCCTTCGAGCGCCGCGGCCGTGACGACGGCGAAGGCCACCACCGCCAGCACGACCACGCCCGCGAGCCGCGTCCACCGCACGCGCGCGAGGTAGCACCGGCCGTCGCGCGACGCCAGTCAGAATTCCGACAGTCTTCACGAGGGCAGCCGATTCTGCCGATATGGGATTGGATGGACCCGCAGACGCTGCAGGCCCTCTGGGCCGTTCTGACGGCGGTGCGCGAGTCCACGGGCTACCCGGACGTCCTCTTCCGCATCGCGCAGGCCGTCGCCGCCGCGGTGCCCTGCGACCGCGTGACGGTCTACGTGCGCTCGCGCCGCCGCGGCATGTGGATGCCGGCGGCCGAGCACGGCACGCCCCCCGAGGTGATCGAGGCGTTCGCGCGCCACGGCTATGCGCCGGGAACGTTCCCGGGCGAGGACGAGCTGGCGCTCGGCCGCTCCATCGAGGCGGTGCACGGACGCTTCGGACCCGCGATGGATCGCATCCTCGACCTCGCGCGGCTCACCGTGCTGCGCGTGACGCCGCTCATGTACCAGGACGAGGCGGAGGGCGTGCTCTCCTGCGGCTTCGAGACCACGTCGGAATTCACGCCCGCGCAGGCGCAGCTGCTCGACCAGATCGCGCCGCAGATCGCGTTGCTGATCCGCACCGCTCGGCTCGAGGCGTCGCACGCGCGGCTCGCGGACCGCCGCACCCGCCTCGCGCGCTGCGCGGCCGAGGTGCTCGAGGCGGGCGACCTCGAGAGCATGGGCGCGCGGCTCTGCGCGGCCAGCCGCTCGCTCTTCCGCGCCACGCGCACCGCGCTGATGATCGTCGAGGACGGCTTGCTCGTGCGTCGCGCCACGGCGGGCATCTTCCCGCCGACGACGCCCCTGCACGTGCCCTTCGACTCCGAGCCGGCGTTCCGCGAGGCGATCGAGTCGGGCGTGCCGCTCGTGCTGAACGACGTGATGAACTCGCCGCAGGGCGCGACGCGGCTCGCGCAGCTGCTGCGGCCCGCGGCGCTGATGGTGATTCCGCTCGCCGACGCGGCCGGCCCCGTCGGCTGCCTCACGGTGGTCGACGTCGAGGAGCGATATCGATTCGGCGCGACCGACGCGGACGACGCGCGGCTCCTCGGCACGTTCGCGACCGTGGCGATCCGCAAGGCGATCCTGCTCGAGGCGCTGCAGCGCGCGAACCAGGCCAAGAGCGAGTTCCTCGCGAGCGTCTCGCACGATCTGCGGACGCCGCTGAACGTGCTGCTCGGCTACACCCAGCTGCTCGCCGACGGCACCTTCGGCGCGGTCGGGCCGATGCAGGTCGACACGCTCGAGCGCATGCACCGCACGGCGAACGCGCAGCTCGCGCTGATCGACGACCTGCTCGACCTGGCGCGGATCGAGCAGGGCAAGCTCGGCTACACGCTGCGCTCGGTGCACGTCGGCGAGCTCGTCGGCTCGCTGCGCGAGATGATGGACGCGCTGCTGCGCGACCGCCCGGTCGGGTTCGAGGTGGACGTCGCCACCGACGCCGTCGCGCGCACGGACCGGGAGCGGCTGCGGCAGGTGCTGGTGAACCTGCTCGCGAACGCGGCGAAGTTCACGCAGGCGGGCTGCGTGCGGCTCGTGGCGGCGCGCGCGGGCGAGCGCGTCGACATCACCGTGATGGACACCGGCCCGGGCATGGAGCCCGGCATCGCGAGGCAGGCGCTCGAGCCGTTCGTCCACGGCGACAGCCCGGCCGCGGGCTCGGGCCTCGGCCTCGCGATCGTCGCGCGCCTGCTACGGCTGCTCGGCGGCGACGTGGCGATCGACTCGGCGCCGGGCCGCGGCACGAGCGTCCGCGTGCGCCTGCCGGCGTCCGAGTGACGGAGCGGCTCTACGCCCAGCGGGCGAGGAACGGCGCGACGACGGCGAGGAAGCCGGGCGGGTTGTCGCCCATCACCGAGTGGCCCGCGTCCGGGACCTCGGCGAGCACGCTGCCGGGCACCTCGCGCAGGAAGCGCTCCGCCGCCTCGGGGGCGAGGATGGGGCTGTCGGCGCCGCGCACGAGCATCGTCGGGCAGCGCAGCCGTCGCACCGCCGACCACAGCGCCTCGATGTCGCGCGTGCCGTCGGCCATCGCCGGGTCGAACTTGTACGTCCAGCGGCCGTCGGCGCCCTCGCGCATGGCGTGGCCGAGGCGCTCGCGGATGTTCTCGATGGTCCGGCGCGGGTTGAACGCGTGCGCCTGCGCCACCGCCTCCTCGAGCGAGGCGAAGTCACGCACCGCGAGCTGCTTGCCGATCGCCTCGCGGCCCGCCTGCGCGACGGTCGGCACGACGTCGACCACGACGAGCGCGCGCACGCGCTCGGGCCAGGCGGCGGCGAAGGCGATCGCGTTCAGCCCGCCGAGGCTCATCGCGACGAGCGACGCGGCGTGCCAGCCCTGGTGGTCGAGCAGCGCGCTGACGTCGCCGACGTACGCGTCACGATCGTAGCGCGGCGCCCAGTCCGTGTCGCCGTGGCCGCGCTGATCGACCGCCACGACGTGATGACGGCGCGAGAGGGCGGGCGCCACCTCGTCCCAGCTGTGGGCGGTCTGCGCGCCGCCGTGGATCAGGGCGACCGGCGGCAGACCGGCCGTTCCCCAGTCGAGCGCGTGGAAGCGCAGCCCGGCGTGCACCCAGCGGTCGTCGCGCGGTAGCGGCATCGCGCCCGCGTACCGCGGCGTCCGTGGCGAGTCCAGCGCGTTGCAGCATTCCGACCGCCACGCTATCGCTCGGCGCGTGATCTCGGTCGCCGAGGCGCTGCGCGCCACCCTCGATGCCACGCCGGTGCTCGGCCCCGAGCGCGTGTTGCTGCGTGACGCCGCCGGCCGCGTGGCCGCGGAGGACATCGCCTCCGCGCGCGCGGTCCCCGCCGCCGCGAACTCGGCCATGGACGGCTTCGCCGTCCAGGCGGCCGACGTCGCGACGGCGCCCGCGTCGCTGCGGATCGTCGGCACCGCACCCGCGGGCACGTTGCTCGACGCGCCGGTCGTCGCGGGGACCGCGGCCAAGATCTTCACGGGCTCGGTGGTGCCCGACGGTGCCGACACGGTCGTGCGCGTCGAGGACACCGAGGAGCGCGACGGCGTCGTCACCGTGCGCGTGCCGATCAAGCCGGGCGCGAACGTCCGGCTCGCGGGCGAGGACGTCGCACCGGGCGCGGTTGTCGTCGCGCGCGGGACGGTGCTGGGCCCTGCCGACGTCGGCGTGCTCGCCTCGGTGGGACGTGCCACCGTCGCCGTCTACCGCCGGCCGCGGGTGGCGATCGTCTCGACCGGCGCCGAGCTGGTCGAGGTCGACGAGGCGCCCGGCCCGGGGCAGGTGGTGAACAGCAACGCCTACCTGCTCGCGGCGGCGGTCGCGGAGGCCGGCGGGGATGCGCTCGTGCTGCCGATCGCGCGCGACCGGCGCGAGGACATCCGCGCGCGTCTCGGCGAGGCGGCGTCGGCCGACGTCGTGCTCTCGACGGGCGGCGTGTCCGTCGGCGAGTTCGACTTCGTCAAGGAAGCGCTCGACGACCTCGGCGTCGAGCGGCTCTTCTGGCGCGTCGCGCAGAAGCCGGGCAAGCCGCTCACCGTGGGACGTCGCGCCGACACGCTGTTCGTCGGCCTGCCGGGCAATCCGGTGTCGGCGCTCGTCTGCTTCCAGGTGTACGTGCGGCCGGCGCTGCGTCGCATGGCGGGACATCGGCGCCTGCACCTGCCCGTGGTCGAGGCGACGCTCGACGCCGCGACGAGGAAGGCCACCGACCTCACCGAGTTCGTGCGCGTGCGGCTCACCCTCGGCGCCGACGGGCTTCTGGTCGCGACGCCGGCCGCGTCGCAGAGCTCGGGCGTGCTGACAGGCATGGCGGCGGGCGCCGGCCTGCTCGTCGGGCCGCGTGCGGACGCGATGCTCGTGGCGGGACGCCGGTATCCCGTCATCGTCGCCGGCGCCGACGGCCTCGCACGCGAGCTGCCCGCGGCCGAGCTGCAGTCCTGATGCGATCGGGAGTCGCGTCCCCGGGGCGAAGCTGCTAGCACCGGGGCGATGGTCGAATCCGCACGCGCCGCGGCCACGACGGCGACGGACGAGCTGCACGATCCGCGCACGCTTCGCGTCGCCGTGTCCCCGTTCCTGTTCCGCGGCATGATGGTCGGGATGGCGATCGTCGCTGTCGGCATCCACCGCATCACCGGCAGCCAGCGGCTCGCGTGGGGCTTCGCGAAGGCACGCGCGCGGACGCTCGAATGGCTCCTCGGCGTGCGCGTGAAGCTCGTCGGTCTCGAGCACCTGGATCGCGGGACGGCGTACGTGTTCGCGCCGAACCACCAGAGCCACCTCGACATCCTGACGCTGCTCGGCCATCTCCCGGGCGCGACGCGATTCGCCGCGAAGCGCAGCCTCTGGCGGCATCCCGTCGTCGCGGCGGTGCTCGATGCGCTCGGCATGGTGCCGATCGACCGCGAGAACTCGTCGCAGGCGCAGGACGCGTTGAACCGCGTCACGGCGAACGGACAATCGTTCGTCGTATTTCCCGAGGGGACTCGCAGCCGCGACGGCCGGCTGCGCGAGTTCAAGAAGGGCGCGTTCGTGCTCGCGATCCGTCTCGGTCTGCCAGTGGTGCCCGTGATCTGCCGCGGCACGCGGCGGCTGATGCCGCGCGGCAGCCGTCTCAACGTCGTGCCCGGCGAGGTGGAGATCATCATCGCTCCGCCGATCCCGACGGCCGGCCTCGGCTTCGACGATCGTGACGCGCTCGCGGCGCGGGTGCGCGCCGCCATCGAGGAACATCACACGGGCTATTGATGGCGTTGCCGCTGCAACGGCTGACGCACATCGGCATCTGCGTCGGCGATCTCGATCGCGCGCTGCGCTTCTATCGCGACTGCCTCGGCTTCACCGAGGAGCATCGTCTCGAGATCGCCGGACCGCCCGTGGACACGCTGCTCCGGCTGCGCGACGCGCACCTGCGGGCCGTCTACCTGACACGCGACGGCGTGCGCATCGAGCTGCTCCACTTCGCGACGCCACCGGCGCCGCCGCGTCGCGAGCGCACGATGAACGAGCTGGGCCTCACCCATCTCTCGTTCCGTGTGCAGGAGCTCGACACCGTCCTCGACGGGCTGCGCGCGGCGGGCGAACGCGTGCTCGAGGACACCGTGATCCGCTTCCCGGAGTTCGAGAGCGCCGCGGCGTTCGTCGCCGATCCCGACGGCCAGCTCATCGAGCTGGTGCAGGCGCCGGGCGATCCCGCGGCGCCGCCGCGCGCCTGAAGCGCGGGCGCGTCGATCGTCGGTCGGACTGTGTCTGCGTCTATCCTCGGAGCGACCGGGGCTGTGCGTCCGTGTCGTCGCCGCCGCATTCGTTGGCCATGCGCAGCAGCCACGACGCGAGGAGGCGCGCGCGATCGGCGTGCAGGATCACGCCGCCGGCGTCACCACCGCCCGGACCGTGGACGGAAATCGCCACCCGAGGGGACTCCAGGAACCTCGTCACCCGCAGCGAAGCCCCCTCCGCGAGCGGCATGACGAGCGAGTCTACCTCGTGCAGCGGAACGACTTTTCCCATGGAGCTTCTCCCGACCAAGTTGGCCCCAGGCCAGAACCCGCTCCCTCACCCGAATGGCCATGCACCACAGGCCCTCGCGCGCTGTCAAGTTGAAACTACGTACGCGGCAGCGCGAGCATCCTTTGGGCGATGATGTTCGCCTGCACCTCGGAGGTGCCGCCCGCGATCGCGCCGACGCGCGACCAGAGGAACGCGAGCTGGCGCGGGCCGAGGAGCGCCGCGTGCGGACCGTCGATGCACATGCCCAGCTCGTGCAGCCGTTGCGTGAGCCCCGCCCAGAACAACTTCACCAACGACGACTCCGGGCCCGGCTCCTGTCCGCGATCGAGGCGCGTGAGCGTTCGGCAATTCATGAGTCGCATGATCTCGACGTCTATCCATCCCGATGCGATTGCCTGGCGCACGCGGGGATCGGTGTGGACGTTCCGCGCGCGTGCGAGGGCGATGGCTTCTTCGAGGGCAATGCGCTGGAGCACCTGCTCCTTGAAGGCGAACCCAGTCCCGCGCTCGTGCGCGAGCGTGGTCATCGCGATCTCCCAGCCCTGGCTCACGCCGCCGACGACGTGATCCGCGGGCACCACCACGTCTTCGAGGAACACCTCGCTGAACTCCGTCGAGCCGGTGATCTGCCGCAGCGGGCGGATCGTGATGCCCGGCCGTTCCATGTCGAGGATGAAGTAGGTGAGGCCGGCGTGCTTCGGCAGGGACGGGTCGGTGCGCGCGAGCAGGATCGCCCACTTCGAGAACTGTGCGTAGCTGGTCCACACCTTCTGGCCGGTGATGCGAAACGCGTCGCCGTCGCGCTCCGCACGCGTGCGCACGGCGGCCAGGTCGCTGCCGGCGCCGGGCTCCGAGAAGAGCTGACACCAGATCTCGTCGCCCGAGAGGATGGGCGGCAGCAGCCGTTGCTTGAGGGCCTCGGTGCCGTGCGCGATCAACGTCGGGCCGGCGTTGTTGATGCCGACGCGATTCAGCAGCTGCGGTGCGCGCACGCGCGCGAGCTCCTCGTTCAGGATCGCCTGCTGCGTCGGCGGCGCCTCGCGCCCGCCGTAGCGGCGCGGCCAGAGCAGCCCGACGTAGCCGGCGTCGAACAAGCGGCGCTGCCACGTGCGCAGGAAGGCGAACTCGTCGGCGAGCGACGCGTCGTCGTGCGGAATCCGCTCCGCACGCGACGGCACGTTGTCGGCGAGCCACGCGCGCAGGGCCGCACGGAAGCGCTCGTCGTCCGCGGACCAGGAGAAATCCACGGCGCCGTCTACCACCCGACTCGCCGCGGGTGCTAGAGACTCGACCCGAGACCATGTCTCGGGTCGGACGAACGCGAGCGTGGAGCGGCCGGCTGCGGGCGACCGCCGCGCCGCGGCGGGCAACGCCGGCGCGGCATGCTGCTCCGACCGTCGGAGCAGCTGACTCGCAGGTGTTTCGGTGAGACTCGGCCTGATCACGCCCATCGTCACGCGGCATCCGGCCAACGACGCCGCGTGGACGGAGGACGCCGGCCCGGCCGAGCTGACGCGGATCGCCGTCGCCGCCGACCGTCTCGGCTACCATCACCTGACGTGCAGCGAGCACGTGGCGATCCCGGCGTCGGCCGCCGCCGCGCGCGGCACGCGCTACTACGACCCGCTGGCGACGTTCGGCTTCCTGGCGGCGCAGACGACGCGTATCCGCTTCGTGACGCACGTCCTGGTGCTGGGCTACCACCACCCGCTCGAGATCGCGAAGCGCTACGGCACGCTCGACCGTCTCTGCGGCGGGCGGCTCGTGCTGGGCGTCGGCGTCGGGACGCTCGCCGAGGAGTTCGCGCTGCTGGGCGCGCGGTTCGCCGGGCGCGGGCCGATCTACGAGGACGCGCTGCGCGCGCTACGGGCCGCGTTCGGCCGGCGCGAGCCGCGGTACCAGGGCACGCACCATCGTTTCGCCGACGTGATCGTCGATCCGTGCGGCGTGCAGACGACGATCCCCATCTGGCTCGGCGGCCGCACGCCGCGGTCGCTGCGACGCGCGCTCGCGTTCGGCGACGGCTGGGATCCGTTCGGCCTCGACCTCGACGCGATGGCCGCGATCCTCGCGAAGACGGGGCGCCGCGAGCGCTTCGATCTCGTGCTGCCGATCGACGTGTTGCTCGACCCCGTGCAGCCGAGCCAGCGTCGGGAGCTGACCGAACGCCTGCACCGCTATCGCGACGTCGGTGCGACGGTCGTCAACCTGCGCTTCCGCCACACGAGCCTGACGCACTACCTCGAGCAGCTCGAAGCCGTCGCGCCCCTGATCGATCAGCGCGCGTAGAGCCGGCGGAAGTAGTCGCGCAGCATCCGGTCGGACGAGAACGCGTCCTGCGTGCTCGTGATGCTCGACTGCATCATGCCCACCCAGCGCGTGCGATCGGCGTACGCCGGAATGACTTCGTCGACGAGCGTGGCATAGAGCGCCGCGGCGTCGCGGTCGTCCTGGTCCGGCGCGCCGGTCGAGCCGTCGCCGATCGCCCAGCCGTTCACCCCGTGGGCGCACGCTTCGGGCCACCAGCCGTCGAGCACCGACAGGTTCAGCACGCCGTTCATCGCGGCCTTCATTCCCGACGTGCCGCACGCTTCGAGCGGACGGATCGGGTTGTTGAGCCACACGTCGGAGCCGCGCGTCAGCGCGCGGCCGAGCGCCATCTCGTAGTCCGGCACGAACACGACCGATTCGGGGAACCGCTGCGCCATCGCCACCAGCACGCCGATGATCCGGCGTCCGGCCTCGTCGTCGGGATGGCCCTTGCCGGCGAAGACGAGCTGCAGGGCGCGCCGCTCGAGCAGCTCGGCGATGCGCTCCGGATTGCGGAAGATCAGGTCGCTGCGCTTGTAGGACGCCGCGCGGCGCGCGAAGCCGATCGTCAGGACGTCGGGATTCAGGCGGACGCCGGTACGTGTCGTGATCGTCGCGAGCAGGTCGGCCTTGAGCTGCTGGTGGATCGTCCAGAGCTGCTCGGGCGAGTCGATGGCGTCTTTGATGCGACGGTCTTGCCACGTCGGCGGATGCACGCCGTTCGTGACCGCGATGATCTCGCTCGCGCCGGTGACGTCCTTCCACATGTCGCGCGAGACCTCGGCATGGAGCTCCGCCACCGCGTTCGCACGGCGCGACAGCCGCAAGCCGGCAACCGTCATGTTGAACGGCGCGCCGCCGATCTCGCGCATCTCCCAGTCGACCAGCTCGCAGCACGCGCCGAGCCGGCGGAGCAGGGCGGGGTCGTGCACCTCGTTGCCGGCGGGCACGGGCGTGTGCGTGGTGAAGACGATCTGCTCGCGCACGGCGGCCCACGCGTCGCGGAACGACGCGCCGGCGACCATGCGCTCGGCGATCAGCTCGACGCCGGCGAACACCGCGTGCCCCTCGTTGAAGTGGTACGTGTCGACGTCGATGCCGAGCTTGCGCAGCGCGCGCACGCCGCCGATGCCGAGGAGGATCTCCTGGGCGACGCGCGACTCGAGCGTCGGGTCGTAGAGGCGGTTCGTGATCCACGCGTCGCGCGTGTTGACGGGCTCGAGGAGCAGCAGCGGCGCGTTGCCGTAGCGCTGCGTGCGCCAGACGCGCGCTTCGACCTCGCGGTCGGCGACGCGCACCCGCACGCGGACGCCCGTGTCCTCGAGGAAGTCCGCCGAGTACGCCGGGAACTCCGAGACGGGGAGGCCGTCGTCGCCGATGCGCTGGCGCGAGTAGCCGCGCGCCCAGCGCAGCCCGACGCCGATCACGGGCAGCTGCAGGTCGTGGGCCGACTTGATGAAGTCGCCGGCGAGGATGCCGAGACCGCCGGCATAGATGGGGAACTCCTCGGAGAGACCGAACTCCATGCAGAAGTACGCGACCGGGGCAGGCATGCCGGCCCATACAACCCGAAGAAGCGTACGGGAATCAAACCTGGGCGGTCAGCGGCGCGACGGGTAGACGCCCGGCCGCTTTTCGAGGAACGCGGCCATCGCCTCGCGACCGTCGGGGCCGACCGCGCTCGCCGCCATCGCGTCGGTGGCGCGTGCGTAGGCCGTGGCGGTGTCGAGGCCGATCGTCTCCCACATCACGCGCTTCCCGAGCGCTTTCGACGCGCGGCTGCCGCGGCTCGCGGCGCGCGCCAGGCGCACCGTCTCGTCGACCAGGCGGTCGCGCGGGACGACGCGGTTCACGAGGCCCCAGGCGAGCGCCGTGGCGGCGTCGATGCGCTCCCCGGTGAACGCGAGCTCGGCGGCGCGCTTGCGGCTCACCACGCGGGCGATCGCCACCATCGGCGTGTGGCAGAACCAGCCGCCCGCGCCGCCAGGCGCCGCGAAGGCGGCCTCCTCGGCGGCGACGGCGAGGTCGGCGGTCGCGACGAGCTGGCAGCCGGCCGCCGTCGCGAGCCCCTGGACCTGCGCCACGACGGGTTGCGGCAGCGCCTGGATCGTCGCCATCACCTCGGCGCACAGCTCCAGCAGGCGGCGCATGCCGGCCTCGTCGCGGTCCACCATGTCGCCGAAGTCGTGGCCGGCGGAGAACACCGGGCCGTTCGCGGCGAGCACGACGGCGCGACAGTCCAGGTCCTCGCCGAAGGCGCGGAACGCCTGCAGCAGCTCGGCGAGGTGCGCTTCGGACAGCGCGTTCCGTTGGGCCGGCCGGTTCATGGTGACCGTGCCGATCCCGTCGGCCGTGTCCACGAGAATGTGCTGGTATGCCATCGAACGCCTCCGCGCAGCTGTATAGCACCGGTCCCGCTCTGCTACACTTTTGCCATGATCCTCACACGGGACGTGATCCTCCGCGAGCTCGACGCGGGACGCCTCGACGTCGATCCGCTCGATCGCGCCCACATCGGTCCCGCGTCGATCGACCTGCACCTCGGCGACGAAATCCGCGTGATGGGCGACGGTCCCGAGCCGGTGGCCGTCACCGACGAGGCCGACTATCAGGAGAGCACGACGGTGCGCTCGCTCGCGACGCCGCACGTGCTGCAGCCCGGCGAGACGATCCTCGGCATCACGCGCGAGCGCATCCGGCTGCCCGGCGACATCGCCGGCTGGCTCGAAGGGCGCAGCCGCTTCGCGCGGCTCGGCCTGATGATCCACGTCACGGCGGGTTTCATCGCGCCCGGCGTCGACAGCCGGCAAGTGCTGGAGATGTCGAACGTCGCACACCGCCCGCTGGTGATCCACGCGGGCGTGCGCCTGTGTCAGATCATCCTGCAGCGCTGCGACGGCAGCGCGATCTACGCGGGACGGTTCGCGCGGCAGGAACGTCCGTGACGGCCGTCACGCGGCAGATGCCCGGCTTCTGGTCGCTCTTCGGCTACGAGCTGGAGCGTGCCGACGCCGACGAGATCGTGCTGCGGATGGACGTGCCCGAGGTGATGCTGAGCCCGTTCGGCACGGTGCACGGCGGCGTCATCGCCACGCTGTTCGACACCGGGCTCGCGGTCGCCGTCGCGCGCCAGCTGGCGCCGCACGATCGCATCGCGACGCACAACCTGAACGTCAGCTTCGTGGCGTTCACGTCCGATCGCGTGCTGCGCTGCCACACGCGCGTCGTCAGCCTGCGCAGCGCGGTGGCGATCGTCGAGGGCGAGGTCGTCGATTCCGGCGGCACGCTCATCGCGAAGGCGTTGGGCACCTTCGGCGTACGCCGGAAGTCCTAAAAGCCCGTCAGGCCGCCGAAGACGCCGCCGGTGATCACGCCGACGGCGACCGCGAGCTGCGCGATGAGCGGGCTCGCCAGGATCTTCGGATCGGAGCGCGGGTTGCCGTTCGGGCGTGGTGCGTCGGGATCGTCCGGCGTGCCGCGGACGCTGACGATCTCCGGCACGGGGTTGCCCGCGGCGAACGTCGCGACCTGTCCGGGCTCGAGCTCCACCATGCCGGAGCCGTGCTGGAGGACGTCGAGGTCGCCGCGGATGGCGCGCACCGACGTCTCGTAGCCGCTGACGACGACGGCCGCGTCGCGGTGCGGACCGGCGCCCGTCGTCGCGAGCGGCGTGCGCACGATGCCGGCCGGTGTGTCGATGGTCGTGACCGACGTCGGCTGCAGATGCACGCGCGCGTGCCCGGCGTCGAGCCGGAGCGCCGGCGGGATCGCCGTCATGAGCTGCAGCACCGCGCCTTCGCCGAGGCCGACGACGTCGCCCGCCTGCAGCTCCAGCGTCGCCGAGCCGCCGAGACCGGTGCGGATGGTGGCGCCCTCGACGACGGGTCCGCCGGTCGACGGCACCCAGGTGCTGCCGTCCAGCGACACGTCCACCGGACCGGTGGCCCGCAGCGTCCCCATCGGGTCGCGCGGCGCCTGGGCGCGGCCGACGCCGGCGAACACCCCGGCGACGGCGAGCATCGTCACGAACGTCGAGACCCGCATCTCCACACCTCCAACCCTCTTCCGGGCTAGCAGCGGGCGATGCGGGTCTCAAACCGGATCAGAAGCCTTTGACCTGCGTCGCCTTCTTGTAGCAGAGGACCACCGCGCCCCAGCCGAGCGCGATCGCGAGCAGCAGGTAGACGATGCCGCCGATCTGCGAGGCGGGCGCCGCGGCGAGCGTGTGCTGGTTGATCATCGTCCACACGAGCGGCACGGACATGTAGGTGTTGTGGCGCGAGCGCGTGCCGGCCGTCGCGACGAGCGCTGCGTCCGGCGCCTGGCCGCCCTTGATCGCCGCGATGATCTTCTGCTGGTTCGGCCAAATCCGCATCCACACGTTCGCCGCCATCAGCGTGCCGAAGAGCGCACCGGTGTGGATCACGTAGGCACGGTAGCCGAAACCGCCGACGTAGACGTACGCGAGGATGACGACGGCGGTCAGCGCGAAGCCCACCGCGGCCATCTGCTTGTTGTCCTTGATGCTCTTCGCGACCGGATCGTAGACCGCGAACGCGAGGAACGTGACCAGCACCATGATGATCGCACCGACGCTCCAGCCCGCGTCGGGCGCGAAGCCCATCTGCCGGCCGTGGTAGAACACCAGCATCACGAGCAGCAGGCCGGTGACCCACGTCCAGGCGGCGCCCCAGCGGAACCAGTACAGCGCGCGCGGCCGCAGCTCCGGGATGACCTTGACCTTCACGTCGGCGATCGTCGCCTCGAACGGCCCGTTCACGAAGTTGAAGAAGTAGAGGTGCCCGATCCAGAGAATGCCCGCGAAGATGTGGATCCAGCGAAAGAGTGCCTGGAGTAGCTCGGTGGTCTCCATGATTCGACTCCTCTAGCCAGTGGAGGGGAAAATGCCCACGCGACCTATCAAGCGGTGCGACGGCGAGTCAATTCGGGGACGCGTGATACGCGTCGTTCAGGGCGCGGCGAGCGTGACGGTGATCGACTCGCTGCCCTTGGCCGCCAGCGTCACCTTCTGCTCCTTGCTGCCGAAACGCTCGTGCCACACGCCGATGGTGTACTCCCCCGGAGGTACGTTCGACAGCGTGCCGCGTCCGTCCGCGCCGGTGACCGCGAAGTAGGGGTGATCCAGCACGCCGAGCCAGCCCTGCATCCACGGATGGAGGTCGCAGCGCACGCTGATCATCACCTCGGGCTTGGTGATCGCGATCGTCCGCTCGCTGCCCTGCCGCGGCAACGCCACGTTCCACGGGCTCGAGAGCTTCGGCATGCCGTGAACGTTGTGCAGCGTGCTGTCGCTGTTCAGGAACTCGATGGGCTGATCGACCATCGCGCCGGCGACGCGCGGCACGTACAGGCAGCCCTTCTGGTCGATGACGACCTTCTCCGTGGGCGTCGCGAACACGCGGTCGCCGAGACCGTCCTTGATGTAGACGAAGGCGTTCTGGACGTTGCCGTCCTGCACGAGCATGTCGCCGACGGGCACCGGGCCCTGATGCTGCGACGTGCATTCCGCGAAGCTGCCCATGCGCAGCGTCTCCATCGGCGGGACCGTGCCGTCGACGCGCACGCCGACCGCGATCGTGCCCGTCGTGCTGGCGTCGAGCGGCGTCGCTTGACGCGTCGGCGCCGGCGTCTCGCCGCCACCGCAGGCCACGACGGCGGCGAGGATCACGGACACGAGCGCGACGGTACGATTGAGCATGCGAGTTTTCTTACGGCGCGCCGCGCGGCCGGTCAAATTTGCACTACGTCGCGCGCCGAACCGCCTTGCTCCGAGCACCCTCGACCGCTATACGGCTCGCACGCATGGGGCGCCTCCGTATCGGCAGCGACGAGCACAAGGCCCGTTTCTGTCGCGAGTTCGTCAGCACGCATCACGCCTACGAGCCCGATGCGATCCGTTGGCCCGATCTCGATGCCGCTGCACGTGAACGCTTGCGCGGCCTGCCGTTCTGGGGCGAGGCCGTCGGGAGCGAGCGCACCGCCGCGGCGCGCGTGCGCGCGATGGCCGACGTCGAGCCCGACCCGGTGTTACGCGAAGCCATCGCGATGCAGGCGTACGAGGAGGAGCGTCACGCGCAGCTCCTCGACCACCTGCTGAAATTCTACGACATCCCGTTCCCCGACGAGAAGGCGGAGCAGCCACGCGACGCCGAATGGGGCTTCATGCGGATGGGCTACGGCGAGTGCTTCGACTCGTTCTTCGCGTTCGGGCTGTTCAAGGTCGCGTCCGACACGGGCTTCTTCCCGAAGCCGCTGACCGAGGTCTTCGACGGCGTCATGCAGGAAGAGGCGCGGCACATCCTCTTCTTCTCGAACTGGGCTGCGCATCGCGGCGTGCAGCTTCCCGTCGTGCAGAAGCCGTGGTTCCTGGTCCGCCGCGTCGCGGGTGTCGCCCTGCAGGCGATCGGCCGCGTCAAGACGGCGCTGCAGCTACGCGACGCCGACGCCGGCGACGACTTCACGATGCAGGTGCCCGACGAGATCAACGCGGACATCACGCTGACGACGCTCGCGCGCACGTGCGCCGGCGAGAACGACCGTCGGCTCTCGCAGTACGACCCCGAGCTGCTGCGGCCGAAGATGGTGCCGTCGCTCGTGGGCCTGGCGCTGCGGTTCGTCCCCGGCGGCCGCGGCTGAGCCGCGTCGCATGGCGGGGCTGACCGACTTTCGCGGCCGCACCGCGATCGTCACCGGGGCCTCGAGCGGCATCGGCGCCCAGCTGGCGCGCGATCTCGCGGCGCGCGGCATGCGCGTCGCGTTGCTGGCCCGGCGGCTCGATCGACTCGAGACGTTGGCGGCCGAGCTCGGCGCCGACCGCACGCTGGCGGTGACCTGCGACGTCGCTGACCGCGCGAGCATCGAGGCGGCGGTCGCGCGTGTACGGGCCGCGTGGGGTCGCATCGACCTCCTCGTCAACAACGCGGGGTACGGGCACCACGGTCTCTTCAAGGACGAGCCGCTCGACGAGTTCGAACGCATGATGCGGACGAACTACCTGAGCGTCGTCTGGACGATTCGCGCGGTGCTGCCCGACCTGCGCGCGCGGGGCGAAGGATGGATCGTCAACGTGTCGTCGGTCGCCGGCAAGCTCGGCCAGCCGGACGAGGCGGCGTACACGGCCAGCAAATTCGCCGTGACCGGCCTCACGGAGGCCCTGGCCATCGAGCTCGCCCCGCTGGGCATCCACGTGATGGCGGTGTATCCCGCCCTCGTGCGCACGGAGATGTTCACCCCGGAGATCCTGGCCCGCATGCCCGAGCGGGCGACGCGGACGTTCATGGACGCGCCCGCCTTCACGCGCGCGGTGCTCCGCGCGCTCGAGCGCGGCCAGCATGAAGTGACGGTCCCGCGCTATGTCCGCATCGCCTACGCGATCCGCACGCTCTTCCCCGCGCTGCACCGTCGGATCACGCGGAATCTGCGCCTGCCGATCCTGCCCGACGTGACGTCATGAGAGTCGCATCGATCGCGCTGCTGCTCCTCGCGGCGCGCGCGCACGCGTTGCCCGATCTCGCCATCGACGCCGCGACACTCGCCGGCGACGTGCGCACGGAGGTGAAGGTCTTCGCGCCCGAGGCCTGCGAGCTGCAGCCGGCCGACCTCTGCGTCGGGGGCCCGGGCGCGCGCAAGCTGCTGCGCTTCGCGGTGTTGTCGACGAACGTCGGCGACGAGGACCTCGTCATGGGTGCGCCGAATCCCGACGATCGCCTGCCGAACGGCGATCCCACGTGGGTGTTCAGCAGTTGCCCGGCGCACAATCACTGGCACTTCCTCGACTTCGCGCGCTACGAGCTGCGCGAGCGCGGTGGCAGCGCCGTCGTCGTGACGGGTCAGAAGCGGTCGTTCTGCATCGAGGACACGCGGCCGTCGGACGCGGCGGGGACCAATCCGACGCGACGGTACTGCTGTCGTGGCAGCGACTCGTGCGAGCTCCCGGGCATGCAGGGCATGCAGGTGGGGTGGGGCGATCTCTACGGCAGCACGCTCGACTGCCAGTGGATCGACGTCACCGAGGTGCCGCCCGGCGACTACGACCTCGCGGTGACGATCAACCCGGACGCCGTACTGTGCGGCGTCGGCGGCGTCTGCGAGAGCAATCCCGCGAACAACGTCGCGATCGTGCCGGTGACGCTGACGGGGCCGAGCGACGAGGAGCCGGCGCCGAAGGTGGTGGTGAAGCGCGGCAAGAAGGCGCGTCGCGCGGGGCGCAGCACGACGATCGCGTGGAAGACGCGCATCAAGGGCGGCAGGAAGGCGCTCCGCGTGCAGGACGTCTTCTACTCGCTCGACGGCGGATCGACGTGGGAGCTCCTCGCCCCCGGCCTCGCGGCGAACGCGCACAAGCAGTCGTGGGCGATCCCGGCGGGCACCGCGACGGAGAACGCGACGATCAAGGTCGTGGCGTGGAGCCAGGCCGGGCAGCGTGGCGTCGGCGTCGGCAAGCCGTTCCGTATCGTGCCGTAGGGGAGAGGATCCATGCGCTTCGTGACGACGCTGCTGCTCGTGCTGGCGATGGCCGGCGTGGCCGATGCCAGGAAGGGCGGCGGCATCGCGCCGAGCACGATGACGCTCGTGCAGGCGCAGTGCGACACCACGCCGCCGTCGCCGTGCGCTGCGGCGTTCGCCTTCAAGAGCGGCGTCGCGGTGCTGACGAGCGCCAAGCAGCCTGCGCCGACGTGTCCGAAGACCGGCTCGCCGACGGAATCGAAGGGCGGTCAGGTCACGCTGAAGGGCGTCACGAAGAGCGGCGCCGCGTTCAGCGGCGCGCTGTCCGTCGAGGTGGTGCTGCGCACCAGCTTCGGCGTCGATCCGACGGGCGACTGTCCGCTCGCGGGCATTCCGCCGATCACGATCGGCAGCCTGACGGGGACCGCGTCGTGCAGCAACGGGACGTGCAAGGGCACGCTCCATCCGATCGCGTGCCTCGATCCGCCGTGCGCGGACACGCCGGTGATCTCCGAGTTCGTGTCGCTGACCGTCTTCGACGACGCGGGCAACAAGCTCGCGGTGCCGGGGACGGTCCTCGTTCCGGTGCGCTGACCCGGATCGCTTGAGACCCCGAGCGCCGGTCGCGACAATCCTGTCGTGCTCGGGGCGATGCTGAATCCGGCCGGCGGCCTGTGCTACCACTGGCGCGCGCACCGGTATGCGCGTCGATGGCGCCCGTTCGTCGAGCCGCTGTCGCACTGGCTCGAGGAGTGGACCCCCGATTCGGAGCGCCTGCTGCTCGTCGGACCCAGCGCGGGGTGGTGCCTGCCCGACGACGTGTTCCGGCGCTTCGCGCACGTCGACGTGCTCGAGCCGGATCCGATCGCCCGCACGATCCTCGCTCGCCGCGTGCGGCGGCTCGGCCGCGACATCCGTCCGCACGACCGCGACTACCTCACCGGCGATCCGTCACGCTTCGCGGAGCTGCGACGCGACTTCCCCCGCCACGCGATCCTGTTCTGCAACGTGCTCGGCCAGGTACGTTTCCTGCGCCCCGAGCTGGAAGACGAGGACCGGAACCAGGCATGGAAGGCCGCGCTGATGGCCGCGCTCGATGGCCGCGCGTGGGCGACGTTCCATGATCGCCTGTCGGGATCGCTCGCGCCGCGCCTGGGCGGTCCAGTGGCGTCGAGCGAGACGGCCATGAGCGACGAGAATCTCGCCGCCGCGTTCTACGGCGGCGACGGCGAGCTGATCACGCACGGAACCGACGGTCTGTTCCCCGAGCGTCCCCGACGCTACTTCGCATGGGAGCTGGTGCCCGAGTGGCACCACCTCATCGAAGCGATCCGACACGGGTGAGCCGCGCAGCGCCTACGGCGCGCTCGGACAGCTCGACGGTGCTGGCGCGGCGCTCGCCTTGAACTCGCCTGGGCGATCGACGACGACCGTGCCTCCGAAGAGCAAGCAGGTCCGGAACCCTTCGCCGCCGAGCCCGCTGCCGAGCGTCAAGCGCACCCCGAGGCTGCCCTGCGTCGGCTCGTCGAGCGAGAAGGCCACGCCCGTGCCCCGGCAGGACACGGTGAGCTTCTTCCCGCTCTTCACCGACACCGCTTTGCATGGGCCGAACGCGCCACCACTGTCGCTGTACTGATATCCGCTGGGCGCGTAGCCCTGACCCGAGCGGCGCCGCCAGCCGGCAGCGGGGAGGGGTATCGTGACCTCTTCGCCGCTCGTCGGATTGACGAGATGCAGCGTCGCGCCGCCGACGGTCGGATCGCCGAGGCCGTCGCCGCCCGGGCCCGCCGGCCCGCTCGCCACGAGGCGGGGGTCCTTCGACTTGAGCGTCAGCGTCGTGACGGTCGGCGCGCCGGACTGCTTGACCTGCAGGGTCGTGCCGGCGATGCGGTCGGCGATGACGCCGACGACGATGTCGTCGATGTCGGGTGTCGCCGGACGCTTCGGCAGCTCGCCGGCGATCGCCACGTCGCCGCCGGCGCCGGTCTCGATCAGCGGGTGGCGGTCGGCGAAGTCCGTAAACCCCGTCCCGAACGACAGGCTCCACTGCCGCGCGCCGGTGAGCGCATCGATCGCGTAGACGTTCGAGAGGCCGGAGATGATCGCGTTGCCGTCGCCGGCCATCCGGATGTTCGGGGCGAACGACGCGACGCCGACCGTCCAGAGCACCGCGCCGGTCGCGGGCGCGAGCCCGCGCGTCGAGAACGACGTGTGGGCGACGATCGCTCCGGCGGGGCTCACGACGACCCGTGCGGTGCCGATGTCCGTGACCGCGTGCCGCCAGATCTCGGTGCCGGATGCGCCTGCGAGCTTCACGACCGTCGCATCGGCGAGACTGTCGTCGCCCGCGCTCTCGATGGCGCCGCCGACCAGCACGTCGCCGGCGGTGTCGACCGCGAGCGTTGCGGCGATGTTGACGGTCTCGAACGACGACGCCGGTCCGGTCTCGTGGAACCGCCATTCCTCGGTGCCCGCGGCGCCGTCGAGGCGGATCGCGAGGAAGCCCTCGTCGTTCACGATGCCGGCCGCGACGACGTCCCCGGACGGCGTGATCCCGAGCGCACGGGGCATGTTGTGCCCGACGAGGCCGCCGACGTCGTGCCGCCACAGCTCCGCGCCCGTCGCGCCGTCGAGCCGGGCGATCGTGAAGCCGCTCGTGGGCACGGTCCGGTTGGTCTGCGCGCCGACGATCACGTCGTCGTCGGACGTGACGAGCACGAGGTTCGCCCAGTCGTCGCCCGCGGTCGCGATGATGGTGCGCCACAGCGCGCTCCCGGTGGCGGCGGCGAGACGCGTCACGTAGCCGTTGCTGCTGCCGTCGCCGCCGTCATCTTCGTCGCCTGCGACGATCGCGTCGCCGTTCGCGGCGATGCCCACCGTCAGCGGAGCGCCGTGGTGCGCCTCGGGCACGACGCTCCACCGCAGCCGGCCGGTCACCGTCTCGAAACGCGCAGCGCGCCCGTCGATCTGTCCTCTGCCGACGACGACGACGTGTCCGGTCCCGTCGACCGCGACGTCGTCGGCCGACCCGAACGTCGAGCGCGGTACGGCGCCGATCCACGCATGGATCGGACCGGCGCTCGCGAGCAGCGACAGCGCGGCGAGCAGCGCGATGCGAATCGTACCCATGAGCACCCCCGGGACGTGATGTTCCCGCGCGGTGTGACTCCCGGTCAATCGGAAAGTGGGCGACAGCTCGACGCGGGGGCCGCGGCTCGCGCCGGAGAACGTACCGGTTACGTTGTAACCGGCGAACTCCCGCCCTCCGGTCATGAGCAACGTGATCGGGCGAGCGGCTGATCCCCGGCGCCGTCCGGTCACCCGACCCCGCGCCTGCGGCGCGGACCCAGGGAGGAACTCCTCATGAGCGGACTTCGCAAGATGCTGATCGCCTGCGCCATCGTGGCGCTGCCGGCCATGGCCGTCGCCGGCTCGTTCACCGCCGCAAAGAACCCGTGCCAGCCCGACGGGCGTGGTCTCCTGACGCGGAGCCAGATCCAGCGCGGGTGCCAGCCGCCCGTGCTCGACGCGGAGCCGACGTGCACGGACGACGGCTCGCACTGCGTGTGCGAGAACGTCGGCACGGCCAAGGACTTCGTGCTCTGCGGCTGGGACCTCATCACCGACTGCGAGGCCACCCCGGGATGCATCTGGTGGCAGAACGGCGTCACCGGCGACGTCCACTGCCTCTGCCAGCCGCCGAGCGACTGAGGGCGATGACGGAATGGGCTGCCCGGTCTCGATACCCCCGCGAGACCGGGCGGCGTTCCGTTCAGACGTCCGTCACCGCCCGCAGCGTCTTCGGCGAGCGGAACGCGAGCCCCGTGATCGTCGGCGGCGGCGCGTCGGGATCGAGGCGCAGCGCGGGTAGCCGATCGAGGATCGCCTCCATCGCGAGCCGCGCCTCCAGGCGCGCGAGATGGTAGCCGAGGCAGTGGTGGCGGCCGAAGCCGAACGCGAGATGATCGTCGGCGCGACGATCCAGGTCCCACTCGTCGGGACGCTCGTAGTGGTCCTCGTCGCGGTTCGCGGATGCCACGACGACCGATACGAGCGCGTTCTCCGGCACGTCGACGCCGCGGATCGTCACCGGCTTCGTCGTCTGGCGCGACACCATCAGCACCGACGTCTCCCACCGCAGCGTCTCCTCGATGACCCACGGGATCAACGAGCGGTCGGCGCGCACCCGCTCCCAACGGTCGCGCGCGGTGAGCAGCGCGAAGAGCATGTTGCCGATCAGCCGGAAGGTCGTCTCCGCGCCGGCGGGGATCAGCAGGCGCAGGAAGCTCACGACCTCCTCGTCGCTGAGGCCCTGGCCGTCGACCGTGCCGGTGACGAGGCGGCTGATGATGTCGTCGGTGGGGTTCGCGCGGCGCTCGGCGATGACGGGCAGGAGATACTCGCGGATCGCGGCCGATGCCGCGTAGCCGCGCGGATAGTCCTTCGCGAAGCCGATGATCTCGATGGCCCACTTCTGGAACTGCGGATAGTCGGCGCGCGGGATGCCCACCATGTGCGCCATCACCTGCACGGGGAATCGCTCGGTGAACTGCGGCACGAGGTCGACGGCGCGCTCGCCGGCGAGGTCGTCGAGGATCTCGTGCAGCACGCGGTCCAGCGCCGGCTGCAGGCCGTCGAGGCCCTTCGGGACGAACACGCGCTGCACGAGCGCGCGGTGGCGCGTGTGCTCCTTGCCGTCCATCTCGATGACGGTGCGGCCCATGATCTTCCCGACCTCGGCGTTCGACTTCGACGAGTAGGTGTCGGCGTCCTTCAGGACGGCGAGGCAGTCGTCGTACTTCGTCAGCACCCAGCTCACGCGGTTCATGAACTCGGAGCGCATGACCGGCATCGTCGCGCGCAGCCCCGCGAACATCGGGTACGGGTCCGGATGGTCGAACAGCATCTGCGGATCGAACTTGGGTCCCGCGTCGTCCATGGGCGCTCCATAATCGAACGATTGCCCGATTTCCACCCGGTTGACGGTTTCCGCGCCGGCCTGTTAGCGCTGCGCGCGTGGCGCAGACGGCTCCCGATCCCGACGTCGTTCCCGTACGTGCCGGCGAGGAGCTCGACGCCGGCGCGGTGGGCCGCTGGCTCGCCGGAAAGGTGCCGGGCGCGAGCGGCACGCCGGAGGTCTGGCAGTTCCCCGGCGGGCACGCGAACCTCACGTACCTGATCCACTACCCGACAGGGAGCTGGGTGCTCCGACGTCCGCCGCACGGCGACGTCGCGGCGAGCGCACATGACATGGGCCGCGAGTACCGCGTCCTCTCGGTCCTCTACCGCGCCTTCCCGGCGGCGCCGCGGGCGTATGCGTACTGCGACGACAAGAGCGTCATCGGGGCGCCATTCTTCGTCATGGAGCGGCGGCATGGCGTCGTCGTCCGCAAGGTCGTGCCGCCGGAGTTCGGCGGCGGCGACGACCCGGTCGCGACGCGGAAGCTGTCGCAGGTGATGATCGACACGCTCGTCGACTTCCACGCCGTCGATTACCGCGCCGTCGGCCTCGAGACGCTGGGCAAGCCCGACGGGTTCCTCGCGCGCCAGGTGCGGGGATGGACCGATCGCTGGGTGCGCTCGCGCACGCAGGAGCTGCCCGTCGCCGACGACGTCGTGCGCTGGCTGGTCGAGCACATGCCCGCGTCGCCGGCGCCGACGCTCGTCCACAACGACTGGCGCCTCGACAACATGGCCGTCGCCGCCGACGACCCGGGCCGTGCGGTGGCGGTCTACGACTGGGACATGTGCACGCTCGGCGATCCGCTGACGGACGTCGGTACGCTGCTCGCCTCGTGGAACGAGCCGGGGGAGGCGAACGCGTTCATCGCGGCGATGCCGTCGCAGACGCCGGGCTTCCTGACGCGCGCCGAGGCCGTCGCACGCTATGGCGAGCGCAGCGGCCGCGACGTCGCGGCGATGCCGTACTACTACGCGTTCGGCCTGTTCAAGATGGCCGTCGTGGTGCAGCAGCTCTACTATCGCTGGGCCCAGGGCCACACGAAGGACGAGCGCATGGCGAGCGGTGAGGGCGTGGCGTCGGGCATGATTCGCCTGGCGGCCGAGCGCATCGGCGCGGCGTAGCATCCCCTGTTCGCGCGATCGTCGCCGGGCTGCGGCCGGACGACAATGATCGCATGCTACGGATCGGAATCGCCGTCGCGGTGATGGTGCTCGCGCTGTCGCAGATCGCCAACGCGGCCCCGTGCGCGGAGACGTGCCGTCGCCTCGGCCGCGACATGGGCTGGAAGCGGTCGGAGACCGTCGGCTGCACGAAGGCGTGCAAGCGCGCACAGCGGGCATGTCGCGGGCTCGACGCCGCCGACCGACGCGCACGCACGTCGTGACCGCGACGAGCGATCCGTGCGGGATCGTGATCAACGGTCAGTGCACGGGAACGACCACGCTCGTCTGCACGCTCGACGGCGCGGAGCGGCCCTGCACGGTGAACGACGAGGGCTTCATCTCGAACGGCATGCACGCGTCGGCGACCACGCGCGGGGCCTTCTGCGCGGCCGCCGGCGTGGCCTGCTCGGGCAGCTGCTCCGTGCAGGTCGGTCTCGAGCTCCGGTCGTACGCCTGTGCGGGATGCGTCAGGCCGGAATGCGAGGAGCCGCTCGCCGCCGCGTGCGAGTGCGCCTATCCGGGCGGATGCGCGGGCGGCCCGTGATGCGGCTACGCGCGGGCAGCGAGGCGACGCAGCGCGAGGAGCACCGCGGCTTCCCGCGTCATCTCCTGCGTGCGGCCGTCGCGATGGACGAGGCGGACGAGAACGCCGGGGGTCTCTTCGACGGTGATGCCGGTCTGCTCCAGGAACTCGCGGGCGATGCGGAGGTCGCCGGCGGACACGGACATGTGTCCGGCGCTGAGCCACTGTTCGGCCATGCGGCTGGCCGCAAGCTCGAACCGGCTCGCAACCGTCTTCGGACGCTCCTCGACGACGTTCTGCTCCACTCCATCACCTCCCGTTGGGGTTGGGTTCCTGGCCGCTCCGTCCTGCACGAGGGAGCGAGGTAGCAAGTTCCCGGCCGAGCGCTGCGGACCGCGAACGCTGGTAGTCGGGACGGCTGCGTGTGCCAGGACCGCCCGTTCTGTGCCGCCTGGTGTTACGAGCGCACGGTATCGAGGAAGCCCAGCACCTCGCGATTGAAGATGTCGGGCGTCTCGAAATTGAAGCCATGGCTTCCGCCTGGGACCTTGACCAGGCGGGCCCCCGGAATCTCCTGCGCGAGGAGATCCGAGTTGGCGGGCGAGATCAGCAGATCGGCGTCGCCCGTGATGACCAGCGTCGGGACGCGGATCTGGTGCAGCCGATCCCGGCTGCTATGGCCCATCACCGCGGAGACCTGGCCGAGGATCGCCTCGAGGCTGAACCCGTACTGCAGCGCGCCCGAGAAGATCTGCATGAGCTTCGGCAGCTCGCGCATGATGAAGTCCTGATTGAAGACGGTGGGCAGCAGCTGCTGCATGAACATCATCGGGTTGATCGTCGACAGGTCGATGTGCACGTCGCCGCCGGCGCCGATCGAGCCCCCGAGCTTGCTCACGGTGAAGAGGCGCTGCTCCTCCACCTTCTCGTCCGGCTCGGGATACGTGCACGCGAGCACCAGGCTGCGCACCCGCTGTGGATGTCGCAGCGCCAGCTCCTGGGCGATCATGCCGCCCATCGACACGCCGACGACGTGCGCGCGCTCGATGCCGAGATGCGCGAGGAGCCCCTCGGCGTCGTCCGCCATCTGATGGATGCTGTAGGCGCCCGACGGCTTCGCGCTGCGGCCGACGCCGCGGTTGTCGAAGACGATGGTGCGATACTTCGCGGCGAAGTCCGGGATCTGGAACATCCACGCCTGCGAGTCGGCGGCGAGGCCCATGATGAGGAGCAGCGGATCGCCGCCGCCGTGCTCTTCGTAGTACAGCTCGATGTCGCCGACCGTCGCGGTGCTCATGGCGGCGCATCTTGCCGCATCGCGACGCGATGCGCCAGGCGCGGGAAAAATAGTTGCGGTGCCGGAGGCGAGCGCATAGCCTCGCAGGTCGTATGTCGCACCGGCTCCTCGCGCTGCTCCTGGTCGTCCTTCTCGCTCCGCACGCCCACGCCGTCGACTCCCGCCGTCTGCGCGTCGACGATGGCCGGCTGGTCGACGGCCGCGGACGCGAGATCACGCTCCGCGGCGTCAACGCGCGTGCGAACGGCGTCTTCGACGTCACCTTCGACGACGGCCGCCTGCCGCTCCAGGACGTCCCGGTCTTCGATGCGGGCGACGCCGAGCGCATGCAGGCGCTCGGGTTCAACCTGCTGCGGCTGCCGATCAACTGGAGCGCGCTCGAGCCGCGGCCCGGGTTCCACGACCCGGCGTACCTCGACCGCATCGAGGCGATCGCCGACCTGTGCGCGAAGCGCGGCATCCTCGTCCTCATCGACTTCCACCAGGACGCGTTCTCGAAGGAGATCGGTCAGGACGGCGCGCCGCGCTGGGTGCTCGACCTGCTGCTCGGTCCGAACGGCTATCCGTACATGGGCGGTCCGCTCGGCGATCTCCAGGCGCGACGACTCGCGCCGCACACGCTGGCCGCGTTCCGCGCGTTCTTCGACGACGCGCACGGCGTGCAGGACATGATGGCGCAGGCCGCGGCGGTCGTCGCGCGGCGATTCCGCCGTCACAAGGGCGTGCTCGGCTACGAGATCATGAACGAGCCGCTCGCGGCCGTGAGCACGAACGGCGAGGCGAAGCTGCAGGCGTTCAACGTCCGCGTCGCGCAGGCGATCCGGCGCGTCGACCGCCGCCATCTCGTCGTGTTCGAGCCGGACACGCTCCGCAACCTCACGAACGCCGCGCCGCTGCCGGCGGCGCCGTTTCCGGTGCCCGGCGCCATCTACGCGCCGCACATCTACACGGGCGTGTTCGACGGCACCGACCTCTCCGGCGGCCTGCACGTGCTCACGCCGTCGATGGAGCGTGCGGCGGCCGAGGCGGCCGCGTGGGGCGTGCCGCTGATGATCGGCGAGTACGGCATCGATCCGAGCTCGCCGTACGCGAACGACTGGATCCGCGCGCAGCTCGATCTGCAGGACCGGGTCCGTGCCCACTCGGCGTTCTGGGTGTGGGAGGAGATCAGCGAGGGGCGGTGGGGCCTGTTCGACGGCGAGAGCTCGGAGCCCGGCGGCGAGCGGCTCGCGCGCACGAACGCGCTGTCGCGCGTCTACGCGCGCGCCGTCCCCGGGCGCGTGCTCGAACACACGGTCGACGACGACGCGAACACGCTGCGCCTGCGCTGGCAGGGGAAGGGCGGCGCGAAGCTCGAGCTGTACGTGCCGGCGCGCCGCTACCCGAACGGCTTCGTGGTGCGGTGCAACGGCGCCGTCGTCACGCCGGCAATGGACGCGGGCGGGCAGGTGGCCACGCTGCGCTGCGGGCGCGGTGCCGGCGAACGCCTCGTCGAGCTCGCGCCGGCGTCGTGAGCGCGCCGGTCGTCGAGGCGCGCGGGTCGCTCGCGGTTCGCATGATCGTGTGAGGGTTTGACGTCCGATGGGGTGGGCGCTAGGAGCGCGCATGCGGATCGTCGCTCCCGTCGCCGTCGTCGCCGCCGTCGCTGCCGCCGCGCTCGCCGCCGAAACGGTGCGCAAGGAGGACGCCCGCCTGCGGTACGCCGTGCCCACGACGTGGGCGCGCGTGCCGGCGCCGTCGGACATGCGCGCCGCCCAGTACCGCATCCCGAAGGTGGCCGGCGACACCGACGACGGCGAGCTCGTGCTGTTCTTCTTCGGCCCCGGGCAGGGCGGCACCGCCGACGCCAACCTCGAGCGCTGGTACACCCAGTTCTCGCGGCCGGACGGCAAGCCCGTGAAAGACGCCGCCGTCGTCACGATCCGCACCGTGAACGGGCTCAAGGTGACGAGCGTCGATCTGTCCGGCACGTACAAGCCCGCGCCGATGGGCGGTGCGGCCGGCGCGCCGAAGCCCGACTGGCGGATGTTGGCCGCGGTGATCGAGGGCGAGGGCGGGCCGTGGTTCTTCCGCGCCACCGGTCCCGAGAAGACGATGGCCGACGCCAAGCCCGAGTTCGACGCGCTGCTCGCCTCGGTTGCGCCGCACTAACTCGCGACGCGCGTCCGCAGTCGCGACGACAGCGTGTCGTCGCTCGCGACGTCGATCGCGGTCCAGGCGAGCGCGAGGGCGCCGTCGAGGACGGCCTTGTCGGCGAGCGGCGTCGCGCAGTGCGCCGCGAACTCGGGCTGGTGGTTCACCGCGGGCAGCGAGGCGATCCCGATCATCGGATGGATCGACGGGATGACCTGCGAGACGTTCCCCATGTCGGTCGACGCGGCCATGCGCTCCGCCGCACGCCCGAAGTCGGGGAACTGGCGGCCGAGGGCCTCGGCGTTCTTGCGGTAGAGCGCCGCCATGGTGCCGTCGTGGATCATCTCGGCGTACGGCGCACCGTTGTCCTCGACGGTCATCGTGCAGCCGGTCGCGAGCGCGCCGGCCTCGAAGCAGCGCAGCACCTTGGTGCGGACGTCCGCCAACCCGGCCACCGTCGTGGACCGCACGACCCAGCGGCCGCTGGTGCGTGCCGGCACGACGTTCGGCGCCTCGCCGCCGCGGGTGACGATGCCGTGGATGCGGTTGCTCGGATGGATGTGCTGGCGGAGCAGGCCGATGGCCGTCTGTGCGATCGTGAGCGCGTCGCCGGCGTTGATGCCGCGCTCGGGCGCGGCCGACGCGTGCGACGCCTTGCCGGTGTAGTGCACGTCGAACTCGCTGAACGCGATGATCGGCGGCTCGACCATGTCGTGCGGCGCCGGGTGCACCATCATCGCCGCGTGTACTCCCGCGAAGGCGCCGCGCTCGAGCATGAGGATCTTGCCGCCGCCGCTCTCCTCGGCCGGCGTGCCGATCAGCCGCACCGTCAGCCCGACGTCGTCGGCGACGCGGGCCAGCGCCATCGCCGCGCCGGCCGCGCTCGCCGCGATGATGTTGTGACCGCACGCGTGGCCGATGTCGGGCAGGCTGTCGTACTCGGCGCAGATCGCGATCTCGAGCGGCCCCGTGCCGGCGCGGGCCGCGAACGCCGTCGGCAGATCGCAGATGCCGCGCTCGACGCGGAATCCGGCCGCGTCGAGTGCGTCGCCGAGCCACGCCACGGCGCGCTCCTCCTCGAAGGCCAGCTCCGGGTGACCGTGGATGCGATGGCTGAGCGCGAGGAGCGTCTGCTCGTGCTCGCGGATGCGCTCCTTCGCGGCGTCTCGGACGTCCATGACGGAACCCTCCGTCAGCCGACCGGCGGCCGTCAAGCGTCGCAGATGCTGGATTGACGGTCCGCGACGGGCGCCGTTATACCGCCCGCATGTACGACGGCTTGCGCGTCATCGATGCCGACGCCCACAAGATGGAGAACCCGGTGGTCTTCTTCGACTACCTGGATGACGTGTACCGCGACCGCTTCGAGTCGCGTCGCGATCGCTTCGGCCAGCAGCGTCTCGTCATCCGCGATCGTGATCCGCGCACCGGCCAGGCGGATCTCGAGCGCGTCTTTCCGCAGGTCGACGGTCCGGGCAAGGGCGCCTTCTCGGCGATCCACCCGGAGACCGCGATCGGCGGCGTCTTCAACCGCGTGCGGATCGGACACATGGACCGCGAGGGTGTCGACGCGCAGGTGCTCTACGGCTCGATGACGCTCAGCTTCGAGGCGATCATGGACCGCGACCTCGCCGTCGCGTGCATGCGTGCCTACAACGACTACATGGCCGACGACTGCCGTGGCTTCAAAGGGCGGCTGCTGCCGGTCGGCTTCATCTCGCTCGCCGACGTCGACGAGGCGGTGCGCGAGGTGCGCCGCTGCGTCGAGGAGCTGGGCATGATCGGCGTCCACGTGCCGCCGAGCCTGCCGGTGCCGCATCCCGCCGCGCCCGATGCGTTCCCGAGCATCCGCCTGCCGAAGCACCTGAGCCATCCGGACTTCCGCCCGATCCTGCAGGTCGCCAGCGAGCTCGACGTCGCCGTCGGCGTGCACGGCTCGCCCGGCGTCTACATGCCCGGCGGCATCTCGGAGCAGGTCGACTCGTTCATCCTGTCGCACATCTTCGGTCACCGGAACCAGATGCAGATGGCGCTCGCGACGTGCGTCTTCGAGGGGGTCTTCGATCAGTTCCCGACGCTGCGCATGGGCTTCCTCGAAGCGGGCTGCGGCTGGCTGCCCGACCTCGTGCATGCGTTCCACGAGCACTGGGAGAAGCGCATCCGCGACTTCGAGCCCGACACGAAGGTGCCGATGGGCCAGTTCACCCGCGAGCTGCTGCGCGAGCGCGGCGGCCGCGACGGCAAGCGCAACATCATGGCGAAGGCGCGTCGCGCCTACGACCTCTACAAGCGCTCGTCGCGCGAGGAGCGCACCCCGGACGTGAACGCCTTCCTCTACGAGCACCGTCACCTCGACCACGACCCCACCGACTTCCTTAGGCGCGGCCAGATCTTCGTCAGCTTCGAATCCGACGACCCCGGCCCCGCGTACCTGCGCGAAGCCCTGGGCCCCCTCGGCGAAGACGTCGCCTGCTTCAGCGCCGACTACGGCCACTGGGACGGCGTCCTGAAGGACTGCGTGAAGAACGTGGCCACCGTGCGACCGTACAGCCGCGATCACCTCGCAAAGCTCCTTGCAGGCAACTGCCTCCGGCTCTACGGCCGCCGGCTGGAAGCCGCCGTAGAAAAACTGGCCGCGTAGCTCGCTCACACAGAGGGAGAACGCACGGGAGCGGACGCGTCCGAAGCCGCGTCGGTGAGGCGGTGGCGGCGGGCGTGGGTGCTGTCGTGCGAGCGCGTAGCGAGATGGCCACCGTCCCCTCCCGGGGTCGACCAACGACGCAG
>CAYSOF010000035.1:0-51913 GCA_964432595.1 uncultured Binatia bacterium (SeqCode) | reverse complement strand
GTCGTTGGTCGACCCCGGGAGGGGACGATGGCCATCTCGCTACGCGCTCGCTCGGACGACCCCCCGGCCGCCGCGCCCGCACGCCGGTGCAGAGCCTCCGCCATACCGCCCACCAATCCTGCCGTCGACGGTATGCGTGTTACTCCGCCTCGCTGTGCGTGGTAGCCACGCGGGATGCTTCGGCTCTACGACTACCTGGAATCGGGAAACGGCTACAAAGTCCGGCTGCTGCTGCGGCAGCTCGGGATTCCCTTCGAGCGGGTCGAGCTCGACATCGTGAAGGGGGAGACGCGGACGGCGGACTTCCTCGCGAAGAACCCGAACGGACGCATCCCGACGTTGCGGCTCGAGAACGGCGAGCATCTCGCCGAGTCGAACGCGATCATGTGGTTCCTGGCGGAGGGCACGCCGTTCCTGCCCGACGACCGGCTCGCGCGGGCGCAGGTACTGCAGTGGATGTTCTTCGAGCAGTACAGCCACGAGCCCAACATCGCGACGGTACGCTTCTGGCTGCACACGGGGCTGACGGACGAGCGCACGATGCTCCTGCCGGGCAAGCGGAAGCAGGGCTACGCCGCGCTCGACGTGATGGAGCACCACCTCGCACGCCAAGCGTTCTTCGTCGGCGGCCGCTACTCGATCGCCGACATCGCGCTGTACGCGTACACGCACGTCGCCGAGGAGGGCGAGTTCGACCTCGGGAAGTACGCCGCGATCCGTGCGTGGTTCGATCGCGTGCGCGCGCAGCCGAACCACGTGCCGATCACGCAGGGCTGACGGCTACTCCGGATCGGTGAACTTCGGGGCGCGCTTCTGCAGGTTCGCCTGCACCGCCTCCAGCTGGTTCGGGCTGCCGATCAACCCGCGCTGCAGCTCCTCCTCGAGACGGAAGCCGCTCTCGCGGTCGGCGACGACCGTCTCGTCGAGGAGCCGCTTGCCCGCCCGGATGGCATGCGGCGACTTGCCGGCGATCTCGCGCGCCATCGCCATCGCCTCGGCGTGCGGGTCGGCCACGACGCGGGTGGCCAGGCCGAGGGCGGCGGCCTCGGTGCCCGAGACGATGCGGCCCGTGAACGTGAGCTCCTTGGCGACGTCGAGCCGCACCAGATGGCGGAGCGTCTGGGTGCCGGACATGTCGGGGATCAGGCCCCACTTGATCTCCATGACCGACAGCTTCGCGTCCGCCGTGACGAGCCGGATGTCGGCCCCGAGCGCGATCTGGAGACCGCCGCCGAACGCGACGCCGTGGATGGCGGCGATGACGGGGACGGGCACCTCGGTCCAGATCCAGGCGGCGCGCTGGGCGCGGTTGGCCGGGCTGAGCGGGTCGCGCGCCATCAGACGCGGCGCGCCGGCGTCGGCCTCGCCCATGGCCATGAAGCTCATGAAATCGAGCCCGGCACAGAAGCCGCGGCCGTTGCCCGACAGCACGACGGCCCGGACGCTGCGATCGGCCGCCAGCCGTCGGCCCGTCGAGATCAAGCCCTCGAACATGGCCGCATCGAGGGCGTTCATCTTGTCGGCCCGGTCGAGGCGGACGTCCGCCACGCCGTCGGTGATCTCCACGCTGACGCGCTCGCTCATGCGAGCGTGTTAGCCCGGCCGGTGCCGCCGACTCAACCGGGTGAGGTCGCCCGTGCTTCGCGGCGCGCCTTCACGAACTCGAAGACCATGGGCAGGACCGAGATGACGATGATCGCCAGCACGACGGTCTCGAAGTTGCGCTGGATGATCGGGATTTGCCCGAAGTAGTAGCCGGCCAGCGTGAGCGCCGTCACCCAGACGATGCCGCCGGTGATGTTCCACATCGCGAAGTACGAGTAGGACATGCTGCCGACGCCGGCGATGAACGGCGCGAACGTGCGGACGATCGGCACGAAGCGGGCGAGGAAGATCGTCTTGCCGCCGTACTTCTCGTAGAACTCGTGCGTGCGCTTCAGGTGGGCGGGGTTCAGCAGCCGCGAGTTCTGGTTGTTGAAGACGCGCGGCCCGATCATGTGCCCGATGGAGTAGTTCGCGGCGTCGCCGAGGACGGCAGCCACGATGAGCAGGACGACCATCAGCCAGACGTTGATCGGCGAGCCCTCGATCGACGCGAGCGCGCCGATCGCGAACAGCAGCGAGTCGCCCGGCAGGAAGGGAGTCACGACCAGGCCCGTCTCCGCGAAGACGACCAGGAACAGCACCACGTAGAGCCACGGGCCGAGCGCGGTGGCCCACTCGTTCAGATACTTGTCGAGGTGCAGCGCGACGTCGACCAGGGACATGATCCAATCCATGGCCCGAAGGGCCTAACGGATCCCTCCCCGGGGGACAACGCTAGCAGGTCGCGACGATCTGGGCGTTCCGCGAGCGCGCCATGTGCCGCTGCATCACGTTGAGCGGCCAGAAGGCGGTCGTCTGGATCCAGCTCGACTCGCGGCGGACGGTGTAGCGCCGCCACATCGAGCGCCAGTCGTAGAAGCGGTTCCAGGCGCGCATCCAACCCTCGCGGAGCCCGTCCGGCGTGAAGTGCGTCGGCGTGTAGAAGGGGCCCGTGGTCTCGTGGTCGGGGCGCAGCCACCAGCGCGGATCGGTCAGGCGTCCCTCGGCCTCGAGCCGCCGGTACAGCGCCGTGCCCGGATAGGGGCAGAGGAGCGCGAAGCTCGCCATCGTGAGCTTCATCTCGATCGCGAACTCGACGGTGCGATCGAACACCTCGGGGTCGTCGGTGTCGAAGCCGAAGACGAAGCTGCCCCACACGGAAATGCCGTGCTCGAGCAGCATGTCGATCGTCTCCTTGTACTGCGACGGCTTGTTCTGCTTCTTCCCCGTGTAGCGCGTCGTCTCCTCGTCGATGCTCTCGAAGCCGACGAAGAGCGCCTTGCAGCCGCTCGCCGCCATGAGCTGCACGTTCTCGAGCCGCTTGACCGCGGCCAGCGAGCACTGGCCGATCCAGTGCTTCTTCATCGGAATCATGCGCGTGAAGAGGTCCTTCGAGTACGCGCGGTGGATCATGACGTTGTCGTCGCCGAACATCACCATCTTGCCGAGCGTGTCGAGCTCGCCGAGGACGTCATCGGCCGGACGGAAACGCATCGTCGTGCCGTTCGCCGTCGACACGCTGCAGAACTCGCACGGGTACGGACAGCCGCGCATCGTCTGCAGGACCTCGAAGGGGATGTACTTGCGCGACTTGAAGAGATCGCGGCGCGCGAACGGCCGCTTCGCCAGGTCGGGCAGGGCGGGCCGATAGATGGGCTTCAGCTCGCCGCGCTTGCGGTCCTCGAGCAGCTGGGGCCAGGCGTCCTCCGCCTCCCCGACGACGACCGCGTCGGCGTGCGCCATCGCCTCCTCGGGGCAGGCCGTCGGATGAATGCCGCCGAGCACGACCGGGATACCGCGCCGCCGGTAGGCATCGGCGATGTCGTAGCTGCGGCGCGCGGTCTTCGAGTCGACGCTGATCCCGACCAGGTCGACGTCCTTCACGTCGCGCTCGATGTCGAAGCGGCGTGCGACCTCGTCCGTGTAGATGATCTCCTCCTCGGGCGGCGTCAGCGCCGCGAGGATGCCGAGGCCCAGTCGCGGCATCGACGCCGAGGCGGAGCTCACGGGCGCGATCAGCTCGATCTGCATGCCCCTCTCCTAGCATCCGGACTCCCCGTCGCCCATCCTTTGCCGCGGCCGCGCGGGCCGGGGTATGGTCGCCCGCATGCGTCCATTCCGTATCCTGGGGCTCCAGCAGATCGCCGTCGGCGCCGACGACAAAGGCAAGCTGGCGCGCTTCTGGGTCGAGCTGCTCGGGCTCGAGCAGACCGGCACCTTCCGCAGCGAGAAGGAGAACGTCGACGAGGACATCCTCCGCATCGGACAGGGGCCGCACGCGGTCGAGGTCGACATCATGCAGCCGCTCGATCCCGCGAAGAAGCCGCGCGTCGACGAGCCGCGGCTGAACCACGTGGGGCTCTGGGTCGACGACCTCGCCAGGTGCGTCGAGTGGCTGACGGCGAAGGGCGTCCGCTTCACGCCGGGCGGGATTCGAAAGGGCGCCGCGGGCCACGACGTCTGCTTCATCCACCCGAAGGGCAACGAGGAGTTCCCCCTGTCGAGCGAGGGCGTGCTGGTGGAGCTGGTGCAGGCGCCGCCGGACGTCATCGCGGCGCACCGCGCGTGACGCTCGACGCGACCCTCGGCTTCGAGCTCGTCAGCGCGACGCGCGACGAGGTGGTCATCGAGTACACGATCGACGAGCGGCACCATCAGCCGTACGGGATCGTCCATGGCGGCGTGCATTGCGCGGCGGTGGAGTCGGCGTGCTCGACCGGCGCCGGTATCGATGCGGTGGGACGCGGCCTGTCCGTGGTCGGCGTCGAGAACCACACGAGCTTCGTGCACGCCGTGCGCGCGGGGCGCGTGCGCGTGGTCGCGACGCCGATCTCGCGCGGTCGGCGGGCGCAGCTGTGGGAGGCGACCGCGCGGGATCCCGACGGACGCATCATCGCGACGGGGCGCGTGCGGCTGCTCTGCCTCGAGACCGGGAGTCCGCTCGTCGGCGAGCCCGTCGGCGTGAAGCGTTAGCCACCTGCTCGGTTCGCGAGCTGGCAGACCTTGTCGAACAGCGCGTCGAGCGGCAGCGCGAACGTGCCCGTGAAGGCGCCGACGTCATGCCGGAGCACGTCGCGCGCCCCCATGCTCCGCCGAATCCACAGGCGGAACACGATGTCAATTATCTTGCAGAAATGGATCGACCCCACTATGACCCGAATTCCTCGCGCGGAAGTCGCCGCGCACGCACCGGAGGTCGCTCCATGACGACGCGAAGCCGTTGGGTGTTCGCAGCAACGATGGCCGTGGCGCTGCTGGCGGCCCAGATCGGTCATGCCGCGAAAGACGCGGCCAAGATGACGTCCGATCAACTCGACCAGCTGGTCGCGCCGATCGCACTCTACCCGGATGGCCTGCTGAGCCAGGTACTCATCGCGTCGACGTATCCCCTCGAGGTCGTCGAGGCGGACCGCTGGCGGAAGCAGAACGCCGCCCTGACCGGCGACGCCCTCGACAAGGCGCTCGAGGGTCAGGACTGGGACGACAGCGTCAAGTACATCTGCCACATGCCGGACGTCCTGACCCGGCTGTCGACGAACCTGGACTGGACGCAGGACCTCGGCAACGCCTTCCTCGATCAGCAGGCCGCCGTCATGGACGCCGTCCAGCGGATGCGGGCCAAGGCGGACGCCACCGGCGCGCTCAAGAGTGACAGCCAGCAGACGATCGTCAAGGAGAAGGAGACGATCGTCATCCAGCAGACGGACCCGCAGGTCGTCTACGTGCCGACGTACCCCCCCACGGTCTACGGTCCGACGTACGCGACGGCCCCAGCCTATCCGTACATGTACCCGCCGACGGCGACCTGGGGTGGGACCCTGCTGACGTTCGGCGCCGGCATGGCGACGGGCGCGCTGATGGCGGGCGCGTTCGATTGGAACGACCACGACGTCTACCACCACTACGACTACAACGGCGGTGGCGGCGGCGGCGGCAAGAAGAACAGCAACAACAACATCAACATCAACAGGGAGAAGAACGTCGACCGCAGCCGCACGCGCAACAAATGGGAGCACAACCCGGAGCACCGGCGCGGCGTCGGGTACGAGGGCGAGCGCAGCCGCCAGCGTTTCGAGAACCGCGATCGCACGGCGTCGCGCGATCGTGCGCGGAACGACGCGGCGCGCGGCTTTGGCGACGGCGGGCGCGATCGTCCCGGCAGCGGTGGACGCGGTGATCGGCCGGGACAACGTCCGGGGATGGACGGCGGTGGCCGTCCCGATCGCCCCGGGGGCGGCGGCCGCCCGGGGCAGCGCCCCGGTGGCGCCGGCGGCGGACGACAGGACGTCGGCCGTCCCGGCGGCGGTGGACGACCCGAGCAGCGGCCGAGTACCCGGCCCGGTGGCGGCGGCAACCAAGGCGCGTTCGGCGGCTACGGCAACGGCCGCGATGCGCGCGACCACAGCCAGCGCGGTGCGGCGAGTCGCAATCGCCCGTCGTACTCGGGTGGCGGCGGGGGACGCGGCGGCGGCGGCTTCGGGGGCGGTGGTGGTGGCGGCCGCGGCGGCGGCGGATTCGGCGGACGGGGCGGCGGCGGAGGCGGTGGACGCCGCGGCGGTGGCGGCGGCAGAGGGAGGCGCTGATGCGAACGATGATCGCCGTACTGACGGCGCTAGCGATGGCGTCGGCGGGCTTCGCCGCCGACGAGACGCAGCCCCACTACAAGACCCCGGAAGCGGCCATGAAGGCGCTCGTCGCCGCAGCCCGCACGCACGACGACGCGAAGGTCGCCGCGATCCTGGGACCCGGCAGCGAGGACGTCGTCTCCTCCGGTGACGCCGTCGCCGACGAGGCGGCGCTCAAGCGCTTCGTCAGCGCCGCGTCCGAGCGGATGCGTATCGGCACGATCGACGACACGCATCGCGTCGCGGTCCTCGGCCGTGACGACTGGCCCTTTCCGATTCCGCTGGTCAAAGACGATCAGGGCTGGCGCTTCGACACGGCCGCCGGGCGCGACGAGATCATCAACCGGCGCGTCGGCCGCAACGAGCTCGGCGCGATCGCGGTGGCGCGCGCCTATGCCCAGGCCCAGCGCGAGTATGCGAGCGGCGCCGGCGCGGGCGCCTACGCGCAGAAGGTGCACAGCACGCCGGGCCAGCACGACGGCCTCTACTGGGACGATGCCGGCGGCAAGAAGCGGAGCCCGCTCGGGCCGCTCGTCGCCGAAGCCGACGCCGAGGGCTACGCCGCCGCGCAGCCCGGCGAGGGGCCGCGGCCCTACCACGGCTACTACTTCCGCATCCTGACGGGGCAGGGCGCGAACGCGCCGGGCGGCGCGAAGAGCTACGTCGCCGACGGCAAGATGACCGGCGGCTTCGCCCTCGTCGCGTGGCCGGCCGACTACGGCAACAGCGGCGTGCAGACGTTCGTCGTGAACCAGCAGGGCATCGTGTTCCAGAAGGACCTCGGCGAGAAGACCGACGAGGTCGCGCGCGCGATGACCGCGTACGATCCGGACGCCAGCTGGACTCCCGTGCGGTAGTGCGCCGCTGGGCCGCAGCGATCGCGGTCGTCTGTTGCGTCGCCGCACACGCGGCGGACGACCCGCTGCCGTCGTGGAACGACGGGGCGACGAAGCAGGCGATCGTGCGCTTCGTCGGCGAGGCCACCCGCGCCGGCAGCCCGACGTTCGTGCCGCTCGACGAGCGCATCGCGACGTTCGACAACGACGGCACGCTCTGGGTCGAGCAGCCGATGTACACGCAGTTCGCCTTCGCGATCGATCGCGTGAAGGCGCTGGCCCCGAAGCATCCCGAGTGGAAGACCACGCCGCCCTTCGCGGCGGTGCTGTCGAACGACCTGAAGGCGGTGCTCGCCGGCGGCGAGCAGGGCATCGTCACGATCGTGGGCGCGACGCACGCCGGTACGACGACCGACGAGTTCGCCAAGACCGTCGCCGACTGGATCGCCACGGCGAAGCATCCCCGCTTCGAGCGTCCGTACACCGAGTGCGTGTACCAGCCCATGCTCGAGCTGATGACGTGGCTGCGCGCCAACGGCTTCAAGACGTACATCGTGTCCGGCGGCGGCGCGGAGTTCATGCGGCCGTGGACGGAGCGCGTCTACGGCATCCCGCCGGAGCAGGTCGTCGGCAGCACGATCGTGACGACGTGGGACATGCGTGCGACCGGCCCCGTGCTCTTCCGCGAGCCGAAGATCGACTACGTCGACGACGGTCCCGGCAAGCCCGTCTCGATCAACAAGTACATCGGCCGCCGTCCGGTGCTCGCGTTCGGCAACTCCGACGGCGACCAGCAGATGCTCGAGTGGACGGCCGCCGGCAGCGGCACCCGCTTCATGGGGCTCGTCCACCACACCGACGGCGAGCGCGAGTACGCGTACGACCGGCAGTCGCCGATCGGCAAGCTCGACAAGGCGCTCGACGAGGCCACCAAGCGCGGCTGGACGGTGGTCGACATGAAACGCGACTGGAAACGCATCTTCCCGTTCGAGTGAGGAGGACCCAATGCGGATTCGTGGAGCGTTCGTGATCGTGATGCTGACGGCGGCGATCGCCGCGGCGCAAGGATCGTCCGGGAAGAAGCCGAACGTCCTCGTGATCATGGGAGACGACATCGGGTGGTACAACCCGAGCACCTACAACCAGGGCGTCATGGGCTATCAGACGCCGAACATCGATCGCATCGCGAACGAGGGCGCGAAGTTCACCGACTGGTACGGACAGCAGAGCTGCACCGCCGGCCGCGCGGCGTTCATCACCGGCCAGTCGCCGATCCGCACCGGTCTGACGAAGGTCGGTCTGCCCGGCGCGGACCTCGGCCTGCAGCCGCAGGACCCGACCGTCGCCGAGGTGATGAAGGGCCTCGGCTACGCCACGGGGCAGTTCGGCAAGAACCACCTCGGCGACAAGGACGAGTTCCTGCCGACGAAGCACGGGTTCGACGAATTCTTCGGTAACCTCTACCACTTGAACGCCGAGGAAGAGCCCGAGAACGTCGACTACCCGAAGGACCCGAACTTCAAGAAGCGCTTCGGCCCGCGCGGCGTCATCAAGTCGTCGGCCGACGGCAAGATCGAGGACACCGGCCCGCTGAACCGCAAGCGTATGGAGACGGTCGACGAGGAGTTCCTGACGGCGGCGATGGACTTCATCGATCGCCAGCACAAGGCGAGCAAGCCCTTCTTCGTCTGGTTCAACTCGACGCGCATGCACATCTGGACCCACTTGAAGCCCGAGTCGGACGGGAAGACGGGCCTGGGACTCTACCCGGACGGCATGGTCGAACACGACGGAATGGTCGGCCAGCTCCTGAAGCAGCTCGACGACCTCGGCATCGCGAACGACACGATCGTCATCTACACCACCGACAACGGCGCCGAGGTGATGGCCTGGCCCGACGGCGGCACGACCCCCTTCCGCGGCGAGAAGGCGACGAACTGGGAAGGCGCGTTCCGGGTGCCGATGCTGATCCGCTGGCCCGGCGTCATCCAGCCGAACACGATCCGCAACGAGATCTTCGCGCACGAAGACATCTTGCCGACGCTCGCCGCTGCCGCAGGCGAGCCGGACGTCGTCGCCAAGATGTTGAAGGGGTACGCGGCGGGCGGGAAGACCTTCAAGGTGCATCTCGACGGCTACAACCAGATGCCGTTCCTGAAGGGCGACACGAAGGAGAATCCGCGTAAGGACTTCCTCTACTGGAGCGACGACGGCGACCTGATGGCGCTCCGCTACGGCAACTGGAAGATGAACTTCATCATCCAGGAGCACACCGGGCTCGGCGTCTGGGAGCGCGAGTTCACGAAGCTGCGCCTCCCGGACATCTACAACCTCCGGGCCGATCCGTTCGAGCGTGGTGACGAGAGCTTCCTGTACGGAAAATGGAAGGTCGATCGCGCGTACCTTCTCGTGCCGGCGCAGGCGATCGTCGGGCAGTGGCTGGCGAGCTTCAAGGACTTCCCGCCGCGCCAGAAGCCCGCGAGCTTCAACCTCGACGAGGTGATGGCGAAGCTCAGCGCGCCGGCGAAGAACTGACGCGCGCGTCGTGGTCGGCGCGCGTCCGACTCGTCAAAGGATCCCTATCGTGTCGGCGCCGGCTCGAGATCGTCACCTCGCCGAGTCGGTGGATTCGTCGGGGCCGAGCCACGACGTTCGCGGCGCCAACGGTCGCGCGGTGGTGCTCGCGTTCGCCTCGGGCGCGGCGGCGCTCGTCTATCAGATCGTCTGGGTGAAGCAGCTCGCCCTCGTCGTCGGCGTCGACATGCATGCCGTCACGGTGGGCGTGAGCGCGTTCTTCGGGGGCCTGGCGCTCGGCAGCGTCCTGCTCGGACGCCGGGCCGATCGGATGCCGCATCCGTTCCGGCTCGTCGCGCTCCTCGAGGTGGCGATCGCCGTGCTCGGCCCGCTGGCGACGGTCGCGCTCGCGAACGCCGCTGCACCGTTCGCGGCCATGGAAAGGAGCGTCGGACCGCTCGCGTGGCTGTTGCCGCTCGGGTTGGTCGCGGTTCCCGCCGTCGCCATGGGCGGGACGCTGCCGGTCCTGGTCCGGGCGTGTGCGCGGGCGGGCGCCGTCGGACGCGCGGGCGGGACGCTGTACGCCGCGAACACGTCGGGCGCCGTCGTCGGCGCGCTGCTCGCGCCGTTCGTCCTCGTGCCCGGCGTCGGCGTGCGCGGGGCGGCGCTGGTCGCGGCGGCGCTCAACGCCGGTGCGGCCGCGCTGGCCGCGTTCGCCGACCGCGCGTCGCGGCCGGCTCCGATGCGACCGCGGGCGGAGACCCCGTCCTCACTCGCCCTCGTGCTCTACGCCGCGGCCGGGGGTGTCGCGCTCGGCTACGAGGTCGTCTGGTCGCAGGCCATCGTCCAGTTCATGAGCACGCGCGGCTTCGCATTCGCCGTGATGCTGGCGACGTACCTGGCGGGCCTCGTCGCCGGTGCGGCCATCTACGCGCGTCGTGCCGACCGCGTGCGCGATCCGTGGGGCGTGTTCGCGCTCCTCGTCGCCGCGGCCGGATGCGTGGCCCTCGTCGAGATCGTGCTGCTGGGCCCCTGGCTGGTGGGTCTCCAGGCGTTCGTCCAGGAGGGCGCCGCGGCCGTCACCGGCAGCGTGCTGGCGGGAATGTGCGCGCGCTTCGCGGTCGTCGCTGGTTGCATCGTCTTCGTGCCGACGCTGCTGCTTGGCGCCGCCTTCCCGATCGCACTCCGGCTCGTGGTGGGCGACGATCACGTCGGCCGCGACGTCGGACGCGTCGTCGCGGTGAACACGGCCGGCGGGATCGCCGGCTCGGTGCTGACCGGCTTCGTGCTCGTGCCGGCGCTCGGACTGGTACGCGCGCTCGCGACGCTCGCGATCGCTGCGGCGGTCGTCGGGCTCTGGGCGGTGGTGCGCGGACGCGGCGTGGGCCCGGCGCCCCGTCGCGCGACGTACGCGGTCGCGGCGCTGTCTGCGCTGGTCGCGGTGGCAGCGCCGCCCGAGCGCCTGGCGCAGCTCCTACCCGGGGCGCGGCGGGGCACGCTCGCGTTCTACGAGGAGAGCCACGGCGGGACCGTCGCCGTGGTCGAGTCGGGAGCGGGCGACCGCCGGTTCCGGCGGCTCTACATCCAGGGCGTCTCCAACTCCGGCGACGCGATGCCGTCGCTGCGCTACATGCGGCTCCAGGCGCTCCTACCGCTGCTGATCCATCGCGGCGAGCCGCGCTCCGCGCTCGTGATTGGCTACGGCACCGGGATCACGGCGGGCGCGCTGCTCCGCGTGCCGTCGCTCGAGCGCCGGGTCGTTGCCGAGCTCCTGCCCGCCGTGGTGAAGGCGGGGCCGCTGTTCGCAGGCACCTACGGCGCCTGGGGCGATCCGCGCCTCGAGATTCGCCTGCGCGACGGCCGCCGCGAGCTGCTCGCGAGCCCCGAGCGCTGGGACCTGATCACGCTCGAGCCGCCGCCGCCGTCCGCCGCGGGCGTGGCGAACCTCTACTCGCGCGACTTCTACGCGCTGGCCGCGTCGCGCCTCGCGCCCGACGGCATCGTCGCGCAGTGGCTGCCGCTGGCTACGCAAAACGACGCCGACACGCGCTCGCTCGTGCGTGCGTTCCTCGACGTCTTTCCGCACGCGTCGCTGTGGACGACGGAAGTGCACGAGATGCTGCTCGTCGGCTCGCTCGATCCGATCGAGCTCGACGTGTCGCGGATCACGACCCGTTTCGGGGCGCCGGAGGCCGCGAGCGCGCTCGCCGAAGTCGGCGTCGCGTCGCCGGCGGCGCTGCTCGCGACGTGGATCACCGATCGCCGGGGCCTGGAGGCGTACGCGGCGGACGCGCCGCCCGTCACCGACGACCGGCCGTCGATCGAGTACGCGACCTGGGTGCAGCCGAACGAGATCGTCCGCGTGCTGCCGCGGCTGCTCGACCTGCGGACCGATCCGCCGCTGTCCGGCGGCGACGCGAGCCTGTCCGCCGCGATCGCCGGCGAGCGCGAGCATCTCCTCGCGCTGTACGCCGCGGCGCTCCACGCCTATGCCGGCGATCGGGAGGCGTGGGGGCGGGAGATGACGCGCGTGATGCAGCATGCCGACGGCAATCCGTACTTCGCATGGTTCGCTCCGAGTGCGAGCGCACCGGAAAGGCACCGCCAGCCGTGAGCGCCCGCGACGACGTCCTCATCCTGAAACAGCGCATGGCCGCATCGATCATCGGCCAGGAGAGCATGGTCGAGCGCCTGATCCTCGGGCTCCTCGCGGACGGTCACCTGCTCGTCGAGGGCCTGCCGGGGCTGGCCAAGACGCGCGCGATCAAGAGCCTGTCGAAGAACCTCGACGCCCAGTTCTCGCGCATCCAGTTCACGCCCGACCTGCTGCCGTCCGACATCACCGGCTCGGATGTGTACGCCAACGGCGCGTTCACGTTCCAGCAGGGTCCCGTCTTCGCCAACCTGATCCTCGCCGACGAGGTGAACCGCGCGCCCGCGAAGGTGCAGTCGTCGCTGCTGGAAGCGATGGAGGAGCGGCAGGTGACCATCGGCGGCCAGACGCGGAAGCTGCCCGATCTGTTCCTGGTGATGGCGACGCAGAACCCGATCGAGCAGGAGGGCACGTACCCGCTGCCCGAAGCGCAGATGGACCGCTTTCTGATGCACGTGCAGGTCGGGTACCCGGACGAGCAGTCCGAGGTGGAGATCGTTCGCCTGAACCGTCACGAGCAGGGCGGGAAGCAGGCGGCGGCCGAGACGCGGAAGCTCGCGCAGCAGGCGGTGTTCGCGGCGCGCGCCGAGATCGACGCCGTCACCGTGTCCGCGGCGGTCGAGCGCTACATCGTCGCGCTCGTATTCGCGACGCGCTACCCGGACAAGCTCGACGCGGAGCTGGCGAAGTGGATCCAGGTCGGCGTGAGCCCGCGCGGCGGCATCGGCCTCGATCGTGTCGCGCGCGCCTACGCCTGGCTCGCCGGCCGCGACCACGTGACGCCCGACGACGTCCAGGCCGTCGTGCACGACGTCTTCCGCCATCGGCTGATCCTCTCCTACGAGGCGCACGCGGCGAGCGTGCCGGCCGACCGCGTGATCGACCGGATCGTCGAGCGGGTCGCCGTCGCCTGATGGCCTTCTCGCTGGCCGCACTGCGACGGTCGAGCGGCGTCCGCGCCGCGGCCGCGCCGGCGCCGGCGGCGCCGGGCGTGTACGCGTCGGCCGCCGACCTGGCCGCGCTCGAGCATGCGGCGCGCGGCATCGCCTTCCTGCCGCGGCAGCCCGTGCACAGCCTGCTGGCCGGGCGGCATGCGTCGCGCGTTCGCGGGCGTGGCCTCGCCTTCGAGGAGCTGCGTCAGTACGTGCCCGGCGACGACATCCGCACGATGGACTGGCGGGTGACGGCGCGCACGGGAAGGCCGTTCGTCCGCGTCTACACCGAGGAGAAGGACCGCCCGGCGCTGCTCGTGGTCGACCAGCGCATCAACATGTTCTTCGGCACGCGCCGGGCGATGAAATCGGTGGCGGCGGCCGAGGTGGCGGCCCTGGCGGCGTGGCGCATTCTGGCGCAGGGGGACCGCGTCGGCGGTTTCGTCGTCGGCGACGCGGGGATCGACGAGGTGCGCCCGCAGCGGAGCCGCGCGGCCGTGATGCGGCTGCTCGAGACGATCGCGGCACGGAACGGGGCGCTGCGCGCGGACGCGCCGGCCGAGCGCAACCCGGCGCAGCTCGACGCTGCCCTCGACGCGGCGGCGCGCGTCGCCGGGCACGACCACCTCGTCGTCGTCGTCAGCGACTTCGACGGCCACGGCCCGCACACGCGCGACCTGCTGCTGCGTTTGTCGCTCCACAACGACGTCATCGCGGCGGTCGTCTACGACCCGTTCCTGATCGAGCTGCCGCCGGCGGGATCGCTCGTCGTGAGCGACGGCGAGTTGCAGGTCGAGCTCGACGCCGCCGGCGGGACGGTGCGGCGTGGCATCGCCGAGTTCACCGACGCGCGCAGCCGCGAGCTGCTCGGCTGGCAGCGCGAGCTCGGCATCACCGTCCTGCCGGTGTCGGCGGCCGAAGACACGGCGTTGCAGATCCGCCGCCTGCTCGGAGGGCGCGGGCGATGACGCCGTCACCCGGCGCCCTCGACGGGCTCGCGGACCTCGTCGTGCCCCCGCCGGTCCCCTGGACGCCGCAGACCTGGGGATGGGCGGTGCTGGCGGTCGTGCTGCTCGCCGTTGCCGCCTGGGCGTGGGGACGGCATCGGCGGCGGCTCGCCGCGAACCGCTACCGCGTCGAGGCCCTCGCCGAGCTGGCGCGGATCGAGGCGCGGCTCGGGGGCGAGCAGGCGGCGGCGCTGGCGGCCATCCCGCCGCTGCTGAAGCGCGTGGCGCTCGCCGTCTGGCCGCGCGCCGAAGTGGCGGCGCTCTCGCGCGCCGACTGGGTGGCGTTTTTGCGCGCGCACGCGCCGTTGCCCGACGCGGCAGCGCGGCTGCTCGACGACGCCGAGTACCGGTCGCCGGCGGAGCTCGCGGCGCTGTCCGCAGGCGACGCCGTGGCGTGTGCGCGCGCCGCGCGGAGCTGGATCGAGGCGCATCGTGTATGAGCTCGCGTACCCCTGGGCGCTCGCGCTCCTGCCGCTGCCGCTCCTCGTCTGGTGGCTCCTGCCGCCGTATCGCGAGGAGACGGCGTCGATCCGCCTGCCGTTCTTCGGCGAGATCGCCGCGGCGGCGGGGCTGACGCCGGCGTCGGGCGCGGTGGTGCCGCGGACGACGTGGACACAGAAGCTGCTCGCACCGGTCTGTTGGGGGTTGGTCGTGCTCGCCGTGGCGCGGCCCCAGCTCGTCGAGCCGCCGATCGAGAAGACGCAGCCGGCGCGTGACCTGCTGCTCGCGCTCGACCTGTCGCAGTCGATGGACACGCGCGACTTCCGCGACCCGTCGGGCCAGGTGATCCCCCGCGTCGACGCCGTCCGCACGGTCGTCGACGACTTCGTCACGCGGCGTACCGGCGACCGCATCGGGCTCATCGTCTTCGGCGACGCCGCGTATCCGCAGGTGCCGTTCACGCTCGACCACCGCACCGTGCGCGCGATGCTCGCCGAGACCGAGCCCGGCATGGCCGGGCCGCGCACGGCGATGGGCGACGCGATCGGCCTCGGCATCAAGATGTTCGAGCCGAGCCAGGCGCCCGAGAAGGTCCTGATCCTGCTGACGGACGGCAACGACACGGCCAGCAAGATGCCGCCGGCGAAGGCCGCCGAGATCGCGCGCGACCAGAAGATCCGCGTCCACACCGTCGGCATCGGCGATCCCGCGGCGACCGGCGAGGGGAAGCTCGACACCGGCGCCCTCGAGCAGATCGCGTCCACGACCGGGGGGAGGTACTTCTTCGGCCAGGACCAGGAGCGGCTCGCCGAGATCTACGCCACGCTCGACCGGATCACGCCCGCCAACCAGAAGACGCTCAGCTGGCGGCCGAAGCGCGAGCTGTTCCAGTGGCCGCTCGGCGTGGCGCTCGCCCTGCTGCTGCTGTTCGAGCTCGTCATGCTGCTCGTCACGGCGCTGCCACGCGCGAGGGCGACGTGATCGGCGATTTCCACTTCCTGCGCCCGCTCTGGCTCCTGGCGCTGCCCGCCGCAGCGGTGCTGCTCCTGGTGGTCACACGCCGCGAGGACCCGCGCGACCGCTGGCGTGGCACGATCGCCGAACACCTCCTCGACCACCTGCTCGTCGACCGCGGCACCGGCAGCAGGCTCCGGCCGGTGCACCTCATCGTCGCCGCCATCGCGCTCGGCGGGCTCGCCGCCGCGGGGCCGACGTGGGAGCGGGAGCGGCCGCCCTTCGTCGAGGACCAGGCGCCGCTGGCGATCGCGCTCGACCTGTCGGCGACGATGGATGCCATCGACGTCGACCCGACGCGGCTCGAGCGTGCGAAGCTGAAGGTGCACGACCTGCTCGGTCTGCGTGCCGGCGCCCGCACCGCGATCTTCGCGTACGCCGGCTCGTCGCACCTGGTGCTGCCGCTCACCGACGACGCCGGGCTGATCCGCACCTACGTCGACGCGCTGGCGACGACGCTGATGCCGGTCGCGGGCAAGGACACCGCGAAGGCGCTCGCGGCCGTCGATGCGGCGCTGGCCGACGAGATGGTGCCAGGCACGATCCTCTTCCTGACCGACGGCGTGGAGCCCGCGGCCGCCGAGGCGTTCCGGAATCACGGTGGGAAGCACGCGATCATGGTCCTCGGCATCGGCACGCCGGAAGGCGGGCCGGTGCAGGTCGGCGGCGACCAGTTCCTCACCGACGCCGCGGGCGGCCGCGTCTTCGCGAAGCTCGACGTCGACGCGCTCCGCCGGCTCGGCCGCGAGGCCGGCGTCGAGGTCGCGACCGTGACGACCGACGATGCCGACGTCGAGTGGATCGCCCGCCGCGCGCAGACCCACCTCCGTCAGCAGCAGTCCGACGCCGGCGCGCGGTGGCGTGACGTCGGCTGGTACCTGACGTTGCCGCTCGCCGTGCTCACCCTGCTGTGGTTCCGCCGCGGGTGGACGATCCGTTGGGCGAGCGTCCTGCTGCTGGCGCTGGGGCTCGGCGCGCCCGCCCAGGCCGCCGACCTGCTCGACCCGTGGCTCACGCCGGACCAGCAGGGACGCCTGGCGTTCCAGCGCGGCGACTACGCGCTCGCGGCGGAGCGCTTCGTGGATCCGATGTGGCGCGGCACGGCACTCTACCGGGCCGGCCGCTACGAAGACGCGATCCAGGCGTTCGCGCGCGTCGACACGGCGGAGAGCTTCTACGACCAGGGCAACGCCCTGGCCCGGCTCGGCAAGTTCGCCGAGGCGGTGGCGAGCTACGACGAGGCGCTGAAGCGCCGGCCAGACTTTCGGGAGGCGACCGCGAACCGCGAGCTGGTGCGGACACTGATTCCGCCGGAAAAGAAGGACGAGCAGCAGGAAGAAGCGCCGGACATGAAGCCCGACGACGTGAAGTTCGACGAGAAGGGCAAGAAGGGGAAGGCCGGCCGCGTGGAGCTGGGGACGCAGACGGCGGAGATGTGGATGCGCGCCCTCCAGACCACGCCGGCACAGCTCCTGCAGCGGAAGTTCGCGATCCAGGCGCAGGGGGCGAAGTGACGCGCGTCGCCGCCGTGCTGCTGCTCGCGGTCGTCGGTGCTGCGCCCGCGCCGCTCGTGCGGGTGCAGGTCGAGGGCACGCCGCCGTACTTCGTCGGCCAGCAGATCCGCGTCGACGTCCAGGTGCTGGTCCCGAACTTCTTCCTGTCGCCGCCGCAGTTTCCGGTCTTCGACGTGCCCGGCGCGGCGGTCACGCTGCTCGACGAGCGCGCCGTCAACTCGACGGAGACCGTCGGCGGCGTGCAGTTCGCCGGCATCATGCGGACGTACGCGATCACGCCGCAGCAGGCAGGCGAGCTGAAGCTGCCGCCGGCGGCGATCGCGTTCGGATACGCCGCCGAGCCGGGGCAGCCGGAAGTGTCCGCCTCGGTGACCCTGCCGCCCGAGACCATCACGGCCACGCTCCCTGCGGGCGCGTCGCCCGACGCCGCCGCGGCGCCGGTCGCCGAGATGACCGTCACGCAGACCCTCGACGGCGACCCGGCGACGATCGTCACGGGCGGGACGCTCACGCGCACGGTCGAGGCATTCGCGCCGCAGACGCAGGCGATGATGATCCCGCCGCCCGTCTTCCCGGCGCCGGCGGGCGTGCGCGTCTATCCGCGCGACCCCGTGCTGACGGATGGGGCCGACGGTGGGCGTCGCGTCGACCGTGTGACGTATCGCTTCGACGCGCCCGGCACCTTCGCGTTGCCGCCCGTCGAGCTGGACTGGGTCGATCCGGCGACGGGCGAGCGGCGCACGTCGAGCACGCCGGCCGTCTCCGTGACCGTCGCGCGCGGCGGCGCCGGGCCGGCGATCGCGCCCGCGGCGCCGACGGCCGGCGAGGAACGGGTGGGCCAGCCGCGGGCGCCCGTCGACTGGCGCGTCTGGGCGGCCGCGGGCGCCGCGGTGGCGCTCGCGCTGCTGGGCGTGCGGGCCTGGCGCCGCTGGGCCGCACCGATCCGCGCCTGGCGCGAGGCGCGGCGACGCGCGCAGTTCGACTCCCTCGCGGCCCACCGCGCGCGCGCCGAGCGCGCGTGCGCCGGCACCGATCCGCTGGAGGCGTATCGGATGCTCGCCGCATGGGCGCACCGCACGGGGGCCGTATCGCCGACCGTGGCCGCTGCCGCCGATCCGGCGTTGCGCGATGCCGTCGCGACGCTCGAGCGCCGACTTTTCGGGCCGGGAACGGCGACCGACGCCTGGGACGGCCGTGCCCTCGCTGCGGCCCTGCGCCGGGCGGGCGAGGTCGAGCGCATCGCGCCGCGGCCGTCCGCGCTGCCGGCATTGAATCCGTCGTCGCGATGAACGAATGTCGCCGGCGCGTGCTCGGGGCCGTCATCGGATCGATCCTCGCGCTGGCGGCCACGGCGCCGGCGGCAACCTTCGTCGGCTCCGCGAAGTGCGCGCCCTGCCACGCGACGGAGACGACGGCGTGGTCGACGTCGCACCACGCGCGCGCCATGTCGGCACCGAGTGCCGACAGCGTGCGCGGGCGCTTCGACGGCGCCGGCTTCACGAAGGACGGCGTGACGACGACGTTCTCGACGAAGGACGGCACGTGGATCGTGCGCACCGACGGCCCCGACGGCGCGCTGCACGACTACCCCGTCGCGTGGACCTACGGCTGGGAACCGCTGCAGCAGTACCTGCTGGCGCTGCCGGGCGGACGCCTCCAGGCGCTCCCGATCGCGTGGGACACGCAGGCGAAGCGCTGGCTCGACCTCTATCCCGCCGAGCGTATCGACCACCGTGACGAGCTGCACTGGACCGGCGCGCAACAGAACTGGAACTTCATGTGCGCCGAGTGCCATTCGACGAACCTCGTGAAGGGCTACCGCGTCGACGGCGACCGCTTCGACACCACGTGGACGGAGGTGAACGTCGCGTGCGAGGCGTGCCACGGGCCGGGGTCGGCGCATGTGAGCGACCCGAAGCACGCGATGCCCGTCACGCTGCGCGCCCCCGGCGCGTGGACCCGCGCGCCCGACGCCGCGATCGCGCACCGCACCGCGCCGCGCTCCGGCGTCGAGCTCGAGACCTGCGGCCGCTGCCACGCGCGCGGCGCGCAGGTGTGGGCCGACGACCCGCCCGGCCAGCCGCTGGCGCAGACGCATCGCGTGGCACTCCTCGACGCCGGCCTCTATCACGCCGACGGGCAGATCGAGGGCGAGGTGTACGAGTACGGCTCGTTCGTGCAGAGCCGGATGCACGCCGCGGGCGTGTCGTGCTCGGATTGCCACGAGCCGCACTCCGGCGGCCTGCGGGCGGAGGGCAACGCGCTCTGCAGCACCTGCCACCGCCCCGAGACGTTCGACGTCCCGGCCCACCACCATCACGAGCCGGGCGCGACCTGCGTCTCGTGCCACATGCGCGAGCGGACGTACATGATGGTCGACGGGCGGCGCGACCATTCGTTCCGCGTGCCGCGCCCGGACCTGACCGTGACGATCGGCACCCCGAACGCGTGCGCCGATTGCCACCGCGACCGCTCCGCGACGTGGGCGGAGGAAGCCGTCGCCGCGTGGCGCGGACCGGATCGCCCGCCGCCGTGGCACTGGGCCCAGGGAATCCACGCGGGTCGCACGCGGGCGCTCGGCGCCGCCGAGCTGCTGCATCGGGTCGCGGGTGATCGCGCCGTGCCGGGCATCGCGCGTGCCACGGCCGTCGCGCTCCTCGCCGGCGTGCCCGACCGGTCGCTGGCCGGTACGCTCGAGCGGGCCGTGGCCGACGGCGACCCGCTCGTGCGGCGCGCGGCGGCCGACACCGCGGCGGTGCTGCCGCCGGACGATCGCCGGCGCCTCGCGGCCCCGCTGCTGCGCGACCCGATGCGGACGGTGCGCTTCGAGGCCCTCGGCTCCCTGCTGGACGTCCCCGAAGCGGCGGCGATCGCCGATCTGCAGCGCGTCGCGGCCGAGTATCGCCAGGCGCAGGGGTACAACGCCGATCGCGTCGAGTCGTGGTTCAACCTCGGCATGCTCGAAGGCCGGCTCGGTGACGCGGCCGCCGCACGCGCGGCGCTCGAAACGGCGATCCGGCGCCGCCCCACCTGGGCCGCACCGTACGTCGAGCTCGCGGACGTGCAGCGGCGCGGCGGCGACGAGACGGCGGCCGAGGCGACGCTGCGCCGTGCGGTGACCGCGGCGCCGAAGGACGCCGACGCGCAGGCTGCGCTCGGCCTCTCGCTGGTGCGGTCGGGCAAGCGCGCCGATGCGCTGGCCGCGCTGAAGGCCGCATCGGAGCTGGCGCCGGACGCGGCCCGGCACGCCTACGTCTACGCGATCGCGCTGCACGACAGCGGCGACGTCCGCGGCGCGATCGGCGTGCTCGAGCGCGCCGAGTCGACGCATCCGGGGTCGGCCGACGTGCTCGTGGCGCTGGCGCAGTACAGCACGGAAGCCGGCGATCGCGCGGCGGCCCTGCGGTGGGCGAAACGCCTTGCCGCCGCCACCGGTGATCCCGCGGCTCGCCAGATGGTCGAACGGCTGGAAGGCCGACCGTGACGCGCTAGCTGTCACTCCAACCAAGACCCAGGCGCAGTGCGAGGGCCGTGCGCCGCCGGCACGACCCCCGCGTTCGGCGGATCAACCGCCCGAGGCGCCCGCCGCGATTTGCTTCTGGATCTTCTCGAGGTTGAACGAGCCCGGCGTCTGGCTCGGCGGGTAGTCCTTCATCGTCTGCAGGAACTTGCCCGCGAGCTGCTGCAGAGGGACGAGGACGAAGGCACGACTCAGGAACCAGTCGTTGTAGGTGTTCGAGTTGTGCTGTGCGCGCTCGAGCGGGTCGCGCCGGAGGTTGAAGAGGAGCGGCACCCGCAGCTCGGTGAAGGGCTCGCGCCACACGCCGAAGGCCACGCCGCGGTTCTCCAGGAACACGGTCTTCCAGTCCTCGTAGCGGAGCGCGACCACCTGTCCGTCGTCGTTGACGTAGATGAACTCCTTGCGCGGCGAGTCGGGGGCCTTGCCGGTCAGGTAGTCGAGCTGGTTGTACCCGTCGATGTAGTTCTTGTAGTTCCGCCCGTTGATCGACACACCCTTGCGAAGCTGGTCGGCGATGTCGGGCGTGCCGGCGGCGGCGGCGAAGGTCGGCAGCCAGTCCTCGTGCGAGACGATCCCGTTGAGGGTGGTGCCCGCCGGGAAGTGGTCGGGCCAGCGCACGAAGGCCGGAACTCGATAGGCGCCTTCCCAGTTCGAGTTCTTCTCGCTGCGGAAGATGGTCGTGCCAGCGTCGGGCCACGTGTTGTAGTGCGGGCCGTTGTCGGTCGAGTAGAAGACGATCGTGTTCTTCGCGATGCCGAGGTCGTCGACCAGCTTCAGCAGCTCGCCCACCATGGCGTCGTGCTCGACCATGCCGTCGCTGTACTCGTCCTGGCCCGACTTGCCGCGGTTCTCTTCCTTGACGTGCGTGCGGAAGTGCATCCGCGTGGCGTTCCACCAGCAGAAGAAGGGCTTGTTGGCCTTGTGCTGGCGCTGGATGAAGTCCTTGGCGGCCGCGAGGGTCTCGCTGTCGACGGTCTCCATGCGCTTGCGGGTCAGCGGACCGGTGTCCTCGATCTTGCCATCCGCGGTCGACTTGATGACGCCGCGCGGCCCGAACTTCTTCCGGAACTCGGGATCCTTCGGGTAGTCGAGGTTCTCGGGCTCCTCCTCGGCGTTCAGGTGGTAGAGATTGCCGAGGAACTCGTCGAAGCCGTTCGACGTGGGTAGATGCTCGTCGCGATCGCCCTGGTGGTTCTTGCCGAACTGGCCCGTGGCGTAGCCGGCGCCCTTCATCACGGTGGCGATCGTCACGTCGCTCTTCTGCCATCCCTCCTTGGCACCGGGGAGGCCGACCTTGGTCATGCCCGTGCGGACCGGGACGTTGCCGCCGAGGAACGCGGCGCGGCCGGCGGTGCAGCTCTGCTGGCCGTAGTAGTCGGTGAAGCTGAGTCCCTCCGCGGCGATCCGGTCGATGTTCGGCGTCCGGTACCCCATCATGCCGCGGCTATTGGCGCTGATGTTCCACACGCCGATGTCGTCGCCCCAGATCACGAGGATGTTGGGCTTGTCGGCGGCAATGGCGACGGCGGTGCTCGCGGCGAGGCCGAGCGCGGCCGTTGCGAGCTGCCAGAGGCGCTTCGTCGTCATGGGTCCTCCGTTCCGGACGCCCGGTGTCGCGTCCGGTCGCTGGCGTCGTCCGTATGACGTCCCGGGCCCATAGCTTGATGTACTTATTTCGCCAAGGGGGGCGACCACCCTCAGTAGAAGTCGATCTGGAGCCGCGTCTGGACGAACTGCAGGTTGCCATCCTGCGGCCTCTCGCGGACGAACGCGGCGCCGCCCTCGAGCTTGAACAGCAGGTAGCGGTTCACCACCCAGGTGAGGTTGGCGGTGAGGTTCGTCTCGTGTCCGCCGACGCGGCCGAGGTCGATGTGCGACACGCGCGCGCCCGTCCGCACCGCGCCCCAGCCGCCCTCGCGCCAAGAGAACGGCCGCGCCGGCACGAATCGTCCGAGGATGCCCGACGCTCGGTCGTACGGCTGCGCCTCGCCGGTCACGGTGTACATCGCGAGCCCGTACAGACCCCAGAACGTCGCGGTGCTCTCGCCCATGACCGTGGCGCCGAGCGCTTCGCTCATGAGCATCCAGGGGCCACGGAGGTGAAGGTACTCGAAGCCCCACACCGACGACCGATCCGCGGCCTGGAGTCGGCCGGTGTCGACCAACGCCGGCGCGAGATGGCTTTCGGGCCGCGTCTGATACTTCAGCTCCTCGGCCGAGAAGAGCACGCTCGCCCCGATCCCCAGATGCGTGAGGCGCTTCCGGTCGCGATCGTCCTGCGGAAGCCATGTGAGGCGCGCGACGGCGCGTCCGCCCCCTCGGGACTTGTCGCCCTGATCGGTGGTCGAGATCGTACGGACCATTGCGAGCGCCCAGGTGAGCCGCTCGTCGAGCTCTGGGCCGCCGATCTCGATGCCCGACGAGCGCGCGGGCCCGAACGCCTCGACCGGGAGCGCGGTCTCCATGAATGGGATGTCGCGGCTGCTCGTGATGGACGCGAGCGACAGCGGCGGCGAGAAGTTGCCGATCTTGAAGCGCCGAACGAGCGGCACGTCGCGCCACCAGAGGTACACGTCGCCCACCTCGACGGAGCTCGTGCCGTTCACCTCGATGTCGATCGCGTAGCTCACGTGCTTCAGGAGGTAGAACGTCCCGCGTGTACCGAATCGGAGCCGGCGTAGCTCGGCGCCGCCGTCGACGCTCGGCAACCCGTGCGACGCGCCGTAGGCGGCCGCGTCGACCTGCAAGCGGGCGCCGATCGTTCCGATGAGCGCGAGGCGTCGGTCGAGCGGCCGGCCGGTGGGGCCGTACTCGGGCACGACGTCGATCGGCAGCTCGAGGCGGTAGTGGATTCCCTCGTCCCAGTCCCACTGTCGGACGAGTCGGTGCGGCGGCTGCTCGGCAGCGTCCCCACCACGTGTCTGGGCACCGCCCGGCGCCCAGGCACACGCCAGCACTGCGATCGCCACTGCGAGCGTTCGCCCCACACGCCTTCCTCAATCGAAGGGCGAGTACACGACGCCGACCTGGAAGCGTACGACGTCGCCCGATGCACCGCTCTTCACCTCGCGATAGCCGTGGAGCACCTCGTTCACGAAGCTCGTGCCGTCGCCCATGCCGCCGACGCGTTCGCCGTAGACGAGCCATCCGATAGGCGTGTCGCGATCGGTGACGTCGATGGCGGCGGACGCGCGGACGTCGTCGCCGGAGTTGCGGGTGTCGCTCGTCAGGTCGAGACGCGGCTTCGGGTCGAACTTCACCATGCACGCCGTCCTCGGAATCGGGATGACGCCCCGGTTCGCGGATCGAGCGTGTCGTCACCCGGCCCCGCGGCGGCTTCCTGGCGGTCGTCCATGTCGTCGCGGTCGCGGATCGGGCTCAGCCGTCCCGGGTCCTCGGGTGCGTCATCGGTCGAACAGATAGCGGATACCAACCTCGATCTTCCAGCCGTCGTGCTCGCCGATTGTGTCGGGAGCACCGTGCCGAGCTCGGGCCTCGGGGGAGTACGCGCGCGCACGAGACGCCGCCGAATCTGGCGACCGGCCGCAGCGCTCGGCTGGGCCCGCGAACTGGCCGCCGCGACGGATGGGTCGGGGGTCTGGAACGCCAGCAGTGAGTCGGGGTAACAGACTGCCTCACCCCAACCTCGGGAGGTCCCCATGAAGCGCATGTTCGCGATCGGATTGATGCTCGGCCTGAGCGCCGTCGCGTCGGTGTCCAACGCCGCCACCGCGTCGGAGATCAGCCGCGACGCGCGTGCCGCGCTCCAGCAGCTCTACGCCGCGGAACCCGTCGCCAAGAGCCTCGGCGCGAAGGCGAAGGCCGTTCTCGTCTTCCCGAGCATCTTGAAGGCGGGCTTTCTCGTCGGCGCGCAGGGCGGTGACGGTGCCCTCATCAAAGGCGGCAAGACGGTTGGCTACTACCGCACGCTCGCGGCGTCGTACGGGTTCCAGGCCGGCGTCGAGCGGTTCGGCTACGCGCTCTTCTTCATGGACGACGCAGCGCTCGCGTACCTCGACAAGAGCGACGGCTGGGAGCTCGGGACGGGACCGTCGCTCGTGGTCGCCGACCAGGGCTTCAAGAAGGCGTTCTCGACGACGACCTTGCAGAAGGGCGTGTACGCCTTCGCCTTCGATCAGAAGGGTCTGATGGGCGGCATCGGCGTCCAGGGTTCGAAGATCACGCGCATCCACCCGGACAAGTGAGGCGCACGATGCGTGTCGGATTTCCGTGGTCGATCCTGATGGTCGCGGGGCTCGCGGCCTGCAGCTACCCGACGCAGACGTCGACTTCGTCGATGCGGTGGGAGAAGACGTCGGACGTCGCGCCGTCGTTCGACGAGGCGCGCCAGGACTGCAAGACGCAGACGCTCGCGGAGAGCTCGAAGATGGGGACGACGGGCGGCGCCTACGTCGGCGGCGAGTTCGTGAAGTGCATGCGTGCCGCGGGCTGGACACTCGTGGAGCACTAGTGTCCCGTCTCGAAAGTAGCGCCTACGAGATCGGGTGGGATCGCGGCGCCTGGCAAGGCGCGACGACGAGGAATAGCAGGCCCTATTGCGAGGAGGAGCAACGATGCCAGGCGCCGTGAGACCGCCCGAGATCGTAGGCGCTACTTTCGAGACGGGACACTAGCGACGGGCCATGAACCAGGTGGCCCTGGGCATCGTCTTCGCCGCCGTCGCGTTCGTCGGCATGGTGGCGATGGTCGAGCTCGGGCGACGCTACCGTCGCCGTCGTGCCGCGCTGTACGGGGGCGACGGCGGCGGAGCGGGGCTCGGTGCCGTCGAAGGCGCGGTGTTCGCGCTGATGGGGCTGCTCGTCGCCTTCACGTTCTCCGGCGCTGCGTCGCGCCTCGAGGTGCGACGGGCGTTGATCGTCGAGGAGGCGAACGACGTCGGCACCGCGTATCTCCGGCTCGATCTGCTGCCGCCGGCATCGCGCGACGCGTTGCGGGAGCAGGTCCGCGGGTACGTCGATGCCCGGCTGGAGGCCTACGGCATGAGCGATCGGCCGGCCGCCGCTTACGCGATGCTCGCTTCGGCGCAGGGGCTTGAGCGCGACATCTGGCGCGGAGCGATCGAGGGATGTCAGCCGCCGGCGGTGCCCGCGTGTATGATGCTGCTGCTGCCGGCACTGAACGCCATGTTCGACGTCGCCAGCACGCGAACGGCATCCCTGGACATGCACCCGCCGGTTGCGATCTTCGGACTGCTCGGACTGCTCGCCCTGGCCTGTGCGCTGCTCGCAGGCTTCAGCATGGGCGCGGAGCCGTCGCGGAGCTGGCTCCATGTCGTCGGCTTCGCCGCCATCCTGGCGCTCACCATCTACGTGACGATCGATCTGGAGTATCCGCGCCTGGGGCTGATCCGCATCGACTCGTACGATCGATTGCTCGCCGAGGTGCGCGACGCGATGAAGTGAGCGCCGCTCACTCCGGCAAGGTGTCGCCAGTCCCGCCGGCGAGGAGAGCGCGCAGCATCGGGATCGCGCCGCCGACGGCGAACACCGCGAAGAGCCACAGCGCCATGTAGACGCCGAAGGGCACGTCCGTCTCGACGACCGACCGCGCCGGATTCGACGGATCGTAGCGGACGTCGATCGCGGTGCCCTTCTTCAGGCGCTTCGCGTGATGCCGCGACGGAAGGAAGAAGGTGACGCGCTCGCCGTGGTAGGTCTCGCCGTCCACCCGATACCGGTAGCGGACCCGTGACGCGAAGTCGTCCTCGTCGTCGACGTGCGCGTCCGTCACCGTGGCGCGCGTCTGCGGCCAGCGGCGTGCGCGGTGCGTGCGGAGGATCGGCCAGCCGAGACCGAGGACGCCGACCACCCCGACGCTGGTGACGACGATCGCGTCCTTCCAGGTGTTCACGACGCGCCGTCAGTCGGCGAACGCGTCGGGGAACGCCTTCTTGAGCTCGCGCTTCATGATCTTGCCGTTGGCGTTGCGCGGCAGCGTCTCGGGCCAGAAGGCGACGCGGACGGGAACCTTGAACGCGGCGATCTTCTGCGACACCCAGTGGCGCAGCTCCTGCTCGTCGGCGCTGATGCCGGGCTTCAGATGCACGACCGCCGCCGGCTCCTCGCCGAGCGTGCGGTGGGGCAGACCGATGACGGCGGCGTCCATGACGGCGGGGTGGTCGTAGAGCGCGTTCTCGACCTCCACGCAGTAAATGTTCTCGCCGCCGCGGATCAGCATGTCCTTCGCGCGGTCGACGATGAAGATGAAGCCTTCCTCGTCCATGCGCGCGAGGTCGCCCGTCTTCACCCAGCCGTCGACGAACGTCTCGGCGGTGGCCTGCGGCTTCTGCCAGTAGCAGCGGACGACGATCGGGCCCTTGTACCAGAGCTCGCCGACGGCTCCGACGGGCAGGCGTTGGCCCTCGGGCGACATGATCATCGCCTCGCCGGTCATCGATGGCACGCCGCAGCTCTGCGGCCGCAGCTCGTAGTCCTCGGCGTAGTTCGAGACGGCCGTCGCCGACGTCTCGGTCATGCCCCAGCCCTGGCCGGGCTGCACCTTGGGGAAACGCTCGCGGATGCGCCGCACCAGGTCGGGCGCCGCCGGCGCGCCCCCGTAGGACAGCGTCTCCAGCGACGACAGGTCGAACTGGTCGAACTTCGGATGCTCGAGGATCTGCCACGCGATCGTCGGCACGCCGCCCGCGCTGGTGATGCGCTCGCGCTCGATCAGCGCGAGCGCGGCGTCGACGTCCCAGCGCCGCTGCATCACGAGCTTCGCGCCGCCCATCGCCGACGGCAGCATCACCGCGAAGCAGCCCGTCGCGTGGAAGAACGGCACGGAGATGAGGATGGCCTTCTGCGGCGCGTCCGGATCGGGCGCCGGCGGCCTCTCGCCGCGGCGGAGGTAGGCGCGCGCCTGCGCGTTCGCCGCGTTGAACATGTTGGAGATGATGTTCCGGTGGGTGATGACGGCGCCCTTCGGCTTCCCGGTCGTGCCCGACGTGTAGAAGATCGTCACGTCGTCGTCGGGGGCGAGCGGCACGTCGGGCAGGGCGCCCTCGGCGATGGCGGCCCAGTCGTTGGGGCCGCCGATGACGCTTTCCAGGCGCTTCACGCGCGGGTCGGCGACGTCGTCGCTGGTGCGCGCGACGTAGATCGTGCGGAGCGCGGGACACGCGTCGACGTGCTCGCGCACGCGCTCCCAGCGCTCGACGTCCATGATGGCGACCGTGGCGCCCGAGTCGACGAGGCCGTACTCGAGCTCCGGGCCGGTCCACCAGGCGTTCAGCGGCGTGACGATCGCGCCCGCGAGGACGGCGCCCCAGAAAGCGATCGGCCATTCGGGCAGGTTCCGCATCAGGACGGCGACGCGGTCGCCCTTCTGCACGCCGTCGGCGACCAGCTGGTGGGCGACGGCGATCGCGGCGGCGCGATAGGCGCCGTAGGTGACGCGCTCGCCCTCGTGCACCAGCGCGTCGCGCGTCGCGTGGCGCGCGGTGCCCGCGAAGATCTCGCGCAGCGTCGGCGGCGCGTTCTTCCACACCTTCATGCGGACGCCGCGGATGACCTCTTCGCCGACCTCGAGCGGCCCGCCCGGCTGGTTCAACAGCGCGTGCGCCTGCGCGATGGACATGGCCGGGAACTTCGACGGATTGGGCTGGCTCACGATGGCGTCCTCCTCGGGTGGGCCGCCATAATGGAGCACCGGCGCCTCGGTTGAAAAGGGTCAGCCGGCGGCGGCACTCCGCGCGTCACCGAGGGGCAGATCGACCGTGATCCGGGTGCCGATCCCGACCTCGCTGTGCAGGACGACCCGTCCACCGAGCTGCTCGGCGAACTGGCGCACGACGTATAGCCCGATCCCGGTGCCGGGTCGGCGGGTCGCTGCGCTCGAGCCGCCGCGGTCGTAGAGCGCGAACACGCGCTCTCGGTCGGCGGCGGGGATGCCGATGCCGGTGTCCTCGACCAGGAACACGAAGCGACCGTCGCGCACGCTGCACGAGACGCTGACGGTGCCGCGGTCGGTGTACTTGAGCGCATTGCTCACGAGGTTGCGGACGATCATCTGGAGTCGTTCGCGATCCGTATCCAGGGTCGCATCGGGCACGGGCTCGGACCAGTGGAGCACGACGTCGTGGCCATGCGGCAACGCGGCGCACTCGGCATGGAGGTCGCGCCAGAGGGCCGGCAGCCAACAGCGGGTGCTCCGGAGCGGAACTGCTGCGCCGCGCCCCAGCGCGAGGACCTGATCCACGAGCGACAGGATCTGGCGCGCAGCGCGCTCGATCATCTGGAAGCCCGCCGCTCGATCGGTGAGTCCGATCGACTGGTCCGCGTCGCGCACCAGCTCGACGCCCCCGAGGATGGTCGCCACGGGGTTGCGGATCTCGTGCGTGATCGTGCGCACGAGGAGGTCGCGCTCGTCGTCGCGCCGGTGCGCCGCCCGGTCCGCGCGACGGTGTACCTCGATCGCGGCCGCGATGGCGAGGAAGGTGACGGCGATCCCGCAGAGGATCGTCTGGAGGACGAACGCGACGTCGGGCGTGTACGGCGTGCCGAGAAGGAGAGCCCCGATCCCGTGCACGTGCCGCAGGATGGAGACGCTCGCCACGACGAGGACGGCCCAGGACGTCGCCGAGACACCGAGGCGCAGGGCCGCCCAACCACCGAGCGGTATGATCACCAGGATCGGCTGCACCAGCCGTCCGGAGCCTGCGAGCGTGTCGATGGCGACGGTGACCGTGAGAATGGCGCAGAGGGCCACGAAGGCGAGCATCTCCGCGCGAGCCGGTGCGACGTCGTCGCTCGTGCGACGCGCGAACCAGGGGATCGCGACTGGCGTGACTGCCAGGAGCCCGAGCAGATCGGCGGCCCACCACATCCGCCACGCGCGGTGGAAGGGAAGGGGTGTGGGCGAGATCCCGGTGACCGCGGCGCCGAGCACGGCGGCCACGGCAGCCGCGCCCGCCGCGGTGACGGTGAGGGCGAGGACGTCGCGCGGGCAACGCACGGCTCGAACGCGGACCGCCGGACTGGTCAGGACGGCCGCAGCGAGGTACGCCTCGCCGACGTTGACGCACCAGTACGCCAGGTTGATCGCCGAGGAGTGCCCCTGCAGCAGGTTGAAGGCGACGTTGGCCGGACCCGTCGCCAGGATGAGCGCCGGCCACATTCGCCGCGGCGACCCGAGCAGCGCCGCGAGCAGCACGCCGTTGGGCGGCCAGAACGTCGCGAACGAGGTGGGCGCCGAGAGCCATCCGCCGAGCACGGCTGCGGCGAAGTACGCGACCGCCACCATGGCGATGCGTTGCGGCCCCTGCCACGCGCTCCGGTCCATGGTCACCTCCACCCGTTTGACGGCGGCGGCGCGTCGAACGGCTCGTCAGAGACCGTACTGCGCCTTCAGCTCGGGATCCTTCGCGGCCAGAAGCTGTGCGAGGTTCACCATCACCTTGCACTGCTTCCACGTCGCGTCGTCCTGCATCTTGCCGTCGAGCATGACGACGCCGCGGCCGTCGGGCATCGCCTCGAGCACGCGGAGCGCGAACTTCACCTCGTCCGGCGGGGGGCTGAACACCTTCTTGGCGATGGCGATCTGGCTCGGATGCAGCGACCACGCGCCGACGCAGCCGAGCAGGAAGGCGGCGCGGAACTGGTCCTCGCAGCCGAGGCCGTCGGAGATGTCGCCGAACGGGCCGTAGAAGGGCAGGGCGCCCGTCGCTGTGCAGGCGTCGACCATGCGCGCGATCGAGTAGTGCCACGGGTCCTGCTGCGACGCCGCCCGCGGCGCCTCGGGGTTCGCCTTGTCGGGATCGTTGCGCACGAGGTACGCCGGGTGACCGCCGCCGACGCGCGTCGTCTTCATCCGTCGCGACGCCGCGAGGTCGGCCGGGCCGAAGCTGATGCCCTGCATGCGCGGGCTGGCCGCGCAGATCTCCTCGACGTTCGTGACGCCGAGCGCGGTCTCGAGCAGCGCGTGTACGAGGATCGGCCGCTGGATCTTGTGCTTCGCCTCGAGCTGCGCGAGCAGCCGGTCGACGTAGTGGATGTCCCACGGGCCCTCGACCTTGGGCACCATGATCACTTCGAGCTGGTTGCCGATGGCGCCGACGAGGGTGGTGATGTCGTCGATGAACCAGGGGCTGTCGAGGCTGTTGATGCGCGTCCAGAGCGGGGTGCCGCCGAAGTCGACCTCGCGGCCGATCTGCGCGAGCCCGTCGCGCGCGGCGATCTTCTTGTCGGCGGGGATCGCGTCTTCGAGGTTGCCGAGCAGGATGTCCGACTGCTTCGCCAGCTCGGGGAGCTTGGCGAGCATCTTCGGATTGCTCGGGTCGAAGAAGTGGATCATGCGCGACGGCTTGACCGGGATTTCGCGGAGCGGGTCCGGCGCGCCGATGGCGAGGGGCTTGAAGAAATCGCGTGGGCTTCGCATGGCTGTCAGCCTTCGTACAGCTTGACGACGCGGACCTCGCCCGGACAGACCGGAAGGCACAGCTCGCAGAGCGTGCACTCGTCGAGGTTCTTCTCGACGATCTTCACCGGGCCGCCGTCGGCCGCGAAGATGTTGACGGGGCAGACCTCGGCGAGCTTCTTCGCGATCGCGGGGTCCGTGGCGGCCTTGCCGCTCACCTGCACGTCGATGAACATGCCTGGCATCGTTCAGTGTCCCTTCAGCCGTTCCTTGACGAGCGCGGGGATGTCCTCGATGCGCTCGGCGACCGAGATGCCCGCGGCCTTCATGCGCTCGATCTTGTCCGCCGTCGTGTCGGCCTTGCCCTCGACGATGGTGCCGGCGTGGCCGAAGCGCATGCCGGGCATCTCGTCCATGAACCGGCCGGCCATGAAGGCGATGATGGGCAGGCGCGACTTGTTCTCGCGCACCCAGTCGGCCAGCTCGGCTTCCATGCGGCCGCCGGGCTCGGAGTAGATGGCGATGGCCTTCGTCTCCGGGTCCTTCTCGAAGAGCGGCATCAGCTCGGCGTAGGTCGAGCCGATGACGGCGTCGCCGCCGATCGACACGCACGTCGACTGGCCGAGGCCGGCCGCCGTCAGCGTGTTCGCGATCTCGGTGGTCATGCCGCCCGAGCGCGACATCACGCCGATGGGGCCCTTCGTGAACGCGCGCCGCACGTTCTTCGCCGGACCGCCGAGGCCGCCGACCTTCGCCTCGTCGGGCGACAGCACGCCGAGACAGTTCGGGCCGATGATGCGCGCGCCGCGCAGGTTCGCCAGCTCGACCATCTGCGCCACCTCGCCGCGCGGGATGCGCTCGGTGACGACGACGACGAGCTTCACGCCGGCCTCGATGGCCTCGAACACGGCGTCGCGGGTGAACTTCGGCGGCACCGTCACGATCGACGCGTCGATCTTCTGCTTCGTCGTGATGTCGCGCACGCAGTCGTAGACCGGCACGCCGTAGACGTCGCGCCCGGCGCGACCGGGGGTGACGCCGCCGACGATCTTCGTGCCGTAGTCGAGGCCTTCGCGCGTCAGGTTCACCGCCTCGCGGCCGGTGATGCCCTGGATGATGACGGTGGTGTCCTTGTTGATCAGAATCGACATCGCTCAGCTCGCCATCTTCTTCACGGCCCGACCCGCCGCTTCGTACATCGACACGCTGCGATCGCAGTACTCGACGCCGTACTTCGCGAGGATCTTGAAGCCGTCGTCCTCCCACGAGCCGGGGATGCGGAAGATCGCGATGGTCTTCGACGGATCGCGCCCCGACTCGACGCAGCCCTTGATGACGCCGCGGGCGACGATGTCGACGCGCGTGTTCGACACGACGTTCATCATGACGGCGATCTTCTCGACGCCGGGCTTCGACAGGATGAGCTTCGTCAGCTCGCACGTCTTGCCGACGCTCGGGTTGCCGCCAATCTCGCAGTAGTTGGCCGGCTTGCCGCCGTGCTTGCGGATGGCGTCGAACAGCGTCAGCGAGCCGCCGCCGGCGCCGATCACCAGGCCGAGGTTGCCGTCGAACTCCTTGACGTTGCCGGCGACGCCGCGGTGGTCGGCGGCGTCGACCTCGGCGCCCTTGATCTCGAACGGCGTGGGCGGGCGCGCCTCGCGCGTCTCCTCCTTGCCGATGCCGAGATCGGCGATGACCTTCGCGTGCTTGTCGCGCGCGTCGCCCTCGAGGTCGATGTGGCCGTCGAGGACGAGGATGCGGCCGTCCTTGAGACGCCCGATCGGGTTGATCTCGGCGAGCGTCAGGTCGTAGCGCAGGAAGACGTCGACCAGCATCGTCAGGATCGGGATCATCTTGTTGAGCACGTCGCCGGTGACGCCCGTGCCCGCGATCGCCTCCTTCGCCTTGAACGGGCTGAAGGGGATCAGCGTGGAGAGGTGCACCTGGCTCACGTGCTCGGGATGCTTCTCCGCGACCTCTTCGATGTCGATGCCGCCCATGTCGCTGAAGATCAGCACGGGGAGCTTCCGGCGGCCGTCCCAGGTGATGGCGGCGAAGTACTCCTGCTCGACGGGCGCGCACTGCTCGACGAGGACGCCGCGCGGCTTCTGCCCCTTGATCTCGAGCTGCAGGATGAAGTCGGCGGCCTTCTCGGCCTCCTCGGGGGTGTCGGCGAACTTGACGCCGCCCGCCTTCATGCGGCCGCCCGTCAGCACTTGCGACTTGAGCACGACGCGCTCGCCGATCTCGGCGGCGATCTCGCGCGCCTCGGCCGCGGTCTTCGCGACGCGTCCTTTCAGCAGGGGCACGCCGTGACGTGCGAAGAGGGCCTTGGCTTCGTACTCGTAAAATCGCATGTCGTCGTCCCGCTCCCGTCCAGGGGAAACGGGGCTGGCTAACACGCAGCGTCACACAGCGTCAAGGCGCATCCGCGCCGTGGCACTGGCCGGTCGCTCTGGGCTTGGGAAGCGAATTCACGCGGTTCGACGCGGTGCGGTCGGCGACGGCTCGCCGCCGATCAGCTGGTCCAGCTGCTCGACGGCGCGCGCGACCTCCTGCGTCGCGCTGACGGGTGGCACCGTCGGCGACTCCGTCGCCTTGGACTCCTCGAGCGCGACCTCGGCGCGATCGTCGGCGCGCTCGAGGATCTCGACCGCCTGGCACAGCTCCGCGATCATGCGCGAGCGCTTCGGCGGCGCGATCCCGAGCGCCGGGTCCTGCACGTTGATCACGATCGCGGCGAGACGGTCGACGGCGGTCTCGATCTGCTGATCGACGGCGTCGACGACGTGGTCCGGCTCGGACGGGTCGATGCCCATGCGCGTCTCGCGCGTCCGCAGACGGCGGCGAACGCGATGCCGCAATGCCTGCACGCGCGCGTCGAGTCCCGAGAGCGGCTCGTCGTTCGCGGCCGCCATGGGTTGGGGCTCGAACATGAGCCGCTCGCCGACGACCTGCAGGACGCCGATCAGCGGGATGGCGATGAAGACGCCCATGATGCCGTAGAGGCTGCCCATGGCGAGCACGCCGATCAGGCCGACGAGCGCGCTGACGCCGACCGCGCGACTCATGATGCGCGGGATCAGGATGTAGCCTTCGAGCGTCTGCACGACGATCGTCCAACCGATCACGAGCAGCACCGTCGACATGCCCGACGGCAGGGCCACCGCGATCGCCGGGACGGCGGCGAGCGTCGGGCCCAGCATCGGCACGGCCTCGAGGAGCCCGGCCAGCACCGCCAGCGTCAGCGCGTTCGGCAGGCCGATCAGGAAATACCCGAGACCCGATGCGGCACCGACCGCGACCATCGCGATGCCCTGGCCGCGGATGAAGGCGCCGAGCTTGCTCTCGATCTCGTGCCACGTCGCCAGGAAGCCGGCGCGCCGGTCGACCGGAATCAGCGATGCGACGAGACGCTCGAAACGCGGCACCTCGAGCGTCCAGTAGAAGCCGATCGCCAGCACGGTGACGGCATACGTCATGAACGCCATCAGCCCGGTGGTGATGCCGAAGATGCCCGTCACGGACTCGGGTGCGACCGACGTCAGCGCGGACGGCAACGCTTCGAGCGGGGGCATGCGCCAGCCGAGCAGGGCGATCAGGCGCGACGGGTGCCGGCGCATCGCAGTGACGATCTGCGTGTAGCTCTCGGGGATCGCGGCCGCGAACTGCATGATCTGCTGCGTGACGACCGGCACGATCAGCACGAGCAGTCCACCGAACGCCGCGCCGCACAGCAGGTAGATGAGCAGCACGGCAGGACCGCGCGGCACGCCGAAGCGCTTCAGGAAGGCGTGCCAGGGCTGGAGTGCGGATGCGAGGACGACGCCGAGGAAGACGAGGATGACGACGTCGAGCAGCAGGTAGAACAGCCACGCGCACGCGACCATCCCGATCGCGAGACCGATGACGGCCGCGACGCGACCGAGCGACGGCCCCGAGCGCTCGGCGGCGCCGTTCGTCATCGACGTCGCCGCCGGCGGGTGATGGAGGGCACGCCCCGACCTTAGAGGGTGGTGGCGTGCCCGTGAAGATACCTCGTGCGCTACTTCACGAGGGCGTCGTGAGGGGTCGGCGGGTTCTGGCCGTACTGGTAGAACCCGGTCCCACTCTTCCGCCCGAGGTAGCCGGCGAGGACCATGCGCCGCAGGAGCGCGGGCGGCGCGAAGCGCGCCTCCTTGTATTCCTCCTGCAGGAGCGACGCCATGTGGAACACGATGTCGAGGCCGATGAAGTCGGCCAGCGCGAGCGGACCCATCGGATGGTTCGCGCCGCCCATCATCGCCGCGTCGATGTCGGCGATCGAGCCGAGCCGCCGCTCGAGGCAGGCGATCGCGTCGACCATGTAGGGCACGAGCAGGCGGTTCACGATGTAGCCGGTGGAGTCGCTGACGACGACGGGCGACTTGCCGAGCTTCTTCGCGAACGCGAAGCACGTGTCGACCGTCTCCTGCGACGTGCGCAGGCCCGGCGCCACCTCGACGAGCTTCATCGCGTGCACCGGATTGAAGAAGTGCAGGCCGACGAAGCGATCGGGACGCTTCGTCGCGGCGGCGATCTCGGCGACGGTCAGCGTCGACGTGTTCGTCGCGAAAATCGCGCCGTCCTTCACGATGTCGTCCAGGCGCTCGAACGTGTCGCGCTTGATGGGCAGCTCTTCGACGATCGACTCGATGACGATGTCGACGTCGGCCAGGTCGTGGAGCTGCGTCGACCACTTGAGCCGCTCGAGGAGCGCGCCGTGATCGGCCGCGGTCAGCTTGCCCTTCTCGACGTCCTTGGCGAGCTGCTTCTCGACCTTGGCCTTCTGTGAATCCAGACCGCCCGGGGTGGCCTTCGCCATGATCGTCTCGAAGCCGGCGCGCGCCGACGCCTGAGCGATCCCGAGTCCCATCTGTCCGGCGCCGAGGACGCCGACCTTGCGAATCTCCATGCGTGCTTCTCCCCCTCTGGGCGTTTTTCGGTCCGTCGGCGGAGGTACGACATTCCGCGCGGAGGCGTCAAACCCTGGACGGCCATGCACTGGCCTCTGCCGCGGCGGCGATGCTAGATCGGCCCATGCCGAACGAGATCGACGTCATCCTTCCCGCCCTCCGTGCCACCGTGGAGACCGCGCTCGAGATCGGGCGCCGGGTCACGAACGGCGGCAAGGCCATCGACGACCATCAGGTGCATGCCGAGCGGCTGGCCTACGCGGCCACCGAGGTCACCGCCGCCGAAGCCCTCGCCGAGTACGCGGCCGCGCGCCGCGAGGCGGGCCAGCCCGACGAGACCGCCGAGCGCATGGCCGGCGCGTTCGCCGGGGAGATCGCCGCCAAGCTGCGCGGCAACATCGAGGCGCACCGCGACGACTACGGCGTCTCGGACGACTTCCTGGGCCGCACGCTCGCGTCGACCGAGGTGCAGCACGCCGTCCGCGCCGCGCAGCACGAGTCGCGCTTCCGGCAGGTCGGCGAGGAGGTGCTTCGCACGCGCGGCGCCAACAACGGCTACATCGACGGCGACATGGCCGAGATGGCCCGCGACTCCGCGCGTGCCTTCGCGCGCAAAGAGGTCGCGCCCATCGCCGAGCGCATCCATCGCCACGACGAGCTCGTCCCCGAGTCGATCATCGGCGCCATGCGGGACCTCGGCTACTTCGGCATGTCGGTCCCCGAGGAGTACGGCGGCCAGGGCATGGGCAACCTGCCGATGATCGTCATCACCGAGGAGCTCTCCGCCGCGTCGCTCGCCGCCGCCGGTAGCCTGATCACCCGGCCAGAGATACTGACGAAGGCGCTGCTGAAAGGCGGCACGGAGGGCCAGAAGAAGCAGTGGCTGCCGCCGGTCGCGTCGGGCGAGCTGATGGTCGGCATCTCGGTGACGGAGCCGGACACCGGCTCGGACGTCTCGTCGGTACGCTGCAAGGCGGAGCGCGGCGAGCAGAACGGCCAGGCCGGCTTCTTCATCACGGGTGCCAAGGCGTGGTGCACGTTCGCCGGCCGCGCCAACGTGCTCGCGCTGCTGGCGCGCACGAACCCCGACATGAAGTCCGGCGCCAAGGGCCTGTCGATGTTCGTCGTCCCGAAGGACTCGTTCGACGGCCACGAGTTCGAGATGACGCAGCCCGGGGGCGGTACGCTGCACGGCAAGGCCGACGCCACGCCGGGCTACCGCGGCATGCACTCGTACACGCTCGGCTTCGATCGCTTCTTCGTCCCGGCGGCCAACTTGATCGGCGAAGCGGCGGGCGAGGGGAAGGGCTTCTACCTGCAGATGGCCGGTTTCGCCGCGGGACGTCTCCAGACCGGGGGCCGCGCGAGCGGGCTGTCGCAGGCCGCGCTCGAGACGACGGCCGGCTACGCGGCGGAGCGCAAGCAGTTCGGACAGCCCATCGGCAACTTCCAGCTGACGCAGTACAAGCTGGGGCGGATGGCGACGCATCTCGCCGCCGGCCGCCAGCTCACCTACAAGGCGGCGCGCATGATGGACGCCGACGAGTCGATCTCGATCGAGCCGGCGATGGCGAAGCTCTTCGCGTCCGACGTCGCGGTGTGGGTGACGCAGGAAGGGCAGCTGATCCACGGCGGCTGGGGCTACGCCGAGGAGTTCGCGATCGCGCGCCACGTCGTCGACGCGACCGTGCTCCCGATCTTCGAGGGCGTGAAGCCGATCCTCGAGCTGAAGGTCATCGCCCGCGGCCTCTTGGCCGCGGGCTGACCGCGTCTGGTGAGACGTGCGAAGGGAGGGAGCCGGCCCGCCGTGATCGGGAGAGGGCGACGGACCGGCTCCCCGTCTTCAGTGCCAGCTCACTGGCACTGAAGCACGATGCTGTGGTCGGTGTTCAGCCGATCCACACAGAAGGTGCCCGCGAGACGCGCGGCGCGTCCCATGCTCATCCGCGCATTGGGTGCGGAGACGAAGGCGTCGACGACGGTGCCGGCGCCGAGCCGCAGCTGGTGGCCGCCCGAGTTGAGGGTCGGCCGCGGCGTGCCGGCGTCGGGTCCGAAGAAGCCCTCGTTGCCGATCTTGACCGAACCGATCGCGTTGATCGTGGTCGCGGTGCCGCCGGTCGTGCGGATGGTGACGTTGCGTCCGGCGGTGATGGCGCAGAACCGGTAGGTGCCCGGAGCGAGGAGCAGCGTGCCGCCGTTCGGGATGCGGAGGTTGCGGTACGTGCCGGGGGCGATCGGTCCGGTGATGCCGCTGCCGGGAACGATCACGTCGTTGCCGCTGCAGGTGCCCATCGCCGGAATCGGGCAGTAGTTGGCGACGAGCGGGAGCGCGACCGGTCCGGTGGTCCCGCGGATCGCGACGTCCTGTCCGGTGACGACGTTGTTCGAGCGGATGCTGAAGACGCTCGTCGCGTTGCCGAGGAGCACGCGGTCGCCGAAGAGCGTGGTGCCGTCGGCCATGAAGTTGCCGCGACCGAAGTTCACGCGACCACCGGCCATGTTCGCGCCCGCGTCGCCCCCGATCGTGGAACCGTCCTTTATCTTGAGCTCCACGTCGGCCATGAACGGCGGGATGCCGGGGTGACATCCGCCCTGCGCGTCGCAGGTCTCGACGCCGTTGCACGGGTTGCTGTCGTCACAGGCCGGGCCCTGCGTCGGCTGGCACCCCAGCGTCGGATCGCAGGTCTCGGTGCCGTTGCAGGCGTTGCCGTCGTTGCACTGCAGCGGCGCGCCGGCGACGCAGCCCGTCTGCGCATTGCAGGTCTCGGTGCCGTTGCAGACGTTCCCGTCGTTGCAGGTCGGCGGCGCGCCGGCCTGGCAGCCGTTCGTCGGGTGACACGTCTCCGCGCCGTTGCAGGCGTTGCCGTCGCTGCAGGGCAGGGTGCTGCCGGGCTGACAGCCCGTCTGCGGGTCGCAGGTCTCGAGTCCGTTGCAGACGTTGCCGTCGTTGCAGACGATGGGCGTGCCCGCGGTGCACCCGGTCTGCGGGCTGCAGCTCTCGGTGCCGTTGCACGCGTTACCGTCGTCACAGACCAGCGGGGGGCCGGCGATGCAGCCGTTGGCGCCGCACTGCTCCACGCCGTTGCACGGGTTGCCGTCGTCGCAGACGTTCTGACAGCCGGACGGCGGGTCGAAGTCGACGCCGGCCCGCGCCGAGGAGACGACGATGTCGCCGGTGCCGAGGATGCCGGACAGGTTCACGTGCAGCAGATTGACGGTCATGGCGCGCGTCGTCGTCCCGTTGCCGGTGACGATCTGCTCGTTCAGGACGAGGCTGCCGACGAGGGGCAGCGGGATCACGGTGTTCGGGGGCGGCACGATGTTCAGCACGAGCGCCGCGACCCGCAGATTCGCGAGCGTGGACCCCGCGGCGGAGCAGGCGGCCGTCGTGCCGTTGCCGCTGCACGTGACCTGCGCCTGGACTGCGTCGGCGGTGATGAGCCCGCCGAGAAGGCTCAGCTGCTCGATGGCCGCCACGCTCTGCGACGTCGCCGTCGTCGGCGTGATCGCGCCGGTCGTCGTCGACGTCACCGTGCCCGTGCCGACGAGCGTGCCGACGTTCACGGTCGCGACCTGTGCCTGCGCGCTGCCGCCCTGCGAGGACAGGATCGCCTGCGGGTTGCGCCCGACGTCGGTGTTCAGGACGTCGACGAGCGTGCCGTACGCTTCGCCGCTCACCGTGTTGTCGTCGGCGGGGCAGGCGCACGTGTTGCTCTGCGGGGCGACCTCGACCTCGGCGGTCGCCGAGCCGACGATCGCCTCGCCGTCGAGGAGGCCGTTCAGGACGACGCGGATCATGTTCACCGTGAGCGTGCGCGTCGTCGTGCCGTTGCCGCCGACGATCTGTTCGTTGAGGATCACCGCACCGACGCCCGGGACCGGGATGACGGTGTTGGCCGGCGGCATCACCGCGATCGGGATACCCGCGACGACGAGGTTCACGAACTGCGAGCCGGCTGCGGAGCTGTTCGCGGTGACACCGTTGCTCGTCGCGTTCGCGTGCGCGACCAGGAGGTCGGCGGTCACCAGGCCGTTCAGCAGGTTCAGGCCCACGATGCGGCCTTCGCTGTCCACGGTGGCGCTCGCGAGGCCGACGGTGCCGGTGCTCTCCGCCGTCACCACGCCCGTCGAGACGACGCCGGGGATGGCGGTCTGGAGCAGATGAGCCTCGGTCGAGCCGCCTTCGTCCGGCAGGACCACCTCGGGGTCCGGCTCGACGGTCGCCAGCTGATCGACATGGACGGACACACCCAGGGCGCCGCCGCCCACACGGGTTTGTGCCTCCGCGAGGCCGGCGCCCGCCATGGCGAGGGCGAAGCCCAGGGAAATTCGGCTGATCCATGCGCTTTTCATCTCGAATCCCTCCCGATTCAGTACGTGATGAGCGGTGAGCCGCACATCCAGATCGAGAAGGACTCTGCGCCGAGGCACGCATGTGCCACCTCACGCGAAGCCGGGAGATCAGGTGCCCAGGGGCGTGATCAATCCCGGATGTCGATACACAGCCGCATCTACAAATGGCTATTCACCAGAGCATATGTGCGGTGCGGCAACACATCCAGCTGGCTGACGCGGACGTGATCAGGTCGGTCGGGTGATCGCGCCTTCGGCCGCCGACGACACGAGGGCGGCGTACTTGGCGAGCACGCCGCTCGTGTACCGCGGCGCCGGAGGACGCCAGCGGGCGCGCCGCTCGGCCAGCACGGCCTCGGGCACGTCGAGATCGAGCCGTCGCTCCGTCACGTCGAAGACGATCGGGTCGCCTTCCTCGACCAGCGCGATCGGACCGCCGAGGAACGCCTCGGGGGCGACGTGGCCGGCCATCAGGCCGCGGGTGGCGCCGCTGAAGCGGCCGTCGGTGAGGAGGGACACCGTCTCGCCGAGGCCCTCGCCCATGATCGCGGCCGTGACACCCAGCATCTCCCGCATGCCGGGGCCGCCGCGGGGCCCTTCGTAGCGGATCACGACGACGTCGCCCGCGACGATCTTGCCGGCGAGCACCGCGGCCATCGCGTCCTCCTCGCGCTCGAAGACGCGCGCAGGGCCACGATGCTGCGTGCGCTCGTGGCCGGCGACCTTGATGACGCAGCCGTCGGGCGCCAGCGAGCCCTTCAGGATGACGAGGCCACCGGTCTTCTTGAGCGGCTTGTCGAGCGGCAGCACGACGTCCTGGCCCGGGGTCTCCTTGGCGAGCGCCGCCTCCTGCGCGAACGTGCGTCCGCTGACCGTCATGCAGTCGCCGGCGACGAGCTTCGCGTCGACGAGACGGCGCGCCACGACCGCGGTGCCGCCCGCCTTGCCGAGATCGACGGCGGTGTAGCGTCCGCCGGGCTGCATGTCGGCCCAGAGCGGGGTGCGGCGTCCGATGGGATCGAAGTCGTCGATCGTGAGCGGCACACCGGCTTCGCGCGCGATCGCGAGCAGGTGGAGGACGGCGTTGGTCGAACCGCCCGTCGCGTTGACGCCGGCGATGGCGTTCTCGAGCGCGGCCCGCGTGACCACCTGACGGGGACGCACGTCGCGACGGAGCAGGTCCATGACGAGCGTGCCCACGTCGACGGCGACGTCGTTCTTTCGCGGGTCCATCGCGGCGACGCTGGCGGTCCCCATCGGGGAGAGGCCGAGGAACTCGAGCGCCAACGCCATGGTGTTCGCGGTGAACTGGCCGCCGCAGGCACCCGGGCCGGGGCAGGCGTTGTTCTCCATCTCGAGCAGGTCGGCGTCGGTGATCTTGCCCGCCGCGTGCGCACCCACGGCCTCGAACAGGTTCAGCACCGTGACGTCCTGGCCGCGGACGTGCCCGGGAGCAATCGAGCCGCCATAGAGCACGAGCCCCGGGACGTCGCACCGGAGCAGCGCCATCGCGCCACCGGGGATCGTCTTGTCGCACCCGACGAGCACCACGAGCGCGTCGAACATGTGGCCGCGCGTGACGAGCTCGATCGAATCCGCGATCACCTCGCGCGACACGAGCGACGTCTTCATGCCCTCGGTGCCCATCGTGATGCCGTCGCTGATCGCGACGGTGTTGAACTCCATCGGCGTGCCGCCGGCGGCGCGCACGCCCTGCTTCACGCGCTCCGCGAGGCCGCGCAGCGTGAAGTTGCACGGCATCGTCTCCGTCCACGTGCTGGCCACGCCGACGATGGGCTTCTTGATGTCGTCGTCGGTCAGGCCGATGGCCTTCAGATACGAGCGGGCGGGTGCGCGATTCGGCCCATCGTACAGGACGTGGCTCTTGTGACGGAGGTCGGACGCCATGACGGGCGACATTGACGCGGTGGGCGACGCCGGTCAAATAGAGGCCCACTCGACACGAGGAGGAGACGACATGGCGATCAAGGCTGGTGACACGCTTCCGGCGGACTTGAAGCTCAAGGAGATGGGCGACGGCGGACCGAAGGACGTCACCGTGGGCGAGCTGACGCATGGGAAGCGCGTGGTCATCTTTGCCGTGCCGGGCGCTTTCACGCCGACGTGCTCGATGAAGCACCTCCCCGGATTCGTCGAGCAGGCCGAGCAGCTGCGCGGCAAGGGCGTACAGGACGTCATCTGCCTGTCGGTGAACGACGCGTTCGTCATGGGAGCCTGGGGCAAGGACCAGAACTGCGTCGGCAAGGTGCGGATGGTCGCCGACGGCAACGGCGAGTTCACGCGCGCCATGGGCCTGCAGATGGACGCCTCGGGCTTCGGCATGGGCTCGCGGTCGAAGCGCTACGCCATGATCGTGAACGACGGCACGGTGCAGGAGCTGCTCGTCGAGCCCGCGGGCGGACTGAACGTGTCGAGCGCCGAGTCCGTTCTCGCGAAGCTCTAGCGTCGAACGAGCGTCTCGAGCGTCGCCAGCAGGCGCTCGGTATCGGCGGCAGTCAGGCGTCCCGACTGCCGTGAGACGATCATGCCGTCGGCATCGAGCAGCAGCACGCTGCCGGTGTCGCCCGGCAGATTCCACGGCGGGCTCGTCAGCACGCCGCGCAGATCGAGCAGGATCGGAATGCCGATCCGCTTTTCCAACTGCCGGATGAACGTCACCGCGAAGGTGCGCGCCGGTATCCAGTCGTAGGCGTGGATGTTGGCGACGGCGATCACGTGTGCCGCCGACTCGAGGCCGTCGCGTCGGGCGCGTGCCCAGACGGCGTCCTTCACCGACTGGTTGAGCGCCGTCGAGCCGCGATCCTCGTAGAACAGCACCGCGGGCTTTCCCCGATAGCTCGCCAGGTCGACGCTGCTGCCGTCCGTGCGCTCGAGGCGCACGGCGAGCGGCCCCGGCAGCGCGAAGGCGCTGGCCGCCAGGAGGAGGGCTCCGACCACGCTTCGAATGGTGTTCGTCATCTCTGAACAAGAGTTTGACAGAACTTGGACGTCTGTTAAACCGGATCGTGATGGACGCGCCGCATGCCCGGACCCACGCTTCTCCGACGCCGCCGGCCGCCACCTGGCTGGCACACGTGCAGCGCCGCGTGGACGACGGCGTCGCGCGGCTCCTCGATCTCCCCGACGAAGCCGCGCTCGACCCGCGATGGTCCGGCGCGCTCGAGGAAGCGCGCGCGTTCGCGCTTCGTCCGGCGAAAAGGCTGCGCCCGGCGCTGCTCATCCTGGGATACGGCCTCGCGACCGGCGACGAGCCGGCGCCCGGAGGCGTGTGGCGCTTCGCCGCCAGCGTCGAGCTGCTGCACACCTTCCTCCTGATCCACGACGACGTCGCCGACGCGGCCGACACACGACGCGGCGGGGCGGCGTTGCACCACCGGCTGGGAGGCGGGCGCCGCGGCGACGACCTCGCGGTCGTCGTCGGCGACCACCTGTTCGCGCGCGCGGTCGAGGGCATGCTGGACTCGCGCGTGCCGCGGGCGGCGGACGTGCTGCGCTACTACCTCGGCGTCTGCCGGCTGACCGCGGTCGGGCAATTCCTCGACCTGGCGCAGTCGCGCGGCGCGCTCGCCGATCTCACGCTGTTCCAGACGCTCAAGGTCGCGCTGCTCAAGACCGCGCGCTACGGCTTCGTGGCGCCGCTCGTCGGTGGCGCGCTGCTCGGCGGCGCCCAACGGGGGCTGGCCGCGAGCCTCGAGCGCGTCGGCCGGCAGGTCGGCATCGCGTTTCAGCTGCGCGACGACCTGCTCGGCCTGTTCGGCGCGGCCGAGACCACCGGCAAGCCGACGGCGGACCTCGCCACCGGAAAGCCCACGTTCCCCGTCGTCGCCGCGTACGTGCGTGCGCCCGCCGCCGCACGGCGCGAGCTCGACGTCGCCTGGGCCGCGGCGGCCGACGATGGAGGCGCCCGCGCTCGCATGCTCGAGCTGGTCGAGCAGCACGGCGGCCGCGCCGCCGCCGAGCGGGCCGTCGAGCGCGCCTCGCGCGCCGCGCGGCGCACGGTGCAGGGGCTGCCGGCGGGAAGCGCCTGCCGCGCGCTGCTCGACGAGATGATCGCGAACCTGGCGGATCGCACCGCCTGAGGAGGACGACCCGAAATGGCCGCATCGACACGTACGCGGGTGGCGCTCGTCGGCGCCGGAGTGGGCGGGCTCGCCGCCGCGGCGCGGCTCGCCGCACTCGGTTTCGCCGTCGACGTCTACGAGAAGCACGACGCCCCGGGCGGGCGGTGCGGGCGGCTCGTCGCCGACGGGTACACCTTCGATACCGGGCCGACGCTGCTCCTGATGCCCGAGGTGCTCGCCGAGACGTTCGCCGCCTGCGGGCGCCGCCTCGACGACTATCTGACGCTGCACCGCTGCGACCCGAACTACCGCATCCACTTCCGCGACGGCTCCGACGTGACGTTCACGACGGAGCTCACGGCGATGAGCGGCGAGCTCGAGCGGCTCGAGCCGGGAAGCTTCCAGCGCTATCTGGCGTTCCTCGCGCAGGGAAAGGTGCAGTATCAAACCTCCCTCGACCGCTTCGTCGGGAGGAACTTCGACCACCTCGGGCAGTTCTTGACCCCGTCCAGCTTGCGCGACGTGTTCGCCGTCCGCGCGCACCGCCGCATGTATCCGGAGGTGAGCCGCTTCTTCAAAGACCCGCGCCTGCGCGCGGCGATGAGCTTCCAGACGATGTATCTCGGCATCTCGCCGTACGAGAGCCCCGCCGTCTACGGGCTGCTGCCGTACACCGAGCTGGCGATGGGCATCTGGTATCCCCGCGGGGGCATGTACCAGCTGCCGCTGGCGCTCGCGCGACTGTGCGAGGAGCTCGGCGTGGCGATCCACTACGGCGCGCCGGTCGAGCGCATCGACGTCGGCGGCGGCCGTGCGCACGGGCTCGTGCTGGCGGACGGCCGGCGCGTCGCCGCCGACGTCGTCCTGTGCAACGCGGACCTGCCGTGGGCGTACCGCCATCTGTTGGATCCCCGCGAGACGAGCCTGCCGCGTGCGGACAAGCTCCGCTACACGTCGAGCGCTTTCATGATGTACCTGGGCGTGTCGCGCCGCTACCCCCAACTGCTGCACCACAACGTCTTCTTCGGCGCGGACTACCGCGCGTCGTTCGACGACATCTTCAAACGGTTCCGCGTCCCGGCCGACCCGAGCTTCTACGTGAACGTCTCCTCGCGCACCGACGCGGCGCTCGCGCCGAACGGCACCGACGGCCTGTACGTGCTCGTGCCGGTGCCCCATCGCCACGAGGGCGTCGACTGGGACGCGGAGGGGCCGGCGCTGCGGGCGCGGGTGCTCGGGCGCCTGGCGGAGATCGGGTGCGCCGACGTCGAGCGCGCGATCGTGAGCGAGCGCCACTTCACACCGGACGACTACGAGACCGTCCTGAACCTCGACAAGGGATCGGCGTTCGGCCTGTCGCACAACTTCTTCCAGGTGGGCCCGTTCCGTCCCGCGAATCAGGATCGTGCGATCCGCAACCTCTTCTTCGTCGGCGCCTCGACGCAGCCCGGCACCGGGCTGCCGATGGTGATGCTGTCGGCGCGGCTCGTCACGGAGCGCATCGTGCAGCACGCGGGCGCGCAGCCTGCGCCACGACGCCTCGCCGTCGTGCCGGCGCATTCGGCCGCGTAAGGAGGCGATCACGAACGCCGTCCAGGAGGGCTATCGCCGGGCGCTCGCGCTGACGCGCGCGCATGCGAAGAGCTTCCACGTCGCGTCGTTTGCGCTCGGCGGCGCGCGGCGGCGCGGCGCCGTCGCGCTGTATGCCTTCTGCCGGCGGCTCGACGACCTCGTCGACGAGCCGTCCGGTGCGGCGTCGGAGTTGCCGGCACGTCTCGGACAGGCGCGCGCGCTCGTGTCCGCCGTGTACGCGTCGGCGCCGCCGTCGCATGTCCCCGCGCCATGGCATCCGGACGAGATCGCCGCGCTCCATCACACCGTGTGGAGGTTCGCCATTCCGGAAGCGCCGTTTCAGGAGCTGATCGACGGCGTCGAGATGGACCTCACGGTCCGGCGCTATCCGACGTTCGCCGCGCTCGAGCGCTATTGTTACCGCGTCGCGGGCACGGTCGGGCTCATGATGACGCCCGTACTCGGGTACGCCGATCCGGCCGCCCTCGGTCCCGCGGCCGACCTCGGCCGCGCCATGCAGCTGACGAACATCCTGCGCGACGTCGCCGAGGATCTCCGGCGCGACCGTGTCTACCTGCCGCAGGACGAGCTGCACGCGGCGGGTCTCGACGACGAGTTCCTGCGCCGCGGGCGTCCCGACGGCCGCTTCCGCGAGCTCATGCGCGCCCAGGTCGCGCGTGCGCGGGTGTTCTACGCGCGCAGCCGCGCCGGCATCCCGTACCTGACGAGCGCACGCTCGCGGCGGACGGTTGCGCTCATGGGTGCGCTGTACGGCGACATTCTCCGCGTCATCGAGGCGCAGGACTACGACGTGTTTCGCGGGCGTGCCGTCGTGCCGGGGCGCCGGAAGCTCGCGCTCGCTGCGGGCGTGCTGTGCAACGGGGCGGCGGCATGACGCCGCGGCGTGCGGCCGTGATCGGCGGCGGCATCGGCGGCCTCGTCGCGGCGGGCGTCCTCGCGCGTGCCGGCGTGCGCGTCACGCTCTTCGAGGCGACGGACGTGCTCGGCGGCAAGGCGCGCCGTATCCGCAGGGAGGGACTGACGCTCGACACCGGCCCGACCCTGCTGACCATGCCGGACGTCGTCGCGGACACGTTCGCGGCGGTCGGCGCGTCGGACCTGCTGCCGGCGCTGCACGAGCCGTCGTCGCAGTGCGCGTACCACTTCGCCGACGGCCGCCGCTTCACCGCCCATCGCGACCTGGCGCGCATGGCCGACGAGGCGGAGTCGCTCGAAGCGGGCGGGGCGGCGGCGCTCCGCGCCTTCCATGCGGACGCGCGCGCGATCTACGCGGCGGCGGGCGCGCCATATCTCGAGGCGCCGTTCGAGGGCATGGCCGCTTTCCTGGGGCGTGTGGCGCGCCGCGGACCGGGCGCCGTGCTGCGCGGGATGGGCATGGGAACGCTCGCGGGCCTCGCGGCGCGGCGGTTTCGCGGCGCGCCGCTCCGGCAGTTCGTCGGCCGCTTCGCGACCTACGTCGGCGCGGCGCCCGAGCAGGTGAGCGCCGCGTTCGCGCTGATCCCGCACCTCGAGCAGGCGCGCGGCGTGCACCATCCGGCGGGCGGGATGGGCGCGGTGGTGGACGGCCTCGTCGCGGCGCTGGGGCGTCATGGCGTCGAGGTCCACACGAGCGCGCCGTCGCGCTGGACGGCGCGCGGCGATCGCTTCCTCGCGGGGCCCGCGGGCGGCGAGATCGAGGCGGACGTCGTCGTCGTCAACGCCGACCCGCTCGGACCGTCCGCCCGCGGACCGCTCGCGCTTTCCGGCTACGTGTTGTTGCTCGACGTCCCACGCCGGCTCCCGCTGCCGCACCACAGCGTCGTGTTCTCGGCCGACTACGCGCGCGAATTCCGCCAGCTGCTGGCGGGGCAGGTGGCCGACGATCCCACCGTCTACGTCTGCCATCCGGCGGCGACCGATCCGTCGATGGCGCCGGCGGGGCGCAGCGGGCTCTTCGTCATGGCGAACGCGGCGCCGCTCGCGCCGGGCGCGTCGGGGTGGCCCGAGGTCGAGCGCGTGCGCGCGGCGTGCCTGGCGCGCGTGGAACGGCTCGTGTCGGGCATCGCGGGCGAGGCGGCCGTCATCGGCGAGCGGACGCCGGCCGACTTCGCGCGCGAAGGGGCGCCGCGCGGCTCGCTGTACGGCTTCCTGCCGCGCGGCCGCTTCGGGCCGTTCCGGCGGCCTCCGATGCGCGGCGTTCCGGCAGGCGTGTTCTACGCCGGCGGCGGTACGCATCCCGGCGGCGGCGTGCCGATGGTGATGCTGTCCGGACGGTGGGCCGCCCAGATGGCGCTCGAGCATGCCGGCCTGCGGAGGGCGTCGTGACGCTGCCGCCGCCGCCGGTTCGCGCCGGGGCCTATCGCTGGTTCTACGTCGACGCGCGCGCGGGCGACCTCACCGTCGTCTGCATCTTCATGATCGGCGCCGTGTTCTCGCCGCGCGCCGTCGTCGCGGCCATGCGGGGCGTGGCGCCGCTCGTGCACTGCGCGGTCAACTGCGCGCTCTACCGTGACGGACGCCGCCTGGCGTGGGTCTTCACCGAGCGCACGGGCGCGCACGTCCACGGCGACGTCCTGCGCATCGGCGACTCGACGTTCGCCTACGCGGCCGACGGCCACGTCGTCATCGCCGTCCGCGAGCGCACGGCGCCGTTCGGACGGCCGCTCCGGCTCGACCTCGAGCTGGTGCCCGAAGCGCCGCCGGCGCCGCCCGTCGTGCTGCACCCTGGTGGCCCACACGGCTGGCAGGCCCTCGTGCCGCGCGCGCGCGCCATGCTGGCGCTGCCGGCGGACGGCGTGCTCGCCGACGGCGTCGGGTACCACGACACGAATCACGGTGCGCGCCGGCTCGGCCTCGAGCTGCCGGGATGGCGATGGACGCGACTGCACGCACCGCGGCGCACGGAGATCGTCTACCGGCTGCCCGCGCCGGCGGAGGCGGTGCTGGTGCGGGAGCGCGACGGCGACGTCACGCTCGCACGGCGCGCGTTGCCGGCGGAGGGCCTGCAGCGGTCGCGCTGGGGGCTCGCGCTGCCGGAGCGGCTCGTCGCGGGCGACGTCGATCCCGGCGTGCCGCGGATGCTCGAGTCGTCGCCCTTCTACGCGCGGCTCGAAGCGGAGGGCGCCGGCGCACACGCGCTCGGCGAGGTGGCCGACTTCCGGCGGTTCGCGCAGCCGTGGATCCGGTGGATGGCGCACTTCCGCCTGCGCACGGAGCGCTCGGCATGACGGCGCTCGTCGTGACGTGGGCGCTCGTGGCGCTCGGGTTCACCGTCGTGACGCTGCGGGCGCTCGCGCGGCGGCCCCCCGCATCGGGCGCGGCGGCCCCGGCCATCCTGCTGCTCCGGCCCGCGGACGCGCCGACGATCGTCGAGCAGCGCAACCTGGGGACCCCGATCGACTACGGTGGACCGCTCGAGCAGGTCGTCCTGTCGCCGGTGCCCGTCGTGCTTCCAGCCGGCGTGCGCTGGGTGCGCTCCGATCCGGCGACGGCGAACCGCAAGGTCGGGCATCTGCTGCACGGGATCGCCGCCGTGCCGCCCGCGGGACGCATCGTCGTTGCCGTCGACGCCGACGTCCGCGTCGACGGCGCGTTGCTCGCTGCACTGGCGACGGCGGTGCTCGACGGCGCCGCGCTCGCGAGCGCCGCGCCGTCGCCGGAGCCCGCCGCCGGGATCGTGCCCGCGGCGGTGCGCGCGCTCCTGTGTCACACCCACCAGAGCTTCGTGGCGCTCGACGCCGTCACCGTCGGCGCGCATGCGATCTGCGGCAAGGCGATGGCCCTGGGGTCCACAGCGCTCGCCGGGCTCGCCGGCGTTCCCGATCATCTCGGCGAAGACCTGGAGCTGGCGAAGTGGTTGCACGCGCGGGGCGCCCGCGTCGCGCTCGCGGACGTCGCGGCCACCGTTCCGCAATCGGCGCATGCGCCGCTCGGCCCGGCGCACGACCGCTTCACGCGCTGGATGCAGGTACTGCGCGCGCATCGTCCGGCGCTGTATCCGACGGTGCCGCTCCTGTTCGCGCCGAGCCTGCCGCTGCTTCTGGTCGCGGTGGCGCTCGGCGCGCCGGCGGCGCTGGCCGCGGTCGCCGCGCTGTGGGTGGGCCGGACGCTGCTGGCGTGGCGGCTCGATCCGGTCGGTTCGTTCGGGTGGCCGCTCGGCGAGGCCCTGCTGCTGTCGGCGTTCGTGCGCTCGCTCGGACGGCGCACGGTCGTCTGGCGCGGACGACGGTTCCGTCTGGCCCGTGACGGGCGCATGGAGGCGCTGCCGTCGTGATCACTGCCGACAAGCGCGGGCCGTTCGCGTGGCTCGTGGCGGCGTACGTCCACCGCAAGGTCCGCCGCGCGTTCCGCGGCGTGTGGATCCGTGGTGCGCTGCTGCCGCCGGACGCGTCGCTGCTGATCTACGCGAACCATACCAACTTCTGGGACGGATTCGTGGCGGCCGAGCTGTGCTGGGCGGGCGGCTGGGACGGCTACTGCATGATGGAGGAGCGGCAGCTCGCACGGTATCGCTTCCTCGCGCGGCTGGGTGCGTTCTCGATCCGGCGTGGCGAGGCGCAGTCGGCGCTCGAGACGCTGCGCTACGCGCGCGGCCTCCTCGCGCGGCCGGGCACCGCGGTGGTCGTCTTCCCGGAGGGCGTGCTGCGTCCGTACGGAACCGGACCACATCCGCTGGAGCGCGGCGTGGAGGTCCTGGCGCGGCAGGGCGGCGTGCGGTGCCTGCCGGTCGGCATCCGCTATCGCTTCGCGGAGCACGAGCTGCCCGACGTCGTCCTGGCCGTCGGCGAGCCGCACGCGGCGGCGCCGCTCGACGAGTTCGCGCGGCGTCTCGACGCGGTCATGGCCGAGGTCGACGATCGCCGACCGCTGGACGAATTCCGTCCGCTGCTGCATGGACGACGTTCCGTGATGGAGCGGTGGGACGCGGTGCGTGCCGCGGGGGGAACGGGTTGATGCGTACGTACCGGATCGGCGTCGCCGCCGAGCGGGCAGGGCTGAGCGAGGAGCTCATCCGCGCGTGGGAGCGCCGGTACCGTGTGGTGACACCGTCGCGCACGGCGGGCGGCTACCGCGTCTACACCGACGAGGACATCGCGCTGCTGCGCCGCCTGCGCCACCTCACCGAGGAGGGCGTGGCCATCGGCGAGGCCGCGGACATGGTGCCGGAGCTGCGGCGCGAGATCGCCGCCGGCAACGGACGCGACCCCGACGGCACGCAGGTGGCACGCTGGCGCGACGCCATCCTCGAAGCGGCCACCGAGCTCGATCAGGACGCAGTGGATCGCGTCCTGGATGCGGCGCTCGCGGTCCTGACGCCGCTGCGCATGTACCAGGAGCTGATCGTCGGCGTGGAGCGCGACATCGGCGAGCGCGCCGTGCAAGGCACGCCGGGCCTCGCCCAGGAGCGCGTCGTCACGCAGGCCGTCCGCGCGCGCCTCCTCGGCCTGCTACGCACGGCGCCCGGCGGCAGCCGTCGTCACGTGGTCTGCGCGTGTCTCCCGGAGGAGGAGCACGACGTGGGCCTCCTCGGCGCCGCGCTCCGCTTCCGCCATGCGGGGCATCGGGTGACGTTCCTCGGCGCCCGCACGCCGATCGACCATCTCCTCCACGTCGCGAACGCCCTGCGACCGCAGACCGTCGCCCTGACGTCCGTCAACGACATCGGCGCCGCCGACCTCCGCAAGACGCTCCTCCCCATCACCCGCGGCCTCCCGAAATCGACGAAGCTGATCATCGGCGGCCCCGCCGCCGAACGCCACCGCCCCACCTGCGCCAAGCTGAACGTGACCGTCGTCGCCGACGAGCACGACTGGTCGAGGCTCCTCAAGTAGCCGAGCTACGGCGGCGAAGTCGCTGCAGGAGGCCCGACGCGAGGCGAGCGGCGTGGCCGGGTGGTGCGTCCTCCCGAGCGAGCGCGTAGCGAGATGGCCATCGTCCCCTCCCGGGGTCGACCAACGA
>CAYSOF010000034.1:0-53710 GCA_964432595.1 uncultured Binatia bacterium (SeqCode) | reverse complement strand
CCAGCGCCACGAGATCGCGGTCGAGCTGATCGAGGTTCTCGTGGCTCTCGACCAGAAACTCGCGGACCACGTCGTCCAGATCGTCCATGTCACTCATTGCTCGTCCTCAGCTCAGGAGCTCGTTCTGGCGGATGAAGGCGTCCTTGATGCGTGTCATGCAGGCGGTCTCGTCCTCCGCGGAGAGCCCGAGCGTCGCGACCGTCACGTCGAGCGGCGGCTGCGGGCTCACGCCGAACCCCATCGTGTAGGCGAGGCTGTCCGCGGCGTTCAGGATCGTCGCGAGGCTCTTGCCGGCGTCGGCGTGCGCGGGACGGTGGTGCCAGCGGATGCCGTCGCACTGCTCCGGCGCGAGGCCCCAGTCCTCCGCGAGGATGGCGCCCGCTTCGGCGTGGTCGAAGCCGTACCAACCGCGCTCGAGGTCGCTCGTCTGGCCTTCGCCTTCGGCCACGAGGCCGTGGATCACCTCGAACGAGATGGGATCGGCGATCAGAAAGGCGATGCGGCCGACGTCGTGGAACAGGCCGGGCAGGAACGCGACCGCCGGCTCCGACCGGCGCGTGAGGCGCGCCAGCTCTTCCGCCGCGATGGCGACGGCGAGCGCGTGGTTCCAGAGTCCCTCCGCGTTGCGGCTGGTACCCTCGAACAACCGGCGCGCGCTGGCCGCGACGAGCAGGTCGCACGTCTTGCGCAGGCCGACCGTGAGCACGGCCTCGGCGAGCGTCTTGGCGGGCGTCCGTCGCGCGTACGCCGCCGAGTTCGCGACGCGCAGGATGCGGGCCGAGATGCCGACGTCGGTGCGAATCACGCGGCACAGGTCCTCGATGTCCGCGTCGGGATCGCGCGCGACGCCGAGCGCCGCCGTCGCGGTGGCCGAGAGCGCCGGCAGCTCGCCGGTCCGCGAGAGCCGCGTCAGGGTCGTGCGCACGCACTCCCGCAACGCGTCGCGGTCGAGCACGGTCTCGGTGACAGACTGTAGCATGGCGGTTCCCTCTCCGTTCGGGATCACTTGAGGCCTTCCCGGGCCGCGTCGCGCGACGGGAAGAGACGATTCTGCGTCTCCGCGATCTGCTTCAGGCTCTCGACGACGCTCGCGCTCGACGCGGCGATCGCGGTCTTGAGGCCGGCGTCGACCGCGTCGCTGACGAGGCCGACGACGCTCTTCACGACGTCCGCGTTCGATTCGGGCACGTTGTCCATGTCGACGACGAGCTTCGTGCCGCCGTCGGCCGCGAGCGCCTTCAGGCGCTTCGTCAGGACCGGCAGCATTTTGCTGAAGACCTTCGAGCGCGGATCGGGCAGGTTCAGCACCGCGCAGCCGTCCTGCTCGCCGAGAAGCGCGTGGACCTGCTCCTCGACGGTCGCCACGGCGGCGGCCGCGACCAGCACGCCGTCGAGCAGCTCCGTCGGCTCGCACGGCATGGCGACGACGGCATGGCAGCCGGCCTTGCGCGCCGCGTCCTGCGCACCGCTGTCGTCGCGCTTGGCGACGCCGACGAGCGCGCTCTTGCCGAGGTCGCGCAGCTGGCCCACCACGTCACCCGCGCCGGCAACGTCCACCATGACGACGCCCGGTCGCGCCGACTTCCAGCGCTCCACGGCATCGGCCGCCGTCGCGGTGAGGACCTGCATGCTGGCCTCGAGCGCGCGCCGGGCGGACGCGAGGAGCGCATCGTCCGACTGGACGACGAGAATGGTGCGACGATCGAGCGGCGGGGCCTCGGGCGCCGCCGGCGTCGCCGAGGGCTGGCCGAGCACCTTCGAGACTTCCTTGTCGAAGCCTTCCTTCTGGAACGGCTTCACGATGTAGCCACTGACCCCGAGCTTCACGATCTCCATCACGAGTTCGCGGCCGCTCTCCGCCGTCAGCATGATGACCGGCAACGCCTTGGTGGCCGCATCGGCGCGCATTGCAGCGAGCGCCTGCTTGCCGTCCATGACCGGCATCGTGACGTCCAGCAGGACGAGGTCGGGCATGTGCTGCTTCGCCGCCTCGACGCCTTCCTGGCCGTTGGTCGCCTCGACCACCTCGCAGCCGTAGGGCTGCAGGTGGCGCATCACCATCGAGCGCACGACCTTGCTGTCGTCGATCGTCAGTACCTTCTTCATCACACCTCGTCCTCGTGCTTCGTCATGCAGGCCACAGGCAGATCGCCATGCTGCCGTCGGCGATCTGCAGCTCCACCGACACCGGCTGGGCGGACGACTTCACGCAGTGGGACAACGGCGCGCCGGCGATCACCACGGGGACCGACAGCATCAGCGAGCCGCCCGACGGTCCCATCTTGCGCTTGATGGTCCCGCCGATCTGGTTCACCACCTCGCCCAGGGCGTCGCGGACCGTCTCGTCGTCCGGCACCTCGCCGTTCATGCCGAGCATTCCCGCCGCCATTCCGACCGCCAGCGGCCGGTGGCAGTAGAGCACCAGGGTCCCGCCCTGCGATCCGACGAAGGCCAACGTGGCGACGAACCCGTTGAAGGTCGTATCGGGCACGGGGGCGGCTCCGATGCGCAGGATCTCGGCGCCGACGGTGGTGGTCACCACCTCTCGTGCCGATTCCTCGACGATCTCGACTGACGTCACGCCTCGACTCTCCCCCCGGCGCCCGAACCCACCGTCCTTGCGCGTTGCCCTGCGGTCGTGCCTGGCTCAGAGCAACGGGCGTGCCGAAGCGTCCTCCCCGGCAATGCTGGATTCTCCTCCCAACTGCCGGCGCATCGAGTCACGCTCCGTCAAATTTTCGCCGCTCGAACCAAATTAATCCTGGATGGCAGAAAGCTGTCTCTTCCGGCGCCGGGGTCGGTTTCCTGACTGCGCCGGGCGTGCGACGGTGGGGCGCCATGCCGACCTTCGTACGACGCGTGTCCCTCCCGGTGCCCGCCGCCGCGGCATTCGCCTGGCACGAGCGGCCCGGAGCCTTCGAACGGCTCGCCCCGCCGTGGCAGTCGATTCGCGTCCTCGAGCGGACCGGCGGGATCACCGACGGAAGCCGGCTGGTGATGGCGACGCGCCTCGGTCCGCTCACGCAGCGCTGGGTGGCGGACCACACGGGCTACGTGGCGGGGCGCGAGTTCACGGACGTGCAGGTGTCGGGCCCGTTCGCCGCATGGCGCCACACCCATCGCGTGCTGCCCGACGGGCCGACCGCGAGCGTCCTCGAAGACGAGATCGCATACACCCTCCCCGCGGCACCGATGTCCGAGCTCGTCGCCGGCGGCATGGTCGGCCGCATGCTCGATCGCCTCTTCGCGTTCCGTCACGCGCGCACGCGCAACGATCTCGTGCGCCACGCGGGGCGTCCGCCGTTGCGGGTCGCGCTGACGGGCGCCTCCGGACTGATCGGGGCCCAGCTCGCCGCGTTCCTCTCGACGGGCGGCCACACGGTGCTGCCACTGGTCCGCCGCGCGCCACGGCCCGGCACGGAGGAGATCGCGTGGGATCCCGATCGGGGCACGATCGACGCCGCCGGGCTCGAGGGCGTCGACGCCGTCGTGCATCTCGCTGGCGAGCCGCTGGCGGCGGCGCGCTGGACCGACGCGCACAAGGACCGCGTGCGCGCGAGCCGCATCGACGGCACGACGCTGCTCGCGACGACCCTCGCGCGCCTCGCCCGGCCGCCGCGCGTCCTGATCTCGGCATCGGCGATCGGCGTCTACGGCGATCGCGGCGACGTCGCGCTCGACGAGACGAGCCCGCCCGGCATGGGCTTCCTTCCCGACCTGTGCAGCGCGTGGGAGGCCGCGACGCGGCCGGCGTCCGATGCCGGTATCCGCGTCGTCCTTCCCCGGATCGGCATCGTGCTCGCCGGTCAGGGCGGCGCGCTCGCGACGATGGCCGCGCCCTTTCGCCTCGGGCTCGGCGGCGTGGTCGGCGACGGACGGCAGGTGATGAGCTGGATCGCGCTCGACGACCTGATCGGCGCCCTCCATCACCTGCTCTTCGCCGACGACGTCCACGGTCCCGTGAACGCGACCGCGCCCGGGCCGGTGACCAATGCGACGTTCGTGCGCACGCTCGGTGCCGTGCTGCATCGACCGACGTTCCTCCCGCTGCCGGCACCGGCGGTGCGCCTGCTGTTCGGCGAGATGGGCGAGACGCTGCTCCTCGGCGGCGCGCGAGTGCTCCCGCGCGTGCTGCTCGCGTCGGGCTTCCCCTTCCTGCACGCCGATCTGGCGGAGGCGCTCCGCGACGAGCTCGGCGCCTGAAAATGGCGAGGCCGCCAGAGCGTGCGCTCTGACGGCCTCGTTCGGTAGGCTCCCCGGGCCGGACTCGAACCAGCGACCGATCGGTTACACCTGCTCCCACCGTTTCCGATGGGGGTGGACTATCTCATCACCTTGGGCTCATCACCGTGGGCTCATCACCGTGGGCTCTGCGCCTGTAGGTGGCGGGCGCTCGTGGGGAGATTATTCTTCCGTCACTCCCTAGTCTCTGCACCTTCCCCCCGCCTTTGAACTCGGAGGGCTCGGCTCAGGATTACCGTATGCCGTCGAGGCACTCGCCGCTTCTGCACTTAGGCTTCCCTGAGTTCACCCGCTTTTCACTCACCAGTTTCCCGGTGAGGCTGCGTTGCTCACAGCCGATTGCTCTACCGACTGAGCTACCGGGGAATGCGGGCGTCTATACACGACGCGTCGGCGGAGAGTCCAGCCCCGCGAGCGATAGTCACATCTCGCGGCGTCCCTCGAGGGCGCGGCCGACCGTCATCACGTCGGCGTACTCGAGGTCGGCCCCCACGGGGAGGCCATGGGCGATGCGGGTGACGCGCACCCCGAGGGGCTTCAGCAGCTTGGCCAGGTAGAGCGCCGTCGCCTCGCCTTCCGCGGTCGGGTTGGTCGCGACGATCACCTCGCGGACGGCGCCGTCGCGCAGGCGCAACAGCAGCGGCTGGATCTTGAGCTCGTCGGGTCCGATGCCGTCGAGCGGCGCCAGCGTGCCGTGGAGGACGTGGTAGCGGCCACGGAACTCGCGCACCCGGTCCACGGCCAGCAGGTCGGCCGGCTCCTCGACGACGCAGATGACGTCGTCGCTGCGGCGCGGATCGCGGCAGAGCGGACACGGATCGACCTCGGTCAGCGCGAAGCAGGTGCTGCAGAGCTTCGTCTCGTTCTTGACGGCGACCAGCGCCTGCGCCAGCGCCTCGGCGTACTCGCGGTCGGCGCGCAGCACGTGGAACGCGAGCCGCGCGGCGGTCTTCTCGCCGATGCCCGGCAGCCGCGTCAGCTGCTGGATCAGGCGCGCCATCGACGGCGTCTGGCCCATGCCGCGTCAGCCGAGCCCGGGAATCTTGATGCCGCCGGTCACCTTGGACATCTCTTCGGCCATCATCTGCTGCGCGGCGCGGATGCCGCCGTTCACGGCGGCGACGACGAGGTCCTGCAGCATCTCGACGTCCGGCGAGGTCAGCAGCGACGGGTCGATGCGCACCGACACGAGCTCGAGCTTGCCGTTCACGACCGCCGTCACCATGCCGCCGCCCGCCGTACCCTCGGCCGTGCGCGCGCGCAGCTCGTCCTGGACCGACGAGAGCCGCTCCTGGAGCTGCTGCGCCTGCTTGAGCAGTCCTCCGAGGTCGAAGCCCTTTCCCATGTCCGTCGTGTACCTCAGGGACGACGGTCGCGCACGCCCCGGACTTCGCCGCCGAAGATCTCGACCGCGGCCTGCACCAGCGGATCGGAGAGCGTCTCCTCCTCGCGGCGGCGCGCCTTCGCGAGCGGCGTGTCCGCGGCGTGCTCGGCGGGCATGGGCCCCACCTCGATCCGCAGCGGCCGCCCCGCCACCTCGCCCGCGAGCGACTGGATGCGCTCCAGATTCTCGCGCGCGCTGAAATCGCGACGCATGGCCTCGCTCTCGATGCCGACGCGCAGGACGTCGCCCTGGACGCCGAGCGGGCGACCCGTCGTGACGAAAGAGATGAGGAACGAGCTGCGCTCCTGACTGACACGGGCGCGCAGCCGCTCCCACAGATCGCCGGCGTCGCCGGGTGCGGACGAGCGCGGCGTCGGCGACGGTCTTGCCGACGGCGGCTGCGACGCACGGGTCGGCGACGAAGGCCCGCGCGCCGCGGGCGGTGGCTGCCCGGTCGCGAGCGCGTCGAGCCGCGCGAGGATGTCCGCGACCGGCAGGAGCGGCGGCAGCGTCGCCAGCCGCAGCACGCGCATCTCGAGCACGAGCTGCGGATCGACGGTGCGCGCCGGTAGCGCCAGCACTTCGTCCGTCTCGAGGAGGAGGCCGAAGAAACGCTGGATGTCGTCGGCCGACCGCTGCTGCGATTGCGCGGCTAGCGTCGTCACCTCGGCTTCGGGCAGGTCGGCGACCAGCGATCGGTCGCCGGTGGCGGCGAGCACGGCGAGATGCCGGAAGTGCTCGAGCAGATCGCGACAAAAGCGTTGCGCGTCGTACCCATGCTCGTACAGCGCGGCCAGCTGTCGCAGGCACCCCGCGGCGTCCCCGGCGAGGATGCCTTCGGCGACGGCGGCGACGAGCCGTCGATCGGCCGCGCCGAGCACGGAGCGGATCGTCGCATCGTCGGCGTCGGCGCCCGCCGCCGTCAGCACCTGCTCGAGCAGCGACTGCGCATCGCGCAGGCTGCCCTCCGCCTCGCGGGCGACGAGCGAGACGGCCTCGTCCGACAGCGCCAGGCCTTCCGCCGTGACGATGCGACGGAGATGCGCGGTGAGCTCCCCGAGGCCGATGCGACGCAGGTCGAAGCGCTGGCAGCGCGAGACGACCGTGGGCAGCACCTTGTGCGGGTCGGTCGTCGCGAAGACGAACTTCACGTGCGACGGCGGCTCCTCGAGCGTCTTCAGCAACGCGTTGAAGGAGTGCGACGAGAGCATGTGCACCTCGTCGATGATGTATATCTTGTAGCGGCTCTTGATCGGCCGGTGCGCGACGGTCTCCATCAGATCGCGCATCTTGTCGACCTGCGTGTGCGACGCGCCGTCGATCTCGAGGACGTCGAACGCGATGCCGTCGGCCACTTCCTGACAGGTCGAGCACGCATTGCAGGGCTCGCCGGTGGTACCCGTTTCGCAATTGAGGGCCTTGGCGAGGATGCGCGCCGTGGTCGTCTTGCCGACGCCGCGCGGGCCCGTCAGCAGGAACGCATGCGCCACACGGCCGGCGGCGATGGCCGCCTGCAGGGTACGCGTCACGTGCTCCTGCCCGATGACGTCGCCGAAGCGCTGCGGCCGGAGCCGCCGGGCGAGCACCTGATAGCTCATGATCGAGAGCCGCTCGCGCGTGCGGTCGTCGGCTTCGGCCTGGGCATCCGGCGATGATGGCTAGGGTGCCCTGCGGCACAGGGGGACATTCGGTACCGTTGCTTCCTTCCGGACCTGGCGGGGTTCGCGACGCCGCCTTGCGCAGGACCTAGCCACCACCGCCCGATGCCCCAGCGGCTCGCCGAAAGTAGCCGCGATCCCGCAGAGGCGCAAGGTGAGCGGAGAGGGAGGGATTCGAACCCTCGGTACCCGTGAAGGTACACACGCTTTCCAAGCGTGCTCCATCGACCACTCGGACACCTCTCCCCGACGGTCACCGTCGCAGAACTCCCACGGACGGGCAAGTCGAAGCGGGAAAACGGAGAGGGGGGGATTCGAACCCCCGATGCCTTTCGGCATGCACGATTTCGAGTCGTGTCGTTTCAACCGGGCTCACGCACCTCTCCAGACCGGAACGGAGGCTCCTAGCACACGCCTCACGGGCAGTCGACGCGCGCGCGTCACCCGGAGCGGCGTGCCCGGAAGAAATCCTGGAGCAGCGCCCGTGCGGCGTCCGCTTCCACTCCCGCCGTCACGACCATGCGATGATTGAGACGCGGGTCAGCGGTCAGATCGAAGAGCGATCCGGCGGCACCCGCTTTCGGATCGCGGCACCCGAACACCAGACGCGCGACGCGCGCCTGCAGCATGGCGCCGACGCACATCGCACACGGCTCGACGGTGACGTAGAGCGTGACGTCCGGAAGCCGGTGGTTGCCGCGGCGTCGTGCGCCGTCGCGCAAGGCGACGACCTCCGCGTGCCCGCTGGGATCGCACGCCGCGATCGTCTCGTTGCCGCCGCGGCCGACGATGCCGTCGGCATCGACGACCATCGCCCCGATCGGGACCTCGCCGCGGGCGCCGGCGGCGCGCGCTTCGGCGAGTGCTTCGAGCATCCAACGACGGTCGGCTTCGGACGTCGCGGCGCCGACTGGCGCTTCCTTCGTCAACGAAGCCGACCGGTGGATGCTCGTCCAGGGATCAGTGCCCCTCGTGTCCTGCGTCGGCGGGCTTCGCGTCGCCCTTGGGGGCTTCGCCGCCGGCCTGCTCCTGACAGTTCTTCACGTCGGCCTCGCTGATCACCATCGTCTCGGCGACATCCTTCACCGAGCGGCCGGTGTCGAGGTACTTCTTCACCTGCTTGCAGTTCACCTCGGCGGACGCGAGCGTGGCGCTCGCCACCACCAGGGCCCCCCCGAGCAACAGGATTCCGAACTTCATTCCAACGCCTCCTTGCGCGCCGTCGCGCGCCGTTGCTGCCCTTTGGAACTTTGGGCGCGCTATACCAACGTCGCAATGCGAAGGGAAGTTACGTTGCGCCGCGCTGGACAGTCGCAACCGCTTTGCATAGGACCGGAACATGGGGTGGGTGGGGGTGCTGGTGCTGCTGAGCGCCATGCCGGCGCTCGCCGCCACCACGGCCCTCGAGCACGTCGACGTCACGGCGGGCAGCGCCCCGGTCGTCCGACTCCGCTTCTCGAAGCCCCCACCGCGTCCGATCGCGCATCCGCTCGCCGCGGACGGCGCGACCCCGGACCGCATCGTCCTCGACTTCGACGGCGCCGTCCTCGGCCGGAAGGCGCCACGCGCGCTCGACGGCGCCAGCAACGGCCTCCTCCTGCGCGTCAGAACGGGGCAGTTCACACCGACCGTCGTGCGCGTGGTGCTCGACGTCGGCGCCCCGACGCCGTCGACTGTGCGCGTCCGCGGCAACACGGTGACCATCAGCCTCGCCGGCGAGCCCGCCGACGCGCCCACCACCACCTCCACCCGGCCGACGTCGACGACGTCGCGCCCCCCGACGACGACCACACGTCCGCCGACCACCACGACCACCACGACGACGAGCATCTCGACGACCACATCGTCGCGGCCGCCCACGACCTCGTCCAGCAGCACGACGTCGAGCACCTCGTCGTCGACGTCGTCCTCGTCGACGACCACCTCGAGCTCCACCACGACATCCACGACGACCGTGCCGCCGCCCCCGCTGTCGCGCGCGCCCGCCGCCCCGACCACGACGTCGCCACGACTCATGGTGATCGTGGACGCCGGTCACGGCGGCCGGGATCCGGGAGCGGCGGGCATCGGCGGCATCCTCGAGAAGGACGTCACGCTCGCGGTCGCCCGCCAGCTCGTCGAGAAGCTCGCGCTTCGTCTGCCCGTTACCGCAGTGCTGACGCGCTGGGACGACTCCTTCGTACCACTCGGCGAGCGTTTGCCGCCCGTCGACGGTCCACCCACCCTCTTCCTCTCGCTCCACGCGAACGCCAGCACCGACCCTCGCCCGAACGGATTCGAGATCTTCTACGGCGGCGACCTCCTGCGCACGAGCGGAACCGCGACGCCGAGCCCGCGTGCCGCCCGGTTCGCCAAGTCGATCGCGCAGACGCTGCGCGCGCGCCTCGGCGCCGTGCGCGGCCACCCGCGCCTCGGACCGTTCGCGGTGCTGACGCGCAACCCGGCCCCCGGCGTGCTCGTGGAGCTCGGCTATCTCACCCACCCCGAAGATGCGGCACGCCTCCGCGACGCGGCCCACCAGGACCGGCTGACCGACGCGCTCATCGACGGCATCGCACAGTTCTTGCGTGCTGATGTTTGAATAGATAGTAAGCCACGTGCCCCGCGATATCGTGGTCTGGACGGATCGCATGTGCTGCGTCAAGCCCCAAAATTGCAGGTGCAGTGCGAGATGCGGGTCAGTCAGGGGCGGATGACGCAAGCAGGGCCGCATCTGGTTCTGCACTGAAAAACGTATTGCACGCGACTCGATGTCACGTTAGAAAAGTATGCGCGCATTTCGACCGCGCCGGAGGAAAGGAGCATTATGGCAAGTGAAGGGGAAGTCTGGGTCCAGCTCGCCACGCGGATTCCGAAGCACCTGCATCGGGAGCTGAAGCTTCACTGCGTGAAGTCGGACGTGTCCGTGATGGACTTCGTCGTGAAGGCCCTCGAGGAGAAGCTCTCCCGCGAAGCCGGGGGCAAGAGCGAACGGCGCAAGCGCGCCTGACCGCGTCCGTCGTCGTCACCGCGGCATGAGGCCCCGAGAGGCCCGGAGCTTCCTCCCGGGGCTTTCCATGCCGCGGAGTGTTCGGATGTCGATCCATGGCCGGATGTGAAGGCCTGACCCCTCGGGCCGGGCTCCTGCTCGGCCGGGTCCTGGCGGCGGAAGCAGAGCCGCTCGCGTTTCTGATCAGCGGTGGGTGCTGTGGCGGGACCAACCCGGTCCTGTGCGCGCGCTCGACCGTGCTCGACGGCTTCGACGTGGCCCTCGGCGACGCGGGCGGCGTGCCGGTCTACGCGCATCCCGAGCACGCGCGCTACTTGCGTCAGGATCGCTTCGTCATCGACGCGACCGACGACGCGCGCAGCGATACCTTCTCGTTGGAGATCGCGCATGGCGGACGCTTCGTCCTGCGCGAGCTGCCTGCGCCCTAGGAGCCAGCGCAGCGCCCGCGGCGGCCGGGCATCGCCCTTGCATCCGTTCTGCACGGAGGCCCGTCATGGTCTCCGGCAAGGGGGCTGCGTCGCCGAAGCGTCAGGGAAATGTCGCCGCGTCACGGATCGGGTACACGCGGCTGCGGGCGTGGAGCGTACGCGGTCGGCTACGGACCGTCACCCGCCTCGTGCTCCCGCTGGTCCTGGCCGGCGCCGCACTGAACGCGCTGCTCGCACCGAACCAGCTGCCGGAGCGCCTCGCGGGCCTGGCCACCGTCGGCGCGCTGCTCGTCGTCGCGGAACGGATGACGCACGTCACGCGGCTCGTACGCCACGCGCGCACGATCGTCCTCGGGTACAACCTGGCGACGTTCGCGTGCCTGCTCTATCTCGTCTCCCTGTCGCCCGAGGACGCCGACGTCCTGGCCGGCACCGTCGCCGCCATGCTGCTGGGGACGACGCTGGTCTACCCCTGGGGCGTCGGGCCGCAGACGATCTTCTCCACGATCGTCGCCGTGACGTACGTCGCGTGGGCCTGGCCGCATCTCGGCGGCAGCCCGATGCGCGCGCCGAACGTGGTGCTCGGCGTCGGCGTCGGCGCGTTGATGTCGGTCGTCGGTGCCTGGGTGCTCGAGCGCTCGCGCCGCCAGGCGTTCCACGATCGCCGCCGCGTGCGGTCCCTCGCCGTGCAGCGCCGGCACCTGATCGAGACCGGCCGCGACCTGCGCAGCACGCTGCAGATCGACGCGATCGCACCGCGTCTCGTCGCACATGCACGTCGCCTGATCCCTGCCGACGCCGTCACGCTGGTGCTCCGCGACCGCGAGGACGACACACATCGCATGGTCGCCTGCACCGGGGGCAGCGTCCTGCAGAGCTTCGTGGGCGTCCCGATCGACGCGCCCGTCGTCGAGGCGCTCCGCAGCGGCTTCGCCGGCGTCGACGTGCGCGAGTTCCCAGGCACGCCGCACGACGGCCTGATCGGGCCGATCATGGAGGCGTTCGCCTACCGTCGCGCGTGCACGGCGATCGTCGGGCCGCACGACGATCCGCACGGATGGATCAGCTGGCTCCGTCACGACGCCGCGCCGTTCACTGCCGGCGACCGTCTCGCCATCCTCGGCATCGTCGACCAGGCGCAGACGGCGCTCGCTGCCGCGGCGCTGTACGAAGACGCGGCGCGCGTGAGCCGCCTCAAGTCGGAGTTCGTCTCGACGATGTCGCACGAGCTGCGCACGCCGCTCAACGTGATCACCGGCTACGCGCAGATCCTCGCCGAGACGCTGCCGCCCGAGCCGGAGACGGCACGCGCGCTCGACGCCGTCCGCCGCGCCTCGCGCGAGCTGCTCGACCTGATCGACGCGACGCTCGATCTCGGGCGCCTCGAGAGCGGCCAGCACCGCGTCGACGAACAGAGCGTCTCCCTCCGCTCCCTGTTCGACGAGCTCGCCGGGGAGTTCGCCGGCGTGCCGCGCGCCGCGGGGGTCACTCTCTCATGGGACGTGCCCGACGCCGACACGATCATGGCCGACCGCCAGAAGCTCCGCATCGTCATCAAGAACCTCGTCGGCAACGCGCTCAAGTTCACGCCGGCGGGCGGCGTGCGCGTCGAGGCGCGGTGCGCCGACGGCACCTGCCGGCTGCGCGTGATCGATACGGGCATCGGCATCCGCGCCGAGGACCAGGCGCTCGTCTTCGAGATGTTCCGCCAGGCGGACAGCTCGGACAGCCGCCGTTTCGGCGGCACCGGCCTCGGCCTCTACATCGTCCGGCGGCTGCTCGATCTGCTCGGCGGACGGATCACGCTCGAGAGCACGCCCGGCATCGGCACGACGTTCACCGTCACCCTGCCCGTCGCCGGCACGGGCGGCACGCGGGTCGCCGCCTAGGGCAGCCTACCGGGCGCGACGTGAAGGGGTACGGGCGGCGGCCGCGAGCTGGTCGGCCGCAGCCACGTGGGTGAAGCGCCACCCCCGGCCGTCCGACGACGCGACGTTGAGCGTCCCGTAGGCCCGCCCGCCGTCGGCCGACAGCACGTCCGGGCGGTCGAGTGGGACTTCGAGGGTCGCCGGACGGAACGCCCCGGCCTGGACCAGCAGGCGCTGGTCCGTCACCAGAAAGGCCGTCCGCCGCCAGCGCAGCAGGGGCCGCACGAGCGCCATGGCCATCAATCCCAAACCGACCAGGGCGATCTGGGCCTCCGTGGCCGGTGGCAGGTCGTTGTGGCGGATCAGGAGCACCACGACGAGCAGGATGAAGGCGGCGGTCGACAGGCCCCCGCCGAGGACGACCGGGTGCAGCCGGGTCCGGAAGACCACCCGTTCGCCGGGAGCCAGCAGCCGCTCGACGGATGGCATGACGCGCCGGTCCCTATGCCGAAATGCCCCGAGCCCGGCAAGGTCTTGCGGTGGGGTCGACGCGCGCCATAAAAACGACCGTTGGGGTTCGCACCAGGTGGGCCCCGCAGCGACGGAGGTTCCGGGGTGGGTACACCAGCAGCCGACGGGCAATCGCAACTCGACGACCTGTCGATCAACACGATCCGCTTCCTCGCCGCCGACGCCGTCCAGAAGGCCAATTCCGGACATCCGGGACTGCCGATGGGCGCCGCGGCCATGGCGTACGTCCTCTGGACACGGCACCTCCGCCACTCGCCCAGCAACCCGCAGTGGCTCGACCGCGACCGCTTCATCCTCTCCGCCGGTCACGGCTCGATGCTGCTGTACTCGCTCCTCCATCTCACCGGGTATCCCCTGTCGCTGGACGACGTGAAGCAGTTCCGCCAGTGGGGCAGCCTGACGCCGGGCCACCCGGAGAGCCACCTCACCGCCGGCGTGGAGGCAACGACCGGCCCCCTCGGCCAGGGGCTCGCCAACGCCGTCGGCTTCGCGATCGCCGAGGAGCACCTGGCCGCCCGCTACAACCGTCCCGGCCACACGGTGGTCGATCACCGCACCTGGGTGATCTGCAGCGACGGTGATCTGATGGAGGGCGTCACGGCCGAGGCGTGCTCGCTGGCCGGGCACCTGAAGCTCGGCAAGCTGATCGCCCTCTACGACGACAACCACATCTCTCTCGCCGGCACGACCTCGCTCTCGTTCAACGAGGACACCGCGAAGCGCTTCGCGTCGTACGGCTGGCACGTCCAGCACGTGCCCGACGGCAACGACCTCACCGAGATCGACGGCGCCATCCACGCCGCGCGCCACGAGACCGAGCGCCCGTCGCTGATCCTCGTGCACACGACGCTCGGCTACGGCGCCCCGCACAAGCAGGGCACGTTCGAGGCGCACGGATCGCCGCTCGGCCCCGACGAGCTGAAGGCCGCGAAGCAGAACCTGGGCTGGCCGACGGAGCCGTCCTTCCTGATTCCGCCCGAGGCGGAGGCGAACTTCCGCAAGGCCGTCGCGCTCGGCAAGCAGGCGGAGCAGGACTGGAACGATCGCTTCGCCGCGTACCGGAAGGCGTTCGCCGCCGAGGCAGCCGAGCTCGAGCGTCGCATGCAGGCCAAGTTGCCCGACGGCTGGGACGCCGGCGTGCCCACCTTCCCCGCCGACGCCAAGGGCCTCGCCACCCGGAAGGCGTCCGAAACGATCATGCAGGCGCTCGCCCCGCGCCTGCCCGAGCTGATCGGCGGCTCCGCCGACCTGAACCCCTCGACGCTCACGTGGCTCAAGAACGAGGGCGACTTCCAGCCCGCCTCGCAGCCGGTCGACGGCGTGCAGGGCCGCGTCGGCGGCCCGTGGGGCCCGATGGGCCGCAACCTGCACTTCGGCGTCCGCGAGAACGCCATGGGCTCGACCGTGAACGGCCTGGCCCTGCACGGCGGCATGATCCCGTACGGCGCCACGTTCCTCGTCTTCTCCGACTACATGCGGCCCGCGGTCCGGTTGTCGGCGATCTCCAAGCTCGGTACCGTCTGGGTCTACACCCACGACAGCATCGGGGTCGGCGAAGACGGACCGACGCATCAGCCCGTCGAGCACTACGCCGCCCTGCGCGCCATTCCCGACCTCCTCTTTTTCCGTCCCGGCGACGCCAACGAAACGGCGTGGGCCTGGCGCCTCGCCATCGAGAACCGGCATCGCCCGTCCGTCCTCGCCCTCACCCGTCAGAACCTCCCCACCCTCGATCGCACCCTCTTCGCCTCCGCCGAGAACGTCCGCCGCGGCGCCTACGTGCTGAATCCCGGCGTCGACCGCCCCGACGTGCTGCTCCTCGCCACCGGCTCCGAGGTCCACCTCATCGTCGAAGCCGCCACGCTGCTCGAGCAGCGCGGCCTCCGCGCCCGCCTCGTCTCGATGCCGTGCTGGGAGCTCTTCCTGGAGCAACCGGACGACTATCGCGAGAGCGTTCTGCCCGCCGCCGTCACCAAGCGGGTCGGCGTCGAGGCCGGCGTGTCGCTCGGCTGGTATCGCTGGGTCGGCAGCGGTGGCGCCACCGTCACGCTCGACCGCTTCGGCGCGTCCGCGCCCGGCGATCGGGTCATGAAGGAGCTCGGGCTGACCGCCGAGCACGTCGCCAAGAAGGCCGAGGCACTGATTCGATGAGACCAGTCCGATGAGTTCGGTGCGATGAGGAGACGCTGATGGCGAATGCGCTGGGCGAGCTGCAACATCTCGGACAGTCGCCCTGGCACGACAACATCCATCGTGGGCTGCTCACCTCCGGTGCGCTGGAGGCGATGGTCCGCGACGGCGACATCACCGGGCTCACCTCGAACCCCACCATCTTCGAGCAGGCGATCGCGCAGCACGCCGACTACGACGAGACACTGGCGAAGCTCGTCGCCGCGGGTCGCAAGGCCGACGCGATCGTCGACGCCCTCATCGTCGAGGACATCCAGGCCGCCGCCGACGTCTTCGCACCCGTCTGGCAGCGCACGAAGCGCGCCGACGGCTACGTCAGCATCGAGGTGAACCCCGCGCTCGCACACGACACCGCCGGGACGGTGCGCGAAGCGCGGCGCCTGTGGCGCGCCGTCAACCGCCCGAACCTGATGATCAAGATCCCCGCCACGCCCGAGGGGATCCCCGCCATCGAAGAGACGATCGCCGGCGGGATGAACGTCAACGTCACGCTGATTTTCTCCCTGCAGCGGTACGACGAGGTGATGGAGGCCTACCTGAAGGGCCTCACGCGCCGCCTCGAGGCCGGCATGCGCGTCGACCGCATCGCGTCGGTCGCGAGCTTCTTCGTGAGCCGCGTCGACACGATCGTCGACAAGCAGCTCGAGGAGCGGATCGGCGGCACCAGCGGCGAGCAGCGCGCGCTGCTCGAGCGCCTGCGCGGCAAGGCGGCCATCGCGCAGGCCAAGCTCGCGTACCAGGCGTTCCGCGACAAGTTCGGCGGCGATCGCTTCGCCATGCTCGCGCGCGAAGACGCGAAGCCACAGCGCCCGCTCTGGGCCAGCACGTCCACCAAGAACCCGGCGTATCCGGACGTCTACTACGTCGAGGCGCTGATCGGGCCGGACACCGTCAACACCATGCCGCCGGCGACGCTCGCGGCGTACAAGGACCACGGCCACCCCGAGAACCGTCTCGAGCTCGGTATGGACCGGGCGCGCGCCGTCCTCGCCCAGCTCGCGCATGCCGGCATCGGCATGGACGCCGTCACCGCGCAGCTCGAGCGCGAGGGCGTCGCCTCGTTCGCGAAGTCGTACGAGCAGCTCGTCGACGTGGTGGCCACGCGGCGCGAGGCGCTGCGCATCGCCGCACGCTCCGACGTCCGCCTCGGCGCCGCCGAGCGCTCCGTGAAGCTCGCGCTCGCGCAGCTCGCGAAGGACGACGTCACCGCGCGCCTCTGGAAGAAGGACGCGTCGCTCTGGAAGCCGAACGTCGCGGGCGCGCAGGCCGAGATTCCGCGCCGTCTCGGATGGCTCGACGTACCGGCGGTCGCGGCCGACGAGCTCGTCGCGTTCGCGCGCGACGTCCGCGGCGCCGGCATCACGCACGCGCTCGTCGTCGGCACCGGCGTCCCGGCGCTGGTCACCGACATGCTGCGGCGCACGCTCGGCGTCGGAAAGGACGCGGTCGACGTCGCCGTCCTCGACGCCATCGACCCGGCCGCCGTGACGGCGGCGCTCCAGCGCGCGAAGCCGCAGCGCACGCTCTACGTCGTCGCGTCGCCGGGCGGCGCCATCGCCGATCTCGACCCGATCTTCCGCGTCGTCTGGGAGCAGGCACGTACGGCGCTCGGCGACGACGCCGGCACGCACTTCGTCGCGATCACCGCGCCCGGCACGCCGCTCGAGCGGCTCGCCGGCGAGCACGCGTTCCGGCGGGTATTCCTCGACGCCGGCGACGTCGGGCCGCGCTTCGCGGCGCTGTCGCTCGCCACGTTGGTCCCAGCCGCGCTCATGGGCCACGACGTGCCGAAGCTGCTCGATCGCGTGCACAAGATGACCGTCGCCTCGAGCGCGGCCGTGCCGCCCGCGCACAACCAGGGACTCGTGCTCGGCGCGATCCTCGGCGCGCTCGCGCGCGGTGGACGCGACAAGCTGACGCTCGTCCTCCCCGACAAGCTGGCCACCGTCGGCGAGTGGATCGAGCAGCTGGTCGCCGAGTCCACCGGCAAGGAAGGCAACGGCGTCGTCCCGGTCACCGGCGAGCCGCTCGGGCCGCCGTCGCTGTACGGCAAGGACCGCGTGTTCGTCCACCTGCGCCTCGGCGCCAAGCAGGACCGCGCCGTGGCCGCGTTCGCCCGCGCCGGCCATCCCGTGGTGACGATCAAGCTGACCGACGGCTACGACCTCGCCGGCGAGATCGTCCGCTGGCAGATCGCCGTCGCGATCGCCGCCCACCTGCTCGACGTCAACGCGTTCGATCAGCCGAACGTACAGGAGGCGAAGGACGACGCCGACCGGCTCCTCGCCGAGCATCCCACACGCGAGGCGCTCCCGCCCGCGCCGGTCGTCGTATCGCCAGGCACCCCGGAGTTCGCGGGCAAGCTGGGCACGCATCTCGCCGCGGCGCGCGGCCGCCGCTACGTCGCGATCACCGCCTTCGTCGCCCCCACGCCGCGTCGCGAGCGACTCCTGCGCGAGATCCGCGTGGCCGTCCGCAAACGCTTCGGCGTCGCCACCACCGCGGGGTTCGGCGCGCGCGCCCTCCACGCGACCAGCCAGCTCCACTCGGGCGGCCCGCCGAACGTCATCGCGCTGCACGTCACCGCCGAGCCGTCGAGCGACGTGGCCATTCCCGGGCGGCCCTACACGCTCGCCACGCTGGAGACGGCGCTCGCGCTCGCCGAGCAGCGGGTGCTCGCGGGACGTCGCCGGCCGGTGCTGCGCGTGCACCTGGGACGCAACGTCGAAGCCGGCCTCACGGCGCTCCTCGCGGCGCTGCAGCGCCCGGCGCGATCGGCTCCCCGTCCGCGCCCGAAGGTCCAGGCCCGCGGCCCCGCCAAGAAGGCCGCTGCCGGCCGCACGCGCCGCTAGCAGGGTGCTCAAAAAGGCGCCGTAGCGAGGCGGGCGAGCGCGGGGTGTTGCGTGGCGCCCGAGGAGCGAGCAGCGGAGTCATAGCAGCGCTACGTCGAGCAGCGCAGCGACGAGGCCGCCGCGCAGCGCCCCGTGATCGTCCGCCGCAGCAGGCGCCTTTTTCAGCACCCTGCTAGTGTCGGGACACTAGGGCCGCAACGCGCCCAGCACGCGCAGCGCGTTTCCGCCGAGGATGCGCGCGATGCGCTCGTCGCTCCAGCCGCGGTCCAGCATGTGCTGCACGAGCCGCGGGTAGCAGTCGGCGCCGTGCAGGTCGGGCGGCGGCGTGATGGCGCCGTCGAAGTCGCTGCCGATCGACACGTGCGCGTCGCCGACGGTGTCGACGACGTGTGCCATGTGCTCGACGACCATGGCGCCGTCGCCCGGGCCGCCGGGCCGCCGCAGGAACGGCTCGGCGAAGATGATCCCCACCGTCCCGCCGGTCTCGGCGACGGCGCGCAGCTGGGCGTCGCTCAGGTTGCGCCACATCGAGCGGACGCCGCGGACGCCCGTATGCGTCACGAGCAGCGGCTGCGTGCGGTCGTGGACGGCCACCGCGTCGAAGAACGCGCGCTCGTGGATGTGCGCCAAGTCGACGAAGATGCGCCGCGCGTTCAGCTGCGCGACCAGATCGCGTCCCCGCGCGGTGAGCCCGAGGTCCGGTCGCACCATCCCGAGCGGGCTCGACGTACCGCCGTAGACGGCGTTCGTCAGATGCACCAGCGTGACGCGGACGATCGCGTCGTCGGCGATCGACGCCGCACCGTCCGGCGCCGCCTCGAGCGCGTTCGCACCCTGGATCGCGAGCAGGCAGGCGTGCGCGCCGGCGGCGCGGGCCGCGCGGTACTCGCCGAGGGTCCGGGCCATGGCGAGGGCACCGTCCGACGCCGCGATCGTCCGTCGCAGCCGCGCCAGGTTGTCGACGAAGACGCGCCAGCGCGCAGCCGCACCCTGGAACGGGTTGGTGGTGATCGACCACATCGCACCCGCGAGGCCGCCGTCGCGCAGCCGCGGGACGTCGACGTGCCCGAAGAACCGCCGGCCGAACGGCCCGCCGGCGTGCCGCGCGGTGACGTCGTAGCCCCACAGCCGCGGCGGAATGAAGGTGTCGAGGTGGAGGTCGACGACGTCGACCGCGCGCGTCAGCTGCACCGCCTCGGCGGAGCAGCCGAGGCGGGCGGCGAGGACGCGCGCGTCGTCGTCCACGGTCGGGTCGCGAGCTACTTCGGGAACGTCGAGGGCGGAACCAGGTTCTCGACGTCGCCCGTGAGCGCTTCCATGAACGCCACCAGGTCCTGCTTCTCCTGGGCGGTGAGCTTGAGCGGCTTGATCTCCTTCGCGAGCGTCGGGTTCGGGTTGCCGCCCTTGTCGTAGAACTCGACCACGGCGAGCAGCGTGGGCTCCGAGCCGTCGTGCATGTAGGGCGGCGTCTGCACGATGTTGCGCAGCGTGGGCGTCTTGAACGCGCCCTTCTCGCTTTCCGCCTTCGTCTCCGCGAAGCGGCCCACGTCGGGCTCCTTGCCCGTCATGCCGACCCCGAGGTTGTGGTAGCTCTCGTCGGTGAAGTTGAAGCCCGCGTGGCACGTGACGCAGTTCGCCTTGCCGTTGAACAGCGCCAGGCCGCGCACCGCCTCGGCGCTCAGCGCATCCTTCTGTCCCGCCTGATAGCGATCGAACGCGCTGTTCCCCGACACCACCGTTCGCTCGTACGAGGCGATCGCCTGCGCCGCGCGCGGCATCGTGATCTCCTTCGATCCGAACGCCTTCTCGAACAGCGGCGCGTAGCCCGGGATTTCCGTCAACCGCTTCACCACCTCGTCGTGCGACGGCATGGCCATCTCGATGGGGTTGGTGAGCGGTCCGTGCGCCTGTGCCTCGAGGTCGGCCGCCCGCCCGTCCCAGAACTGCTCCTTCGAGAAGAGCCGATTGATGACCGTCGGGCTGTTGCGCTTGCCGAAGAGGCCGCCGACCCCCTGCGACGTCGCGCGCGGCTCGGCGAAGCCGTGCCACGGGTTGTGGCAGCTCGCGCACGACAGCGTCTTGTCCTTCGAGATACGCGTCTCGAAGTACAGCAGCCGGCCGAGCTCGACCTTCGCCTTCGACAGCGGGTTCTCCTCGGGGACGTAGGCGGCGTCCGCCTGGAGGCCGAGCGGCAGCTCGATGGTCACGTCACCGGACGTGAGCTTCTGCCGTCCGCCGCCCGACGGGGCATCGGGGGCCGGCTGCTGCGCGGGAGCGGCCTGTCCATCACCGGGGCGACCTTCGGCGGCCCACGCACCGCTCGCCGTCACCCCGACCATCACGATCACCGCTGCGATTCGCATTCCGGTCGTCTCCTCCATCACGGCCCCGCCCACCCCGGAGCCCGGTTCGGCGCGCTATGACGCGCCGACGGCGACAAGTCAAACGACTCGCGCCGAGGGACATCGACGTTTTCATGTCAGATAGCGCCCTCTCAACCGTTGTCCCTGACTAGGTGAATGCGGTAGGATGATCGGCGAGGAGTGGACGTCATGGGAGCATCCGCGCGGAACGGCACCGCACCTCGCGGCGCAGCAGGAACCCGGTGCTCGGTGTGCCGGAAGCACAAGGAGAAGGTGCACCGCAGCCGCAAGACCAAGAAGATGGTCTGCGCCGCATGCTCCGACCGCGCGCGCATGCGCGTGACCCGGTGTGACGATTGCGGCAAGCAGAAGCTGATCCAGGCGCGCGGCCGCTGCTACGCCTGCTACAAGCGCATCTGGCGGTCGTCGCGCCCGTCGGTGCTCCCCGGCCCGCACCGGGGACACGCCCGCGCCTGAGACGTCAGCGCCAGCGCCAGAGGCGCACGGCCATGTCGGGGCCCACCGTCGACTCGAGAAGCGCCATCGAGAGCGCCGGGCCGCCCGCCGTCGACGCCAGCGTCGTGCCGTCGGGCGACCACGTCACCGCCGACACGGTGTCCCCGTGGCCCTCGAGCACGTCGGCGATCTCGCCCGTCGACGCATCGAACAGGTAGATGTGATCGTCCGAGGCGCCGGCCGCGATCACCGGGCGCTCCGGATGCCACGCGACGCTGTGGAACTCCGTCCGCCGCGGCGGCATCGCGACGAAGCGCCGCGCCCCCGTCGCCGCGTCGTGCACCGAGACGCCGCCGTTGGTCGAGGTCGACGCGACGGACGTGCCGTCCGGTGACCAGTCGACCGACCACACCACGCCGTGTCCCGACTCGCTCCACCGCGGCGTCCGCGTGACGCGCGCCGCGTTCGCGTTGAACCAGGACGGCTGCGCGCCCCACGTGACCTTCGCGAACTGGTCGATGGTCGCCGCGTCCCACTTGTCCGTCTCGAGGTCGAGGTCCCACACCGCCACCCGGCCCTTGCGATCGCCGGTCACGAGCGCCTTGCCGTCCGGCGACCACTCGACCGACAGCAGGTTGCCGGCGGTGCGATCGTGCCACAGGGCGACCACGCGGAACTGGTCCCGTCCCGGCTCGATCTGCCACACACGGACCGTGCGGTCGCGGGTCACACCGGCGAGCCAGCGGCCGTCGGGCGAAAAGTCGAGTGACGTCACCCAGCCGTTGATCTGCTGCAGCTGCTTGATGCCGCCGTCGTCGGTCTTCATCTGACCCGGATTGCAGCTCGTGCTGCCGCGTCCCTGCGCGTCCCAGAGCTTGACCGCATGGTCGCCGCCGCCGTCGGCCAGCACGTCGCCGAGCCACGGATTGTCGTCCCACGCCGTGGCCACCACCCAGAAGTAGTGACACGAGAAGCTCTTCGTGACCTGCTGCGCCGCGACGTCGACGATGCGCGTGTCGTAGCGAAGCCGCGTCGTCTTCTCGCGGAAGCGCCCGCCGACGGCGATCGACCGCCCGTCGGGCGACCACGCGAGCGTCAGACCGCGCCCCGGGATGGCGACCGCGCCCGCCGGCTCGAGCTGAACGTTCGTGGGCCGCTCGCCCTGGTCCGGCGGCGCCGGCGGCGTGCGCGGACCGCGCGGCTCACGCGGCTCGCGCGGCTCCCGTGGCTTGTGCGGCTTGTGGGGCTCGCGCCCCGGCCGCGCATCCGCCACCCCGCCCAGCACCACGCCCATCACCATCGCCCCAGCCACCCAACGCAACCGCCGCATGCCGGGGTCGGAGAGCAACTGCCGTTCCAGGATCGGAGCCCGCGCACGCGTCGCGCAGCGTCGTCCGTCGCACACAATTGCCCGCCGCCGACCGTTGCGCGACGCCGCGACTGCGCAGGCTCCACGGCATCCAGCCGGCCATTTTCCTTTCGCGGGGTCGGAAAATGTGTGTAAGGTCCCGCCCGCCTCAGGGGGAACCGCATGTTCGACGGCCGTGGACGCTCGCTTCCGACTTTCTTCCTGCTGTGCGCGCTGCTGCTGCCGCGCGCCGCAGCCGCGCAGACGCTGACCCGCGGCCCGATCATCGAGAACCCCGACGCCCTGCCGACGACGATGTCGGTGCAGTGGTGGACGAACGTCTCCGGCAACAGCACCGTCGAGTACGGCCTGACGCCGTCCCTCGGCCAGTCGGTCACGGTCCCCACCGCGGGCAGCTGCGAGATTGGCAGCGCCGGCACGTGCCACGTCGTCTCCCTCACGTCGCTGCAGCCGGGAACGCGCTATTACTACCGACTGCTGACGAACGGCGTGGAGGTGCAGGCCGTCACCTACTTCACGACGATGAAGGCGCCGACCGACACGACGCCGATCTCCTTCACCGTGATCGGCGACTGGGGCCAGGGCAGCAGCGCACTGAACGACCTCGGCACCCTGCACAACACGGCCGACCCGCCCCTGATCCTCACCGTCGGCGACAACGCCTACCAGAACGGCACGCAGTCCGACTGGGACAACAACGCGCTGCCCGCCTACCGCAACGTGATGCGGCGGGCGGCGTTCGTGCCGGTCCTCGGCAACCACGACCTCAACTCGGTGGGCGCATCGAACTGGGCGAGCTCCGTCGAGATCCGCATGTTCCGCCTGCCCCGCAACGGCGGCGCCGGCAACCAGGAGCGCTGGTTCTCGTTCGACCACGGCGACGCGCACTTCGTCGCGCTCGACTCGAACGACCCGAACAACGCCGCCCAGCGCGCGTGGCTCGAGAACGACCTCGCCACCACGACGCGGCGCTGGAAGTTCGTCTTCTTCCACCACCCGCCCTACTCGTGCGCCAGCGGTCTCTTCTCGTTCGGCAGCTACGAGGACATCCGCGCCAACTGGAGCCCGCTCTTCGAGGAGTACGGCGTCGACGTCGTCTTCGACGGCCACGACCACATCTGGGAGCGCTCGTCGTACATGGACGAGTACTCCGACACGTTCGGGGCGCCCGGCCCCGACGGCAAGGGGACCTACTACATCATGACCGGCGGCGGCGGCGCGACGCTCGACGGCGCCGCCAGCATCAGCGGGGGCCTGCCGCGGCGAAGCGGCGACGTCTGCTACTGGATCGCCAACGACTGCACGGGTGGCCCGTCCGGCACCAACTACTGCAGCTTCGCGCGCTTCTCGTACGCGCAGGTCACGCTCACGAACGACCAGGTGCTCAACATCAAGGGCATCGACCGCAACGGCGTGGTGTTCGACGACTTCACGATCACGCGGCCCTCGTGCGGCAACGGCACGCTCGACGCCGCGGCCAGCGAGCAGTGCGACCAGGGCGCAGCCAACGGCCAGCCCGGCTCCTGCTGCAGCACCAGCTGCACGCTCCAGCCGGTCGGCACCGTGTGCCGTGTCGCCGCCGGCGTGTGCGACGTCCAGGAGACGTGCAACGGCAGCAGCGGTGCGTGCCCCGCGAACGCGTTCGCGCCGAGTACGGTCGAGTGTCGCGGCTCGGCCGGCGTATGCGACCTGGCGGAGACGTGCACGGGCTCGTCGGCCGGCTGTCCCGCCGACGCGAAGAGCACGGCGCCCTGCCGGCCGGCGGCCGGCGACTGCGACGTCGCCGAGACCTGCAACGGCTCGAGCAACGCCTGCCCCGCCGACGGCTTCGCCTCGTCGTCGGTCACCTGCCGCGGTGCCGCGGGCGTCTGCGACGTCGCCGAGACCTGCACCGGCAGCAGCGCGACGTGTCCCGCCGACCTGAAGAGCACCGCGCCGTGCCGCGGCGTCGCCGGCGTGTGCGACGTCGCCGAGAGCTGCGACGGCGTGAGCAACGGGTGCCCTGCCGACGGCTTCCAGCCGTCCAGCGCCGTCTGCCGGACGAGCGCCGGCATCTGCGACGTCGCCGACACCTGCTCCGGAACGTCGGCCGCGTGTCCGCCGGATCAGTTCGCGCCGTCGACGACGGCGTGCCGCCCGTCGGCGGGCGACTGCGATCCCGCCGAGACCTGCACCGGCTCGACCGCCGCCTGTCCCGGCGACGCGAAGAGCACCGGCATCTGCCGCCCGGCCGCCGGCGACTGCGACCTCGCCGAGACTTGCAGCGGCACCGCCGACGCCTGCCCGGCCGACGCCAAGCGCACCGGCGTCTGCCGCCCGACGGCCGGCCTCTGCGATCTGCCCGAGAGCTGCGACGGATCGAGCGACGCCTGCCCGACCGACGCGTTCCGGCCCGCCGCCTTCCCGTGCCGCGCCTCGGCGGGGATGTGCGACGTCGCCGAGTCCTGCAGCGGCTCGGCGGCCGCGTGTCCGACCGACGCGTTCCAGCCGAGCACGCTCGCATGCCGGCCGTCGGCGGGCGACTGCGATCTCGCGGAGACCTGCACCGGTTCGTCCGCCGGCTGTCCCGCCGATGCGAAGAGCACCGCCGTGTGCCGCGCGGCCGCGGGCGCCTGCGACCTCGCCGAGACCTGCGACGGCGTCGGCAACACGTGTCCGTCCGACGCCAAGAGCACCGGCGTCTGCCGTCCCGCGGCCGGTGCGTGCGACGTCGTCGAGACGTGTAGCGGCTCGAGCGACACCTGTCCGCCCGACACCTTCCAGCCGAACACGGCGGTCTGCCGCGTGAGCGGCGGCATCTGCGACGTCGCCGAGACGTGCACCGGGATCTCGGCGCCCTGCCCGGCGGACGTCTTCAAGGGCAACAGCGTCGTCTGCCGTCCGTCGACGGGCGCGTGCGACGTCGCCGAGACGTGCAGCGGCACCGCCGCCGCGTGTCCCGCCGATCTCGGCGCGCAGGACACCGACGCCGACGGCACCTGCGATGCGCAGGACGTCTGCCCGGACGTCGCCGACCCGACGCAGGCCGACGGCGACGGCGACGGCGCGGGCGACGCCTGCGACCCGTGCACGAACGCGCCGCCGCGCTTCGTCGTGCAGGCGAAGATCACGCTGGTGAAGATCGCGCCGCCCGGCGGCGACGACCGTCTCAAGTTCTCGGGCAGCGTGACCATCCCGACCACGCCGCCGGTGAACCCGGTGACGAAGGGCCTGCGCCTGATCTTCGCCGACGCGAACGGCGACGCCGTGCTCGACACCACCGTGCCCGCCGGCGCCTACGACGCCGGCACGCGCGCCGGCTGGACCGTCAACGGCACCGGCACGGCGTTCACCTACAAGAACGCCGGCACGACGGTCCCGCTCCCGGGCGGCATCTACAAGGTCGCCTTCAAGCGCCAGGGCGTCGTCGGCCAGTACAAGTTCACGATCGTCGGCAAGAGCGGCACCTATCCGGTGCCGGCGGGCGCGCTGCCCCTGACGGCGACGATCATCGTGGACGCGCCGCTGGCGGCCTCGGGCCAGTGCGCCGACGCCATCTTCCCGGGTCCGCGCCCAGCGCCGACCTGCACCATCGACGCCACCGGCAACACCGTGAAGTGCCGGTGAGCGGGGGCGACTGGAAGCAGTACCCGCACGTTCCCGACTGGGGCGACCCGGCCTGGTTCACGTTTCCGGCGGTGGACGGGGTCCGCGACGACCTCGGCGTCTCGACCTACTTCATCGACGGCTTCCTGCGCGGCCGCTCCAGCGGCCGCCGCTTCGCCTTCATGTTCATCCTGACGAACATGCGGGTGCTCCGGAAGCGCGTGCGCGCCGCGTTCTACACGATGGCGCTCTACGACCTCGATCGTCGCCACTACGGCACGTACACGGACGACGACTTCCCGCGCCCGCCGCGCATCCGCCGCCGCCACAAGTTCCGTGGCGACGCCGGCCACATGGACATCGCGTACGAGTCGTCGGCAGGCACGGCGCGCTGGGCGAACCGGCGGTCCGGCGATACGCTGGCGCCGTTCGCCTACGAGGTGTCGCTGCCGGGCGTCGACCACCACGGCGCCCGCATGCTCCTCGAGCTGGCGATCGACTGCACCCGCCCTCCCGGGCCGCTCGGCGGCCGCGAGCTCGGCGGCCAGATGATGTTCCTCGGCGCGCCGTCGACCTTCTCGTACTTCCAGAGCGGCCTCGCGATGCGCGGGCGCCTCGTCTGGGGCGACGTCGACGAAGACGTCGAGGGCGAGATCGGCTGGATCGACCGGCAGTGGGCCGAAGCGGACTTCAGCGTCCACCAGGACCGCCACTCGTCGCGCTACCGCAACGAGTGGCGGGTGATGCAGTTCGACAACGGGTGGGACATGAGCCTGTTCCACCAGTACCAGCGCGACGCGCGCGCCGCCGTCGTGCCGTGGTCCGGCATGTCGGCACAGGGTCCGGCGCCCCGCCACGAGCTCCGCTCGTCGACGAAGGTGCGGCTGATCATCCCCGAATTCATCCGCAGCCCCGGCGTCGTCCGCGGCCGCTCGATGCTGACGGAGGGCCCGCGCTGGTTCCCGCATCGCTACCAGGTGTGCATCCCCGAGTGGCAGATGGACGTCCGGTGCGAGCCACTGGTCGACGCGCCGGCGCACGCGCTCCCGATCGAGTACTGGACGGGACCGGTGCGCATCAGCGGCACCGTCTTCGGCAACCCGGTGACGGGCTTCGGCTTCGACGAGCGCAGCCGCCCGTGGACGCGCGACTGGGAGCTGGCGCAGGCGCTGCGCCTGACGATCGAGCACCTCGTCGGCATCGCCGACGACACGCGGCGCGCGATCGCCTACCGGGCGTGGGAAGTCGAGGCGCTGGCGTTACGCGGCGATCGTCGTGCCGCCACCGTCCACGTCGAGCGACGGATCGCGCCGCTCCTGCGCGATCTCGCACCGTCGGCGGGAGAGCGCGTCCGCCCGCTCGTCGGTGACCTGCTCGAGACACTCTCGGGTCGCCATCCGACTCGCTGACCTGGCGCTCCCCCGCGTCGGGTGGAGGAGGGATGAGAGGGGGGGCGCTACCGCCGGTCTCGTGATCTGCGGACCTCCGGCTGGCCGGCGGTAGCGCCTGTGGACATGGACACCCGAGTAGACGCCGGCCGCTCGCGAAAGATTCATCGGCCCGGCACCGTCGCCCGCATCGTGCGGCGATGCCCGAGCGACGGCGCGCTCGCCACGGCGCCTGCGTCGCGACAAGCGGCCGGAAGCGTTGGACATCCGCCCCTCGTCCGGCGATCCCCCGTGGCACGCGTCTTGGGGGTCCGCCCGCATGCGCCCCGTGCTCCCGCTGCTCCTCGTCGCACTCCTGGTCGGGCCCGCGGTCGCCACGACGCTGCCGCCGTGCGGAGCCACCTCTGAATGCGGCGGGGCGCCGGCCGTCGAGACGTGCGGCAACTGTGCCGACGACGACGGCGACGGACTGGTCGACTGGGCCGACGACGACTGCTGCGCGTCGGACCACACGCTCGCGCTCGAGCACCTGGCGATCCGGGGTACGACCGTCCGACTCGTCGTCCGTCACAGCCTGTCGGCAGGTCCCGACGACACGACGCTGCAGCTCGCCGACGACCGGGGCGTTCACACGTGCGCGACGCTCGGTGCCGGATCGTGGCGCGGCACGCAGCGTTTCGACGAGGGCCGCCGCCGGCAGGCCGGGGGCTTCCGTCGCGCGCGTCTCGACGGCGACTCGTTCGCGGCGACGGCGCGCGGATCGCAGCTTGCGGCGCTCGCCCCCGGCGGCCTGCACGTGACGCTGCGAATCGGCTCGTCCTGCGCGCGCGTCTCCACGTCGCTGCGACCGCGCCGCCGTCTGCTCGTCGCGCCCTGAGCTTTCGCGGCCGCGGGCGAGCAGGCAGAAGGAGTCCGTGCGCGTCGTCGCCCGGCTCCTCGTCGCCGCCGTCCTGCTCGTGCTCGGACCGCCGGCGGCGCGCGCAGCGGAGGTCACCTTCACGCTCGCGGTCGACTACCCGCTGCTGCAGGCGGCGATGCGGCGGGAAGTCGGCCTCGGCGACGGGCCGGCGGTGCTGTGGGGCTCGACCGACGGCTGCCGCTCGCTCGTGCTGCGCGATCTCACGCTCGCGCCCGACGACGAGCGCATCCGGATCGGCGCCACGGGTCAGGGGTCGGTCGGCTTCGACGTGGCCAGCTTCTGCCTCTTCCCGCTGTCATGGGAAGGCGGGCTCGTGGCAGTGGGCCGGCCGACCGTCGGCGCCGACTGGCAGCTCGCGCTCGACGACATCGACGCGCAGCTGCTCGATCGCGAGGGCCGCTCGACGTTCGTCACGCGCCGCCTGTGGTCGTTCGTCGGCGATCGCGTCGAGGCGCCGCTGGCGGACTTCCGCTTCGATCTGGCGCCACCGGCGGCCGAGGTGCGGGCGCTGCTGCGCGCGTCCGCCCCGCCCGAGAACGCCGCGCCCGTGCTCGCGGCCATCGACAGCCTGCGTCCGCTCGACACGACGGCCGGCACGGACGCCGTCCAGGTGCGCGTCGCGATGGACGTGGCCGACGTGCCGCCGGCCGACGTCGCGCCGGAGCCGGCGCTCGGGCCGGAGGAGCGCGCCGCATGGGAAGCCGCGCTCGACCGCTGGGACGCGTTCCTCGTGTTCGTCGTGAAGGACCTCGGGCTGCTCGGACGCCAGCCGGTCCGCGACGCGCTCTTCGAGGTCCTCATGCGCGGCCGGACGACGCTCGTCGAGGTGCTGGCCGCCGGCCCCGTCGCCGGCGAGGATCCGGTCCGCCGGCTCTTCCTCGACGCGTGGGAGGCGTTGCGTCCCGTCGTCCGGCACGCGGCGATCGCGGGCGAGCTCGGCGATCACGCCCTCCGGTACGTCGCGTTTCTCGCCGCCGGCGACGCGCTGGCGGCGCTCGATGCCGCCGCGCCGGGGCTCGGCCTCGAGATCTCCGCCGACGGCCTTCGCCGCCTGGCGCGGGTGCTGCAGCCGGACCTCCAGGGGGACCCGCTCGTCGTGACCGATGCACCGGACCCCGTCCTGCGCGAGCTCTTCGGCTTCCACGAGCCGGAGGCGACGCCACCGCCGTCCGAGCCGCCGCCGGCGCCGACGTCCTGGTGGTGGTGGCCGTCGAGCACCGCGTGGGCCGCGGAGATCCCGCCGGTGGCCGATCTACCGGCGCTCGGGCGCGCGCTCGACCGCTGGGTGCCCGAACCCGCCGACCTCGGCGCCTATCGCGCGCTCGTCTCGCAGCTGCTCGACCTGATCGCGGCGCGCGAGGGGCCGCGAGGCGCCGTCGACGCGCGCTGGCAGCCGCTCTACGGGCACCTCGTCCGCACGACCGCGTGGCAGGAGAGCTGCTGGCGGCAGTTCGTCGTGGAGAACGGTGCGGTGACCTTCCTGCTCTCCGGCACGGGCGACGTCGGCTTGATGCAGGTCAATCGGCGCGTGTGGCGCGGCTTCTTCGACGTGCAGAAGCTACAGTGGGACATCGTCTACAACGCCGGCGCGGGCGCCGAGATCCTCGCCCAGCTGCTGACCCGCTACGGCGTGAAGGAGGCGGCCGTGAGCGGCGGCCATGCCGCCCGCTCGACCTACTCCGCCTACAACGGCGGCCCGGCGGCGCATCGCCGCTACCGGTCGAGCAAGGCGCGCAAGGTCGACCGCGGCGTCGATCGTGCGTTCTGGAAGAAGTTCCAGACGACCGAGGCCGGCCTCGAGATGGACCACGTCCTCTGCACGCCGTTCGTCCCGTCGCCGGAGGACGAGCCCGACGACGCCGGTTAGCGTACGGTGCCGAGCCGCTTCGCGAACTTCGTCGCCGTCTCGCCGAGGGCACCGTCGAGCAGCTCGCGACGGGTCATCCACTTCCCGCCGCCCTGGAGGAACCGCGGCAGATCGAGCAGGTTGGCCGTGAGCGGCTTCTGCGTGTACTCGAACCGCTCGCGCTCGATCACGCCGCCGTCGGCGGCCCGCACCATCACCGCCTGGTACCAGACCGTCGCGGGATCGGTGACGCCCCAGTCCGTTCCCTGCCGCTCGACGTAGCGGCTGATCGCGCCGATGACGGCCACCTCGGCGTTCACCGCGCGCGCGACGCGCGCCGCGAGCGCCGCATCGTACACCGCGGCGCCGCCGACCGGCGTCGCACGCCGGACCGTGCTCATGTCGACGACGGTCGCACCGGCCTGCGCCATGCGCGCGGCGAGGGTCGCCGCCGCCTGATCGCCGAGGTCCTCGGCGATCGCGTCGCTCTCGCGCGGCGAGGCCGAGAACGCCGCGTTCGGATCGAGCTGACCGCCCACGCGGAACGGCAGGACGGCGACCGCCGCGGTTCCCGTCGCGCCCGCCACCGGTCGCGGTGCCGCCACCTTCGGCTCGGGCTTCGCACAGGCGACGATCCCGAGCAGCGGCATCAGGACGAGCAGCACGTGTGCGCGCATGGCGCGGCTGTATCACATCGTCGCGGATTGACCATGCGCGCGGGCCTCCGCTACGAGCGCGGCATGTCCACCGTCCGCATCGACGACCTCGACGGCGGCGTCCGCCGCCTGACGCTCGACCGTCCACCGGCGAATGCCATCGACGAAACGCTGCTGTCGGACCTGACCGCCGCCCTCGACGCCGCCGCGGCAGCCGACGCCGTGCGCGCGGTCGTGCTGACGGGTGCCGGTGCGTGCTTCAGCGCCGGCTTCGACCTGCGCGCGCCACGACGCGACGGTGCCGCCGCGGCGCGCCTGCGCGATCTCTACCGCGACGCGCACGTGCGGCTCCTCGCGCTCCCGAAGCCGACCGTCGCGCTCGTCCGCGGCCACGCGATCGCCGGCGGGCTGATCCTCGTGCTGGCCTGCGACTACCGGCTCGGCGTCGAGGGCGACTGGCGGCTCGGGCTGAACGAGGTGGCGATCGGCGCGTCGTTCCCTTGCGCGGCGTTCGAGATCGTGCGGCTGCGGCTCCCGCACGCGCGCGCGAGCGAGCTGATGCTCGGCGCGTCGCTGTACCCCGCGAGCCAGGCGACGCGGCTCGGCGTCGTCGACGAGCTGCTGGCGGGCGCCACGGGCGAAGCGTCCATCCTGCGCCGGGCGGCGCGTCTCGGCGGCTATCCGCGCGAGGCGTACGCACACACCAAACAGGCGCTCGTGGCGCCGGCGGTCGCGGCGATCCTGGCGGAGACGCCTGCCCACGCGGAGGCGGCGGGCGCCGTGTGGACGACCGCCGAGAGCCGCGCCGCCCGCGCACGGCAGCGCGAGCAGCTGACCACGAAGCGCTGACCAGCACATTGCGGCACGGCCATCACCCGCCACCGTCGTCGGGCACCGTGCCCGTGTCGCCCGGCGTCTGGTCCTCGGCGCAGCCGCGCCCGTCGACGTCCTCGTCCGCCGGCGTGTCCGCGCACTTGTCGCAGGCGTCGCCGACCTCGTCGAGGTCCGCGTCCTCCTGCGTGTCGTTCGGCAACGTCGGGCAGTTGTCGTCGCCGCCGACCACGCCGTCGCCGTCGACGTCGGCGTCGCAGGCGTCGCCGCGCCGATCGCCGTCCTGATCCTTCTGCTCGCGGTTGAAGACGCGCGGACAGTTGTCGTCGCAGGCGGTGCGGGCGCCGCCGGTGCACGGGAAGTCGCCGGGCACGCCGGTCTCGTCGCCGTCGTCGAGCACGCCGTCGCCGTCGCGATCCTCGTCCGAGCGCTCGCGGGTGCCGCACTCCGACCGCCGTGCCAGCCAGCGCATCAGGTGCATCTCCTGGCGGTCGATCGTCGTGCGCCGCCGGAGCACCCGGCTCTGCCGCCGGACGCAGGCGCGATAGCGCGCGGGCGACTTCCACAGCAGGCCGGAGGCCTCGGTGTCACAGGGACACAGCTGGCTGACGCTGCAGCCGTCGGCGTTCACGCCGACCCGGTAGCGCTCCTCGTCCGTCGGCAGCGGGACGTCGGCCTCGGTGTCGGCGCACGTATCGCAGAGATCGCCGATCCCGTCCTCGTCCTCGTCCGCCTGCTCGAGCCCCGGGTTGGCGATCTCGAGGCACGTGTCGCAGGCGTTGCCCGCGCCGTCGCCGTCCGCATCGAGCTGCTCCGGGTTCACCGTGTCCGGGCAGTTGTCGACGGCGTCGGCGACGCCGTCGCGATCCTGGTCCACCGGCGGCTGCGACCCGCCGAGCAGCAGCAGGACCAGTCCCGTCCCGGCGATACGGAGCCACGGCGAGCGCACGACGACGAAGCACGCGTCGTGCCGGACGGGGCAGCCGCCACGCGGGCGCGCCGGCGCCGCTCCGGGTCAAGCGTCTGACGCCGGCGTGTCAGGTGTCGCCACGCGCCGCCCGCAGGCCGGCGCTCGTCCCCGCCAGCACCAGCACGTCGCGCGCCGCGAACGGCCGATCCGGATCGGGCACCGCGTACCGCGTCGCCTCCGCCGCCCGGAGCGCCAGCACGGTGACACCCCAGCGGCCGCGCGGATCGACGTCCCGCAATCCCCGTCCCACCCAGCCGGCGGGAACCGGCAACGTGAGCACGCGATAGCCGTGCCACGCCGGCTCGTTGCTCGCGAGCCACGCGTCGAGGGGCAGCGCGCCGAGCGAGCCCATCGCGCGGTTGTAGGCGGCGATCAGGTCGCCGCGCGACAGCATGCCGAGCACGCGCCGCGGGTTCGCACGCTCGACCACGGGCAGCTCCTCGACGCGCGCCGTCTCGATGCGGCGGAACGCGTCGCCGAGGGTGCTCTCCGGCGTGACGGTCGGCACGTGGCGATCGACGAGATCGGCGGCGACGATCAGTCCGCCGACGTCGTCGTCGAGCAGGACCCCACGCAGCGCATCGAAGGGCAGGACGCCGACGAGGTCGCCGGCCGCGTCGACCACCGGCAGGGTCGTCGCGTCGCCCTCGCTGACGCGCCGGAGGATCTCCGGAAGCGGGCAGCTCTCCGGAATCGCCGCAACGTCCGCGCGGAACGCCTCCCCGATGGCGAGCCTGTCGAGGAGCTGGTGCAGCGTCTCGCGGTGCAGCGTCGTGCCCTCCTCGCGCAGGCCGTACGTATCGATCGACTCGGGCTCGAGGCGTTGCGACACCAGCATCGCGAGGCCGACGGTGATCAGCGCCGGCACCGTGACGTTGTAGCTCTCGGTCATCTCGAGCAGCAGGAAGAGCGCCGTCAGCGGCGCGTGCGTCGTGGCGGCGAGGAACGCGCCGAAGCCGACCAGCGCGTACGAGCCGTGGGGGCCGGTGAGGCCGGGCGCGACCAGCGCCGACAGCTCGCGGAACGCGGTGCCCGTCATCGCGCCGATGTAGAAGATCGGTCCGAAGACGCCGCCCGGCGCCCCGCACGCCAGCGACACGATGCTGCCGCCGATCTTCGCGAGCGCCAGCACGATGGCCGTCGTCCACGGGATGTGCCCGCCGAACGCCTGATCGATGATCGGGTAGCCGTCCGACACGTTCTGCGGCACGACGACGTCGAGCAATCCGACCAGCAGGAGGCCGCCGAGCAGCAGCGACCAGCGCGACGTCCCGAGCTGCCGTGCGCGCCGCGCCGCGCGATGGAACGTGCGCGTGTAGAAGACGGCCAGCAGCCCGAGCACGACGCCGAGCGCCGCGTAGCTCAGGCACTGCCAGTAGCTGTCGAGGCTGAACGGCACGACGTGCAGCACGGCCTCGGTGCCGAACAGCTCGCGTGTCGTCGCCGCCGCCGTGCCGGCCGCGACGACGACCAGACTCAGGTGTGCGAGACGCGACTCGCCCAGCAACACGATCTCCTGCGCGAACATGATCGCGGCGAGCGGCGCGTTGAACGTCGCGGCAATGCCGGCGGCCGTGCCGCAGGCCACCAGCACCTTGCGATCGTCGACGTTGAGCCGGGCGACGCGCGCGACGAGCCCGCCGATCGCGCCGCCGATCTGCGCGATGGGTCCCTCGCGGCCGACGGACGCACCGGCGCCGAGCGAGATCGACGAGCCGATCGTCTTGAGCACGATCCAACGTCGCTTGATGCGTGCGCCGTGCAGATGGAACTGCACCAGGAAGCGCGGGAAGCCGTATCCCAGCACCTCGCCGGGAAAGAGCCGCTCGAGCGCCAGCAGGACGATGCCGCCGGCGACCAGCGCGACCGGAATCCCGAGCCGCCCGAGCGGCGAGCCGATCCCGTGGAAGACGAACGTCGCGCCCTCGATCGCGAGCCGGAAGGCGACGTTGCCGGCGGCGCCGAGCACGCCGGCAACGACCGCGAGCGCCAGGAGCGGCGGCTGGCGGCGCGTCCCGACGTCCGCCGCAACGGGCTCGGCCACCGTCAGGCCACCGCCAGGCGGTGGGCGTCGTGCCGCGAAGCCATGCGCCCGACCTACCACGAGCCCCGCCCCACGGCGCAAACGCGGTCTCGTGCTACAACGGCGCGCCGTGAGGTTGCTGGCGCTGGTGGTCCTGTTCGTCGCCGTGCACGTCCCGCTGCTCGGCGACTACACGTGGCATCACGCCGACGAGTACCTCTACACCGACGCCGTCGTGCGGATGCGGGAGGCGGGCGACTTGACGACGCCGCGCTACGCCGACGGCACGCTCCGCTTCAACAAGCCGCTGCTGACGTACTGGACCGTCGCCGCCAGCTTCGCGACGTTCGGCGTCGGCCTGGCCGCGTCCCGCCTGCCCTTCCTCCTCGCCGCGGCGCTGCTCGCGTGGGTCACGTGGCGTACCGCCCTCCTCTGGCTGCGCGACGCCCGAGCCGCGTTGCTCGCCGTCGCCATCCTGCTGGCGCATCCGGAAACCGCCGAGCTCGCGACGCGCGCCACGCCCGACATGCTGCTCTGCCTCTTCACGGCGATCTGCCTGTACGGCATCGCGCGGCTGCTCCTTCTCGACGCGCCAGGCGCGGGCGCGGCCCGTCTCGCGTGGGCCGGCGCCGGGCTCGCCGTGGCCACGAAGGGCCTGCCCGGGCTCCTGCCGCTGCTCTACGGCGGCGTCGCGCTGGCCGCCCGCGGGCGGCTCGGCCACCTGCTGTCGCCGGCGGCGATCGCGACCGGCGCCCTGCTCGCCGTCGCGGGCATGGCGACGGCGTTCGCGCGCCACGGCACCGCGGCGCTGCTCGGGCTGTGGGCCGATCAGGTGGGCGAACGCGCGCTCGGCGCCTCGCTGGGCGGCATCGGCCGCAATCTCGGCGCGCAGGCCGCCACGCTGCTCGTCGAGCTGCTGCCGTGGACCGCGTTCGTCGTGGCCGGCGGGCGCACCGCACTCGAGGCCGCACGCGGGCGCGCCGTCCTGATGGGCTTCACGGCCGGCTGGACCGGCGTCCTGCTCGTCCTGTCGGCGCTGCCGGAGTTCACGCGCCCCCGCTACCTGGCGCCCGCGACGCCGTTGCTGGCCATCGCCTGCGCCGGCGTGCTGGCCGACGTCACCCGCCGCACGCCCCTGCTCGGCCGCACCGCGCGCCTGCTCCTCGTGGGCATCGCGGTCGCCGCCGCCGCGTTCGCCGTCGCCGGCGTCCGGATCGCACCGATCTGGATGCTCGCCGGCGCGACCCTGGCAGTGGTCGCGGGCGTCGCGGCGCAACGGCCCACCAACGACGTCGCCGCCCTCACCGGACTCGCGGTCGTCGCGATGCTGGGTCCCGGCCTGCTCGACGCGCTCGTCCGTCCGACGATCCTCGAGTCGCCCGCCCCGGCGCTCGCGTCGTGCCTGGCGGCGCGCGGCGACGGCGGTCTGCCCGCCGCGACGGTCGGCGAGGTGAACACCATTCCGGCCGACATCCGTCTCGCGTCCGGCGGCCGGCTCGACGTCACGATGGTGCCCGACATCCCTCGCCTCGAGGCAGGCGGGCGGACCTACGCCACGCTCCTCGCGCCCGGCGGCGTCGCCGGACGGCTGGAAGCGCTGGGGCATGAGCTCGAGCCGTGCGGCCGCGAGGTGCGCGGGCTGGCACCCGGCGACTGGTGGACGCTGGTCGTCTCGGGCGACCCCGACGCGGTCCGGGCCGCCCGCGCGCGACGCTTTTTCGTGGCCGTCCCGACCGCGTCACCGTGAGCGATGCGCCGCGGAGTGTGCTAGGTCTGCGCCGCCCATCGGTTGAAGCGCTTGGCCAGGCCCAGGGGCCCAGAGGAGGAGAGTATGCGGTACGGAACCATCCGGATGGCATTCGCGATCGGCCTGCTCGCCATGACGGCGGCGCGTCCCGTGCTGGCGGCCGACGCGCCCGCCGCCGAAGGCGTGGTCATGGTGAACGAGGACGGCCGCGTCACCGTGAAGACGGCGACCGGCGAGACCACGGTCATCATCTCGGACGACACGAAGGTGGTCGACGGGACGACCGCCGTCACGAAGAAGGTCATCCGTCCCGGCGACGTGATCTCGGTGCAAGGGACGAAGGGCTCCAGCGGCGAGGTCCGGGCGACCGACGTCCAGATCAAGTCGAAGGACACCGACAAGAAGATGTGAGGCACGGCGGCGGACGGCCCTGCCGTCCGCCGCATCGTCCTCCCCGCTCAGGGCACGACGACTTCGAAGGCGTGCCCGTCGGGGTCGCGCACGGTGGTCGCGCGCGAGAAGCCGAGCGCGCGATCGGGAACGCCGACGGCCTCGGCGAGCGTGCCCGCCACGAGCCGCGTCTGCCAGAACACGAGGTCGTTCGGGCGCGCGTCGGCCGGATACGGCCGGCCGTCGCGCGGCGTGATCCATTCCAGCAGCTCGATGCCCGGACCGGAGGCGCCCCGCAGCCCGGTGATGCGCAGGCGCGCGCCGCGCACCGCGGCGAGGCGCTCCTGCTCCGGTCCGGAATTCTCGCTCATGCCGGCGACACGGAAGCCGAGTCCCTCGTAGAACCGTCGACTGACCGTGGTGTCGGCGACGGTGATCGCCGTGTGATCGATGCCGAGGAACAGCCGATCGGTGTCGGCCTGCCAGCGGGGATCGCCGCGGCCCGGCGGATACCAGATCAGCTCCAGCGCATGGCCGTCGGGATCGTGAAAGTAGAACGCGCGGATTCCGCCCGCGTCCGGATTCCAGTCCGGAAGCCGCTGCGGCTCGGACGAGACGTGCGCCACCCGCTGGGCACGCAGCCATCGGTACGCGCGATCCATGTCGCGCACGACGATCGCCGCATGCTGGAACCAGCGATCGTGGCTGCGGGCGTCCGCCGGCGCAGGACGCCCGCGCGGTGCGAGGTACTCGGTCAGCTCGATGGCTTCGCCGCCGAGCCGCATGCGCACGACGCGCATGCGCAGCGGGAAGACGCCCCGGAGGCGCTCCCACGCGTCTCCCGCCACTTCGACGTCGCGCTCCACGCTGAAGCCGAGAACCCGGCCATAGAAGTCGACGGCGCGATCGGCGTCGGCGACGGTGATGCCGATCGCGTCGACGCCGCGGACCTCCAGCGCGTGCGCCGCCCCGACGAGGAGCAGCAGCACGACGCAGCCAAGACGGCTCACGCCAGCCGCTCCGCGAGCACGTCGCCGACGCGCATCGCGTTGGCCATGATGGTCAGCGCCGGATTCACCGCGCCGCTCGAGGGGAAGAAGCTGCCGTCGACGACGTACAGGTTGTCGAGCTCGTGCGCGCGGCAGTTGCGGTCGAGCGCCGACGTCCTCGGATCGTCGCCGAAGCGCACGGTGCCGTTCTGATGAGCCACGCCCGCCAGCGGAATGCGCGCGGGAATGTACGCGTTCAGCGGAATCAGGTGATCGTCGCAGCGGATCGCTTTCAACATGCCCTTCAGGACCGCGACCAGCCGGCGATGTCCCTCCTCGTTGTTCGGCGCGTAGCAGAGGCGGATGCGGCCCGCCCGGTCGACGGTCACGCGGTTGTGCGCGTCGGGGAGGTCCTCCGACGTCAACCAGAACGACAGCGTATGCTCGGCCATCGCCTCGAGCGTCCAGCCCGGCGCGATCCGCGGCGCACCCGCGCGCAGGACGCTCGCGTCGGTCTTCCCGATCATCGAGATGTGGCCCATCGGAAAGGGCCACGCCGGCGTCGCGTGGTAGAAGTCGTTGAGCCCCCACGTCTTCTGGAACCGCGTCGGATTCGGGTGCCGGGACACCGCCAGCAACATCGAGTTCAGGTGGCACATGTAGTTGCGGCCGACGACGTCGGAGCCGTTCGCGACGCCGCGCGGGTGGCGATCGTTCGCCGAGCGCAGCAACAGCGCCGCCGAGTTGATCGCGCCGCACGACAGCACGACGAGGTTGGCCGTGTAGCGCTCCGGCACACCGTCGCGCAGCACGTGCACCCCCGTCACCTCGCGCCCGGACGGGCTGGTCTCGAGGCGCGTCACCTGGGCGTTCGTCTGCAGCGTGACGTTCGGATGCGCGAGCGCCGGCTCGACGCAGATCACCTGGGCGTCGGCCTTCGCGCCGAGCAGGCAGGGGAACCCGTCGCACGTGTCGCACCGGATGCAGCGGCTCGTCCGGGGCGACGCCTCGTCGAGCATCACGCCGACGGGCATGGGGAACGGCCGGTGGCCCAGCGCGGTGAGGTCGTCGACCAGCTCCTGGATCCTCGGCTCGTGTCGCAGCGGCGGATGCAGATACGGCGCGCTCGCCGGCGGCTCGGTCGGATCGCCGCCACGCTCCCCGTGCACCTGATAGCGGTGCTCCGCCTGCGTGTAGTACGGCTCGAGCTCGTCGTAGCCGATCGGCCATGCGGGCGAGATGCCGCCGTGGTGCTCGATCGTGCCGAAGTCCGCCTCGCGCATGCGGATCAGCGCGGCACCGTAGAACTTGGTGTTCCCGCCGACGCAGTAGTGGGTGCCCGCGTGGAACTCGCGGCCCTGGCCGTCCTCCCATGCCTCCTCGATGTGATAGCGGTTCTCGACGACCACCGCGTGGGAGTCCCAATTCTGCTTCTCGCGCGGGATCCAATCGCCGCGCTCCAGCAGCAGGATGCGCTTGCCGCTCGGCGCGAGCCGGTGCGCGAGCGTGCCGCCGCCGGCACCGGTGCCGACGATGATGACGTCGTAGTGGGTCGTCGTGCTCATGCGATTGCTCCCAACGCCCGCCGGGTGCAGTGGAAGATGCACCGATGGGCTCCCGTGTGGTGCAGCTTCGCGCAGTGCACCTCGTGCGCGCCGCACATCCGGCGATACGTCTCGGCCGCCGCCAGCATGCCGAGCGGCGGGGCGATGAAGTACACCCACAACGCGGTCCAATGGTCGGCGCCGAGCGCGGACGCGAAGGAGCGCGCCGGGTTCATGCTCATCCCGGACAGCGGCGCTTCGACCGCGATGTACGCCGCCACGAGGGCACCGCAGAGGACGGGTGCGTGTCGTGCGAGCCGGCGGCTGTTGGTCGATGCCAGCACAACCGCCATCAGCACGAACGAGATGGCGACTTCCGCGCCGAACGCCGCGGCGGTCCCATCCGGCGGCGGCACCGTCACCGCGAAGCGCACCGCCGGATGACCCGCGAGCATGCCGGAGAGCGCCCGCACGAGGAGGACGCCGAGCGCACCGCCGACGAACTGCCCGGCGACGTAGCCCGCCGCGTCGGCCCGGGCGATCTTTCCCAGGCGGAGGTAGGCCATCGTCACCGCCGGATTCATGTGCGCGCCCGAGCGCTGTCCCCATGGCGAGCGGATCAGTCCGACCGCCGCCGCACCCATCGCGAGGCCCATCAGGATGCGCCGCACCGTCGCGTCGTCCACCGCACGGTGGACCGGGGACCCCGGATGCTCGAGGATCGTCGTGAGCCCGCAGGCGGCGACCATGAACGCACCGAGCAGCGCCCCCTCGATCATGTACTCGGGCCAGTGCGCGCGCCGGATCATGGCCGCTTCGATGCCGCGCGGCCGTCACGGTTGCGCGCCGCGTGCCCGACCGCTGCTTGCCTCTCGCGCGGCTTGACCCTATGCATGCTGTGCAGTGCTGACGGGCGGGCGGAACGCATGATGCGCCGAACGGTGGCTCGACGGGCGGCCGTCGGACTGACGGCCCTGCAGCTGGTGCTCACCGTCGCGTTCTCCCTGAACCTCGTCGTATGCAGCGCCGCGAACGGCCACGTCGCCGTCGAGTCGGCGCTGGCCGACGATTGCTGCGCCGACGAGCACACGGCCACGCCCGCGCTGTCGCGCGAGCCGGACTGCGGCGGCTGCACCGACGTGCCGCTGTCGAAGTCGCTCATCCAGCGCAACGAGAGCACCGATCGCTCGGACGCGACGCGTCCCGTCGTCTCGACGTCGCTGCTGCCGCCGGTGAGCGTCGCCCCGCGGCCGTTCCCGGCGGAATCGCCCCACGGGCGTGCGGTCACGCTGGCCGCACCGGTCCTCGACGCACGCCGCGCCGTCGTCCTCGTCGTCTGATCCCGCCACCCCGGGTGCATGAGGGCGCATGCCACGGCATGCGCAGGCGATGGATCGAACGATGAGGACGACCGATGCATGCTCTGCTCGCGACCCTGGCGGTCGCGGGGTTGCTGGCCGCAGCTCCCGCGCACGCCGCGGAGCCGGCGCTCGCACAGCCGACGGGTGACCTGTCGCTGCGCGACGCGCTCGCGCTGACGCTCGAACGCAGCCCCGAGCTGCAATCCTGGGAATGGGAGATTCGCGCCCGCGATGCGCGCGCGGTGCAGGTGGGGCTGCTCCGGAATCCCGAGCTCCGCACCGACGTCGAGGATCTCGGCGGCTCCGGCGCCCGCGAAGGCTTCGAAGACACGCAGACGACGGTCCGCCTGGCGCAGCTCGTCGAGCTGGGCGGCAAGCGTGGCAAGCGGCGCCGCCTGGCGGAGCTCGAGTCGGCGCTCGCCACCTGGGACTACCGCGCGAAGCGGCTGCACGTGCTCGAGGAGACGTCGAAGGCGTTCGTGAAGGCGCTCGTCGCCCAGCGGCGCATGCGCCTCGCGACCGATCAGGAGCAGCTGGCCCGTCGCGTGATCGCCGCCGTGGACGACAGCGTCGCCGCGGGCGCCACGTCGCCCGTCGAATCGACGCGGGCGGCTGTCGCCCTCGGCCGCGCGGAGCTCGCGCGTCGCCGTGCCGAGCAGGAGCTCGACGCCGCGCGCACCGCGGTGGCCGCGAGCTGGGGCGGCACGCCGTCGTTCGCCGCGCTGGTCGGCGACCTCGAGCGCCTCACGCCGCCGCCGCCCGCCGACGAGCTGGCACGCCGCCTGGCCGGCGCACCGGAGGTCGCCCGCTGGACGACGGAGATGGAGCAGCGGCGCGCGTCGCTCGCCGTCGAACGGGCCAAACGGGTGCCCGACGTCACGATCGGCGCGGGCGGCCGTCACTTCAGCGACAACGGCGACAACGCCGCGGTGCTCGAGCTCAGCGTTCCGCTGCCGCTGTTCGACCGCAATCAGGGCGGCATCGCGGAGGCCGAGCACCGGCTGGCCAAGGCGCGCGCCGAGCGGTCCGCCGCCCAGGTGTCCGCCGAGGCGGCGCTGGCGACGGCGGCCTCGCGCCTGACGGCGGCCTACGACGCCGCCGAGCGGCTACGCATGCGCGTGCTGCCGCAGGCCACCACGGCCCACGCGGGCGCGCTCGACGCCTACCACAAGGGGCTCTTCCGTCTCGTCGACGTCCTCGACGCGCAGCGCACCCTGTTCGATCTGCGCGAGGAGTACGTCGGCGTCCTCGAGACCTACCACCTGCTGGCCGCCGACGTGGAGCGGCTCACGGCGACGCCGCTGGCCGGCGACGACGAAGGAGCGCTGCGATGATCCGTACCCGATGGCTGGCGATCCTGCTGCTCGCCCTCGCCGTGGCCGCACCCGCGTCGGACGACGACGGCCACGGACACGACGGCGAGCACCACGACGGCGAGGCCAAGACGTTCACCGTCGCCGAGTTCCAGGCCCACGGCGTCACGCTCGGCACGGCCGGTCCCGGCGAGATCGACCTCGGCGTGCAGCTCCCCGGTGAGGTACGGCCCGACGGCGACCGCATCTCCCACGTGGCGCCCCGTTTCCCCGGCATCGTGCGCGAGGTGCGGAAGCACGTCGGGGACCGCATCCGCGTCGGCGACGTCCTCGCCGTGATCGAGAGCGAGAACCTCGCGTCGTTCGAGTTGAAGTCCGCGGTCGAGGGCGTCGTCGTCGACCGGCACATCGCGCCCGGCGAGGCGGCGAGCCGCGAATCGCCGGCCTTCATCATCGCCGACCTCTCCAACGTCTGGGTCGACATCAACGTCTACCAGACGGCACTGGCCCAGGTGCGCGTCGGACAGCCGGTCGCGATCAGCGCCGGTCACGATACGCTCGCGGCGACGGGCACCGTGTCCTACGTCTCGCCGATCGTCGACCAGGCGACCCGCACCGCACGCGCGCGAGTGGTCCTGCCGAACGTCGACGGCCAGTGGCGCCCCGGCCTGTTCGTCACGGCCACCGTGTTCAACCCGTCGCCCGCCGCCCTCGTGGTGCCGCGGCAGGCGATCCAGACGCTCGAAGGCCGGTCGGTGGTCTTCGTCGTCGAGGGCGACCGGTTCGAGGCGCGGCCCATCGTCACGGGACGCATCGGCCGGACGCGCGCGGAGGTGATCGACGGCCTGTCACCCGGCGACCGGTACGCCGACCAGCGATCGTTCCTGGTCAAAGCGGAGCTCGCCAAGGGCGAGGCCTCGCACGCGCACTAGGAGGACGTGCCGATGCTCGAGCGCATCCTCCGCTACTCGATCGAGCACCGCGCGCTCGTCGTGCTCGCCGTGCTCGTCTCGGCCCTCTACGGCGCCTGGTCGCTGACGCAGCTGCCGATCGACGCGGTCCCCGACGTCACGAACCAGCAGGTGCAGATCAACGCGACCGCCCCGTCGCTGAGCCCCGTCGAGATGGAGAAGCAGGTCACCTTCCCCATCGAGACGGCGCTCGCCGGGATCCCCGGCCTCGCCTACACGCGCTCCCTGTCCCGCAACGGGTTCGCGCAGGTGACGGCCGTCTTCGGCGACGACGTGGACATCTACTTCGCCCGCCAGCAGGTCTCGGAGCGCCTCGCCGCCGCGCGCAACGACCTCCCGCCCGACGCGACCACGGTCATGGGGCCGATCTCCACGGGGCTCGCGGAGATCTACATGTGGACGGTCGAGTACGCGCACCCGCACGGCGACGGCGCGGAGACGCACGACGGCCGGCCGGGCTGGCAATCCACCGGCGCCTACCTGACGCCGGAGGGCGAGCTGCTGCGCTCGGAGCTCGAGCTCGCGGCATACCTGCGCACGGTCCAGGACTGGATCATCACGCCGCAGGTGAAGGGACTCCCGGGCGTCGCCGGCATCGACGCCATCGGCGGCTACGTGAAGCAGTACCACGTGCAGCCCGACCCACGGCAGCTCGCCGCCTACGGGCTCACCTTCCACGACGTCATCGAGGCGGTCGAGCGCAACAACGTCAGCTCGGGAGGCGGCTACGTCGAGCACAACGGCGAGTCGTACATCGTGCGCGCCGCAGGCCGCCTCCAGACGCCCGACGAGCTGGCCGCCCTGGCGGTCAGCGAGCGCGGCGGGACGCCGATCCGTCTCGAGGACGTCGCCACCGTCGCGATCGGCCGCGAGCTGCGCACGGGCAGCGCGACGGAGAACGGCGAGGAGGTCGTCGTCGGCACGGCGTTCATGCTGCTCGGCGCGAACAGCCGCACCGTCGCCTCGGCCGTCGACGCGAAGATGACCGAGGTGAACCGCAGCCTGCCGCCCGACGTGATCGCCAAGACGGTGCTCGACCGCAAGCGTCTCGTGGACGCCACGATCGCCACCGTCGAGCGGAACCTCGCGGAAGGCGCGATTCTCGTCGTCGTCGTGCTGTTCGTCATGCTCGGCAACCTGCGCGCGGCGTTCATCACCGCGCTGGCGATCCCCCTGTCCATGCTGCTGACGGCGATCGGCATGGTGCAGACCCGCACCAGCGGCAACCTGATGAGCCTCGGCGCGATCGACTTCGGGCTGATCGTCGACGGCGCCGTGATCATCGTCGAGAACTGCCTGCGGCGCCTCGCCGAGCGCCAGCACGCGCTCGCCCGGACGCTGACGCTGCGCGAGCGGCTCGACACCGTCTACGAAGCGAGCGCACAGGTGCGGACGGCCACGGCGTTCGGCGAGGCCATCATCATCACCGTCTACATCCCGATCCTCGCGCTCACCGGCGTCGAAGGGAAGATGTTCCACCCGATGGCCCGCACCGTCATCTTCGCCCTGGTCGCGGCCTTCGTGCTGTCACTCACCTTCGTGCCGGCGATGGTGGCGCTCGGCATCACCGGACGCGTCACCGAGCGCGAGAACCCCGTCATGGTGGCGACACGTGCGCTCTACGAACGCGCGCTGCGCCGGGCCGTCGCCCTCCGCGTGCCGGTGGTCGTCGCCGCCGCCGTCGTGTTCGCGTCGTCGTTGCTGCTGTTCCGCGCGCTCGGGCAGGAGTTCACGCCGCGGCTCAGCGAGCTCGACGTCGTCGTGCACGCGATCCGCATCCCGAGCACCGGCCTCTCCGAGGCGACCGCGATGCAGCGCGCGCTCGAGCGCCGCGTGAAGACGCTGCCGGAGGTCGCCTTCGTCTTCTCGCGCAACGGCACCGCGGAAATGGCCGCCGACCCCATGCCGCCGTACGTCTCGGACACGTTCGTCATCCTGAAGCCGCGCAGCGAGTGGCCGGATCCGGAGGAGACGAAGGCCGACGTGCAGCGGCGTCTGATGGCGGCTCTCCGGGAGTTGCCCGGTAACGCCTACGAGATGACGCAACCGATCGAGATGCGCTTCAACGAGCTCCTGGCGGGCGTCCGCGGCGACGTCGCGGTGAAGGTCTTCGGCGACGAGTTCGCGACCATTCTCCCGACCGCACGGCAGGTCGCCGGCATCCTCCAGGACATCCGCGGCGCCGCCGACACGCGCGTCGAGGAGGTTCAGGGCGCGCCGGTCCTCAGCATCGACGTCGACCGCGCCGCGATCGCGCGCTACGGGCTCACGGTCGCCGACGTGCACGACGTCGCCGCGATCGCCATCGGCGGCCGCGAGGCGGGACAGCTCTTCCAGGGCGATCGCCGCTTCGACATCGTCGTCCGCCTGCCGGAGCGCTACCGCACCGACCCCATGGACATCGAGAACCTGCCCATCCCGCTGACGCACGAGGACGAGCAGCCCATCCCGGTGGTGCTGCGCGCCGACGACATCGAGCGCGCCGACCTCCGCTACCTGCCGCTGTCCGCCGTCGCGGACGTGCGCGTGACGGAAGGGCCGAACCAGATCAGCCGAGAGAACGGCAAGCGACGCATCGTCGTGCAGGCCAACGTGCGCGACCGCGACATCGGCTCCTTCGTGGAGGAGGCGCAACGCCGCATCGCCGAGCAGGTCCAGCTGCCGCCGGGCACCTGGCTCGGGTGGGGGGGACAGTTCGAGAACCTGGAGCGCGCGAAGCGCCGCCTCGCGGTCGTCGTGCCGGTCTGTTTCCTGGTGATCCTGCTGCTCCTCTACGGCACCTTTCGCGCGCTGCGCCCGGCGGCGATCGTCTTCAGCGCCGTACCGCTCGCCCTCACCGGTGGAATCGCCAGCCTCTGGCTGCGCGACATGCCGTTCTCGATCTCGGCGGCGGTCGGGTTCATCGCGCTGTCGGGCGTCGCCGTCCTGAACGGGCTCGTCATGATGACCTTCATGCTCGAGCTGCGGCGCGGCGGCGCCGGCATGGACGAGGCGATCGTCCGCGGCGCGGGCACGCGGCTCCGGCCCGTCCTGATGACCGCGCTCGTCGCGTCGCTCGGTTTCGTGCCGATGGCGCTCGCGACGGGCACCGGCGCCGAGGTGCAGCGGCCGCTGGCGACGGTGGTGATCGGCGGTCTCCTGTCGAGCACCGTGTCGACGCTGTTCGTCCTGCCGGCGCTCTACAAGCTGTTCGGCGGCGCCACGCCCGCCGACGCGTGACAGGCCGGATCTATCGCGCCGATCGAAAGAAACGATTGGCCATCGCGCGCCATCGAGCCCAGCATCGCTTCCACAAGGAGGATCGCACCCATGCTGGGTATCGGACAGCGGTTTCCATCGTTCGCTCTCACCGGCGTCGTCTCGAACGAGACCGCGACGGCGTTCCAGCCCATCGACGACAAGACCTACGACGGCAAATGGCTCGTGGTCTTTTTCTGGCCGAAGGACTTCACCTTCGTCTGTCCCACCGAGATCGCCGGCTTCGGCGCCCTCGACCGCGAGTTCAAGGACCGTGACGCGCAGGTGCTCGGCGTCAGCACCGACTCGGAGTTCGTGCACCTCGCCTGGCGGCGCGACAAGGAGGAGCTCCGCGAGCTCCCCTTCCCCATGCTGTCGGACGTGAAGCGCGAGCTGTCGAGCGCCCTCGGCATCGTCGATCCGGCGGGCGGCGTCGCGCAGCGGGCCGCCTACGTCGTCGACCCGCAGGGCATCATCCGCTTCGTATACGTCACCGACATGAACGTCGGCCGCAGCCCCGAAGAGGTGCTTCGCGTCCTCGACGGCCTGCAGACCGACGAGCTCTGCCCCTGCAACTGGAAGAAGGGTGACGACACCCTGAAGGTGGCATGATGTCGCTCGACCAGATCCGTGACGCCCTTCCCGAGCACGCCCGCGACCTGCGGCTCAATCTGGCGAGCGTGCTCACCCCTCAGGGCGCGCCGGGGCTGGAACCCCGGCAGATCTGGGGCGTGGCGCTGGCGTCGGCCATCGCCGCGAAGAACCCGACGTTCGCCCGCCAGCTGGAAGCCCTGGCGGGCGAGCAGCTCGACGCCGCGACCATCGCCGCCGCGCAGGCGGCAGCGGCGGTCATGGCGATGAACAACGTCTACTATCGTTTCCTCCATCTCGTGGAGGATCCGGAGTACGGCTCGCTGCCGGCGAAGCTGCGGATGAGCATCATCGGGAAGCCGGGCGTCGCGAAGGCCGACTTCGAGCTGATGTCGCTCGCCGTCTCGGCGGTGAACGGCTGCGGGATGTGCATCACCGCGCACGAGAAGACGCTGCGTGCGGAGGGCCTGGGTCGCGAGGCGATCCAGAGCGCGGTGCGCATCGCGGCCGTCGTGGCGGCCGTGGCGAACACGCTCGCGTACGCAGCGGCCGCGTGAGAGAAGGCGGCCATGCGCCGCCTGCTCGTCGCCGTCACGCTCACCGTCCTCGTCGCGCCTGCCGGCGCGCAGCTCGAGGTGCTCGCGAAGACCACACCGGCGCAGCGCGCCGGCGCGCAGACGTCGTACATGCGGACGCTGCTGTCGCTGACGCCCGACCAGGCGACGAAGGTGTCCGCGCTGAACCAGCGCTACGCCGAGAAGGCCGAACCGATCCTCAAGGGGTCGGCCTGGGCGATGACGAAGGCGTCCGAGCTCCGCGCGCTGCAGGACGCGAAGGACGCGGAGCTGAAGCCGCTGCTGACGCCCGAGCAATGGACCGCGTACGAGGCCGGCAAGGACGGGATGAAGACGGCCGTCGAGGCGCAGCTCGCGAAGGACGCGGGCGACTAGCCGAGCGCGCCCGTCGCTCGCAGGGTCGCGATGCGGCCGGCGTCCCAGCCGAGCACGTCGCGGAGGACCTCGTCCGTGTCCCGCCCCGGCTCCCGCGCGGCGACCGTCGGGACCGGCAGCTCCTCGCCGATGGTCCGGATCGGGCACGGCATCAGATCGGTGCCGGCCTCGGTGTACGGCCGCATGGTCAGCCGCGCCTGGAACTGCGGATCGGCGGGGATCGTCTTCACGGTGTTCACCGGACAGATCGGCGTGTTCACGCGCTGTCCGAACTCGACCCACTCGACCGTGGTCTTCGTCGCGAAGATCGTCGCGAGCTCGCGCCGGAGGGCCATGTTGCCGCGCGCGTGGTCGGCATACTTCGCACCCGGATTCGCCTCGAACATCTCGGGGCGGCCGATGCCGACGCAGAAGTTCTTCCAGAACTCGCGCTCGGAGGCCATGAACAGGACGAGGCCGTCCTTCGAGCGGTAGTACTGGTAGCGCACCGACTCCTTCATGCTGTCGTCGCCGACGGGCCGACGCGGTCCCTTGCCGTCGCCGTCGTTGCCGGTGACTTCGTCCTCGGGACGCTCGTAGGCCTTGTTGCCCTCGATGCCGTTCCAGTTGAACGCCGCGGCGGCGTCGGACTGGGCGACCTCGAAGTAGCAACCCTCGCCCGTCGCGCGGGCGCGGATGATGGCGGCGCAGATGCCGAGCGCGGCGTACAGCGGTCCGGCGTTGATGCCGATCGCGGTGTACGACGGCAGGGTCGGCAGGCCGTCGTCGGTGTACGTCGGGCGCGCGACGCCGGCCCACGCGTCGTAGGCGATGCCGTGGCTCGGCATGTCCTTGTACGGGCCGGTCATGCCGTAGCCCGTGTGCGTGCACATGACGATGCGCGGGTTGATCTGCTTGAGCTCCTCGTAGCCGAGGCCGAGCCGCTTCAGCGTCCCGGGCCGCATGCCCTCGATGACGGCGTCGGCCTTCGCGACCAGCTCCCGGTACGTCGCCACGGCCTCGGGCTTCTTCAAGTCGAGGATCATGCTCTTCTTGCCGCGGTTCAGGTGCCAGTGGAGGAGCGAGATGCCGTCGACGATCGGGAACGCCATCTTGCGGACGTAGTCGCCGTGCGGCCCTTCGACCTTGATCACGTCCGCGCCGAGATCGGCGAGATGCATCGCGACACCGCCCGGACCGAGCATCGCGCTCTCGATGATCCGGACGCCGGAGAGGAGACCTGCGTTCATGGCCCGTCGGGGTAGCACACCGGCGCGGCGCCGAGCGAACGGTGCGGGCGGGCGGTCAGAACCGCATCTGCACCTGCAGCCCGCGACCGAACGGCACGACCGACCAGCTCGTGCGCTCGGCGGGCGCGAAGCGCGCCTCGTACTCCTCGAGGTCGCTCCGCCCCGTCCACGGATGGCTCCAGAGCATGACCTCGCCGACGGCGATGCCGACGCCGGCGGAGATCCAGCCGTCCTGCTCGTCGAAGCCCTCGGCGACGATGAGACCGCCCGCGACGTTGATCCCGACGTTCGACGCGTGCGCCTTCCAGTCGAAGCGACGATCCGATTCCTTTGCCGCCTGCCGCAGGAGATCTTCGCCCTCCTCGACCCGCTGACGGCAGGACGCCTGGTCGCCGAGAATCGGATCCGCGCCGAGCCGCGCGACGGGGCGCGAGAAGTACAGCCTCGTCACGCCGCCGAGCGCCTTGACCGCGCTGACGACCAGGTCCGCCTGCTCGCCCTCGTCGTCCTCGAGGCCGGCGCTCACGCTCTGGATGACGACGCCGAGCCCGTAGAATCCGAACCACCCGCGCCACCAGAGGTCGGCGTAGCGCTCGCGCGACTCGAGACGCTCGACGAGCCACCGCAGCCGCGCCGCGGAGTCCGCGTCGCAGCCGGTCGTGTCGACGACCGGTGCGTCGGCGCGTACGTCCCCGGGCAGGAGCGCGACGCCGACGAGCATCAGCTGCAGGATTCGACCACGCAGGGCTTTCTGCATGGCGCTTCGTCGTACCATGCCGCGTCGAGCGCGATAGGCCCGATCTTCGCGAGGGGCGCGGGCACGGATGCGTGGACGCATCCGTGCCCCCCGTCGCTATGCGGACATGCGATCGGATCCCGCGACCTTCACGATCTTGTTGTAGAGCCCGAGGATCAGCAGCGTCGGCGCCCACTGGCCCACGAAGTTGCTCTCGACCTTGCGGCCCGCCACCTGAAGCAGCAGCGACGCCGCGATCGACGCGCCCGCCGCCCACAGGAACGTGTCCGACGGCAGCTTGGCCGTCTGGTCCTCGATCGCCTTCGCCATGAAGCCTTCACTGTGCTCCGCGGCCTCGCTCGTCTGTCGTGCGTGATGCATGGTGCCATCCTTTCCCGACGGCGCCGCGGCGAGGTCTGGATTCGGACCTGCGTCCTGCTGCCGTGGCTTCCGTCGCATTGCCGACTCCCCTCGAGTGGATGACGGATCGGCTGCCAGGACCGTGCCAGCGCGCGGCTCCGTCGCGGTCGCGGAAGGACGGCGCCGTGCCTCCGGAGACACGTCAACTCGTCGCGCGGTTTGTAGAACGGCCGTCAGGCGGACGCGCGTCCGTCGCTCAGACCACGCGGGATGACCCGCCCACCGTACGCACACCCCCCGCGCACGAGCCGCGCGGCGACCGCGCGGTGGACGGACACGCTCCGCTCGGCGACCCAGAGTGGCGCGAGCAGCACCGCGCGCGCGGGAAACGCCAGCCGCGCCGCCGCACCCCGGCGACCGAGCGCGGCGACCGCGATCGTCCCGCCGGCAACGGCGACGAGGTACGCAACCAGCCACGCGACGCCACCCAGCAGCGCCGCCACCAGCGCGACGGGAAGGAGGGCCCCGAACGCCAGCGTCTTGAGCGGAACGCCGAAGTCCTCGTACGCCTGTCGCACGCGCTGCTCTCGCCACTTCGCGAGCGTCGGCGGCCGGCGGGCGATGATGAGGTCCCGCGCGTGCGCCACCCGTGCGCCGCGCCGCACGAAGTGCCGGCGCATCTCCTCGTTCTCGAACAGCGTGTCCCCGTCGTACGCGCCGATGCGCTCGAACGCGCTCCGCCGGACCGCTTGCGTGCCCGGGTAGTCGCCGGCGTCCCGGACCGCGCGATTCACGAGGATGCGTCCCGTCTCGATGCACGCCCACCACGGCATCGGCCGGAAGGCGTTCTGCGGGACGACGAGATCGTGCTCCGCCAGCAATGCGCAGACACGGCCGACGTCCGCTGCCTCGTAGACCACGTCGTCGTCCGCGACGATGACGAACTCGTGCGAGGCGCGGGCGATGCCGGTCCGTACGCCGTGCACCTTGCCGTTGAGGCACCGGTGCGCCGGATCGGGCGGGATGTGCAGGCAGAGCGACGCCAGCGCCCGCGCGTGGCGCGCGAAGTCGTCGGCCGGCGATCCGTCGACGACGATCACCTCGCATCCGAGCCGAGTCAGGCGCCGGACGTCGTCGGCGATCGTGCGCAGCATCGCGACGTCCGCGCCGACCTGGCGGAGCGGCAGCACGTATGTGCACGACGCCGTCACGCCACCGCGGCGCACGCGCGCATCGTCGCGCTCGCGGCGCGAGCGCTCATCGCGCGCTGCTGGTCGTAGCCGAGCACCAGCTCCCAGGCATCGTCGGGATAGCGCTCGGCGAGCGGGAGCGCGGCGTCGTTCAGCATCCAGGGACCGTGGCGCGCGTCCTCTTTGATGTGCAGCTCCCAGTACGCCGTGGCCTCCGGCGGCAGCCCGAGGCGCCGGCCGGCGGCGAGAAAGCAGCGGAACGCGGCAGGAACGGACGTCTCCGTATGCAGCAGCCCGCCGACGTAACGCAGGAAGAGCCGGCGGCGATCCGAGAGCAGGAAGCTGTGGTTGATGCCCGCGAGGACCGTCCACGGCACGACGTCGAAGTAGGCCTCGGGTCGCGTCTCCATGCCCAGGGCCTCGAGCATCGAGCGGAAGTGGGTCGAGTGCTTGCGCGCGAGCCGGCCGCCCCCGTACTCCTCGAGCAGCAGCCGCGTCAGGGTGCCGTGCACCGGGTGTCCGACGCCGCCCAGGGTCCGTGACAGCTGGCTGGCTTCCACCAGCGCGTCGAGCGACGCGATCTCGAGCAGCCGGCGGTAGGCGCTCGCCGTGGCGACGTCGCGGAACCAACGTCCGGCGGCCGACGGCGGCGGGTCGACGTCGGCCGCGGCGCGGCTACGGAGCGCCTCCGCCACGCCGGCGACGGCGAGGCTCGGCGGCGGAAGCTGACGCAGCTCCCACGCCTGCCAGGCGTGCTCGATGCCCGCTCGCACTCCATGCAGGTACGCCGAGCGGTCGTTCTCGTAGCGACGGAGATCGTCGAACCAGAACAGCATGAGGCGGTTAATCCGGTAGAGCACGCGTTGGAGGAACGTGTGCGCGGCGTCCGATCCGGCGGCCGTCTCGTATGCGTGGTGGACCGCGGTCTCGACGGCCACGTCGATGCGCGATCGCGCCGCGACGTCGCGTTGGATGACGCGGTCGAGGTCCGGCTGCTCGATCAGCTGCGCCAACATCCGCTCGGCACGAGCGAGCTCCGTCTCCAGACCAGGCTGCCGCCCGTCGCCGGCCGGCCGGGGCCGCCGGTCGTGACGGACGTACTCTTCGGGCGATGCGATGCGAGCGGGAGACGAGAGCATGCTTCGAGTGAGCAACTGCCGTGCCGTCGCAGCCACGACCCGGCAACGATCGCCCGGTGGACGGCGACATGTCATCGGCACCGGCCACCGTCCAAAACCACAATCGGATCGATCGCGCCCGCTTTCCCTTGACAGCCGCCGGCCCGGTTCTTAACGACGCGCCGGCGATGTTGTGCGAGCAATGCGGAGACTTCGGCGACAAGCGCATCCTCCGGTCCGTCGTGATCGGACAGGGTCCGCTCGTCGCATGCCATCGACTCGACTGCGGGCACGCCTTCCATACGACGTACCAGCCTGCGGGCGCCGGCGTGTCGTCGTGCGACTGTGCCGACGACGAGTAGGGCGGGAGCGGTTCCGACTCTTCCGGGCGAACTCGGGATTGCCACCGAGGCGGGGCAAGGACGCCTTACGAGGTACGCTTCAACTGCACGTCGTCCGCGACGGCCACGAAAGATTTCTCTGTCGCTCCACGGGCCCCGCGTGGTACGCCGCCCCGAGGCAGAGACGGACTGCCTCGGGTGCCGGCGGCGTGTCCTCTTGGTCGTGGCCGCCGCCGGCATCATCCGTCCACCGGTTGCGTCTTGCGCGACCGCCCGTTTGGAGACAAATCGGACGTCGTGACCAGCGAACGCGCCGATGCCTCCCACGAATCCTTCCGGGACATCTACGCGAGAGCCGCGGGCGCCATCGCGGGCACACGCGCCATGACGGCCACGACGACGCTCCTCATGCGCGAGTGGCACCGTCTGCACGGCGAGACGTGTCGGCTACAAGACGGCTTCGCAATGCGGGCGCCGTCGCCGACCGTCGAGTCGAGCCTGCCTCGCCTCGGCACATCCGAGCGCGCTCGGCGCGTCTTCATGCGCGAGCTCGGTAGCCGCGTGCGAGAACGACGTCTCGCGCGCGGCCTGCTGCAGGTCGATCTCGCGCGCGCCGCCGGCACCAGCCAGGCGGCGATCTCGCGCCTCGAGCAGGGCAGCGCCGTCCACATGCCCGCCATCCACGTGCTGAACATCGTGCGGATGCTCGGACTCCACGACTACGACATCCACTTCCCCGTCGAGACGCCGGGGGGCGGCGTGAGCGGGTCGGAGCTGCTCGATCGCTACACTCGCGCGTTCGATCGCATGCCGCGGGCGGCGCGTGGATTCCTCGTGCGCGTCGTCGAAGAGCTCGTCGACGACGGCTGGCGCACGGCGACGCCAACCACCGGGCCTGCACGCCGCAGCCAGCCCGACGACAGCGGCACGGCGGTACGGCTGCTCGGTGGCCCGTCGCGCGACCCGGAAAAAGGAAACGGGCAGTCCTCGACGAAGTGAGGAGCTGCCCGTCGTTCAAAGGTGCGCCCAGCATGATTCGAACATGCGACCTTCTGATTCGTAGTCAGACGCTCTATCCAACTGAGCTATGGGCGC
>CAYSOF010000033.1:0-58269 GCA_964432595.1 uncultured Binatia bacterium (SeqCode) | reverse complement strand
TCGTTGGTCGACCCCGGGAGGGGACGATGGCCATCTCGCTACGCGCTCGCTCGGGTGACACCCCGCCGCCCCGTCACCACGACCACCCACCACGCGGAGACAGTGCCGGCCGAGCTGCGATGCGAGTGAACCTCGATGGTCGCTTCGCTTCGCGTTGGCGTACGCGGCGACGAAGTAGCCGGTGGTGCGCGGCGGGCGGGGGTGCCGCCGAGCGAGCGTGTCGAGAGCACGCGGGAGGAGGCGCGGGGCGTGGGGTGCCGTGCGAACGCCACGCGCAGCCGGCGGTACCCCCGCCCGCCGCGCACCACCGGCGCACCGAAGCCTCAGTCCGCGAGCGTCACGCGGAGGACTTCCTCCAGCGTCGTGTTCCCGCGCGCGACGTGCTCGAGGCCGGACTGGCGGAGCGACTTCATGCCGCCCTGGACGGCCGCACGCTTCAGATCGAGCGCCGTCGCGCCGGACAGGACCTGCTCGCGTAGGTCGTCGAGCATCGGCATCACTTCGTAGAGGGCGACGCGGCCGCGGTAGCCGGTGCCGCCGCAGTTGGGGCAGCCGACGCCGTGCTGCGGGACGAAGGGCTCGCCCGTCCAGCCCACCTCGGTGAGCATCTCGGGCGGAACCGGCGCGTCCTCCTTGCACTGCGGGCAGATCACGCGCGCGAGACGCTGGGCCAGGATCAGGTTCACGGAGCTCGCGACGAGGAACGGCTCGATGCCCATGTTGAGCATGCGGTTGACCGTCGACGGCGCGTCGTTCGTGTGCAGCGTCGAGAGCACCAAGTGACCGGTGAGCGCGGCCTTCACGCCGATCTCGGCCGTCTCGAAGTCGCGGATCTCGCCGACCATGATGATGTCGGGGTCCTGACGGAGGAACGCGCGTAGCGCGGCGGCGAAGTTCAGTCCGATGTCGTCGTGCATCTGCACCTGGTTGATGCCGACGAGGTTGAACTCGATCGGATCCTCCGCGGTGGAGATGTTGTTCGCGACCTTGTTCAGCTCGGCCAGCGCCGAGTACAGCGTCGTCGTCTTGCCCGAGCCCGTCGGGCCGGTGACCAGCACCATGCCGTACGGCTTGTAGATGGCGTCCTTGAAGTGCTTGAGCGCGCCTTCCTCGAACCCGAGCTTCGTCATGTCGAGCTGCAGGTTCGACTTGTCGAGGAGGCGGAGCACGACCTTCTCGCCGAACATCGTCGGCAGCACGGAGACGCGGAAGTCCATCTCCTTGTTGCCCGAGAGCTTCATCTTGATGCGGCCGTCCTGCGGCAAGCGGCGCTCGGCGATGTCGAGCTGCGCCATGACCTTCAAGCGCGACGTGATCGCGTTCTTGAGCCGGAGCGGCGGCTGCATGATCTCGTAGAGGACGCCGTCGATGCGGAACCGCACGCGCAGCATCTTTTCGTAGGGCTCGATGTGGATGTCGCTGGCCCGCTTGCGGATGGCGTCCGTCAGGAACGCGTTCACCAGGCGGACGACCGGTGCTTCCTCCGTCGCACGCTCGAGCTCCTGCAGGTCGATCTCGTCGTGGTCGACGACGACCTCGACGTTCTCGTTGCCGAGCTGCGACAGCACCTCGTCGAAGTTCGACTGCTCCGCATAGTGCCGCTCGATGGCCGCCTGGATCGCGGCGGGCGCGGCGACGGCGATCTTGATGTCGTAGCCCGTGAGGAATTTGATCTCGTTGATCGCGATCAGGTTCGACGGGTCGGCCATCGCGATCGTCAGCGTCGAACGCACGAGGTTCGTCGGGATGAGGTGGTGCTTCATCACGAGCGCCTGCGGGATGACGCCGAGCACCTCGCGCGGGATGTCGAGCGAGAGCGGATCGACGATGGGCAGGCGATACTCGCGTTCGAGGTACGAGAGCAGCTGCTCTTCGCTGACGAAGCCGAGCTTCACCAGGTGCGACGCGAGCGCGCCGCCGTGCTCGCGCTGCGCTTCGAGCGCCTTTGCGAGCTGCTCGGCGGAGAGATCGCCGCGGCGCTGGAGGAGGTCTCCGAGTCGGGACGTCATCGGGAGCGAGCGCTATGGGTTCGGTGCCCCTGGGGCAACGCTAGTCCGGCAGCACCGAGGGCACGCGTCATCGCGGATAGCGGGGCGGGACGGTCGGTCCACGCCTCGAACGCGAGCGCGCCCTGATGCAGCAGCATGCCCGCGCCGTCGAGCGTCGGACGGTCCGCGCGCTCGGCTGCGCGACGCCACGGCGTCGGGGTGTGGCCGTAGAGCAGATCGACGAAGAGACACGTGCGCGGCGCGGCGGCGAAGCGCGTCGGCAGCGCCGCACCGGTGAGCCCGACGGAGGTGGTGTTCACGACCAGAGAAGCATCCTCCAGGACCGCGCCAGTCTCCAGCATCCGCAGCGGAAAGACGGCGACGGCGTCCGGCCGATCGAGGCGCGTGGCGAGCTCCTCGGCGCGTGCGCGGGTGCGGTTCAAAATGTTGACTCGGGCCGCGCCCGCGTCGAGCAGCGCGCTCGCCACCGCACGTGCGCTGCCGCCCGCACCGATGACGACCGTCCGCGCGCCGCGCACGCGGACGGCGCCGCGCAGCGAGCGCACGAAGCCGCGGCCGTCGGTGTTGTCGCCGACGAGACGCCCACCGCGGAAGATCAGCGTGTTGGCCGCGCCGATCCGACGCGCCGCGGGCGTCGTCGCGTCGAGCAGCGGGAGCACCGACTCCTTCAGCGGGACGGTGAGGTTGAGCCCCCCCATGCCGAGGCGGCGCGCGTCGGCGATCGCCGCCGGCAGCTCGTCCGGCCTCACCCGATGGCGCAGGTAGACGTGGGGCAGACCGCAGGCGGCGAAGGCCGCGTTGTGCATCGCGGGCGAGAGCGAGTGCTCGATCGGATCACCGAGCACCCCGAAGAGTCGTCCCTGCTTGCTCGTCCCCACGCCGTCCCCTCGACCCGCCGGCCGCGGGTCCCCTGCTGTACGTCGGCCGAGGACGGCGCGGGCTTTAGCGCTTCTTCGCCAGCGCCGCCTGCGCCGCCGCGAGCCGCGCGACCGGCACGCGGAACGGCGAGCACGAGACGTAGTCCAGGCCAATTTCCTGACACAGACCAATGGACGCCGGATCGCCGCCGTGCTCGCCGCAGATGCCGAGCTTGATCTTCTTGTTGGTCGAGCGACCCTTTTCCACCGCCGTGCGCATCAGCGCGCCGACGCCGTCGCGGTCGATCGACTCGAACGGATCCCGGCCGTAGATCTCGAAGTCCTGCACGTACGGCGCGAGGAAACGGCCCGCGTCGTCGCGCGACACGCCGAGCGTCGTCTGCGTGAGGTCGTTCGTGCCGAAGGAGAAGAACTGCGCCACCTCGGCGATCGCGTCCGCGGTGAGCGCGCCGCGCGGCACCTCGATCATCGTGCCGACGAGGTACGAGAACTTGACGCCCGTCTCCTTCATGACCTCGGCCGCCGCGCGGTGCACGACGTCGGCCTGGAGCTTCAGCTCCTTCACGTGGCCGACCAGCGGGATCATGACCTCGGGCGCGACGGCGATGCCCTCGCGCTTCACGTTGGCCGCCGCCTCGAAGATGGCGCGCGATTGCATCTCGGTGATCTCGGGGTAGACGACGCCGAGCCGGCAGCCGCGGAAGCCGAGCATCGGGTTGAACTCGTGCAACGCCTCGACGCGCGCGTGCACGCGCTCGTACGGGACGCCCATGTCGCTCGCGATCTCGCGCTGGCCCGCCTCGTCGTGCGGCAGGAACTCGTGCAGCGGCGGGTCGATCATGCGAATCGTCAGCGGCTTGCCCCTGAGCACCCGGAGAATGCCCTCGAAGTCGGCGCGCTGGAGCGGCAGCAGCTTCGCGAGCGCGGCCTTCCGCTCCTCCGTGGTCTCCGCGAGGATCATCTGGCGCATCGGCCCGATCTTCTCTTCGCCGAAGAACATGTGCTCCGTCCGGCAGAGGCCGACGCCCTGGGCGCCGAAGGCCGTTGCCTGCTCGCACTGATCGGGCAGGTCGGCGTTCGCGCGCACGCCGAGCGTGCGCGTGTCGTCGGCCCACTTCATGAGCTGCGCGTACACCTGGTACGTCGGCGACTTCGACGCCTCGAGCGTGCCGCCGACGAGCACCTCGACGACCTCGCTGGGCCGCGTCGGGATGTCGCCGGAGAAGACCTGGCCGGTGAAGCCGTCGATCGAGATCGGGTCGCCCTGACGCAGCACGACGCCGTCGCGGCCGGCGACGCGCATCTCGCCGCGCTCGTAGCTGATCTGCAGCGCTTCGCAGCCGACGACGCACACCTTGCCCATCTGCCGGCCGACGAGCGCCGCGTGGCTCGTCATGCCGCCGCGCGCGGTGAGGATGCCCTCGGCCGCGGCCATGCCGCGGATGTCCTCGGGCGACGTTTCGTTGCGGACGAGAATGACGCGCTTGCCGTCGCGGGCCATCGCCTCCGCGTCTTCCGCATGGAACGCGATCAGCCCGCTGGCCGCGCCGGGTCCGGCGTTCAGGCCCTTCGTCAGCAGGCGACCTTCCTTGTCGGCGCTCGCCTTCGCGGCGACGTCGAACACGGGGCGCAGCAGCTCGTTCAGCCGCTCGGGGTCGACGCGCTGGAGCGCCTCGGTCGGCTTGATGAGCCGCTCCTTCACCATTTCGACGGCGGTACGAACCGCCGCGGTCGCGGTGCGCTTCCCGACGCGACACTGCAGCATGTAGAGCACGCCCTGCTGGATGGTGAACTCGATGTCCATCATCTCGCGGTAGTGCTTCTCGAGCGTCTTCCGCACCTTCAACAGCTGGCCGTAGACCTTCGGGTTCTCGCGCTCGAGCTCGGAGATCGGCAGCGGCGTGCGCGTGCCCGCGACCACGTCTTCGCCCTGCGCGTTCATCAGGAACTCGCCGTAGAAGACGTTCTCGCCGTTCGACGGATCGCGCGTGAACGCGACGCCCGTGCCGGAGTCGGAGCCCATGTTGCCGAACACCATCGACTGGACGTTGACCGCGGTGCCCCAGCTCTCGGGGATGTCGTTCAGCTTGCGGTAGACGATCGCGCGATCGTTCATCCACGAGCCGAAGACGGCGCCGACGGCGCCCCAGAGCTGTTCCCAGGGATCCTCGGGGAAGTTGACGCCCTTGCGCATCTTGATGAGCGCCTTGAACTCGTCGACCAGCTCGCGCAGGTCGTTCGCGTCGAGCTCGGTGTCGAGCGTGACGCCGCGCGCGCGCTTCTTCTCCTGCAGCGCGACCTCGAACGGATCTTCCTCTTCCTTGCTGCGCGGCTTCAGGTCGAGCACGACGTCGCCGTACATCTGGACGAAGCGGCGGTACGAGTCGTAGGCGAAGCGCTCGTTGCCCGTCTCGCGGATCAGGCCCTGCACCGTGCGGTCGTTCAGACCGAGGTTCAGGATCGTGTCCATCATGCCCGGCATCGACGCGCGGGCGCCGGAGCGGACCGAGACGAGCAGCGGGTGGTCGACGTCGCCGAAGCGCTTGCCGAGCGACTTCTCGACCTTCGCCAGCGCGTCCTGCACCTGCGACTTCAGGACGGTGGGGTAGGTCCGCTTGTGATCGTAGTAATAGGTGCAGACCTCGGTGGAGATCGTGAACCCGGGAGGCACCGGCAGGCCCATGCGGGCCATCTCGGCGAGGTTTGCGCCTTTGCCGCCGAGGAGGTTCTTCATGTCGGCCTTGCCGTCGGCGCGGCCGCCGCCGAAGGCGTACACGTACCGCGTGGCCCGCGCCGTCTTGCTGGCGGTTTTCGCCTTCGACGACTTCTTCTGGGGCGCGGGTCGGCGTGCCGGCTTGCGCGAGCCGGCCCTCTGCTGCGGTCGTGCCATCGATCCTCCCTGAGGAAAATCGCGAAACTATCGGAGGCCTTCGGGGGAATCAACGCGAGCGAGGCCGAGGAACGCACGCGATCGCACCGGACCCGAGGTCACGGCGCCCAGGAGCTGCTCGGCGACCACCGTCGCTTCGTCGAGCGGCGTCGTCCCGTGGCACGCGTCGGCCAGCGGAGCGCTCGCGAGACGAGCCAGCTCGAGCGCGGTCGCACCCGCCACGGGTCGGATCGGCTCGTTCGTCGGCACACAGCGCCGGCAGAGCAGGCCGCCGCGTGCGACGACCAGGTAGACCGTCGTTCCGGCGGCCGCACCCGTCCCGCACTCGCGGCACAGGTCGAGGGCGGGGGCGTAGCCGCTCATCGACAAGAGATGCAGCTCGAACGCTCTGAGCACCGGCGCGACGTCGGCGCCGTGGGCGAGCAGCGACAGCGCGTCGTGGACCAGCCGGTAGACCTCGCTGCCGGATTCGCGCCCGAGGACCATGCGATCGGTCAGGTCGAGCACGTAGCTGCCGGCGGTGAAGCGGTCGAGATCGCTGGTGAAACCGCGCAGCGCCTCGAGCAGATCGCATCGCAGCATGAACACCAGATCGGATGCCGGCCGCTGCTGGAAGACGGCCCGAATGTGAACGAACGGCTCCAGCGTCCCGCCGAAGCGGCGGCGCGAGTTCTTCGCGCCCTTGGCGATGCCGGTGACCTTCCCGTGCTGCTCGGTGATGAGCGTAACGATGCGATCCGACTCGCCATATGAGCGAGCACGAAGCACGAAGGCGGGAGTGGCGATCTCGACGGGCACGCGCGCCTGATCCGCGTCGGCCGTATCACCCGTAGGGTTGACAAACAAGGTTCTGGTCCCTAACTGGCCACGCGTCCCGAGGACCTACCCATGGAACACGACGATTGGACACGGCCCCCTTCGACCGATCCCAAGCCGGACGCCGGAGGGCTCGAAGCCGAGCTCGCCGCGGCGAAGGAAGAGGCCAAGCAGGCCCAGGAGCGCTGGATGCGCGAGCGGGCGGACCTCGAGAACTTCAAGAAGCGCAGCGCGCGTGAACGCGACGACGCGGTTCGCTTCGGCACCGAGAAGCTGGTCCGCGATCTGCTCCCCGTCGTGGACAACCTCGAGCGGGCGGTCGCCGCCGCCGCGCAGCGGGGCAGCGACCCGTCATTGGTCGAGGGCGTCGCGCTGGTCCGGAAGACATTGCTCGACGCGCTCGAGCGCCATGGGGTATCCCGCGTCGTCGCCGAGGGCGAGCGCTTCGATCCGAACCATCACGAGGCCGTCGCCCACGTCGAGAGCGCGGAGCACGCAGCCAACGCGGTGATCGCCGAGCACCAGCCCGGGTATCGCCTCCACGACCGGCTGCTCCGGCCCGCCATGGTGACGGTTTCCAAGGGGTCGTCGACCTCACCTGGGGGCTCCGGCAACCTTGCCAACGACCGGAGCGGTGATTAAAGCGCCCCGCGAGGAGAAACGCAGATGCCCAAGGTGATTGGAATCGATCTGGGGACCACGAACTCGTGCGTCGCCGTGCTCGAAGGGGGCGACCCCGTCGTCATCACGAATGCCGAAGGGAGCCGGATCACGCCGTCGGTGGTCGCCTTCACGGAAGGGGGCGAGCGGCTGGTGGGTCAGATCGCCCGCCGGCAGGCCATCACCAACCCCACGAATACGATCTTCGCCATCAAGCGGCTCATCGGCCGCCGCTTCGACGATCCGGAAGTCCAGCGCGCCAAGGACAAGCTCCTGCCGTACACCGTCGTCAAGGCCGACAACGGCGACGCCTGGGTGGAGGTCCGTGGCCGCAAGTACAGCCCGGCCGAGATTTCCGCGATCATCCTGCAGAAAATGAAGCAGACCGCCGAGGACCACCTCGGCGAGAAGGTCACCGACGCCGTCATCACCGTCCCGGCGTACTTCAACGACAGCCAGCGTCAGGCCACCAAGGACGCCGGCAAGATCGCCGGCCTGAACGTCCTCCGCATCATCAACGAGCCGACCGCGGCCTCGCTGGCCTACGGCCTCGACAAGAAGAAGGACGAGAAGATCGCCGTCTTCGACCTGGGCGGCGGCACGTTCGACGTCTCGGTCCTCGAGATCGGCGACGGCGTCTTCGAAGTGAAGGCCACGAACGGCGACACGCTGCTCGGCGGCGAGGACTTCGACAACAAGGTCATCGACTACCTGGCCGACGAGTTCAAGAAGGACCAGGGGATCGATCTCCGCAGCGATCCGATGGCGCGCCAGCGGCTCAAGGAAGCCGCCGAGAAGGCCAAGTGCGAGCTGTCGACGGCGATGGAGACGGACATCAACCTGCCGTTCGTCACCGCCGACGCGAGCGGACCGAAGCATCTCAACATGAAGCTCACCCGGGCGAAGCTCGAGGCGCTCTGCGCCGACCTGCTCGACCGGCTCGAAGGACCCTGCAAGGTGGCGCTCAAGGACGCCGGCCTCTCCACCAAGGACATCGACGAGGTGGTGCTGGTCGGCGGCATGACCCGCATGCCCGCCGTGCAGGAGCGCGTGAAGAAGCTCTTCGGCAAGGACCCGCACAAGGGCGTGAACCCGGACGAGGTCGTCGCCATCGGCGCCGGCATCCAGGGCGCGGTGCTGAAGGGCGAGGTGAAGGACGTCCTGCTGCTCGACGTCACGCCGCTGTCGCTCGGCATCGAGACGCTGGGCGGCGTCTTCACGAAGCTCATCGAGAAGAACACGACGATCCCCACCCGGAAGAGTCAGGTGTTCTCGACGGCGGCCGACAATCAGTCCGCCGTGACGATCCGCGTGTTCCAGGGCGAGCGCGAGATGGCGGCCGACAACAAGTTGCTCGGCCAGTTCGATCTCGTCGGCATCCCGGCGGCGCCGCGCGGCGTCCCGCAGGTCGAGGTCACGTTCGACATCGACGCCAACGGCATCGTGCACGTCGGCGCGAAGGATCTCGGCACCGGCAAGGAGCAGTCCATCCAGATCACGGCGTCGAGCGGTCTCAACAAGGACGAGATCGAGAAGATGGTGAAGGAGGCCGAGCTCCACGCCGGCGAGGACAAGAAGAAGCGCGAGGTGGTCGACGCCCGCAACCAGCTCGACGGCCTCGTCTACCAGACCGAGAAGACGCTCAACGAGAACCGGGAGAACCTCGACGCGGCGTCGCGCGAGGCGATCGAGAAGGCGCTCGCGGACGCGAAGCAGGTGCTGGAGTCGCAGGATCCCGACGCCATCCGCAAGGCGGCCGACGAGCTGGCACGCGCGTCGCACAAGCTGGCCGAGGCCATGTACGCCAAGGCGTCGTCCAAGCCCGAGGGCGGCGACGGCGCCTCGACCAACGGCTCGGCGGAGCAGTCGTCCGGCAGCAAGGGCGGCGACGACGTCGTCGAGGCGGAATTCGAGGAAGTGAAAGAATAACGTGTCCCGACCGCCATTTGCGGTGGGCGGGGCCGAAAGAGTACACGGGGCCCTCACTCGCGACGGCGGGTGAGGGCTCTTTGCATCTGACGAGCAGGGGATGAAGCGCGACTACTACGAGGTGCTCGGCGTCGATCGCACGGTCAACGACGAGGAGCTGAAGAAGGCGTACCGGAAGCTCGCGCTCAAGTTCCATCCCGACAAGAACCCCGGCGACCGCGAAGCCGAGGAGCGCTTCAAGGAGCTCAGCGAAGCGTATCAGGTGCTCTGCGACGCCGAGCGCCGCGCCGCGTATGACCGCTTCGGTCACGCCGCGTTCGAGCAGAACGGCGGCTTCGACTTCACGGGCGGCTTCGAAGACATCATCGGCGACCTGTTCGGCGATTTCTTCGGCACCGGCCGTGGACGCGGCGGACGGACGCGCGCGCGCCGCGGACAGGACCTGCAGTACCGCCTCGACATCGCGTTCGAAGAGGCGGCACGCGGCTGCGAGAAGACGATCCAGATCCCCCGACTCGATCCGTGCGAGACCTGCGGCGGCCGCGGCGCGAAGCCCGGCACCCAGCCGAAGACCTGCCCGCAGTGCCGCGGCACCGGACAGATCCGCTTCCAGCAGGGCTTCTTTTCGATCGCGAAGGCTTGCGGGCAGTGCAATGGTCAGGGCTCGATCATCGCCAACCCCTGCACCGACTGCGGCGGCTCGGGATCGCAACGCCGGATGCACACGCTCAGCGTCAAGATTCCCGCGGGCGTCGACACCGGCTCGCGTCTCAAGCTGCGCGGCGAGGGCGAGAGCGGCGGCAGCGGCGGCCAGCCGGGCGACCTCTACATCCTCATACAGGTCGCCGATCACCCGCTGTTCGTACGCGACGGCAACGACGTCGTGTGCGAGGTCCCGGTGAGCTTCGCGCAGGCGGCGCTCGGCACGGAGCTCGAGGTGCCGACGCTCGAGGGCCACGCGAAGGTGAAGGTGCCGGCCGGCACGCAGTCGGGCCATGTGGTGAAGCTGCGCGGCCGCGGGGTGCCCGATCTGCAGAACGGGTACGGCAACGGCGACCAGCTGGTGCGCATCGTCGTCGAGACGCCGCGGAAGCTTTCCGCCAAGCAGCGCGAGCTGCTCGAGGAGTTCGCGCGCATCTCCGGCGAGGAGGTGCACCCGATGTCGAAGAGCTTCCTCGAGAAGGTCAAGTCGATGCTCGGGTGAGCGGTGCGGCTGCGGGATCTCGGTGAGCACGCGTGGATCGCGCGCCTGACCCGTCGATTGCCCGTCGGCCGCCGCACCCTGCTCGGCCCCGGCGACGACGCCGCCGTCCTCCGACCGGGGCGCCGTCCGCTCGTCGTCACCACCGACTCGCTCGTCGAAGGCGTCCATTTCCGCGCCGGCTGGGAGACGCCGGCCGCGCTCGGCCGGCGCGCGTACCGCGTCAACCTGAGTGACGTCGCCGCGATGGGCGCCACGCCGCTGGCGGCGCTCGTCGCGATCGAAGCTCCGCCCGATACGCCGGCGACGGTGCTCGACGGTGTCATGCGCGGGCTCGCAGCCGACGCGCGCCGCACCGGCGCCGACGTCGTCGGGGGGAATCTGACCGCGGGGCCGCATCTCGCGATCACCGTGACGTTGATCGGCGAGGCGGCGGGACGTGTCGTCACGCGCGCCGGCGCGCGCGCCGGCGACTGCATCTGGCTCACCGGAACGGTGGGCGGCGCCGGCGCCGCGGTGCGCCGCCTGCTGGCCGGCGGCAGCGGACGGCCACCCGTGCCGATTCGCGTGGAGCCGGCGCGACGCCTCGCGCGCGTCGCCACGGCGATGATCGACGTGAGCGACGGGCTGCTGCAGGACCTGGCCCACGTCTGCCGCGCGAGCGGCGTCCGTGCCGACGTCGATGCGGGCGCGATCCCCGTCGCCGGCGCATGCCGCGCGGCGTTCGGCGACGACGCGGTGCGCGCCGCCGCGAGCACCGGAGAAGACTACGAGCTGCTCTGCACCGTGCCGCCGCGCGGCGAGCGGGCGCTCGCCGGCATCGGGTGCCGACTGACGCGGATCGGCCGCATCACGGCCGGCCGTCCCGGCGTGCGGCTGCTCGACGCGCGCGGACGCGTCGTCGCGACGGACCGCACCGGCTTCGATCACTTCCGTCGCTGAACCGGAACCCGTCTTGCGAGTTGCGGCGTCGGCGCGCTACCAGTGCCGGCCATGAGGCGCCACTCATGAGGCGATGGTTCGCGATGTCCGCCATCGGCCACGACCGGCCGGGAATCGTGGCCGACCTGGCCGAGCTGATCTTCGAGTGCGATTGCAATCTCGAGGACTCGCGCATGACGATCCTCGGATCGGAGTTCGCGGTGCTGCTGCTGTTGTCGGGCGCGGGACCGGACGTCGAGCGGCGGCTGACCGCGGGCTGCAAGCGGCTCGAGTGGGAGAAGCGGCTGACGGTCTTCTTCCGCCCGCTCGACTCGCCCGCCGCCGAGACGGCGGCCTCGCGCGGCGCCCTGCTCGAGTGCGTCGTCACCGGCGTCGACAAGGCCGGCATCGTGGCGCGCGTGGCGCGGACCATCGCCGATCACCAGGCGAACATCATCGATCTCGCCACCGAGCTGCGGCCCGAGCCGGAGTCGGGCACGCCGATGTACACGATGCGGCTCCGCCTGACGACCGCGCCGGGGCGCGATCCGCGCGCGCTGCGCGAGGCGCTCGCGGAGGTGGCCGCGGACCTGCGCGTCGACCTGAGCGTGTAGACGGCGGCTACTGCAGCGTGACCGGTGACGGCGCGCGCAGGCCCCTCAGCGTGAAGACGGCCGGCGGCGTCTCCGGCGCCTCGCGCCACGTGAGCGTCATCGTCGTCGTGTTCGGCGGCCGGAACGCCTCCACGGTGATCCGCGTCGACCGCCACCGACCGCCGACCTCGACCGGGTCGAAGTCGCGCCGCATCTTCACCATGTTGGTGATCGTCTCGCGGTAGTACTTGGTGCGCACGATGATCTGGTGCTCGGGGTCGATCGTCTCGACGAGGAGCACGTACGGCGACGGACGCCCGGGCGCGCCGGTCACGACGATGCCGGCCGGACCGTCGTCGCTCACCTGCGGCGTCGCGAGGTCGCCGGCGGTGAACGGTGCCAGGTCGCCGAGAAGGATGTCGGTGCCCGGCAGCGGCGCGTCGAGCGCCGCGCGGGTGACACCGCCGCCATCGCCGGGCACCGCCACGCGGCCCGGCCGGATGAGCGCGCGGGTGCCGGTCGACGTCTGCAGATAGATGCGGTCGCCGCGCGCCAGCAGGAGGATGCCCACCGGGGCCGCGCCCTCGCGCGTGATCTGACCGTCGGCGCGCAGCGGCGTCGGCGCCTTCGCGTTCGACGCCACGGGCCGCAGGACCTCCCGCACGTCTTCGCCATGAGCCGATGGCGTCGCCACCGTTGCGCCGAGGGCTGCCGTCAGACAGAGGAGGAGCGCGCCGCGTGTGGCCGTGGTCCGCATGAGGGCGATCATCGTGGAGCCTCGGTGACCGTTCAAGGGAGGACGTGAATGGAGACGACGCGACCGGGGCGGTCCCGGCGCCTGCTGGTCCCGCTGCTCGTCGTGCTCGTACTCGCCGAGGCGGCGTGGATCGCCTATCCCTCCGTCCGCGCGCGCGTGCTCGCCCTCGAGGACACGCCGGCGGCGCGCGGACACCGGCTGGCCGCGGAGCTCGGCTGCTTCGCGTGCCACGGCCCCGCCGGCATGGGCGGTACGGCGAACCCCGGCAGCGACGAGGACGAGGTTCCGGCGTTCACCGAGCAGACGCAGATGATGTACGTGAAGTCGACCGACGACCTGCGCGAGTACATCCTCGACGGCGCGCCGAAGCGGCGTCGCGACGACCCCGACTACGTGGCGCGCATGAAGAAGGCGGGCCTGCAGATGCCGGCCTACCGTCCGTTCGTCACGGCGGCGCAGGTCGAGGACCTGGTGGCCTACCTGCGTGCGACGTCGGGACAGATCATCCCGGACGAAGATCTGGTGCGGAAGGGCGCCGATCTCGCGATCGAGCTCGACTGCTTCGCCTGCCACGGCGCGTTCGGCGCCGGCGGCGTACCGAACCCCGGCTCGTTCAAGGGCTACATCCCCGGCTTCTGGGGCGAGGACTACGACGAGCTCGTCGAGAACGACGAGGAGCTGCACCAGTGGATCGCCGACGGCGAGATCCCGCGCATCGCGGAGCACCCCGTCGGCAAGGTGTTCTTCCGCCGCCAGGCGACGAAGATGCCGGCGTACGGCGGCTTCGTGAAGCCCGGCGAGGTCGAGGCGCTGGCCGCCTACGTCAAATGGATTCGCGCCGGCGGCTGGAGGCCGCTCATCGAGTGAGTCAGTTCGCCAGCGCGCCGGCCTGGATCCACGCCAGGATCGCGTAGATCTCCGCGTCGGTCGGGCAGCCGCCGTCACTCAGCGGCGCCCCCGGACAGCCCTGCGGCATCGTCGCGCCCTCGGTGAACTTGAGCCGCGCGCCGGGGATGATCTTCTTCGCCAGGAAGCTCTTCTTGAGGCTCCCGGGCTGGACGATCCGCAGCGCGCCGCCTTCGGTCGACGGCACGTTCACGACGCTGCCGGGCGCCACGCCGGCCGAGAGGTTCAGACCCTGCGCGACGGAGTCGTTGTCGTGGCACGTCGGATTGGCGCAGCGCGCGGTGAAGATCGGCTGTATCTGCGCCGCGAACGACGGGCTCGCCGGCATGCACGTCAGCGTGATCTTGTCGGCGTCCTTCTTCCCGTCGGCGACGGTGATGACCTTCAGCTTGGCCTTGCCCGGCTTGAGCTTCGCCGGCGTCCGCTTGATCGGCACGGCGAATCCCGGTGTCGTGCACGCGCCGACCCCGAGACCCTGGATGCCGGCCGCGAGCGTCGCCGCGGCCGGCAGGCTCGCCGGCGCCACCTTGACGCTGGTCACGGCCGTGACGCCGCAGGCGGCGTCGACCCCGAAGCAGGCCTCCAGCGGGAACGTGCAGACGCCGTCGGCGGTGGCATCCTGATCACAGGCGCTCCCGTCGACGCAGGAGACGACGGTGCTGGTGATCCCGCCGAAGGTGACGACGCAGTCGGTTGCGGCCGGACCGCCGCCGCCGACGCAGCTCGGCGTGCAATCGGCGCCCGCGGTGCGGGCGCAGCAAAGCAGCAGAAGACCGATGGAGAAGACGGAACGCATGGATACCCCCGTTGCAGTGACGAGCTTCGAGGATTCCGGAGGGTACTCCGCCTGTCAACGAAGAACCGGCTGAACGGCTCGTGCAGGTGCTCCGCCGACACGAAGACACCTGCGATGATGCGCTTCGGAGTCGGACGCCGCCGGTGGAAGCCACCGGCGGATCGTCGGTGCGGGGCGGGCCGCGTCGGCGACCCGCGCGCCGTCAATCAGTCGAGCTTGGCGACGTTCGCTGCCTGGAGTCCCTTCGGACCCTGCGTCACTTCGAACTGGACCCGCTGCCCCTGCTCCAACGTCCGGAAGCCGCTGCCGCCGATCGCCGAGTAGTGCACGAAGACGTCCTCACCCTCGTCCGTGGTGATGAAGCCGTACCCCTTCTGCCCGTTGAACCACTTGACCTTACCCTGAGCCACGGGACTCTCCTTCCCTCTGCATGCGTGGAACTTTGCCGGATACCGAGGGAAAGACCGAAACGGCTTCCTCTCTACAACCAGCGGAACGCGGCGGGGGATAGCATAGCGTCTCGGCGCAAGGCAACACGAAAAGGCCGTCCTGACGGCAAACCGTCGACCTTGCAAACCAGACAGGCGTTGCCTAATACCTCGCGCATGGCGGTGGTCGCGGGCTCGGTGCCCGCAGCAGTCACGCCGCACGCGCAGCGATCGAAGAAGTCGGCGCGTACGCGGCGCGTACGCGCAGCGTCGCCGATCCGCGATCGGCTGGAATACGCCGCGGTGCGCGCCGTCGTCGGGTTCCTCTCGCTGCTGCCGCTGTGGGTCGCGTTGCGGGTCGGCGAGCTCGTGGCGTGGATCGCGTGGCTGGTCGATCGGCCGCACCGGCGCATCGGCATGCGCAACCTCGAGATCGCGTTCCCCGAAAAGCCCGTGCGCGAGCGCACGCGCATCCTGCGCGCGTCGTTCCTCAACATGGGGCGCATGGCGGCCGAGCTCGCGCACCTCCACAAGCTCACCGACGACGATCTCGAGGAGATGGTGCGCTTCGACAACGAGGCGTGGTGGTCGGAGGCGATCACGTGGGAGCGTCCCACCGGCGTGCTGATCCTGAGCGGGCACTTCGGCAACTGGGAGCTGTTGGTGTTCGCGCACGGACGGCGTGGCCATCCGGTGTCGATGGTGCACCGCGCCCTCGCGAACCCGCTCATCGACCGCTGGTTCAACGCGCTCCGCGCTCGCGCCGGCACGAAGCTCGTCAAGAAGAGCCGCGCGGCGGGGTCGGTGCTGAAGGCCCTGCACGACAAGCAGCTCCTCGTGCTGCCGTTCGACCAGAACTCGACGCGCGGCCTCGGCGTCTTCGTGCCGTTCTTCGGCCTGGCGGCCAGTACGAACTCCGGGATCGCACGCATCGGGCTGCGCGCCGACGCGCCCGTCGTCCCCGTCTTCATCGTCCGTGACGGCCATCGCGCTCGACACACGGTGCACGTGCTGCCCATCATGGACGTCGAGCGGACCGGCGACTTCCAGGAGGACGTGCGACGGAACACGGAGCGCTTCTCGCAGGTCTTCGAGGACATGGTGCGCCGTCATCCCGAGCAGTGGCTCTGGGTGCACAAGCGCTGGAAGACGCGCCCGCAGGGCGAGCCAAAGATCTATTGATCGTGGGGTGACGGTCGACCGATGCCGCCGACGCGAAAGAAGCCTGCCCAGAAGCGCGCTGCGGCGCGCGCCTCGACACGCGCGCCCTCCGTCGCCGAGCTGCAGACCGCGATGCGCGCGCTCGAGCGGCGCCTGCGCCGCCTCACCGCCGAGCTCGACGACGAGCGCGAACGTCACCAGCGCCAGCTGGTCGCCGTGCGCCGCGCGGGCGACCGCAAGCTGACGGCGATGCTGCGAGAGATCGCGACGCTGCGCCACCACGAGGCCCGCGCCGAAGTGCTGACGCGATTGCTGGCCGAACGGGATGCGGCGCTCGCCGCGCCGAGCGAGGAGTCGAACCATGGCGAAGCTCCGGGTGCTGCTGGTCGATGATCACACGGTCGTCCGCCAGGGTCTGCGCAAGATCCTCGAGTCGGACGACGAGATCGAGATCGTCGGCGAGGCGGGCGACGGCCGCAGCGCCGTCGACATGGTGCAGCGCATGCGGCCGCACGTCGTCGTGATGGACGTCGCGTTGCCCGAGCTGAACGGCATCGAGGCCACGCGGCAGATCACGAAGCGCGTCGACGGCGCCAAGGTGCTCGTGCTGACGATGCACTCCGACGACGTCTACGTGCGTCAGAGCCTGAAGGCCGGCGCGCGCGGCTACCTGCTGAAGGACTCGGAGGACCTCGACCTCATCAAGGCGGTGAAGGCCGTGGGGCAGGGCGGCTCGTTCTTCAGCCCGTCCGTGTCGAAGGTGCTGCTCGCGGGCTACCTCGGCGACCCGACCGGCAAGGAGGTCGAGGACAACCTGGCCCTCCTGACCGACCGCGAGCGCGAGGTGCTCCAGCTGATCGCCGAGGGCAAGACGAACAAGGAGGTCGCCAACCTCCTGAACGTCAGCATCAACACGGTGGAGACGCACCGCAAGCACGTCATGGAGAAGCTCGACCTCCACAATACGGCCGAGCTGGTGCGGTTCGCCGTCCGCAAGAAGATCGTGCACTGACGGGGGCGGGACCCCGTCCCGCCCCGCGCGCCTTGACCGGCGTCGGTCGATCGCTCTAAGCAGGCGCACGGTCGTGACCAAGTCCGCCCTCGAGAAGGCGCGCGAGGCGCCGGGCTCCACCAAGGCGCGCATTCTCGCGGCGGCGGAAGAGGTCTTCGCCTCCCGCGGTTTCGAGGGTGCGTCCACCCGCGAGATCGCCGCCCGGGCGGGGGTCAACATCTCGAGCCTGCACTACCACTGGGCGTCCAAGGAGACGCTCTACCTCGCCGTGTTCCGCAACATCTTCGACCAGCTCGTCGAGCTGCTGCAGACGACGCTCCCGCCGCTCGAGACGCAGCACCGGGAGCGCGGCGTCGATCGCGTCAGCGTGATCGATCAGGTGATGACGCGGCTGTTCGACTTCTTCAACGAGAATCCGAACGTGCCGAAGCTGCTCGTACGGCGCATCGTCGAGAACACGGACATCGAGGTGGGCGTGCAGCGCGACGTCCTCGTGCCGGCGTGGTCGGTGTTCTCCGAGTGGCTCACGCGGCTCGGCCGCAAGATGTCGGACACGCAGTCGCGGCTGTTCATGCTGTCGGTGCACTCCGTGATGCTCGTCTACCTGCTCGACAGCCAGTCGTATCAGAGCCTGCTCGGCGGCAGCGTCCGCGACGGCGCGCTGCGCGACGAGGTGCGCGCGCACGTGACGCATCTCGTGCACGCCCTGCTCGCGGTCTGACGCGCAAGGAGGTCCATGCGAGCCCTCATCACCGCGTCCTTCGATTCCGCCGCCAAGGCACGCCTCGCGCAGCACATGGAGATCGTGCACGAGGACTGGAAGGACCGGCACTCGATCTGGTTCGACGGCGCCGCGTTCGCCACGCACATCGCCGGCGTCGGCGCCGACGTGCTGATCGTCGAGGCCGACCTCGTGCATGCCGAGGTGCTCGAGACGGTGCCGCTGAAGATGATCGGCTGCTGCCGCGGCGAGCCCGTCAACATCGACCTCGAGCTCGCGACCCGGCTCGGCATCCCCGTGTTCCACACGCCCGGCCGCAACGCCGACGCCGTCGCGGATCTGACCCTCGCGTACATGCTCATGCTCGCACGCCATCTGCCCGCGATCGAAGCGACGTATCGCGGTGCCCAAACGAAGCCGCTCGAGCAGGCCGGCGACTACCTCAAGATGTACACGCGATTCACGGGCGTCGAGCTCGGGGGACGCACGGTCGGGCTGGTCGGGCTCGGCGCCGTCGGGCGCGAGGTGGCGGCGCGGCTCGTCCCGTTCAAGGCGCGCGTGATCGCGTACGATCCGTACGTCACCACGCCGCCGCCGGGCGTGACGATGAGCGCGCTCGAGCCGCTGCTGCGCGAGGCCGACTTCGTCTCGCTGCACGCGCCGGTCACGCCGGAGACGCACGGCCTCCTCTCGGCCGAGCGCATCGCGCTGCTGAAGCCGACGGCCTATCTCGTCAACACGGCGCGTGCGGCGCTCACCGACGAGACGGCGCTGTACGAGGCGCTCCGCGCCGGCACGATCGCGGGCGCCGCGCTCGACGTGCTGGCCGAGGAGCCGCTGCAGCCCGGCAACCGCTTCCTCGCGCTCTCGAACGTCGTCGTCACGCCGCACATCGGCGGCGCGACGGTCGACGTCACGCGCCATCAGAGCGACATCGTCGTCGACGCGATGGAGGCGTACCTCCGCGGCGACCGGCCGCGCTGGATCGCGAACCCCGCCGTGCTCGACGGAAAGGCCTGACCGCTGGACTGTCTCGTCACGCTCGACGCGGGAACCGGCTCGGGCCGGTGTGTCGTCTTCGATCCGTCGGGACGGCCGCTCGCGAGCGCGCAAGAGAGCTTCTCGTATCACACGTTCGCGGATCCGGACGTGCCGATGATCCGCGGCTTCGATCTCGATCCCGACGCGTTCTGGGGCACGCTCGCGCGCTGCGCCCGGACCGCTCTCGCGGCGCTGCCGCCGGAGGCGCGCATTCGCGGCGTCATCGCGACGGCGCAGCGCGAGGGCTGCGTCTTCCTCGATCGCGACGGATCGGTGCTGTACGCCGGGCCGAACCTCGACGCGCGCGCCGTGATGCAAGGCATGGAGATGCAGCAGGTGGTGAGCGCCGAACGGCTGCACGCCATCACCGGCCACGCGCCGCCCTACATCTTCCCCGTCGCGCGCTTCCTGTGGTTCCGCAAGCACAACGACGCGAGGCGCGTGGCCACGCTGTTCATGTTGAACGACTGGATCGCCTGGCTGCTGTCGGGCGCGCGCTACGCCGAGCACTCGAACGCGAGCGAGTCGATGCTCTACGACGTGACCCGGCGCACGTGGTCGACGGAGTTGTTGGACGCGCTCGACGTGCCCGCGAGCATTCTGCCGGCGCTGTGCGATGCGGGCACGCTCGTCGGCCACGTCACGTCGTCGGCCTCGGCGGCGACCGGTCTGCCGAAGGGCACGCCGGTGTTCGCCGGCGGCGCCGACACCGAGAGCGCGCTGCTCGGCAGCGGCGCGTTCGAGGTGGGCCGCTACGCAGCCGTGCTCGGCACGACCAGCCCGGTGCAGCTCGTAATCGATCGCCCGCAGCTCGATCCCGACGGCAACCTGTGGACGAGCCCGCACGTCGTCGCGGATCGCTGGGTGCTCGAGAGCAACGCCGGCGACACCGGCAACGCGTATCGCTGGCTCCTCGAGCTGATCCTCGGGTCGGCCGACGCCGATGCCCACGCCGCCGCCGAGCGCTGCATGGCCGACGTGCATCCCGATCCGCGCGCCGTGTTCTCGCACCTCGGCCCGGCGATCTTCGACCTGCGCAACATGAATCCGTACCAGCCGGCGGGCCTGCTGTTTCGCTTCCCGTTGCTCCACATCGACCGCCCGAATCGCGGCGACGTGCTGCGCGCGTTCCTCGAGAACCTCGCGTTCGCGATCCGCGGCAACTGTGAGCAGCTGGCGGCGGTGAGCGGCGTGCCGGTGGCGTCGCTGTGCGTGAGCGGCGGCCTGACGCAGAGTCCCACGCTGCTGCGTCTGATCGCGACGTCGCTCGGCGTCCCGCTGGACGTCTGCGAGGTTCCGGAGAGTGCCAGTCTCGGCAGTGCGATGCTGGCGGCGATCGGCGCGGGGCTGTACGCCGACGTCCCCGCGGCCGTCGCGGCGATGACCCGCACGCGATCGGTCGCCCCGGACGCGGAGCGCGTCGCCGCGTACGACGACCGGTATCAGAAGTGGCGGTCGACGTACGGTACGCTGCGGGAGTGGACGTTGTCGTGATCCGCGCCGTCCTGTTCGACATGGACGGCACGCTCGCCGATACGGAACGGCTCCAATGGGAGGCGTATCGCCGCGTGCTGCGGACCTACCGCGTCGACGTCGGGCTCGACGAGTATCGCACCCACTGGATCGCCGTCGCCGGCGGGCCCGAGTACGCGTGTCGCACCTACGACCTGCCGATCGGCGCCGCCGAGCTGCGGGCGCAGAAGACCGTCGAGTACCGGCGGCTCATCCAAGCGGGCGTCGACCCCATGCCGGGCGCCCGCGCCGTCCTCGATCGGCTGCGGCCGACACTGCGGCTCGCCGTCGCGACGAACACCGTGCGCGACGAGGCGCACCACATCCTCGGGCACATCGGGCTCAGGCCGTTGCTGCACGCGATCGTCACGCGCGAGGACTACGTCGAGGCGAAGCCGGCGCCCGACGCGTGGCTCGCCGCCGCCGCGGCGCTCGGCTGCGCGCCGGCGGAGTGCGTCGTCGTCGAGGACACGCAGCGCGGCGCGCGTGCCGGCATCGCCGCGGGGATGCGCGTGATCGCGGTGCCGAGCGACATCACGCGCGACAACGACTTCACGGGCTGCGTGCGGCGGCTGTCGTCGCTCGACGAGCTGACCGTCACGCTGCTCGAGGAGCTCGCATGAGCCGGCCGATGCTGGAGGTCCGCGAGGTCACGAAGCGGTTCGGTGCGGTCGAGGCCGTCGGCGGCGTGTCGTTCACCGTCAACGAGGGTGAGATCGTCGGCTTCCTCGGTCCCAACGGCGCCGGCAAGACGACGACGATGCGCATGCTCGCGGGCATCTTCCCGCCGACGACGGGCAGCGTGCGGATCGCCGGGCACGACCCGCAGCGCGATCCGCTCGCCTGTCGGCGCGCCGTCGGCTACTTCCCGGAGAACGCGCCATTCTACCCGGAGCTGACCGTCACCGAGTACCTCGGATTCGTCGCGCGCCTGAAGCGCATTCCGCGCGCGCGGCGCCCGCAGGCGGTGGCGAGCGTTCTCGCGGACTGCGGGCTCGAGGCGATGGCGAAGCGGCGCGTCGGGACGCTGTCGAAAGGCTATCGCCAGCGCGTCGGCCTGGCGCAGGCGCTCTGCGGCGACCCGCCCATCCTGATCCTCGACGAGCCGACGATCGGCCTCGACCCGCAGCAGGTCGTCGACATCCGCGAGCGGGTGCGCGGGCTGCGCGGTCGGCGCACGGTGCTCTTCTCGAGCCACATCCTCTCCGAGGTCGAGGCGCTCTGCGAGCGCGTCATCGTGATCGCGGGCGGACGGCTCGCCGGCGAAGGCACGCCCACCGAGCTCGGCATGCAGCTCGGCCGTCGCCAGCGCGTCGTGTTGCGCGCCGACGGACCCGCGGCCGACGTCGCGGCGGCCCTCCGCGCGTTGGCCGGCGTGACGCTCGTCGAGCAGACGGGCGGCGCGTTCGTGCTCGAGGCGGGCGGCGACGTCGACCTGCCGCGGCTCGCGGGGGATCGCCTGATCCAGGGCGGGTGGCCCGTGCGCGAGCTGCGCAGCGAGACGCTCGACCTCGAGGACATCTTCCTGCGGCTCGTCCGCAAGGAGCGTGCGTCGTGAGCGTCTTCGCCGTCGCGCGGAAGGAGCTGGTGCTCTACTTCACGTCGCTGCTGTTCTACGCGCTGGCGGCGGTGTTCCTCGTCCTGTCGGGGTGGCTCTTCTACACGAACCTCGACTACTTCATCCGCTTCGGCGGCATGAACCTGGTGCTGGGACTCTGGCAGTACCAGCTCTACGACATGCGCCAGCTGCTGCTGGTGCTCGTGCCCCTGCTGACGATGCGCCTCTTCGCCGAAGAGCGCCGTCTCGGCACGCTCGAGCTGCTGTGGACGTACCCGCTGCGCGACTGGGAGATCATCGCCGGCAAGTTCCTCGCGTGCCTGCTCGTGATGGGGCTGATGTTGGCCGGGACGCTCGTCTACCCGCTGGCACTGAGCCGCCTGTACCCCGTCGATCCGGGCCCGCTCGCCGCCGGCTACCTCGGGTTGATGCTGCTCGTGGCGGCCTTCGTCGCGTGCGGCTTGTTCCTGTCGGCGCTCACCGACAGCCAGCTGGTGGCCGGCGCGTCGACGTACGGCGTGCTGCTCTTCTTCTGGATCCTCACGTGGAACGAGGCGGCGGTGGGCGAGGGCGCGCTCGCGCTGCTCGTCCCGTTCTCGTTGTTCGACCGTTTCCAGGTGTTCATGCGCGGCGGCATCGACACGCGCGACGTCAGCTACCTCGTGCTGTTCACGATCGCATTCCTCTGCCTGACGTTCTTCGCGCTCGACTCGCGCCGCTGGCGGGGCGTGCGCTGATGTCCGCACGGGCGACGCGTGGCTGGGGCCAGCTCGCACTGCAGGTGGCGCTGCTGCTGGTCGGCCTCGGCCTGCTGCAGGTCCTCGCGGAGCGCACGAGCCGGCGCTTCGACCTGACGCCGACGCGCGCGCTCACGCTGTCGCCCGTCACGAAGAACGTCCTCGCGCAGGTCGACGGGCCGCTGCACGTGACGGTCTTCTTCCGGCGCGGTACGCGCGAGCAGTACGCGGCGCTGCTGGACCGCCTGCGCGCCGAGACGTCGCATCTCACGTACGAGCTGCTCGATCTCGACCGCTATCCCGAGCGCGGGCGCAGCGTCGGCGTGACGAAGCACGGCCAGGCGTCGGTGTCGTACCAGGGACGGCGCACCGTCGTGATGGCGAACCCGGAGGAGCAGCTGGCCGGCGGCATCCTGAACGTCGTACGCGGCCGTCCGCGTCGCGTGCTGTTCACGACGGGGCACGGCGAGCGCCAGCCGGGAGGCGACCAGCGTCACCTCGGCCGCCTCGTCGCTGCGCTCGACGCCGAGAACTACGAGCCCGACCTGCTGTCGCTCGCGAACGGCCCGATCCCCGCCGACGCCGATCTCGTCGTCGTCGCGGGACCGGAGCTCGACTTCCAACCCGACGAGCTCGCCGCGCTCGCGCAGTACCTGAAGGCGGGCGGCGGCGTCGTGCTGCTCCTCGATCCGGTGTCGCTGCCGAACCTGAGCGCCATGCTGGCCAGCATGGGCATCCGCCTCGGCGAGGACATCGTGTACGACCCCGAGAAGCGCGTGCTCGGGACCGACGGGCTCGCCGCGATCGTCGAGAACTTTCGTCGCGGCAATCCGATCTCCGAGCCGTCGAACAACCCGATCGAGAGCGGCGTGGTGCTGCCGTCGGCGCGCACGGTCGACGTCGCGGGCCAGGTGCCGGGCGTCGCCGCGGAGAGCGTCGCGCGGACCGGCGAGTCGGCGTGGGCGATGGCCGACCTCGATCGCGCGCGCCGCGGCGAGACGCCGTCGATCGTGACGAAGGACCAGCAGGGGCCCCTGTCGTTGATGGTCGTCGCCGAGGTGGGCGCCGGCGGGCCCGACGAGCGTCGCGGCCGGCTCGTCGTCATCGGCGACACCGACTTCGCCACCGACGCCTACCTCGACGTACTCGGCAACCGCGACGTCATCCTGAACGCGGTGGCCTGGGCGTCGCACGAGGACGCGCTCGCCGGCGATCGTCCGACCGACGTGCCGGAGGTGGCGCGTCCGCTGTCGCCGCTGGTGCTCACCGAGGCGCAGGCGCGGACGCTGCTCGTCGGCGTCACCGTCGTGCAGCCCGCGATCGTGCTGCTGGCCGGCCTCCTGATCGTCGGCCTGCGGCGGCGCCGGGGCTGACGTGCGCCGCACGCTGCTGCTCGCGCTGCTCGTCGCGGTCGGCGCGATCGCGCTCGTCGTCGTCGAGGCGCCGCATCGGCCGACGTCGCGCGAGCTGGTGCGCGGCCCGCGCCTCATGAAGGCGCCCGCGTCGGCCATCCGCGAGATCTCGGCGGTGCTCGGCGAGCGCCGCTTCACGGCGACGCGCGCGGACGACACGTGGCGCATCGACGGCGCCGCCGCGCCCGACGGTGTCGCCGAGGCGCTCGACGACGTCGTGCAGACGCTCGTCGACCTGCGCGCCATCGACGCGTTCCGCGGCGACGGGCTCGCGCAGTTCGGCCTCGAGACGCCGCACGGCGCGGTCACGATCGTGTCGGCAGGCGACACCGAGCGGCTCGTGCTCGGCGATTTCAACGCGTCGGGCAGCGCGGTCTACGCGCGCCGCGACGGCGACCCGCGCGTCTTCCAGATCGGCGTGTTCCTGCCGTCGGCGCTGGAGCGCGTCTTCTACCAGCGCGACGACGTCGAGCGTCAGCGTCCCGAAATGGGGTAGTCGGGCTCGCCGGCGCAGTGCGCGCAGCGGCACATCGCGCGCAGCTCGTCGGTGAGGAGGATCGTCTCGTGGCCGTCGGCCCAGCCGATGAAGAGGCTGGCGTCGCCGAGGCGCTCGAGGCGGACCGGATGCTCGCCCTGCGGCGCGACCGGCGGCGGCTCGGCCGCCGAGCACGCGTCGCACGGGCACGCCCGGCGGATGCCCTTGTAGGGGATGATGCTCTCGTGCCGATCGGCCCACTCGACGCCGAGCGCGTACCGCCCGACGGGCTTCAGGGTGGTGATGATGGCCGCCACGTCCCCGCACTTAGATGAGGGGAACGGCGTCCACAAGCTGGGCAGTCGATTAGAGCGAACGATTGACGCCGTCGAGCGGCCCGCGGTAACGACCGCCCATGCCGATCACAGAGCTCGCCGACGCCGACGGTCACATCATCGAGCCGGGCGACCTGTGGGTCGAACGCCTGCCCGCCGACCTGCGCGAGATGGGGCCGCACTACTATCGGGACGAGGACGGCGTCTTCCATCAGAAGATCTACGGCATCGACATCGACACGCTCGACGTGATGCACGGGGGCATGCGCCCGCGCGACATGCTGCAGAACATGGGCCTGTCCTGCGCGATGGGCGTCTCGCTCGACCGCGTGTTCAGCGAGTCGCAGCGGGAGCGGCACACGATCCTCGATGCGCCGCGCTGGGCGGTCGACGGGCGCGAACGCCTCGACTTCAACACGCGGCACGCGGTGTCGCGCGCGGTGCTGTTCCCGACGTTCATGCTCGCGGGTGGCACGTTCCTCCCGCACCTCGCCCCCGCGGTGTGCCAGGTCTACAACGACTGGATGCTGCGCGATTACTGCGGCGGCTCCGGCGGTCGGCTGATCCCCGTCGCGGCGCTTCCGGTGATCGACGTGGACGCCGCCGTCGCCGAGACGAAGCGCTGCGCCGCGCTCGGCTTCCCCGCCGTCTTCGTGCGCACCAACCCGGTGCACGGCAAGCGCTACTCCGACCGCAGCTTCGACCCGCTCTGGCAGGCGATCACCGACGCGGACGTGAAGCTCGGCCTGCATCCGCTGCCGATGTGGGACCAGGACGGAACGTCGCGTGGCTACAAGCTGCCCGACATCATGGGCGCGTCGTGCCTCGGCTTCCCGCTCGACATGATCGCGACCCTCTGGGACATGATGTCGGGCGGCGTGTTCGACCGCTTCCCGCGCATGCAGACGATGATCCTCGAAGCGGGCGCCGGCTGGCTGCCGTCGATGTTCGAGCGCTTCGAGGAGCACCGCGAGATGTTCGGCGCGCTGAAGGCGCCCGACTGGAAGACGCCGCCGATGGAGATCTTCCTGCGCCAAATGATGATCACCGTCGAGGCGTGCGAGGAGACCGACATCCAGATCGCGCTGCAGTTCCTGCCTGCCGACCACGTGGCGCTGGCGTCCGACTGGCCGCACTACGACGGCACGCCCGAGCTGCTCGACGGCTTCAACGAGGCGAGCGCCGGTCTGAAGCCCGACGACGCGCGCATGCTCGCGACGGGCACGCTCGAGCGCTGGTTCCCGTCGCACTGATGCCGTACGGCCTCGCCGCCAACGCGCGGAGCACGCCGTTCCGCACCGCGCTCGTCTTCGGCGATCGTCGCATCACGTACGGCGAGCTCGACCGCTGGGTGAACCGCACCGCGCACGCGCTCGCCGCACGCGGCGTCGGCCCGGGCGGTCGCGTCGCGATCCTCCTGCCGAACTGCCCCGAGTTCTTCGCGCTGACGCACGCCGCGGCTCAGCTCGGCGCGCTCGCCGTGCCGATCAACGCGCGCTGGCGCCGCGACGAGATCGCCCACATCCTCGCCGACGCGCGGCCCGCGGTGCTCGTCTTCGCCGCCGAGTACGCGGCCGAGGCGCTGGCCGCGCGAACGCAGGCCGATCACCCGGCGACGGCGTCCTGCCTCGCGGTCGGCGACGTCGACGGCGTCGCGTCGTTCGCCGACGCGATCGTCGCCGCGCCGGACACGCCGCCGCCGGCGTCGGCGTCGGAGACCGGCTTCAACGTGCTCGTCTACACGTCGGGCACGACGGGCCGGCCGAAGGGCGTCATGCACCCGACGTTCGATCCGAGGATCGGCTTCGAGGCGCAGAAGCGGCTCGTCGAGATGTGGGGCTTCGGTCCCGACGACGTGCACCTCGTGGTCGGCCCGGTCTACCACACGATGCCGAACGCGTATGCCGCGCAGCATCTCTTCGTCGGCGCCACGGTCGTGCTGATGCCGAAGTTCGAGGCGACGGAGTGCCTGCGCCTCATCGCCGGCGAACGCGTCACGACGAGCAGCATGGTGCCGGCGCACTTCATCCGCATCCTCGAGGTGCCCGACGACGTGCGCGCGCGCTTCGACCTGTCCAGCCTGCGCAAGGTGCTGCACGCCGCCGCGCCGTGCCCGCCCGAGGTGAAGCGGCGCATCATGCGCGTCTTCCCGCGGAACAGCGTGTGGGAGTTCTACGGCGCCACCGAGGGCCCGGGGACGATCATCTCGCCGGAGGAGTGGGAGCGGCGACCGGGGAGCGTCGGACGTCCGTGGCCAGGCATCACCGTGAGCGTGCTCGACGAGGGCGGCATCGAGGTGCCGCCGGGGACCATCGGAACGATCTACCTGTCACCGCCCGGCGGACGGAAGTTCGCCTACCACAACGACGAGGCGAAGACGGCCGCCGCGTTCCGCGGCGATCGCTTCACCGTCGGCGATCTGGGCTGGCTCGACGAGGACGGATACCTCTTCATCGCCGATCGCCGCACCGACATGGTCATCACCGGCGGTGTGAACGTCTATCCTGCCGAGATCGAAGCGGCGCTCATCGCCCACCCCGACGTCGTCGATGCCGCCGTCTTCGGCATCCCCGACGAGCGCTGGGGCCAGGCGCTGCACGCCGTCGTCGAATCACGCACGCCGATGACGAGCGACCAGGTGCAGGCGTGGTGCCGAGAAAGGCTCGCCGACTACAAATGCCCACGCACGGTCGACTTCGTGGACGTGCTGCCGCGCGACCTCAACGGCAAGGTCCTGAAGCGCGACCTCCGCGCTCCGTTCTGGAACGAATGACCCGCTCCGCCATGCGTGCCACGCATGCCGCGCCGGCTTCGCCGGCCGCGGCATACCGGTCGCGCGGAAACGTCCCGCTACACACTCGCGGCGGCGCGAGACATGGTCTCGCGCCGGACCCTACCCAAGCATGACCATGCCGCCGTCGACGACGAGCGTCTGGCCCGTCATCATCGCCGAGTCGTCGGACGCGAGGAACACGGCGGTGCCGGTGAGATCTTCCGGGGCGAGGGGCTTCCGGAGCGCGCTGAACATGACGAGCGAGCTCAGGATGCCCTCGGGCACCACCTTCTTGGTCGCCTCTGTCAGCGTGACGCCCGGCGCGATGGCGTTGACGTTGATGCCCCACGGCCCGAGCGCGCCGGCCATGTACTTCGTCAGGCCGGCGATGCCGATCTTGGCCACGCTGTAGTGGAACGGCGGCATGGGCGCGTCGGGATCGTCGGTGTTCACCATGCCCACGTTGGCGAGGTACGCGGCGGTCGACGACTGGTGAATGATGCGACCGCTCTTCTGCCGCTTCATGAAGCGCTCGACCGCGCGGCTCATGAGCCACGCGCCGGTCAGGTTCACCGACAGCACCTTGTTGAAGTACTCGAGCGTCTGCTGGCCGCGGTCGAGGTCGTAGTAGATGGCGGCGTTGTTGATCAGCACGTCGATGCGTCCGAGCTTGTCGACGACCTGCTCGGCGAGCGCCCGCGTGCTGGCTTCGCTCGACACGTCGACGGCGAGGCCGACCGCGCCGTGGCCGCACTCGCGCGCCGTGGCCTCCGCGGCCTCGGCGCGGATGTCGGCGACGACGACCGTCGCGCCTTCGCGCGCGAATCGCTGCGCGTATGCCTTGCCGATGCCCTGCGCCGCGCCGGTGATGATCGCTACACGCTTGTCGAGTCGCATGACGGCGGTGCGTAACACCGCCGCGAAATGGCCGTCAACCTACAGCCAGTGCTCCTCGCGCTCGGCTTCGCGCTCGAGCTCGTCCCACAGCGCTTCGATCGAGATGGTCTGTGCGCTGTGGAACCGCGCGGGCAGCTTCGAGACCGGCCACTCGACCACGACCTCCCCGGCATGGTGCGGCTGGCGCTCGCGCGGTGGGACCCCGTCGGTGTACGCGGGGTCGTACGCCGGATCGAGCGGTTCGAGCGGATAGAGTGAACAATTGGACGTCATGACGAACGCCCTCCCTCGGATCTCGATTGGCGCGACGCTACTCCCGTGCGTCGCGGCCGGCAAGTCCTTGACTCCCGATTCCGGGGGTGGGCGTAGACGTCGCTGCGAAGGAGGTCCGTGATGCCCGACGGCAAGTTCAAGGACGTCGCCGCGGGGGCGACCACAGCGAGCGCGCCGCCCATGCCCGTCGACGCGTACCTGGCCGATCTCGACGCGCTGATCGCCAAGCACAACTACTTCCAGCAGGATCGGGTCGTGCCGGCCATCGGCAAGGGCACGGCGTCGCGCGACGTCGTCAAGAAGATCGCGCTCGAGTTCTACTACCTCGGCAAGTGGATGACCCCGGAGTTCGCCACGCTCATCGCGAACGCCCCGGACGGCTACAGCTTCACGATGGATCACTCCGTCCACTACCAGCACTGGGCGCAGAACTTCGCCGACGAGACGGGCTACCTCCGCGATCCGAACCACGTGCAGATGAAGGTCGAGTTCTGCCGGCAGCTCGGGCTCACCGACGACGACATCCGGGCGTACGAGCCGTTGCCCGAGACGATCGCGGTAACGTTCACCATGCTCTACTCGATCCGCCGCTCGTACGAGGAGGGGCTCGCGGTCTTCGGCTACGCCGGCGAGCGCGTCGCCGCCGGCAGCGGCTACGCGAAGACGTTGTACGAGGGCCTCAAGACGCACTACGGCATCGTCGTGAAGAACTTCGAGGTGCATGCGTACGCCGAGCCCGATCACGGGCACCGCGCGGCCGACCTGTTTCGCATGGTCGCGGACACGCGACGGGTGCAGGACCGGTGCCGCGACGCGATCCGCAACTACCTGCTCGTGGCCGAGTCGCGCGTGCGTGCGATGAACCGCTGGGTCGAGTGACGGCGACCCGTCGCCGCACCCGGCGTCCCGGGCGGCCCGCCGGCGCCACGGGCGACCGCACGCGCGAGCGCGTGCTGAAGGCCGCCGTCGAGACGTTCGCGAAGAAGGGTCTCGCCGGCACCTCGGTGCGCGACATCGCGCGCCAGGCCCGCATCCGGGTCTCCACGCTGTACCACTACTATCCCTCGAAGGAGTCGCTGTATCAGGAGGTCCAGGAGCGCGTGCACGGCCAGGTGCGCGAGCTCGTCGTCACCGGTCTCGGCAGCGGCCTCGACTTCCAGGACACCGTGCGGCGCGTGATCGGCGAGCTGTTCGATCTGTTGCTCGCGAACCGCGCGTGGGTGCAGCTCGGCTGCCGCACGACGATCGAGGGTGCCCCTCAGCAGGGTGCGGCGCTGCGCATCGCCGACCGCTGGCTCGGCCTGACCGAGGGCCAGCTCAAGCCAGCCGAAGCTCGCGGCCAGGTGAAGGGCATCGACCCCGTCCTCTTCATGGTGACGATCGACGCCCTCGTGCACTGGCACATCGTCAACGACGGTCTGTACCGGCGGCTGCTCGGCAAGGGCCTCGACGACGCCGACGTGGCCGCGCGCGTGCGCGAGCACGTCATTCAGGTCGCATTGCGCACCCTCGGTCTCGACTAGGCGCGAATCTCGGCCTGCGGGTTGACACAGGGCGTTGCCGGCCCCAAGAATCGAGCGTATGTTCGATTTCGAGGGAAGGGAGGTGCCTGTTCGATGATGCTCGACATGACGCTGCTGATGCGGCCGTTCTTCTGGCTCTCGGTGGCCTTCCTGGCGCTGGCGCCGGCGGCCATCGCCGCGGCGCGCAGCGCGCGACGGCCGGCGCTGCGACTGGTCCGACGCTGAACCTTGACAGGCGCGGCGCCGGTTGGTGATACCGCTCGGATGCCGTCGAAGGACATGATCGGGCGCGTGCTCTCCACGGGCAGCGCCACCGTCACCGCCGAGCACGTCGCGGCCTTCGCCGACGCGCTCGGCGACCAGAATGCGCGCTATCGCGGCGGCAACGCCGTCGCGCCGCCCACGTATCCCATCGCCTTCATGGTCCAGGCCATGTCCGGCGGCATGGACACGTTCCTCGAGCTCGGGCTGAACTTCATGACGCTCGTCCACGGCGAGCAGGAGTTCGAGTACGTGCGGCCGATCATGATCGGCGAGACGCTCACGCTCACGGGACGCATCGGCGACATCTACGAGAAGACGGGCTCGAGCGGCACGCTCGACTTCGTCACGCTCGAGACCGAGGCGAAGGACGAGGCCGGCCAGCTCGTCTTCTACTCGCGCAACGTGCTCATCTCCCGGAGGTAGGCGATGGCAGCCCTCGACGCGAAGAACGTGACGGTCGGTCAGGAGCTCCCGTCGCTCCGCAAGGGGCCGATCACCCGGGACGAGCTGAAGGCGTACGGCGCCGCGTCCGGCGACCCGAATCCCATCCACATCGACGACGAGTTCGCCAAGAACGCCGGCTACCCGGGCGTCTTCGCGCACGGCATGCTGTCGATGGGATACCTGGGCGAGTTCCTGGTGCAGGCCGGCGGCAGCCCCGAGTCGGTGCGGAAATTCCGCGCGCGGTTCGCGAAGCTGACGTGGCCGGGCGACGTCATCACCTGCAAGGGCACCGTGACCGCCGTGCGCGACGAGGGCGGCGCACGCCTCGTCGACTGCGACATCTGGACGGAGAACCAGGACGGCGAGCGCAAGGTGACCGGCAGCGCCACCCTCACGCTCGCCCGCTAGCGCGTGCGCGACCCGGCCCGTCTTCGCGACCGGTACGCGATCGTCGGCATCGGCCTCTCGCGCTTCGGGAAGGTGCCGGGCGTGAGCGCGATGGGATTCTGTCTCGAAGCGGCGACGCGGGCGATTGCCGACTGCGGCGTCGCGCGCGACGACGTCGACGGGGTGCTCTGCCTGATGCCGGCGCAGATGGGCGAGCAGCACGGCTGGGCGTCGCGCGTGGCGGCGCTGCTCGGCATCACGCCGCGCTACTGCTCGACGATGGACATGGGCGGCGCCACCGCGATCGGCATGCTGCAGACGGCCGTCATGGCGATCGAGGCGGGCTTCTGCGAGGTCGTGCTCTGTACCTTCGGGACGCAGACGAACCCGCAGGGCGTCATTCCGCAGCTCTTCGGCTCGCCGTGGGCCATCCCGTACGGCGACGTCGGCGCCATCACCTTCATGGGCCACCTCGCGCGCCGGCAGATGCACGAGCACGGCATCACGAGCGAGGACTACGGCCACATCGCGGTGACGTGGCGAACGCACGCCCAGCGCAATCCCGACGCACAGATGCGGAAGCCGATGACGATCGACGACCATCAGTCGTCGCGCTTCGTGAACGAGCCGCTGCGGCTCTTCGACTGCTGCTTGTTCACCGACGGCGGCGGCGCCTTCGTCGTCACGACGGCCGAGCGTGCCGACGATCTGCGCCAGCCGCCGGCGCTCGTCTCCGGGCTCGGCCAGGTGCACTCGTCCGAGGTCATTCGGCCCTTCGACGACGGCCGCGGCGGCGGCAGCGAGGCGGGCGCGCAGGCATATCGGATGGCCGGCTGCGCTCCGAAGGACATCAGCGTCGCGCAGCTCTACGACGCCTTCACGCCGCGCGTCGTGCACGACCTGGTGTCGTACGGGTTCGCCGACTATGCCGAGGTGGGCGCGATGGCGAAGGGTGGGCAGCTGACGCTCGGTGGACGTCTTCCCTGCAACACGGCCGGCGGCCTCCTCTCCGAGGGCCACCTCTCCGGCATGAACCACATCGTCGAAGCGGTGCGGCAGGTGCGCGGGACGTCGTGCAACCAGGTAGCCGACGTGTCGCTCTCGATGGTGACGGGCTACGGGGGCGCGCCGCACGAGCCGCCGCCGACCGTCGCATACACCGTGGGGATCCTGCGCCGGCCATGAGCATGCTGCCGACGCGCGACGTGGTGGTCGACGGCGTGCGCCTGCGCGTCGCCGACCTGGGACGCGGGCCCGCGCTGGTCCTGCTGCACGGGCTCACCGCGTCGCACGCGATCTGGGAGCACACGATCGCCGCCTTCGCCGGTGGCTGGCGCATCATCGCGCCGGACCTGCCGGGCCACGGTGCGTCCGCCAAGCCCGATGCGCCGTACACGATCGACTTCTACGCGGGCATCGTGCGTAGCCTCGGCCGCGCGCTCGGCGTGAACGAAGCGGTGGTGGTCGGCAGCTCCCTCGGCGGCCAGGTCGCGCTCGAGCTGGCGCTCGGCTATCCCGCGTGGACGCGTGCGCTCGTGCTGGTCGCGCCCGCGTTCGCCTACCCGCCGGCATTCCGTCCGTTCGGCCACGTCATCCAGGCGCTCACCGGCCAACGCGTGCTGCGCGCCGCGCTGGAGCAGGGGCTCATGCAGACGTTCCACGACCGCGCGACGGCCGGCCACGAGGTCACGCGCCGCCTGCTGCAGGAACGCCTCGCCGATCCCGACTTTCCGGCGTTCGCGCGCGCGGTCGCGCGCTCGCTCGGCGGCGTGCTCACCTGCGAGCCGCAGGCGCTCGAGCGCATCGCGCAGCCGGTGCTGCTCGCCTGGGGACGTGAGGACCGGCTCGTCCGCCTCGCACGCAGCACGACGCTCCAGCGCCAGATCCCACACGCGCGGCTCGCCGTCTTCGACGCGTGCGGGCACCTGCCGATGCTCGAGCAGCCCACCGAATTCAATCGCGCCGTCGCCGATTTCCTCTCGCTCGTCCTCGCGGCCCCGCGGGTCGCGACGGGCGCCGTCGCGGGAGGCGCGTGATGTTCGTCATCGACAAGCCGCTGCCCGCCGTCACGGAAGACGGCGCGCCGTACTGGGAAGGCTGCCGCCAGGGCGAGCTGCGCGTGCAGCGCTGCGACGCATGCCGCCACCTGCGGTTCCCGCCCGCGCCCGTCTGTCCGAAGTGCCTCGCCGCCGAACACGCCTGGGTGGCGATGTCGGGCAGGGCGACGATCTACTCGTTCATCGTCGTCCATCGCCCGCAGCACCCGGGCTTCTTCGCCGACGCGCCCTACAACGTGGCGATCGTCGAGCTGGCCGAGGGCGTGCGCCTGCACACGAACGTCGTCGAGTGCGCGAACGAAGACCTGCGCATCGGCATGCCCGTCGTCGTGACCTTCGCGAAGGTCGACGACGAGATCACGCTGCCGAAGTTCCGCCCGGCGCCGTGAGGCGGATCGCGGCACGCTGCGGCGGTGCCGCCAACATCTCGAGGAACGTCGACGTCCACCACGCGAGGTCGTGCGTTCCGACCTTGCGCACCAGCGCGCGCATGCGCCGCTTGCGCTGTCCGACGGCCATGTGGACGGCCGTCTCGATGGCCGCCGCGATGGCGTCGGGCTCGTAGGGGTTCACGAGCACCGCGTCTTTCATCTCGCGCGCGGCGCCCGCGAACTCGGACAGGATCAGGACGCCGTCGCGCTCGGCATGACACGCGACGTACTCCTTGGCGACCAGGTTCATGCCGTCACGCAGCGGCGTCACGAGCGCGATGTCGGTCGCGAGGTAGTACGCGGCAAGGGCCTCGTGATCGAAGCCCTGGTAGTGGTACGCGAGCGGCGAGCGCGCCTCCCAGGTGAAGCGTCCGGCGATGCGGCCGACCGTCTCGTCGATTTCGCGCTTCATCTCGCGGTACTGCGGCACGCGGAAGCGTGACGGCACGGTGATCTGCACGAAGCCGACGCGCCGGCGCCACGACGGCTGGCGCTCGAGGAACCGCTCGAAGCCGAGCAGCCGTTCGACGATCCCCTTCGTGTAGTCGAGGCGGTCGACGCCGAGCAGCATCACGTCGGCGCCCACGCGCGAGCGCAGGTGCTCGGCGTGCGCCTTCACGTTGGGGTCGGCCGCCTGCGCGGCGAAGCGCTTGGCGTCGATGCCGATCGGCAGCGCGACGACGCGCACCTCGTGTCCCGGCATCTGCACGCGGCTGCCGCGCACGGTGACGTGCAGGAACTGGCGGACGCAGGCGATGAAGTTGTCGACGTCGTCCTTCGTCTGGAAGCCGATGACGTCGGCGCCGAGCATCCCTTCGAGGAGCGCCTCGCGCCACTGGCAGATGCCGAAGACGGCGGGCGGCGGGAACGGAATGTGCCAGAAGACGCCGACGCGTAGCGGCTCGCGGCCCGCGCGCAGCAGCCCGGGCACCAGGCAGAGGTGGAAGTCGTTGACCCAGACGACGTCGCCGGCCTTCGCGACCGCCTGCACGCCCGCGGCGAAGCGCTCGTTCGCGTGGCGGTACGCGGTCCAGAAGCTCGGATTGAAGCGGCACCTGGTCGGGAAGATGTGACACAGCGGCCAGAGCACCTGGTTGGCGAAGCCGGCGTAGTAGTTGTCGAGCTCGCGCTCGCTCAGCTGCACGGCGCGGATGGGATAGGGCAGGCCCGTGCGCTCCGGCGTCAGGTCCTCGTCGCGCACCGAGCCGGCCCAGGCGATCCACGTGCCGGGGCGTTCGCGGAGCACGTCGTCGAGCGCCGTCGCCAGCCCGCCCACGGTGCGACGGATGCGAAGGTGTGACCCTTCGCGCGTCACTTCCACCGGGGCGCGATTGGAGACGACCAGCAGGCGTGGGAGCGATCCCATCCGCCGCAACAGCCTGTCCGTGTTCCAGGCAGCCGTCAATATGGGTTGCGTACCCGTCGTTCATCCGACACGGTCGCCATCGTGACGCCGCTGCCCACCGAGCATCTGCTCCGCGCCCGCCGCCGTCGCGGCCTCGTGGCGATCTTCGACGTGGACGGTGTGCTGGCACCGATCGCGCCGTCGCCGGAATCGGCCGCGGTGCCGGTCGAGACGCGGCGGCTGCTGCACCGCCTCGCGCGGCGGGACGACATGCTCGTCGGCGTCGTGTCCGGACGGCCGCTCGGCCAGGTGTCACGGCTCGTCGGCGCGAACGGCCTCTGGCTCGCCGGTCTGCACGGGGCGATGCGTCGGCCGCCGGGTGGACGCACGCGCCGCTACTGGACGGACGAGCAGCTGCGGCGCGGCCGTCAGCTGGCGCGCGGACTCCGTCTCGATCTCGTCGGGCTGCGCAACGTGCGCGTCGAAGCGAAGGGCCCCGTCGTGGCGGTGCACGTCCGCGGCGCGACGCTGCGCGCCTCCGCACTTGCCGCGGACGCGGTCGCGAACCGCTGTCCGACCGGCTGGGAGGTGATCGTCGGCCGGCGCGTGTTCGAGCTGCGGCCGCGGCGGTTCCCGACGAAGGGCGACGCCGTGCGCTGGATCCGCGGGCAGCGCCCCGGCGTGCCCGTGCTCTACCTCGGCGACGACACGACCGACGAAGACGCGTTCCGCGTGCTCGGCGCGCGGGACTTCCCCGTGCTCGTCGATCCGCGGGCGGGCACGGCGGAGCATCCGGGCGTCGACGACGCGACGTACGCACGCTGGGGTCTGCCGGACGTCCGCGCGGCGGCGTCGCTGCTCGCGCGCCTCGCCGGCGACTGACGTGTCGCGCTTGTCGCCAGCCGACGATTCAGTGTAGCCCGAGGCGCATGCCCAGCCCCCGCCAGCGTCCGGCGCGCGCCGGCCGCACGACGGACCCCGTCACCACCGAGATCGTCCTCGGGGCGTTCGAGACGATCTGCTACGAGATGGCGACGCACGTGAGCCTCACGGCCACGACGCCGATCCTGAACCAGTCGAACGAGCGCAACGCGACCATCCTCGATGCCACCGGGCAGCTCGCGGCGCTCTCCGTCGGCATTCCGCAGTTCATGCTGTCGTCGACGCTGCCCATCCGCTTCGCGGTCGAGTTCTTCGGGCCCGACGGCCTGTTCGAGGGTGACGTGCTCGTCGCGAACGATCCGTACCACGGCGGCGGCCATCTGCCCGACTACAACGTGTTCGCGCCGGTCTTCCACGACGGCGAGTGCGTGCTGATCGCCTCGATCCAGTGCCATCACGCCGACACGGGCGGCGGCACGCCGGGCGGCTACAACGTGAACGCGCCGGACATCTGGGCGGAAGGCGTGCGGTTCCCGGCCGTCAAGATCTACGAGCGCGGCGAGAAGCGGCGCGACGTCGAGTACATGATGGCGGTGAACAACCGCACGCCGACGTTCCTCGGCGACCTCCGCGCGCAGGTCGGCGCCGCGCAGCTGGGCGTCCGCCGCCTCCAGGAGGTGCTGCAGCGCTTCGGTACCGAAGCGGTGCGCGGCGCGGTGGCGAACATCATCGCCTACGCCAAGCGGCGCTTCAAAGCAGAAGTGGCGTCGTGGCCCGACGGCGTCTACGAGTCGGACGCGTGGGTCGACCAGGATCCGCACGGCAACCAGGACATCCGCGTCCACTGCAAGGTGACGGTGAAGGGCAGTGATCTCACGATCGACTTCACCGGCTCCGACGACCGTCCGGAGATCCAGGCGTACTCGACGTTCGGCAACACGCGCGGCTACTGCGTCGCGCAGCTCGCGTCGATGATGGATCCCTCGATTCCGAAGAACGAGGGCTTCTTCGACTCCATCGACCTCGTCGTGCCGAAGGGCTGCTGCCTGAATCCGCCCGACGGCCGCTCCGTCGCCGCCGGTACGCATCACCCCGGCACCGAGGTGGGCGAGGCGATCGCGACCGCGCTGTCGCAGGTCGTGCCCGAACGCAGCTGTCCGCAGGTCTACAAGATGGGCATGCCGACCGTGATCTTCGGGACGAATCCCCGCACCAACCAGCTCTTCATCGACCACTCCGTCGACAGCTTCGCCGCATACTGCGGCGCGGTGAAGGGGCAGGACGGGTGGGGCGGACACAACGTCTCGTTCGGCAACCTGATCCGCGCCACCGGCGAGATCAACGAGGCCATCTTCCCGGTGCGCCACCTGTCGCGCGACTACGAGACCGACAGCGGCGGCGCCGGCGAGTTCCGCGGCAACTGCGGCAGCCTCTACCGCAAGCAGGTGCTCGTTCCGGCCACGATCTACACGTACGTCGTCGGCCGGAAGTATCCGATGCCCGGCATCGCCGGCGGCAAGCCCGGTGCGCCGAACCGGCTCACCGTCCGCGCCGGCGGCGAGCACGTGCACGACGTCGGCGACAAGGCCGGCTACATCCAGCACGACGCCGGCGAGTGCTACGAGTACCACTACGGCGGCGGCGGTGGCTGGGGCGACCCGCTCGACCGGCCCGCCGAGAAGGTGCTCGACGACGTGCTCGACGAGTACGTGTCGATCGCGGCGGCCGAGCGCGACTACGGCGTCGTCCTCACGGGCGCGCTCGAGGATCTCACGCTCGCGATCGATCACGACGCCACCACGCGGCTCCGCGACGAGCGGCGCCGCGCACGCTGAAGGGAGACCAGATGGCCGACGACGTCCGCATCACCGTCACCGAGCGCGATGGGCGCACCCTCGCCAGCACCGGCTCCACGTGGGAGCCGCGCATGGGCTACTCGCGCGCCGTGCGCACCGGAAACACCGTCGCCGTCACGGGCACGGTCGGTGTCGAGGCGGACGGAACGTTCGCGCCGTCGCTGGCCGGGCAGACGAAGCGGGCGCTGACGATCATCCAGGCGGCGATCGAGGCGCTCGGCGGGCGCGTCGACGACGTCGTCCGCACGCGGATCTTCGTCACCGACATCACCCGCTGGGAAGAGGTCGCCGAGGTGCACGGCTCGATCTTCCGCGACATCCGTCCGGCCACGACGATGGTGCAGGTGGCGCGCCTCATCGACGACGCGGCGCTGATCGAGATCGAGGCCGACGCCGTCATCCCGTGACGGTTCGCCGCGCGGCCCTGGACGAGATCATCGCCCTGCGGCACGCGGAGCTGCGCGCCGGGCTGCCGTTCGACGCCGCGCGCTTCGACGGCGACGACGAGCCCGAAACGCTGCACGTGGCGGCGATCGACGAGGGCGCGGTCGTCGGTTGCGCGTCGTTCATGCGGCGTCCGCACGACGGCCGCGCGGCCTACCAGCTTCGCGGCATGGCGACGCGGGCCGATCGTCGCGGCAGGGGGGTCGGTGCGGCGGTGCTGCGCTTCGGCGTCGACGCGCTCCGCGGCGACACGGCGCTGCTCTGGTGCAACGCGCGTGTCGCCGCAGTGCGGTTCTACGAGCGGCAAGGGTGGACGGTCGTGTCGGACGTCTTCGACATCCCGACCGCCGGCCCGCATCACGTGATGACCCGCGCCTGCTGAGGGGCGGCGGCCGGCACACGCGTCGCACCGAGGCGTGGGATCAGCATCGGCACGCGCCGCCGGTAGTCGGCGTAGTCGTCGCCGTGCAGCGCCTCGAGGTCGCGCTCCTCGAACCGGATCGCCAGCAGGATGTACGCCGTGGTGCCGGCGGCGAAGAGGAAGTGCGCGGCCGTCATCGTCGGCGCGGCCCAGAAGGCGAGGAACCATCCGACGTACAGCGGGTGGCGGATGTGCTGGTACAGGCCGGGCGTGCCGAAGGCGAGGTGGGTGTACGGAACGCCGCGCAGGAACAGCCATACCTGGCGCAGCCCGAACAGGTCGAAGTGGTTGATCAGGAACGTGGCCAGCAGCACGACGGTCCAGCCGAGCGCGAACACGGCATGGAACGCGAGCCGGCCGGCCGGGCCCTCGACGTCCCAGACCGTCCCGCCGATCGGCTGCCACTGCCAGAACAGGAGCATCAGGGCGAGGTTCGAGGCCATCACGTAGAGCGGGCGTTCGGCCGCCGCGGGCACCCATCGCGTGACGAGCGCCTTGAACCAGGGGCGCGCCATCACGCTGTGCTGGACGGCGAACACCGCCAGCAGAAGCGCGTCGATCGCGAGCGCGGTGCCGAGCGGCGCGGTGCGCTCGCCGTCGAGCGTGGTCGGCACGACGAAGCCGCCCACGAACCCGATCGCGTAGAGGAACGTCGCGAGGAACAGGACGTACGAGGCGACGCCGAAGAGGAACACGGACCATCGCTTGATCATGACTCCCTCCATGGGAGCGATGATCGCGGGGCGGGCGCGCCGTGCCAACGCGCCGGCGCGCCGTTTCCCTTGCTCGACGCACCGGAAAGTAGCCGAGGCGCCGGAGCGCTTGCTCGAGCGTCCGGCGATCAGCCGCAGCGCGGCGGACGCGGCGTGCGCCCGGCCCGACCGCCGGCCGCGAACGACGGCGGCGCATGACGACGCGCACGGCCCCACTTCTCGTTCGGCGTCGGGCCGAGCACGACGTCGATCCGCGCGCCGCACGCGAGCTGCTCCCAGCGCAGCCACGGCTTCTCCCACCGTTTGCCGTCGAGGCGCATGGACTGCACGTACGGCGCGTCGAGCGCCGCCTGCGGCGCCGTGATCACGACGTCGCCGCCGGCGAGCCGCAGCGTCGCCTCGGGGAAGAGCGGGCTGCCGAGCGCGAAGATGCCCTCCGCGGGGATGGCCGGGTAGAAGCCGAGCGCGCCGAAGACGTACCACGCGGCCATCGCGCCGAGGTCGTCGTTGCCGGTGTAGCCGGCGGGCCCGTCGTCGTAGAGCGTCGTCATCGCCGCGCGCACCACGCGCTGGGTCTTCCACGGCTGGCCGAGCCAGTCGTAGAGCCACGGCACGCCGGCTTCGGGCTCGTTGCCGAGAAACGCGAACTCCGACTGCGGTCCCTCGTCGAGCTTCTCGAAATGATGGTCGAGCAGCGGGACGACCTTGCGCGCGCCGCCGAGCGCGTCGATCAGGCCGGCCGGATCGAACGGGACCATCCAGCGATACTGCGCGGCGTTGCCTTCGACGAAGCCTTCGAGCCCTTCGGGGTCGAAGCCGGCGACGAACGCGCCGGAGGCGTAGCGTGGCTCGAGATAGCCGGTGGCCCGGTTGAGCAGGTGCCGCCAGGCGCCCGAGCGTCGGAGGAACGTGCGTGCGGTGCGCCGGTCGCCGAGCGCCGCGGCGAATCGCGCGATGGCGAAGTCGGCGACCGCGTACTCGAGCGTGGTGGCCGCCGAGCCCCACACCGCGCTCGTGCTGCCGAAGACGGTCGTCGTCGTGCCGCTCGACGTCTCGGTGCCGTCGTGCGGCACCCAGCCGAGCTGCATGTATGCGTCCAGACCCTGACGCTGGACGTACTCGGCGTTGGCGCTGACGCCGGTCTCGGTTGCGCCCTTCACCATGGCGGCGAGCGCCTCGGCGGCGTCGAAGTCGCGCGCGCCGAGCGCGTGCGCGCCGGCGATGATGGCGGCCGCCGGATCGCCCACCATGACGTCGGTCTGCCCGTTGGCGACGGACCATTTCGGCAGCCAGCCGCTCTCGCGCGCGTCGGCGAGCAGCGAGCGGACGACGTGGCTCGCGCGCTCGGGATCGAGCATCGCGAGCAGCGGAATCTGCGCGCGATAGACGTCCCAGCCCGACACGTTCGTATGCTTGATCCATCCCTCGGCGCGCTGCGGAAGGCCGTCCATGCCGATGTACGCGCCGTCGACGTCGCTGAAGACGGTCGGCGCGAGCAGCGCGTGATAGAGGTTGGTGTAGAACGTGCGCGTCGTCGACGGCGTACCGCCCGCGACCGCGATACGGCCGAGCACCGCGTTCCACGCCGCGCGGGTCTCCACGCGGACGGCGTCGACGTCGGCGTCCGGCGTTTCCGCGGCCAGGTTCGCGCGCGCGCCGTCGACGCTCACGTAGGAGATGCCGACGCGCGCGTGGACGACGGGATCGAGCGTCGTGTCGAAGCCGGCCCAGGCGCCCACGGGGACGGTGTTGCTGGTGGTCGGCGGCGGCGGCAGCCCCGAGAGCGGCCGGAGGTGGAACGGCTGGTCGGTGTGTCCGGACGCGGCGGTCGAGCCGGGCGACAGCGCGCCGTCCGCCCACGTGCCCCACGTCGCGAACGGGCGGTCGAAGCGGATCGTGAAGTAGAGCGTGTAGCGATTGCGGTGGTAGCAGAACTGGCCGGCGCCGACGGATCCGGAGATCTCCGCGGCCGCCGGATCGATCGCGATCGACACGTCGCCGTTCGCCATCGCGCTGCCGCCCGCGTTGACCAGCACGTTCGCCGCCGTGGTTGCGGGGAACGTGAAGCGGCCGACCGCGCTGCGCGTCCGCGCAGCGAGCTCGACGTCGATCGCCTCGGGCGTCCCGGGGTCGAGCCGCACGTGGTACGCGCCCGGCGCGGCGTCCTCGTGTGCGTGATCGAATGCCGGCAGGTACTCGGGGGCGACCTCGTACGTGCCGGCGACGGACGGCACCGTGGCGATCGGCGTCACCGTGGGAAGGATCGGAACGTCCATGAAGACGGGACAGCCGGGGCCGCTCAGGTGCGTCAGGCTGAAGCCGCGGATGATCGTGTCGGGATACGAGTACCCGCCGGCCGAGGCGGCGATGCCGGGCACGGTATCGGGGCTCCACTGGATCATGCCGAACGGGGCGACGGCGCCCGGAAACGTGTTGCCGGCGCCGCCGCCCGTCCCGAAGTCGACGGTGCGCGCATCGGTGCCGACGAACGGGTTCACGAGGGCGGCGGGATCGTCCGCCGCTCCGGCAATGCGGATCGACATCGCGAGCACCAAGAGCAGACGACCGATCATCCGACCAGTCCCCGGCCGATCGGCAGCGGCACGGCGAGCGCGTCGAGCATGCCGGCGGGCGCGCCGCAGACGAACGGGATCGCGTTCACGATGCGGGCCGCGGCCGTCGTGTTGCCGCCCCCCGCGGCGCTGCCGGCGTCGTCCTCGGGATCGAGCGTCACCGTGAGGTTCGGCCTGCCGGTGATCTTCACGCCGTGCGCACCGTCGCCCGCGGGCATCGGCCAGTCGGGCGCGACGTCGTTCACGATGCGCGTCACGTGGTCGACGACGAGCAGCGGCCGCCCGCCGACGATGCCCTGGATCTCGAGACGGAAGGCGCCCATCGTGCCCTCGTCGAACTGGCCGTGGCGTGTCGTCACGGTCTTCGGCAGCGCGCGCTTCACGACCGTCTCACGGATCTCGTCGAGCTCGAGCCCGAGCCCGCGCGCCATCAGACGGATCGGCCCGCCCCACACCATCGTCGGCACGCCCGGCGTCAGCATCGGCGGCGTCGCGTCCATCGGCTGGCCCATGCCGACGAGGTTCCGCACGGCGTCGGTCTGCTCGTAGCTCGAGTAGTTGAACAGCTCGAACGCGCGGATCTCGTCCACGCGCTCGCAGAGCCCGGCGAGCAGCAGCGGGATCACGTCGTTGATGAAGCCCGGATCGACGCCGGAGACGAAGATCGACGCGTTGCCCGCCGCGCAGGCGGCGCCGATGCGCTCGCGCAGGTCGTCGGGCGCGGACGTCGGGTCGTAGAGAGGATAGACGGACGTGGACACGACGTTGAGCCCGGCGCGCAGGCAGCGCTCGATGTCGTCGAGCGCCTCGGTCGGACGGAAGTCGCCCGACGCGCAGTAGGCGACGGCGTCCGCGCCGGCGGCGAACGCGGCCTCGACGTCGTTCGTCGCGCGGATGCCCGTCGTCGGGCGGCCGCACAGCTCGCCCGCGTCGCGCCCGACCTTGGCCGGGTTCGAGACGATGACGCCGGCCAGCTCCAGCGCCGGGTTCGACAGCACGATGCGCAGCGCCGGCACGCCGACGTTCCCCGTTCCCCAGACGATCACGCGATGGGCCATGGCCCCGGACCCTAACACCCCATCGCGTCTCGGCGCGATGGTGCTAGGCTCCGCGCATGACGGTCCACACCGACTATCTCTGGTTCACGACGAAGCAGCGCCACGAGCTGATCAACATCACCGACCGCGTCGCCGACGTGGTCGAAGCGTCGGGGGTAGAGGAGGGCATGTGCCTCGTCTCCGCCATGCACATCACGTCGGGCATTTTTGTGAACGACGAGGAGAGCGGGCTCAAGCACGACGTCATGGTGTGGCTCGAGCGGCTCGCGCCCGCCGGCGACTACCGCCACCACCAGACCGGCGAGGACAACGCCGACGCGCACCTGAAGCGCACGCTGATCCACCACCAGGTCGTCCTGCCGATCACGAAGGGCAGCCTCGATCTCGGCCCCTGGGAGCAGGTCTTCTACGCGGAGTTCGACGGCCAGCGGAAGAAGCGCGTCGTGGTGAAGGTCATGGGCGAGTGATGGTCCGCTTCGAGGGATTGCGACCCCGTCACAGCCGGGAGTAGGGTTCCGCCCATGGGCGTGACCGCCCCGACGACCTCCCCGCTGGTCCATCGCTACACGCTCGAGGAGTTCCACGAGCTCGAGCCGCCTCCGGGCGGTGGCCACTGGGAGCTGATCGCCGGGGTGCTGTACATGGTCCCTCCGCCGGCTCGGCCGCACTCGGAAGCCGTCTCGCGTCTCGTCATGATCATCGCCGCGTACCTGCTGGCCCATCCGACGCGCGGCACGCTCTACGTGCCGCGCGCCGCCGTCTGGACCCGGCCCGACACGTGGCTCGAGCCCGATCTGTACGTCGTCAGCGCGGAACGGCTGGCAACGCTCGGCGACGATGATCCCATGTCCGCCGCAGAGCTCGTCGTCGAGGTGTCGTCGCCGAGCACGGCCGTCTACGACCGCACGACGAAGGCCGACACGTACGCCGCGCTCGGCGTCCGCGAGCTCTGGCTGATCGACATGGACCGCCGCGCGATCGAGCGTCGCGTCACCGGCGGGACGGTGACCGTCTGCGTCGGTGACGAGCCGTGCGACGCCGTCACCTTTCCGGGGCTTCGCGCGACGCCGCGCCAGCTGTTCGGCTGACCGCGCGCGTCTTGTCGCTTCGCGGCGTTTCGGTGTAGCCGTCGCGCCGTGACGACGACGGCGCGGCGCTGGCGGATCGGAGTCGACGTGGGCGGGACCTTCACCGACGTGGTGCTGGCCCGCGACGGCGGGCTCGTGCTCGACAAGCATCCGACGACGCCGCGCGACCAGTCGGAAGGCGTGCTCGGCGGCATTCGCCGGCTCGCCGACGGGCAGGGCATGGACCTCGCCGCGCTGCTGAAGCGCACCGCGATGATCGTCCACGGCACGACGACCGCCGACAACACGATGATCGAGATGTCCGGCGCCGTCACCGGGCTCGTCACCAGCGAGGGCAACCGCGACCAGATCGAGATCCGTCGCGGCTTCAAAGAGGACATCTGGGATCCGGCGATGCCGCCGCCGCGTCCGATCTGTCCGCGCCGCCAGCGCTACGGCGTACCCGAGCGGCTCGACGTCGACGGCAACGTCGTCGTGCCGCTCGACGAGGACGCGGTGCGCCGCGCGCTCCGGCGCATGAAGCTGCAGCACGTCGAGTCGCTCGCGGTCAGCCTGTTGTTCGCCTACGTGAATCCGACCCACGAGCGGCGCGTGCGCGAGCTGGCGCACGAGGAGCTGCCCGGCGTGATGGTGTCGCTCTCGCACGAAGTGATGCCGTCGGCGCCCGAGTTCGAGCGCACCAGCACGACGCTCGTGAACGCCTACGTCGGACCCAAGATCGAGCGGTATCTGAGCCGACTCGACGCGCGCCTGCGCGAGGAGGGCTTCGCCGGCGAGCTGCTCATCATGCAGTCGAACGGCGGCGTCATGCCGGGCGGCTACGTGGCGCAGAAAGCCGTCGCGGTGATGGGCTCCGGTCCCGCCGGCGGCGTGATGGGCGCGGCCCACGTCGCGGGCGCCGCGAAGATCACCGACTTCATCTCCGTCGACATGGGCGGCACCAGCTACGACGTGTGCCTGGTGCGCGGCGGCGCGCCCGAGGTGAAGTCGGGATGGAACTGGCACCACCGCTATCTCGTCGGTCTGCCGATGGTCGACGTCGAGACCGTCGGCGCCGGCGGCGGCTCGATCGCGCGTGTCGAGGCGGGCGCGCTGAAGGTCGGCCCGCAGAGCGCGGGCGCCGAGCCGGGGCCCGTCTGCTACGGCCGCGGCGGCGTCGAGCCGACGGTGACCGATGCGAACGTCGTGCTCGGCTACCTGAACCCCGATCGCTTCTGCGCCGGCACGATGCGGCTCGACGCCGAGGGCGCGCAGGCGGCGATCCGCGACCGCGTCGCGAAGCCGCTCGGGCTGACGCTCGTCGAGGCGGCCGACGGCATCTTCCGTCTCGTCAACGCGAACATGGCGAACGCGGTTCGGAAGGCGACCGCGCGCCGCGGCGTCGATCCCCGCGCGCTGACGCTCGTCGTGTTCGGCGGCAACGGGCCGGTGCACGCGGGCATGCAGGCGGCCGAGCTCGGCATCGAGCGCATCCTCGTGCCGAAACTGTCGCCGGCGTTCTCGGCGCTGGGTCTGCTCCTCACCGATCACGTCGTCGACGAGATGCGCTCGTACGTGAGCCCGATCCCTCTCGTCGATCTGGCGCGTGTCGATCGGCTGTTCGCCGACATGGAGGCGTCGGCCCGTGCGGCGCTCGCCACCGGGCCGCGCGGCCGCAAGCTGCGCATCGAGCGCATGGCGGCCATGTGCTACCCGGGCCAGACGTTCGACATGCCGGTGCCGCTGCCCGGCCGCGGCGGTCCGGTGACGGCGAAGGTCATCGCCGACACCGTCGAGCGGTTCCATCGGCAGCACGAGGAGCTGCACACGTACGCGAGCCGCGATCAGCAGCCCATCCTCCGCGGGCTGCGTCTCAAGGCGGTCGCCGTCGAGGCCAAGCCGGAGCTGCCGAAGGCGTCGCGTCGCGCGCGCGCCAACCCGCGGCTCGGCGCGCGCAAGGCGTTTTTCCGCGGCCGCTACGTGGCGACGCCGGTGTACGACGGGCCGACGCTCGGCGCCGGCCAGGCGATCCTCGGGCCGGCGATCGTCGAGGAGCCGTTCACGACGATCGTGGTGTATCCCGGCCAGCGCGCGACGGTCGACGCCTTCGGCAACTACGTCATCACGCTCGGTTGAGCGGTCCGGCAATCGCGGCCCACGCGGTTTTGCACGCCGATTGTTACATCGGCGGCGGGTCATACGCCGCACCGACTTCATCCACGCTGGCACGACCGCTGCAGCGAAGATGCAGGAGGTTCACCATGGACCAGCACACCTGCGCGCACGAGGCCTGCACCTGCGAGGTCGAGGCCGAAGCCCGCTACTGCAGCCCCGAATGCGAGCGTGCGACCAAGCCGGGTGGCGACGGCGACGACTGCACCTGCGGCCACCCGGACTGCGTCTGACGATCAGTCGGCGGTGAGGAACTCCGCCGCGCGCCGGCCGCGCTTGATCTTCGCCTGCAGCGTCAGATGGATCTGGTCGGACTCCAGGTCCGTCGCGCCGAAGCCGCCGTAGAAGTCGATGACGCGGTCGGCGGGGAAGGCGGCCTGCACGAGCGTGTTCACCGCCTCGACGGAGCCCGGCGGGGTGTTCGGATGCAGGCGCGGGGGCGTCAAGCCGATGTAGAGCGTCACGCCGGCCGCCTGCGCGATCTCGTCGAGATCGAGGTAGGCGAGCAGGACGTTCAGGGCGCCGGCCCACACGTTGCTCGGGTCGAAGAAGGCCACGTCGTTCGTGCCGAACGCCAGGATGGCGGCGTCGTCGCCCGCGGCGATCGCCTGCTGGAGGAAGAAGAAGGCGTCGTTGTCGACGCCCGGCTTGTCCTGCGCCGTCGCGCCCAGACCCGCGTGGAGGCTCGTCACGAAGCGCTCGTCGTAGATCGCGTCGTCGACGACCTGACACCACGACGCCGGGTAGGTCCACTGGAAGAACGTATTCGAGTCGCCGATGCAGCCGAGCTTCAGCAGCCCGTCGCCGTTGTTGTCGCCGAAGACGAGCTCGTGCTCCCCGAGCGCGCGCTCGATCTCCGCGGCCGCGCGCGGCACGAACATGTTCTGGTAGGTCGCCGCGCTGGCGTGGAACGCCCCGAGCGGGCCGCCGGCGAACTGGGAGTTCGAGTCGAGCCCGAAGTCGACGTTCTCGCGCCCGAGCGCGCAGCGCTCGAGCCCCGGCCGCTGGGCGTCGTAGTCGGCCTGCATCTCCGCGAGCGTCGCGTTGATCTCCGGGGTGTTGCCGGCGTGCTGGATGGGTCCGTCGAGCGGGAGCCCGACGATCACCTCCGCGCCGGCTTCCTCGAACAGCCCGGCGATGGCGCCGACGTTCTGCCCGACGGTCGGCGGTGCGAACGCCGGATCGTCGAGGAAGACGTGATGCACCATGTCGTTCGTGCTGTACGCGACGACGACTACGTCGGGGACGTCGCCGGGGCCCGCCGCGGCGAGCTCGTTGGCGGCACGGACGAGCCCACCCGCCGACGTCTCCCCGCCGACGCCGCGCACGCGGACGTCCCACTCGGGACGCGCCGAGACGAGGTACGGGCCGTAGCCGTGCGTGTTCGAGTCGCCGAACACCCAGACCACGGGCGCCGCCTGCAGCGCCGACGTTTCGACGTCGGCCATGGCGTTGTCGCCTTCGCCCGCGCCGCCGTCGTTCGCGGTGCCGTCGAACGTCACGGTGACGGGCTGCGCGGCATGGCCGCGGTAGTTCGCGGTGTCCCAGCCGTCGCCGCCGGCCATCACGTCGGCGCCCGGACCGCCGACCAGGACGTCGTCGGCGCCGCTGCCCGTGAGCGTGTCGTTGCCCGGCCCGCCGATCAACAGGTCCTTGCCGTTGCCGCCGGTGAGCGCGTCGTTCCCGGTGCCGCCGCGAATCACGGCAGGGACGGTGCCACCGACCACGACCGTGTCGTTGCCGTCGCCGGCGTCCACCGTGATGCGCGTGATGCCGGCGGCCGGGCAGTTCACCAGAAACGGCAGCGTGCCCTGCGTGCAGCCGGCGCCGGGCGCGATCGGATGCGCGCTCCAGTCGACGAGGACGAACGTGCTGCCCGACAGCACGACGCCGAGGATGTTCGCGGCCGCGTCGTGGGTCGTGACGCGGAGCTCCCCGCAGTCGACCACGGCCGTCGTCGGCGCGGGAAGGGTCACGATCGTCTCGACGTCGGGCTGGACGTCGTCGCCCTCGCGCGGCCCGCCGTCGTCGGGGTGCCCGTTGGCGGTCGCGATGATGGGCTGCAGGGGATGGTTCGCGTAGTCGGCCGTGTCCGTCCCGGCGCCGCCGATCAGCACGTCGGCGCCGAGGCCGCCGCGCAGCACGTCGTTGCCGCTGCCGCCCGTCAGATCGTCGTCGCCGGCGCCGCCGTCGATGACGGCGGGCGTCGGGCCGATGAACGTCGCGACGTCATCGCCGTCGCCCACGGCGATCGACACCTGCGTCACCGTGCCCGAGCAGACGGCGACGTTCGAGCTGCCGCCGGCCGTGCAGCCCGCACCGGGCGTGATCGGCACTGCGGCCCAATCGACCAGCACGAACTGGCCGGGCGACGTCTCGGCGACGCCGAGCCAATTCGCCGCGGCGGACGTCTCGGTGACGACGAGCTGCCCGCCCGTGACCTGCGCGTGCGTTTCCGCCGAAGCCACTCGGGGGATCGACGCCAGCAACAGGCCGATCGCCAGGAACCGCTCACGCATCGCGCTCATGGGCACCCCCTCGTGTGACGGACTGGGAGCTAGGTAGTCGAGTACCTCGCGAGGAGTCAACGCAAAAGACGAGCTGATCGCTCGCCGATCACGTGCCGCGGCGCTTCGCGCGCGCCGTGGGTGGCGCGGTCAGCGGATCATCCGGCCACGGATGACGCGGGTACCGGCCGCGGAGCTGCTTGCGCACGTCGGCATACGTCGTCCGCCAGAAGCTCGCGAGGTCGTCGGTGATCTGCACCGGGCGCTGGTTCGGTGCGAGCAGCTGTACGACGAGCGGCACGCGGCCGCCGGCGAGCCGCGGCGTCGTCGTCATGCCGAACAGCTCCTGGATCTTCGCCGACGCCGACGGGGGACGTCCCGCCTCGTACGTGATCGGCGCCATCCGCTCCGTCGGCAGCCGTACGTGCGTCGGCGCGTCGCGCTCGAGCGCGCTCCGCTGCGGGTGCGTCAGCAGGCCGCGCAACGCGCCGATCGGATCGGCGTCGCGCAGCTCCCCCAGCGACCGCCGTCCCGCGGCGCACGACGCCAGCGCGTCGGCGAAGAGTGCCGCCGGGTCGTCCGGCAGGCCGAGCTCGGGCATCGCCCCGGCGAGGAACCGGAGGCGCGCCAGGAGACCCTCGGCGTCCACGGCGATGGACGCGCCGAGCGATGGGTCCGCCGCGAGCGCGGTGCCGAGGACCTCGCCGGCGGCGTTGCGATCGACGTCCGTTCGGATCGACTCGGACAGCACGAGGTCGCGGTAGCGCTCCTGCCGTCGCTCGACCACCGCGCCGCGTGTGGCGTCGAACACCAGCGCGCGCTCGCTCGTGACGGCGCCGGGAAAGAGGGCGTCGAGCCATTCGCGCCGCACGGCGCTCGCGACGCGGACGGTCGCCTCCGCGCCGTGTCCGCGGTCGAGGTCGATGGCGACGAACAGCTCCGCCTCGCGGACCACGCTCTCCGGCGCGAGGACGACGCCGATGCCGCCGGTCATCACGGCCCGCGCCGACCCGGGCTCGCGGCGTCGCGCGACGCGATCGGGAAATCCCGCGAGCGCGCAGCGCAGCAGCCGCTCCGGATCGGCGTCGCCGGCCCGTGCACCGCGAGCGAGCTGCCGCCGCGCGCGCTCGACCGCGCGCACCGAACGGCCGTCGAGGCCGAGGGCGTGACACGTCGCCGCCGAGAAGCCCCGCCGGGCGGCGTCCTCGAACAGCTCCATCCGCAGGAGCAGATCCGACGGGCCGGGTGGGAAGTCGCGCGCCGGGCCGCCGAACGCGCGGCCGCTCAGCAGGATGTCGCGCTCGCCGGCGAGCGCGGCGAGCAGCGCGCCCCCGCCGCCGCAGCCCATCGCGTCGGCCTCGATCTGCATCCGCGCCAGCCGCGGCGACGCCGGTAACGCGAGCAGCCGCCGTCCGACGGCCGTGAGCGCGCCCGTATCGTCGACGGCGCCCAGACGGACGAGCAGCTCCTCGGCGTGTGCGAGCGACTGCGCCGGCGGTGCGTCCAGCCATGCGAGGTGGTCCGTTGCCCCGATCCCCCACGCGCGCAGCTCGAGCACCGTGCGGGTCAGATCGAGGCGCAGGATCTCGGGCGTCTCGTGCAGGCGGCGACCGGGGTGCTCGTCGCGGCTCCACAGCCGCATGCAGCGTCCCGGCGCGAGACGGCCGGCGCGTCCTGCGCGCTGGTCCGCCGACGCGCGGCTGATCGGCGCCAGGACGAGCCGATCGAGCCCGTGCCGCGCGTCGAAGCGCGCCATGCGCGCGAGCCCCGCGTCGATCACGGCCGTGACGCCCTCGACCGTGAGCGCCGTTTCGGCGACGTTGGTCGCGAGCACGATGCGGCGGCGCGGCCCCGGTTGCAGGGCGCGGCGCTGCTCGTCGAGCGGCTGGTCGCCGTGCAGCGTGACGACGTCGACGTCGCGCAGGCCGGCGAGCGCCTCGGCCGTGCGGCGGATCTCGCCGGCGCCGGGCAGGAACACGAGGACGTCGCCCGGCTCGGCGAGCACCGACGGCATCACGTCGGCGAGGTGCTCGTGCAGGCGTCGCCGCGCCGGCGGCGGTGCGTACGTCACCGTCACCGGGAACGCGCGGCCCTCCGACGTGAGCACCCTCGCGTCGGGCAGGTAGCGCGCGAGCGCCTCGGTCTCGAGGGTCGCCGACATGACGACGAGCTTCAGGTCCGGCCGCACGGTGGCTTGCAGCTCGCGCACCACCGCCAGCGCCAGGTCGCCCTGCAGATGACGCTCGTGGAACTCGTCGAGCACCACGACGCCGACGCCGTCGAGGAACGGGTCGTCGGCGAGCTGCCGGCCGAAGACGCCCTCGGTGAGGAACCAGAGTTGCGTCGCCGCGTTGCCGCGCTGCTCGAAGCGCACGCGGTAGCCTACGGCGCCCCCGACGCGATCGCCGCGCGCCGCGGCGACGAACTCGGCCGCCGCGCGCGCCGCGATGCGCCGCGGCTCGAGCACGAGCACGCGGCCCGGCGCGACCGCGGCGTCCAGCAGCGCGGCCGGCACGCGTGTCGTCTTTCCCGCGCCGGGCGCGGCGCGCAGCACGAGGCGCGAGCCCACGCGCAGCGCATCGATGATCGCCGGGAGCAGCGGGTCGATCGGCAGCGCCTGGCTTGCCGGCCGCGACGGCGGTCCGCTAGACCTCGGAGTCATGGCCCGCTCGATGGTCTCGACCGACCCCACGACCACCACGCCCGTGTTCTTCGGCGATCCGGGCGAGGTGGCGCCGAACGTCTTCATGCATCCCGCGTTCGTGAACACCTACGCGCTGCGGACGCCCGACGGCGTCGTCGTGATCGACCCCGGTTTCACGCACACGACCGGTACGGTGCGCGATGCCATCCACGCGTGGTGTCCCGACCCCGTGCGCGCCGGCGTCTATACGCATGGACATGCCGACCACGCCTTCGGCATGCGCGCCTTTCTCGACGCGGGCGAGCGCCCCGAGATCGTCGCGCAGGAGAACTGCGTCGCGCGCTTCCATCGCTACCGCGCCATGAACGGGCTGAACGGCCGCATCAACATGCGCCAGTTCGGCCTGCCCATGCCGGTCTTCCCGAAGCGCTTCGACTGGCCGACGCTCCTCGTCCGCGACGTGTTGGCGCAGCGCTTCGGCGACCTCGACGTCGAGTACCACGCGGCGCGCGGCGAGACCGACGACCACCTCTGGGTGTGGGTGCCGAAGCACCGCTATCTCTTCACCGGCGACCTGATCATCTGGCAGGCGCCGAACTGCGGCAACCCGCAGAAGGTGCAGCGCTATCCCGAGGATTGGGCCACCGTGCTCGAGGCGATGGCCGGCCTCGAGCCCGAATGGCTCTTCCCCGGTCATGGACCTGCACTGCACGGCCGTGAGGCCGTGCGGCTCATGCTGACCGAGACCGCGCGCTACCTTCGCGTCATCGTCGACCAGGTGCGCGAGCGCATGAACGCCGGCGAGACGGCCGACGAGATATTCCACGCCGTCGAGCCCGACCCCGAGCTCGCGAAGCGGACGTTCCTGCAGCCGACCTACGACCATCCGAAGTTCATCGTGCGCAACCTGCTGCGTCTCTGGGGCGGCTGGTGGAACGGCAACGCCGCCGACCTGCTGCCCGCCACGCCCGCGGCGCAGGCCGCCGAGATCGCGGCGCTCGCCGGCGGGGTCGACGCGCTGGTCGCCCGCGGCCGTGCGCTGCTCGACGTCGGCGACGCGACGATGGCGAGCCATCTCGCCGAGTGGGCGACGCGTGCCGCTCCCGACGACCGCGGCGCACAGACGCTGAAGCGCGACGTCTACCGCCGGCTGCACGCCGACGCCGTCGCGCTGATGGCGCGAGGCATCTACCGCGCGGCCATGAACGACGCCGAGCGCGCGCTGGGCGAGGAGCCGACCTCCGCGGCCGACGGCGGCATGAGCATCATGGGCGGCCGGCACTAAGTCACTGCGGCGGACAGCGCGGATCATTGCGCTGGATCGCGTCGATGCCCTCGTCGGTCAACGGCAGCTGGATGCAGCCGTGCGTCTTCTCGCAGACGAAGTCGAACTTCTTCGCGGCGGCGTGGCAGTTGCACGCCGCGGCTGATGATGGTCGTGCCGGCGCCTGACACGCCGAGCTGGAAGAACTCCCAGCCGTTCCCGTCGGGATTGAAGCTCTTCTTCCGCTTCACCATCGCCTCGCCCGGGATGAGCTGCATGATCGTGCCGATCGGGTACTTGCGATTCGGCTTGCCGCTCTCGAGGACGCGCTTCGCCTTCTTAAGAGCTTGGGCGTCTTGTTGAAGATGCGGACGTTGTTCACCTTGTCCCAGTTGAGGAGGCACTCGAAGTCCGCCTCGGTGGCCTCGCAGTCGCGTGCGGCCAGCGCGGGCGCCGCCGCGAGGAGTGCCAGCAGGACGAGAAGGGAACGTCGCATCCGAGCGTCGTAGCGCCGCAGCCCCGCGGCGGTCAACGCGCCTTGTAGCGCACGACGCCGTGCTCGTCGCTGCGCAGCGCCCGGCCCTCGAGGCGCAGCAGCTCGAGGTGGGCCAGCGTCTCCGACGTCGCGGCGATCACCTGGAAGCGGTTGCCCGGCGTGATCGCGAACGCGTCGAGCGCCACCTCGTACGCGGTGAGCGCGCGCTTGCGGATCAGGTCGAGCATCGCGAGCTTGCGCACGCGGTGGAAGTCGACGAGCTGGTTCGCGCGACGCCGGTGGTCCTCGTAGACGCCGCCGTGCGCGGGGCAGACGAGACGGGCGTCGGCCTTCGCGATCTTCTCGTGCGACGCCAGGAAGTCGCCGAGGGGATTCTGCGGACCGCTCGGGCCGATGCCGACGTGCGGCGTGATCTTCGGCAGCAGGTGGTCGCCGACGAACAGCACGCGGTCGGGCTGGAGCAGGAGGCAGCAGTGGCCGGGCGTGTGCCCCGGCGTCCAGACGACGTCGAGCCGGCGGCCGTCGCCCAGCGGCACCTCGTCGCCGTCGGCGAGAAGATGGTCGGGGATCGCCGGGCAGTAGAGGTTGCCGACGACGAGCTTCATCGGCGGCAGCTGCTTCTCGGGCGGCGCCGGCGGGATGCCGTGGCGGCCGAGGAACGACTGGTCCTCGCCGCCCTGATCCTTCGCCGCTGCGGCCCGCTCGGCCTCGAGCGGATGCAGGTAGACGTCGGCGTGCATCAGCTCGCGGAACGGACCGGAGGTGCCGTAGTGGTCGATGTGGTGGTGCGTGCAGACGATCCGCCGGACGTCGGTGGGCGCGATGCCGATCGTGTCGAGCGCGGCGCGCATCGCCGACGTGCTGTCGCCGGTGTGCATGCCGGTGTCGATCAGCGTCCAGCCGTCGCCGCCGCGGACGAGCCACACGTTGACGATCGTCGGACGCATCGGCAGCGGCAGGCACACCTGCACCACGCCGTCGGCGACCTCGATCGTCTTTGGACCGGATTGGGCAGCCGCGTCGCTCACTCGTGAATCTGCTCCTGCACCGCGAAGCTGACCTTCACGCGCACGCGCCAGGCGGTGACGCCGCCGTCCTCGACCACGGCGACGATGCGATCGACCTCGACCTCCGGCTTGATGCCCTTGATGGTCGCCGCCGCGCGCGAGACGGCGAGACCGACCGCGTCCTCGATGGAGTTCGTCGACGTTCCGGTGAGCTCGATCGTCTTCTCGACCATGATGACCCCCGCGCGGATTAAGCCCTGGATCGCCGCAGTGACACAAGCTACACAGCCTCATGGACGTGATGACGGTGGGGGTCGTGGGAGCCGCGGTGGGGCTGTTGCTCGGCGCGCTGGTGGCCTGGCTCATCGGTCGGCCACGGGTCGTCGCCGTCCAGGCACGGCACGACGAGGCGCAGAAGCGGGTCACACAGCTCGAGAGCCAGTTCGCCGACACGCGACGGCATCTCGACGAGGTGGCGCATCAGCGAGCCTGGCTCGAGGCCGACCTGCAGCATGAGCGGCGCGCGAGCGCCGAGAAGCTGGCGGTCGTCGCCGAGGCGGAGCGCGCCTTGCGCGACGCCTTCCAGAATCTGTCGGCGGAGGCGCTGCGACAGAACAATCAGTCGTTCCTCGAGCTCGCGCGGGCGCAGCTCGGCGAGTTCCAGTCGGGTGCGCAGCAGCAGCTCGAGGCGCGACAGGTCGCGATCGACGAGCTGCTGAAGCCGGTGCGCGACTCGATCGGTCGGATGGACGAGAGCCTCCGTCGCGTCGAGACGAACCACGGCGCGCTGAGCCAGCAGGTGACCGGCCTGCAGGAATCCGAGCAGCGGCTGCTGTCGCAGACGGCGCACCTGACGACCGCGCTGCGTGCGCCCGGCGTGCGCGGGCGCTGGGGCGAGGTGCAGCTCCGCCGTGTCGTCGAGCTGGCGGGCATGCTCGATCATTGCGACTTCGACGAGCAGGTGACGGTCGACGGCGACGACGGTCGGCTGCGGCCCGACCTCGTGGTTCGCCTCCCCGGCGGGCGCAACATCGTCGTCGACGCGAAGGCCGTGATGCGCGCCTACCTCGACGCCGAGCAGGCGACCGACGAGGTGACGCGCGCGACGCTCCTCGCCGAGCACGCGAAGCTCGTGCGCGATCACATGACGAAGCTCGCGACCAAGGCGTACCGCGACCAGCTGCAGCCGTCGCCGGAGTTCGTCGTCATGTTCCTGCCGGGCGAGAACTTCTTCCGCGCGGCGCTCGACCAGGACGGCACGCTGATCGACCGCGGCGTCGCGCAGCGCGTGGTGCTGGCCAGCCCGATCAACCTGATCGCGCTGCTCTGGGGCGCGGCGCAGGCGTGGCGCCAGCAGGCGGTCGCGGAGAACGCGCAGGAGGTCTGCGAGAACGGGCGCGAGCTCTACAAGCGCATCGGCAAGCTCGCCGAGCACTTCGACAACCTGCGGAAGAGCCTGGCGCGCGCCGTCGACTGCTACAACGAGGCGGTCGGCTCGCTCGACCGCCGCGTGCTGCCCGCAGCGCGCCGCTTCCGCGAGCTGGGTGCTGGTACGGCGGACGAGATCGACGCGCTCGAGCCCGTCGATCGCATGCCGAGCGCCGTGCAGGCGCCCGAGCTGCTGCCGCTGTTCGATCCGTCGCGCGGGGAGGCCGCAGTGCCGCCGCCCGTGCAGGACGACGAGGTGCCGACGCTGCCGCTCGGGCGTTAGGTCGCGAAAGCTCGCGGGATAACGGCGGGCTGGTTGGCGCCGAAGCAATGGAGATCGTGAGGATGGACGAGCGGTTGCATGGTGCCGAAAGCGCACTCGCGTCGCGCGATAGACTGCGCGATCGGCGTCGCGGGCGGGATTAGATGGAACTGCCTACTGGGTGTTAGGCTGCACAGATGACAGGCGGTTCAAGGATCAACTTCGAGTTCACGATCGACGAGCCGCTGATGCGCAGGTAGTTAGGCCGACCGAATGAAGCGGTACGAGATCGACGGACGGGCCTTCTTCACTCTGGAGGGTTTCTTCGATGAGATCAGCCGCGTTCTGATCCCCGGGGCGGGATGGGGCCACAATCTCGACGCCTTCAACGACATCCTACGTGGTGGGTTCGGAACGCCGGACGACGGCTTCGAATTGGCGTGGCTGAACCACGGCGTCTCGAAGGAGCGCCTCGGTCACTCCGAGACGGTTCGCCAGCTCGAGCGTAAGCTCGAGCGCTGCCACCCGAGCAATCGCCAATTCGTGGCCGCCGAGCTGAAACGAGCAAGGTCGGGCATTGGTCCGACGGTGTTCGACTGGTTGGTGGAGATCATCCAAGATCACGGCGAGGGCGGGCAACAGAAGGGTCATGTCCTGCTTTTGCTATCGTAAGCGGCCTAACCCGCCGTTGCAGCGGGCGGGCGCGGCGGTCGCTGTGCTCCCTCTCGCTCCCGCCGCTGAACGGCCGAGTCGTTAGGCGCTCTGGAAAAACCGGCGGCCCCACCAACGAGTAACCAAATGAGCCTTGCACGGCAGGAACGTTCGGGACTCCGACTGATGATCCCAGCCTGCATCGTTGGTGTCGTGGTCCAAGGACTTGGCGTCTTCTTTGACGTCCGCGGCGTCTTGAGCGGTGTCCTTCAGATCATTTTCTTCGGCGCCTGGGTGATAGCCGGCCTCGGTTTCTTCCGTCACTGTCGCGAAATGTGGCGTCCACGCGACGTCGGTAGGCGGTAGAAGCGGCATGCTCCGCACATCGCAACTGAAGCGAATGCTTCATGATCGGCGCCTAACCCGCGGCTGCAGCGGACCGGGCCGCGTGAGACCCGAGCCGGCCCGTGTCATCGTTGAGAATGACGAGGCGTGCGCGGCCGCTGAGCCGCCGAGTCGTTAGGCGACAAGACCATGCCTTCGATCGAGATCGCCTGTATCGGAAGGGACAAGCCCGCACCGATAGCTGCCGACGGGTTCGCGGTTGTTTGTGAGGCTGGGCTCAAGTCGCACCGCGTGCCGTCGCGGTTTCAGTCCGACTTCGATTCCTTATCGGGCAGTCTCTACGACCTGGGCAATCCCGGCCTACGGGACGCCGCGCAGAGTGGACCATTCTTCGCATACGAGCTGTTGAGCGGTGTATCCCGCGAGCCGTTTCCGCCTTCCTTCCTAGAGTTCGCGTCAGCCCACGTGGATCAAGTCCGCGCTGTCCTGTCGAGCATTTTGGCGGCGTCGCCCGTCGGTCAGGCGTTGTTCACTTCGGACTGGCAGTTCGGCCCCGACTGGACGCAACGCTTCGGGCCTGTGTCACTCGGCAGGTTCTGGCAGTTGCACGCGTCGCGTACTCTGTACCTAAATTCGTCGTATGCGCTTGTCGCTTAACAAGCGGTTCGATCCGACCATGATCGGTCGTCGCCGGACACGTGGTTGCGCGGCGGCTCAACTGCGGCACTAGGCCATCCGCGTTCCGCCATGAGAGTGCGCTTCTACATCGATCCGGAATCTGGCGCGCCGCATATCGCAGGTCACAGTGTGGCGGAGGATGAGGTGCGCGATGTGCTGGCTCGGCCTTTGGAGGATCGAGCGGGGCGAGAGGGCTCACGAGTCGCGCTGGGCCAAACGCGGTCAGGAAGGTATCTTCGAGTGATCTATGTTCCGGACTCCGAGGCCGAGTCGCTCTTCGTAATCACCGCGTACGACCTAGGGCCGAAAGCGAAGCACGCACTTCGGCGTAGGCGAAGGAAAAAGACATGAGAAAGACCACGACGCTTCCGAAGGGATGGGAAGAGGCCAAGGTCCGACGAGTGCTGAAGCACTACGAAGAGCAGTCGGATGCTGCGGCAGCTGCGGAGGACGACGCGGCATTCAAGCGTCCGACTCAAACGGCGATCGGTGTTCCAGTCGCCCTTGTCGCGAAGGTGCGACGACTGATCGCCCAGCACCGCGCGCCCAACAAGCGGCTGCAGCCGACGCGCAAGAAGAGTGCGCGCGGCTGATCCGCCAGACGGTTAGGCGGCACAGCGCGACGCGAGACATGAACGAGACGTGAATCTGAGGGTGCT
>CAYSOF010000032.1:0-65795 GCA_964432595.1 uncultured Binatia bacterium (SeqCode) | reverse complement strand
AGAGAACGGGCACATGCGCTTAAGTGAGTGGCATTGCGGCGAAGCCGGCGCGGCACACTGCTCCGATCGCGGTGGGACGCTCCCTAGAGTCGCATCATCGGCAGCGGGCGCAGCGGATGGCGGACCAGCTGGCGGGCGATCAGGCGGCAGAGCGTCGCGTGGAAGCCGCAGTTCGGGAACGTCGTGCGGACCTCGCGTACGAATGCGCGCGGCAGGCCGAAGCGTACGATGCCGAGGGACACGTCGATCAGGTCGGCGCGACGGAACGCCTCCACCAGCCCGCCGTCCCGACATGGGAGCAGCTTGTGGTGCAGCGCGATCGCACGCTCGACCGTGTCGTCCGGACGCGCGAGGTACGCCGCCGCGCGCGCCGCCGACGGGGCGAGGTAGTCGAAGGTGCCGTCGGACCAGATGCCCAGGTCGTGGAACGCCGCGGCCACGGCGCGCCGCTCGTCGTCGGCGTCGGGCGCGAGCGCGTGGCACAGGTTCAGCACGCGATAGACGTGACCGCGGTAGCCCGCGAAGTCCGCACCGATCGCCGTCCGCCAGGTGCCGAGCACGTCCTCGACGAGCGGATGACGGTCGATCACGCGGGCATGCCCAGGAAGCGCAGCGGCAGGACGTTCGGGCCGAAGATGCCGGTGCGCGGCCGCCACGTGACGTCGCCGTCGATGGCGACGTCGCGCAGCCGTGGGGCGAGAATGGCCAGCGCCTCCTGCATCTCGGCGCGCGCGAGGTTCGCGCCGAGGCAGTAGTGCGCGCCGCCGCCGAACGTGAGCGGCGGCTCGCGCGGCACCGTGATGTCGAACCGCTCGGGCGCGTCGTATGCGGCCGGATCGTGGTTCGCGGCGGCCGTCGACAACGTGAGCACCGTGCCGGCGGGCACGTGGTAGTCGCCGACGGTGACCTCTTCGCGCGTGAGGCGCGGCGCCACGGCGACCGTGCCCTGGAAGCGCAGCACCTCCTCGACGGCGGCCGCGGCGCGGGCGGGGTCGTCGCCGAGGAGGCGCCACTGCTCGCCGAACTGCGCGAACAGCGCCATCGCGATGCCCAGCTGGTTCCGCGTCGTGTCGTAGCCGGCGAAGATCAACGCGCCGATCATGCTCCGCAGCTCGAGCGGGCTCAGCCGGTCGCCGCCGTCCTCCGCCTGGATCAGCCGCGTGACGAGGTCGTCCTCGGGCGCGCGGCGGCGTGCCTCGATGAAGGCGTCGATGTACGTCGAGAGGCCGAGGTAGGCCTCGTCCACCTCCGCGCGGCGCATCGACAGCTCGAACGAGACGAGCCAGGTGAGACCGTTGGCCCACGTGCCGAATTTCTCGTGGTCCTCGACGGGCACGCCGAGCAGCTCGCAGATCATCTGGATCGGATAGTGGTCGGCGAACGCGGTCATGAATTCGCAGCGTCCGCGCGGCGCCACCTGGTCGACCAGCTCGGTCGTGAGCGCGCGCATCGACGGGCGCAGCACCTCGACGGAGCGCGGCGTGAACGCGCGGCTCACGAGCTTCCGCAGCCGTGCGTGGTCCTCGCCGTCGACCGCGAGCAGCGAGCGCTCGACCATGTCGAACACGGGGCCCTCGGTGAGCCCCTGCATGCGGATGAACGCCAGCAGCGAGCTGTCGAGGCGCGGATCCGCGAGCAGCGCGTGCACGTGCTCGCGCTGCACGACGATGGCGCCGACGGCGGTCCGTGCGACGGGCGACTCGGCGCGCACGGCGCGGATCAACGCCGCGGGATCCGCCTGGAACTCCGGCGAGAAGACGTCGATGAATGGCGCGTCGTCGATGGAGCGCATGCACGACGTATCGGGGCGTCGTCGGCCGCTTGCAAGCAGTCCCCGCTGCGCGACTCCGGCTACTTCCGCCGCTTGGCCCGGGTGCGTGCGGCTTTGCGGGCCGCCGCCGAGCGGTCGGCGGCGGTGCGCTTGCGTGCCGCGCCCTTCGCCTGACGCGAGAGCGCGGTCTTCGAGGCGGCCGCATGCCCTTCCCGCTTCAACGCCTTCTTCGTGGCGCGCGAGCGCGTCGGCGACGGCTGCTTGCCGCCGCGGGCGCCGACCGCCCTGTCGCGCTTCGCTTTGCGGCGGGTCGCCGCGGACACGCTGCCCTTCTCGGGAGTCGGCAGGTCGACGCCGGCGCGGCGCGCCTTCGACAGGCCGATGGCGATCGCCTGCCTGGTGGAGCGGGCGCCGTGCTTGCCTTCGCGCACGTGCTCGATCTCTTCGCGGACGAATTCGCCCGCCTGCGTGCTGGGCGCCTTGCCCTGTCGCTTGTCGCGCCTGGCGCGCTCCATGGTCTTCTTTTCGGGCATGGGCATCGTGCGTGCATCGGCCGTGCCAGCGCGCGGCGTGGATCCGCCGGCGCGTCCCCTGGCCTTTTGTAGAAGCTGCGTGCCGTCAGGACGGTGCGAGCCCGTCGAGCAGCGCCCGCACGGCGAGGTGCCAGCGCCGGTCGATCGATGCCTGCGTCGTGCCGAGCCAGCCCGCCATCTCGGTCGCGGCCAGGCCCTGCGTCATCGAGACCAGCACGTGCGCGACGTCGGTCGCGTCGCCCGCGAGCACGCCGGCGTCGATGCAGCGGCGCACGCGGCCGACGATGAGCTCCCGCACCGCGCTCCCCGCCTCGAGGCCCGCCGGCCCGGGGTCGAAGTCGGCGAACGGCCGCGAGAACATCACCTCGGCGAGCACGGCGTTCTCGCGCACGAAGCTCCGCAGCGATCCCGTCACGCCGACGAGATCGGCGCGCGGATCGTCGGTCTCACCGAGCGCATCGAAGCGGCGGCGCAGCATGCGGAAGCCCTCGAACAGCATCTCGCGCACGAGCCCGGCCTTGTCGCCGAACAGCTCGTAGACGGCCGGCGTCGACGTCTCGGCCTCCTGCGCCACCCGGCGCGTGGTGAACCCCGCGACGCCGTCGTTCGCCAGCATGGCGACGGCGACCTGCAATACCCGGTCGCGCAGCTCGGGCGTGCGCTGCTTCGCGCGCGGCATGCCCTCGACCTAGGCCGTCGCCATGCCGCCGAACCCTTCCCGGTCGTCGGCGTCGATGGCGGCGCGCACCGCCTGCAACGTGCCGGCGCGCGCGCGCAGCTTCGTGGCCGTGTGGACGGCCGGATCGAGCCGCGCGAGATCGCCGGCCGTCTGCCGCGCGGCGTCCGGCACCGCGTCCGCGGGCACGATGCGATCGAGAAACCCCGCGGCGACCGCACCTTCGGGGGAGTAGATCTCGGCGTTGATGACGGAGCGATGGAAGAACGCGGGCGTCAGGCGCTGGCGGCACATCTCGATGCCGAAGAACGGCATCGTGATGCCGATCGCCACCTCGTTCGCGCCGATGCGGAACGCCCCCTCGGCCCCGATACGATGGTCGCCGGCGAGCAGCAGGAACGCGCCCATCGCGATGGCGTGCCCCGGGCAGGCCACGACGACCGGCGCCGGGAACGACAGGATGCGCAGCCCCAGCTCGAACCCGGCGCGCACCATCCCGACCGCGCCGCTGCCGCCTGCTCCGAGCACCCGCAGGTCGAAGCCGCCCGAGAGCACCCCCTCGCGTCCGGTGAGAATGACGACGGCGCGGTCCGCTTCGGCACGATCGAATGCGGCATTCAGCTGCGCGAACATGTCCGGCGACAGCGCGTTCTTCTTCCCGTCGTCCATGGTGATCGTCGCGATGCGGTCCTCGAGTCGGTAGTCCACGATCGTCGGCATTGCGGTCTCCCTTCGTTTCGGCCGTGCGTTACGTAACGGCGATACGATTCATGCCCAGCCGAGTCAACGGGATTTGTAAGTTCTGGATCACCCTGGAGTCGACTACCCGATCTCGCGGCGTGCCGGCCGCCACACACGGCGATCGGCCAATGAAATCAACGGCAAGCCCGTCGCACGCGGGTTGGCGTCGCGTTTGCTCAGGTGTCCACTCGCAACGACCGAGTTCGTCACCGCCACGAAAGGAGATGCGCATGACCCCGAATCGAAAGGATCAGAGTGGCCGCGTCGGCTACCTGGTGCTGTACATGATGGGTGTGCCCGTCGGCGTGCTTCTGCTGCTGTGGGTGCTGCTCGGGAACAACCTGATCGGCGCGGGCTGACCGTCTCAGGTCCACCGCTTCACTGCAGCCGGCCGCGGTCGTCACGCGTGCCGGCTGCAGTCGCACTCACGTTCGCGAGCAACCGGTCGATGGCGTCGAAGTCGGCGGGCTTCGTCAGGTGATGATCGAAACCGGCCGCGGCCGCGTGGCGCCTGTCCTCCTCGCGCCCGTACCCCGTCAGCGCGACCAGTACGCAGCTGCGACAGCCGTGATGGGCGCGTAGCCGCGTCGCGAGCTCGTAGCCGTCGATTCCCGGCAGCCCGACGTCGATGAAGGCGATGTCGGGCACGAACGTGTCGACGACCTCGAGGGCCTCCAGGCCGTCGTGCGCCACGCGCACGTCGTGGCCGCCCAGCTCGAGCAGCATGCGGAGGCTGTCGGCGGCGTCGACGTTGTCGTCGACCACGAGGATGCGCACGGCGGCGCTGCCGCCCGCCAGGCTGGGCTCCGCGGCGACGGGCTGGTGCGCGGTCGTCTGCGGGAGGGCCGGGAGCACGACGAGGAACTCGGCGCCGCGTTCCGGGCCGTCGCTCCGCACCTCGATGGTACCGCCGTGCATCTCGACGATACGCCGCACGAGCGTGAGGCCGATGCCGAGACCGCCGTTGGAACGCGCGAGGCCGACGTCGGCCTGGACGAACAGATCGAAGATCCGCTCCTGGAAGTCGCTCGCGATACCGATCCCCGTGTCGCGCACGCGGAGGGTGGCCTGCCCGCCGGTCTGCTGCGTCGTGACGGTGATGCGCCCGCGCGGCGGCGTGAACTTCGCCGCGTTGGTGAGGAGGTTGCCGACGACCTGCACCAACCGGGCGAAGTCGCCGTCGAGCCGCACGGGCTGGAGGTGCGAGACCGTCAGCGTGTGTCCGAGCTGATCGATCAGCGGACGCGCGACCTCCACCGCCGCCGCCACGACCGACTCCATCGCGAGCTGCTCGCGCTGCAGCGTCACCTTGCCGCGCGTGATGCGCGAGACGTCGAGCAGGTCGTCCACGAGCCGGGTGAGCTGCCCGACCTGACGCTCGATGACGTCGCGCGCATGGACGAGCCGCGGCTCGCTCGAGCCGAGCAGCGCCATCAGGCGCGTCGCGTTCTGGATGGGCGCGAGCGGGTTGCGCAGCTCGTGGGCGAGCATCGCGATGAACTCGTCTTTGCGCCGGTCGTTCTCCTCGCGCTCGATCTCGAGCCGTTTCCGGTCGGTCACGTCGCGGGCGATCTTCGACGCGCCGACGATCCGACCCGTCGCGTCCTTGATCGGGGAGATCGTGAGCGACACGTGGATCGCGTGACCGTCCTTCGCACGGCGGACCGTGTCGAAGTGCTCGATACGCTCCCCGCGCCGGAGCCGCGCGAGGATGGACACCTCCTCGTCGCGCCGCTCGGACGGGATGATCGTCTCGATGGGGGCGCCGATCATCTCGGCCGCGGTGTAGCCGAAGATGCGCTCCGCGCCGGCGTTCCAGCTCGTCACCACGCCGTCGAGCGTCTTGCTGACGATGGCGTCGTCGGACGCCTCGATGATCGCCGCGAGCAGCGCGCGGACCTCCTCGGCCCGCTGCCGCTCGGTGACGTCGCGCGTGAACGACTGCACGTGGACGAACTCGTCGCCGTCCCACTGGACCGTCGAGTCGATCAACACGGTCTTGGCGGAGCCGTCCTTGCAGCGCAGGCGTGCGACGAGGTCGACGACGTGTTCGCCCCGGTGGACCCGGGCCAGCATGTCGGCCAACGCCTCGGCGTCGAGATGGAACTCGTGGATACGATGGCCGACGTACTCGTGCGGCGCGTAGCCCAGCATCGTGAGCTCCGCGTCGTTCGCCCAGAGGATGAGGCCGTCGCGTGCGACCCAGTGCATGCCGACCGTCGCGGTCTCGAGGAACGTCGACAGCTGCTCGGCCTGGCGCTTCACCTTCGCGTCGGCGACCTGGCGCGCCCGCTCGTGGGCGCGCACCTTGGCGACGGCCCACCAGAGCAGCGTCGTGAGCAGCGCCACCTCGACGAGCGTCCGCAGCGCCGTCCCGAACGCCAGGTCGACGAGACCGCGCTGCTGGATCGCCACGCGGATCCAGCCGAGCGCGAGCGCCGCACCGATCACGATCGGCAGGGCGCGGCGCGCCAGCATGCCGGCCGTGCCTGGATCGAGCAGCATGCGGGTCGGCTCGCGCTCGGGAATGCTCGCCACGATGCCGAGGCCGAGGAGGAAGATGATCGAGGCCGTCGGGAACGCGATGCCGGTGAGGCGCGGCAGGGTGAACATCTGCTCGGCGCCGTACAGGTGGCCCGTCAGGGAGAGCGTCGCCAGCGCGGTCGACGTCACGCCGAGACCGGCGGCGACCCCGCGGGCACGCGCGCCGAACGTCGCCAGCAGCAGGGCCGTACCCGTCAGGAGGAAGGACACCGACGCGGGCGGCCCCATGCGCATCGGCGCCGCCGCGGCCTGCTGGCCCCAGCTCGCATCCACCACCAGCCGGTCGATGCCGAAGTCGAGGCCGGTCAGGTGCTCGAGCAGGCTGAGGGCGCCGATGGCCGCGCTGGCCGCCGCCGCGGCCCGCGTCACCCGGGGCCTGCGCGGCCCCAGCAGCAACGCGATCCCACCGAGCACGGCGCAGATCGCCGTGTTCGGGAACATCGAGATGCCGTCTTTCTTCCAGTCGGTCAGACGGGGGATGTCCGCTGCCCAGCCGACGAGCGTCCCGAGCCCGCCCGCGATGGCGACGACGGCGGCCGCCGTGCCGAGGTGGCGCGGCCACGATGGGTCCGGCTCCGTGGGAACGACGGCCCGGCGAGGGGGGGAAGCTACGGCACGCATGGCTGGTCCGGCGGACCGGAGCTGCTTTCAGACCTAACCATCCGATTTGGGAGAGGACAAGCTCCCTCGCGCCACTCGCAGCCGTGCGAACGCGGGGACCCACGATTCCCAGGTGGGCGAATCGCGGCCGCCGCGGCCGGCATGGAGGCCTGGCGATCCGCTTGCTATCGGGGGGCATCACACCGGAGGTTCCATGCCATCGACGCTCTTCCGCCGCATCCTCGTCCCGCACGACTTCTCCGCCGCCGCCGATCGTGCGTTGCGCGAAGCGGTCGCCCTGGCCCACGCGCATCGCGGGCGCATCGTCCTGCACCACGTGGTCACGCCCTTCTACCTTCCGGTCGACCCGCGCTTCGGGATGGCGATCGACCAGATCCCCAACCCCGCCGCGTTCGTGCCCGAGCTGACGCGGCGACTCGAGCAGATCGCGGCCAAGGCGGTCGGCCGTACCCGGGTCAAGTGGACGGTGCGCGTCGACGTCGGCGATCCCGCGACGAAGCTGCTCGAGGCCGCGCGTCGGGTCGACTGCGTCGTGATGAGCACGCACGGCCGCACGGGTCTCGGGCACCTGCTGCTCGGCAGCGTCGCCGAGAAGCTCGTGCGCCACGCCGCGGTGCCGGTCTTGACGCTCCGCGTGCCGCAAACGGCCGCGCGCCCCCGACGCCGGGCCGCCTGAGCCGACTCACCCCTGCAGCGAGGAGCGCATGAAGGATCTGCTGAAAGAGCGTGAGCGAGGCGAGGAGCAGGAATACTTCCGACGCCAGGACGTGAAACTGATCGAGGCGATGCGCAAGCACGCCCAGCTCGACGACATCGCGAAGGCGCTCGCTGCCAAGCTGCGCGTCGACGACGCCGAGCTGCTGCATCGCGTGAAAGACCTCGGGCTCGACGAGGCCACCGGTCCGGCGATTCTCCTGGCGCCGCTCGTCCAGGTCGCCTGGGCCGAGGGACACGTGAGCGACGCCGAGCGCGCCGTGGTCCTCGAGCTGGCTGCGTCACGCGGTGTCACGGCCGGAACACCCGCGCATGACAAGCTCCTCGGGTGGCTGCGCGAGCGGCCGTCGGATGCGTTGTTCATGACGGCCCTCGAGGTGATGCGCGCCGGCTTCTCGGTCTTGCCGGCCAGCGAGGGCGAAGAGCGAATCAAGTACCTCGTTGCTGCGTGCCGCCGCATCGCCGCTGCCTCGGGTGGCGGACTCGCTCTGCTCATCGGCGTGAGCGACGGGGTGTCCGACGACGAGAACGCCGTCCTCGACGCGATCGCGACGAAGCTGCACGCCGGTCGATAGCGCGGCACCTTCGCGCAGCGATCAGATGACGTATCGATCGCGCACGTGCTGAACCAACTCCTGCCGCGACGGCTCGCCTCCGGCGATGGTGGTACGCTCCAGCTTCGCGAGCCCTCCCGCGAGGTCGGCGTCTCCCAGGACGTCACGGCTCCATCGCGAAAAGTCTCCCGCCACCAGATGCCGCCTGATGGACTCGATCGGAACCACCCCCAGCGCCGCGGCGAACTCCCGCACGTTGTGCGCTACGACGCGCGGCGCCCCGTTGTCATTGCAGAAACGAAACGCCCGATTGTCGGCGAAATCGTGCTCGACGTACTTCCGCCGATGGTGCACGTGCGCGGTGTCGCGCGTTGCTTGGCGAAAGGCGAGCCAGTGAGCCCCAGCCTGGTCGTTCCACAAGAGGCCGGCACGAGGCTTTTCCAGCCCGTCCAGAGCCTCTGCCGGGCGCACACCAGACGGACGACGATCGCCAATGACGCCTTCCATGAAGTAGCGCTCCGAGTCGTTCTCGGTCCGCGTGATCAGGTAGGCACCCATCGCGTCGTGCACGGAGGGCGGCAACATGCTGGGTCGGTACGTCACGAGGATGACATTGCCGACGCCCTCCAGCAGGCGCGCACAGCAATCGTCGCTCTCGCGAAAGAAGTAGTGCGCTTCGTCGACCACGATCCAGTGCGGCAGCCCGCTCCGCTTGCGTTCTGCAGCCAGCGCATCGACGGCTGCACACACATAGGTGCACTTCTCCGTCTGCGAGAGGCTCGTCAGGCTCAGCACGACGCTGCTCCCCAGCTCGCTCAGGACGGCTGGGACATCCGCGGCTTTCGGCAAGCCGATGCGTCGGCCCAGCACCACGACCCCGGGAAGCGTCGACAACGAGCAATAGTCGCCTTCCGGGTCGACGATGCACGCGCGATAACCGCCCGCGACGATGCGCTCGGCAACGAGTCCGGCGAGCCACGACTTGCCGGACCGGGGATCGCCGCTCACCAGCACGTTGACGTCGTCGCCGGGAAGGAGGGCCTGCGTTCCGTCATCGCCTGCGCCGAGGACGAGTCGATGGCGATCCGGCGTCGGCGCGTGATCACGGTGCTCCATCAGCCGCACGACGTACTGTGCCAGCCCGACCGGCCCTGGATGCGTGAGCCGATCGTCCGCAACAGCGGTGATGGACGGCACCGACCCGCGGGCGGCGACACCGACCTCCGCTGCGCTGAACAGCGGCAGGTCGTTCTCGGCATCGCCGAACGCGATCATGTTGCGTGCCGAGCGTCGGAGCTCGTCGAGCGCTCGCTGCACGCCGACGGCCTTGTTGACGCCCGACGGGAGAAGCATCACCGCGCCGCGGTTGAATACGAGCTGCAGGTCGGCTCCGGTCTCACGCACGAGCGCCAGGGCCTGCGTCGCATGCTGCTCCCAGGTGCCAACGACGACCCGTCCCGCCTGGAACGCAATGCCCGCGCTCCGCAGGCGGCCGAGGAACGACTCCGCCGGTGGTGCGCCGAGCACGAGGGTCCGATCGCGCCCCGGTAGCCACACCACGGCGCCGTTCTCCGCGACGACGGCGTCGAACATCGCCAGGTCGACGCCTGCGCGCTCGAGGTCTTCCATCACGCGGCCCGTCACCAGGAGGACAGCCATCCCGTCGCTCCGCGCGGCCGCGAGTACCGGCGCCACCTCCGGCGCGAGGTGGCCATCGATCGCCGTCGTCCCGTCGAAGTCACAGGCGAGCACGCGGCAGTACATCAACGGGCTCCACGCGCGTGATTCGGCGGCATCATCCGAGCTCGACGTGGCACGCCGGATAGCACTCGGTATGCCGCGACGAGATGCCTTCGCGATCCCTGTCGTGGTCCCAGCGATGGGAACCGCCGCGCGGCGCCGCTCCGGCGCTTCGGAACGCCAGCATTTCGAATTCGGCCTCGGTCGGGCGGCCCCGCGGAGACCGCATGGCATGGAGACTGCTTCGTCGACATGCCCACACGCACGAACCCGACCTCGCTCGACGCCACGACGGACCGTGCCGCTCGCCCCCTCGAGAACCGGCGCATGATGGTCGTCGGCGCAGGCATCGGCGGAACGGTCGCGGCGATTCTCGCCGCGCGTGCGGGCGCGGACGTCACGCTCCTGGACCGCGGCTCCGCCAGCGGCTCCGCCGACGCGGGAATGCTGCTGCAGCCGAACGGTCTCGCCGTCCTCTACGGCCTCGGGCTCGGCGAACGCCTGCAGCGCCGGGGGAAGCGCGTGTCCCATCTGCGCGTCGCCAACGCCGACGATCGCACGCTGCTCGACGCGCCCCTGCCTCGGTTCGCGGACGGTCTGGATCACTGCCTGGTCGTGCGTCGCAGCGATCTGCTCGGCGCGCTGATGGACCTCGCCGCCGCACAGCCCGGTCTCGAACGACGCTTCGACGCGGAGCTGCGAGAAGCCTCCCTGGAGGGTTCGCTCACCTACCTCTCTCACCACGGTTCCTCCTCCGAAACCTGCGATCTCGTGATCGGAGCCGACGGGGTTCACTCGCGCGTCCGGCGCCGCAGCGGCATTCCTGCGCGCGTCGGTCGGACGTGGTGGTACGCCCGCGGCATCGGTCCGGCACTGCCCCACGTGACCGGCATGACCGAGTACTGGACGAAGCTCGGTGTCTTCGGCGTCGCGCCTCTCGACGACGCGACGTACTTCTACGCCGCGACCCATGCCCACCCGATCGCCAGCGCGCTGCGCGATCGCGACTTCGAATACTTCCGCAAGACGTGGACCGACGCGCTACCCCTGGCAGGGCCGGTTCTCGCCTCGTCGACACGGTTCGAAGATCTTCTTCTGACCCAGGTCGTGCAGATCGCGTGCCCGTCCTGGAGCCGTGGCCGCGTCGTCCTCATCGGCGACGCGGCCCATGCGATGGCGCCGAACCTGGGGCAGGGGGCGAGCAGCGCGCTCGTCGACGCCATGGTCCTCGTGTGGGAGCTCACGCAGACGAGCGATCAGGCGGAGGCGCTGCGGCGGTACGAGGCACGCCGGCGCTCCGCCACCCGCGTCGTGCAACGCCTCGCAGCACAGCTTGGTTGGCTCTCCCATCTGACGCATCCGGCGCTGCGGTGGCTGCGCGACGGGACGACGCGACTCCTCGGTTCGTCGGCGATCGGCAACCTTTCGATGCGCGTCGTCGAACAGACGGACCCCCTCTGGCTGCGACAGGCGGCCGAGGCGACCGACCCCGCGGGTTGAATCCCCTCAGGGAACCAGGACCGCCGCGCCGTGCACGCGTCCGGCGCGCAGGTCGTCGAGCGCCCGGTTGGCGTCCTCGAGCGGATAGCGCTCGATTGCGGTCGTCACCGGCACGCGCGGCGCCAGCGCGAGGAACTCCGTCGCGTCGGCCCGGGTGAGATTGGCGACGGAGCGGACGGTGCGCTCGCCCCACAGCAGCGCGTACGGGAAGGACGGCACGTCGCTCATGTGGATGCCGCCGCACACGACCGTCCCGCCCGGCTGGACGGCGCGAAGCGCCGCGGGCACGAGCTCGCCGGCCGGCGCGAAGATGATCGCGGCGTCGAGCGGTTCGGGCGGAGCTTCGGTCGCGTCACCGGCCCACACGGCGCCGAGGCTCCGCGCGAAGTCCTTCGCCGCCCGATCGCCGGGCCGCACGAACGCGTACAGCGCGCGGCCTTCCCAGCGTGCGACCTGCGCCACGATGTGCGCGGCGGCACCGAACCCGTAGATGCCGAGCCGGCGCGGATCGCCCGCCATGCGCAGGCTCCGGTGCCCGATGAGCCCGGCGCAGAGGAGCGGGGCCGCATGCACCGCGGTGTAGTCTCCGGGAATCGGAAAGCAGTAGCGGTGGTCGGCCACGACGTGATCGGCGTAGCCGCCGTCCAGATCGTAGCCGGTGAACCGTGCCCGCGGGCAGAGGTTCTCGCGCCCGCTGCGGCAGAACCCGCATTCGCCACAGGTCCACCCGAGCCACGGTACGCCGACGACGGCCCCCGGCGCGACGGTATCGACGCCGCGCCCGACGGCGAGCACCGTGCCGACGATCTCGTGCCCCGGCACCAGCGGAAGCGCGGGGCGCGGCAGCTCGCCGTCGACGACGTGCAGATCGGTCCGGCAGACCGCGCAGGCCTCGGTACGCAGCAGCACCTGCCCGTCCGCCGGCATCGGCACATCGCGGCGGTCGATCCGCAGCGGCGTGCGCGGGGCGTCCAGCACCATGGCTCGCATCACCTCGTCATGCACCAAACGAATGCTCGACCCCATCGCGTGACCCGCCTGTCGGCCGACGTCGCAATTCTGCTGCCACGCAGACGTCCCGGCTCGACCGAGCATGCCTTCTCGCCGATGCGAATGCGGCAGGGGCGGCAATCGCACGGATCGGGAGGCGACGACGGCCGGCCGAACCTGCGCATTGGCACGCTCCTCGCTGTTCGGCTCCATGGAGACGGTCGGCGCGGATTTCGCGGCGCTCGCGGTTCGCCGCCTCGCGGCCATCACCGACGCGTACGACGCGGCCGTCGCCACCATGCCAGGAGGCACGCGATGAACGACACGACGATGTTCACCGATGTCGCCCGGCGCCTCGCGTGCGACGAGGAGCGCGCCGAGCGGGCCGTCATGGCGGTGCTCCAGGAGCTTCGCGACCGGCTCCCCGAAAAGGAGGCCGGCGACCTCGAGGCGCAGCTCCCGACGCCGTTCCGCCGGCTCTGGTTCCAGCCGGGACGGGCCGGCAGGCCGATCGAGAAGACCCACCGAGCCGATCTGGTCGCTCGCGTGCGCGCGCGCGTCCCGTTGCGCGACGACGCCGAAGCCGAGCGCGCGGTCCTCGCGGTGTTCGGCGAGGTCCAGCGGATTCTGCGGAGCGCGCGCGGTATCGACGGCGAATCCTGGGACGTCTTCAGCGTCCTGCCGAAGGACCTGAAGACGATGTGGCTCGATGCACGCGCATCCACCTGAGAGCCGCGCTGCGAACGATGATCGCGACTCGCCGCACCGCGCGCTGCTGCGCGCGGTGCTGGAGATCGCGGTTCGCGATCTGCGGTCGTATGGGCGTATCCGCAACACGGCGTTGGCGCCGCGCCGCGCGAGCACGAGCGCGAGCGCCGACGCGAACGCCTCCCGTCCCAGGCGTGCCGGCTTCGGGATGCCGCTCAGCAGCGGCCCCGTCGCCGCGACGACGCTGCCCGTCAGCCCGACCGCCACCGCGAACGCGCCGCCGGCGGCCAGTACGGCCGCATCCGCATACCGTTCGATCGGCCCGTCCGGCAGCGGCGCGGGACGCGATTCGACCCCGGCGAGGGGCGCCACGTCCGGCCGATCGGCACACAGCTCGGCCTCGCGCTCGGCCCATGCCCGGCGGCGCGCGAGACGTTCGCCGAAGACCAGCCCGTGGTACGACAGGTCGACCGCCAGGCCGACCGTGCTCTGCGCGAGTCCCTGCGTGATCGCATTGGCCATCGTCAGCGCGAACGCCGTCGTCTGCCGGCCGAGGTACGACTCCGCCGCCGTGCGCAGCCGCGGGGCGTCGAAGAGGGAGAGGACGGCCATGGCGTCGAGCTCGATGGGCAGCGTCGGCAGGCGGACCAGCTTGCCCACCACCGCCATGCCGAGGCCCACCGCGTCGCCGCCGAGCTCGATCGCGCAGCGCACGAGCGGCTCGAGGTCGCCCGGGTGCTCCGGGCGCTCGAGGGGAAACGGCGCGGCATCGAGTCCCAAGTCGCGCTCGGCGCGGTCGACGATACGGACGATGTCGTGCAGCTCGCAGCGCGCCTCGTCGAACGCGACGATCACCCGGCCGACGACGGCATTCACGTCGACCCGCAGCACGCCTTCGCGCAGGCACAGATCGGCCGCGAGGCGCGTGCGCAACGCCTCGTGCTCGCCGGCGCTCAGCGCGCGCAGCTCCACGTGCGCACGCCCGTTGACGGCGTGCGCACGGCGTCCGTGCTGGCTGGTGAAGTTCAGCAGCGGACGGATCCAGTCGGTCAGCATGACGGGGCACTCGGGGCCCGATCGACACGATGCAGGCGCCGTGCCGGCCGGGCGGATCGCCGGCATTGCCGCGCATTCCCGCCGATCGGAGACGTGGATGGATGCCGTTCCCAAACGTGCGGCTTGCGCGGGGGCCCGCATTCTGCGAGGTCACGCGCGCGAATGAATCGGGACGTCGGTGCGGACCCGTTTCGTCGCCACGAGCTCGACCGACCCGTCGCGGCGCGCTTCGCGACGCAGGTGGCGCGTCACGGGATGCGGGTCGCCGTGCGGGCGGGCGGCGACACGCTCACCTACGGCGCGCTCGACGTGCTCGCGAACCGCGTGGCGCACGCGATCCTCGCGCGCGACCTGCCGCCGCCGCACACCGTGGCGCTGCTGGTCGCGCACGGGACGACGGGGCCGGTGGCGGCGCTCGGCGCGACCAAGGCGGGTGTCACCTGGGTGCAGCTCCAGCCCGACGAGCCCGAGGCGCGCAACGCCTTCATCCTCGCGGACGCGGCGGCGCGCCTGATCGTGACCGACCGCCGTCACGCGGCGCTCGCGCGCCGTCTCGCCGCGCGCGACCGACCGGCGGCAGGCGTGATCGTCGTCGAGGAGACGCAGGACTTCGCCGCGCACGACCCGGCGGCCGTGCCGCCGGCCGACCGGCCGACCCTGCTCAAGTACACCTCGGGCTCGACCGGCCGGCCGAAGGGCGCGTGCCTGCCGCCGCGCGCCGTCCTGCACGCCGCGATGGTGTACGCGACGCTCGCGGGGCTTCGTCCCGACGACCGCGTCTCGTCGCTCGGGAGCGCGCTCGGTCCGCGGGAGCTCTACTGCGTGCTGCTGAACGGCGCGGCGCTCTGTCGTTTCGACGTCCAGGGCGAGGGAACGGCACGCCTGGCCGCGTGGCTCGAGCACGAGCGGATCACGTGGCTCGTGGCCGTGCCGACGGTCTTTCGCAGCCTCTGCCACCACATGCCGCCCGGCCACCGGCTCGACGGCGTCCGTCTGGTGCGGCTCTCCGGCGAGCCGGTCACGCAGACGGAGTGGCAGTACTTCCGTTCGCGCTTCTCGTCCCGCGCCCGCCTGTACGTCGGCCTCGGGTCGACCGAGGCGCACACGTATCGCGCCGCACTCTTCGATTGGGCGGACACGCCCACCGAGCCGGTGCTTCCGCTCGACCTCGCGATCGAGGACAAGGAGGTCGACGTCCTCGACCCCACCGGTCGACCGGTGCCGCCGGGCGAGATCGGTGAGGTGACGGTGCGCAGCCAGTTCCTCTTCTCGGGCTACTGGCGGCGTCCCGACCTCACCGCCGCGGTCCTGACGCGGGATCCGCACTCGCCGCGACGGCGCGCGTTCCGCACCGGCGACCTCGTACGCCGTCTGCCCGACGGCCGCCTCGTCCACGTCGGCCGCTGCGACGGTCAAGTGAAGGTGTCGGGGAACCGCATCGAGATCGGCGAGGTCGAGCAGGCGCTGCGGCGCGTCCCCGGCGTCCGCGACGCCGCGCTGGCTCCGCGCCAGTGCGCCCGCGGGCAGGTCCGCCTCGTGGCGTTCTGCGCCGTCGACGGCGATCCGCCGGGACGGCGCGAGCTGCGCGCGCAGCTCCGCGAGTGGGTGCCCGAGGCGATGCTCCCGGCCGCGTTCGTCATGGTCGACGAGCTGCCGACGCTGCCCGGCGGCAAGGTCGACCGGGCGACGCTCGCCGCCCGCGCCGCCGCGGCGACGTCGAGCGATCCCAGGCCGCCGCGCAATCCCATCGAGGAGACGCTGATCGAGATCTGGCAACGCGCGCTCGGCGTAACAGCCATCGGCGTGTCGGATCATCTGTTCCTCGACCTCGGCGGCGACTCGCTCGCCGCCGTGGAGATCGTGAACGCGGTCGCGTCGATCTGCGGTCGCGAGCTGCCGCTCGCCGTGCTGCACACCGAGCCGACCGTCGAGGGCGTCGCCCGCTGCCTCGCGAGCGACTGGCGGCCGCCGGCCGACGGCCGGCTCGTCCTGCATGCCGGCGGCAGCGAGCCGCCGCTGTTCGCGCTGTGCGGCGCGTTCGGCCACGCGCTGCGGCTCGTGCTCGTCGGCCATGCGCTCGGCGACGCGCAGCCCTTCTGCGCGCTCCAGCCGCCGCACATGGACTGGACGACCGCCGGCTGCCGCACCATCGAGGAGATGGCGGCGCACTACGTGCGCGAGATCCGCGCGTTCCGGCCGCGCGGCCCCTACCGCCTGCTCGGCACGAGCTTCGGCGGCGTCGTCGCCTTCGAGATCGCGGTCCAGCTCCAGCGCGCGGGCGAGCGCGTCGAGCTGCTGGCGATGGTCGACAGCGGGGTGCCAGCGATCGTCGCGCCCGACGGCATCGACCGCGTCGCCTATCGCGATTTCACCGCGGGCAGCGACACCACGGACCGGCTCGTCGCGATGGGCGTGACGGTCGCGCGGCAGCATCGCGCCGCGCTCGAGGCCTACGTGCTTCGCGAGCGCTTCGACGGCACGCTCGTCTACTTCAAGTGCCTCGGATCGTCACCGACGCCCGATCGCCGGCCGCTGTGGGGACGGTTCGCCGCCGGCGGGATGCGCGTCCTGCCCGTGCCGGGGCCACACGGGAACTTCCACCGCGAGCCGCAGTTCTCCGCGCTGGTCGGCGGCCTGCGGGACGAGCTGGCGCGGCTGGCGACGGGTCGCTGAAGGTTCCGTCGCTGGCTCGAGGCACGGCTGTGGGGTGAGTCGGGTGCCGTCAGCACCCGTTGCTGCAGAGCCCTGCGACTCGACCAACGGGTCGCACCCATTGCACTCGCCCGCGCCCGCGTCGTACCAGCACGTCTGCGTACCGAGGACCGACAGCTCGTAGGTGAGCGCGCAGGCCACGGGGTTGCCATCGAGCGCCTTGCACTTGCCGTACGAGCGACCGCCCAGCCGACAGCGCGGCAGGTCCGATGCGGCGATGCAGCTGTTGGCGCAGCGTCCCCGCGAGATGGCGTCCGGCTCGCACTCCTCGCAGCCCGCCGGTATCGCGGTGACGTTCCAGAAGCACGACGTGGTGCGGATGATGTCGGTCGGGATGGCGAAGCCGGTCGTCGTCGCATACGACTGTGCGCATGCCTCGGGCGTCGTCGCCTGCGGGCACTCCGACAGCGCGACCGTCCGCGCGGGGTCGGCCGGGCACGCGAGCGGCGCCTGGCAGGCATTGCGACACAGCCCCGCGAGCTCGAGCGGCTGGTAGCACGCCATGCACTTGCCGTTGATCGCCGCGCACGCCGCGGCACCGTAGTAGCTCATCTCGTACGATGCGGCGCACGCGGCGAGATCGTCGTCCAGGGTCCGGCACAGCGAGCCCGCGAGATAACCGAGCGACATCAAGCCGGCGACGTCCCGATCGACCGTGACCAAGCGGCGCGACGGATCCGCCGCGCATCGCGTGCCGAGCATCTGCGCGGTCTGGTCGAGACGGACGGACGCCTCGGCCGTATCGAACACCGTCGTCTCCTTCTTCTTGCACGCCTTGACGCTGAGACGGGCGAGCGGCTTGCGCTCATGCTGACAGACGAGCGCCGCGTCGGCGTCGCCGGCCATGGGCAGCGGTTCCAGCATGCCCAGCACTCCGCCGGACACGGCGATCACGAGGACGACACGGCTCCAGGAGCGAGACGGACGCATGAGGGGTCTTCCTTTCGGTCGGCGCGATCGTCCGCCGCCACCCCACCAAAGCAGCGCGCGTGCCAGCGGCGAACGTCGACCGGCGCGCGTCGGATCCACACGCGTGGGATGCATCGCGCCGTGCGTTTCCCGTGCTCGATAGGGACGGCTCAGGATGCCGGGTCGGCCGGAAAGGCGAGACGCACCACGACGCCCGGCTGCACCTTGATCGCGCCGAGGAGCGCGCTGTACGGCCGGATGCCGAAGTCCGGCTGGTGGAGCGCGACCTCGGCCGCGTACCGATCGCCGGTGCGACGGAGCCGCACCGCGACGGTGCGTTGCCTGCCCCGCAGGGTGAGCTCGCCGTCGACGTCGAATCCGCCCTCGGCGTCGGTGACGCATGTGGAGCGGTAGCGGATCGCCGGATGGCGCTCGGCGTCGAGCACGGAGCGGCGGCAGTTCTCCTCGATGGTCGTCCGATCGCCCTCCGACACGCTCGTCTCCACCCCGTCGCGCAGCGCGCGTACGACGCGCAGCGAGGCCGCGTCGAAGGTCGCCTCCACGACGCGCGCGTCCGGGTCGACGCGGACCTCGAAGCGCGTCACCTCGAGCTCGAGGTCATGGCCGAGCGACGAGAGCAGCCCCTCGCGATACGTGAAGACGCGGCACTCCGCCGCCGGCGGGCCGAGCGTGATCATCGGCGGACCCTCCTCATGCTCGGCGACCGTCCCGCCGCCGAGGCGCCCCATCCGCGATTCCTCCACCCGCCCCGGCGGTGAAGAACGTCGCGATGCGTTCGCGCTCGGCCGCGACGTCCGCTCGCCCCAGCTCGATGAGCGCGTCGCAGAACTCCGGAGCGAAGAGCAGATAGCTGCTGAGCTCGGTGATCGCGTCGTCCGGGCCGAGTCCGCGCATCAGGTAGCGAACGAGGCGAGGGATGCGGTGGGCGTGCTCGGCGGCCAGCGCGCGCACGCGCCCGGACGGACGCAGCCAAAGCACGTCCACGGGTCGGAACGGCTGCGCGCCGTCCCCGGTGGGGCAGCTCAGCACGCTCGTGTTCACGCGCTCGCTGTGCTCGACGTCGACCTCGAGCGCGTCGAGCATCACGGCGTCGAGGAGCACGCCGGCGATCTCGGCGATGGTGGGCGATTGCCGCCGCCGGAGCACGGACGTCGGCGGCAGGCCGCTGACGCCGATCGCGACGATGCGGTCGGCGCCGAGGTTGATGGCCGGGCTGAGCGGTGCCGTGTTGCGGATCGAGCCGTCGCCGAACCAGCAGCCGTCGATGTCGACGGCGGGGAAGAAGATCGGGATGGCGCTCGACGCCATCAGGTGCTCGACGCCGATCGTCGCCGGCTCGATCCGCCAGCGCCGTCGCCGCCAGGCGGGGACGTCCGCTGCCGCCTGGACGAACACGACGCCATTGGCCGTGTGCAGATCGGTGGCGATCACCGCCAGCGCCTGCAGATGTCCCGCGGCGAGATTGCCGGCGATCCGCTCGAACGGGATGTGCGCACCGAGAAGCTCGCGCAGCGGCGCGGTATCGAGCAGCGACTTCGGCTGCGCGCGGCGGGTCACACCGCCGAACGTGAGGTCCCACGCCCAGCGGACGCCGGTCCCCCCGAGCGACGTCACGTCGGTGCGATAGACCTGCGCCGCCCGGATGTCGCGCCACAGGTCGGCCATGCGAACGACCGCCGCCTGCGGGTCGTCGGCGCGGCAGGCCAGACCGGCCACGTTGAGCGCACCGGCGCTGGAGCCGACGAGCACGTCGATCGAGGCGCCGCCGGGACCACCGATGAACCCCTGCTCGACGAGACCGAGCAGCACGCCGGCCTGGTAGGCTCCGCGCGCACCCCCGCCGGAGAGCACGATCGCGGTCGTCGGTGCGTTGCGCGACGTCACTGTCGTCCAGGCGAGCGGCGCCGCCGGGCGCGGCTCAATCGATCCATACCGTCGCGTCCGGCGTGACGCGCCACCCGAAGGTGTCCTTCCGATCCGTGACCGGCGTCTCCCAGGTGGCGCCGAGATCGACGCCGCCGCGACGACCGCCCAGCTCGAGGCCCGGAGTGCCGATCGGCGACACGAAGTCGCCGAAGGGATCGTCGTCGGCGCGCGCCGCACCCGGCGCCAGACACAGCGCCATGATCGCGGGCGCGATGGCTCGCACGATCCGGATCGTCATGAGGCCCCTCCTCGTCGAGCGTGAACGGGAACGCGTGCAGCTCCCGCGCGGCGGTTCTCGCAAGAGCCGTACCGTCCGAGCCGCCCTCCGCGGCCGTGCCGTATTCCCACGCCCGACACGTCGGAATCGCCCGCGGGTCTCACCGGTGAGAAGTCGCGCTCACCAGACCGCTCGGTTTTGCTCACCCGACCGATCGGTCTGGTCGTGGCCCGTATCTTGCTGGACGAACCCGCGAAGGAGACTTCCCGATGGCAGATTTCCTCGCCGCCTACTCGATCCAGTCCTGGCTCGAATCGTGTCCACAGGGCTACCTGATGGACACGGAGTACGGGCACGACGCCGACGCCCGCGAGCCCGACTTCCTGCTCGAGAACGACGTCCTCCGCAACGACGCGATCCGCACCACGGTGCAGCTCGTCGTCGGCGAGCGCTGTGCGCTGGCGGCGTCGTCGGGCCTCATCAACGCCGCGCCCGACGAGGCGAGCAAGCGCTTCCTCGCCACCCAGACCATCGACGAGGCGCGTCACGTCGAGATCTTCACGCACCGGCTCTTCGACCTCGGCGTCAAGAAGGCCGACCTCGAGTCGACGATCCGCGCGCACGCCAATCCCAACCTGGTGCGCTTCGCCGAGCTGCTCCTCGAGAAGGTCGACAAGAAGGACTTCGTCGCGGGCGTCGTCGGGCAGAACGTCGTGCTCGAGGGCATGGCGTTCAGCGTGTTCGAGATGATGCACGCGATGAACAAGGAGATGAACGCCACGTTCGCGCAGACCCTCGGCAGCACCATCGCCGACGAGCGCCGCCACGTCGGCTTCGGCGAGAACCGCATCGGCTCGCTCATCAAGGAGCATCCCGAGAAGAAGGCCGACGTCGAGCGCCTGCAGCGCGACATGTCGTACTACATGCTCGCCACGTTCGCCGACGCCTTCCGCGACACCCAGGCGGTGACCGAGCTCGAGCGCCTCAACGTCGAGCGCAGCCACACGACCTACCAGGGCCGCGACCTCGGCGTCCTGTCGCCGTCCGAGATGGAGGGCCTGCTGGCCGACACCGTGCTGAAGGAGTTCAAGGTGCGGCTCGGCCGGCTCGGCATCCAGTACCAGACGCCCGCGCAGCCCTGAGGAAACCGCATGACGTCGCCCGTCGAGGTGCACGACCTCGGTCACGAGGAGTTTCTCGAGGAGGTCCACTCCTTCGAGTTCTGGTTTCAAGCGGTCGAAGGGTATCTGTCGGGCCTCGCCTGGGGCCATCGTCCCGAGACGGTGGACGCGCCGCTCGCGCCGCCCGACCGCGAGCGGCTCGTCACCACCCTCTGCAACTACTGCGTCGGCGAGACGACGGCGCTGGAAGGCGCGAGCGGGCTCATCGCCATCGCGCCGAACCGGCTGGCGAAAGTCTTCCTCTCGACCCAGGTCGCCGACGAGGGCCGGCATCTCGAGGTGTTCTTCCGTCGCCTGCGCGACCTCGGCGTCGCCGATCCCGAGGCCGAGATCGAGCGCCGCGCCAGCCGCAGCCTCCTGCTCTTCCGCCGCCGCCTGCTCGAGCTGGTGGCGGGCAAGGACTGGGAAGCGGCGATCTTCGCGCAGAACGTCATCCTCGAGTCGCTCGAGTTCGCCGTCTTCCAGAGCCACGCGCAGGACGCCGATCCCGTGACGGGCGAGGTGCTGCGCGGCGTGATCAAGGACGAGCGCCGCCACATCGGCTTCGGCGAGAACGAGCTCGGCCGCCGGCTCGCGAGCGCGCCGCACATCCGCGCGCGGCTCGGCCAGACGAAGAAGGAGCTCGACCACCTCGTGTTCGACGCGCTCGAGGAGACGACGCGGCTCATCGGCGTCTCCCGCGACGAGCAGGACCGCCTCGCCCGCGCCTACCTCGCGTCGGTCGAGCGCCTGGGGTTCGCGTCATGACCGATCCGCTGCTGCGCGAGGCGCCGGTCGAGGGCGAGGCGACGCGCCGCCGTTACATCCTCGACGACACCGGCTTCGACGAGGTGCCGAAGAAGTACCGGAAGTTCTACCGCAAGTGGACGGGCGCCGGCGACAGCCTCGCGCCGAACGAGGTGCTCTGCCCCGTCTGCAAGGTCGTGATCCGCTCGACGCGCGAGCTGCGCCCCGGCGACCGCGTGTACTGCATGCCCTGCATGTCGAGGCTGGTGGTGGTCCGCGGCGAGAACGGCCGCCTGGAAGCGCACGTCGCGTACTGATCACGCGGACGCAGGCTTCGGGCGCACCGTGAGCACCGGGCACCGCGCATCGCGCACGAGCTGCTCCGCGACGCTTCCGAGCAGCAGGTGCGGGACCCCCTTGCGGCCATGCGTCCCGACGACGATGAGGTCGACCTTCTCATCGTCGGCGACCTTCAGGATCTCGGCCGCGGGAGCGCCCGCCCGCATCACGCCGCGCGCACGGACGTCGTCGGCGCGAAGGTGACTCACCACACGTGCCACCTCGCGTTCGGCGGCGCCGCCCGTCAATCCGACGAGCTCGGAGGGCGTGAGCGGAATCTCCTCGACGTGCACGACGATGAGCTCGGCTTCATACGTGCGAGCGACGTCCTCGGCATGCTCGAGAGCGGCCAGCGAGCGCACCGAGAAGTCGGTGGGCGCGAGGATACGCGCGACATGCCAGCGTGGACGTGACGCCCGATGGCTCTCGATGAATTCTCGCGCGAACGTCTCGAACGCTTCGTCCTGCTCTGCCTTACCCATGACGCTTTGCCTCCGAAGCCCGGCGAGAGCACACGCGATGCCAAACCACGGCGGCGCGAGGGCATGGGACGGTTCGCGCAGGCGTGAGAATCCAAATCCTCCGGACTTCCCGGGCATCGGAAAGGGAGGCCCGGACATCCCGCGGCGCGCGTCGTGACCATCCGTGGCACGGCCCGTGCTCTCGACGTTCTGTCGAGGAGGCACCGATGAAGACCCCCCGCGAGGAGATCACCCGCATGATCGACGAGCTGCGAGCGCAGCGGGACATGCTGCGGGTCCGCCTGCATCTCGCCGGCGCCGAGGCGCGCGAAGAATGGGAGGCCCTCGAGAAGCGCTGGGAACACCTGCGGGCACGGGCCACCGTCGTCGGACGTGAGGCGACCGAGTCCGCCGAGAACGTGGGCACCGCCCTTCGGCAGGTCGCCGACGAGCTCAAGCAGGGATACGAGCGCCTGCGGGCGCTCGTCTGATCCGAGGCACGCATGCGGGCCTTCGCCATGGCAGCCGCGCTCGTCGCGCTCGCGGCATCGACCGGGGCCGCGGAGGAGGAGACGGTGGCCGCGGGGCGGAGGCTCTACCTGCGTCTGTGCGCGTCGTGCCACGGTGCGAGCGGCCGTGGCGACGGCCCGGTCGCGCCGGCGCTCGGTGAGCGCCCGACGGACCTCACCACGCTGTCACGACGACACGACGGCGAGTTCTCCGCCATCGACGTGTTCTCCGCCGTCGACGGAACGACCATGCCGCGCGCGCACGGCGTCTCGGAGATGCCCGTATGGGGCGAGGTGCTCCGCGACGCGCCGGGGGTCGCCACCGAACAGGCGCGCGACACGCTCCTCCTGATCACGGACTTCCTGCGCACCATCCAGCGCCCCTGATCCGATGTCGCATCTCGCTTTCCTCGTGGCAGCGTCCCTCCTGATCGGCTCGACGCCGACGCTCGCGGGACAACCGCGGGGTGCCACGCTCTACCGCAACTACTGCGCCGGATGTCACGGCCCCGATGGCGGCGGAGACGGACCCGACGCGCAGTTCTTCGCCGATCCGCCGCGTGACCTCTACGACGGCGTCCTGCGCCGCTACGACACGCCGACGCTGGTGCGACGCATCCGGGACGGCCGCCCCCTCGCCCTCACGCGCGATCCCCGGAGGCTCGACCGTTGGCTCGACGACACGGGAACCGTCCTCGACTTCCTCGAGCAGCTCGCCCGCACGGGACCGCCCGTCGTGTCGCAAGGGCGGCAGCTCTGGGCAACGCGATGCGAGCGATGCCACGGCCGATTCGGGGTTCCGCCCGAGGATGCTCCGAACGAGCCGCCCGCCGATCTGTCCGACCCGGCCGTTCAGCGTCGCTTCGACGAGGCGGCGCTTCGCGAGGCGGTGCGGCACGGCGTGCCCGGAATGCCCGCGCTGGAGCGGCCGCCGTCGGGTGCCGAGGTCACACCGCTCGCGGCCTACGTCCGCCTGCTCCGGCCCGGGATGCCCCTCTACCATCGCGTCTGCGCGTCGTGCCACGGCGACGACGGCCGGCCGGCCGACCTGCCACCCGGCTTTCGCGAGCCGGTCGTGACCTTCGACGCCACGTGGCTGGCGGGCACCACGCGTCAGGAGCGCGAGACGGCCGTATGGCACATGCTCGCCAACGAACGCCCGCGCATGCCGCACTTCGCACCGACGCTGCGCGAGCGCGACGTCAGCGAGATCATCGAATGGCTACGAACCAACCATCGCTGATGCGCAGACCATTTCTTTTGCCGTCCCGCGGCGTGTGCACTAGGGTACCGGCCCATGGCTGACGCGATCCTCGTGGCGGACGATGAGCCGGGGATTCGGGAGAGTCTGGGCGAAGTTCTGCGCGACGCCGGCTACCGCGTCGTCACGGCCCAAGACGGCACCGAAGCGCTGGCCGCCCTCGACGCCAACGACTTCAGCCTCGTCGTGACCGACTTGCGGATGCCGGGTGCGGACGGGCTCTCCATCCTGCGCAAGGCACGCGAGCTGTCGCCGCAGACCATCGTCCTCATCATGACCGCGCACGCGAGCGTCGATACCGCCGTGGACGCGCTGCGCGCGGGCGCGTTGGACTACGTGCTCAAGCCGGTCCTGTTCGACGATCTCCTGGCCAAGGTCGCCCGCGCGCTCGAGCACCGGCAGCTGGCGTGGGAGGCGCAGCAGCTCCGCCACGAGACCGAGCAGCGCTACGACTTCGGACAGCTCGTCGGCAAGGGCCCGCGCATGACCGAGGTGTTCTCGCTCGTGAAGAAGGTCGCGCCGACGCAGAGCACGGTGCTCCTGAGCGGCGAGAGCGGCACCGGCAAGGAGGTCGTCGCGCGCGCGATCCACCATCACAGCCCCGTGGCGCATCGCATCTTCCTCCCCGTCAACTGCGCCGCCATTCCCGAAGGCCTGCTCGAGAGTCAGCTCTTTGGCCATACGCGCGGTGCGTTCACGGGCGCCGTGACCGCGCAGGAGGGGCTGTTCAGCCGCGCGCGCGGCGGAACGATCTTCCTCGACGAGATCGGCGAGATGCCGCTCGGCCTCCAGTCGAAGCTGCTCCGCGCGATCGAAGCCAAGGAGATCCTGCCGGTGGGCGGCACCGAGCCGATCACCGTCGAGGTGCGCCTGATCGCCGCGTCGAATCGCGATCTCCGCGCGATGGCCGACGACGGCACGTTCCGAGCGGACCTGTACTATCGACTCGCCGTCGTCGAGATCGAGCTTCCTGCGCTGCGGGAACGTCGCGAGGACATCCCGCCGCTCATCGACTTCCTCGTGCGCCGCCACAACCGTGAGATGAAGCGCAGCTATCGGGGCTGCGACAGCGCGTCGCTCAAGATCCTCCTGAGCCAACCCTGGAAGGGAAACGTCCGCGAGCTCGACAACGTGATCGAGCACGCGATGATCGTGGGCAACGGCGAGTGGATCGTCCCCGAGGATCTCCCGCGCGCCGTCCGCGGCGGAGACGCGCCGCCTCCGGTCGGCGACGACCTCCGGGAGGCCCTGCGCGCCTACGAGCGCATCCACATCGACACCGTCCTCAAGCGAGCCGCCGGGGACAAGCCCGCCGCGGCGGAGCGCCTGGGCATCTCCCTGTCGTCACTGTACCGGAAGATCGATGAGCTCGGGCTGGGATGACGAGCCACGCGATCCCCTGGGATCGAAGTCGCTCGACGACGCCGGCAGAGCCGAATGCCTGCGCTTCTTCGACCTGACCGCGGACGACGAGGCGCTCCTCCGCGCGATGCAGCCGCTCGCGGAGCGGACCGTCGACGGGGTCGTCGCCGACTTCTACGAGCACCTGCTGCGATTCCCTCCGCTGGACGCGATCCTCACCGCGGAGCCCGACCGCCTGACGCGGCTCCAGGACCTGCAACGCGCCTACTTCCTGTCGCTCACCGATGGACGGATCGACGCCGACTACTTCGACGGCCGACTCCGCGTCGGCAAGGTGCATCAGCAGGTCGGCCTCGAGCCCAACTGGTACATGGGCGCGTTCGCGCTCTATCTGCGCCTGGCGCTCCGCGTCCTCGTCGCGGCCGAGGGTGACGGCACGCGCGTCCTGCCGACGATGGAGGCCCTGATCAAGACCATCTTCCTCGACATGTCGCTCGCGATGCACACGTACATCTACGGCGGGTTCGTCACGCGGGCCATCGCCGAGCAGCTCGAGCGCGCCGCCCGCGTCGCGGAAGACGCGCTCGCGGCGCGAGCCGAGACGGAGCGGCTGAAGGACGACCTCGCGGCGATGGTCGTTCACGACCTCAAGAATCCCGTCAACGGCATCAGCATGATGGTCCAGCTCGCGCTCCGGAAGGGCGAGGGCCTGCCCGAGGCGCATCGCGGCTATTTCCACCAGATCGACATGACGTGTCGGGAGATGATGCGGCTGATCGAGAACCTCCTCGAGATCGCGAAGATCGAGGAGGGCAAGATGCCGATCACGCGCGAGAAGGTGGTCGTGCTCGAGGTCGTCGACGAGGTCCTCCGCGAGTACGCGCCGGTGATCGCGCATGCGGGTCGCCCCGTGCGCGTCGACATCGATCACACGCTGCCGGCTGCGCACGCGGACCGCGCCCTGGTGAAGCGTGTGCTGGTGAACCTCGTCATCAACGGCCTGCGTCACAGCGGCAGCCCGGACATCTCCGTGGCGGCCGACGCCGACGGCGAATCGGTTCGCATCCGCGTCGGCGACCGGGGGTGCGGACTGGCCGCCGATCAGGTCGTCCGGTTGTTCGAGAAGTTCGGCACGGTGCGGCGATCGCCGGCGGACGAGCCGACCGGCGACACCGGGCTCGGCCTCCCCTTCTGCAAGTTGGCCGTCGAGCACATGGGCGGCTCGATCGCCGTCGACAGCGAGGTCGGTCGGGGCACGGAATTCGTGGTCACGCTGCCTGCGTTCCGATCCTAGCGTTCCGATACTTGGGAACCACGACCTCGTCCGAGCGGCGGGGCTGCGAAACCCGCAGCGCGCCTGGCGTGATGGCTCGTGGAACGTCCATTGCTCTGGCCCCTCGCAAGGACTCGAGAAAGGAGCCTCAGGCATGCATTGGATCGTCACACGCAATTTGATCGCCGCGTTCGCCGCCGCGCTTCTGGCCGGTGGCGTCGCCCACGCAGCAGGGGACATGGAACCGGGTGAAGCGATGTATCGCCGCTATTGCGCGGCGTGCCACGGACCGACCGGCCGCGGGGACGGCGTGGCGAGCTCGACCCTGCGGCCCCCCCCGACGAACCTCACCGAGATCGCGAAGCAGAACGGCGGCACGTTCCCCACCATGAAGGTGATGCACTACGTGGACGGGACGGATCACGTGCGCGCCCACGGGGACGCGGCCATGCCGGTCTGGGGCGAGGTCTTCCGTGAAGAGGCGATCCAGGACATGACCCGCCGGATCGAGGTGCGCGGCAAGGTCATGCAGATCGTCGCCTACATCGAATCGATCCAGGCGAAGTGACGAGCGCGGCCGTCACGCATCCGGCGCGACGGCCGTCTTCGCCTACTCCGTGATCGCGCGCAGCAGGTCGTGTCGCGTGATGATCCCGACCAGGCGATCGTCCACCATGACCGGCACGGCGTTCACCCGATGCGCGACCAGCACGCGCCGGACGTCGTCGGTCGAGGCGTCGTGCGACACGGTGATCGGCGCGTCCGTCATCGCGATCCGCACGACCGTCCACTCGAGATGGCCGACGTACGGCTGGAAATCGGTCCGCGAGAGCATGCCGACGACGCAGCCGTCGTCTACGACCGGGAGCTCGCGCACGCCCTGGCGATGCATGAGGTCGGCGGCACGCGCGAGCGGATCGGACGATCGGACCGAGGTGACGTCGGAGCGCATGATGTCCCGGGCGAGCGGCATCGTCGTGTGCACGAGAAGCAGGTGGCGTACCACCCGCCACCTGTGTCTCGTCGCGCGGTCGCCCCGCTCGCAATCGCAGCCCTGGGAAGCGTGGCGCGCCGGGATCGCAGTCGCGGGAAGGCGGCCGTCGAACCGCGCCAGGGAAGGCGGCCGCGTCGCTGGCAGGCATCTTGCGATGGCCGAGGGCATCCCGCCGCGGACGCGGCATCACTCACCACGGAGGTGCTTCCATGAACGAGGTGACGACCCGCAATCCGTCCGGCTCCCTCGCCCGTCGCAAGGATCTCTTCACCGACCTCTTCCGCGACTTCCTGGGCATCGGCGACGTCGACCTGACGTTGCAGCCGCCGGCGGACGTCGCGGAGACCGACGGCGAGATCACCGTCAAGCTCGAGGTCCCGGGCGTCGCGAAGGACGATCTCAAGGTGTCGGCCACCGACGACAGCCTCACCGTCGCCGGCGAGACGCGCAAGGACGTCGAGAGCAAGGGCAAGAACGTTCACCGGCAGGAGATCCGCTACGGGAGCTTCCAGCGGACGATGGCGCTGCCCGCCGACGTCGACCCGGCCCGGACGCACGCGGAGCTCGCCAACGGCGTGCTGACGGTGACCCTCCCCAAGGCCGCGCACGCGAAGGCGAAGCGCATCGACGTCGCCGTCAAGTGACGGCGACGCAGCGGAGGGCACGATGAACGTCGAGCAGCTCATGCAGCGCACGGTGCAGACGTGCCGTGCGCACCACACGCTCAACGACGCCGCGCGGCTCATGTGGGAGCACGACTGCGGCTGTCTCCCCGTCGTCGACGACGACGGCAAGGTCGTCGGCATGTTGACGGATCGCGATATCTGCATGGCCGTCTACACTCGTGGGCAGCCGCTCTGGCAGGTTCCCGTCGCGGCCGCGATGGCCGCCGATCCCCGCACCTGTCGCACCGGCGACTCCCTGACCGAGGCCGAATCGGTCATGCGGCAGAACCAGATCCGGCGACTGCCCGTGATCGACCGGCGCAATCGCGTCGTCGGCATCCTGTCGCTCAACGACGTGGCGCGGCAGGCGGCGCGCGAAACCGGCCACCGGAACCGTAACGTCGCTCCCGACGAGGTCGCGACCACGCTGGGGGCGATCTGCTCCCCTCGCCCCTGCCGCGATCTGGTCCCGCTCTGAGCGCGTCATGGCGGCTTGCCACGCATCGGCGCTTCCGTCAGTGCGCTCGTCGCGTGGCGGCCGTCCCGCTTCTCACCGCTGCGATCCCGCCCCGCCGGCGTCTCCCGACACTGCGACCGGCGCACCGCCGCCGCGCGAGTTGGCGGCGGCATGCAGCTTGCTCGACCATGGCGCATGACGGTCATGCACTTCGTCGTGGAATGTCAGCGCTGCCGGACGCTGGTGGTCGAGTCGGACGACCTGGTCGAGCCCATCGCACCGCTCGAGCAGCACCTGCGCGTCTGTCACCCCGAGGTCACGATGCCGGACTACGTGGGGCCGCTCCTGAGCCATTTCACGATCGCGGCACGACGGCAGGTCGCGGAGGGACCGGTCCATGTCTCAGACTGACAAGGGAAAGATCCGCGCGCTCAGCCGCCGCGGGGTACGGAGCGACAAGACGACGCCGGCGGAAGCGGCCACGGGCCGACTCGGCGAGCCGACGCTGTGCGATCGCTGCGGAGCCAGCTTCGCACGCCGCACGTGGCGGACGAACCGTCGCGTACCGGCCGCCCAGCTCGAGCTCGCACGATGGGTCGTGTGTCCGGCGTGCAAGCAGGTCGAGCGCGGCGTCGGCTACGGTCGCGTCGACATCCGCGGCGGCTTCCCGTCGGAGCACGAGGCGGAGGTCCGCCGCCGGATCGCGTCGGTCGCCAGACGGGCCGGTGAACGCCAGCCCGAGCGCCGCATCATCTCGATCGAGCGCGACGGCCCGGTGCTGCAGGTGCTGACGACCTCGCAGAAGCTGGCCCACCGGATCGCGCGCGAGCTGGCGAAGGCGTTCGGCGGACGGGCGACGTATCGCTGGTCGGACGACCGCACACTGGTCGCCTCGTGGGTACGCGAGACGACCACGACGGCACGGCGGGTCTCGTGACGATCCGACGGCTCGTCGCGTCGGCGCGAGCTGCCACGGCATGGACGACCGCCATGCCGATCACGGTTCGATCGCCACTTTGAGGACCCCGTCGCGACGCTCGGCGAAGAGCGCGTAGGCCTCGACGATGTCGTCGAGCTTCATCCGGTGCGTCAGGAGCGGCGTCAGGTCGAGCCGTCCACGCTCCACCATCGCCATGAGCCGGCGCATACGCTCCTTCCCACCGGGACAGAGCGTCGTCACGATGCGATGATCGCCGAGCCCCGCGGCGAACGCGTCGTAGGGAAGCTGCAGCTTGCCGGCGTAGACGCCGAGGCTCGACAGCGTGCCACCCGGCCGGAGGCTGCGCAGCGCCACCTCGAAGGTCTGCTGCGTGCCGAGCGCCTCGATCGCGACGTCCGCCCCGCCGCCGGTGAGCCGGCGCACCTCGGCGGCGACGTCGACCGCCCGATGATCCAGCACGACGTCGGCACCCATCGCCTGCGCCATCGCCAGCCGCCGGTCGTCGCCGTCGACACCGATCACGAGCGCGGCGCCCATGAGCTTGGCGCCGGCCGTCGCGCACAGGCCGATCGGGCCCTGCGCCAGCACGACGACGGCGTCGCCGATGCGCACGCCACCGGACTCGGCACCGGCGATGCCCGTCGATGCGATGTCCGCCAGCAGCACGACCTGATCGTCTTCGAGTGCGGGCGGGATCGGGGCGAGGTTCGCTTGCGCGTATGGCACGAGCACGTAGTCGGCCTGGGTGCCGTCGATCGTGTTGCCGAACCGCCACCCGCCGATGGCCTCGTGCCCCGCCCCATGCCCGCATTGCGACGACTGTCCGGACAGGCACGCGCGGCACTGGCCGCACGGGGTGATCGCGCCGACCAGCACGCGGTCGCCGACCGCGTAGCCCGTCACGCCGGCGCCGAGCGCCTCGATCACCCCGACGGGCTCGTGTCCCAGCACCAGACCGGATCGCACGGGATACTCGCCGCGGAGGATGTGCACATCGGTGCCGCAGATCGTGGTGAGCGTGATCCGCACCAGCGCGTCGCCGGGCCCGGGAGTCGGCCGCCGCACCTCCTCGACGCGGATGTCGTCGACCCCACGGAACACCGTTGCTCGCATCGTCGCCATACCGCGGGAGGGAGCAAAAGCCGCTCCGGTCACCGCTCCCCGCGGAAGCATCCGGTCCATCGCACCGGCAGGAATCCGTTCGATCGCGTTTCCCGGGCCGAGGAATTGGACCGCTCCCCGGCCGCCGGCAGCGAGTGGCGGCCGGCTTGCTACGCCGGACGGACGGAGGTCTGCATGTCATCGACGCTCTTCCGACGCATCCTCGTGCCGCACGATTTCTCCAAGCCGGCCGATCGCGCGCTCAAGGAAGCCGTGGCGCTCGCCCGAGCGCACGGCGGGCGTCTGATCGTGCATCACGTCATCACGCCCTACTACCTTCCGAGCGATCCGCGGTTCGGCGTGCCGAACGCGTCGTCGTTCGTTCCCGAGCTCACCGCCCGCCTCGAGCGGATCGTGAGCCGGGCCGTCAAGGGGACGCGGCTCCGGTACCAGGTCCGCGTCACGGTCGGCGATCCGCCGGCGCAGCTCCTGGAGGCCGCGCGACGCGCCGACTGCATCGTCATGAGCACGCACGGGCGATCGGCACTCGCCCGCTTCATCCTGGGAAGCGTCGCGGAGAAGATCGTGCGCCATTCGCCGATCCCGGTGCTCACGCTGCGCGTGCGACCGAAGACGAGCCGCGCGAGCACGAAGCGGCGAGAACCGCGGCAGGCGGCCTGAGCACGCGACAGCCCCCGCGGGCCCTGCTCAGAGCCTGACCGTTTCGCGGTCGACCGCGACGTCCGCGTGCCATCCCAGCTCGGTACGCAGCGCCGCCGCCAGCCGGTCCGCCGGCTGCGGCTCGCCATGCACGACCCAGGTCGTGCCGGGAGGGCGGCGGAAGCCGCGCGCCCAACGCAACAGCTCGTCGCGATCCGCATGCGCCGACAGGCCGTCCAGCATCTCCACCGTCGCCCGCACGCGAACGTCCCGGCCGTGGATGCGCAGCGAGGGCGCGCCGTCCGCCAACGAGCGGCCGCGGGTGCCGGCCGCCTGGAACCCCGTCAGCAGGACGATGGTGTCCGGGTTCGGCAGCCGATGGGCCAGATGGTGCAGCACGCGGCCGCCGGTCGCCATGCCGCTCGCCGAGATCAGGATCATGGGGCCGTCGCGGTGGTTGAGCGCCTTCGACTCCTCCGCGGTCCGGACGAGGTGGCAATCGTTCGTCGCCAGCCGGCGCATCTCGGGCAGATCATGGCCGCCCTTGTTCAGGTGGCGCAGGTGGATCGTGGTGACGTCGATCGCCATCGGGCTGTCGAGGAACACCGGAAGAATCGGAATCCGCCCGTGATCCTCGAGGTGCCGTAGAATCCAGAGCAGCTCCTGCGCCCTGCCGACGGCGAAGGCGGGCACGATCAGCGTGCGCCGGCGATCGGCGGCGGCGCGCACGATCTCGGCGAGTCGGCCCTCGGGGTCCCGGGGATGCGTGCGATCGCCGTACGTCGACTCGACGAGCAGGACGTCGGCATCGGTAATCGTCTCGGGATCGGGCAGGAGCGGCCGTCCCCAGCGCCCCAGGTCGCCGGAGAAGACGAGCCGCCGCCGCGGCGTCGCGAGCCCGAGCTCGACGATGGCGGCGCCGAGGATGTGGCCGGCGTGGCGGAAGGTCGCCGTGATCCCCGGTGCGACGTCGACCGCCTGCGCGAACGGGTGCGGCACGAGCCGTTGCAGCGCCCGTTCGGCATCGGCCGTCGTGTAGAGCGGCAGCGCGGGATGATGCTTCGAGTACCGGCGGCGATTCGCGCGCTCGGCATCCTCCTCCTGGATGTGGGCGGCGTCCCGCAGCATGACGTCGAGCAGGTCGGCGGTGGCCTCGGTGCAGTGAATGGGGCCGTCGAACCCGTCCCGCACGAGAATCGGCAGGGCGCCCGAGTGGTCGAGGTGGGCATGGCTCAGGACGACGCCGTCGACCGACGCCGGATCGAACGGGAGCGGTGCCCAATTGCGCAGGCGCAACGACTTGAGGCCCTGGAACATGCCACAGTCGAGGAGCACGCGATGCGTGCCGGCGGAGACCAGGTGCTTCGACCCGGTCACGGTACCGGCACCGCCGGCGAACGTGAGCGTCGCGGCCATGCCGCTCCTGCAAGAGCATGGCCAGGCGGCCGCGGGTCGTTGCGGAGCGCCTGATTCCGACGGCTGGGAGCTCGCGCATTCGGCGCGTCCCGATTCTGGGACCCGGTCGTGACGAGCGCGCGCGAACATCTTGGCCGCAACGTTGCATCACTGGATCGACGTGCAGCTGAGCGACGTGCTCGTTTCGTGCGGTCGGATGGAAGAACGCGCGGCCGCCCTCTACCGACGCTTCGCGCGCGAGGCGGGTTCGCACTCGCCCTACGCGCCGCTGTGGGAAGACATGGCGCGCGAGGAGGACCAGCACGCGGCCGGTGTGCACGCTGCGGTGATGACCATGCCGTCGAACTACGGCTGGCGGGTGCGGCTGGACGGCTGGACCGACGCCATGGAGGCGATCACCGCCGCGCTCGACCGGGCCGAGGCTCTTCCGCCGACCGCCTCCGATGACGAGCGCGCCGCGGCGGCGCTCGACGTCGAGCTCGGTGAGATGGACGCGCTCCGCCACGCCGCGGTCGCTGCGGCGAGCCGCCGCGCACCCGAGGCCGACGTCGATCACGTGTCGCGGCTCGCCGACGCCGCCCTCGCGCATTCCTCCGACCCGCACCTGCTCGCCCTGGCGGACATCGCCCGCGTGCGACGCCGGCTGGCGACGGCGCGCTGACGCGCGCCGTCAGCGTGACGGATCGATCTCGATGTGATCTTCGACGTCGCGGATCCCCGGCGCACAGCGCGCCGCCCACAGCGCCGCGCGCTTCTCCTGCCACGACCGCGCGTAGCCGCGCAGCGCGACGGTCTCCGGCGACACGACCTCCACCGTGATGTGCCGCGCTTCGCGCTCGGCCCGCCGCCGCAGGGCAGCCGCGATCGCCTCACGAGCCCGATTGGCCTGGACGATGGCCGATCGCACGACGATGCGGTTCGTGACGGAGCGTACGCCCTCGAGCGCCTGCACGGCACGTTCGGCCTCGTCGCGCTCGACGAGCGTGCCGACCGTCCCTTCCAGGACGACGTGCCCGCCGGACGCCGTCGACCGAACGCCCTCCGCATCGACCAGCGCATCCCATTCGAGCGTTCGCCGCACCGCTTGTGCGATCTCGGTGTCGCTGCGGACGTGCGACGTCGGCACGGTGACGTCGATCTCGTTGGCGACGTGATGCACGCCGGCGATCCGGTGCGCGGCCTTCTCCACCGCGTGCCGCCTCGCGGAGCTGTCCACCGTGCCCGTCAGCGTGACGACGCCGCTCTCGACCTGCACCTCGACGTTCGGCGAGCGGAGGCGAGGGTCCCAGGCCAGCTCGCGTCGTACATCGTCACGGATGTCTTCGTCCGTCCTGGTCATGGCGCTTCATTCAGCAACATTCGTACCCGCCGACGTCGCCGCACCGGCGTCGTCGCATCGCGGCGCTGGGAATCGGGCATCCCCCTCGACTCGCCGGCGTGCGAATCGCGACGTCACCCGGCGTCGCGTCGCATGATCCAGGCGGTGCGGACCGCGGCCTCGTCGACGTCGGCCGGCGTGCCGTCGGTGTCGAGCGGCCGATGCGCCTCGTCGGTCGTGAAGGCCTCCGCCTCGTCGCCCTGCCCGACCCACGTCTCCCAGGTCGCGTCGGACGCGCCGCGCGGCCGTGCCGCGAGCCGTTCGCGCACGGTCTCGGGTGCGGCGCGGCACTCGAGGAACAGGAGCGGCCGCCCCGCCACCGCCGCGATGCGGCGGAGCCGCTCGCGATCGCCCCGGCGCAGGAACGTCGCGTCGGCGACCACCGAACGGCCGGCGGCCAGCTCGCCCGCGGCGCGATCGACGAGCGCGTCGTAGATGCGATCGCGCGACGCGCGACTGTACAGCGCCTCGCCGTAGCGAGCGCCGGCGGCGGCCGGATGGGCGGCGCGACGCAGCACGTCGCTGCTCACGTGGGTCCCACCGAGGGCTTCGGCGAGCGCCGTCGCGACCGTCGACTTCCCCGTTCCGCTCCGCCCGCAGCATGCCAGCAGGACCGGCCCGTCGGCGTTCCAGGCATGACGAAGCGCGAGCGCGACGTAGCGTCGGGCGCGCGCCACCTCGCGTTCGCGCTGCTCGGCTGCGACCTCCGTCTCGCCGCTCGTGATCGTCGCGACACCGGCCCGCACGCACGCGCGGTATGCGACGTACCAGGGCAACACCCCGCGGAGTGCCTCGTCCCCACTCTCGGCGACGTAGGCGTCGACGAACACCCGCGCGAGCTCGGGATGACCGCGATGCTCCAGGTCCATCGCCAGGAACGCGATCTCCGACGCGACGTCCACGGAGCGGAGCGCCGCGGAGAACTCGAGACAGTCGAAGACCTGGATGCCGGGCGCCAGCGGCGGATGCGGCGGCAACGCGGGAACGGGCCGGTCGACGAGACAGACGTGCTCCGCATGCAGGTCGCCGTGGCCGTCACGAATGCGGTGCGACGCGAGCCGCGCGGCGAAGCGGTCCCTGCGGCGCTCGAGGAACCACGCACCGAAGTCCGCGAGCACGCCGACGGCGGCCGGCGACAGGCCGTGACCGACGAGCGGTTGGACGAGCGCGACGGTGCGCGTCCACGTGCGTCGCAGCATCGGCGGCGATGCGTGCTTGGCCACGGCCGGTCCCGACGCCGCGCGCTCGTGGAAGCGCCTGATGATCGTCGCCAGCTCGACCATCGCGCTCGGCTCCACGCCGCCCGCCGCCAGGAGCCGCACGAGCATCCGATCCTCCGGGAGGCGTCGCATCCAGACCACGTGATCGAGGACACGACCTGGCCCGCCCACGACGATCCGGCCGTCCGGACGTCGCATCACGGGGACGACGCCCAGGTAGACGTCCGGCGCGAGTCGCCGGTTGAGCCGCACCTCGTCCTCGCAGAGGCGACGCCGGCGCGCGACCGAGCTCGCATCGACGAACGGAAGCCGCACGGCCTTCTTGAGCTTGTAGACGTAGCGATCCGCGAGGAACACGTGGGAGATGTGCGTCTGGACGTGCTCGACCCGCGCAGGACGGTGCGCGTACGCCTCGGGATCCCGAAGCGCGGCCACCATGTCTTCGCCGGCGGCCGGGTCCGTCACGCGGTACCCGCGAGACGCTCCCGGGTTCGCACCTCGCGCGGCTCCCACGGAAGGGCGACCAGCGCGCCGGTCACTGCCAGCGCCATGTCCTTCTCCGCGTCCCAGGGATCGCCCTGCGTGCCCAGGTAGGCCGTGCCGGCGGCGGGATCCGCGAGGCTCGCCGTGATCCACTCCACGACTTCGTAGACGAGGCTCCCGCACGCGACGCCGCACACCGCCAGCGCGAGCTGCGTGGGTCGATCGACCACGGCTCCCCGGCCGAACGCGAGCTCGCGGATCGGCCGGACGAAGAGGACGCCGAACAGGAAGTGGACCAGGCGATCGTAGTGGTTGCGCCCGAGGTCCAGTCCGTCGCGCAGGAACGCCCCGAACGGCACTTCCGAGTACGTGTAGTGACTGCCGATCGTGTGCAGGATCAGGAATGCCGTCATCTGCACGTAGGCGCGATCCGAGAAGGTGAACCGGCGCGCGGTCAGCACGCCGATCGGCACGGCGACGAAGGTCGGGATGTTCTCGAGCAGCCAGTCCATGCGATAGCGCGGGTTCACCGCGAGCACGATCCAGACGACGCCGAACGTCACGAGGCAGCTCACCGCGACGCGACTCGGCCTGGTGTCGACCGGCACGCTCACGGCGCCTTGCGCAATGCCTGGACGTATTCGGCGAGCCCCTGCACGCGACGGAGCGCATCCCGATGCTGTCGATCGGTGCCCTCGCCCTCCGCCTCGAAGACGAGTCCCCACACCGGCATGGCGCCCGTCCCGTGCGCGCGGACCGTGCGGCGACCGTCGATGACCTTCATCAGCTCGGCGAGGCCCAGCGTGGAGCGGGTCAGATCCGTGGGGGGCGGCTGCAGCGCGGCAGCGGCCGGGCCGTCACCCCCGCCCGTCGCGCCGTGGCAGGAGGCGCAGTATCGAGCGTACGCCGCCTCGGCGTTGGACGGATACGTGGGCTCGCGATCGCAGCCTGCCAGCGCGAGTGCCGCCATCACGACCGTCGCTCGCCCCGCCGAGGTGGTGCTCCGATTCATCCGACCTCCATCCTCAGAATCCCCAGGTGAACAGGTTCGCGCATCCTTCGGCGTAATCGCGGGCGAAACCCAGTTGCGCAGCACTCTGCGCATGGATCTCGAACAGCGGTTCCCCGCGACGCACGACGTCACCGACGCCGCGCCGCAGGCGGACGCCCGCCGCCGCGTTCGCGGGTGCGCCGGCACGTTTCGCGACGCGCGCGATCTCCCAGCAGTCGATCATCCGGATACGGCCGTCCCGCGGCGCGAGCACTTCGCCGACGAACGCCGCCGCCGGCGGCAGCGTCCGGCGGCCCTGGGCATCGACGATACGGTCGAACGTCTCGAGCGCGGCACCGCGCTCGAGCACGTCGAGCGCCATACGATATCCGCCTCCCGCGCGTGCGTGCCCCACCATCTCGATGATCCGCGCTGCCAGATACAGGGACTTCTCGCGGAGGTCCACGGGTGCGCCGGCGTCCCGCTTGAGGACCGCCAGGACGTCCAGCGCCTCCAGCCGGGGACCGATGCCCCAGCCGATCGGTCCCAGCGCATCCGTCAGCACGACGTCGACACGCAGGCCGATGCGCGCGGCGACGGCAGCGAAGAGACCTGCGAGGCGCTCGGCGTCGGCCGTCGTCCGCACCTTCGCCGTCGGACCGACGGGGATGTCGATCAGCGTGTGCGTCGCCCCGGCCGTCTTCTTCTTGGACAGGATCGACGCCACCATCTGCGCCTCGGTGTCGATCTCCATGGGACGCTCGACCGTGATCAGGATGTCGTCCGCCGGAGCCAGGTCGAGCGAGCCGCCCCAGGCGATGCACGCGCCCGTCGTCGCCACGATCTCGTGCAGCCGCTCCGGGGACAAGGCCACCTCCGCGAGCACGCCCATCGTATCGGCCGTTCCCGCAGGGCTCGTGATGGCGCGCGACGACGTCTTCGGAATGGTGATGCCGAGCGCCGCGAGGATCGGCACGACGATCATCGTGGTGCGGTTACCCGGCACACCGCCGATCGAATGCTTGTCCGCGATGGGTCCCGGCGGGAAGGTCAAGCTCGAGCCGGCGGCGATCATGGCCTCGGTGAAGGCCACGATCTCTTCGAGATCGAGCGTCCGCAGCGCGCACGCCAGCACGAACATGGCCAGCTCGACGCGCGAATAGCGATGCTGCGTGACGTCGGCGAGGATGGCGTCGAACGCCTCGCGGTCGAGGCGCTTGCCCCGCAAGCGCGCGCGGACGAGATCGACGCTCGCAGGGGGCGCGGCGAGGGTGGCCGACACCGGCGTCCCCTCGGCCAGGCGCAGATCGCGGAACGCCACGTCCGACACGCCGATCTCGTCGGCCGCGATGAGACCGTCGCGGCAGAAGTTCAGGACGCCGATCAGCTCGCGTTGGGCTCCGGTGGCCGGGTCCGTCGCCACGATGCGGACGCGGTCCAGCGGATTGAAGCCCAGGTTGCCGGCGCGCACCGCGGACTCGTGAATCATCACGACGTGCTCGCGCAGCGTGTCGATGCACAGATGGCGCAGGCGAAACACGGGAGGGCTACGCGCGTGCGCTCAGCGGGCTTTCCGCCGCTGCGGAGCCCGAATCGTGAGCACCGGAACCGGGGAATGCCGGACGACGCGCTCGGCGACGCTGCCGAGCAGGAGGTGGCCGAGGCCCGTTCGACCGTGCGTCGAGATCACCACCACGCTCGCGCGCCGCGCGGCCTCGAGGATCGATTGCACCGGGGTCCCGACCTCGACGCGTGTCTTGAAGCGGACGCCCGTCGAGCCGACCGCCCGCCGAACGAGCTTCTCGAGCCCGCGCCGCTGGAGCGGAATGAACGACGCGGCATCGGGAATCACGTCGGCCGCGAGCCCGATCGGGACGTCCGTCGCGATCACGAACGGCTCGATGACGTGCTGGACGGTGATCGTCCCGCGATGGGCGGCCGCCAGCGCCACGGCCTGCTTGAGCGCGCGGTCCGCGGCCTCCGAGAAGTCGTGCGGAACGAGGATGCGGGAGAACAGGTTCGACGCCATGTCTCGTGCCTCACCCGGGCAGTCGGCGGAAGATCATCGGGCCGGTCGTCGCGCCGGGATCGTGGGCATGCGCGCGCAGCAGCTCGGTGAGCGAGCCCGACTCGGCCGTGATCACGCCGATCTCGTGGCCGCCGATCGGCAGGACTTCCATCGCGAATCCGTTCGCAGCCGACGCCTCCTGCAGCCACCGCGCCTTGAACGGCATCACGCGCAACTCGTCGCCGTCGCGCTCGATCATCATGAACTGGTGCACCGGCAAGGCGAGGAAGCCGTACTTCCCCGCGAGCGCCTCGCGTTCCGACTTCGCCAGGAACAGGTCGACGTAGTGGTCGTCTCCGATCTTCGTGAGCGACACGTCCAGCATCAACGAGATGTTCCGTTCCGCGTTCTGCAGCTCGAGGGCACCGAGGTACTTTCCATCGGCGCCCTCGGTCACGACGACCCGTGTCTGGTTCGGCGGGTCCATCGCCCACGAGCCCACCAGGCCCGGGTCGCTCACGAGGGACTCCGGGCCAGTGAGCGATCGCAGCGACGGCGATGAGCACGCGAACAGCGCGGCCGCCATGACGATGATGATCGAGCGTTTCATCGAAGCACCTCCTGAGGGCGTGAGACCGATCAGTGGACGATGAGCACGGGAAGCTTCGTCGCGGTGAGCATTCGCTGCGACAGGCTACCCAAGATGATTCCGCGGAGACCGCCGAGGCCGCGGCTCCCCATGACGACGAGATCGGCGCCCTTGCAGGCCCCGAGCACGGTGCGAAGGAGACCGCCGAACAGCACGCGCCCCGAGTATGCGACGCCCGCGGCTCGACAGACCGCGTACGCGCGCTCGAGCTCGCGCTTCGCCCGCGCGTGCGCGTCGCGCTCCATCTCGCGGATCGCGGTCGCCATCCGTCCCGTCGGTGCGAGCCTCCCGTGTCCCTTTGGACGCACCATCTCGATGGCCGTCACGAACCGGACCGATCCACCCGTGGCCCGCGCGAGCGCCGCGGCCATCGCCGCCGCGCGCAGCGCGTACTCCGATCCGTCGTACGGAACGACGATGTTCCGCGGCGCCTCGGCCGCCGGCCGCGAAGACTTGGTACGGGCGGCCATCGCTCACGCCGCCTCGGCCGTGGCGCTCGGCAGACCGAGCTGGGCCCGGATCAGCCCCGGGTCGAGCTCGAGATGCGCGCACGCATTGGCGAACGAGAACGGCCAGTCGGTCGCGTCGGAGGCGAACCAGTCGTGCAGCTCGTGCCGCAGCCGAGCGGCTCGGCGCCCGGTCAGCTTCGCCATCCGCCTCCACGTCCGTACCGCGTCGTCGATGACGGCCGCCATGAGCCGCTGCTCCGGCGTCCACGCGCGCGAGACCGGGATGGCGCGCAGGTCACTTCGCGGGACGTCGAACCACGGCATGTCGAGGATCGAGGAGACCGTCGAATGATGGTTTCGCATGGCGACTTTCCAGAGCATGCGACGTGCCAGACGCGATTCGGCGCTCCGCCGGCCGTCGCCGGTGATGCGATTCCGATCGTTGGGAATGCGACCTGCCGATCGCTGTCATGCGCGCGGTTGACGGCCATCCCGCACCGTTCCCCGCCTGGCACATCGGCTGCATTGGGGCCCTGGAGGGGCCATCACATGAGTGACGTCGGCAGCGCGCGCGAGCGGATGGTGCAGACGCAGATCGCGGCGCGCGGCATCCGGGATCGCGCGGTGCTCGAGGCCATGCGCACGGTGCCACGGGAGGCGTTCCTGCCGGACGAGCTCCACGAGTTCGCCTACGACGATCACCCGCTGCCGATCGCCGAGGGGCAGACGATCTCGCAGCCGTACATCGTCGCGCTGATGGCGGCGGCCCTGGAGCTCCGCCCGGCCGACCGCGTCCTCGAGATCGGCACGGGATCGGGGTACGCCGCGGCCGTCCTCTGCCGTATCGCCCGCGACGTCTACACGATCGAGCGGCACGCCCTCCTGGCCGACACGGCGACGGCGCGGCTACGCGCGCTCGGCTACGACAACGTGCACGTGCTGCATGGGGACGGCACGCTCGGCTGGCCGGAGCATGCGCCCTACGACGCGATCGTCGTCGCCGCCGGCGGCCCGCGTATTCCGGAAGCGCTCGTCGCGCAGCTCGGCGTCGGCGGTCGCCTGGTCATACCCGTCGGCGACGAGAAGGCGATGCAGACCCTCGTCCGTGTGACGCGCCAAGCGGACGGCAGTCTCCGCCAGGAGGACCTCGGCGACGTGCGCTTCGTGCCGCTCGTCGGCGCGCACGGCTGGGCCGAGGAGGAATGGACCGGGCGCCCGGCGGTGCGCACGAGCGATGCGGCGAGTGTCGCGCGCCTCCTGGGCGAGACGGCGGAGCCGCTCCGCGGCGGCGCCGAGGACGCCGACGTCGGCGCGCTGCTCGAGCGCATCGGCGATGCGCGCGTCGTCCTGATCGGCGAAGCGACGCACGGCACGTCGGAGTTCTATGCCCTGCGCGCTCGCATCACCAAGGAGCTGATCCGCTCGCGCGGCTTCACGATCGTCGCGGCGGAAGCGGACTGGCCCGATGCGGCGCGCATCCATCGCTACGTGCGGGGACTGCCGCCCTCGCCAGTCCCCGAATGGCGGGCCTTCGCGCGGTTTCCCACCTGGATGTGGCGCAACCACGAGGTGGCCGGCTTCGTCGAGTGGCTGCGCGAGTGGAACGCGCACCATGCGCCGGTCGGGTTCTACGGGCTGGACCTCTACAGCATGTATCGATCGATCCAGCTCGTCCTCGACTACCTCGATCGCGTCGACCCGGACGCCGCCCGCACGGCCCGCCAGCGGTACGGCTGCCTCACGCCGTGGGAGGGCGACCCGGCGGTGTACGGCCGCGCGGCGGTGTCCGGCCGGTACCGCACGTGCGAGGCGGAGGCCGTCGCCATGCTGCGCGACCTCCTGGCACGTGAGGTCGACTATGCCGGCCGCGACGGCGAGCACTTCCTCGACGCCGTGGGCAACGCCCGCGTCGTCGCCAATGCGGAGGGCTACTACCGCGCGATGTACTACGGCGGTCACGCCTCGTGGAACCTGCGCGACGAGCACATGTTCGAGACGCTGCAGTCGCTCCTCCATTTCCACGGCCCGGACGCGAAGGCCGTGCTCTGGGAGCACAACTCGCACCTGGGCGACGCCGCCGCCACCCAGATGGGCGTGCAGGGGCAGCTCAACGTCGGGCACCTGTGCCGGCAGTCGTTCGGCGATCGGGCGTACCTGATCGGCTTCGGCACCGACCACGGCACCGTCGCCGCCGCGCACGATTGGGACGGCCCGATGGACGTCATGCGCGTCCGCCCCTCGCATCCGCAGAGCTACGAGCGCCTGTGCCACGACAGCGGGCGGCGCGCCTTCCTGCTGCCCCTGCGAACGCCGGCGCGCGACGACGTCCGCACCGAGCTCATGGCGCCGCGCCTCGAGCGCGCGATCGGCGTGATCTATCGACCCGATACCGAGCTGCAGAGCCACTACTTCCACGCCGTCCTCCCGGCCCAGTTCGACGAGTACGTCTGGATCGACGAGACGCACGCCGTCCGACCGGTCACCGACGCCGACGCGCGGCGCCTGCCGCGCACGCATCCGTTCGCGCCCTTCGGCCGGCCATGACGACGCCGGCGATCGAGCACGTCCTCGCGACGCTCCGCTGGCTTCGCGACGCGCGCATCTGGCCGAACGGCCGGCGCTACCTCTGGACCGACGCGTTCGGCGTGGTGCTGCTCCTGTCGCTGCGCGACACGCTCCTCGAGGACGACTGGCTCGCCGAAGCGGAATGGGTCGTCGCCGAGGTGGATCGGGTCCTCGCGCGTCCGCACGGCATCCGCATCGGCGAGGGCGAGGACCACGACGGCCAGTACTTCCACTACCTCGCGATGTGGCTGTTCGCGCTGCAGCGGCTCGGCCGCGTCGTACCGCGCTATCGCGAGCGCGCGCTCGCGCTCGCCCGCGACGTCCACCCGCGGTTCGTGCTGCCGGGCACCGGCGTCTGGTGGAAGATGCGCGACGACCTCTCCGAGCCCTACCCGGGCTGCGGGCTCGGTGTGCTCGACGCGTTTCACGGCCTGGTGGTGTACCGCCTCATCGACGAGCACGCGCTGGCTTCCGAGATCGCCGACATGCGGCAGCTCGTCGCCGATTCCTACCCGCGGCTGGACGTCACGCAGGACCTCGGGCTCGGCATGACCCTCTGGCTGTCCCACTTCTTCCCGGACGAGCGCTGGGCGCGTGTCCTGCGCGAGCGCGCCCTGCGCACGCTGGACGGCATGTGGATCGACCCACCCGGATACTTCTGTCGCGAGCCGTCGATGCCCGAGACGAAGTTCGCGTTCACGAACTACGGCGTATCGCTCGGTCTGCAAGCGGTCGCCGCGCATCCCGAACGGGTCGACGCCGTGAACCGCTTCTTCGCGACGTACCGCTCGGGCGACGAGTACGATCAGGAGGCCATCACGCATGTGATGGCCTGTACCTCGTGGCTCCCGGGCCAGCTGCTCGCGCCCTGACGCCGATGCCGCACGTGGGAAGGCTTCGGGCCGCGGGTCGCTGAATCTGCGAACGCAGGTCGGTGGCGACGGCCTCGCGGCCTGGCACACCGTTGGCTACACCCGCATGCCGCACAAACGGCTCTTCTTCCGCTCCGAGGCCCGCGAGAAGATCCTGCGGGGCGCGACGGCCCTCGCGGATGCGGTCCGCATGACGCTCGGACCCAAGTCCCGATGCGTCCTCATCGAGAAGAAATGGGGAAGCCCGATCGTCTGCAACGACGGCGTGACGATCGCGAAAGAGGTGGAGCTGAAGGACCCCGAGGAGAACCTGGCCGCCCGGATGCTGCGCGAGGCCGCGCAGCGCACCGGCGAGGCGGTCGGCGACGGCACGACGACCTCGACCATCCTGGCCCACGCGATCTTCGCCGAAGGGTTGCGGAACGTGGTCGCCGGCGCGAGCGCGGTGGACCTGAAGCGCGGCCTCGACCGCGGGCTGCGGGCCGCGGTCTCGGCGCTCAAGACGCTGTCGCGACCCGTCGCCAGCCGGCGGGAGAAGGTGCAGGTCGCCACGGTCTCCGCGCACAACGACCCGACCATCGGCGAGCAGGTGGCCGACGCCGTCGAGAAGGTCGGCGCGGAGGGCGTCGTGTCGGTCGAGGAGGCGAAATCGACCGAAACCACGGTCGAGGTCGTCGGCGGCATGCAGTTCGACCGCGGCTACCTCTCGCCGTACTTCGTCACCGATCCCGAGCGGATGGAATGCGAGCTGCACGACGCATACGTGCTGATCTGCGATCGCAAGATCAGCGTCATGAAAGACCTCGTCCCGGTCCTCGAGCAGGTCGTGAAGGTCGGACGCCCGCTGCTGATCGTCGCCGAGGACGTCGAGACCGAAGCGCTCGCGACGCTCGTCGTCAACAAGCTCCGCGGCGCGCTCCAGTGCGCGGCGGTGAAGGCTCCAGGGTTCGGCGACCGCCGGAAGGCGATCCTGGAGGACCTCGCCGTCCTGACCGGCGGGCACGTGGTCTCCGAGGAGCTCGGCGCCAAGCTCGAGAACGTCCAGCTCACCGACCTGGGCCGCGCGACGCGGGTCGTGGCGACGCGCGAGACGACCACGATCATCGGTGGCGCCGGCGACAAGACGGCCGTCGCCGGCCGGGTCGAGCAGCTGCGGCGCGAGATGAAGCAGTCGACCAGCGACTACGATCGCGAGAAGCTGCAGGAGCGCCTCGCCAAGCTCGTCGGCGGCGTGGCCGTCATCCGCGTCGGCGCCCCGTCGGAAGCGGAGATGAAGAACCGCAAGGAAGCGTTCGAGGACGCGATCAGCGCCACCAAGGCGGCCATGGCGGAGGGCATCGTCCCGGGCGCCGGGCTCGCGCTGCTGCGCGCGGTGGATGCCGTCGAGGCCGAGGAGCAGCACTGCGATGGCGACGAGCGCACCGGGCTGCGCATCCTGCGCCGGGCGCTCGAGGCGCCGACGCGGCAGATCGCGGAGAACTCGGGCGCGGACGACGGCGTGGTCGTCGACCGGATGCGTGCCGGCACGGGCAATTTCGGCTTCGACGCGTCCTGCAACAGCTACGTCGACCTGGTCGACGCCGGCATCATCGATCCGACCAAGGTGGTGCGCGTCGCGCTCGAGAACGCCGTGTCGGTCGCGAGCGTCCTGCTGCTCACCGAAGCGACGCTGACCGAGGTCGAGGAGCCGAAGCGCGACGTCGCGCCGGCGGAGCTCTGAGCGTCAGGCGGTCCGCACGGGCAGCACGACGCGAACGCGCGTGCCGCCCGCGGGCGACGATTCGAGCGCGACCGTGCCGCCGTGGGCCTCCACGATCTCGCGCACGATCGGCAGCCCGAGTCCCGTGCCCTGCGGCTTCGACGTGTGGAACAAGCGGAAGGGATCGATCCCGGGCGGCACCCCGCACCCGTCGTCGTCGACGTCGATGTGGACCGCGTCGCCCGCCATCGACGCGACGACGGAGACGGCCCCGTAGCTATCGGCCACGGCCTCGATGGCGTTCTTCACCAGGTTGTCGAAGACGCGGCGCATCTTGTCCGGGTCGATCATCACCGGCGGCACGGCGTCTCCGACCCGGCTTCGCAACGCGATGCCGCGCGCGGCCGCGATCGGCTGCCAGGTGCGAACGATCTCGTCGAACAGCTCCGCGAGCGCGAGCGGCCGGCGCGCCACGCGCTGCTCCCGCGAGAAGTCGAGGAACTCGCGGACGAGCCCGCCCAGCCGCTGGAGATCGGCGGTGAGCTGGTCGAGCGTCGCGCTCGCGTTGCCGAGCGGCTGCTCCGGATCGCTGGTCGCCTTCCGCCGCAGCAGGTCGACCTGCATCACCATCCCGGCGACCGGGTTGCCGAGATCGTGGACGATGCGGGCGGTCACGGCGCCGAGGTCGGCGAGCCGCTCGCCGTGGCGTGCGCGCTCTTCGGCGTCGCGGCGCGCACCCTCGGCGCGGCGCAGCTCGATCGCATAGCGGATCGTCCGCTCGAGGAGGGGCGCGTCGAGCGCGCGCTTCGCCAGGTACGACGCCGCCCCTGCGGCCATGGCTTCGAGGTCGATCTCCCGGCTTCCCTGCCCCGTCAGCAGGATGAACGGGCCGTCGGCGCCCCGCGCCTTGACCTCCCGCAGCAGCTCGACGCCGCTCTGCCCGCCCAGTCGATAGTCGAGCAGGTAGACGTCGTGCCGGCCGGCGAGGATCGCCTCGCGCCCGGCGTCCCAGCCCGCCACCCAATCGACGGTGAACGACGCCGTTTCGGCCTCGTCGAGCAGGGCGCGCGTTATGACGACGTCGTCTTCGTCGTCTTCGACGAGCAGCACACGGATGGTCGGATCGTCGGTCACGCCTTGGTCTGCCGACCCGGGAGCTCGACGGTGTCGAACCAGTAGACACCGATCGCCCGCATGACCGCGACCAATCCGTCGAACGTCACCGGCTTGCGTACGAAGGAGTTCGCGCCGAGGGCGTAGCTACGCGCGACCTCGTCCTCTTCGCGCGACGTCGTGAGGACGACGACCGGAAGCCCGCGGAGGCTGGCATCCGCCTTCATCTCGCGCAACGCCTCGCGGCCGTCCTTGCGCGGCATGTTGAGGTCGAGGAGCACCAGGCCCGGGGTGGGCGCGTCCTCGCTGGCCCATCGCCCGCGCCTGCGGAGGTAGTCGAGCAGCTCCTCGCCGTTCTCCACGCAGCGGAGCTCGACGCCGGCGGCGGCCTCGCCGAGGGCGTCGCGTGCCATCATGCGATCCTCCTCGTCGTCCTCGGCCATGAGCACTATGGTGGGCCGAGCTCCATGAGTCATCATGGGAACTCTCCTTGTGACACCGGCAGCGTCACGACGAACGTCGCGCCCTTGCCGGGGCTGCTGTGGGCGGTGATCCGCCCGTGGTGACGCTCGACGATCTTGCGGCAGATCGCGAGGCCGAGGCCCGTCCCCTCGTACTCGCTGCGGCCGTGGAGCCGCTGGAAGATCGTGAAGATCCGATCCAGATACTTCTCGTCGAAGCCGATGCCGTCGTCTTCGACGCGAAGCTCGTAGGTCGGAGACCGACCGGAACCGTTCATCAGCTGCGCCCCGACCCGCACCGTCGGTGCCTGACCGGGCCGATGGAACTTGAGACCGTTGGCGAGCAGATTCTGAATGAGCTGTCGCATCTGCACCGGGTCGGCCTCGATCGTCGGGAGGTCGCCGAGCTCGACGTGGCCGCCGGTCTCCTCGATGCGCGCCTCCAGGTCCTGCACGACGTCGCGTGCGAGCCCCCCGAGGTCGACCTGCTCGAACGGCTGCGCGCGGGTGGACACGCGAGAGAACGCCAGCAGGTCGTCGATGAGCTTCTGCATGCGCGCCGCCGCATTCTGCATGCGCTGCAGGTAGTCCCGTCCGTCGTCCGGCAGCGTGCCGCCCCACCGTTGCAGGATGCGGTCGCCGAACGTGCGGATCTTGCGCAGCGGCTCCTGAAGGTCGTGCGACGCCGCATAGGCGAATTCCTGGAGGTCGGCGTTGACGCGCTCGAGCGCGCGGCGTTCGACAATGAGGCGCTCGCTCCGCTTGCGCTCCGTCACGTCCTCGATCGCGACGAGGATCGTGTCCGCTCCGCTCTCATCGCGCTCGACGCAGCGTGCGTGCAACACGAGATTGCGCTCGCCGCGTCCGGGGATGGTCTGATCCAGCTCGAACCCCGTCAGTGCGGTGCGCCGCGGCAGCAGCTGCTCGAGCGCCGGCCGCAGCCCCGGCACGTTCCATGCGCCCTGGCCGAGCGCGAGCAGCTCCTGTCCGACCGTCGAGCCGGGCGTCGTGGCGAAGAACCGATAGAAAGCGCGATTCGCCCGCAGCACGCGCAGATCGCCGTCGAGCACGACGAGCGGCTCACGCACGGTCTCGATGAGGCTGTCCGCCCACGCGCGTGCCTCGCGCAGCCGCTCCGTCGCCTGGCGTCGCTCCGTGATGTCGCGCACGGCCGCGGTGAAGAAGGTTCCCGCAGGCGTATCGATCGGGCTCAGCGAGATCTCGACGGGAACCTCGCGGCCGTCGCGCGTGCGGGCATTGAGCTCGAGCCCGGCGCCCATCGGTCGCGGGCGCGGGCTGGCCGCATAGCGTTCCCGCTGACCGACGTGCCCGGCACGCGCGGACTCGGGCACGAGGATCTCGATCTGCTGCCCGAGGAGCTCCGAGCGCTGCCAGCCGAAGAAACGCTCGGCCTGCGCGTTCGCGAACACGATCGTGCCGCGGGCGTCGATCATCACGCTCGCGTCGGGCGCCGCGTCGAGGAACCGGAGGAGCGCCTCCTCGCTCCGATGGAGGGAGTCGGTCTCGCGGCGCACGGCCCAGACGATGCCGCCGAGCAGGACGAGCGCCACGCCGATGAGGCCGGCGATCGCCGGCACGACCTGGCGCTGTCGCCGCGCGAGCACCTCCGCCCGGGCCGCGACTTCGCGGCTCTCGGCGTCGTCGAGCACCGTCAGGACGCGCCGCGCCTGATCCATCGTCGCGCGCGCGCGGTCGAGGACGGGCAGCAGGCGCGGGTCGTCCGCCGAGCCCGTCCGGCGCCGCATCGCCACGAGCTCCTCGGCGACGGCGATGCGCTCGGCCACGAACGTCTTCAGATCGGCAACCGTGGCGTCGAGCCGCGGGCGCCCCTTCGCTGCGACCAGCAGCTCGTCGAGCCAACGCTGCGCCTGCGCGGAGCCTTCCTGCAGATACGGCAGGTAGCTGTCGTCGCCCGACAGCGCGAAGCCGCGTGCACCGCTGCCGATGTCCTGCAATGCGGTCAACAGACGGAGCCCCGCGCCGCGCACGCGCTCGGCCTCGCGCACCCCATCCGCCGCGGCGAGAAGCGCCGACGTCGTGCGGTACGATACCGCTCCCACGAGCGCCAATCCGAGGAGCGCGACGCCGCACGCCAGCACCAGCGCACGGCGGCTCGTGGCCGACGTCGCGCCGACGCGCAAGGGATCGAGGCCCGGGAGCGACGACGGCGACGCCGATCCGACTGTGCTCGCCATCCAGAAGTGGGTTTAGACGAGCACGCCTCTACGGCGCAAACTGCGCGGGCGTCGTTCCCGGGTGTTACCGAGAGGTCACAGGGTGGTCGACGCTCCCACGCGGCACAGGATGGGATCGACGTCGTTCACGGCTTCGCCAGCCGGCGCGAACGCCTCCGAGAGCATGCGCAGCTCGGTCAGCGGGAACACGGGCCCGTCGGTGCAGACGTAGCGATGGTCGATGTAGCAGTGGCCGCAATGCCCGATGCCACACTTCATGTATCGCTCCATCGCCAGGTAGATGGCTCCTGGATCGATGCCGCTGCGACAGAGTCGCTCGCCGACCGCGGCCAGCATCGCGGCAGGGCCGCACACCGCCGCGCGTCGGGCACCCACGCGATCGACGGCCTCGTCGATGAAGCTCACGACGGACCCCACGCCGCCGCGCCATCCCGGGCAGGGGTTCTCGACGCAGTCCACCACGTAGATGTCCGGATCGCGGCTCCAGGCCGCCAGGTCCGCGCGATGGATGCGGGCGTCGGGCGCGGCGGCGCCGTACACCACGGCCCGCGGCCGCCGGCGCCTCGCGACGTCGTGGAGGATCGCGGCACGCAGCGGCGTCAAGCCGCAGCCGCCACCGACGTAGATCGTCGGCACGTCGTCGTCGAAGGGGAAGCCGCGGCCGAACGGTCCGCGCAGGCCGACGGTCGCACCGACGTCCAGCGCGAAGAGCGCGCCGGTGAGCTCGCCCATCCGGCGGACCGTCAGGACGACGCGGCCCGCCGTACCGCCCGCGCCGGGCAGTCCGGAGAACGTGAACGCCGCCTCGCCGTGGCCGAAGACCGACAGCATCGCGAACTGCCCCGGGGTCGCGCGATCGAACGCCGGGACGGCCGGGTCCGGCCGCAGCACGAACGTACGGGTGTCGTCCGATTCCGGCGCGATCGACTCGATCGTCGCGGCATGCGGCACGAGGTCCAGTGCCGTCATGGGTTCCCCAGGGTGCGCAGCACGTGCAGTGCCCCGATGCTGCCCGGACACGTGACGTCGCAGCGCCCGCAGCCGACGCAGCCGATGCGCGGACACGGCGGCACGAAGTCGTCGGAGAGCTTGTGATACCAGAAGCGGCGCACGCGATCGGCTGGACGTGGCGCCGGATGGTGGCCGGATGCTTCGCGCTGGAACCCCTCCAGCAGGCAGCTGTCCCAGAGCCGTACCCGTTCGCCGCCCTCGTCTCGCACGTGATCGGCGGTGGTGAAGCACGAGCACGTCGGACAGACGCTCGTGCAGCCCGTGCAGGCGAAGCACGCGGGACCGAGCGTCTCCCATTCATCGTCGACGACGCGGGCACTGCGCAGACGATCGATCGCCGCCGCGATGAAGGGCCGTTCGGGGAAGCTGTCGAGCGCGCCGCGCGCGGCGGCGGCGAACGCCGCGCGTACGGCGTCGTCGACCGGCGTCTCCCGCACGTTCGCCGCCGCCAGCGCCCGACGTCCGGCGTCGGTGCCGATCTCGATGGCCACGGCGTCGCCGTCGAGCGGCGTCAGGTTCAGGTCGAAGCCGGAGCGGGCGAACGGCCCCGCGTCGACGTCGCGGCAGAATCCGCCCGTGCACGCGGTGCGGCAGTTGAGGCCCACCAGGAGCGCGGCGTCGCGCCGGGCGGCGTACCACGCATCGCCGGCGAAGAAGCGATCCTGATGCGCGATGGCCGCCAGGTCGCACGCGTGCACGCCGAAGAGCACGAAGGGCTTCGGGATCGCCTGCACCGGCTCGACGGACGAGCCCTGCCAGCGGAACAACGTCTCGCGCGGGGCGAAGAAGAATCGCTTGGCACCCGCGATCGGCGACGGCGCATCCCACGCGAACGGGGCACTGCCGTCGACCGTCTGCCACTCGGTCCCGGCGTCGCCGGGGCGCACCTCGAGCAACGTGCGGTCGCGCGCGAGCGTCCGGCGGAGCGCGTCGACGCCGGCGCGATCGGTGAGGATGCGGTCGGTCATGCGCGCTCCACCGCGACGGCGCACACCTTCAGCTCCGGCATGCGGGACAGCGGGTCGAGCGCCTGGTCGTTGGTCAGCCGGTTCGAGGGCGCTTCGCGGAAGTGGTACGGCATCGCGACGGTGCCACGCGGCACGGTATCGGACACGACGGCCCGGGTGCTCACCTCGCCGCGTCGCGAGCGCACCCGGACGGGCGACCCGGCCACGATCCCGCGTGCCGCCGCGTCGAACGGGTTGATCCACAGGATGCCCTGCGGGTTCTCGCGCTCGAGCAGCGGTGCGCGGCGGGTCATCGATCCGGAGCCGTACTGGAAGTGGAGCCGCGTGGTGGTGAGCTGCAGCGGATAGGTCTCGTCCGGCAGCTCCGCGGGCAGCGTGTTCCGCACGCGGACGAGCCGTGCGCGGCCACGTGGGAAGCCGTCGCGATGCAGCACCGGCGTGCCGGGATGCGTCGGGTCGGGGCACGGCCACTGGAGGCCGCCCGGCCGCTCGAGCCGTGCGTACGACATCCCGGCGTACGCGGGCGTCAGGGACGCGATCTCGTCGAAGATCTGCTCGGCCGAGCCGAAGCCCATCGGCCGCCCGAGCCGTCCGGCGATGGCCTCGAGGATCGCCCAGTCCGGGCGCGCGTCGCCCGGCGGCGGCACCGCGCGCCGGACGCGCTGCACGCGGCGCTCGGTCGAAGTGAACGTCCCGTCCTTCTCCGCGAAGCAGGCCGCCGGAAAGACGATGTCCGCCAGGCGCGACGTGTCGGTCGGGAACAGCTCGACCACGATCAGGCTGTCGAGCTTTTCGAGCGCGCGGCGGACGCCACGCTGGTCGGGGTCGGTCACGACCGGGTCCTCGCCGAGCACGATCAGGCATCGCAGCGCCCCGTCGAGCGCGGCGTGCTCCATGCCGAGCGTCGTCAGCCCGGGCGTGGTGGGGAGCGACGTGCCCCACGCGGCCTCGAACCGCGCACGCGCCGCGGGCTCCGCCACGCGCTGATACCCCGAGTACACGTCGGGCAGCGCGCCCATGTCGCATGCGCCCTGCACGTTGTTCTGGCCGCGCAGCGGATTGATGCCGGCGCCCTCGACACCGACGTGTCCCGTCACGAGCGCCAGGTTCGACAGGGCGATGACGTTCTCGGTGCCGCACACGTGCTGCGTCACGCCGATGCCGTAGACCAGCGCCGCCCGCGGCGTGCGGGCATACCACGACGCGGCCTCGACGATCGCCGCCGCCGGCACGCCGGTCACCTCGGCCATCGCGTCGGGCGTGAAGTTCCGCAGCGACGAGCGCAGGGCCTCCACGTTCTCGCAGCGGGCCGCGAGGTAGGCGGCATCCTGCCAGCCGCGGGCGAAGATCGCGTGGATCATCGCGTTCACCAGCGGGATGTCGGTGCCGAGACGGAGCTGCAGATGCAGATCGGCGAGCTGGGCGAGCCTGGTCCGGCGCGGATCGACGACGATCAGCCGGGCGCCGCGGGCCTTGGCCTCGAGCAGGCGCGCGCCGATGATCGCGTGGTTCTCGGTGGTGTCGGAGCCGACGACCAGGATGCAGTCCGCGCGCTCGAGGTCCGCGATCGAGTTCGTCATGGCGCCGGAACCCAGCGTGCGACGCAGGCCCTCGACGGAGGGCGCATGGCAGACCCGCGCGCAATGGTCGACGTTGTTCGTCCCGAGGACGGCTCGTGCGAACTTCATCGCCGCGAACACGTCCTCGTTCGTGGCGCGCGCACTGGCGATCACCCCGACGGCCTGGTCGCCGGCTTCCTCCCGTGCGTTCCGGATGAGAGCCGCCGCGGCGTCGAGCGCGTCGTCGAACGACACGGGCTCGAGCCGCGATCCATGACGCAACAGCGGCCGCGTGAGCCGCTCGGGCGACGCGATGAACTCGGCCGCGTTCCATCCCTTCGCGCAGAGCTGGCCGCGCGATACGGGATGCGCCGCGGACGGCCGGACGTCCACGACGCCGCCGTCGTCGACACCGAGCACCATCCCGCAGCCGACGCCGCAGAATGGGCACGTCGTCGGCGTCGACGCGGACATCAGAGAGCGCGTCGTTCCTCGCCGGCCACGGCGAAGGCGTCGAGCACGTCGCTGCGGGTCAGGATGCCGACGAGGCGACCCTCGTCGACGATCGGGATCGCCCCGATGCGCTCGTGACGCATCAAGCGGGCCGCATCGGCCACCGGGGCGTCCGGTCCGAGGGTCAGGACGTTCGCCGACATGATGTCGGCGATCGGCACGATCGAGGGATCGGAGGCCTTCTTCCATTCCTCGAGCACCGACGGGAACACATCGCGAAGGTCCCGATCGGTGATGATGCCGACGAGCCGCTCGTCGAGCACCACCGGCAGCTGATTGATGCGATTCCGCTCGAGCAGCTCCCGCGCGTGGCGCGGTGAGTCGCCGGGCTTCACCGTGATCACGGGGTGCTTCATGAACTGTGCGATGCGCATGAGGACTCGTGACGCAATCACCGTGCCGGCGACCGGCGACCATGGCCGTGAACGGCCTTCTCACGCGTGCGAACCAGAGGCGCCTGCCCTTCCCGATTCCGCCTCGCCGGCGTTCCACGTCCCCTGCCCAGTCGCCTCGAGCACCCGTTGCCAGTCCTCGCCATCCGGATCGAGCCGCCGGCGGCGCGCGACGGCGAGCGGAATGGGCACGTGCACGTAGTGATCGTTCCACGACGAGACGAGCACGTTGGTCCGTCCCGACATGCCCGCGTGGACCGCGTGCTGGCCGAGCGCCATGCAGAACTGCGCGTCGACGGGATCCGCGGGCGTGCTGCGAATCTCATATCCCGGATCGAAGTACCGGAAGATCATGGGGATACCTCGCGCCGCGAAATGCCGCGCGATGGCGCCGCGCAGCCGCGGACCGACGTCGATCAGCTTGACGTTCCCGGAGGCGTCGCGGGCGACGGGCTCGTCGCCGCGGAACAGCTCCTGCGCCGCACCCTCGGCGACCACGACGACCGCGTGATGCTTCCTCGCAAGCCGTTGCTCGAGGGCGTGGAGGAAACCGCGCTCGCCATCGAGCGCCAGGCGCACCTCCGGCACCAGGCAGAAGTTCACGTCGGTGTTCGCGAGCGTCGCATGCGCCGCGATGAATCCGGCGTGCCGTCCCATCAGCTTCACGAGGCTGACCCCGTTCCAGACGGCCCGCGCCTCGGTGTGCGCCGCCTGGAGCACCCCGCGCGCCGCGGCAATCGCGGTGGAGAAGCCGAAGCAGCGCGACGTCCACGAGAGATCGTTGTCGATGGTCTTCGGGACGCCGACGACGCCGATCGGCAGTCGCCGGCGTCGAATCTCGTCGTGGATCGCGGCGGCGCCCCGAAGCCCGCCGTCGCCGCCGAGCACGAACAGGATGCCGATGCCGAGCCGCACGAGCGTGTCGACCATGCCGCCGACGTCCTGCGGCCCGCGGGAGGTGCCGAGCCGCGTGCCGCCCTGCTCGTGCAGCGTGTCGACGAGCTCGGGCGTCAACGCCAGCGGCTCGTGACGGCTGCCCGCCGCGAGCCCCGCGTAGCCGTAGCGAAAGCCGACGATGCGCCGCACGCCGTACGCGTAGGTCAGGCTCAGGACGATCGAGCGGATGACGTTGTTCAGCCCGGGGCACAGCCCGCCGACCGTGACGAGGCCGCAACCGACGGTGGCCGGGTCATGGGCGAGCAGGCGGCGCGCACCGGCGGGCTCGAAGCTGGGCGGCGGCTTCCCGGCCGCCACGTCCTCGGCGACGTCGGGAACGGTGCGTCCGATCAGCACCCGCCGGCGCTCGTCGACGGTGGGATCGCCGCGCTCCGCGACGGGCGACGGGTGGCGCCCCGGTCCGACCGTCTCGATGGCCAGCTCGGCTGGGATGGGCCACGTCGTCACGGGATACCCAGCGCCTACGCCGACTTCGCGAGCCGCGTGCGCTCGACGTCGAGAACCTGCAGGGTCGTACGGAGGACGGCGTCGGGGTTCAGCGAGATGCTGTCGATGCCCTGCTCGACGAGAAATCGCGCGAACTCGGGATGGTCGCTCGGCGCCTGCCCGCAGATGCCGATCTTGCGACCACGTGCCTTGGCCTCGCGTATGACCGTCGCGATCATCGACGTCACCGCCGGGTCGCGCTCGTCGAAGATGTGCGCGACGATCTGCGAGTCTCGATCCACGCCGAGCACGAGCTGCGTCAGGTCGTTCGAGCCGATCGAGAAGCCGTCGAAGACGTCCGCGAAGGCCGCCGCCGAGACGACGTTGCTCGGAATCTCACACATGACGTAGACCTCGAGACCGCGCTCGCCCCGACGCAACCCGTTCGCCGCGAGCTCCGCGATCACGCGGCGCGCCTCGTCGACCGTCCGGCAGAACGGGACCATGAGCTTGACGTTCGTGAGCCCCATCTCGTCGCGGACCTTGCGCATGGCGCGACACTCGAGCGCGAAGCCCTCGCGGTAGCGCGGATCGTAGTAGCGCGACGCACCGCGGAAGCCGATCATCGGGTTCTCCTCGATCGGCTCGAACGCCCTGCCGCCGACGAGGTTCGCATACTCGTTCGTCTTGAAGTCGGAGAGGCGCACGATGACGTCCTTCGGATGGAAGGCGGCCGCGATCATCGCGACGCCTTCGGCGAGCTTGTCGACGAAGAACTGCGGCTTGTCGGCCCAGCCGGCGGTCAGGCGGTCCACCTCCGTCTTCGTTTCCGGATCGAGCTGGTCGTATCGCACGAGCGCCATCGGATGGATCTTGATGTCGGATGCGATGATGAACTCCTCTCGCGCCAGGCCGACCCCGTCGTTCGGAATCCGCGACAGCACGAGGGCCTCGTCCGGATTCGCCACGTTCATCATCACCTTCGTCTCCGGCCGCGCGAGCGTACCGATCTCCGCGCGCTCCACGGTGAACGGGACGCGGCCGTCGTATACCCGGCCGATCGCTCCCTCCGCACACGACACGGTCACCTCGCGTCCGGTCGCGATCGCGGCGGTGCCCGTGTCCGTCCCGACGACGGCCGGAATGCCGAGCTCACGGCTCACGATCGCCGCGTGGCACGTGCGCCCGCCGGTGTCCGTCACGACGGCGGCGGCCTTCTTCAGCACGGGCTCCCAGTCGGGATCGGTCTTCTCGGTGACGAGGACCTCGCCGTCCTGAAGCTCCTGCAACGACTGCAGGTCGCGCACCACCCGCGCACGTCCCTGTCCGACCTTCGCGCCGACGCTCTGGCCGCTGGCGAGAACGGGCGCCTCGCTCGCGATGCGATAGGTCTCGAGGACCTCGCCCGATTTCCGCGCCTCCACGGTTTCGGGGCGTGCCTGCACGATGAACAGCTCGCCGGAGCGCCCGTCCTTGGCCCACTCGATGTCCATCGGCGTCGGCCGTGTGCGCTTCGCGGTGTAGTGGTCCTCGATGCGGTATGCCCAGCGCGCCAGGGTCAGGACGTCGTCGTCGTCGATCGCCCAGCGGGTACGATCCGCGGCGAACACCGGCACGGTGCGCACGCCCCGCGTCCCACCGGCATCGTACACGACCTTCGTATGCTTCGTGCCGAGGCGTCTCCGCAGGATCGGACGGAAGCCCTTCGCCAGCGTCGACTTGAATACGTAGTACTGGTCGGGCGTGACCGCTCCCTGCACGACGCTCTCGCCCAGCCCATACGACGCGTCGATCAGCACGACGTCACGGAATCCGCTCTCGGTGTCGATCGTGAACATGACGCCTGCGGCGCCCAGGTCGGCGCGGACCATGCGCTGGACGCCGATCGAGAGCGCCACCGCGTCGTGAGCGAACCCGCGCTGGGCGCGATACGAGATCGCACGGTCGGTGAAGAGCGACGCGAAGCTTCGCTTGCAGCTCTGCAGCAGCGCGCCGTGGCCGTGGACGTTCAGGAACGTCTCCTGCTGTCCTGCAAAGCTGGCATCGGGCAGGTCCTCGGCCGTCGCGCTGCTGCGGACGGCGACGTCGAGCGCGCCGGAGTCGCACGTCAGCCGGTCGTAGGCACCCGTGATCGCGTGCGCCAGATGGTCCGGGAGCTCGGCCGCGAGGATGGCATGCCGGATCGACCGGCCACGCCGCCGGAGGTCTTCGATGTCGCGCACGTCGAGGCCGGCGAGCGTTCGCGCAATGACGTCCCGCAACCCGGCACAGACCAGGAATTGGCGGTAGGCCTCGGCCGTGACGGCGAACCCGTCCGGGACGCGAATGCCCTCGGCGCGCAGCTCCCGGAACATCTCCCCGAGGGAGGCGTTCTTGCCTCCGACGATCGGGATGTCGTCGAGCGTGATCTCGTCGAAGCGACGGATGAGCTCAGACATGACGAACCTCCGTGCGGGCTATATCCACGACTCCTTGAGACGCAGACGGAACCCCATCGACGTCGTGATGATGGCGCCGACGAACACGCCCGGCAGGACGGCGACGACGAGACGGAGCGGCGGTGCGTAGACTGCCGCGCCGAACGCCCAGGCACCGACCATGAAGTCGAGCTGGTCGAAGACGAGCCACGTCTCGCCGGGCGCGATGCCCACCTGGCGCTTGGCGAACGACTTGACGGCGTCGCCGGCGATGGCGCCGAAGCCGAGAAGGATGCCGAGCCACGGCGAGACGCTGCCGTAGTCGACGAGCGACAGCGCGTGCAGGCCGCCGAGCCCGTGGACGAGGCGTTGCAGACCGAACGCGGCCGTGCCGGCGACGACGCCGGCGACCAGGCCGCGCCACGTCTTGTGATCGCCCAGCAGACGCCGTCCGCGGACGGTCGCGCCGCCGTCGAGCGGCCGATCGAGGGCCGTGAACCGGCCCTTCACGAGGACCGGCGCCATGTTCGCGACGTAGGCCGGCACGAAGAAGTACAGCCCCGCGAGCAGCCCTCGGAGGATTTCCATCCGGCAGGTCGACGTCGCACATTCCGTGCCGGGCCCGCAGGGAACGCGGCGGCACGAGCGTTCGCGTGTGCGAGAGCCCAGGGCCTCGCGGTTTCCCGTTTCGGAGAGACGACGACGGCGGGCGCGCGCAGGGGCGTTGGCCCTTCGGTTGCACGGTCGACCGCGTGTCCCTCGCCGACGTCGCGCCGCTGTTCGTCCCGTTCCTCGGCGGGCTGGCGGGATCCCTCCATTGCGTCGGGATGTGCGGCGGCTTTCCGGTCGCGCTCCGGGCCGGCGGTCCCGGCATGCGACGGCAGCTCCTCTACAATGCCGGCCGGCTGAACACGCTGGCCTTCCTCGGTGCGGTCGCGGGCGGCGCGGGCGCCGCCGTCGTCGCCGCCGGCCCCTTGCACGTCATGGAGCGGGCGCTGGCGATCGTCGGCGGCGCCATCATCGTCGCTGCCGGGCTCGAGATGCTCGGCCTGCTGCCGTGGCGACCGGCGTTCATGGCGCCGATCGTCAACGCGACGCTGGGCCGCCTGCTGAGTGGCACCATGCGCTCGCCGTCATGGGTGGCACCCCTCGCGCTCGGCGTGTTCAACGCCTTCCTGCCCTGCCAACTGATCTACGCCTTCGTCGCGCAGGCCGTGGCCACGGGAAGCGCGTTCGGTGGGCTCAGCGTGATGCTTGCGTTCGGGCTGGGAACCGTACCGGCGATGCTGACGCTCGGCACGGTTCGCCTGCCGGCGCGCCCCGTCGTGCGGGCGTCGATCGCGCGCCTGTCGGGGCTGCTCGTCGTCGGCTTCGGCCTGTTCACGCTCCTGCGCGGGCTCGCCACGCTGCACGCGCATCATCACTGACGGTTCACCGCGCCAGCGCGATCGCCATCATTAGCACTGTCGTCAGCACGAGCTTCAACAGCGCCAGGACCAGCGTCCCGCGCAGCAGCAGACCCATCGTGAGACGCCCGTCCAACGCGAGCAGCGTGGCGATCGCGGCCGGTATCACCGCGTAGCTCACCGCGAGCCGCGTGAAGTGGCCGTCGCGGAGATGCGTCCAGAGTGGGCTCGGAACGACGAGGAACATGAGGCTCGACCCGAGCAACACGGCGAAGAAGGCGGCGCGGGTGAGGCCGAGGCTGGTCCACGGACCCGTCGCGGGCAACGGCGAGACGAACGACATGCGGACCCTTGCGAGGCGCGTGCCGTCGCGCCGGACCACGCGCGCGGGAATTGGCAGGCCACGGATTCCCGCGCGCGGGAATCGCCGACCGATGCGCGGCGATTCCGTGTTGGTACATCACTTGCGTCATGCGGCCCGCAATGTCGGACGAACGCCAACGCCTCGAGCGCGAGATCGACGAGCACCGTGCGGCGATCTCATCCATCGAAGCGCGGCTGCGGGCCATGCAGCCGCCCCAACGACCGGCCTGGCCGCCGGCGGGCTTCTATCTCACCTACTACGTCGTCGCCGGGACGCTGATCGGCATCCTCGGCAGCCTCGCGAGCTTCCTCGTGAACGTCGTCGGCTCGCTGGTCGTCGATCAGGACCCGCTGCGCATCCTGCGCGTGTACGGCACCGTGTTCCTCGGCGAGCGGGCGCTCACGACCAGCGATCTCAACTTCTTTATGCTGGTCGCCGTGGTCCACTTCTCGGTGGGCGCCGTCGCGGGTGCGGTGTTCCACGTCACCGTCAACAAGTTCGTTCCCGATCGACCCCTGCTGCAGATCATCCTGGGAGGAGCGTACGGCCTGTGCATGTGGCTCGTGAACTTTCACCTCGTGTTGGTGTGGCTGCAGCCCCGCCTCGTCGGCGAGCCCTATGTGCTCGAGCTGATGCCGACGTCGATCGCGGTGCTCACCCACCTCGTCTATGGACTGACGCTCGGCGTACTGCAGCCGCTCGGACGCTTCGAGCCCTACCGGCCGGCGGTGCCGGCATGAGAGCCGCGGTGGCACTGCTGCTGCTCGTGACGTCCGTCGCCGCGGCCGACCCCGAAGGCACGGCGATCTACGATCGCTACTGCGCCGGCTGTCACGGCGCCGCCGGCGACGGCAACGGACCCGCGGCGCCGATGCTGCTCGTCAAGCCGCGTGATTTCACGAAGGGCGTCTTCAAGTTCCGCACGACGCCTGCCGGCACCCTCCCGACGGACGACGACCTGTTCCGCACGATCACGCGCGGCGTGCACCGCACGTCGATGCCGGAGTGGTCGCTGCTGCCCGATCGCGAGCGCTGGGCGCTCGTCCATCGCGTCAAGGCGTTCTACCCGGAGTGGGCGGCGCAGGGCGCCGGCGAGCCGATCGCGATTCCACGGGCACCGAGCTCGGTGTCGAGCGCCGAGTCCGTCGCGCGCGGCAAGGAGGTGTACGGCCTCCTCGAGTGCGCCACGTGTCACGGCGACACCGGTCGCGGCGACGGACCGTCCGCGGCCACGCTCGCCGCCGACGCCTGGGGCAATCCGCAGAAGCCGTTCGACTTCACGAAGGGTCGGCTGAAGAGCGGTGGCGCGCCCGAGGACGTCTACCGGACGTTCATGACCGGGCTGAACGGCACCGCCATGCCGTCCTATCAGGACATCTTCGCGGCGCCCGACGGCGAGAACATCCGCGAGGGCGACGCATGGAACCTCGTCGCCTACGTGCTCTCGCTGCGGACGCCCGCGCAGCCCGCGGCAAAGGAGGTCGCCCCGTGACCACGGCCGTCGCCCAACGTCCCTTGGTGAACCTGGACCTGGTGCGCTGGCACCTCACCGCCAGCGCGACCTTCTTCGCCGTCACGCTGCTCGGCGGGCTTGCCTACTCGTTCCAGTTCAACAACCTCTATCCGTTCAGTGGCATCGAATGGCTGTCGCCGGGGCGCGTCCGCCTGGTGCACACCAACATGGCGGCGTACGGCTTCATCGCCAACGCCTTCATCGCCGGGCTGCTGTTCGCGATCCCGCGGCTCACCGGGCGGCCCATCCTCTCGGACGCCCTCGGCTGGCTGGTCTTCGGCGCCTGGCAGCTCGTGATGGTCCTCACGATCGTCGGTCAGCTCGCGGGCTACGGGCAGGCGATCGAGTGGGGCGAGACGCCGATCTTCGTCGATCCGCTCGTCATGGTCGGACTCGTCCTGCTCGTCGTGAACCTGGCGACGCCGATCTTCCGCACGACGGAGACGGGCCTCTACGTGAGCCTCTGGTACTTCCTCGCCGCGTTCGCGTGGACCGGGCTCGTCTACTTCATGGGCAACTACCTGCCGCAGTTCTGGGTCCCGGGCACGGCCGGCGCGGCCATCACGGGCCTCTTCATCCACGACCTCGTCGGGCTGTTCGTGACCCCGATCGGCTGGGGCCTCATGTACTTCTTCGTGCCGCTGATCCTGCGCAAGCCGATCTGGAGCCACGCGCTGTCGCTCATCGGCTTCTGGGGCATCGCGTTCTTCTATCCGATGCAGGGCGTGCATCACTTCCTGCTGAGCCCCATCCCGATGTACGCGCAGTACGGCGCCGTCGTCGCGACCATCGCCGTGGAGGTCGTCGTCCTGACGGTGCTCGTCAACTTCTTCGGCACGCTGCACGGCCGCGCCGACGCGATGCGCGGGAACCTCGCGCTGCGATGGTTCTACACGGGCATGGTCATGTACGGCATCACGTGCCTGCAGTGCGCGTTCCAGGTGACGCTGACCTTCCAGAAGGTGATCCACTTCACCGACTGGGTCGTCGGGCACGCGCACATGGTGATGTTCGGCGTCTTCGGCTTCTGGATCATGGGCTTCTTCGTGGAGTTGTGGCCACGCGCGGTGGGCCGGCCATGGGCCTCGCCCCGCCTGCTGACCGCGCACTACTGGCTCACGGTCGTCGGCCTCGCGCTGATGATCATCGACCTGACGGCGGCCGGGCTGGTCCAGGGCTTCAGCTGGGGATCGCTCTCGCACTGGGGCGAGTCCGTCGTCGCATCGATGCCGTTCTGGTGGGTGCGCACGGCGGCGGGGATCATGATCGTCGCCGGGCAGGGCCTGTTCCTCTGGGAGCTGTGGGCGACGGCGCGTGAGCCGATCGCGACACCGGAACCGACGCGGGAGGCGGCGTAGCATGGAACGAATCGGAGCGAGTTTCCTCATCGCGGGCGTGATCACCTTCCTGCTCGGGTTCTTCCTGCAGGGCGTGATGCCGGTGATCACGCTGCATCATCTGCCGATCGAAACCGTGGAGCAGTCGGCCGCGACGGTGACCCCAGAGTTCCGCGAGCTGGCGACGGACTATCCGGCGGAGTTCGCGGCGGCGTTCGGCACGCCGGACCCGGCGAGCCACGCCACGGCGCTGCGCGAGGGCAAGGCGATCTACATCGCCGAGGCGTGCTGGCACTGCCACTCCCAGTTCGTGCGGCCGGTCTCGAACGAGTCGCTGCGCTTCGGCCCCGTGTCGACGCCCGAGGAGTACCAGAACGACATGAACCTGCCCCACCTGTTCGGCACGCGCCGGGTCGGCCCCGACCTGATCCGCAGCGCGGGCCGTCACTCGAACGACTGGCACATGGCGCACCTCTACGATCCGCGCAGCGTGGCGCCCTACTCCGTCATGCCGTCGTATCCATGGTTCTTCGACGAGCAGCAGCGTCCCACGCGACGCGCGCTGGCGCTCGTCGCCTACCTGCAGTGGCTCGGGAGCTGGATTCCGGAGTCGCAGCGGATCGGAGGCTCCTGATGCGCACGCGCACCATCGTCGTGTTCGCGCTCGCGGTCGGCGTCATGGTGATCGCCGGCGGAGCGTTCCTCAACAAGATGGTCGAGTTCGCCATCACGATGGCGGGCGACGAGGTGGCGGGCTTCGGGGCGGTGGCCGTCACGACCTACCTGACCGGCATGCTGCCGTTGCTGTTCCTGACGCTGTGGGCGGTGATGACCGGGCGCTTCCGCGACATCGAGCGGCCGGCGACGCGCATGCTCGAGATGCACGACGCGTTCGAGCGCGCGGAGGGACGTCGCCGTGGCTGAGCACGTCGTCGTTCCCGACGCGCAGCCCGTCGTCGCGCCGCGCGGCCAGAGTCCGGCGGCGGCCTCGCGGCCCGACCGCTCGCCCGAGGACGAGCGCTGGCATCTCTACGAGGCGAACCCCGTACCGTGGTGGGTGGCACTCATCTGGCTCGGCTTCTTCGCGTTCGGCGTGACCTATCTGGTGGTCAACCTGATCGAGTGACGATGGCCGACGCGTGCGCACACTGCGGCCTGCCGCTGGGCCGCCATCCGGTGTCGGGCACGGTGCGCGGCGCCGACGTGCGCGTCTGCTGCTTCGGATGCCTCCTCGCCCTCCAGATCACGGGCGCGAGCGGCGACCAGGGTGTGGCGGCGACCATCGTGATCCGTCTCGGGCTCGCGGTGTTCTTCACGATGAACGTGATGATGGTGAGCATGCCGTCGTACGTCCCGCAGGTGTACGGCGACGCCGCCGGGCCCGTCGACGGCCCGCTCTTCGGCATGCTGCGTGTGCTTGCGATGCTGTTCACGCTGCCGGTGCTGGCGCTGCTCGGGGGGCCGATCGTCGGCGCCGGGTGGCGCAGCCTGCGCGCGGGCAGCGCCAACGGCGACCTGCTGATCGTGCTCGCCACGGCGGCCGCGGTCGCCCTGTCGATCGTGCACGTGATCCGGGGCGACGGCCGGACGTACTTCGACACCGCGGCGATGCTGCTCGTGCTGGTCACACTCGGGCGATGGTTCGAAGCCAAGGCGCGCGCGGACGCGGGCGCCGCGATCCGGACGACGCTGGCGCCACCGTCCCGCGAGGCCGTCCGGCTGCATCTCGGGCTGCGCGAGCCGATCGCCTGCGCGGCGATCGTCCCAGGCGACCTGCTCGTCGTCGGCGCCGGCGACGCCATCCCGGTCGACGGCGTCGTCGTCGCGGGCCGCGGGGGCGTGGATCAGGCGATGCTCACCGGCGAAAGCGCGCCGGTGACGGTGGAGCCCGGCTCGACGGTGCACGGCGGGACGTGCAGCGCCGACGCGCAGCTCACGATCCGCGCGACGGCCACCGTCGCGGAGAGCGCGGCGGCGCGCATCGAGCGGCTGGTGACGAGCGCGGCGCAGGAGCGGTCCGCGGCGCAGCGGCTCGCCGACCGGGTGTCCGCGTTGCTGGTCCCGGTGATCGCACTGGTCGCGATCGGCGCCGGGGCGTACTGGACGGCGATGGCCGGCATCGACCGGGGCGTCCTCGTCGGCCTGGCGGTCCTCGTCGTCGCGTGCCCGTGTGCGCTCGGCATCGCGACGCCGGTGGCGGCCTGGGTGGGGTTGGCGGCGGCGGCCGGCCACGGCGTCGTGGTGCGCGGCAGCGCCGTCCTCGAGCGGCTGGCGGGCGTTCGCCACGTGCTCTTCGACAAGACCGGGACGCTGACCGAGCGGCATCTCCGTCTACGGCGCGTCGAGGGCGACGGCGACCTGCTGGCGCTCGCCGCGGCGCTGGAGCGCGACGTGCGGCACCCGCTGGCGCAGGCCATCGTCAACGAAGCGGCGGCACGCGGCGTCGCATGCATCGAGGCGAGCGACGTCCGGGTGCTTCCCGGCCGCGGCGTCTCCGGCCTCGTGGACGGTCGTCGCATCCTGGCCGGCAGCGCTGCCTTCGCGGGCGGCCATCCGGAACGGTCCGACGACGATGGGCCGGTGGTCGTCGTCGCGTCCGACGACGGCGTGATCGGGGTCCTGCGGTTCGGCGAACGCATCGCGCCCGGCGCACGTCAGGCCGTGGCGTCGCTCCGCGACGCCGGCATCGCGGTGGAGGTCCTGACCGGCGACGGGACTGCGACCGCGGTGGTGCCGTCGGTGATGATGCCGAACGAGGCGCACGTCGGATTGTTGCCGGAGGACAAGTTGGCGCTGGTACGCGCGCTGCACGCCGGGGGCGGCGGCCCGATCGCCATGGTCGGTGACGGCATCAACGACGCGCCGGCGCAGGCGCTGGCCGACGTCGGCATCGCCGTCGCGGGCGCGAGCGACCTGACGCGGCTCGGCGCCGACGTCGTCGTGCTCGGCACCGACCTGCGCGCCGTACCCTGGGTCGTCGCGCATGCACGGCGGGTGGTGCGCGTCATGCGGCAGAACCTAGCGTGGGCGTTCGGGTACAACGCCGTCGCGGTAGCGCTCGCGGCAGCGGGGGCGCTGACGCCGCTGGTCGCGGCGCTCGCGATGCTGACGAGCAGCGCGGCGGTCGTCGCGAATGCGCGTCGGTTGCGCGGGCGGACCGACTCGGCGTCGCGATCGACGTCGGAGCTGTCCGTGCCGGTGCTCGATCCGGAACCGGCGCGGACGTAGCTGCACCGAGGCGTACCACGCATGTCGGGCCACGCGGCCGCTCCCGACGACCGCTTCGCAATGGTTCGGCACTCGACGGAGACCGCTTCGCGGGCATGGGAATCCCCGACGTGGGGAGCGGCACCGCCGCAGAGGCCGACGAGCCGGCGGATGGACCACGTACCAGGCGATGCGCGGCGCCGCCGTGATCTGACGTTCCGCTCACGTCGATCACCGACGCGACGAGGCAGCCACTACCCGATTGATCGAATGGCCAGGGACGGAGTTGAACCGCCGACACCGTGATTTTCAGTCACGTGCTCTACCAACTGAGCTACCTGGC
>CAYSOF010000031.1:0-68886 GCA_964432595.1 uncultured Binatia bacterium (SeqCode) | reverse complement strand
CTGCGTCGTTGGTCGACCCCGGGAGGGGACGGTGGCCATCTCGCTACGCGCTCGCTCGGGAGACCCACCACCCGGCCACGCACGACACCACCCCAGCGCCACAGGTGCGAGCGACGGTCAGCGCCCCGGACCGACGGCTTCGCTCTGGGGCTGGGATATCGCGGGCGTGGCAGCAGTGCCGCGCCGGCTCCGCCGGCCGCGGCATGCTGGGTGGGCGGAAACGCCCGCTACACTAGTCCCCGAGCCACGACATGGTCGTGGCTCGACTATTTGTATCGAACGATCGTTGTTTGGTAGTCGATCGGGTCGGACATGAGCGGGGCGCTTTCGAAGTTCAAGATGCTGGACCTGTCCCGGCAGCTGCCGGGACCCTTCTGTTCGGTGCTGTTGGCCGACCTCGGCATGGACGTTTTGACCGTCTATTCGCCGACCGATCCGATGGGCATGGGCATTCCGCTGCTCGGGCGAAACAAGCGGAGCCTGTCGCTCAATCTGAAGGCGCCCGAAGGTCGCGAGATCTTCCACCGGCTCGCCAAGGAGGCCGACGTCGTCCTCGAAGGTGGACGGCCCGGCGGCGCGGCGAAGCTCGGGGTCGACTACGAGACGCTGCGCGGCCTCAATCCGCGGATCGTCTACTGCTCGATCTCCGGGTACGGGCAGGACGGGCCGTATCGCGATCGCGTAGGGCACGACGTCAACTACCTCGGCTTCGCGGGCGTGATGGACGTCACCGGGACCGCCGGCGGGCCGCCGGCCATTCCCGGCGTGCAGATCGCCGACCTCGGCGGCGGCGCGCTGATGGCGGCGGCGGGCATCCTCGCGGCGCTGCTCGCGCGCGAGTCGACCGGCGCGGGACAGTTCGTCGACATCGGCATGATGGACGGCGCCGTCGCGTGGCAGGTGATCAACGTCTTCAACCTGCTCGGCCAGGGCCTCGAGCCGCGACGCGGCGACACCATGCTGACCGGCCGCTATCCCTGCTACGCCGTCTACGAGACGAAGGACGGCCGCCACGTCACCGTCGGCGCGCTCGAGCCGCACTTCTGGCGTCGCCTGTGCCACGAGCTGGGCATGCCCGAGCTCGTCGAGAAGCAGTTCGCCGACGGCGCCGAGCGCGCGGCCATGTTCGAGCGCGTGCGCGCCAAGTTCCGCGAGGAGACGATGGCCGAGTGGGTGTCGCGCTTCGCCGACATCGACATCTGCTTCGGCCCCGTCGCCACGCTGACCGAGGCGCTCGACGACCCGCACGTGCGTCACCGCGAGATGGTCGTCGAGCTCGCCGACAAGCGCGGCGAGCGTCGCCGCACGCTCGGGAACCCGATCAAGCTGTCGGCGACGCCGCCGACCTTCCGCACGCCGGCGCCCGATCTCGGCGAGCACACCGACGACGTGCTCGGGGGACTCGGGTATTCGGCCGACGCGATCGCCGGCCTGCGCTCGCGTGGTGTCGTCTGAGGGACCGATGCCCGGGATTCTCGCGACCGCCGCCTACGTGCCGCGCTGGCGGCTGCCGCGCGAGGTGATCGCGCGCGAGTGGGGCGGGTTCCCCATGGGCGGCGAGAAGGCGGTGGCGAACCACGACGAGGACGCGCTCACCATGGCGGTCAACGCCGCGTTGTCGCTGGACGGCGCGGGGGGCGCGCCGGACGCGATCTGGTTCGCCAGCACGACGTCGCCGTACCTCGAGAAGCAATCCGCCACGACCATCGCGGCGGTGCTCGACCTGCCGCCGACGGTGCGCACGATGGACGTCGGTGCGTCCCTGCGCGCGGGAACGTCCGCGTTGCTCGCCGCGGTCGACGCCGTCGCGGGCGGCGCGCAGCGGGTGCTCGTCACGGCGGCCGATTGTCGCCTCGGCGAGCCCGAGTCGAGCGGCGAGCAGAGCTGGGGCGACGCGGCCGCCGCGGTCGTGGTCGGGGCCGATGCGGGCGGCGCCGAGATCCTGGCCACGCGGACGGTGAGCGACGAGTTCCTCGGGACGTGGCGCACGTCCGCGCAGGCGTTCCCGCACGGGCTGCCGGGCGGCGCGTTCGAGACGAAGCAGGGCTACGGCCGCGTCCTCGTCGAGGCGGCGCGCGGTGCCCTCGTGGCCGCCAAGATCGGCCCGGAGCAGCTGGCCACCGTGATCGTTCCGACGCCGCAGCCGCGCGCCCCGCTCGCCATCGCGAAGGCGCTCGGCATCGACCCGAAGCGCCAGCTGCAGGACGGCCTCTGGATGCAGCTCGGCGACACCGGGGCGGCGCAGCCTCTGCTGCTGCTCGCGGCGGCCTTGGAGCGGGCGGCGGCCGGCGACCTCATCCTGCTCCTCGGCTACGGCGACGGCGCCGATGCCGTCGTGCTGCGGGCGACGGGGACCGCCGTGCACGCGGGCGCCGGGGTGGCGCGCCAGATCGAGACGAAGCGCACGCTGCCGTCGTACGGGCGCTACGCGCGCTTCCGGCGCCTGATGCGCCGCGACCCCGGCGGCACCGACGCGGCGTCCCCGGTGATCCACTTCCGCGATCGCCGCGAGCTGCTGCCGCTCCACGGCGGACGCTGCGCCGGCTGCGGCGTCGTGCAGTTCCCGAAGCACCGCGCGTGCATCGAGTGCGGCGCAAGCGACGGTCTGGACGACGTGCGTCTCGGACGGCGCGGGACGCTGTTCACCTTCACGCACGATCACGTCGCCGAGAGCCCCGATCCGCCGACGACGCATGCGGTCGTCGATCTCGACGGCGGCGGCCGGCTCTACCTGCAGCTGACCGACTGCGACGCCGAGCAGGTGGCGCTCGACATGCCGCTCGAGCTGACGTTCCGCCGGCTCCACGAGGGAGGCGGCTTCAACAACTACTTCTGGAAAGCACGACCCGCCTAACGACCGGCCCGCGCCCGGGCCGGGGAAAACGAGGATCACGCCCATGGATTTCGGCTTCAGTGAAGAACAGGAGATGCTTCGCACCTCGGCGCGCGACTTCCTGACGAAGGAAGCGCCCATGACCTTCGTCCGCAAGATGATGGAGGACGATCCGGGCTTCACCGACGCGCAGTGGAAGAAGATGGCCGACCTGGGGTGGATGGGGCTGGTCCTGCCGGAGCAATACGGTGGCTCGGGCCTCGATTTCGTCGACCTGATCGTCGTGCTCGAGGAGATGGGGCGCGCGGTGCTGCCGGGACCGTTCTTCTCGACGGTCATCCTCGGCGGCGTCGCGATCGCCGATGCCGGCACGGACGCGCAGAAGCAGGAGTACCTGCCGAAGATCGCGACCGGCGATCTCAAGGTGACGCTCGCGCAGCTCGAGCCGTCAGGACGCTGGGACGCCGACGGCATCGCGCTCGAGGCGAAGAAGGACGGCGGCGGCTACGTCCTGAACGGTACGAAGCTCTTCGTGCCGGACGGCCACGTCGCGGATCTACTGATCGTCGCCGCGCGCGAGCCGGGATCGAAGGGCACCGCCGGCATCAGCCTGTTCCTCGTCGACGCGAAGTCGCCCGGCGTCGGCGTCACGCTGCTCAAGACGATGGACCAGACGCGCAAGCTCACCGAGGTGACGTTCAAGGACGTGAAGGTCGGCGCCGACCGTGTCCTCGGCGGCAGCGTCGGCAACGGCTGGGCTCAGCTCGATCGTGTTGCCGACCGCGGCAAGGTCGGCCTTTGCGCCGAGATGTGCGGCGGGGCGCAGAAGGTGCTCGAGATGAGCGTCGAGTACGCGAAGGTGCGCGAGCAGTTCGGCAAGCCGATCGGCAGCTTCCAGGCGATCCAGCACAAGTGCGCCAACATGCTGGTCGAGGTGGAGAGCTCGAAGTCGGTGACGTACTACGCCGCCTGGGCGGTCGCGAACGACGTCGCCGAGGCGCCGCTCGCCGCCGCGATGGCGAAGGCCTACTGCTCCGACGCGTACCGCCACACCGCGGGCGAGGGCATCCAGATCCACGGCGGCATCGGCTTCACGTGGGAGCACGACATGCACATCTACTTCAAGCGTGCGAAGAGCTCCGAGGTCACCTTCGGCGACGGCACGTGGAACCGCGAGCTCGTCGCGCAGCACATCAACCTCTGAGGAGACGCGCGATGGCCGAGATCGACCGTAGCCTCCTGGGCGTCTGGGGCCCCGAGACGACGATGCGCGTGGAGACGGGCAAGGTCCGCGAGTTCGCGCGCGCCGTGAAGGACCCGAACCCCGTCTTTCTGGACGAGACCGGCGCGCTCGCGCCGCCGACGTTCCTGATGACGATCGCGCACTGGCTGCGCGACCTCGACCAGACGCGCAGCGCGGTGAAGCTCGACTACCGTCGGCTCCTCCACGGGGAGCAGGACTTCGAGTACGTCTCGCCCATCCGCGCCGGCGACGTGCTGACGTTCCGCTCGCGGACGAAAGAGGTCTTCGAGAAGCAGGGCAAGCGCGGCGGCACGATGACCTTCGTGATCGGCGAGACGGAGTTCAAGAACCAGCGCGGTGAGGTCGTCGCGTACATGCGCAACACCGCCATCGAGACCGCCGACGCGGTGAAGGCCTGAACGATGGGATTCGCATACACCGAAGGCGAGACGCTGCCCGCCGTCGTCATCGAGGACCTGACGCGCACCGATCTGGTCCGCTACGCCGGCGCCTCGGGCGACTTCAACCCGATCCATCACGACGAGGGCTTCGCGCGCTCGGCCGGTAATCCGACGGTCTTCGGCCACGGCATGCTGACGGCGGGCTTCGTCGGCCGCTGCGTGACCGACTACGTCGGCGTCGCCAACCTGCGGCGGTACAAGGTGCGGTTCGCCACGCGCGTCTGGCCGGGCGACACGATCACGTGCACAGGCAAGGTGACGAAGCGCTACGAGGAGAACGGCGAGACCCGCATCGACGGCGAGGTGGTCGCGACCACGCAGAAGGGCGAAGCCGCGGTGATGGGCTCGTTCACCGCCGTCGTTCCCTGAGATGGGTGACCGCGTCGCGGTGGTGACCGGGAGCGGGCGAGGCATCGGGCGCGCGCTCGCGCTCGGACTCGCCCGTGACGGCTACGCGGTCGGCGTGCTCGACCTGGACCCGACGACCGTCCCGGACGAGATCGTCGCTGCGGGCGGGCGCGCCGTCGGCGTCCGTGCCGACGTCACGGATCTGACGGCCATGCGGGCGGCCGTCGCCGAGGTCGAGACTGCGCTCGGGCCGATCGGCGTCCTCGTCAACAACGCCGGCTGGGACAAGCTCGACCGCTTCCTCGATGGCGATCCCGCGCTGTGGGACCGGCTGATCGCCATCAACTACAAGGGCGCGCTCAACACGAGCCGGGCGGTGCTGGAGCGCATGACGGGGCGGGGCGGCGGTCGCATCGTCAGCATCGCCTCGGACGCCGGGCGCGTCGGCAGCTCCGGCGAGGCGGTCTACTCGGGCTGCAAGGCGGCAATCATCGGGTTCTCGAAGGCGCTCGCCCGGGAAGTCGCCAAGGACGGGATCACCGTCAACGTCGTCTGCCCGGGCCCGACGGAGACCGCGCTGCTCGCCGAGGTGATGGCGGGCGCCGGCGAGAAGGTCCTCGCCGGCATGCGGCGGGCGATCCCGCTCGGGCGGCTCGGCCAGCCCGAGGACATCGTCGGCGCGGTCTGCTTTCTTGCTTCCGATGCCGCGGGCTACGTCACCGGCCAGGTGCTGAGCGTGTCCGGCGGCCTGACGATGGCCGGCTAGCCGCGGCTAGCCGGTAGCGTCAGCACGGCGTCGGTAGTGACGACGCCGATGACGGTGCCGGCCAACCGTGTACGGTCCGTCGCTGCGACGCGTCGCGGCGGGCGCCGTGGCGGATGATGCCCGCCGGCTGACAACCCCGCGAACTCACGGGCGCAACGGCCGGCCCGGCCGAGCCGCGATAGTCATGCGTCCACGAATGTGCGGTGGGCACGCGTCCTGCAAAAGAGCCCGGAACGCTATGACGCACACGCTTTCCATTCGCCGGTCACCGCGCGACCGGAAGCCGTTGGACGCACGGGGGTATGTCTCCGGATGTGCCCTGGACGTCGTGTCTGCACACGTCCCCGATGCGGTCGGCGGTGCCCCGACGGCCCGAGCCTGGTCGCGCGGTGGTCGGCGATACGAAGCGACCCGAGTCCCCTGACTGCGAGCGAGGAGACCCTGGATGCATGACGTCGTGGCGCAACGCGTTCGCCGGCTGATCGCCGATCACCTGGGGGTGACGGAGGAGGACCTCGCGTCCCACGTGTCGCTGCGCGACGACCTCGCGGCCGACTCGCTGGACATGGTGGAGGTGTCGGTGGCCCTCGAGGACGACCTGGGTATCTCGGTCCCGGAGAGCCTGCTGGACGACGTCCGCACCGTCGGCGACCTGGTCGAGGCGACCCTGCAGCTGGCGCGCGACCGGCGCCGCACGCAGCCACGGCTCGCGATCGACGAGCCCGTGCACGTCTGCGCCAAGATCATCCCGCCGAACGCGGGTCCCGGCCAGATGCTCGAGCGCTCGGACTGGCTGACCCCGTACACGGCCGACGCGATCCGCGACGACGCGCTGCATGCTGGCCGTGGCACTCGCCTCGAGGTGACCGTCGAGGCGTCGACGACGTCGGCGGGGATCGCGCGCATCGTCGACGCCTTCGGCTCGCTGGGCGAGCGCGGGGTCGACCTGCAGATCCGCCGGGAGGGCGCTGTTCCGTCTCGCTCTGCTCGGCTATTTCGCACGGGCTCCTGAGCCGCTGCGCTCGCGGTCGAGCGCCGCGCAGCGTCGCCTCAGAAGAGGCTCGTGACGATGGTCCCGAGGATGCTGATAGGCGCCTGGTCCTCGACCGACTGCGCCGCCCGCCCGGCCGTCCGCAGCGTGTCGAGCGACTGGTCATAGAGCGTGTCGTCGGCCAGCGCCTTGCCGAGGGTGCCGTCGCCGTTGCGGAGGCCGTCGGTGATGTCCTGGGCGTTCGCGGCCGTGACGGCGAGGCTGTCGAGGGTCTCCTGGACCTGTGCCGACAGGCCGCCGTCGTCCGCGCTCATCATGCGGCCCAGCAACCCGTGGCCGTCGCGCAGGTTCGACGCCAGCGCGCCCAGGTCCTGCACGCTCTCGCGGACGTCGGTCATCGTCGCCGTCACGTCGGCGTAGAGGTGCGGGTCGTTCAGCAGCTTGCCGAGCGTGCCCGTGCCCTCGTCGAGCTTCTCGGTGATCGACGCCACGCGCTCCGCCATCGTGCCCAGCGCCGTGCGGTTCTCCTCGACGAGGTCGGAGAGCGTCGTCAGCAGACGGCCGGCGTCGGTGGTCAGCGTGTCGGCCAGCGTGCTCATCGACTGCGCCACCGACGCCAGCTGGTCGACGGCCTCGGCGAAACTGGCAGGCGTCTCGCCAAGGAGGACGTCGCCGGGCTCGGCGGCAGGGGCCGTCGGCGTGCCGAGCGACAAGGAGACGAAACGCTCACCGCTGAGCGCGCGGAAGTCCAGCCGTGCCACGGCGTCGCGACGGACCGTGTACTCGCCGTCGACGGCCATCTCGACCCGGACCCGGTCGCCGTCGATGCGGAGATCGGTGACGCGTCCGGCGCGGAGACCGGCCAGCCGGACGTCGGCGCCGCGATCGAGGCCCTGCACGTCGGCGAAGTCGGCGTACAGCGTGTAGCGCCGCTCGAAGACGCCGAGGCCGAGCGTCAGCTCGATCGCCGCGACCAGCAGGCCGAGACCGACCAGGAAGAAGAGCCCGATCCGCTGCTCGTTGGTCAGCATGCCGCCTCCTACATACCGAGGCCCGAGGCGCGGAGGAACTCGCGCGTCAGGGGGTGCCGGCTCTGCATCAGGGCGTCCGGCGTGACGAGCTCGACGATGCGGCCCTCGGCCAGCACCGCGATGCGGTCGGCGATGGCGCGCGCCAGGGCCAGGTTGTGGGTCACGACGATCTGCGTGCTGCCGCGCGTGGCGCGGATGCGGGCGATCAGCCCGCCGATCTGCTCCGTCAGCAGCGGGTCGAGGTCGGCGGTCGGCTCGTCGTACAGGATCAGCTCGGGATCGACGGCGAGCGCGCGGGCGATCGCCGCGCGCTTCCGCATGCCGCCGGACAGCTCGCCGGGCAGCTTCTCCCCGGTGCCCGCCATCTCCACCTGCTCGAGCGCGTGCTCGACGGTCGCCCGGATCTCGCGACGTGGCGCCACGCCGTGCTCCTCCAGCCGCAGCGCCACGTTCTGCGCGACGGTGAGCGACGCCAGGAGCGCCGCGTTCTGGAAGACCATCGCGATGCGGAACGGCTTCGCTTCCGGCGGCAGCGCCCGGTAGCGCGCGAGCGGCATGCCCCCGACCTCGATCGTGCCCGCGTCGGGCGTCTCCAGGCCGACGATCTGCCGCAGCAGCACCGACTTGCCCTGGCCGCTCCGGCCGACCACGGCGAGCAGCTCGCCCGCGCGGACCGCGAGGTCGACCCCGTCGAGGACCCTGGCGCCGCCGTAGCGCTTGCGGACGCCGGCCAGCGTGACGTCGACGCCGCTCATGCGAGCCCGAACGCCAGGCGCACGATCACGAAGTCGAGCACCAGGATCAGCACGAAGCTCCAGACGACCGCCGCGGTCGTCGCGACCGCGATGCCCTCGGCGCCGCCGCGGGTGCGGAGCCCGAACGTGCAGGGCACGATCGCCGCGATCATCCCGAAGACCGCGCCCTTCACGAGGCCGACCAGGACGTCTGAGAGGTGCACCCACTCGAGCATCCGCGTCAGGTACTCCTCCACCGAGATCGTCACGGCCGGGTCGAGGAAGACGACGAGCGCGCCGCCGGCGATGCCGACGACGTCGGCGTAGACGACCAGGACGGGCAGGGCGAGCGTCGCTGCGAGGAAGCGCGGCACGACGAGGAAGCGGACCGGGTCGATGTCCATCGTGCGGAGCGCGCTGATCTCGTCGTAGACGGCCATCGAGCCCAGCTCGGCGGCCATCGCCGAGCCCGCCCGGCCGGCGAGGAGGAAGCCCATCATCACCGGGCCCATCTCCTTCGTCATCGACAGGCCGACCAGCGGCCCGAGGACGCTCTGGCTCACCTCGCGCAGCTGATCGGCCGCCTGCACGACGAGCACCATCCCGACGAACAGCGACAGGATCGCCGCGATGCCGAGCGTGTCGGTGCCGAGGCGCACGAGCTGCACGACGAGCCGCCGCCGGTCAGGGGCAGCGAAACGGATCGACCGTAGCGTCGCCATGAAGAGGAGCGTCGCTTCCCCCAGGACCTGCAGGACGAAGAGCAGGGCGGCGCCGGTGCGCCCGGTCACGCCCGAGGTGACGGCGTCAGTGGACATCGATCGGCCCGCGCAGCGCGCCGCCTTCGCGGGCGACGAGTCCCCAGAGCAGGTTCCAGTCGAGGTCGCCCGCCGGGCTCGTGTCCCAGCGGAAGACGCCCCAGAGCGGCGCCCACATCGCGAGCAGGCCGCGATTCGTCGGCAGGATGCTGTCGAAGAGCGCCGGCACCTGGCCGGCGGGCCGCCCGTTCTCCTCGGTGCTACGCACGACGGGAAAGAGCGTCCACAGCGACGATCGCTGCCCCGTGGCCTCGTTCCACTGCCACTGCCGCCGCCACAGGATGAGGATGGCATCGCGCCGGCGAAAGTGGAAGTCGTCGGCGTCCTGCTCGGTGCTGCGAAAGAGCGGCCACGCGACGAAGCGCGAGCGGATCCCTTCGCGATCGCTGTAGCCGTAGAACGGCGCGAGCCGCCACGTCCGCCAGGCCTCGTCGCCGAGCGCGCGCTCGCGGAAGACGACCGGCCACGGCGCGCCGGTCGCCTCGTAGCCGGCGATCTCGTCGACGGTGCGCGTGTGGCCGAGCATGCCCCAGCCACGGCTCCACCGGTGCTCGCCCTCCAGGGACGACAGGACGGGGAACCAGACGCGGCGCGACTCCCACCCGTAGCGCTCGTCGAGCCGCTCGCTGTGGACGTAGAACGGCCACAGCACGTAGCCGCTGCGCTCGCGGCCCGCGATGGTCTTCGTCCCGTAGAACGGCCACACGCGGAACCCGCTGCCGTCGGGCCCGCCCACCGTCGAGACGAAGGGGAAGAGGTAGAAGCGCCGCTCGACGCGTGGCTCGACGAGGCGGAGGTACGCGGGGAAGAGCACCGTCTGCACGCGCTCGTAGCCGAGGAAGTCTTCGAGGTCGAGGTAGAAGGGGAGGACGCCGCCGCGCGTGCCGTGCTCCTCGTCGTGTCGATAGTAGACGAACGGGAACAACGTGAAGGCGCTGGTGTCGTCCGACGTGTCGGTGCGCTGGCTCAGCAGGAGGAAGCGCACGCTGTCGTAGCCCGGCTGCCGGCGCACCGACGCGAGCGGGAAGAGCACCTCGGCACGCGTGTCGTCGCGCTCGCGACGGAGCCAGAAGAGCGGTCGGATGCGCAGGTCGCTCCACTCCGGCGTGCGCGTGTACTCGACGAGCGGCCCGAGCGCCGACCAGCGCAGCTCGCCGCGGGCCTCGTTGGTGGCGACGCGGAAGAGCGGCCAGACCTTGACGTCCAGCGCGCGCGCGGCGGCGGGGGCGAGCAGCGTCGCGAGCACCGCGGCGACGCGGAGACCGCTACCGCGCGAAGGCAACCGATCGCAGATCCCGCGCCCGTATCTGGTAGGCGCCGCTCGGGATCTGGCCGTAGAACGTCGTCGAGCTGCGCACCGAGAGCGTGACGGGGGTGCCCTCGCGGAGCGTCACGTCGGCACGGAGCCGGTCCCGCTCGCCCTCCGGCGCCAGGTCGATGCGCGCGATGTTGTCGAACGGGATGCGCAGCCGGCCGCGGCCCATGTCGCCCTCGAGCATGGTGTCGCCGCCGACGCTCACGTGGTCGGCGGCCACCTGGGTGCCGTCAACGTCGGTGAACGTGACCCGGTAATCGCGCAGCGGCGCGCCGGCGTCGCGCCCGCCGCCGAGCGAGCCCATTCCCAGGGTCCCGAGCGCCAGGAGCACCAACGTCCACCGCCCCGGCATCCAGCCTCCCGGCGTTCGCATGCGAGAGGGCTTAGCGGCTTGCCCGTGGCCCTTCAACCCGGCAGATTCGACGGACCGTGCCGACGTCCCCGTTCCGCGCCGTGTGTGTGCACGGGCACTTCTATCAGCCGCCACGCGAGGATCCGTGGCTCGGGGTCGTCGAGCCGCAGCGCTCCGCGGCGCCCGACCACGACTGGAACGTGCGCGTCACGCGCGAGTGCTACAAGCCGTTCGCGGCCGCGCGCGTGCTCGAGGCCGGCGGCCGCCTTCGCGACGTCCTCGACCTGTACGCCTGGACGAGCTTCAACGTGGGCCCGACGCTGCTGGCCTGGCTGCAGGACGCGGCGCCCGATCTGCTCGCGTCGCTCCGTCGCGCCGACGCGGCCAGTCTCGCGCGCACCGGCTACGGCAACGCGTGGGCGCAGGTGTACGGCCATCCGATCTTGCCGCTGTCGACGCCGCGCGACGCCGCGACGCAGGTCCGGTGGGGACGGCGCGAGTTCGAGCATCGCTTCGGCCGCGCGCCGGAGGGCATGTGGCTGCCCGAGATGGCCGTCGACGTGAAGTCGCTGTCGGCGCTCGCCGAGGCGGGCATCTCGCTGACGCTGCTCGCCCCGCACCAGGCGCGCCGCGTGCGGCCGCTCGGCGGCGACGCCGCGTCGTGGCGTCCCGTGACTCCGGACACCCTCGACACCCGCCGCATCTACCGCTGCCCGCTGCCGGACGGGCGCAGCATCGACGTCGTGTTCCGGGACGCGCCGCTGTCGCACGACCTGTCGTTCGGCGACGGGCTGCGCGACGGTGCGCGACTCGCCGCGCGGCTCGCGGCCGGGGTCGACGGCGACGGCGATGCGCTGCTGACCGTCGCGGTCGACGGGGAGACGTTCGGGCACCATCACCGCTTCGGCGAGATGGCGCTGGCGTTCGCCGTGGGCGCGCTCCGGCAGGATCCCGACGTGACGATCTGCGGGCCGGCGGCGTTCCGCGAGCGGGTGCCGGTCACCGACGAGGTCGACATCGTCGCGGAGACGTCGTGGAGCTGCCCGCACGGCATCGAGCGCTGGCGTCACGATTGCGGCTGCCACACGGGCGGCGAGACGGGCTGGACGCAGGCCTGGCGCAGCCCGCTGCGGCAGGCGATCGACTGGCTGCGGGACGAGCTCGCCGTCGTGTACGAGACGCGGGCGAGCGAGCTGCTGCGCGATGCCTGGGGCGCGCGCGACCGCTACGTCGAGTGCCTGCTCGATCCGAGCCGCGTGCCGGCGTTCCTCGTCGCCGAGGCCGGACGGCGCCTGTCGCCGGGCGAGGGCGTCATGGCGCGCCGCTGCCTCGAGCTCGCGCGGCACGCGCTCCTCATGCAGACCAGCTGCGGCTGGTTCTTCGACGACCTCGCGGGGCTCGAGCCCGTCCAGATCATGCGGCACGCCGCGCGTGCCATCGAGCTCGCGGGCACGCTCGGTCGCCGGCTCGAGGACGGCTTCGTCTCGCGCGTCGAGCCCGCGCGCAGCAACCGGCCCGAGGAGGGCAACGGGGCGGACGTCTGGCGCCGGCACGTGCGCGCCAGCGCGGCGACGCCGGCGCGCGTCGCCGCCACCAGCGCGCTGCTGGCGCTGCTGCGACAGGACACCCGGCTGCCCGGGTACGAGGTGACGCTCTCGTCCGAGCCCGCGGGCGACGAGCTCGTGACCGAGGTGCGGGTCGTCGAGCGGTCCACCGACGCGAGCACCACGGTGGCGGTGAGCGCACGTCGTGCGGGCGACGCCCCGCCGTCGTGCGACGTCGGGGCGGAGCGGTTCACGCTCGACGATCTCTTCGGCGTCCAGCGCGAGCGGCTGCTGGCGGCGGTCGCGCGCGAGGCGTCACGCAACGCGCGCGAGGGCCGAGCAGCGACCCTGGCGCAGGTCCGGACGCTGCTCGATCCGCTCCTCGCGAGCGACGTCCCGCTGCCGCCGGAGCTGGCCATCCTCCTCGGCTGGGACGAGGCGGACGAGATCGCGACCGCGCTCGAGGCGTCGAGCGTCCCGGTGGACCGCACGGTCGTCCGGGTGGCCGCGCTGCGCGCGCGCGGCGTGACGTTTCCCAGCGAGTGGCTCGCGAGCCGTCTGGTACGCGTCCTCGAAGACCGCGTCGCCGCGCTACCGGGCGGGGCCGCGGACGCGTTGGCGCTCCTGGACCTCGCGACGGCCGCCGGTGCGACGCTGGACGTCCACGCGGCGCAGATCCGCGTGCTGGAATGGCGCCGCGACGCGCCGCCGGCGCTGCGCACCGACCCGACGATCGCGGCGCTCTGCGAGCGGCTGCGCCTCGCCGCCGCCGACTGAGCACGACGCTCAGCGCATCGCGGCGTCGTCGCTGCGCAGCTGCTCCGCCTGCTTGACCAGCTGCTCGCGCTCGGCGCCGAGGGCTTCCTCTTCGGGCGAAAGGTAGCCCGCCGCGTTGGTCCCGAGCCCGCCGGTCTCCGGCGTGCCGGCGGCGTGCGACGTGCGCGCCTGGGCCAGCTCGTTCATCTGGCGGTCGATGGTCGCGAGGCGCTGGTTGATCTGCTTCAGCTGCTTCTGGTTCTCGAGCACCCCGACCGTCGCCTCGGTCCCCGGCGAGATGCCGGTCTCGGCGGCGATGGCGTCGATCTCCCCCGGGCCGAGGCCGGCGTCCGGGTCGTCGCTGGTCGTGAACGACGCCGTCGGGACGTGCAGATCGGTGGGCGCGGCGTTCTCCGTGGGCACGTTCGAGTAGTGCAGCGTGCCGCCGCGGTCCTTCCAGCTATAGACCTCGTCGGCGTGGGCGGGCAGGGCCGTCATTGCGCCCATCATCGCGCCCGCCATCACCAGGATGCTTCCCGTGCGTCGCATCTCCACCTCCCCGGCGGGCCATCGTCAGCCCGCCTTCCACGACGTTCCCTGGGGTCCGTCCTCCAACACGATACCATGCGACTTGAGCCGATCACGAATCGCATCGGCCTCGCGAAAGTCCTTGCGGGCCCGCGCGGCGTTGCGGTCGGCGATCGCCGCAGCAATGGCGCTCTCGCTGAGCCCCGCCTTCTCGCGACCGCGGGTTCGCAGCTCGGCGAGCAACGTCGCGGGGTTCGACTCCATCAGGCCGAGCGCCACGCCCACCCGCGCGAGCTCCGTCCGGATCGTCGCGGCGGCGGTGTCCCCGGCGTCGAGCGCCCGGTTCAGGTCGCGGACCCGATCGAAGATCAGGCCGACGGCCTTGGCGGCGTTCAGATCGTCGTCCATGGCCGCGCAGAAGTCGGTCTCGAACCCGGGGGCCGGGCTGCGCAGCGCACCGTCGAGCGGGACGGCCGGCGGGTCACCGCCGACGCGCGCCAGCGTTTCGTAGATGCGCTCGAGCCCCTTCACCGACTCGTCGAGCCGGGCGGACGAGTAGTCGAGCGGCGCGCGGTAGTGCGTGCCCATGAGCAGCAGCCGCAGCGCTTCCGCGGGGACGCGCTGCGCCATCTCGCCGATCGCGATGATGTTGCCGAGCGACTTGGACATCTTCTCGCTGCCCGACGTGATCATCCCGTTGTGCATCCAGATGCGCGCGAACTCGCTGCCGGCGTCGGCCTCGGACTGGGCGATCTCGTTCTCGTGGTGCGGGAAGATCAGATCGGCGCCACCGCCGTGGATGTCGAGCGGCTGTGTCAGGTAGCGCGCGGCCATCGCGGAGCACTCGATGTGCCAGCCGGGGCGGCCGGTGCCCCACGGGCTGTCCCACGACGGCTCGCCGGGCTTGGCGCCCTTCCACAACGCGAAGTCGTGGCGGTCTTCCTTGTTCGGGTCGATCTCGTCGCCGGCGGCCATGTCGTCGAGTCGCTGATGGGACAGCTTGCCGTAGACGGGGAACTTGCGGACGCGGAAGTACACGCTGCCGCCGGCGACGGGATAGGCGACGCCGTTCGCGACGAGACGCTCGATCATCGCGATCATGTCGGCGATGTGCGTCGTCGCGCGCGGCTCGTGCGTCGGCCGCAGGCAGCGCAGCCACGTCGCGTCCTCGGCGAACGCGGCGATCTCGCGCTCGGTGAGCGCGGCCGCGGTGATGCCCTCTTCGCCGGCCCGCTTGATGATCTTGTCGTCGATGTCGGTGAAGTTGCGGACGAACGTGACCTCGAGCCCGCGCGCCCGGAGGTAGCGATAGAGCACGTCCGCGGTGACGAGCGCGCGCGCGTGACCGATGTGCGAGCGCGCGTACACGGTGACGCCGCACCAGTAGAGGCCCACCTTCCCGGGGACGCGCGGGACGAGGGGCTCTTTCTTCCCCGAGAGGGTGTTCGTCAGGACGAGCGCCACGCGCGGACCTACTCGTCCTCCTCGCGGAGCTTCGCGAGCACGGAGTAGTCTTCCAGCGTGGTCGTGTCGCCGACGGTCTCCTTGCCGGCGGCGATGTCGCGCAGGAGGCGGCGCATGATCTTGCCGCTCCGGGTCTTCGGCAGCGCATCGGTGAAGCGGATGTCGTCGGGTCGCGCGAACGCGCCGATCTCCTTGGCGACGTGGGCCTTGAGCTCGGTCTCGAGCTCCTTCGTCGAGCGATGCGCGCCTTCCAGCGTGACGAAGGCGGCGATGGCCTGGCCCTTCAGGTCGTCGGGACGGCCGACGACGGCGGCCTCCGCGACGGCCGGGTGGCTCACCAGCGCGCTCTCGATCTCCATGGTGCCGAGGCGGTGGCCGGCGACGTTCACGACGTCGTCGATGCGGCCCATCACCCAGAAGTAGCCGTCGGCGTCGCGGCGCGCGCCGTCGCCGGTGAAGTAGGTGCCCGGCATCTGGCTCCAGTACTGCGAGACGTAGCGGTCGTGCTCGCCCCACACGGTGCGCAGCATGCCCGGCCACGGGCGCGTCACGACGAGATAGCCGCCCTGGTTCGCGGGCAGGGGCCGTCCCTCGCGCGTGCGGATCTCCGGCACGATGCCCGGCAGCGGCAGCGTCGCGGAGCCGGGCTTGGTCGGTGTGGCGCCCGGGAGCGGCGCGATCATGATGCCGCCGGTCTCGGTCTGCCACCACGTGTCGACGATGGGGCAGCGCTCTTTGCCGATCAGCCGGTGGTACCACATCCACGCTTCCGGATTGATCGGCTCGCCGACGGAGCCGAGCAGGCGCAGCGACGACAGGTCGTGCTTGCGCGGCCATTCCTCGCCCCATTTGACGAACGCGCGGATGGCGGTGGGCGCCGTGTAGAAGATGGTGACGCCGAGGTCGTCGATGATCTGCCAGCAGCGGTCCGGGTTCGGCTGGTTCGGCGCGCCCTCGTACATCACCGACGTCGCGCCGTTCGCGAGGATGCCGTAGACGACATAGCTGTGCCCCGTCACCCAGCCGATGTCGGCGGTGCACCAGTAGGTGTCTTCTTCCTTCAGGTCGAACACCCACTGCGCGCTCAGCGTCGCGTGGAGCAGGTAGCCGCCCGTCGAGTGGACGACGCCTTTCGGCTTCCCGGTGGTGCCGCTCGTGTAGAGGATGAAGAGCGGATGCTCGCTGTCGAGCGGCTCGGGCGGGCAGTCGGGCGACGCGCCCTCCATGAGCTCGTGGTACCAGTGGTCGCGGCCGCCCTGCATCGCGATCTTCTCGCCGGTGCGGCGGACGACGATCACGTCCTTCACGCTCGGCGTCTCGCGCATGGCGTCGTCGACGTTCTTCTTGAGCGGGACGATGTTGCCGCGGCGATATCCGCCGTCGGCGGTGACGACGACCGACGCCGTTGCGTCGTTCATGCGGTCGCGGAGCGCCTCCGCCGAGAAGCCGCCGAAGACGACGCTGTGGGTCGCGCCGATCCGCGCGCAGGCCAGCATGGCCACCGCGGCCTCGGGGATCATCGGCAGGTAGATGCCGACGCGGTCGCCCTTCTTGACGCCGAGGCCCTTCAGCACGTTGGCGAACTGGCAGACCTCGCGATGGAGCGCGTGGTAGGTCAGGACGCGGCGCTCGCCGGGCTCGCCCTCCCAGATGATCGCGGCCTTGTTGCGGCGCGGGCCGTTCAGGTGCCGATCGAGGCAGTTGTCGGCGATGTTGATGGTGCCGCCGACGAACCACTTCGCGTTGGGCGGCTCCCAGTCGAGCACGCGCTCCCACGGCTTGCTCCAGCGCAGCCGCGCCGCCATCTCGCCCCAGAAGCCGCTCGGGTCCTCGACGGAGCGCCGGTAGAGCTCGTTGTAGTGCTCCCGGCTGGGGACGTAGGCGTCGGCCGCGAAGGCCTCCGGCGGCGCGAAGACGCGATCTTCGCGCAGCACGGAGTCGATGGCCGACTGGCCCTTGTCCTCGCTCATGGCGACTCAAGGTAGTGGCTGGCCTTGAGGGCTGCAAGCCGAATCGGGGCAGGGGTTTGCGTGCGCGGGGAAACCGGTAGTGTCCCGAGCCGGAAGTTCGTTGCCGAAGATCGGGCGGGATCACGGGGCCCGGCAAGGCGCGACGACGAGTCATAGTGGACCTATGCCGAGGAGGAGCAACGCAGCCGGGCGCCGTGAGGCCGCCCGAGATTCGGTGACGAACTTCCGGCTCGGGACACTAGGGTAGCGCCCCCATGAGCCGGTTCCAGGGTCTCGGCGAGCATCAGCTGCTCGTGTTCTGGGTGCAGCTGCTGGTGCTGGTGCTCGCCGCGCGCGGCCTCGGCGCGTTCACGCGCCGGCTCGGGCAGCCCTCGGTGATCGGCGAGCTCGCCGCCGGCGTGCTCCTCGGCCCGTCGGTGCTGGGGGTGGTCGCGCCGGTGACGTGGCAGTGGCTCTTTCCGGACGACCCGGTCCACGCCGGCCTCATGTCCGGTGTCGGCTGGATCGGCGTCTTCTTCCTGCTCGTGCTGGCCGGCTTCGAGACCGACCTCGGGCTCGTGCGCCGGCTCGGGCGCGCGGCCGCGTGGGTGTCCGCCGGCAGCCTCGTGGTGCCGCTCGCGTTCGGCCTGACGGTGGGGATCGCGATGCCCGACGCGTTCCTCGGCCGCTCGCACGACCGGCTCGGCTTCGCGCTCTTCATGGCGACCGCGCTGGCGATCTCGTCGCTGCCCGTCGTCGTCAAGGTGCTCACCGAGATGGACCTGGTGCGCCGGAACTTCGGCCAGCTGACGCTCGCCGCGGGCATGGCGAACGACGTCGTCGGCTGGGTGCTGCTCGGAGTGATCGCCCGCCTGACCCAGTCGGGCGACCTGTCGCCGGGACCGCTGCTCGTCTCGCTCGGCGGGCTCGCCGTCGTGGGGTTGGCGTTCTTCACCGTCGGACAGCACGCCGTGGACGCGATGCTGCGGGCCGTCCGCGAGCGCCACGGCGGCGCGACGGGCGCGCTCACGATCGCGCTGCTGGTGGCGCTCGCGGGCGCCGCGCTGACCCAGGCGATCGGCCTCGAAGGCGTGCTGGGGGCGTTCATCGCGGGGATCGTGCTGGGGCGCTCGAAGTACCAGGACAACGAGGTCTACCGGACGCTCGAGTCGATCACGCTGGCGTTCTTCGCGCCGCTGTTTTTCGCGCGTGCCGGGCTGCGCGTCGACATGGCGCTGCTCGGCGATCCGCTCGTCATTTGGTGGAGCGCCGTCGTGCTGGCCGCGGCGAGCGTGTCGAAGATCGTCGGCGCCTACGTCGGTGCACGCTTCGCGGGGCTGACGCCCCGCGAAGGGATCGCCCTCGGCGCCGGCTTGAACGCGCGCGGCGCGCTCGAGATCGTCGTCGCCACCGTGGGGCTGTCGCTCGGCGTCCTCACGCAGGCCTCGTACACGATGGTCGTGCTCATGGCGATGGCGACGTCGATGATGGCGCCGGTCATGCTGCGCCTCATCGTGCGTGACTGGAGCGGCTCGCCGGAGGAGCGCGAGCGGCTCGAGCGCGAGCGCGTCCTCGGGCGCAACATCCTGGTGCGCTCGTCGCGCGTGCTGCTGCCGAGCGCCGGCGGGGCGAACTCGATCCTGGCGGCCCGCATCCTCGACCTGACGTGGCCGGAGGAGGTCGAGGCGACGGTGCTCTCGGTCGGCGACGAAGCAGCGCGACGCGAGGTCGAGGCGGTGTGCGCCGTCTTCGACCACCGTCCCGTCGAGCATGCGCACGTGAGCGGCAAGCCGCCGCTCGAGACGATTCTCGGTCAGGCGCAGCTCGGCTACGGCGCGATGGCGGTCGGCGCTACCGATCGTCGGGCCGGCGATGGCCGGCTGATCTCGCCGGTGGTCGACGGCCTGCTCGCATCGAGCCCGCTGCCGATTCTCATCGTGCGGCGCGGTCCGGAGGACGACGGGGCACGCCGCCGCTTCCGGCGTATCCTCGTACCGGCGATCGGGACGACGGCGGGGCGCGCGGCGCAGGAAGTGGCGTACGGGCTCGCGCGCCGCAGCGACGCCGAGGTCGTCCTGGCGCACGTGATCACCGTCCCGCGGTCCGGCGTCATGGCGAGCCTCCTGCCCTGGCGGCGGGCCGACGCGGCCGGCGGCCAGGTCGAGGAGCGTGCGCGCGTCGCCGAACAGGTGGTCGCGGAGGCGCAGGCCCATGCGCGGGAGCTCGGCGTGCGGGCGGAGCCCGCGCTGCGGACGGGCGTCTCGGTGGCCGAGGAGATGGAGACCTTGGTGCGCGAGTCGGACGCCGACCTCGTCGTCCTGACGGCGAACGTCCGGCAGCTGTCCGGGCGGCCGTTCCTCGGGCACGGCGTCGAGCATCTGCTCGAGCGCAGCGACACGACGCTCGTGATCGTCGCGACGCCGCCGGGGTGGGGCGGAGCGCGCTCCTAGGCTTCGAGGTCGGCGCCGCGGCGCACGAACTCGACGGTGCGCCACGAGCGCGCGGCGTCGTCGGGCCTCGTGCGACCCAGCACGCCGTCGGCCTCGCGGGCGAGGGCGTCGACGGTGGCCGTCAGGCGGCGGAGCGGCTCGCGGGCTTCCGGCGCGGACAGGACCGCCAGGCGATCGGCGATGCGTCGCAGCACCAGCACCACCTCGTCGCGCGTCTCCAGAATCTGCTGCGCGGCCAACTCGTCCATGCGTCAGCCCCTTCCTGTCCCCCAGGAAAACCGGGCTTGGAGTAGGACGGCGTGGGGCGGGCCGTCAAGCGGTTGCCCGCCGGCAGCTCGAGGCGATACGGGAGCGCATGCACGGCCGCGCAGTGGTCACGGGAGCGGGCGGCGGGCTCGGCAGCGCGTTCTGCCGAGGGCTCGCCGCCAAGGGTTGGGACGTCGTGCCCGTCGACGTGCAGGGCACCGAGCGCGTGCTCGACGTGACCGACCCCGACGCGTGCCGCGCGCTCGCGCGCGAGGTGCAGCCGACGCTGTGGATCAACAACGCGGGCGTGCTCGGTGCGGGCAGCGCGGCCGACCAGCCCGACGCGGAGATCGCGCGCGTCGTCGCGGTGAACCTGCTCGGTGTCATCAACGGGACGCGCGCCGCGGTCGAGGTGATGCGCCCGCGCGGTGCGGGGCGCATCCTGAACGTCGGCTCCCTCGCGTCGTGGCTCCCGGTGCCCGGCGAGGCGGTCTACTGCGCGACGAAGCACGGCGTCCGCGCGTTCAGCCTGGCGCTCGCCGTCGAGCTGCACGGGACGGGCGTCCGGATCTCGGTCCTCTGCCCGGACGGGATCGCGACGCCGATGCTGCGCGACAAGCAGGCCGACGAAGGCGCTGCGATGTCGTTCACGGCGCCGCGGCTCCTCGAGGCCGAGGTCGTGGCGGCGCGCGGGATCGCGATGATCGAACGCGACCAGCTCATCGCGTCATTCCCGGCATTTCGGGGGTTTATGACGCGGATGGTCGGCGTGTTCCCGCGCGTCGGCGAGACCATCCTGCGCCGGTTGGAGGCGCAGGGCCGCCGCACCCAGGCCCGCCTCCGAGCCCAGGGCGTGCGGGTCGGGGTCGACGGCCGCTCCTGACGCGAAAGTGCTCGCAACCCGCCGGCCCGCTCGACATGATGCGCGTGGGAGGTGGAGGTCATGGCGGAGACGATGGTGAGTGCGTTTCTCGACGAGAACACGACCCTCACGGGTACGGTGGTGCTCGGCGGCCCGGCGAAGATCGAAGGCCGCGTCGAAGGCGAGGTGACGGCGAAGGACGTCCTGACGGTCGGCAAGAACGCCGTCGTCAATGCGCGCATCACGGGGACGACGGTCACCGTGCACGGCACCGTGAAGGGCGACATCACGGCGTCGACGCGGCTCGAGCTGTGTGCCCCGTGCAAGGTGCACGGCAACATCAGCGCCCCGTCGCTCGTGATCCACGAGGGCGCGACGTTCGAAGGCAGCTGCACGATGGCATCGGCCAGCGCCAGCAGCGTGTCGCGCGTGACGCCGATCACCGCGGCGACGGCCGCCGCCGGCTGAGCACGAGCCTCAGGGGCGGGAGCGGGCCGGACCGGCCCGCTCCCGCCCCGAGCCCTCGCGCCACCGCCGGCGCAGCGCGCGCCACAGCGCGCGTGCCGTCAGCACGATCGCGAGGAGGAGCGCCAGCGTCACGGCGAGCGCGAGCACCGGGTGGACGAGAGTCACCCACGCGAGGGCGACGACGAGGACGTCTTCCGTCACGCTGAGGAGCCAGTTGCTGAACGGCTCGGGGCTCGCGTTGGCGACGGCGCGCGTGCCGGCCTTCCCGAGGTGCGATCCGGTGGCGATGCTCCAGCCGAGGAGCGCGGCCATGCCCTGCATCGCCGGCGACGCCGGACCGAGCGCCGCGACCGCGACCACCGCGCCGCCGATCGGACGCACGACGGTGTGCAGCGCGTCCCACAGCGAGTCGACCCAGGGCAGCTTGTCGGCGACGAACTCGATCGCGTAGAGCGCGACGGCGACGGCGATGATCACGTCGTGATCGAAGATCGCCATCTCGGGCGGCAGGTCCACCCAGCCATAGCGATGCGCGAGGCCGAGGATCGCGACCGTGGCGTACAGGTTCACGCCGGCGGCGAAGGAGAGGCCGATCGTGCGGCCGAGCGTCTCGAGTGCGTCCGTGGGGCGCTCAGGGCGTCGCGACGCCGCGGCCGCGCGCCTGCAACACGGCGCGGAGCGCCTCCAGCGCGACCGGCTTCGCCAGGTGGTAGTCGAATCCCGCTTCGCGCGTCCGCCGGCGGTCCTCCGCGCGCGCGTAGCCGGTGACGGCGGCGATGATCGGCATCGCGTCGGCGAGCTCCTCGCGCAGGCGGCGAATGACTTCGTAGCCGTCCATGCCGGGGAGGCCGAGGTCGCACAGCACGACTTCGGGGCGGAACTCGCGCGCGATCTCGAGCGCCGTCGGCCCGTCGAGCGCCTGCCGCACCTCCTGGCCGTCCATCCGTAGCAGCGCCTCGAGGGCCTCGTTCGCGTCGGCGTTGTCGTCGACGAGGAGGACACGGAGCCCGGTCGCGGGTGCGGTGGGCGACTCCTCCGCGACCGGCTCCGACGGCACGGCCGTCGCGATCGGCAGGCGGACGACGAACTCGCTCCCGAGCCCGGGGCCGTCGCTGCGGGCCTCGACCGAGCCGCCATGTTTCTCGAGGAGGCTCCGTACGACGGTGAGCCCGATGCCCAAGCCGCCCTCCGAGCGCGCCAGCGAGCGGTTGCCCTGGGCGAACAGGTCGAAGACGTGCGGCAGCACGTCGGGGCCGATGCCCTCGCCGTCGTCCTGCACCCGCACGTGCACCGTCGCGCCGTCGAGCGTCGCCGTGACGCGGATGCTGCCGCCCTCGGGCGTGTACTTGGCCGCATTGTTGAGCAGGTTCGCGAACACCTGCGCCAGCCGGACGGGATCCCCGTCGACGTGGACCGGGACGGACGGCAGCTGCACGTCGAGCGCGTGGCCGCGTTCGCTGATGACGGTGCGTGCGGTCTCGAGCGCGCGCTCGAGCACCAGGCCCAGCTCGACGACGGTGCGCTCGAGGCGGATCTTGCCCTGCGTCAGGCGGGACACGTCGAGCAGATCGTCGACGATGCGGGTGAGCTGCTGCACCTGGCGGTCGATGATGCTCTGGCTGCGGCCCACGATGCCGTCCTGCGGCATCGACAGACGCAGGACGTTGAGGGCGTTCCGGATGGGTGCGAGCGGGTTGCGGAGCTCGTGCGCGAGCATCGCGAGGAACTCGTCCTTGCGCTGATCGGCCTCCTGGATGCGCGTGTAGAGCAGGGCGTTGTCGAGCGCGATCGCCGTGCGTCCGGCGACGTCGGCGGCCAGCGCCCGGTCGGCCGATGTGATGGTGCGCGCGGCGGAGGCGCCGACCAGCAGCGCGCCGATGCGCCGTCCGCGGGCGCGCAGCGGGTAGATCGTGACCCAGCGCAGCGGGAAGCCGAGCGCGGCGTCGTGGCCCGGGGACAGCTGGAGCGACGTCGCGTCGGTGTCGAGCGTGACGCGCTCGGGCTCGGTGCCGGCGAGGGCCGCGGCGATCGCGGGGGCGAGCCGCGGGTCGGAGATCGTCGCCACCGAGTCGGTGCGCACGGTCTCGTCGTCGCCGAGCCACGCGATCTCCGTCTGGCGCACCTGGCCGGCGTCGTCGACCAGGGCCAGCGCGCAGAGCTCCGTGGTGCGTGGCACGACGAAGCGGGTGAGCGCCTGCGCCGTCGTCACGGCGTCGAGCGAGTGGCCGAGCACCTGGCTGGCCTCGGCGAGAAACACCGACCGCCGGATCGCGGCTTCCGCCACCTCGCGCGCGGCCTGCTCGCGCATCAGCGCGATGCGCTCGTCGGCCTGGCGCTTGATCTGATTGCGCAGGTGGAAGAGCTGGACGAAGACGCTCACCTTGCTGCGAAGCACGTCGGGGACGATGGGCGTCAGGATGTAGTCGACGGCGCCGAGCGAGTAGCCCTCGGCCAGGTGCATCTCGTCCTCGTAGGCGGTCACGAAGATGATCGGCGTGTGCGCGAACCGCCGGCGCCCGCGGATCAGCTTGGCGGTCTCGAAGCCGTCCATCTCCGGCATCTTCACGTCGAGGAGGATGACGGCGAACTCGTCTTCGAGCATGCGCTTCAGGGCGTCGCGCCCCGACCGCACCGTGACGACGTTCTCGTCGAGCTCCTCGAGGATCGTCTGGAAGACGAGGAGCTTGTCCGGGTGGTCGTCGACCACCAGGATGTTCGCGCGTTCGCGCGACGTGTCCGCCGGGGGCCGGGCGGACCGTGCGATGAACGGACCCATCAGCGATGGAGCCATGCGCGCAACACGGCGAGCATCTGCGCGGTGTCGACGGGCTTGGAGAGGTAATCCCAGGCCCCGGCGTCGAGGCAGCGCTCGCGGTCGCCCTTCATGGCCTTCGCCGTGACGGCGATGATCGGGAGCCCCTTGCATTCGGGGATCTTGCGGATCTCGCGCATCGTCTCGAGACCGTCCATCTCGGGCATCATGATGTCCATCAGCACGATGTCGATGTCGGTGCGGGTGTTCAGGAGGGCGATCGCGTCGCGCCCGTTGTCCGCGGAGACGATCTTCATCGCGTGGTCTTCCAGGACCGACGACAGGGCGAAGATGTTGCGCATGTCGTCGTCCACGATGAGCGCGCGCTTGCCCGCGAGCGGCTTGTTCGACTGGTAGATGTCGAGGAGCATCCGCTGCTCCGGCTCGGGCAGCGTATCGATGCGACGGTGGAGGCAGAGCATCGTCTGGTCGAGCAGGCGCTCGGGCGAGTGCACGCGCCGGACGCGGTGATTGCTGCGCCCGAAGCGGTCCCAGGCCTCGTGCGGGCCGCCGGCGTCGCCGTACACCAGGATGCCGGTCGTGTCGGTGCCCTGGCCGGCGCCGTTCAGGACGGCTTCCGGCGGCGCGTCGACCGACGCGGCGTCGATCACCACGCAGTCGTACCGGTGCGACTCGAGCAGCGCGCGGGCCGTCGGGGCGTCCTCCGCCCGCGTCGCCTGGAGGCCGTCCGACGCCACGAGCGACGCGCGCAGGGCGGCGAGGCTCGGGGTGTCCTGACCGACGAGCAGGACGTGCTTGGCCGGCTCGTCGACGTAGGCGGTGAGGTCGTCGAGCAGCTGGTCGAGGACCTCCTTGCTCTGGATGGGCTTCGGAACGAAGCGGAGCGCGCCCGAGCGCAGCGCGCGGGCGCCCTCGTCCTCGGTGGAGATGACGCACACGGGGATGTGACGGGTCGTCACCTCGTTCTTGAGCCGTTCGAGCGCGCGCCAGCCCGCGATGTCGGGCAGGACGAGGTCGAGCGTGATGGCCGACGGTTGGTACTCCTGCGCCAGCATCACGCCGGCCGCCCCGAGCGTGCTCACGAGCCCCTTGTAGCCGTGCTCGCGCGCGGTTTCGAGGAGGAAGCGCGCGAACTGGAGGTCGTTCTCGACGATCAGGAGGACGCGATCTCCGGGACGGATCGAATCGCGGTCGTCGCCGGCTTCGTTGACGAGCGCGGGGGGCTCGGGCGCCGGCGGCGGTACGAGTGCCAGGTGCCGCGTCGTCGCGAGCGGCGGGGCGGGACGATCGACGTCGAAGCGCTCGCCGATCGCGTGCACGAGCGCCGTGCCCGCCATCGCGCCGTCGTTCGGGAGGAGCTTCCGCGGCGGGCGAGCCGAGACGAACGTGCGCGGCAGGAAGAGGGTGAACGTGCTGCCCTTGCCCGGGCTGCTGACGAGGGCGATCTCGCCGTGGAGCAGCCGCGCCAGCTCGCGGCTGATGGCGAGGCCGAGGCCGGTGCCGCCGTACTTGCGGTTCGTGCTGCCGTCGGCCTGCTGGAACGCCTCGAAGATGATGTGCTGCTTGTCGCCCGAGATGCCGATGCCGGTGTCGGAGACCGAGAACGCCAGGACGTCGTCGACGCGGTTCAGCTCTTCGTTGTCGCGGCTCCAGCCGCCGGTCGCGGGCTCGACGGCCAGCGTCACGCTCCCGCGGTGCGTGAACTTGAAGGCGTTCGAGAGCAGGTTCTTGATGATCTGCTGCAGGCGCTTGGCGTCGGTGAACACCGAGACCGGAAGCCGCGGATCGAGGGTGATGCGGAAGTCGAGACCCTTCGATTCGGCGACGTGCCGGAACGTGCGCTCGACGTAGGTGTCGAGGTCGTCCAGCGCCAGCTCGTTCACGTCGACCACGACGGTGCCCGACTCGATCTTCGACAGGTCCAGAATGTCGTTGATCAGCATCAGCAGGTCGTTGCCCGACGAGTGGATCGTCTTCGCGAACTCCACCTGCTTCGGCCGCAGGTTGCCGTCGGGGTTCTTGCAGAGCTGATCGGAGAGGATCAGCAGGCTGTTCAACGGCGTGCGCAGCTCGTGCGACATGTTGGCGAGGAACTCGGACTTGTACTTCGACGTGAGCGCGAGCTGCTTCGCCTTGTCCTCGAGCGCCTGACGCGCCTGCTCGACCTCCTGGTTCTTGCGCTCGACCTCCTCGTTCTGGTGGGCGAGCAGGCGTGCCTTCTCCTGCAGCTCCTGGTTCGTCTGCTGCAGCTCGAGCTGCCGGCTCTGCAGCTCCTGCGCGAGGGACTGCGACTGCTTCAGCAGGTCCTCGGTGCGCATGTTCGCTTCGATGGTGTTGATGACGATGCCGATCGACTCCATCAGCTGGTCGAGGAACGCCTGGTGGGTGAAGTCGAAGCTCTCGAAGGACGCCAGCTCGAGGACGCCGCGTACCTGGCCCTCGAACACGACGGGCAGGACCAGGATGGTCCGCGGCGGCGACGAGCCGAGACCCGACGAGACGTGGACGTAGGCCTGCGGCACCTGGGTCAGGTGGATCTTCTTCGCCTCCGCCGCGCACTGGCCGATCAGGCCTTCGCCGAGGTCGAGCTCGCGGGGCGTGCCCTGGGCGGCGGCGTAGCTGGCCAGGAGCCGTAGCAGCGGCGCCTCTTTCGTGGTGTCGAGCACGTAGAACAACGCCTGCTGCGCCGAGACGACCGGCGCCAGCTCGGAGAGGATCAGGCGGCCGACGGTGTTCAGGTCCTTCTGGCCCTGGAGCATGCGGCTGAACTTGGCGAGGTTCGTCTTGAGCCAGTCCTGCTGCATGTTCTTCTGCGTCGTGTCGCGCAGGTTGCTGATCATCTCGTTCGTGGTGTCCTTGAGCGCGGCCACCTCGCCCTGCGCTTCGACGGTGATCGACCGCGTGAGGTCGCCCTGCGTCACGGCGGTGGCCCCCTCGGCGATCGCGCGGACCTGCGTCGTCAGGTTGGCGGCCAGCTGGTTCACGTTCTCGGTGAGGTCCTTCCACGTACCGGCCGCGCCCGGCACCTTGGCCTGGCCGCCGAGCTTCCCTTCGACGCCGACCTCGCGCGCCACCGTGGTCACCTGATCGGCGAACGTCGCCAGCGTGTCGATCATGCCGTTGATGGTGTCGGCCAGCGCGGCGATCTCGCCCTTCGCGTCCACCGTGAGCTTCTGCTGCAGGTCGCCGTTGGCCACCGACGTCACGACCTTCGCGATGCCGCGCACCTGGCCCGTCAGGTTGCCGGCCATGAAGTTCACGGAGTCGGTGAGGTCCTTCCACGTGCCCGAGACGCCCTTCACGTCGGCCTGACCGCCGAGCATGCCCTCGGTCCCGACCTCGCGCGCGACGCGCGTCACCTCGGCGGCGAACGAGGACAGCTGGTCCACCATCGTGTTGATGGTGTTCTTCAGCTCGAGGATCTCGCCCTTCACGTCGACGGTGATCTTCTTCGACAGGTTGCCGGTCGCGACGGCCGTGGTCACGTCGGCGATGTTGCGCACCTGCGCCGTCAGGTTGCCGGCCATCGAGTTCACCGAGTCGGTGAGGTCCTTCCACGTGCCCGACACGCCTTCGACCTTCGCCTGGCCGCCGAGGCGTCCCTCGGTGCCGACCTCGCGGGCGACGCGCGTCACCTCCGACGCGAAGGAGCTCAGCTGGTCCACCATCGTGTTGACGGTGATCTTCAGCTGGAGGATCTCGCCCTTCACGTCGACGGAGATCTTCTTCGACAGGTCGCCCTTCGCGACGGCCGTCGTCACGTCGGCGATGTTGCGCACCTGGCTGGTCAGGTTCGACGCCATGAAGTTGACGGAGTCGGTGAGGTCCTTCCACGTGCCGGCGACGCCCTTCACGTCGGCCTGACCGCCGAGGATGCCTTCGGTGCCGACCTCGCGGGCGACGCGCGTCACCTCGGCGGCGAACGAGCGGAGCTGGTCCACCATCGTGTTGATGGTGTTCTTCAGCTCGAGGATTTCTCCTTTCACGTCGACGGTGATCTTCTTCGACAGGTCGCCGGTGGCGACGGCCGTCGTCACGTCGGCGATGTTGCGGACCTGTGCCGTCAAGTTCGACGCCATGAAGTTGACGGAGTCGGTGAGGTCCTTCCACGTGCCGGCGACGCCCTTGACGTCGGCCTGGCCGCCGAGCTTGCCTTCGGTGCCGACCTCGCGGGCGACGCGCGTCACCTCGGAGGCGAAGGAGGAGAGCTGGTCCACCATCGTGTTGATGGTGTTCTTCAGCTCGAGGATCTCGCCTTTCACGTCGACGGTGATCTTCTTCGACAGGTCGCCGGTGGCGACGGCCTTCGTCACGTCGGCGATGTTGCGCACCTGGCCGGTCAGGTTGCCGGCCATCGAGTTCACCGAGTCGGTGAGGTCCTTCCACGTGCCGGACACGCCCTCGACGCGCGCCTGGCCGCCGAGGCGCCCTTCCGAGCCGACCTCGCGGGCGACGCGCGTCACCTCCGACGCGAAGGAGGACAGCTGATCGACCATCGTGTTGATGGTGTTCTTGAGCTCGAGGATCTCGCCCTTCACGTCGACGGTGATCTTCTTCGACAAGTCGCCCTTCGCGACGGCGGTGGTGACGTCGGCGATGTTGCGGACCTGGCCGGTCAGGTTCGACGCCATGTAGTTCACGGAGTCGGTGAGGTCCTTCCACGTGCCGGCGACGCCCTGTACGTCGGCCTGACCGCCGAGCTTGCCCTCGGTGCCGACCTCGCGGGCGACGCGCGTCACCTCGGAGGCGAAGGAGGAGAGCTGGTCCACCATCGTGTTGATGGTGTTCTTCAGCTCGAGGATCTCGCCTTTCACGTCGACGGTGATCTTCTTCGACAGGTCGCCGGTGGCGACGGCGGTGGTCACGTCGGCGATGTTGCGGACCTGGCCCGTCAGGTTCGACGCCATGGAGTTGACGGAGTCGGTCAGGTCCTTCCACGTGCCGGACACGCCTTCGACGCGCGCCTGACCGCCGAGCTTGCCTTCGGTGCCGACCTCGCGCGCGACGCGCGTCACCTCGGACGCGAAGGAGCGGAGCTGGTCCACCATCGTGTTGATGGTGTTCTTCAGCTCGAGGAACTCGCCTTTGACGTCGACGGTGATCTTCTTCGACAGGTCGCCGTTGGCGACGGCGGTGGTCACGTCGGCGATGTTGCGGACCTGGCCCGTCAGGTTGCCGGCCATCGAGTTGACGGAGTCGGTGAGGTCCTTCCACGTGCCGGCGACGCCCTTCACCTTCGCCTGGCCGCCGAGCTTGCCTTCGGTGCCGACCTCGCGCGCGACGCGGGTCACCTCGGACGCGAAGGAGCCGAGCTGGTCCACCATCTTGTTGATGGTCTTGGCGGTGCGGAGGAACTCGCCCTGCAGCGGCCGATCGTCGACCTCGATCGCCATGGTCTGGAGGAGGTCGCCCTGGGCCACGGCGCCGATGACGCGCGCCGTCTCGCTGGTGGGGTGGACCAGGTCGGCGATGAGCGCGTTGACGTTGTCGATCGACTCGAGCCAGAACCCACGCACATCCCCGAGGGAGCCGCGGCGTTTGAGCTTGCCCTCCTTGCCGACGACGCGGCTCAGCAGGGCCAGCTCTTCGGCCATGCGCGCGTTGAGCTCGACCACCTCGTTGAAGGCGTCGGCGACCTTGCCCGAGAGCCCCGTCCACTCGGTGGGCAGCCGAACCGAGCTGTCACCTTTCTTGAGGGCGGTGAGGCCCTCGAGCACCTGGGCCATCTGGCTCGTCGACGTCTGCGTAGCCACGGCACTTCCCATCGTCGTCTCCCACGAGAACGCAGCGCGGCCGGCATGGCGGCGGGGCGGCTCTCGGCACAGTCCCGGCGCGTATCCTAACGAGGTCCGAGAACCCGGCTAGACCAAAAGTCGTAGCACGGTGGGTCGCGGGGATCGGTAACTGGGATGGCCGGCTTCCACGCGGCTCGGCACGGATGCGCGGTCGGTGCGCCGGGCAGAGGCGTGCCCGCGGCTAGGAAATCCGGACGGTGCCTGCTAGACGCTCGGCGTCCATGCGCGCCCGTAGCTCAGTTGGATAGAGCGGCTGGCTTCGAACCAGTAGGTCGGGAGTTCGAATCTCTCCGGGCGCATTGCTGAACCGAGACTCCGGGATACGTGGGCGGGGTGCCACGCCGGCCGCGTGGAGCCGCGGGGTACCGTACCTGGCGGCGGTGATGGCGGCGCTCGCCGTTGCGGCCGTCACGGACAGCATCCCGGTCCTCAGGAACCGATTCACACTGTTCCTCTTCTGGCCGCTGCTGTTGGGCGTCGCCTGGTACGGTGGCATCGGCCCCACGCTGGTCACGGCGGTGATCGCCGTGAGCTACGTGGCGATCGTCGGGTCGGCATCCGCCGACTGGACGCAGCTCGCACCGCTGTTCGCCGTCCTTGCGCTGACCACCTCTCTGGCGGCCGTCGTCGCGCGCTGGCGGAGCCATGCCGAGTCCCAGCTGCGAGAGGCCAGCGAGCGCTTCGCCACGATCGCGAACTCCGTGCCGGTGCTCATCGGGATGTCCGGCGCCGACAAGGGAATCACCTACTTCAACACGGCATGGCTCGAGTTCACGGGCCGGGACATGTCGCGCGAGCTCGGCATGGGATGGCTCGACAACGTGCATCCCGACGACCGCGAGGCGGCGGTCGGCGCATACGAACGCGCCTGGGCGGCTCGGCGTCCGTTCGAGACCGAGCTCCGACTGCGCCGTGCGGATGGCGAGTACCGCGTGCTCCTCGTTCGCGCGAGGCCTCGCCTCGACGAGAACGGCGATCTCGAGGGCTACACGGTCTCGGCGACCGACATCACCGACCAGCGCCATGCGATCGCGGCAGCCGAGGTGGCGAAGGAGTCCGCCGAAGCCGCGAGCCGCGCGAAGGACGCGTTCCTGGCGACGGTATCCCACGAGCTTCGTGCCCCGCTGTCGCCGATCCTGACGTGGGCGCGCCTGCTTCGGCACGACAACCTCGACGGCGTGAAAACGGCGAAGGCCTTGGAAGTCATCGAGCGAAACGCTCGCCTGCAGGCCCAGCTCGTCGAAGACCTGCTCGACGTCGCACGCGTCATCGAAGGCAAGGTGCGCCTGCAGGTTCGCCCCGTGCACCTGTCCGACGTCGTCGAGAGCGCCGTCGAGACCGTACGTCCGGCTGCCGACGCGAAGGATGTCCGGCTGCAGCTCGTTCTCGATTCGACCGTGACGCTCGCCGGAGATGCGGAGCGCCTCCAACAGGTCGTCTGGAATCTGCTCGCGAACGCCGTGAAGTTCACGCCCAAAGGAGGCCGCGTCCATGTGGTGCTCGAGCGGGTGAACTCGCACGTGGAGATTGCGGTCAGCGACACGGGTGCCGGCATTGCGCCTGAACAGCGGCCTCACCTGTTCGATCGCTTCTGGCAAGCCGACTCCTCGACGACCCGCGCACACGGAGGTCTCGGCCTCGGGCTCGCGATCGTCAGGCACCTGACGGAGCTGCACGGGGGCACCGTGACAGCAGAGAGCCCCGGCGTAGGTCAGGGAAGCACCTTCACCGTCAAGCTGCCGCTCGCGTCGATGATCCGCACCGCCGACGAGCCGATCCGCCGACATCCGACGCTGCAGGAAGCCGACGCGGCACCCAGCACCCGGCTGGACGGCGTTCGCGTGCTGCTCGTCGACGATGAGCCCGACTGCAACGAAGCCGTGCGCCTGCTCCTGGATCATTGCGGCGCTGAAGTGCGCGTCGCCGGCTCGGGCGAGCACGCGTACGAGATACTGTCTCGCTGGAAGCCGGACGTCGTCGTGACGGATATCGGCATGCCGGGCGAGGACGGCTACGCGCTCCTCGCTCGTATCCGGTCGCGCTCCGACGATCGCGCGCACGTTCCCACGATCGCGCTGACCGCGTTCGCGTCGGCCGATGACCGCGCTCGGTTGCTGTCCGCGGGATTCCGCTTGCATCTCGCCAAGCCGATCGAGCCACGCGAGCTGACGGCGGCGATTGCGGCCTCCGTCGCGAAATAGCCGTCGCGGCGCGAGGCGCCGTGTCGGACGCCCGGCGCCTCGCCGATTCACGTTGCACGAGCGAAACGAGGTGCGCTACGCGATGGCGTGCCCCGACCGACGCCGCCGCCGATCGAACCGCCGCCGATGCCACCCACCACGCGGCCGTGCCTCATCGACTTCCCGGACCTGACTCCGCCGACGCCCGAGGCCGAGGACGACGGCTCGGCCGAGCCGGCCGAACGCCCCGGCCGCGCGCGGCGTGCGGGCTCCGGACGCTAACCCGCCGGGTTGTGGCGGGTGAGGAAGGCGAGCACGTGCTCCAGCATCTGGAGCCGCGTCGTGCTGCGCGAGAGCCAGTGGTCTTCGCCGTCGAGCGCGACGAACGTCACGGGCTTGCCCGCCGCTTCGAGCGCCGCGGCCATGCGCGCGCTCTGGTCGTACGGGACGACGGTGTCCTGCCGCCCGTGCACCAGTAACACCGGCGCCGACGCCGCTGCGACGTGTCGGATCGGTGAGATCGCGTCCAGCACCGGGTCGTCGGCACCTGTCGCGCCCATGAAGTCCGCCCAGTATCGCTGCGACGGGCCGGTGCCCCAGGTGCCGCCCGGTTCGGCGCGGAGGAACCCCTCGAGGTCGGCGATGCCGGCGACCGAGGCCGCGCACCGGTAGACGCCGGACTCGAGCGTGACGCCGGCGAGCGCCGCATAGCCGCCGTAGCTCGCGCCGACGACGCACACGCGTGCCGGGTCGACGATCCCCTGCGCCGCGAGGAAGCGCACGCCGTCCGACAGGTCCGTCTGCATCTTCCGTCCCCACTGGCCGAAGCCCGCGGCGAGATGCGACATGCTGACGGTGGAGCCGCGGAAGTTGGGTTGCAGCACCGCATATCCGCTGGCCGCGAGCGCCTGCGCCCACCAGTCGAAGTCGCCGTCGTCGCGCACGGCGGGTCCACCGTGGGGCAGCACGACCATCGGCAGGTCCCGCGCCCGGCGCCCGTGGGGCAGGGTGAGCCACGCCGGGATCTCGAGTCCGTCGGCCGCGGGATAGCTGATCCGGCGAATCTCGCCGAGCGGCGGCAGATCGTCGTAGGCCGAGCCGAGCGGCTCGGCTTTGCCCGTCGCCAGATCGACGAGCTGAAAGCCGTAGCCGTGGCGCGCGCCGAACACCAGGACGACGAGCTTGGTGAAGTCGTCCGATTTCGAGACGAGCGCGACGCGCTCCCCGGGATAGGTCGCCAGGACGCGATCCCAGCCGGCCTGGCGCGCCGGATCGGCGAACCGGTAGCGCGGTCCGTCCTCGAATCGCACGGTGCCGATCATCCGATCGGTGAGGCGGTCGAGGATGAGGTCGTCACCGCCCGAGAGCGGCGGACCCCAGGTGCCGTCGGCCAGCGAGAGCGGCTTGGCCGTCGCGGCCCCGTTCTCGACGACCGACGCGATGATCGCATCGCCGGACGGGTCGAAGCCGAGCAGCACCGTGTCGTCGTACGGATCGACCCCGGTGGCGACGTCGCGGAGCGACCCGCCGGTGCGGGCGCGCAACCGCCAGCGTCGCGAGCGGTCGTCGTACTGGCGCTCTGCGACGATCTCGCCGCCGGCGTCGACCAGCCACGCGCGGCTGACCGACGAGCCCTTGCGGACCATCGTCTCGAGCTTGCTGCGCATGTCGATGCGGAACAGGCCGCGCACGACCCGGTCCGTCGTGTAGAAGCCGCCGACGAAGAGGACCGGGCGGCCGTCGATGCGGCGCACCATGGTCGGGCCGAAGACCGTGTTCATGGTCGCCTCGACGTCGCCGGTCAGCACGGGCCGCAGCGCGCGCTCGTCGACGTCATAGACCTGCAGCATCGACCATTCGATCGGGTCGCCGTCCAGCCCGTCCGGAATCGACGTCCTGGACGTGCGCAGCAGGACGAGCCGCTCGTCCACCCACTCGACGTCGCGCAACTTCGCCTCGCCCACGCGGATGCCGCCGACGGCCGTGCGATCGGCGATCGAGAACACGCCGACGATCCGTTGCCCATCCGCGCCCGTCCGGACGAGGACGAGGCGGGTGCCGTCGGGCGAGATCACGACGTGCTCGAGGGACGGGAGGCGGCCGAACGCGGCGAGGGTCTCCGGCAGCCGGGCCGCCCGGGGCGCGAGCGAGGCCTGCGGCGCGCAGCCGAGCACCAGAAAGGCCAGGACCGCCAGACATGAAAGCTGCATCGCCTGCGTCTACCGTCCGTGTCCGCTCGCTGGCAATCGCGACGTCACCCCGCGCGCGCCCAGTCCGCGAGCGTGTCGGCGCCGTTCGCCTGCATCCGATGCGCCGCGCAGGTCGCCAGGCGCCAGTGCTGATCGTCGATCGCCCGCGACAGCGGCGTGAACGTCGTGCGATCGGCCCAGCCGAGCCAGCGCGCCTCCCAGAAGCTGTTGTAGCCCGCGGCGGCGAGCACGCGGTCGGCGTCGCGGAGCCACTCGGCGAGCGGGAAGAGCGCGGCGTCGTCGAACAGGTCGCAGCGCACGACGGCGTCGCCGGCGCCCCGCGCGAGCGCGTCGATTTCGCCGGTGGTGCCGGCGTGGGTCACGACGACGAGCGACGCGTCGTCGGGCACCGCGAGCCGTGCCCGCAGTGCGCCGCGCGGCTGCAGCTCATCCGGGTTGCACACGATGATCGGATCGACGCGGTCGCGCAGCGCCGCGTTCGACATCGGCTCGATGCCGATCACCCGCGCGAACCGCTTCGGATCCCATCGGGTGTCCGGTGGCCCGCCGAACCAGGCCTTCGGGACCGACCGCACGAGGAGCCACGCCTCGCAGTCGGGCAGGGGCAGGAGATGGTGCACGATCGCCCAGTAGAGGTCGACGATCAGCAGGTCCGGCGCGTAGGCGGCCAATGCCGTGCCGATGGCGCTGCCGCGCGCCGCGGCCGGATTCCGGTAGGCGCCCGGCTCGAGCGGGAACGGCTCGTAGCCGAGCCGGGGCGCGATCGGGAACGGCAGCGGGGGACCGAACATTCGATAGGTCGCGTCGAGACCGGCGCGCCGGAGTGCGCGCCCGACCGCGACGCCGCGGACGAGGTGGCCAGCGCCGACGGTGCCGCCGGTGACGTAGGCGATGCGCATGGTCGGGGCATTCTGCCCCGTTCGGGGCCGGGAACGCACGCGATCGAGCCAAGTTCGTGACACCACGGCGCCGGATGGTGCTTTCAACTCGGCGCCGCGTCCGACACGATCGTCGTCACGCGCCGCCGTGGACGGTGGGGCGAGAGACGAAGGTGGTGGAGGTCGAGATGCGGAGGATGTTCGCCCTGCTGTTCGGATTGTGTGCGCTCGTGACGGCCGGAGGACGAGCCGGCGCGCAGCCATCGCAGAATCTGGACGACTACTGTCTGTTCGCGGCCGATCGCATCCATCTGAAGGATCTCGCGACGGTCACCACGGGCGACGTGGGCGTCAACAACCCGGTCGGCCTCGCGCTCGTGTTCGGTCCGGGCAGCGTGTTCGCGAACGGCACCATCGTCGCCGGCGACTCGATGCGCGGCGACCGCCTCACCGTCGACGACCTCTACACGAACCGGCTGATGACGTCGGCGACCGGCATCACCGTGACCGGCGTCGGCCCGGTGCCGATTCCGTCGCTCCCGCTGATCGATCCGATGCCGCCGCTGCCGGCGTTCACGCCGGGGCCCGGGACGTTCATCGTGCAGGGCGACGTGACGCTGCCGCCGGGGAGCTACGGGAACGTCGTCGTCCAGGCCGGCAAGCGCCTGCATCTGGTCGCCGGGACCTACCAGCTCCGCAACCTCCAGACGGGCCGTAATGCGGTCATCGTCGCGGAGGACCCGGTGACGGTGAACATCAGCGCCAACCTGAAGCTCGGCAATGGGTCGACCATCGGCGCGGGCAGCTCCATCCTCGCGGACGATGCGGTATTCAACGTCGGCGGCCGGACGGTGCGCTTCGGCGCGGGCGTGACCGCGACGATGGCGCTCTACGCGCCGAACGCGCGTCTCGCCTTCGGCCGCAACTTCGTCGGCGTCGGCCAGTTCGTCGGCCGCAGCATCAACTCGGACCACTCGACGAGCTTCTCTCGCGGCTTCTGCGGCAACGGCGTCATCGAGCCCGGCGAGCAGTGCGATCCGCCGAACGGCGTGACCTGCGACGCGCTCTGCCAGGTGCCCGCCCCGACCACGACGTCGTCGTCGACCACGACCACCACGACGTCGTCGACCACGACCAGCAGCGCCAGCACCACGTCGTCCTCGGCGCCGACGACCACGAGCTCGTCGACGACCACGACCAGCTCGTCTGCCCCGACGACGACCAGCAGCTCGTCCTCCACGACGACGACGACCTCGACGACGACCAGCAGCTCCACGACGACCACGTCGTCGTCGACCACGACGACCAGCTCGACGACGACGACCACGAGCTCCACGACGACGACGACGTCTTCGACGACGACCACCTCGACGAGCACCAGCACCACCACCACCTCGTCGTCGTCCACGTCGACCACCACGACGTCGAGCACGACGACGACCAGCAGCTCGGCACCGACGACCACGACGAGCAGCTCGTCCACCACCACCTCGTCCTCGACGACGACGACGACGAGCAGCACGACGACGACGTCGTCCAGCGTGTCGACGACGACCACGTCGACGACCACGACGACGCTCCAGACGTCGACCACCAGCAGCAGCGTTCCGCCGCCGACGACCACGACGACGTCCACCACGATGCCGGTCGCGATCTGCGGCAACAACGAGCTGGAGGACGGCGAGGAGTGCGATCCGCCGGGTGCGGCTTGCCCGCCGGACGGCGTCTGCAACGACAACTGCGTCTGTCTCTTCGGCGGCAACTCCTGAGCGCGCGACGGGTGGAGCGCCGGCCGACCGGCGCTTCGCTCCGTCGTCAGGCGGTGACGCGCAGGATCCGGCGGAGGGCCCGGCCCGGCGCCGGCGACGGATGGATGTGGCAGCGCGTCCAGCAGGGGGCGCCACAGCCGTTGCGCGCGAGCCGCCCGTAGATCGCCCAGCGCTCCGGCGCGTTCCACACGGCCCCGATGTCGTCCGTGTGGATGTTCGTCCCGAGCGGATAGCGGCAGATGCGGCACGCGCCGTCCTCGCGGATGGTCAGGGTGTTGAAGATCATCGGGAGGCAGTGATCGACGGCGTCCTGCTCCATGGAGGCCGCATCGAAGAGGAAGCGCGAGAAGGCCGCGTAGTAGCCGTCGTCGAAGGCCGGATGGCGTGCGGCGAGCGCCCCCAGCTCGGCCTCCACACGCGGCCGGTCGGCAGGGGGGAAGGGCGTCGAGGTCGACGTCGCGAGCAGCCCCGGGCTGTCGTGCAGCGGCTGCAGCTCGACGGCGTCCGCCACGGCCGCGAAGCGGTCGGCGAGCGCCACCAGATGGCCGGCGTTCTCCGGCATGACGACGCCGCAGACCGAGACGCGCGGCGGCCCGTCGCCGCGGGCCGCCTTGAGCGCCTCGATGCCGCGGAGGATGCGCTCGAAGGAGCCGCGCGCGCGACGAATCCCGTCGTGTAGTGCGGCGGTGTGACCGTCGACGCTCACCTGCACGTGGTCGACGCGCTCGCCGACCAGCCAGTCGACGTGCTCGGAGAGCAGGTGCCCGTTGGTGTTGATCGAGACGGTCTTGCCGGCGCGCTTGAGGCGCGTGGCGATGGCCGGCAGCGCCTTCACCATGAACGGCTCACCGCCCGAGAGCGCGACGAACCGCGTGCGTGCGGCGGCGATCTTGTCGGCGACGGCGAGCAGCGCGGGAGCGTCGATCGGCCGCGTGTCGCGCCAGGAGTCGCAATGGACGCACTCGTAGAAGCAGCGCTGCGTGAGCACCCAGAGGACGGCCGGCGGATGGGTCGCGACGCCGAGGAGCCCGAGCGCGTTGCGCGCGCCGTGCGCGTAGAGCGTGAGCTTCGTGCCGGCGGCGAGCTTCATGAGCCGAATGGAGCGTAGTCCACCGTCGGCGGCGCGCACCAGCGGTTTTTCGCTGGACACCCGTTTCCGGGCGGGCGTATCGTCCGACCGCGATCATGCGGATCATGCTCGGCTATCCGCCGCTCGAGAGTCCGTGGGGACAGCCGACGCTCGGCCAGAACCGCCAGTTCCGCTGGTTCGGTACCCCATCGTACGTCTACCCCATGGTGGTGGCGATGGCCGCCACGGTGCTCGCACGCCGCGGCCACGACGTCGTCTGGGCCGACGGCGTCGCCGAGGAGTGGTCCTACGCCGAGTGGCGGCGGCGTCTCGTCGAGGCCCGGCCCGACCTGCTCGCGATCGAGACGAAGACGCCGGTCGTGAAGCAGCACTGGCGGATCGTGCGCGACGTGAAGGCGGTGTCGCCGACGACGCGGGTGGTGATGATGGGCGATCACGTCACCGCGTACCCCGCGGAGACGATGGCGAACGCGCCGGTCGACTACGTGCTGACGGGCGGCGAGTTCGACGAGGGTCTCCTGGGCATCGCCGCGCACGCGGCGGGGCGGGGCGGCCTCGGCAAGGGCGTCTGGTATCGGGATGGCGACACCGTCCGCGACACGGGGCCCTTCGTGCTCTCGAAACGCAGCTACGAGGACCGGCCGTTCTTCGATCGCGACCTGACGAAGTGGCGGCTCTACGGCGAGCACCTGTACTACCGGCCCAGCACGTACACGATGGTCGGCCGCGACTGCTGGCGTCCGAAGTGCACGTTCTGCTCGTGGACGACGCTGTGGCCGACGTTCGGCACGCGGCCCGCGTCGTCGTTGCTCGACGAGGTCGGCATGATTCTCGAACGGTACGCCGTCCGCGAGATCTTCGACGACACCGGGACCTTCCCGATCGGCGCGTTCCTGCGGCAGTTCTGCGACGGGATGGTCGAGCGTGGCTACGCCGACCAGGTGTACTTCTCCTGCAACATGCGGATCGACGCGCTCCGGCGCCCCGACTACGACCGGATGGCGCGCGCGGGCTTCCGGCTGGTCAAGCTCGGCATCGAGTCGGCGAATCAGCGGACGCTCGACCGCATCGACAAGGGGACGTCGGTCGAGGCGCTGGTGCGCGGCTGCAAGGAAGCGAAGCAGGCGGGGCTGTCGCCGCACCTGACGACGATGGTCGGCTATCCCTGGGAATCGCGCGACGAGGCGCGGCGCACGCTCGACCTCGCGCGCTCGCTCTTCGCCGACGGGTGGGCCGACACGATCCAGGCGACGGTCGTCATGCCGTATCCCGGGACGCCGCTGTTCGCGGAGGCCGAGCGCGAAGGCTGGCTCACGTACGGTCACGACTGGGAGCAGTACGACATGATGCGCCCGGTCATGCGCACGCCGATCGCCGACGACGAGCTGATGGACATGGCGAAGGACCTGTACGGCGCGTTCCTGTCGCCGCGGTTCATCCTGCGCAAGATCCTCGCCGTGCGCGCCTGGGAGGACGTCCGCTACAACGCGAACGCGGCCAAGGTCGCGCTGAGCCACATGTGGGACTTCCGCCGCGGCGGGCGCCGGCTCATGGGGGCGTCGTGAGGCGGCTCGTTGGGCCGGCCGTGCTCGCGGTGGCCGCGGGATGCACCAGCGTGCAGGTCACGCCGGTCGACCGCCCGCTCGAGCGCGTCTGCATCGAGCGCAATGCCAAAGTCATCGTCGTGAACCGGCTGCTCGCGAACGTGCGGCCGCCGTCGTAGCCGGGTCGCTCGGTCGGCCGCCTTTCGTGCTATGGGGGCGCGGGGGCCGACACTGTCCGACCAGGATCGACGCGACTCGCTGCTGGGCATCGCCGCCCGTGACATCGAACGGCTGACGCAGGTCACCGCGACGCTCGTCCGGCACGGGTTCGGCGCGCTCGTCGGCCGCGGCGGCGCGACCGACGGGGTCACCGACGCCACGAGCAGCCAGGCGGTGCGCTTCGCCCGGCTGCTCGCCGACCTCGGCCCGACGTTCATCAAGCTCGGCCAGGTCCTGTCGATCCGCCGCGACCTGCTGCCGGCGGAGTACATCGCCGCGCTGGAGTCGCTGCAGGACAACGCGCCGGAGGTGCCGTTCGCCGCGGTCCGCGACGTCGTCGAAGTGGGCCTCGGGCAGCGGCTCGAGGAGACGTTCTCGACGTTCGAGGAGCGTCCGCTCGGGACCGCCTCGATCGCGCAGACCCATCGAGCGACGGCGCGCGACGGGACGCAGCTCGTCGTGAAGGTCCAGCGGCCGGGGATCGAGCGCGTGCTGCGCGGCGACCTCGATCTCCTGTATCTCGCGGCGCGCGCGCTCGAGACCGGCATCGACGAGATGCAGCTCGCGGCGGTCTCCGAGGTGATCGTCGAGTTCGAGAAGGGCCTGCTCCGCGAGCTCGACTTCACGTCCGAGCTGGAGAACCTCGAGACGGCGCGCCGGCTGCTCGACCCGGCGCGGGCCCTCGTCGTGCCGCGCCCCTTTCGCGAGTACAGCTGCCGCACCGTCCTCGCGATGGAGTTCTTCCCCGGCCGGTCGCTGCGCAGCCTCGAGCCGAACAGCGACGCCGCGAAGCAGGCGGTCGAGGAGCTCATCCACGCCGCGGTCCGCCAGGTCTTCGTCGACGGGTTCTTCCACGGCGACCCGCATCCCGGGAACGTGCTCGTCCGCGACGGGACGGTGTGTCTCATCGACTTCGGCCTCGCCGGCCGGCTCGACGCGTCCCAGCGCGAGGACCTGATCACGCTGATCCTCGCGTTGATCCTCGGCGACGACGCGAGCATCGCGCGCGTCCTGCTTCGCATGGGCACGTCCACGCAGCGGGTGAGCCTGGCCGACCTGCGCGCGGAGGTGTCGCGCATCCGGACGACGTATCTCTCGGCCACGTCGATCGAGGACGTCGACTCGAGCGGGTTCGCGGAGGCGTTCGGCTCGGCCGCGAACCGGTTCCGCATCAAGCTCGCGCCGGAGTACGCGATTCTCACGAAGGCCACCGCCACGCTCGAAGGCATCATCCGCGCGTACCATCCGCACGTCGACCTCGTGGCCATCGCGCGACCGGTCGTGGAGCGGCTGGTGGCGAACCGGTGGTCGCCGACGCGGCTTCTCTCCGACGCCATGACGGGGGCGACCGGAATGGGCAGCCTGCTGCGCGGGCTGCCGGCGCAGCTCGAGCAGCTCCTCCAGGACGTCGAGACGGGCAATCTCCAGGTGCGCGCGGTGTCGCCCGCGCTCGACGAGCTGCCGCTCCGCATCCATCAGCTCGCGAGCCGGCTGTCACTGACCGGCTTCGCGTCGGCGCTGTCGATCTGCGCGGCGCTGCTCGTGCCCGCGGAGGCCCGCCTCGACCTGCGCAGCGCGCTCTTCGTGTTCTGCCTCGTGATGGCGGTGTCGGGCTGGACGACGCTGCTCTGGTGGCACGTGCTCGGCCGCGGGCGTCCCGTCCGCGTGGCCGAGATCATGAAGCTGCTCCGGCGCAGCTAGGAGACCGACCGAGACGAAGTCTTGGGGCGGTCTCTCATTGCCCGCGCGGCGCAAAGGTGATCGGCAGCCGTTCGGGGCCGTTGATGCCGACGGGCGGCTTCCAGACGGCGTCGGGGCCGACCGTGGGGCAGGAGATCCGCGACGTCAGCGCGGCGAGGGCGTCCTGTAGCTCGGCGCGGGCGAGGGCCGCGCCGAGGCAGTGATGCGCCCCGTGTCCGAAGGCGAGGTGCGGATTCGCCTCGGCCTGCGCCGGGTCGAGCCGATCGGCGTGCGGGTAGACCGCGCCGTCGTGGTCGGCGCTCCACAGCGACAGGAAGACCTGCTGACCCGCTTCGATGCGGTCGTCGCCGACGGTGATCGGCGCGGTGGCCGCGCGCCCGACGCCCGTGACGGCGGACCGGTAGCGCATGACCTCCTCGATCATCGGCGCGGGGGCGATGCGACCCTCGCCGACCGCGTCCCACAGGTCGGGGCGTTCGGCGAGGACGGCGATCGTCCAGCCGAGCTGCGTCTTCGTCGTCTCGTGCCCGGCGAAAACCAGCCCGGCGATGAAGCCGCGGATCTGCATGTCGCTCCAGCCGTCCTCGTCGCCCGCCTTCGCGATGCGCGTGACGAGGTCGTCCTGCGGCTCGGCCCGCCGCCTCGCGGCGAGCTCGCCGGTGTAGTCGACCAGCGCCAGCAGCGCAGCGTCGACCTCGGCGATGTGCATGGAGACGAGCGGGCTGAACCCGAGCCCGATCGTGTTGGCCCAGCCGCGGAAGCGGTCGCGATCCACGGTCGGGACGCCGATCAGCTCGCAGAGGCCGAGTGACGGGAACGGATCGGCGAACTCGGCCATGAACTCGCAAGCGCCGCGCGCGGCGAAGCCGTCGATCAGCTCGTGGGCGGCGGAGCGCAGGAACGGGCGGAGACGCTCGACGCTGCGGGGGGTGAACGTGCGCGACATGAGGGCACGCCAGCGCTGGTGCTCGGGACCGTCGTGGTTCAGCGGCGAGATGGCCATCCACTCGAAGAAGGGTCCGCCCGAGACGCCGAAGGCCTGGAGGAACTCGCTGAAGTTGGCGCGGAGCGCGCCGTTCGCGAGCAGCGAGCGCACGGCTTCGTGACGCATGACGCCCACGCCGCCGTTCGACGTCCCGTCGAGATCCACCAGGTCGCCCGTCGCGCGCGCCTTCGCGAGCGCGGCGAAGGGGTCGGCGAGTACGTCGGCGATCTCGAGCTTTGCGCGTGTCATGAGCGGCCCTCCCGGGGCGGGTATCGCACGGGCGGCGGGGCGTCGGAAGGACGTCCGGCGGATGGGTCAGTGCGGCGGCTGCGCGGCGCGGACGGTCGACGGGATCTCCGCGACGAGCTTCCGGCGCACGGATTCCGGGTCGACGAGCGGAGTCAGACGCAGCGTCGCCACTTCGGCCGCGGTGTATGGAACGAAGTCCTTCGGCACCGCCGCGGCGTCGAATCGGGTCAACATCCAGTTGACGACCCCGGCGAGCTGCGCGTCGTCGAGCGGCGCCTGGGCGACTCCCGGGACCTGGACGAGGTACTCGCGCCCGCCCGGCACGTGCAGGAAGCCGGCGACGCTGTCGCGAATCGCCGGAACGCTGCCCGGCGTGCCGCTACCGTCGCGGCGGTGACACCCCTGACACTCGAGCACCCAGTCGAGCTCGGGACCGCTGGCGGCCGGCGCGGTGCCGACGACCAACGTGACGAGCAGGAGGGCACGCCGGATCACGACGCCGGCTTCGTCGCGACGCCGATGACGACGGCGACCGAGCAGTGGACCGCCCGGCTCTTGGTGCCGAAACACCACAGCAGGTCGTTGTTCTTCGACGTGTGGTAGACGGGCCGCTCGCCCTCGGTGCGCGTGCACTTGCAGCGCATGCACAGCGACGCTCCGCAGCAGTCGTTGTACGAGATGATGTAGTCGCGGCCGTCGCCGGGATGCCGGCACGTGCCGATCCACGTCACCGGTGACATCTCGGTGCCCGGCGGACACGCGCTCTGCGTGCCGCCGCAGCACGAGCAGAGGAAGCCGTCGATCGCGCAGTGGCGCCAGTAGCTGCAGTTCGAGGGGTCGCCGGTGGTGGCGGGCAGGTCGTCGTCGCTCGGCGGCGGCACGCGGGAGTCGTCGTCCGCGGCGCGGGCGACGGGCAGCAGCGGGAACGCCATGCCGCCGACGATCGCGGCGCCGGCGCGCGCGAGGAGGCTGCGTCGCGACGTGCGGCGTGCGAGCTGACGGGCGCCGCGCTCCACCCAGCGGTCGATCCAGTGTCGCGCATCCATCAGGCCACCTCCGTGCGATCCGGCCGCGAGGCCGCCCAGTCCTGGATCGACGCGACGCCGCGCTCCTTCGCCTCGAACAGGCTCTCGAGGTGCTCGCGCGTGTTGACGAGCCCCTTCGCGCGCACCACGCCGTCGCCGTCGACGAGTGCCGCAAACGGCAGCTTCTCGACGTGCCACGTCATGCCGAGCATCGGCGACAGCACGTAGGGGAAGTCGCCGAGCCGCTCGGCGACGACGAACGCCTCGTGCTCGGCGCGCGGGCCGTCGCTGGCCAGGACGACGTCGAGCCACGCCGCCTCGCTGCGCGCCGCCGAGCGCAGCACCGGGAGCAGTGTCTTGCAGACGGGACACGTGGGCGAGAGGAAGAAGAGCAGGGTGCTGCGCCCGTCGCCGCAGGGTGCGCCGAGCCGACGGTGCGTGCCGGCCAGATCGTCGACCGGCACGACCGGCGCGGCCTCGCCGACGACCGGCCCTCGTCCCATCGTGAGCGCGCCCGCGGGGGCGACGCGTTCGTAGAGGACGCCGATCTGGCGGGTCAGCGCGACGACGACGGCCGCCAGGACCACCACCGCGATCCACAGGACGACGTTCGAGATCACGAGCGCGTGCATCATGCGGCGGCTCCGCGTGCGCGTGGCGCGAGCGCCAGGAGGCGATCGGCCGCGGCGTAGAGCGCGGACGCGACGAGCGTGGCGGCGACGACGGTGACCGCGTCGATCCAATGCAGGGGCCGGGTCTCGATGGCGGTGAGACCGCCGCAGGCGAGCCCGGCGAGGACCGCGTTGCGGGCGACGAGGCTCCAGCCGATCGGCCGCCGCGCGGACGGTCCCGCGCACCCGCAGTCGATGTCGCGACGCCCGCGCACGAGGTTCACGGCGATCGCGGCGGCGTACGCGAGGAGCAGCGCGGCGGCGGCCACGGGACCGAGGCGCCCGGGCACGCACAGGGCGACGGCGACGAGCACCTCGAGCGCGACGATCGCGGGCGCGCACCACGGCGGCACGAGGCGATACGCGCCCAGCGCCGCGCGGAACGCGGTCGGGTCGCGCAGCTTGTGGACGGCGGCGGCGGCGAACAGCAGCGCCAGCGGAACGCGCAACGCGAGGTGCAGGACGGGGTCCATCGTTCAGGGCGCGAAGAGCAACGTGCCCGCCAGCCCGGGCTCGGCGATCTCGCGCAGCATCTCGCCGCTGATCGCGTCGTGGATGACGATCGCCGGCGGCATCGACGCGCCGGCGACGAGGACCGGCTGATCGTCCTGCGTGACCAGGATGCGCTCGATGCCGGGATGCGGGAGCGCCTTCTCGAGCGCCCAGCGCGAGATACTGCCGCTCGTGGACGTTGGGTCGAGCGCGCTCGTCAGCGAGATGAAGCTGACGAGCGGGTTGGCGACGGGGATGGTCTGCACCCGGCGGCGGCTCGCGATGTCGTACCCCCATACCTCGGTGCCGGGATCCTTGTGGGTGTCCGGACCGCCCTGGTGCATCAGCACGTAGAGCCGTCCCGACTTCTCGTGAACCGCGAGATGCTGGAGTCCGCCGACGCGCCAATTCGCGGCGCGGTCCGCGTCGTCGAGCAGCGGCCACGGCTCGCCGAAGGCGAGCGTCTCGCCGGACACGTCGACGGGATGGATCACGCCGGCGAACGACACGAAGAGCCACTCGTTGCCGCGCCGCACGGCCTTCTCGGTGACGGGGTCCTCGAGTGGCTTGAAGAACGGCGCGCTGCGGGTGACCGTCGCCGCGCCCGCCTCGTCGAGGCCGATGTTCAGCGTGGCGCCGTTCGCGCACAGCATGAAGAAGCGGCGGTTGCCGGCGGCAAATACCAGGCTGCAGCCCGGCGTCGGCACCTCGGCGACGAACGTCCGTGCCTTCACGTCGACGATGGACACGGACGTGAGCGGCGTTAGGTTGAAGACCGCCATGAAGCGGCCGTCGTCGGAGAGCGCGCTCGCGGCATTGCCGGGGAAGTACTCGGCGCGCTTCGGTGGGATGCCGACCTCGGCCAGCGGCGTCAGCGTGCGGCCGTCGTAGACCGTCACGACGTCGGTGCGGTCGCCGCGGACGCCGCGCGAGTAGTAGCTCTCGGCGATGTAGATCTCGCGGTGGTCGGGCGAGATCAGCGGGTAGATGACGAAGCCGACGCCGGCCGTCCCGGAGTTGATGGTGCCGAGCATGCGGCCGCTGTCGCCGTCGAAGAGCGCGGTGCGCTTCAGCAGCGCATCGCTCTGCCAGAACGCGTGCGGGCCCGGCGTCTCGGGCAGCGACAGCACGACGCCGATGCTCTCGGGCTCGGCGGCGTGGAGCGGCGTGGCGGCCACCGCCACGAGGGCGGCGACGGCCGCGAGCGAGCGAACGACCCCGTGCACGCGGCGGCGTATAGCATGCCGCTTGCGGGGATGGACAACCCGTCCGACCGCTGACAGACGGTCGGGCATGCGGAAGACGACGAACCGTTTGCTGCTGGCGACCACGTTCCTCGCCGGCGTGCTGACCACCCACGCCCTGGCCGGTCAGCCGAAGATGGAGGCGGCGCTCGCCTCGCTGCGCCAGGCGCGCGAAGCGCTTCGGGAGGCGAACGCGGACAAGGGCGGCCACCGGCAGAAGGCGCTGGAGCTGATCGACGCCGCGATCGGGCAGGTCCAGGCCGGGATCGAGTACAGCCGGAAGAACAATTAGCCCGGGCGTAGGCCGAGCGCCTCGTAGGCGGCCCGGACGGACGCGGCGAACGGGTCCGCGGCGAAGCGGGTCGCGAAGAGCCGGGCGCCGGCGGCCGTGATGTTCCGGCGCAGATCGGCGTGCGTCGCGAGGCGGACGAGCGCTCGTGCCAGGGCATCCGGGTCGTCGGCCGGCACGAGCAGCGCGCTCTCCTCGTCGGCGACGTCCTCCGGGATGCCGTCGACGGCCGAGGCGACCACCGGGAGCCCGACGCGCAGCGCCTCCAGGATGGCGAGCGCGCCGCTCTGCTCCTCGCGCGAGGGCAGCGCGAAGACGTCGGCATGCCGTAGGTACGGCTCGACGTCGGGCACGTAGCCGGCGACGATCACCGAGCCGTCGAGCCCACGGGCCGATGCGCGCCGACGGTTCTGCTCGAGCAACGGGCCGCCGCCGATCAGGCAGGCGCGCAGTGGCGTGCCGCGGTCGCGCGCCAGCGCCAGCGCGTCGATCAGGACGTCGACGCCCTTGCGCGAGTGGTTGCGGGCGACGCAGACGACGAGCGGCGCGGCCGTGGGCTCCAGCGTCGCGAGCGTGGGCGGCAGCGGACCTGCGGCGGACGGAGCCGCGAACGCCGACTCGGGCCCGTAGCCGATCCGTTCGACGCGCACGTCGGGTCCGTGCTCCGCGTGGATGAGCCGTCGCATCACCTCGTAGTTGACGAAGACGCGTACCGCGCGGCGATACGCGTCGCGTTCCCACCGGTGGACCACGGCACGCACCCACGCGGCCTGCACGCGATAGCGCAGCGCCACGGCGGCGGGCGCCTCGCGCAGCCCCCGGATCAGCGAGGCCGTCTCGACGCGGTAGGTCGTGTAGGAGCCGATGACGGGAATCGCGACGCGGCCCCGGTGGCGGAGCCGGGCGCATCCCTGCACGGCGGCTGCGCCCCACACGCCGAAGCCGTGCGCCACGACGGGTCCGGGCGCGCCGGCGCCGAGCGCCGCCAACCCGCGCGCGAGCACCGGCGCATGGCCGGGGATCATCAGCTGGCGGAGTGGACGGAAGGGCGAGCGCAGGCGATGCACGACGCCGAACTCGGCCGTGTAGGTCGCCGCGGTCGCCCCGACGCAGAGGATGTGGGGGCGATACCCGGCGCGCACCGCGGCGCGCGCGTACGCACGGACATAGGCCGAGTGTCCTCCGCCCGGCTCGTCGAGCGGGTCCTTGCCGGCGACGTAGACGAGCAGGCGCCGTCACTCCGAGGCGCGGCGTATCTCGCGCGCCACGTAGGCGATGTCGTCGTCCGACAGCGCCGGGCCCGATGGCAGGTAGAGCCCGGTCGCGCCGAGCCGCTCGGCGACGGGATGGGACTCGCCGCGATGTGCGCGAAAGTACGCGGGCTGGATGTGCATCGGGACGAAGAAGGTGCGGGTCTCGATGCCGCGACGCGCGAGACGGCGGCGGAGCTCGTCGCGCGTGCAGCCGAAGAGCTCGGCATCGACGGTGATGCCGAACATCCAGAAGACGTTGCGCACGCCGGGTCGCTCCACCGGCAGCCCGAGCCCGGGAATGTCGCCGAGCACCGCGGCGTAGCGCTCGGCGTTGTGCCGCCGGCGCTCGACGAGCTCGGGGAGGCGCTCGGTCTGCGCCAGGCCGACGGCGGCCTGGAGGTTCGTCATGCGGTAGTTGAAGCCGACCGAGCGGTGCCAGAAGTGCCGCTCGGCCGAGAAGCAGAGCGCGCGCAGCTCGCGCGCGCGCGCCGCGATGGCGGCGTCGTTCGTCGTGAGCATACCGCCTTCGCCGGTGGTCACGACCTTGTTGCCGTAGAACGAGAACGCGGCCACGTCGCCGAGACTGCCGACGGGGCGGCGGCCGTACATGGCGCCGTGCGCCTCCGCGGCGTCCTCGACGACGACGAGGCGATGGCGTCGCGCGAGCTCCGTGATGGGCTCCATGTCGCACGGATGGCCGTAGATGTGGACGGGGACGATGGCCCGCGTGCGCGGCGTGATCTTCGCCTCGAGCTGGTCGACCGCGAGGTTCCAGGTATCCGGCTCGGCGTCGACGAAGACCGGCGTCGCGCCGAGCAGCGCGGCGGCGTTCGGCGTCGCGATCATCGTGAAGGTCGGCATCAGGACCTCGTCGCCGGGAGCGATGCCCGCCGCACCGAGCGCGAGGTGGAGCGCCGCGGTGCCGCTCGAGCACGCGACGCCGTAGCGGCAGCCGGCGGCGGCGGCGAAGGCCTCCTCGAAGCGGCCGACGAACGGGCCGGCCGACGAGATGCGGTTCGTGTCGAAGCACTCGAGGACGTAGCGTCGCTCGTTGCCGTCGAGTAGCGTCTCGCAGACGCGCAGCGGTCCGTCCGGCGACGGCTCGTCCGGCGTCCCCGTCGGCTCGCCGAGGGGCGGCTCCGGATCGGGAATCAGATGCCTGATGGACTCGATCTCGGCCGCGGTCAGGTCCTGCGGTGCGATCATGTCGCCTCCTCCATGAGGGGTGCCGATATCCACGTCGCGAGCGACCGCGTGCGCGCGAGGGCCGCCGCGTCCTCGTCGACGTCGGCGGACGCGAAGGCGCCGTCGAAGATGGCGGCCAGGCGGTCGCGGAGCGCGCCGTCCACGAGCGCGAGGTACGCGCGGCGGTATCCCGGGGCGGGCACGGATGCGGTCCGTGCGACGAGGCGCCGCCGCAACGCCGCGTACGCGCGAATGGCCGCGAGCGCGTGGCGATCGAAGAGGCGCCGTGGATCGCCGGCGACGAGGCGCCGCGCCAGCGCAAGGGGCGACACGGCCGCGACCTCGCGCACGACGTGCCCGTGCAGCGACGCCTTCACGCGATCGTCGGGCAGCCCGTCGCCGCGGGGCTCGGCGGGCGACCAGTCGCGCATCAGCGGCAGCAGGTGGACGAGGTCGATGCCCATCGCGGCCGGTGATCCGCCGGCCGCCAGAGCCGTGATCGCCACGCGCAGGCACTGCGCGCAGGCGCTACAGGCCGCCTGGTCGGGGCCGACGCGCCAGCACGAGTACTGCAGGTCGCGCAGGTCGTGGTAGCGGGTCCAGAGGAGCCGCTGCACCTGCCCGCTGTGCAGCGGGTAGTTGGTCGAGCCGTAGCGCAGGCCGTGGCGCGCGAGGAGCGCGTCGAGCGCCTGCTGCGTCACGGCCGAGTACATGAAGTGCGGATGTTGCACGACGCGGCCGTCGCGCAGGACCGTCTCCTGCAGCTCGGCCTCCGACGCGAGGAAGATGCGCGGCGCGCCACGCAGCCAGCCGACGACCAGCGCGGACGCCAGGTAGAGGAACGTGTCGGTGATCTCGTTGACCGCGATCTGGTGGCCGCGCAGCCGCGCGAAGTCGTTGTCCCACGCCGCGCGGAAATCGGAGCACACCTCGACGAGCTCGATGCGGCGCCGCCATACGATCTCTCCCATGAGCGTGCGGCGGCGTGGCGTCGTGTGGTCGTGCATCGGCGGCATCGGCGAGGTCGTCATCACGGCGATGGGCCGCTGGCCGAGCTCGGCGAGCAGTCCGAGCTGCAGCAGGCTGTCCTTGCCGCCGCTGAACGCGGTCACCGCGCAGCCGGTGTCGCGGGCGGGGGCCGGTGGACTGGACGGGCCGTCGTCGTGGAGGTCGATGGCGCGCGCGACGTCCGCACCGCCGCGGGTGGCCTCGAGTGTGACCACGGCGGCGTCGAGGAGGCGCAGCCAGAACTCGCGCTCGCCCGGGGCGAGCGTCCAGGCCAGCTCGACCCGACACGGGCGCAGCAGCGTCCAGTGGCTGTGCAGGCAGAGGACCGCGATGGTGCGCCACAGGGCGACCGGAACGTCGTCGAGCGGACAGTCGTCGGGGAAGCGGAGCGCGAACGACGTCCGGCGATAGAGTGGCGTCGCGGGGTCGACCTCCCAGCGGAACTCCACCGCGTGCGACGACACGAGCGGCTCGTGCAGCGTGATCCGCGTCATCGGCGAGCTGCAGGCTGGGCCGTCACGTCCGGGGCCCCCATAGCACCGACGCCGGGCGGGGTCACATGGGCGGACCGCAGGACCACGTCCGTCCATTGCCAGTGCCGCGCGGCCGTATGCAGTATGGAAGGGTCGTGACGCTGGATCCGCGCCGCTGCTACCGCGCCATGCTGGCGCGGGACGCCCGCTTCGACGGGCGCTTCTTCATCGCCGTCCGCACGACGGGCATCTACTGCCGCCCCGTGTGTCCGGTGCGGCCGCCGAAGCTCGAGAACGTCACGTTCGTCTCGTGCGCCGCGGCGGCCGAGGCGGCCGGGTATCGGCCCTGCATGCGCTGCCGGCCGGAGACCGCGCCGGGGACGCCGGCCTGGATGGGGAGCTCGGCGGTGGTCGCGCGCGCGCTGCGGCTCATCGACGACGACGCGCTCGACGGCGACGACGTCGAAGCCTTTGCCGCGCGGCTCGGCATCGGGGGGAGACAACTCCGGCGATTGTTCGCGCGTCATCTCGGCGCCTCGCCCGGCGAGGTGGCGCGTGTCCGCCGCGTCCACTTCGCGCGCGCGCTCATCGACGAGACGAATCTGTCGATGACCCAGGTCGCGCTGTCCGCCGGGTTCCGCAGCATCCGGCAGTTCAATCACGCCGTGCGGGCGACGTTCCGCGCGTCGCCGACGGAGCTCAGGCGGCGGCGGAGCCGCGAGGCTGCGGGCGGCGCGCTGACGGTCCGCCTGCCGTACCGTGCCCCGTACGACTGGGACGCGATGCTCGGCTTCCTCGGCCCGCGCGCCGTTCCCGGCGTCGAGCGCGTGGCCGACGGCGCGTACGAACGCGTGATCGCGCTCGGCGACGACACCGGCACCGTGGCCATCGTGCGCGGCGCGGATGCACGCTCGCTCACGATGCGCGTGCGGCTGCCCGCGACCGCCGGGCTGATCCGCGTCGTCGATCGCGCGCGCCGCCTCTTCGACCTCGCGGCCGATCCGGACGAGATCGCGCGGCACCTCCGCCGCAGCCCGCGGCTGCGCCCCCTCATCACCGCACGGCCCGGCCTGCGGGTTCCCGGCGCCTGGGACCCGTTCGAGCTCGCCGTGCGCGCGGTGCTCGGCCAACAAGTCACGGTGCGTGGCGCCACGACGCTCGCGGGCCGCCTGGTCGCGGCGTTCGGACGCCCGGTCGACACGGCGATGCCCGGCCTGACGCATCTGTTCCCGACGGCCGCGGCGCTCGCCGACGCGGACGTCGAGCGCATCGGCATGCCGCGCGCGCGTGCCGAGACCATCCGCGGCCTGGCGCGGGCGGTCGACGACGGATCGCTCGTCCTCGATGCGACGGGCGGCCTCGACGAGGCGGTCGAGCGGCTGGTCGCCGTGCCGGGCATCGGGCCGTGGACCGCGAGCTACGTCGCGATGCGCGCGCTCGGCGAGCCGGACGCGTTTCCGGCCGGCGATCTCGGCGTCCGCCGCGCGTTGGGCAACGGCGCCGGGCCGCTGTCCGAATCCGCGGTGCGCACGTTGGCCGAAGCGTGGCGCCCGTGGCGTGCGTACGCGTTGCTCCATCTCTGGAACGAGGAGGCGGTACATGACTGATCGCGCGGCGGCGTTTCGCGGCCTGCACCGTCCCGGGCAGCCGCTGGTCCTCGTCAACGTCTGGGATGCGGCGAGCGCCCGCCTGTTCGAGGCCGCCGGCGCACCGGCGCTGGCGACGAGCAGCGCCGCGCTGGCGTGGTCGCTCGGGCACCCCGACGGCCAGCACCTGCCGCTCGGCGAGCTCGTGGCGTCCGTCGCGCGCATCGCCGCGGTGATCGACGTGCCGCTCACCGTCGACATGGAGGAGGGGTACGGTGCCACGCCGGAGGCCGTCTGCCGCGCGGTGCAGCGGGTCGTCGACGCAGGGGGCATCGGCATCAACCTCGAGGACGGACGGCACGATCCCGAGGTGCTCGTCGCGAAGATCGCCGCGATCCGTGCGCTCGGCTTGCCGGTCTTCGTGAACGCGCGGTGCGACGTCTACCTGAAGCAGCTGGGCGCGCCGGAGACGCGGCTCGCGGAGGCGGAGCAGCGGGCCGCCCGCTACGTCGCGGCCGGCGCCGACGGCGTCTTTCTGCCAGGGTTGATCGAGCTGGGGGCGATCACGCACCTGGCGAAGGTGGTCGGGGTGCCGCTCAACATCCTCGCCTTCGGCGGCGCGCCGTCGGTGCCCGCGCTGGCCGAGGCGGGCGTCGCCCGCGTCAGCGTCGGCTGCGGCCCGATGCAGGCGACACTGGGGCTGGCCCGTCGCATCGCGGAGGAGCTGCTCGGCAACGGGACGTACGGCGCCATGTCCGAGGGGGCGCTGTCGGTCGGCGAGGTGAACGCGCTCTTCGCGCGGCCCACTTGACGCCGGCCCGGCTCCCGCGCGACGACGGGGCATGCCGTACGCCGAGGGCCGCACGTTCCACGACGCCGACTCGCACGTGATGGAGACGCCGGGCTGGCTCGCGTCCCACGCCGATGCGGCGTTCCGCGACCGCATTCCGTCGTTCTCGCTCGGCAGCACCGGGCTCTCGGACGCCGTGCAGCAGATGATCGCGCGCGGCGAGCGGCGCGCCGGCGACCCCGCGGAGCGTCCCGCGCACGAGCAGGCGCTCCTCACGCGGAAGAGCTGGGACGCCTACGGCGCGTTCCATGCGGAGGACCGCCGCCGCGCGCTCGACCTCCTCGGCTACCATTCGCAGCTCGTCTTCTCGACGTTCGCCCCGGGGCAGGCCGAGTTCGCCAAGGACGTCGACGTGAGCTACGCCGCGGCGCGCGCGCTGACGCGGGGAATCGTCGAGTTCTGCGCCGTCGACCCGCGGCTGCTGCCGGTGACCTACGTGCCGCTCACGGTGCCGGAGCGCGCCATCGAGGAGACGCGGTTCGCGCTCGACGCCGGTATCCGCGGCATCACCATCTCGCCCATTCCGCCGGCCAGCCACTCGATCACGCACCCGTCGCTGCATCCGATGTACGCGATGTGCGCCGAGCGCGGCGTGCCGATCGTGTTCCACGTCGAGAACGACGCGCCCCGCAAGATCGCGCGCGGCTTCGCGCAGAACGGCTGGGAGGGGCAGACCGACTTCCACGGCGGCGGCGAGAACTTCACCGGGCTCCTCTACATGGCGGTGAGCCACTGGGTGGAGATCGCGCTGGCGGCGCTGATCTTCGACCAGGTCCTGGAGCGCTTCCCGGCGCTCAAGATCGGCGTGATCGAGCTCGGCGCCGTCTGGGTGCCCGCGTGGCTCGAGCGGCTCGAGATCGTGAAGGACACGTTCGGCCGCACCGAGAGCCGCATCCGCGACCTGTCGCTGCGCCCGTCGGACTACGTGCGGCGGCAGATCCGCGTCACGCCGTATCCGACGGAGGACGTCGGCGCCCTGATCGCGCGGTGCGGGCCGGAGCTGTTCATGTTCTCGTCCGACTACCCGCACGTCGAAGGCGGACGGAATCCGCTGAAGCGGTTCGAGACGTCGCTGGCGGAGCGCTCGGAGGCGGAGCGCGAGGCGTTCTATGCCGGCAACTTCGCCGACCTGATGAGCCTGGCCTGAGCCTCGATGTCCGCCCGCTACGTGGCGCCGAACCTCGGCGCGTCGATCTTCAACGCGTTCGTGCGCGGTCTCGCCGGGCTCGGCGTCAGCGTCTACGGGTCGAGGAACCTCGCGGTCCGCGGCCGTCGGACGGGCGCGTGGCAGGTGGTGCCGGTCAACGTGCTCGAGCACGACGGCGCGTCGTACCTGGTCGCGCCGCGCGGCGAGACGCAGTGGGTGCGCAACCTGCGCGCGTCGGGCCGCGGCGAGTTCCGTCTCGGCCGGCGGGTGCGCGAGTTCACCGCGACGGAGATCGCCGACGACGCGAAGCCGCCGATCCTGCGCGCGTACCTGCAGCGCTGGGCGTTCGAGGTGGGGGCGTTCTTCCCGGGCGTCGGCGCGACGTCGAGCGACGCCGAGTTGGGAGCGATCGCCCCGGGCTATCCGGTCTTTCGCGTCTCGCGGACCTAGCAGACCGACCCGAGACGAAGTCTTGGGTCGGCCTCTAGCTGCCGCCGTCGGCGCTCCAGATGCCGCTGCCGCGCGCCGCGATGAAGAGGAAGACGAAGCAGTAGATGACGGCGAGCTCGCCGCCGTTCTGGATGGGCAGCAGCGCGTTCATGCCGTGGGCCATCCAGTAAGCCGCCGCCATCGTGCCGCTGCAGATGAACGCGGCCCAGCGCGTGAAGAGGCCGATCATCACCAGCGCGCCGCCGATCAGCTCGATCGGGCCCGCCGTCCAGAGGATCACGGCGGGTGCGCCGGCCGGAACCTCACCCGGCCAGCCGAGGACCTTCTGCGATCCGTGCCAGAGGAAGAGGAAGCCGGTGACGATGCGCAGGAGCGCGTAGCACTGGGGCTCGTAGGGTCGCATGAACGTCGCCATGCGCGCCTTGTAGCGAGCGACGACCCGGCGTCAATGGGTGCTATCGGGAATCGGCCGGCGGCAGGATGAACTCGGCGCCGTCCTCCCCGATCGTGACCTCGCCGTCGTAGGCGTCGCCGACGCCGTCCAGGAACATCCGCCGCACGAGCATGTTCGACGGCCCGGGGACGAGATGGCTCAGGACGAGCTGCTTCACGCCGGCCTCGCGCGCCGTCTCGGCCGCCTGCACGGGCGTCGCGTGGTAGTTCAGGATGTCCTTCGAGAGCCCCGCGAGGCGGGCTCGGCCGGTCTCACCGGCGACGCGGCTCGCCCGCTGCACCATGTCGGCCTGGAGCGCCTCGTGGATCAGGATGTCCGCGCCTTTGGCGTTGGCGATCAGGCTGGCGCTCTTCGCGGTGTCGCCGCTCACGACGACCGACCGGCCCCGGTAGTCGAAGCGGTAGCCGACCGCCGGCTCGACCGGCGTGTGGTCGACGCGGAACATCGTGACCTTGAGACCGTTGCGCTCGAAGACGACGGTGGCGCCGAGCGGGTCGGCGGGCAGCGGCACCTCGTGCGCGACGGCGGCCGCTGCGGCACGGGGCAACGCCTCTTCGCCATGGTGGGCGATGCGGTAGTCGACGTCCGATGCGTAGGCCGTCGCGAAGCCGTCGACGACGCGCGCGACCCCCGGCGGACCGTAGACGTCGAGCGGACGGGCGCGGCCGGCGATCCAGCTCTGGGTGATCGCCTCGCCGAGGTCCCCGATGTGATCGGAGTGGAAGTGCGTCAGCAGCACCGCGCTGAGCGCGCTCGTCGGCAGGTTGGCCAGGTCGGCGACCTCCCACGAGCCGGGACCGACGTCGACGAGCACCAGCTCGCCGCCGGCGACGATCGCCGTGCACGCCGAGGCGCGCGCCGCATCGGGCAGCGGCGAACCCGTCCCGCACAGCACGACCTGCAGATCGGGCGACGTCAGCATGTCGGTGCGCGCCCGGTCGAAGTTCGCGGCGATCTGCCGCTCGACCAGGCGGTCGCAGGCGAGGGTGGCGGCGAGCAGTCCGACCAAGAGGAGTCGTCGCATGCGCGGCACTTACTGCACTGAAAGTGCAAGAACAAGCTCCGCGACCAGGCATTGCCCGGGGCGCCGGCACGGGGCATACGGGCAGAGGAGGCGATGGTGATGCGGCGACCACGTACGGTCTGGCTGATGTGCGGCGCGGTGGCGGTGCTCGGATGCACCCGCGCGCCCCGGCCCACCTACGAGTACGAGCCTGCCGTGACGTTCACGAGCACGGGCTCCGAGCCGCTCCGGCGCCAGATCGACGGGGCGCCGTCGCCCGCACCCGCGGCGGCGATGCCCGCGCCGTCGGCGGAGCCGGGGGCGGTGCCGGCGGACCCGTACGCGATCGCGCCGTCGGCGAGCGAGTCGCCGATGCCGGCGGCGCCGGCGGCCGGCCAGGCCGATCCCGCGGCGGCTAGCGCCGAGCCGCAGCCGATGCCGGTCTCCGGCGTGAGCGCCCCGCCAGCCATTCCCGCAGGACAACGCATGGTCGTCACGCCCGATGGCGCGCTGGTCTCGTCGGACGGTAAGGTGCTCGCCCCGCCCGGCAGTGTGACGCCGGTGCAGGGCGCGCCGGCGCCGGTGCGGAAGCGCGTCACCGGCTGGGTGCACGCGACCGACTGACGCTCAAGCTTGCTTCGCGACGTCGCCCGCGTCGTGCTGGTCGCTGATGGCGCCCGCGGCGGCGCGCACCACGGCGAGGAACGTGTCGCGGCGATGCTCCGGGACGCCCTGGAAGATCTGCACGTACTCCTGCAGCGCCGGGTCCTTGAGCATCGGGATGTCGCGATACTCGCTGCTCGTGCCCTCGGTGATCAGCCGCGTGTCGTCGTCGAGGATCTTCCGGGCGTCGGCCGACAGGAGGTCCTCCGGGATCGACGCGAGGGCGCGCCGGAAGGCGTGGTGCACCTTCAGGACGACCAGGAGCGGGGTGGCCATGCCGCGCCCGGATTCGAGCCGGCTGATGGCGCCCTGGCTCACGCCGGCGAGCTTGCCGAGCTGCTCCTGCGTGAGGCCGAGGAAGTCGCGCATCGTGCGCGTATTCCGTCCCATGCCCCGCATCCAGCCGGCCCAGGACGTATCTGACGTAGCTGCGTCGTTTGCAGTGTCCATGGGGCGCCACTTCGCCGCGAATGGCGCTCCGTGTCAATTACCCGTCGCCATGTAGCGCACTGCCTACGTCACTCGTCACGATGGACGGTGTCGGGTGCGAACGCCGGTAGGCAGACCGCGACGTATTCGGCTCCGTCGTGCTCCGGCGAGCTGTACCGCACCCACTCGCCCGCTGCGGCGACGACCGCCTGACCGGCGCGCACGTCGAGCGCGCCGCCCTCGTGCTCGACGCGCAGCATGCCGCGCAGGACGACCGTGTACTCGTCGAAGTCCGGACGCTGCCCCGGCTCGACCCATCCGCCCGGGCTCCGCATGTGCGCGACGCTCAAGGCCGTGGTGTTGGAGTTCACGCGACCGACGTACTCGTCGATCGCCTTCGGCTTGTTGCCGGCGGCGAGGATACGGGTGGCCTTCGGGATCAACGTGGGCATGGGCGCGCCCATAGCACGGCCGTGTCGGTCGATCGAAGCTGCCGCGGCAACGGGGTTGAGCTGGTCGCCGGTTGCCTGCAGAAGGAAGAGGCCCGATGCGTCGTCTCGTCTTCGCGCTGGCGCTGTGCGCCGCTACCGTCCGCACCGCCGCGGCGGTGTACATGCAACCGGTGACGGCGACGCTCGTCGCCGATGCCGCCCGCGTCGTGCCCGGCCAGCCGTTCACGGTCGGCGTGCTGCTGACGATCCAGCGCGGCTGGCACGTCTACTGGCAGAATCCCGGCGACACCGGGCTGCCGACGTCGGTGAAGCTGGCGCTGCCCGACGGCGTCGCGGCGGGCGCGCTGCGCTGGCCCCTCCCGACCCGCTTCGAGCAGCCGGGTGGGCTCGTCGGCTACGGATATGCGGACACGGTGCTGCTGTCCGTGCCGCTCACGGCGACGACCGCGACGGACGCCGCGCTGCGCGCCGACGTGGGCTGGCTTGCGTGCGAGAAGCTCTGCATCCGCGGCAAGGCCAGCCTCGATCTCGCGCAACCGGCGACGGCGCAACCGGCGCTGTTCACGGAGTGGGCCGCACGCCTTCCGCTGCAGGCCGGCGCGCCGCAGGCACCGCGCGTCGCCGGCGCGACGGGCGCGATTCCGAGCGACGGCACGGAAGGTACGCTCACGGTGACGCTCGAGTGGCCGGCCGCGCCGGGCGCCGTCGAGCTCTTCCCCGGCTTCGATCCGGCGCTCGAGGTCGCGCAGGCCACCGCGCGCGCCGACGGACGGCGCGCCGAGGTCACGCTGCGCGGCCGCACGCTCGCGGGACAGGCGCTCGCCGGGCCGGTGCTCGACTCGCTGGTGACCTGGGCCGACGCCTCCGGCGTGCGCCATGGCGCGCAGGTCGGACTTCCTCTGGATGGAAAGGAACGCTGACATGACGATTCTCCGCATCGCCGCGACGACGACGCTCGCGGTCGCACTCCTCGCGCCGCTCGCCGGCGCCGTGACGCCCGGGCAGCCCGCACCGGCGTTCGCCGGCAAGGACCAGGACGGCAAGCCCGTCGACCTCGCTGCGTACAAGGGCAAGATCGTCGTGCTCGAATGGACGAACCCGGAGTGCCCCTTCGTGCAGCGGCACTACGACGCGGACACGATGACGACGCTCGCCGATCAGTGGAAGGGCAAGGACGTCGTCTGGATCGCGGTCGACAGCACCCACTTCGCGACCGACGCCAGCGATCAGGCGTGGCGGAAGGAGCACGACATCCCGTACCCGATCGTCGGCGATCGCAGCGGCGAGATCGGCACGAGCTACGCCGCGAAGACGACGCCGCACATGTTCGTGATCGATCCGAACGGGAACGTGGTGTACCAGGGTGCGATCGACGACGATCCGTCGGGTGACAACGGCGGCAAGGCGACGAACTACGTCGCGGCGGCGCTCGAGGACGTCTCCGCCGGGAAGCCGGTCCGTACCGCCGAGACGAAGCCGTACGGCTGCTCGGTGAAGTACAAGAAGTAACGGCGACCGTCCGCGTGCCCAGCGTCGCAGACGTGACGCTGGGCACGGAAACGTCGATCGGGCGCCGGGCGGTCCACCACCGGGCGTCACCGCGCATCGGGCACGTTTCCTGCTGCAGTGTGCGTCCGGTCCGATGTGGGAACGCGCGTTGCCGCTGCTCGCACTCCTGGCCGCCGCGCCCGCGGCGGCGACGACGCTCGTGCCCATGACCGACGCCGACCTCGTCCGGACGTCGGCCGTCGTCGTGGTGGGTACCGTGCGTCGCATCGAGACGCAGGCCCTGCGCGACGGACGGCTCGTCACCGAGGTGACGCTCGAGGTCGAGCAGGCGGTGAAAGGCCGCCTCGCGTCCCGGCGCGTCGTCGTGACGCAGCCGGGCGGGCGTGTGCCGGGACGCCTCGTCTGGATCGACGGCGGGCCGGAGTTCGCCCGCGGCGAGCGCATGCTGGTGTTCCTGCAGCGCACCCATGACGGCCGGCTGCGGTCGAACGGCATGGCGCTCGGGGCGTATCGCGTGACGGCCGACGGGCTGGCGCGTCGGGCGGTGCCGCGGGCCGACGTCCGGCCGCTCGGCACGTTCATCGCCCGGCTCCGCGCGCTCGCCGCGCGTGAGCGGACGCGCGACGAGGCGGACGGCCGCGTTCCCCGCGGACGGGGCGAGGTCGCGCAACGGATGGTGACCTCGCGTTTCACGTTCCTCGGCAACCCGCCCGGCCGGTGGACGACGCCGAGCGTGACGTTCCGCGTAGCGAACGACGAGGCGGCGCTGACCGCGAGCGCCAGCGACGCCGCCGTGGCCGCGTCGCTGGCGGCGTGGACCGACGTGGCCACGTCGGACCTGGTGCTCCTGCGCGGCGCGGACACGATCGCGGCCGCGTCGATCGCCGGCGGCACCTGCGACGGTGCCAGCAGGATCCAGTTCAACGACCCGCTCGGCGAGATCCCACCGCTGGCGGGTTGCACCGGCGTGCTCGCGGTCGGCGGTTTCTGCACGACGAGTGGGACCAGCACGGTGAACGGCGTCACGTTCGAGCGCATCGACGAAGGCGACGTGACGTTCAACGACGGCGTCGGCGCGTGCTTCGGCGCGGCGGGCGTCGCGGAAGTGCTGACGCACGAGATCGGCCACGCGATCGGGCTCGGGCATTCGTCGCAGAACCCCGACGAGCCGAGCGACGCGCTGGCCGACGCGACCATGTACTTCCTCGCGCACATCGACGGTCGGGGCGCATCGCTGCGCGCCGACGATCGGGCGGGCATGGCGGCGATCTACCCGGGCAGCAACGCCGGCGCGCCGGACGGCGACGGCGACGGGGTACCCGACGCGAGCGACGACTGCCCCTCGACCGCGAGCGGCCTCGCCGTCGACGCGAGCGGCTGCGCGTGCGCCGACGCCGGGCACGCGAGCTGCGACGACCAGTCGCTCTGCACCACCGACACGTGCAACCCCGCCAGCGCCGCCTGCGTGCATGGCGCGGTCACGTGCGACGACGATGAGCCGTGTACCGCCGATGCCTGCGAGCCCGCCACCGGCTGCGCCTTCACGCCGATACCGGACAGCGATCTCGACGGGCTGTGCGACGCGATCGACGACTCGGACGGCGACGGCGTCGTCGATCTCCACGACGACTGCGCCGGCACCGGCGCCGGTCTGGCGGTCGACGCGACGGGCTGCGCGTGCGTCGATCCGGGCCACGTCGCCTGCGACGACGGCGACGCCTGCACGACGGATGCCTGCGACGCGAGCACCGGGCTCTGCGTCGCCACGTCGATCGGATGCGACGACGGCGATCCGTGCACGGCGGACGCCTGCGACGCCGCGGTCGGCTGTACCCATGCACTCGCGCCGGACACGGACGGCGACGGGCGCTGCGATCCGACGGACCTCTGTCCGCGTCGCGCGTCGGCCGACGACACGGACGCCGACGGCGATGGCGTCGGCGACGCCTGCTCGTGCACCGCGGCGAAGCCGGGCCAGTGCATCCCCGCGCCGGGGAAGCCGCCGACGCGATGCCTGGCGGAGTGGCGTCCCGAGGCGCCTGCGCCGCTGCGGAAGGGGCTGCCGTCGCCGACGCTGCGCTGCCGTGACGGCGACCCGTCGTGCGATGCCGACGGGACGGCGGGCCAGTGCACGATGCGCGCGCAGCTCTGCATCAACAACGCCGATCCACGCTTCCCCGCCTGCATTCCGCTCGCCACGAACACCATCGTGGTGCGCGCGCCAAAGCGCGCGCGCGACGCGGCCGACACGGCCAACCTGGCGACGCTGGCCGGCGCGCTCGATCTCGGGGCGCAGGCGCGCAATCAGTGCAGCGCGCCGCTGGCCCTGGTGGTGCCGACACGCGGCGCGCGCCCCGGGCGCAAGGTGCTCAAGCTGGCCGTCACTGCGCAGAGCGGCCGCGCGCAGAGCGTGCTCAAGCTGATCTGCGAGCCGTGATCGGGCCGCAGAAATGGCAGGGCCCCGGATGCGGCTGCATCCGGGGCCCCGTCACGATCCGGCTAGGCCGGGATCACTTGCACTTGAGCGCGCCGCTGGCCGAGAGCGTGCAGCTCGGCACCGGCGGCGGACCCGGGAAGAACGCCTCGCCGCACTGACCGCTGGCGGCGAACGGGGAGTCGATGACCAGCGTGGCGACGACGGGGAGGTTCGAACCCGACACCGCGTAGCTGCCGGCTTTGCCCGAGATGCTGACCTTGAAGAGGCCGGGCGTCTTCTGCTTCTTCAGGCTCACCTTGGTGATGCCGGAGATGAGCGGCACCGGGCTGCCGGCGTTCTTGTACGTCCACGCCGTGCCCGCGCCGTTCGCCTTCCAGCCCGCGCGGTTCGCCGTGTTGTAGGCGCCACCGGGGATGATCGCGTCGAGGACGACCGCGCCCGTGGCGTCGTTCACGAGGAAGCGGATTCCCTTCGTGACCGGGTCGACGGCCGGCGTGGTCGGCACCGCGCCGAACTGCCCCGAGAACTTGAGCTTGTCGTCTCCCGGAGGCGTCTGGAGCTTCACGATCGTCAGCTTGGTCTTGAGCGCCCCCGTCGGGACGCTGTTCGTGCACGGATCGCACGCGTCGCCGCGATCGTCGCCGTCGCCGTCCGCCTGGGTCGGGTTGGGCGTGACCTCGCAGTTGTCCTGGGCGTCGCAGGTGCCGTCGGCATCGCCGTCGGGCAGCCCGCTGTCGACGGGGCAGGTCGTGGTCGAGCCGTCGCAGTTCTCGGCCAGGTCACAGGCCCCGGCGGACGGACGGCAGACGGTGGTGGACGGCGCCAGCAGGTCGGCCGGGCAGCCGTCGTTCACGCCGTCGCAGCTCTCGGCGACGTCGCAGACGCCGGCGCTGCCACGGCACTGAGCCGTGCTCTTCGCGTCGGCGGGGCAAGCGCCCGTGACGCCGTCACACGACTCGGCAGGATCGCACACGCCGCCGGAGGCGCGGCATTCGGTGGTGGCCGGCACGACGACGTCCGCGGGGCACGCGGGGTTCACGCCGTCACAGTTCTCGGCGACGTCGCAGACGCCGGCCGAGGCGCGGCACTCGACGAACGCGCCGCTGACGCTGTCGGCGGGGCAATCGTCGCCCACGCCGTCGCAGGTCTCGGACGGGTCGCAGTCGCCGGCGGAGGCCCGGCACTCGGCCGTGCTCTTGGCATCGGCCGGGCAGTCGGCGGTGGCACCGTCACAGGTCTCGGCGAGGTCACAATCGCCCGCGGAGGCCCGACATTCGGTGGTGGAGGGCTGGAAGCCGTCGGCGGGGCAGTCGTTGCCCGCGCCGTCGCACGACTCGGCGACGTCGCAGACGCCGGCCGATGCACGACACTCCGCCGTGCTCTTCGCATCGGCCGGGCACGCGGCGGCCGAGCCGGTGCAGCTCTCGGCGACGTCGCAGACGCCGGCGGCGCCGCGGCAGACGGTGCTCGACGGCGCGAAGCCGTCGGCCGGACAGCTCACGCTGGAGCCGGTGCAATTCTCCGCGACGTCGCAGTCGCCGGCCGAGCCACGGCAGACGGTGCTGCTCGGCGCCAGGGCGTCGGCCGGGCAGGTCGCGCTCGAGCCGGTGCAGTTCTCGGCGACGTCGCAGAGGCCCGCCGAGCCGCGGCACTCGACCGACGACGGCCGGAACACGTCGGTGGGACAGGTCGTGCTGGAGCCGTTGCAGTTCTCGGCGAGGTCACAGAAGCCGGCCGAGGCACGACACTCGAACGAGGACGGACGGACCGCATCGGCCGGGCAGGCCGCGCTCGAGCCCGTGCAGTTCTCGGGAACGTCGCACACGTTGGGCGCCGCGCGACACACGGTCGACGACGGCAGGAACGTGTCGGTGGGACAGGTGTTGCTCGAGCCGTTGCAGTTCTCGGCGACGTCGCAGGAGCCGGCGACGCCACGACACTGCGCGGTGCTCTTCGCATCCGCCGGACAGCTGCCGCTCGATCCCGAGCAGGTCTCCTGGAGATCGCAGAGACCGGCGGACGCGCGGCAGACCTGTGCGGCGGCGCGGAACTGGCAGGTGCTCGTGCAGCACGAGGTCGAGGAGCCGTTCGCGGCGCCGAGGTCGCACTGCTCGCCGACGCTCGCATCGACGGTGCTGTTGCCGCAGAGCGACGTGTACGCGACGGTGACGAAGTGGCCGTCGTTGGCCTGGGTACGCGACGGCGAGCCCGGGTACTGGCAGGTGCCGCTGCAACCGGTGACCGTGCCGCCGCCGTTGCCGAGCCGGACGGCCGCTTCGCACGAGTTGCTGCGCACGCTGCCGTTCCAGGTGAACGTCAGGCTGTGCCCCTGTGCGGCGCCGTTGCTGACGCGGAAGAGCGTGGCCGAGCCGCTCTGGCTGATCGGGGAGGACGTAGTACTTCCGCCATTGCCGAGGTCGGCGGGATCGCTGAGGGCGAGGGAGCCGGAGCTGAGCGCGAAGTTCGAGCTGCCGCTGACGCCGCCGATCGCGGCCCGACCGTCGCAGCCGGATACGTCGCTGAAGCGGTTCATGTCGCCGCTGCGGCTCGTGGTGATGTCGAGGCGATAGCCGCCGGGGGCCGTCGCGTTGAACGTCACGTTGTGCTGCGCGTTGCCGCTGGTGTCGCGGGTGGACGCGACGCCGACGTCGGCGTTGAGCATCCAGGCATAGCGGCTCTGGATCTGCGTGCTCGTATTGGTCGGCAGCGTGGTGACGGACCCACAGAAGCCGTCGCTGTTGTTGGCGCCGCTGCAGGTCGAGCCGGCGTTGCTCGAGCTGGCCGCGGACAGCTGGGCAGCTGCCGATCCGGCCCATGCGAGGACCAGGCCGATGGCGAGTGCCGGTGCGAGTCGCGATCTCCGAACGATCATGCTTTCCCCCTCGTACTGGGTTGAGACGTCTGTCGGGCCACGAGACCCGTTCACTTGCACTTCACCGTGTTGCCGCCCGCACTGAACGTGCAGAGCGGGAATGGAGCCGGACCCGCGAAGTGGGCTTCGCCGCACTGGCCGGTCTCGGCGGTCGGCGAGTCGATCACGAGGATGCCGGTGAGCGGCAGGTTGCTCGCGGCGAACCCGTAGCTGCCGTTCTTGCCGGCGATCCCGAACTTGTAGAGGCCGGGCTGCTTCTGCTTCTTCAGCGAGACCTTGTAGATGCCGTTCTCGAGCGGCACGACCGTGCCGCTGTTCTTGTACGACCAGCTCGTGCCCGTGGCGTTGGCCTTCCAGCCCGCCTTCTGCGCGGCCGCGTAGGCGCCGCCCGGGATGGTGGCGTCGAGGACGACGTTGCCGGGGCCGTCGACGACCACGACGCGGATGCCGTTCGCGACCGGGTCGACGGTGGGGCTGCTCGGCACGGCGGCGAACGAGCCCTTGAACTTGAGCCGGTCGTCGCCCGGAGGCGTCAGCAGCTTGACGATGCTCAGCTGCGTCTTGATCTGCGTCGTCGGCACGATGTTCGTGCACGGGTCGCAGACGTCGCCCAGGCCGTCGCCGTCGGTGTCCGCCTGCGACGGGTCGGCCACGAGCGGACAGATGTCTTCGGCGTCGCACGTGCCGTCGCCGTCACCGTCGGCGCCGCCCTCGTCCGCGGGGCAGACGCCCGTGACGCCGTCGCAGGTCTCGGCGACGTCGCAGGTGCCGCTCGACGGGCGGCAGACGACGAACGCGCCCGACACGCTGTCGGCCGGGCAGTTGGCGTCGAGGCCCGAGCAGGACTCGGGCACGTCGCAGACGCCCGCCGACGGACGGCAGCTGAATCCGGTCGGGCGCAGGTCGTCGGCGGGACAGGTGTTGCTCGAGCCGGTGCAGGTCTCGGCGACGTCGCACAGCCCCGCGGCGGCGCGGCACTCCGCCGTGCTCTTCGCGTCGGCCGGGCAGGTCGAGCTCGACCCGGTGCAGTTCTCGGCCGCGTCGCACACGCCGGCTGCCGCGCGGCACGGCGTGGTCGGCGGCGCGAAGCCGTCGGCCGGACACGCGGCGCTCGAGCCGGTGCACGTCTCGGCGACGTCGCAGACGCCCGACGCCGAGCGGCAGGGGAAGGTCGACGGCCGGAAGGCGTCGGGCGGGCAGGCGTTGCTGACGCCGTTGCAGGTCTCGAGGACGTCGCAGACGCCGGCGGCGCCGCGGCAGATGGACGTCGACGGCTGCTTCACGTCCGCCGGGCAGGCGATGCCCGAGCCGTCACAGGAGTCCGGCACGTCGCACGGGCCGGCCGCGGGCCGGCAGACGAACACGCCCGACGTGCTGCCGAGGTACGCGTCGGCGGGACACTCGAAGTTGTCGCCGCTGCACTTCTCCACCTCGTCGCACGGACCGGCGGCGCTGCGGCAGGCCGTGTTCGCCGGCTTGTACTGATCGCTGGGGCACGACGGGCTGCTGCCGCTGCACACTTCGGCGACGTCACAGAGGCCTTGGCTGCCGCGGCAGACGGTGTTGGCCGGCGCGAGCGCGTCGGCCGGGCAGCCGTTGCTGGAGCCGTTGCAGGTCTCGGCGACGTCGCAGGCGCCGATGGCGCTGCGGCAGACGAAGCCGTTCGGCCGCTTCGCGTCGGCGGGACACGTCGGGGAGGTGCCGGTGCAGTTCTCGGCCGGATCGCAGAGGCCGGCCGACGCACGGCAGTTGAGCGTCGGCGGCTGCATGAAGTCGGGCGGGCAGGCGTTGAAGCTTCCGTTGCAGCTTTCGGCGACGTCACAGAAGCCCGCCGACGGACGGCAAACCGCCGTGCTCTTGAGATCGGCGGGGCAGGTGCCGCTGGCGCCGTTGCAGGTCTCGGCGAGATCGCACACGCCCGCGGACGCGCGACAGGTCTGGCCGGCCGTGCGGAACTGACACGCCGACGTGCAGCATGACGACGTGGTGCCGTTGTTGGCGCCCTGGTCGCACTGCTCGCCGCGGCCGCTGTCGACGAGCCCGTCGCCGCAGAGCGAGATCAGCGTGACCGTGACGAAGTGGCCGTCGGCGTTCACGTTGCGGCCGCCCTGGCCGGGGTAGTCGCCGGCGCTCTCGCCGGAATAGCCGATCGGGATGCCGAGACGCACCGCGCACTCGTCGCCGCCGGTGAGCGTGCTGTCGCTGAAGCAGGACGAGTTCCAGGTGAACCGCAACGTGTGCGGCTTGGCGACGCCGTTGCTCGAGCCCTGGATGGTCGCGAGCGAGCTCCGCGAGATGACGCTGTTCGCGCCGCCGCCGCCGCTGGCGCTGCCGGGATCGGTCAGGCCGAGCGAGCCGACGAGCGTGCCGCCCGTCTGCGTGCCGGTCACAGCCGACATGTCCGCGGTCGCCGCCCCGCCGTCGTCGACCAGCGTGAACGCGCCGCTCAAACTGGTGGAGACGAGGAGGTCGTAGGCACCCGGGGCGGTGACGTTGAAGTTCAGGTTGTAATCGGAGGTCAGGCCGTTGGTGACGCTGTCGAAGATGCCGGTGTCGGTGCCGACGACCGCGGCGTAGCGGACGCGGATGACGGTGGCGGTGTTCGTGAGGAAGCCGACCGTCGACGTGCGCTGGTAACTCTCGGTCGTGCCGTCCTGGAAGTTGTCCGCGCTGTTGCCGGCATTCTTCGTCACGACCGCGCCGGAGAAGCTCTGCGCGCCGGCCGTGGCCGCCGTCAGCAGCAACACCGCGGCGGCGTACGTCGCGAGCCGCACCTTCACCGAACTCCGAACCATTCGTCGTCCCCCCTGGGTATCCGGACGGCACCCGTGCCGACTGGATCCGCGGAGGCGGGGTACCACGGCGTCAACGGGTCGTGTCAAGAAAATTCGCCATCAGACCTGAGACTTTACGGGGGGCTGCGTGTAATCATGCAACGTCGCACGTACCGTGTGTGGGTGCCCGTCGCGCGCTGAATCGCGCGTAGGCCCGTGCGCGTCGCTCCACGACACGATGCGATCGCGGACGCCCGTCTCCGATGCCCGACGCGCGACGGGCCCCGGACGCGCATGGCGCCCGGGGCCCGTGGTGCCAACCGGCTACGCCGGTCTCACTTGCACTTGAGCGCGCCGCCGCTCGAGAGCGTGCAACTGGGCGTCGGCGGCGGACCGGGGAAGAAGGCCTCTCCGCACTGACCCGTCGTGGCGAACGGCGGGTCGATGACCAGCGTCGCGACGACCGGCAGGTTCGAGCCCGCGACGGGATAGCTGCCGTTCTTGCCGGAGATGGCGATTTTGTAGAGGCCCGGCGTCTTCTGCTTCTTCAGGCTGACCTTGATGATGCCGGCAACCAGCGGCACCGGGTTGCCGCGGTTCTTGTACGACCACGACGTGCCGGCTCCGTTGACCTTCCAGCCCGCGCGCGTGGCGTTGCTGTAGGCGCCGCCCGGGATCGTCGCGTCGAGCACCGCCGCGCCGGTGTCGTCGTTCACGAGGAAGCGGATGCCGTTCGCGACCGGGTCGATCGGCGGCGACGCCGGCACCGAGCCGAACTGGGCCTTGAACTTGAGCTTGTCGTCGCCGGGAGGCGTCGACAGCTTGACGATCGTCAGCTTCGGCTTGATCGCGGTCGTGGGCACGCTGTTGGTGCACGGATCGCAGACGTCGCCGCGACCGTCGGTGTCACCATCCGCCTGCGTCGGGTTCGGGGTGACGGCGCAGTTGTCCTGCGCGTCGCAGGTGCCGTCGGCGTCGCCGTCCGGCGCACCCGTGTCGGCCGGGCAGATCGTCGTCGTGCCGTCGCAGGTTTCGGCGACGTCGCACGCGTTGGCCGTCGGGCGGCAGACCGTGTTCGACGGCGCCACGCCGTCCGCAGGACAGGCGTCGTTCACACCGTCGCAGCTCTCGGCGACGTCGCAGGCGCCGGCGCTCGCACGACAGGGCGCCGTGCTCTTGGCGTCGGCCGGGCAGGCCGTGCCGGTGCCGTCGCAGTTGTCGGCGACGTCACACGCGCCGGCCGAGGGCCGGCACTCGGTGGTCGAGGGCAGGACCGCGTCGGCCGGACACGCGGTGCCGATGCCGTCGCAGTTCTCGGCGACGTCGCAGACGTCGGCCGCCGCCCGGCACGGAGTGGTGGACGGCTCGACGCCGTCGGCGGGGCAGCCCGTGCCGATGCCGTCGCACGTCTCGGCGACGTCGCAGGCGCCCGCGGATGGACGACACACGACGAACGCGCCGCTCACGCTGTCGGCGGGGCAATCGTCGCCGACGCCGTCGCAGGTCTCGGCCGCGTCGCAATCGCCGGCCGACGCGCGGCACTCCGCCGTGCTCTTGGCGTCGGTGGGACACGCCGCGTTGGTGCCGTCGCAGGTTTCGGCGACGTCGCACACGCCCGCGGACGCACGACACTCGGTCGTCGCCGGCTCCACGACGTCGGCGGGACAGTCGTCGCTGACGCCGTCGCACGATTCGGCGACGTCGCACGAGCCGGCGACTGCACGGCACTCGGCCGTGCTCTTGGCGTCGGTCGGGCAGTCCGCCGCCGAGCCTGTGCAGCTCTCGGCGAGGTCACACGCGCCGGCCGCGCCGCGGCACTCCGTGGTGCTCGGCGCAAAGGCGTCCGCCGGACAGTCGGCCGCGGAGCCCGAGCAGCTCTCGGCGACGTCGCAGTCGCCCGCGGACGCGCGACACTCGAGCGACGAGGGCTGGAAGCCGTCGACCGGGCAGTCGGCGGCGGCGCCGGAGCAGCTCTCGGCGACGTCACAGATGCCGGCCGAGGCGCGGCATTCTGTGCCGGCGGAGACGAAGCCGTCGGCGGGACACGCGGCGCTCGAGCCGGTGCAGC
>CAYSOF010000030.1:0-73250 GCA_964432595.1 uncultured Binatia bacterium (SeqCode) | reverse complement strand
GTCGTTGGTCGACCCCGGGAGGGGACGGTGGCCATCTCGCTACACGCTCGCTCAGCGGCACCCCGCACCCACCGCACCCGCGCGCCGCACTCACCGTCGCGACAGCACTCGCCGGTCGCGCCTGGATCACCCACTCACACGACGCCGTCGATGAACGACGCGCGCGCACGCGACACATCCACCCGTCGATCGGTAGCGAACGTCGACCAGAGCGTGTCGCGCCGATGGTGAGTGCGGTGGGTGGGCGGGCGGGGGTGCTGCTGAGCGAGCGTGTCGAGAGTGAGCGGGAGGAGAAGGGGGCGGGGCGGTGCCGAGCGAACGCCACGCGCAGCCAGCAGCACCCCGGCCCGCCCGCCCGCCGCGACCGAACCCGACGAACCTACGAGACCCGCTCCCCGTCGACGAAGCAGCCGTCGACCCGCGCCGGATCGACCGCGACGTAGTCCCGCAGCACCGCATAACGACACGTCGGCTCCGGGAACGACCAGGCCGCATCCGACGCGACGCGGTCGCCGACGACGACGTCGTAGTGGCGGGCGACGCCCTTCCACTCGCAGAAGGTCTCCTGGCCGTTCATGCGGAAGCACTGCGGGCGGAGGTCGGTGGGTGGGATGTAGTAGACGGTCGGATGGCCGGGCTCGACGACGCGGAGCGCGCGTCTCGTGTCGGCGATCACCTGGCCGCTCATCACCACGGTGACGTGGCGACACGACGGCTCGACACGCGGCAGGCGCGAGCCGCCGCACCACGAGGTGTGATCGGTCACGCCTGGGCGCTCGGACGCTTCTTGAAGTCGCCGTGCCAGCGATGCACGTGCTGGAACTCCGCCGGGATATCGATGCCGCCGAACGCGGCGAAGTCGAGCGCCGCGAGCAGCGTGCAGTCCGCGATGCTCGGCTGCGAACCCGCCACGAACGGCGACGTGGCCAGCTTGGCGTCGATGACGCGCAGGTTGTTCTGGAGACGCGTCCGCGCATTCTCGGCCGCGTCGGCCGACTGCTTCAGGCGGCCGGCGAAGAAGGGCGACGTGTTCTGGAAGATGATGGCGACGCTGTTCAGGACGCCGAGCTCGCAGATGCGCTCGGCCTCGCGCACGCGCGCCCGCTCGAGCGGCGTGGCACCCAGCATGGGCGGTGTTGGGTGGAGCTCTTCGAGGTACTCGATGATCGCGAGCGACTCCGTCAGGTGGCTGCCGTCGTCGAGCTCGAGGACGGGCAGTCCGCCGAGCGGGTTGCGGGCCAGGAACTCCGGCGTGCGATTCTGTCCGCTCAGGATGTCGACGGGCTGAACGGGCAGCGACAGACCTTTCTCTGCCAGATAGACGCGTACCTTCTTCGGGTTCGGCGCGCCGGCGAAGTCATGCAGCTTCATGCGATCGAAGTCCCCCTGTGACGAGTGATCTGCGACCGACCTACACGCTGTGCCAGCCCAGGCAAGCGTTTGCCGTTCGCCGCGTCTCGCCCTAGGAGCGACGGATGCTCGGGGTGCTCGTGCTCGTCGTGGCCGCGACACAGGCGTCGTTGCCCGCGCCGGACCTGTTCGGGGGCGGCCGTCTGGTGGTGTACGCGCCGCGCGGATTCGATCCGACGCCGGGTTGGAAGCCGCGCGCGAAGCGGCTCCGCGCCGACGCGACGGCGCTCGCCGGCATCGGGGTGCGTGCGGTCGAGACGGAGAGCACGCCCGCGAGCCTGATGCCGGTCTGCCGATTCCTCAAGCGTCACGGTATCGTCCGCGTCATCGTCGGCGTCGCCGATCCGACCGACACGGCCGAGCTGCGCCGCGCCGCGCACCTCCGTCGCTGCGCGGACGGTTACGCGGTCGGCTGGGGCGGGCTCGGCGAACGCCGCTACACGCGCGCGGCGCTGGCGGCCGCCGTCGAGCAGTTGCGGCGGCGGACCGGCAAGCCGGTGGCGGTGCGCGAGCGGCCGGAGGCGTACACCGACGATCCGACGCTGCTCGGTCTGGGCGACTGGGTGTTCCCGCTGGTCGACCCGCTCCGTGAAGACGTCGTGGGCCCGCAGGAGTCGTGCGGCGCGACGATGCAATCGTATCGGGACGTGCTCGAGCGCGCGCCGATCGATCGCCCCGTCACGATCGCGGCCACGGGGATGCCGACGAGCGGCAGCCCCGGCGCCAACGACTCGTGGCAGCGCGCCTACCTCGTCTGTCTCGAGAGCCGGAACATCCCGCTCGCCGTCTTCGAAGCGTTCGACCAGCCGTGGCGGCAGGGCGCCGAGTACTACGGCCTCCTGCGCGCCGACGGCTCGCCGAAGCTCTGGGCGACGCAGCTCAGCGGAACAGCTGCATCGCGATGAGGATCTCGCCCGCCGCGGCGGCGAAGAACGCGATGGTCCGCACGTACGGGATGCCGATCGCGTAGATCGGGACGTACGCGAGCCGCGCCCAGAAGAAGATCGTCGCGCCGAGCGCCGTCGACGCGTTCGCCTTGCCGCTCACGTGCGCGACGAGGACGAGGATGGCGAACGGCGCGACGTTCTCCGTGAGGTTCGCGTGCGCGCGTTGCGCCCGCTCGGCCCACGGCGGGAACGGCGGCCGGGCGCCGTCGCGGTTGCCGAAGCCCCAGTCGGTGCCACCCGGCGTCGTCACGCGCGACGGCAGGTAGACCATCGGCATGGCGAGACAGAGGAAGGCGGTCCACACCAGCATCCAGAGGTCGGTCGTCATGCGCGCGCTGCTAGCACGTCGGTGCACGTGGAGGGTAGCGGCGCGACCGAGGGTGAGATAGGAGCGCGGCATGATCCGCCTCATCGACACGGAGACGGGTGCCAACGTCGGCACCATCACGGACGCGCAGCTCGAGTTCCTCATCGACCAGCTGGAGGAGGAGTCCGACGAGGACAGCGACTACTACCTCACGGCCGACACCATCGACGCGTTCGAGGAGGCCGGCGCCGAGCCGGCCCTCGTGACGGTGCTGCGGAACGCCCTGGGCGAGCGTGACGAGATGGAGATTCGCTGGGCACGCGACTGACGCGTGATCCGCCACCTCGCGCCGTTCCCCCCGCCGTCCGCCGCGACGGCCGCGGTGTACCGCCTGATCCGTCGCGAGTTCGGGCTCCTCGCCGAGCCCTTCACCCTCCACACGCCGTCGCCCGCGCTGCTGGCCGGCTTCTGGATCGTCTGCCGCGAGACGACGCTCGTCGGCGACGTGCCGCGCGCCCACAAAGAGGCGGTGGCGACGGCCGTCTCGGCGGCGAATCGCTGCCCGTACTGCGTCGATGCCCACGTGATGATGCTGCACGCGGCCGGCGCGCACGCCACGGCCGCGGCGCTCGGCGGCGACGTCGTGCCGGCGGAGCCCGCGGTCGCTGCCCTGGTGGCGTGGGCCGGCGCCACGGGACGACCGGCGACGGCGCCGCCGCCGGTCCGTTCGGCCGACGTCCCCGAGCTCGTCGGGACGGCGGTCGCGTTCCACTACGTGAACCGCATGGTCACCGTGTTGCTCGCGGAATCGCCGTTTCCGCTGCGCGGCCGCAGGGCACGCACGGCGCTCCGGCGCGTGATGGGCCGGGTCGTGGCGGGGGCGGTGCGGCGGGCGAAGGCGCCGGGCGCGTCGCTGGAGCTGCTCCCCGATGCGCCGCTGCCGGCCGACCTCTCGTGGGCCGCGGGACGGCCGGCCGTCGCCGCCGCCTTCGCGCGCTTCGCGGCGGCGGTCGACGAGGCCGGTACGTTCGCGCTGTCGCCGGACGCGCGCGCACGCGTCGCGGAGCACGTCGCGGCGTGGCAGGGCGGTGACCCCGGCCTCGGCCGCGCCTGGCTCGATGCCGCGCGCGACGGTGCGCCGGCGCCCGTCGCCGACGAGGCCGAGCTCGCGCTGTGTACGGCGCTGGCGCCCTGGCGTGTCGACGACGCGATGGTCGCACGCTATCGCCGCCACCGTCCCGGCGACGACGCCGCGCTGCTCGGCGCGCTCGCCTGGGGCGCGTTCGCGGCCGCGCGTCGCATCGGCGGGTGGATCGTGCCGCGCGGAACCTGCTAGCTGGGCGGATGGACGAGCTGCTCCGCCGCGTCTTCAACGCCCACGTCATCGACGTCCTGCCCGAGCCCACGCCGCTCGACCGCGCGACCATTCTGAGCGAGCGGCTCGGCTGCGACGTGTGGATCAAGCGCGAGGACCTGACGCCGGTGTTCTCCTTCAAGCTGCGCGGTGCGTACAACCGCATGATGCAGCTGAACGACGCCGAGCGCCGCGCCGGCGTCATCGCCGCGTCGGCGGGCAATCATGCGCAGGGCGTCGCGTACGGCGCACGTCTGCTCGGGCTGCGCGCGCGCATCGTCATGCCGCGCACGACGCCGTCCATCAAGGTCGACGCGGTCCGCCGGCTCGGCGCGGAGATCGACCTCGCGGGCGACGACTACACCACGGCCGCCGCGCACTGTGCGGCGCTCGTCGCCGAGACGGGGATGACGCTCGTGCCGCCGTACGATCATCCCGACGTGATCGCGGGGCAGGGGACCATCGGGCTCGAGCTGCTGCACCAGGCGCCGCGCGATCTCGGAAGCATCTTCGTGCCGATCGGCGGCGGCGGGTTGGCGTCGGGCGTGGCGTCCGTCGTGAAGGAGCTGCGGCCGCACGTGCAGGTGTGGGGCGTGCAGCCGCACGACGCCGACGCGATGGCGCAGTCGCTCCGCGCCGGACGGCGTGTCCTGCTCGATCAGGTCGGACTCTTCGCCGACGGCGTCACCGCGAAGCAGGTGGGCGAGTACACGTTTCCGCTCTGCCAGCGGTACCTCGACGGGGTGCTGACCGTCGGCGTCGACGAGATCTGCGCGGGTATCCGCGACGTCTTTCTCGACACGCGCTCGGTCCTCGAGCCGGCGGGCGCGCTGTCCGTCGCCGGCGTGAAGCAGGCGGCACGCGCGGGGACGTTGCCGCCCGGCGCCGCCGTCGCGGTCGCGTCCGGCGCGAACATGAACTTCGCGCGGCTCGGATACGTCGCCGAGCGCGCCGAGGTCGGCGAGCATCGCGAGGCGATCCTCGCCGTCACCATTCCGGAGCGCCCTGGCGCCTTCCTCGAGTTCTGCCGCGTCATCGGGACGCGCAGCGTGACCGAGTTCAACTATCGCCTCGCCTCCCGGGCGGAGGCGCACATCTTCGTCGGCGTCGAGGTGACCGGCGCCGAGGAGGCCCGCGCGCTGGTCGGGGAGCTCGACGGGCACGGCTACCGTTGCGTCGATCTCAGCGACAACGACGTCGCGAAGACCCACGTGCGTCACATGGTGGGCGGGCGGACGGCCGCGGTGCACGACGAGGTCCTCTTCGGCGTCGAGTTCCCCGAGCGTCCCGGTGCCCTCGTGCAGTTCCTGACCAGCCTGGGGGCGCGTTGGAACATCTCGCTCTTCCACTACCGCAATCACGGGTCGGCGGTGGGGCGGGTGCTGTGCGGTCTGGAGGTGCCGCCGGCCGAACGCGACGCGCTGCGCGCCGCCCTCGACCGGCTCGGCTTCCCCTACACCGACGAGACGGACAATCCGGCCGGCCGCTTCTTCCTCTGACCGCCGGAAGTGCAGAAAAACATTGCGTGCTTGGCTTCCAGTGGGTTAGCGTCGCGCGTTGCGCCCCAACCCCTGGAGGACACGCGCATGACCCGCTCGCTCATCCTGCTCGCGACCGCCCTGGTCGCCGCCTCGGCGGCCCCGGCCGCCGCGCTCACCCCGGCCGAGAAGTGCCAGCAGGGGGTGGCGGCGGCAGCGCGGAAGTACTTCGACCAGCGCGTGAAGGCCTTCGGCCGCTGCGAGGATCGCGAGGCGGCGGGCTCCGGGGGGCCGTGCGCCGCGGGCGATCCCGGCGTCGCGCCCGGGCTCGCCAAGGCGCGCGCGGCCCTCGAGAAGCAGATCACGGGTCGGTGTCCGTCGCCGACGCTCACGCAGATCGACCTCGGCCCGCCCTGCGACGGGCTCGCGACGCCGGCCGCCGTCGCCGATTGCATCGCCGACGACTCGCACGGACCGGCCGTCGATCGGCTGATCACGACGCTGTACGACGCGGCCGGCAGCGTGCCGGACTCGGCGACGCGGCTCTGTCAGAAGACGGTCGGCAAGGTGGCGCGCAAGGACGCGAGCGCCCGCCTGAAGGCGCGCGAGAAGTGCGCCAAGAAGCTGACGTCGGGCTCCGTCGACCTCTGCCTCGACTCCGGCGCGCTCAAGTCGATCGAGAAGGCGCGCGCGAAGATGATCACGGCCGTCGAGAAGCGCTGCCAGCTCGCGTTCGCACCCGAGCCCAGCCCCGACCTCGACTTCGGCTTCCCGTGCGACGCGTTCGAGCTCGTCACGTTCGACCGCGTGCCGTCGACCAACGACAACGCGATGCCGGTGGCCACGCGCCTTGCGCGCTGTCTGGCGGCCGCCACTGCCGTCGAGGCCGATACCGCCGCCGCGGTGACGATCGCGATTCTCGACGCGGCGCCGTTCAGCTACGGCGTCGCCGCCGGCGACGCGACGCACACGTCGGTCGTCATGTGGACGCGGCTCGACGCGCCGGGCGCGGTGACGCTCGAGGTGTCGCGCTTCCCCATCTTCAACCTGTTGGCGCTGCCGCCGATGCCCCTGGCCTCGGGGAACGACAACGTCGTCAAGGCCGACGTCACCGGACTTCTCGCCGACACGCAGTACTACTACCGCTTCAAGCAGGGGCCGACGATCAGCCGCGTCGGCAAGGTCCGCACCGCGCCGAATCCGATCTCGCCGCGGTCGTTCAGCTTCGGCTGGAGCGGCGACTCGAACGCGTTCTTCAAGCCCTTCAGCGTCCTCGAGGCCATGACGAACGACGATCCGGATCTGTTCCTCTACGTCGGCGACACCATCTACAGCGACGACCCGCGCAGCGGCACCGGCGTGGCGACGACGCTCGCGGACTACTGGGGCAAGTACAAGGAGAACCGCGACGACCGCGCGCTGCGCGACCTGATGGGACAGGTCGGCACGGTGACGATGTGGGACGACCACGAGGTCGACAACGACTTCTACGGCTCGCCGTTCGGCGCGTTCGGCCCGCAGATCATCGCCGGCAACCAGGCGTTCCGCGACTACATGCCCATTCGCGAGAACACCGGCGATCCGATGCAGCTGTACCGCAGCATCCGCTGGGGTGGGCTCGCCGAGTTCTTCCTGATCGACGATCGCCAGTACCGCAGCTCGCAGGCCTACGTCACCGAGCCCGCCTGCCTCGACGGCATGGGGAGCCCCTCCGTCCTGCCGAATGCGACCTGCACGGCGGAGATCAACGATCCGTCGCGCGTCTACCTCGGCACGGCGCAGACCGCGTGGCTCAAGAACGCGCTGCTGACCTCGACCGCGACGTGGAAGTTCGTCATGAACGGGCCGCTGCTCTCGCAGCTGCAGTTCCTCCCCTACGACCGCTGGGAAGGGTACGGCGCGGCGCGCACCGACATCCTCGAGTTCATCGAGCTCAACGACATCCCGAACGTCATCTTCCTCTCGACGGACATCCACGCGGCCATCGTGAACGACGGCGTCGTGAACCCCGGGCCGTCGGGCGGGTCGGTGCGCGAGATCGTCGCGGGTGCGATCGGCATGAACCCGATCTTCCGGTCCCTGCCGCCGTCGATCCTGGCGTTCGTCGGCAGCCTGCCGTCGCTGTTCCCGACGGTGTCCTTCTTCGACATCGACCGCCGCAACTACGTCCTCGCCGACGTCACGCCGTCGCAGGCGGTGTTCACCTATCGCGACAACGCGGGGACGATCCTCAAGACGGTGACGGTCCCGTCGGAATGATCAGCGCGAGCGGACGGTGGCGAGGCCGCCGTCCACGCCGATGATCTGGCCCGTCACCCACGCCTGCGCGGGGTCGAGGAGCCACGCGTGGGCGCTCGCGACCTCGTCGGCGGTGCCGATGCGTCCGAGCGCGTGCAGCGAGACGGACTTCTTGAGCGCCGCCTCGTTGCTCGTCAGGTTCGCCATGAGCGCCGTGTCGACCATGCCGGGCGCGACCGCGTTCACGCGGATGCCGCGGCCGGCGTAGGTCGCGGCCGCCGACAGCACGAGGCCCTGCACGCCGGCCTTCGCGGCGGCGATCGCCTCGTGGTTCGCGAGCCCGAGACGCGCAGCGGCCGACGACGTCAGCACGATCGCGCCGCCGGTGCCGGTCATCACGCGTGCGGCGGCGCGCACCGTGAGAAACGCGGTGGTCAGATTCGTTGCGAGCGTCGCCGCCCACTCGTCGTCGGTGGTGAGGTGCGCGGGCTTCAGCAGGAACGAGCCGACGCAGCTCGCGACGCCGTCGAGGCGTCCGTACTTCTGGATGGTGTCGCCGAGGCAACGTTCGACGTGCGTCGGACACGTGGCGTCCATGGGGAACGCATGCGCGTCGAGCTCCGTGGCGAGCTCGCGGACGCGTTGCGGGTCGCGCGCCGCGATGGTGAGTCGGGCGCCGTGTGCCGCCAGCCGGCGGCAGAGGGCGCTGCCGATTCCGCCCGTGCCGCCGAGGACGACGAAAACCGAAGGAGGCATGGCGCCACGCTGTCACGCGGGGCGACCTGCTCCAACCCGTCCGCCGTCGTGATCTGGACGGTGCGGCATCGGGTCGACACCCGGGCCGGGACGGGCCCCGTGCGCCCGCGACGCCGGTGCCGGTGGCGCATGTCTTGCAGCCGTTCCCCGCCATGCCGACCATGCAAGAGCTGCTGCAGGAGGCCTCGCAGAAGCAGGCCTCGGACCTCCACCTCAGCGCGGGCGAGCCCCCGGCGCTGCGCGTCCACGGCGATCTGACGCGCCTCGAGGGCCAGCCGCCGCTCGACGCGGCCGCCGTGCTGTCGCTGGTGCACTCGATCATGAACGACGGGCAGAAGAAGGTGTTCGAGACCGATCACGAGGTCGACTTCGCCACCGAGCTGCCCGGCATCGGCCGGTACCGCGTCAACGTGTTCGTCCAGAACCGCGGCCCGGGCGCCGTCCTGCGCACCATCCCGACGGTGATCCCGGCGCTCGAGTCGATGGACCTGCCGCCGGTGTTGAAGGACCTCTGCACGCGCGAGCGCGGCCTCGTCCTCGTCACGGGCCCCACCGGCTCGGGCAAGTCGACGACGCTCGCCGCCATGCTCGACCACATCAACTCGACGTGGGACGCGCACATCCTGACGGTCGAGGACCCGATCGAGTTCGTCCACAAGCCGAAGCGCTGCATCGTGAACCAGCGCGAGGTCGGCCCGCACACGAACTCGTTCTCGGCCGCGCTGCGCAGCGCGCTGCGCGAGGACCCGGACGTGATCCTGGTCGGCGAGATGCGCGACCTCGAGACGATCTCGCTCGCGATCACGGCGGCGGAGACGGGCCACCTCGTGTTCGGCACGCTGCACACGTCGAGCGCGCCGAAGACGATCGACCGCATCATCGATGCGTTCCCGGCCGGCCAGCAGGGCCAGATCCGCACGATGCTCTCCGAGTCGCTGGAGGCGGTCATCGCGCAGACGCTGCTCAAGAAGAAGGGCGGCGGACGCGTCGCCGCCTGCGAGGTGCTGATCGGCGCGCCGGCGGTGCGGAACCTGATCCGCGAGGCGAAGCTGCACCAGATCCCGTCGATGATGCAGACCGGCAAGGCGCTCGGCATGCAGACGCTCGACGCCGCGCTGCAGGATCTCGTGAAGCGGGGCCTGATCGACAAGGAGCTGCTGCCCAAGCCGATCATGGGCGCCGGCGCCGCCGCGGCCTAGGGTCGCACCGCTCGCGTCCGCCACAGATTCTGCTACCAGGGGCCCGACATGCGGTCGTGTCGGGTCGCCCTGGCGGCGGTGTGCCTGCTCGTCTGCGCCGTCTCCGTGCGCGCGCAGGAGCCGTCGCCGCCGACCAGCACGCCGGCGACGACCGTGCCGTCGACGACCGTGCCGGTCGCGACGGCGCCCGAGCCGATCGCGGTCGCCGACATCCCCGCGCAGGCGGAGGAGACGGCGAGCCTGCTGCGCACGACGCGGATCGAGACCGCGGCCGAGCCGGGCGACGTCGAGCGCATCGCGGAGCGCGTGCCCGGTCTGCACGACCGCGTGCGCGCGCGGCTGGCCGACACGGTGCGCACGCTCGACGCGACCCCGTCGCTGGCCACCCTCGACACGATGCTCGAGCCGTGGCTCGCGCTGCGCAACCGGACCGACGAGTGGATCGCGACGCTCACCGAGCGCGCCCGCCAGCTCGAAGCCGAGCTCGGGACGCTCGATGAGGCGCGCCGGCGCTGGGTGGCGACGCAGCAGGCAGCGCAGGCGGCCGACGCGCCCGACCCGGTCATGCAGCGGGTCACGTCGATCCTGGACGACATCGCCCGCGTCCGGGGGGACATCGCGGGGGCGCGCGATCGCGCGCTCGTCCTGCTCGATCGCGTCACGCAGGAGCGTGGCCGCTGCGACGAGGCGATGGTGCGGATCGGGCAGGCGCGGCGTGCCGTCGTCGGACGGCTCTTCGTGCGCGACCGCCGTCCGCTGTGGGACGAGGACCTCGGCGTCGATCACCTGCGCGACCTCGTGCAGCGCGTCGTCCAGTCGCTGCGGATCGAAGCGGCGTCGCTCGACGAGCATTTCGACGACCACGCGGGGCGCCTGCTGGGCCAGCTCCTCGTCCTGGTGGTGCTCGTGGTCGCGATCGTGCGGATGCGCCACCACGCGCGCCGCTGGACGGTGATGGACGACTCGCTGGCGCCGCGCTTCCGCCCGCTCGAGTACCCCGTCGCGACCGCGCTGTTCGTCGTCCTGCTCGTCTACGACCTGATCGTGCCGATGGAGCAGCGCCTGCTGCGCCAGCTCCTCGGTCTGGTGGCGCTGCTGCCGGTCGCCCGTCTCCTCATGGCGCTGGTCGACCCGTGGATCAGCGGCGGCGTCGTGGTGCTCGGGGGCTTCTTCCTGCTCGATCGGGTTCGCGGCCTGCTCCTGCCCGTGCCGGGCGTGGAGCAGCTGGTCTTCCTGCTCGAGATGGTGCTCGTGCTGATCGCGCTGGTGTGGCTGCGGCGCGGGATCGCCCGGGCGGAGGGCCCGACGGACGTCCAGAAGCGCCGGCTGCACACCACGGCGCAGGTGGCGCGGGTGCTCGAGGTGGTGGTCGCGGCCGCCGTCGTCGCGGGCACGCTCGGCTTCATGCGGTTCGCCCGCGTGCTCGAGATCGCCGTCCTCGGCAGCAGCTACGTCGCGGCAGTGCTGGTCGTCGCCGTTCGCGTGCTCGAGGCGCTGATCGCCTATGCCGTCCGCGTGCGGCCGCTGCGGATGCTGCGCGTCGTCCAGGAGCATCGACTCGTCCTCGAGCGGCGCATCCAGCGGCTCGTGCGGCTGGGTGCGCTCGTCATCTGGGCGGCGAGCATGCTGGCGGCGCTCGCGCTGCTCGACTCGGTGCTCGAGAGCGCGAAGGTCGTCCTCGGCGCGCGCGTCCACCGCGGCGAGCTCAGCCTGTCGCTCGGCGACGTGCTGGCCTTCGCGATCACCGTCTGGGTGGCCTTCGGCGTATCGTCCGTCATCCGCTTCGTCCTGCAGGAGGACGTGTTCACCCGCCTCCGGCTCGCACGGGGCCTGCCGGCGGCGCTGTCGAGCCTGGTGCACTACTTCATCCTGCTGGTGGGCTTCTTCCTCGGCCTGGCCGCGTTGGGGCTCGATCTGAACCGGGTCACGATCCTCGCCGGCGCGTTCGGCGTCGGCATCGGCTTCGGACTGCAGAACATCGTGAACAACTTCGTGTCGGGCCTGATCCTGCTCGTCGAGCGGCCCATTCAGGTGGGCGAGACCGTCCAGATCGGTGACCTGCTCGGCGAGGTGCACCGCATCGGCATCCGCTCGAGCACGGTGCGGACGTGGGAAGGCGCCGAGGTGATCGTGCCGAACGGGACGCTCATCTCCGACGAGGTCACCAACTGGACGCTGTCGGACCGCATGCGTCGCCTCGAGCTGCCGGTCGGCGTCGAGTACGGCACCGATCCCAACCGCGTCGTCCAGGTCCTGCTCGAGACCGCGCGCGGCCAGGAGGGCGTGCTGCCCGACCCGCCGCCGCAGGCGCTGTTCCTCGGCTTCGGTCAGACCGCACTCGACTTCGAGCTGCGCGCGTGGACCGCGCGTGCCGACGGACGCTTCGAGGACTGGGTGGTCACGCGCAGCGACCTCGCGCTCGCCGTGCATCGCGCGTTCGCCGCCGCGGGCATCGAGGTGTCGTGGCAGCAGGACGTCCGCGTGCGCATGGCCGCCGACGGCGCGCCCGTCTTGCCGCCCGCCGGCGACCGTGGATGAATGGCCGCTCGATGTCCTCGTTCGACTGGAGTCGGATCCGCTTCACCGAGCACATGACCGAAGCCGCGGCGGTCGTGGCCGAGTGTCAGGTGGTGTTCGACTTCGGCGCCGACGCCCTGGCACCCGTGAGCTACGACGTGCAGGTGCTGCGCATCCTCAAGGGGGCGTCGACGCGGCCGTTCTTCGCCGTCGGCACCGATCGGACCGACCCGCAGGGGTTCCGTCCGCTGGGCGAAGGCGACAGTGCGGAGGAGGCGCTCGATGCGTGCCTCGCCGCAGCCGGCGTGCACCGGCGGCGTCTCGTGAAGCAGTCGTTCGAGTGACCCGGTCACGGGTGGCCATCGCCAGCGGAGCCCGGTAGAAGGGTACGAACACGATGAACGGTATCGAGGGGCTCGCGCTCGCGAACAAGGACTACGTCGAGGAGCAGTACCGGCGCTGGAAGGCCGATCCCGGCTCGGTGGATGCGAGCTGGAACGTCTTCTTCGCGGGATTCGAGCTGGCGCTCGACGGCGGCGGCAACGGCGCCGGCGTCGCCACCAACGGGGCGGCGCCCGCACTGCGCGGCGCCGACGACGTCGCCCCGGTGCTCGGCGTCTTCGACCTGGTGCACTCCTACCGCGAGCTGGGCCACCTGCAGGCCCATCTGAATCCGCTCGCGCCGAAGCCGCCGCCGCATCCGCTGCTCGCGCCGTCCGAGTTCGGGTTCACCGAGGCCGACCTCGACCGCGTCGTCGAGTCGGGCAGCTTCCTCGGTTGCACGACGACCAAGCTGCGCGACCTGATCGCGCGCCTCGAAGCCACGTACTGCCGCACGATCGGCGTCGAGTACCTGCACATCCCCGACCGCGCCCAGCGTGTGTGGCTTCAGGAGCGAATGGAGCCCACGGAGAACAATCCGGCCCTGACGCAGGACGACCGCCTGCGCCTCCTCGACACCATGATCTGGGCCGAGCACTTCGAGCAGTTCCTCCATCTGCGCTACCCGACGGCGAAGCGCTTCTCGCTCGAGGGCGGCGAGGCGCTGATCCCCATCCTCGACGCGTTGATCGAGGAGGGCGGCACGCTCGGCGTCCGCGAGATGGTCTTCGGCATGCCGCATCGCGGCCGCCTGAACGTCCTCGCGAACGTGCTGCGCAAGCCGTACGAGATGGTCATCTCCGAGTTCGAGGGCAGCCTGCTCTCGAAGGAGGTCACCGGCGACGGCGACGTGAAGTACCACCTCGGGTACTCGCGCGATCACACGACACGCGCCGGCCAGCCGGTGCACCTGTCGCTGAGCCCGAACCCGAGCCACCTCGAGGCGGTGAACCCCGTCATCGAGGGCATGGTGCGCGCCAAGCAGAACCACCTCGGCGACACGGAGCGCGGCCGCGTCGTGCCCATCCTGATGCACGGCGACGCCGCGTTCACGGGGCAGGGCGTCGTCACCGAGACGCTCTGGCTGTCCGAGCTCGAGGCCTACCGCACGGGCGGCACCATCCACATCATCGTGAACAACCAGATCGGGTTCACGACGCCGCCGAGCGCGTACCGCTTCACGCCCTATCCGAGCGACGTGGCCAAGGTCATCCAGGCGCCGGTGTTCCACGTGAACGGCGACGACCCGGAGGCGGCGGTGCAGGCGGCGCGACTCGCGATGGGCTTCCGCCAGCAGTTCAAGAAGGACGTCATCATCGATCTCGTCTGCTACCGGCGGCACGGGCACAACGAGCTCGACGACCCCACCTTCACGCAGCCCGTCACCTACAAGCAGATCGCCGATCATCCGACGCCGCTCACGGTCTACCGCGACCGGCTGGTGCAGTCGGCCGTCGTCACCGCCGACGAGGCCGACCGTCGCGCGAACGAGTTCCGCGAGCTGCTGAGCGACGCCCAGAGCTACGCCCGCGACTTCATGCCGCGCCAGCAGGTGTTCGCGTTCGGCGGGCTGTGGAAAGGCCTCGGCTGGGCCGGCGACGACTGGAGCGCCGTCACCTGCGTGCCGCGCGAGACGCTCGAGGAGATCGCGCGCGGCTTCGCGCGCGTCCCCGAGGGATTCACGCCGAACCCGAAGGTCGTGCGGCTGCTCGAGGCGCGCACCGCCATGGTGTCCGACGCGGGACAGATCGACTGGGCCTGCGGCGAGGCGCTCGCCATCGGCTCGCTGGTCCTCGAAGGCACCGCCGTCCGCATGACGGGCCAGGACACCGGCCGTGGGACGTTCAGCCATCGCCACGCCGTGCTGCACGACGTCGTGACCGACGCGACCTTCGTGCCGCTCGCGAACATGCGTCCCGACCAGGCGTCGTTCCTGATCGCCGACAGCATGCTGTCCGAGAACGCGGTGCTCGGGTTCGAGTTCGGCTTCAGCTGCGCGGACCCGACGAAGCTGGTCGTCTGGGAAGCGCAGTTCGGCGACTTCGCGAACGGCGCGCAGGTCATCATCGACCAGTTCATCGCCAGCTCCGAATCGAAGTGGCAGCGCATGAGCGGCCTCGTGATGCTCCTGCCGCACGGCTACGAGGGGCAGGGCCCCGAGCACTCCAGCGCCCGCCTCGAGCGCTACCTGCAGCTCTGCGCCGAGAACAACCTTCAAGTGTGCAACTTCACGACGCCCGCGCAGTACTTCCATGCGCTGCGCCGGCAGATGCACCGGAAGTTCCGGAAGCCCCTCATCGTGATGAGCCCGAAGAGCCTGTTGCGCCACAAGGCGGCGGTCTCCTCGCTGCGCGACTTCACCGAGGGCACGTTCCAGCCCGTGCTCGACGATCCCGCGACGACCGGCGCGCCGGAGATGGGCGTCACCATCGACCCCCACAGCGTGAGCCGCGTGCTCCTCTGCAGCGGCAAGATCTACTACGCGCTGATGGCGAGCCGTCGCGAGCGGGCGAACGACAACGTCGCCATCGTCCGCGTCGAGCAGCTCTATCCGTTCGCGCGCGCCGAGCTGGCGAAGCTCTTCGAGGCCTATCCGAACGCCGAGCAGGTGTTCTGGGTGCAGGAAGAGCCGGGCAACCAGGGCGCGTGGCGCTTCATCGCGCCGCTGCTGCAACCGATGCTCGGCAGCCGCACGCTGACCTACGTCGGCCGGCGGCCCGCGGCGAGCCCCGCGACGGGCTCGTACAAGGTGCACCAGACGGAAGAGGCCGATCTCGTGAACCGGGCCTTCGCCCGCGCGTAGGGGCCGAGCAGTGCGAGCGGTCCGGGAGCAGGAGGCAGGGAGACGGGCATGATCGAGGTGCGCATTCCGAGCCTCGGCGAGTCGATCACGGAGGGCGTGATCGTTCGCTGGGAGAAATCCGAGGGAGACGTCGTCAAGGCCGACGACATCCTGCTGGAGCTCGAGACCGACAAGGCGAGCACGGAGATTCCCACCGAGACGGCCGGGGTGCTGCACATCGTGCGGCAGGCCGGCGAGACGGTGCAGGTCGGCGACGTCGTCGCGCGGATCGACGCGGCCGGCGCCGGCGCCGGTGCCTCGCCCGCGCCCGCCGCGAAGCCCGCCGCCCCGCCGGCGGCGCCGCCCGCGAGCCCGCCGCCTCCGGCGAGCCCCGCGCCCGCGGCGCAGGCGGCACCCGCATCGCCGCCGGCCGCGCAGACATCGTCCGCGTCCGCGCGTCCGGTCGGACCGCTCAGCCCGTCGGTGCGCAACCTGATCGAGGAGCACGGCCTCGACCCGACGGCGATCCAGGCCTCGGGCAAGGGCGGCCGCCTGACGAAGGGCGACGTGCTCGTGCATCTCGAACGCCGCGCCTCCGGCGCGCCCACCGCGCCGACGCCCTCGCTGCCGACCGTGCAGGCCGCGGCCACCGTGGCCGCGTCGCCGCCGCCCGCGCCCGCCGCGCCGCGCGCGCCGCGCGAGGGCGAGGAGCGGGTGCCGATGGGGCGCATCCGCAAGCGCATCGCCGAACGGCTGGTGGCGGCGCAGCACACCGCCGCGATCCTGACGACCTTCAATGAGGTCGACATGTCGGCCGTGATGGCGCTGCGCTCCCAGTACAAGGACCGCTTCCAGAAGGCGCACGGCGTCGGCCTCGGGTTCATGTCGTTCTTCGCACGCGCGTGCATCGCCGCGCTGGAGGAGATCCCGGCCGTCAACGCCGAGATCGACGGCGAGGACGTCGTCTACAAGCATTACGTGAACCTCGGCGTCGCCGTCGGCACGGAGAAGGGCCTCGTCGTGCCGGTCGTGAAGCACGCCGACAAGATGGGCTTCGCCGACGTCGAGCGCGAGATCGGCCGTCTCGCCGGCCTCGCGCGCGACGGCAAGCTCGCGCTCGACGACCTGCAGGGCGGCACGTTCACGATCTCGAACGGCGGCGTGTACGGCTCGCTCATGTCGACGCCGATCCTGACGCCGCCGCAGGTCGCGATCCTCGGCATGCACAAGATCGAGAAGCGCCCGGTGGTGATCGACGACCAGATCGTCATCCGCCCGATGATGTACCTGGCGCTGTCGTACGATCACCGGCTGATTGACGGCGAGCAGGCCGTCACGTTCCTGGTGCGCGTGAAGGAGCGCCTGGAGGATCCGACCCGCCTCCTGCTCGACGTCTGATGGCCGAGCGATACGATCTCGTCGTCGTCGGGTCCGGGCCGGCGGGGTACCAGGCCGCCATTCGCGCCGGTCAGCTCGGCATGACGGTCGCGTGCGTCGAGAAGGACCCGCCGCTCGGCGGCACGTGCCTGAACGTCGGCTGCATCCCGAGCAAGGCGCTCCTCGACTCGAGCGAGCTCTACCTGCAGGCGCGGACGCACATGGCCGCGCACGGGATCCGCGCGGAGGGCGTCGCGCTCGACCTGCCCGCCATGATGGCGCGCAAGGAGAAGGTGGTCCGCGGCCTCACGCAGGGCATCGCGAGCCTCTTCAAGAAGTACAAGGTCACGCGCCTCGCGGGGAAGGCACGCTTCAAGAGCCCGACGCAGCTCGTGCTGGCGGGTGACGGCTGCGAGCAGGTCGTCGACGCGGCGCGCGTGCTCATCGCGACGGGCAGCGAGCCGACGCCGCTTCCCAAGCTGCCGTTCGACGGCGAGCGCGTGCTCAGCTCGACCGAGGCGCTGTCGCTTCCGTCCGTCCCGAAGCGCCTGCTGGTCGTCGGGGGCGGGGCCATCGGCCTCGAGCTCGGCTCGGTGTGGCGCCGGCTCGGTGCCGAGGTGACGGTCGTCGAGTTCCTCGACCGCATCGTGCCGTGGGCCGACGGTACGATGGGCAAGCAGCTGCAGCGCGCGCTCACGAAGCAGGGCATGACGTTCCGGCTCGAGACGTCGGCCACCGCCATCGAGCGCACGGCCGACGGCGTGCGCGTCACGGTCGCCGGCAAGAGCGAGACGGCGCAGCTCGACGCCGACGTCGTGCTGGTGGCGATCGGCCGCCGTCCCTACGCCGACGGGCTCGGCGCGCGCGAGATCGGCGTCGCGTTCGACGATCGTGGCCGCATCACCGTGAACGGCCGCTTCGAGACGTCGGTCCCCGGCGTGTTCGCCGTCGGCGACGTGATCCCCGGCCCGATGCTCGCGCACAAGGGTGAGGAGGAGGGCGTGGCCGCCGTCGAGGGGATGGCGGGGCATCCCGTGCACGTCGACTACGACGTGATCCCGAACGTGGTCTACACCTGGCCCGAGCTCGCCAGCGTCGGCATCACCGAGGAGGAGGCGCGTGGCCGCGGTCTCGCCGTCAACGTGGGCACGTTCCCGTTCATGGCCAACGCGCGCGCGCGCTGCATGGACGAGACGGAGGGCAGTGCCAAGGTCATCGCCGACGCCGCCACCGATCGCGTGCTCGGTGTCCACATCCTGGGGCCGCGCGCCTCGGACATGATCGCCGAGGCGGTCGTCGCCATGACGTTCGGCGCCGCCGCCGAGGACATCGCCCGCACGGTGCATGCGCATCCGACGCTGCCCGAGGCCGTGAAGGAAGCCGCGCTCGGCGTCGCCAAGCGCACGCTGAACATCTGACGCCCGCCGCCAACCCGGGATCGGTCGGCGCGTTCGCGCGCTGGCTCGGCCGCACGTGGCTCGCGATGTGTGGATGGCGCACGGAGGGCGTGCTGCCGCCGACGACGCGCGCCGTGCTCATCGCCGCGCCGCACACGTCGAACTGGGACCTGCCGTTCATGCTGGCGATGGGCTGGGCGTACGGCGTGCGCCCGTCGTGGCTCGGAAAGGCGGAGCTGTTCCGCTGGCCGTTCGGCGGGTTCATGCGCTGGCTCGGCGGCATCCCGGTCGACCGGCGCAGCCGCCAGAACCTCGTGCAGCAGGCGGTCGCCGTGCTCGAGAAGGCGCAGGCGCTCACGCTGGTGATCCCGCCCTCGGGGACGCGCAGCCGCGCGCCGCACTGGAAGTCGGGCTTCTATCACATCGCGCGCGGCGCCCGGGTGCCGATCATCTGCGGCTTCCTCGACTACGCGCGGAAGGTGGGCGGCATCGGTCCGGTGTTCGTGCCGACGGGCGACGTCGCGGCGGACATGCAGGTGATCCGCGACTTCTACGCCCCGATCCAGGGGAAGTTCCCCGAGCGCACCGCGCCGGTGCGCCTCAAGGACGAAGAGACGGACGCGGCCGGCCCCGTCGCCGGGACCGGCCGCTCCGACTGAGCGCCTACTTCTTCGCCGGCGGGACCGTCGTGCCGGGCGCGGCACCGGGCGCCGGGGCCGCGGGCGGCTTCGGCGGAGTCGCGTCCTTGACGATCTCGAGCAGCTCGACGTCGAAGACGAGCGTCGCGCCGGGCTTGATCTTCGGCGGCGAGCCGCGATCGCCGTAGGCGGTGTCGGACGGGCAGATGAGCTTCGCCGTGCCGCCGACCTTCATCATGCCGACGCCTTCCGTCCAGCACTTGATGACGCCGTTCAGCGGGAAGGTCGCGGGCTGACCGCGCTCCTTCGAGCTGTCGAACACCGTGCCGTCGGTGAGCGTGCCGTGGTAGTGCACCTTCACCTTGTCGGTCGGCTTCGGCGCCTCGCCGGTGCCCGCCTTCGTCTCCTGGTAGATCGCGCCGGACGCCGTCTTCTTGGCGTCCTTCTCGGCGGCGGCCTTGTCGAGGAAGCCCTGGCTGGCCTTCTTCTCGACCTCGGCGGCGGCCTTCGCGCGGGTCTGCGCCAGCTCCTGGATCTTCGGGCCGAACTTGTCGAGGTCGACCTTCTTCTCCTTGGCGAAGAGCCCGTCCTTCAGGCCGGCGACGACGATGTCCATCTCCGCGGGCGTCAGGTTGAAGGGTGCCAGGTTGCGGCTCAGGGCGAGCCCGATGGAGTAGATCGTCTTCTGCTCGTCGGTGTCGAGAGTCGGATCGGCGCCGTGCACCACGGGCACGGCCACCAGAGCCGCGCAGAGCGCGGCGAGGGCGACGAAACGCATGAGGCCTCCTTCCCGGTGAGGGATCGGGCGGTAGTAGCCGCCTTCCCCCGGGAGGGCAAGGAGGGCCGCGCTCAGGCGTCGCGCGGCGTCACGACGAGGGTCAGCGACAGTTGATCTTCCGTCCGCTCTTCGACGCCTGGCAGCGGCCCGCCGCGAAGTCGTAGCGGCCGCACGCGCCGGCCTCGCCGGCGGTGTCGTCGCCGAGGAGCAGCGTCACGACCAGCGGGAGGTCGCTCGGCTCGATGCCGTAGTCGCCCTTGCCGGTGATCTTGACGACGATCTCGTTGATGCTCGGGCCCGGATTCTGGCGCAGCGAGACGTTGCGGATGCCGCCGGCGGCGGCGCCGAACGCACGGTACTTGAGCTTCGCCCCCTGGTCCGACCACCCGTCGCCGGACAGCGTCGCATCGAGCTTCAGCTGGCCCGCGGCGTTCTGGATGAGGAGCCGCATGCCCTCCTCGGCGACGCTGATCGGGCTGTCGGCCGCGATGCCGAAGCTGCCGCGCAGTAGCAGGCGGTCGCCGTTGGCGCCGCGCACGATCACGAGCCGCGCAGGCGCCCACAGCGCCTGGTGCGGCGCCAGCACCGTGCACGGCTCGGGGGCGCAGCCCGCCGAGCAGCCGTCGCCGGTGACGGTGTTGCCGTCGTCGCACGACTCGCCGGCGTCGAGGACGCCGTCGCCGCAGCGCGGCTCGCGCTGACACGTCGACGAGCAGCCGTCGCCGTCGGTGGCGTTGCCGTCGTCGCAGGTCTCACCCGGATCGGTGTAGCCGCTGCCGCACACCTCGGGCCGGCACACCGGCGCGCAGCCGTCGCCCGCCGCCGTGTTGCTGTCGTCGCAGAGCTCGTTGCCCTCGGTGACGCCGTCGCCGCATACCGATTCGATCTGGCACGTCGCCGAGCAGTGATCGCCGGGCGTCGTGTTGCCGTCGTCGCATTGCTCGCCGGCGTCGATCGTGCCGTTGCCGCAGTTCGTCGGCACGACGTCGAGGCACGAGGCGCCTTCCACCGTCGAGCGGATCTGCGTGCTCACGCGGTCGCCGAACAGGAGCGAGACGTTCGACAGGCCCGGCGGATTCAAATGGCAGTAGCTCATCAGCGTGCCCTGGCTCACGACGACGGGACCCGAGTAACAGCCGCCCTCCTGGTTGAAGCACCGGTCGATCGGCGGCGAGTAGCAGTGCGTGTGCTCGGAGCCGAGGTTGTGGCCGAGCTCGTGCGTGAAGACGATCACGTCCCACGTGTCCTGCGGGTCGGCCGTGTCGAAGCTGCCGAAGACCTGCGACACGCCGAAGCCATAGTCGGGGATGCAGACGGCGCTCAGGTACGCGACGCCGCCGTCCACGTCCTTGCCGGAGATCATGTGGACGACGTCGCGCGGCCCGGCGACGGCGTCCATGTCGTTGCCGGGGTTCGTCCAGTACGCCTGCAGCTCGTCGAGCGAGACGCCGACGACGTCGCTTCCCGGATACGACCACGGATCGGGCGTGTCCCAGAGGCGGATGAACGAGAAGTCGAGCCGTACCGACGTGTCGCGCTCGTAGATGACGTTGCCCGCCGCGAGGAGCGCGGTCAGGTAGTCGAGCGTCGCCTGGTTCGAGCCGAACTTGGCGCGCAGCTCCTGGTCGGTGTCGACGGCAATCTGCACCCGCAGCATCGCGCCGCCGGCGCGCGGCGTGAGCGGGGGCGGCGCGGCGCCGAGCTGCGCGAGCGTGCGCGGACCCTCGACCTTGTCGCGCATCAGGTCGTTCTTGCAGAAGTCGCCCGGCGGCGGGTTCTGCGTCGGATCGACGCTCGACATGGCGTACGTCCGGTGACGGCCGTTGGCGTCGGGGCCGAACGGATAGACGTCGCCGCCCGACGAGACGAAACCCTGCACCGCGTCCGTGCCGGCGATCAGCAGCACGCGCGACGTCGGCTCGCCGCGGACGCTGCCCGTGAAGTAGGTGCGATCGGGGAGCGCGATCTCGCGCGCGCCGCCCGGCTCCATCACCACGGCACGCGTTCCGGCGAACGGCTCGAACCGGCGCAACTCGAGCGTCGCGGTGCGAGCGCGTCCGAGCGGGAAGTCGTCGAGCACCGCCGTGCGCTGCGCGCGCAGAGACGCGAGCGCGGCGTGATCGAGGCGCAGCGGCTGCAGCGCGGTGACGCCGCGAACGGTTGCGGCGCGGGTACGACCCGCCGGTGCGAGCAGGCGTCCGGCCTCTGCGGCGGACGCCATGGCGCACAGCACGGCGAGGGTGAGAGCGACGAATCGGGTGACGAGCACGGCGCTCTGGAGAGCAATCCATATGCCCCGCCAAAGCGCCTACGGGCGCGAAGCGCGTGATCGCGCGAGCGCCGAAACGATGACGATCGATGCGGCCGTCGCCGGCCTAGCGACGTTCCTGCAGCTTCGAGAGCAGGCGGAGCAGCTCGAGGTAGAGCCACACGAGCGTCACGAGCAGGCCGAACGCGCCATACCACTCCATATAGCGGGGCGCACCGCGTTCGGCGCCCTGCTCGATGAAGTCGAAGTCGAGCACGAGGTTCAGCGCGGCGATGACGACGACCGCGACACTGAAGAGGATGCCGACGGGGCCGCTACCGTGGATCAGCGGGATCGAGATCCCGAAGAACGACAGCACGAAGCCGAGGAGGTAGACGATCGCGATGCCGCCGGTCGCCGCGAAGACGCCGAGCTTGAAGCGCTCCGTCGCCTGCACGAGGCCGGCGCGATAGGCCAGCAGCATCGCACCGAGGACGCCGAACGTGAGGAAGATCGCCTGGCTCACCATCCCCGGGTACATGGTCTCGAAGACCAGCGAGACGCCGCCGAGCCCGAGGCCTTCCAGCACCGCGTAGAGGGGCGTCGTGATCGGCGCCCACTCCTTCTTGAAGACGGTCACCATGGCGACGATGAAGCCGCCGAGGAAGCCGGCCATCACCCAGATCTGCGCCTGCTGCCCCTGGTTCCAGCTGACCGCCGCGGCGGCCATCAAGAGGACGAGGGCGAGGGCGGTCTTGTTGACCGTCCCGTTGATGGTCATGGCGTCCGAGCCCATCGCGCGGGGAACGCCGCGGAAGGTCTCCGCGGACAGCGCGGGGTTGCCGGAACGCATCGCGAGTTGTGCCATGGCGATCATGAAGCCCCCACGGGGCCCGGGCGTCAAGCACTGCGGCTGCCCCCTCCACGCGGGCGTGCTATGCGTCGTCGGCACGCATGCGGACGGTTCTCCTCCTCCTGGCGCTCCTGCTGCTCGCGCCGTCGCACGCGGTCGCCGCGTCGGACGACGCGACGTCGCACCGCTCGTTCGCCGACGTGCCGTACTGGTCGGGCGTCTTCGACGATCCGAAGCGCGACGCCTGGCAGAAGCCCGACGCGCTGGTCGCGTCGCTCGGACTGAAGCCCGGGATGTGCGTCGCCGACCTCGGCGCCGGCACGGGATACCTGACCCGCCGGCTGTCGGCCGCCGTCGGGCCGACCGGCACGGTGCTGGCCGTCGAGGTCGAGCCGAACCTCGTCACCCACCTGCGCGCGCGCGCCGAAAAGGAGGGGAGCGCGAACGTCGTGCCCGTCCTCGCGTCGCTCGACAACCCGCGGCTCCCCGCCGCTGCCGTCGACGTGCTGCTGATCGTCGACACCTACCACCACATCGACGGCCGCGTGGCCTACATGCGCGCGCAGCGCCGTGCGTTGCGCCCCGGCGGGCGCGTGGTCGTCGTCGACTGGGAGAAGCGGCCGCTGCCGGTCGGGCCCGAGATGGACCACAAGCTCGCGCGCGAGCAGGTCGTCGACGAGATGCAGCGCGCCGGCTACCGTCTCGTCGAGCAGCCGGCCGTGCTCGAGCACCAGTACGTGCTCGTCTTCGCGCCCGCCTGACGATGCTCGTCGTCCTCGGCATCGTCGTCTATTTCCTGGTGCAGCTCGCCGCACTGGTGATGATCCCGATCGGCCTGCCGGGGACGTTCCTGCAGGTCGGCGCCGCGGCGGCGGTGGCCATCCTGTCCGACGGTACGCGCATGAGCTGGACGTGGGTGGTCGTGTTCGCGGTGCTGGCGCTCGTCGCCGAGGTGGTGGAGTTCCTCTGCGGCCAGTGGGGTGCGCGCCGGTTCGGCGGCTCGCGCGCGGCAGGGTGGGGCGCGCTCGTCGGCGGGATCGCGGGCGCCTTCGTCGGCGGCATTCCGCTGCCGATCATCGGTGCGCTGCTGATGTCGTTCTTCGGGACGTTCGTCGGCGCGATCGCCGGCGAGATGTGGCAGCGCGGTCAGCTCGAGCCCGACCTGCGCGTCGGCACCGGCGCGCTCGTCGGACGCGTGGTCGGCGTGGCGACGAAGCTCTGCGTCGCGTTCGTGATCCTGATCCTGTCGGGCACCGTCGTGCTGGCGCAGCTCACCACGGGAGACCGTTCAGCTGCTGCCGGCGCGGCACTCGGAGACGCACGCCTGCGGTCCCCGGCAGCAGGTCCGGCAGGCGTCGGGACCGACCATCAGCGTCCAGCACGACGCGCCGCCGAGCTGCAGCGGCTCGCCGGTTCCCGCCCGCATGTCCGCCGGGAGGATGTTGTTGACCCCGCTCGGCAGCGGCGACACGAAGCCGGCGACGCTCGGGCTGTTCGGCTGATCGCGATGGAAGTGGATCAGCTGCGACTGCTGCACGTAGATGAACTCGACGTCGTGCTGATTCGCGAGCAGCACGAAGTCGGGATCGCCAGCGCGCGCGACGAAGCCGCGGATCGTCGGGTCGGACGCCACGAGCCGCTGCACCACCGCGGCGCCCAGCTCGCGCGCGTTCAGCAGCATCCCGTAGTAGCGCGTGTCGGGTGACTTGATGGCGCCGCTGTTGCTGCACGCGGCGAGCGTCACGAGAAGCAGGGCGAGCAGTCGCATGGGCGTGCTCCTATCATGCGATGCCGGAAACCGGGAACGTTGACACGCGCCGCGCCGTGACATTGAAACGGTCCCCCTATGGCACCTCCGTTCATCTTCACGATGAAGGATCTCCGCAAGATCACCCCCCAGGGCAAGGAGATCCTCAAGGGCATCTACCTCTCGTTCTACTACGGCGCGAAGATCGGCGTGCTCGGTCACAACGGCGCGGGCAAGAGCACGCTGCTCCGGATCATGGCCGGCGTGGACAAGGACTACAACGGCGACGCCGTCCTCTCCGACGGCCACACCGTCGGCTTCCTGCCCCAGGAGCCGCAGCTCGATCCCAAGAAGACCGTCCTCGAGCAGGTCGAGGAAGCCGTCGCCGGCACGCGCGCGCTGCTCACCCGCTTCGAAGACGTATCGATGCAGCTCGGCGAGCCGATGTCCGACGACGCGATGGAGAAGCTGCTCGCCGAGCAGGGTCGGCTCCAGGACCAGATCGACGCCGTCAACGCGTGGGAGCTCGACCGCCAGCTGGAGATCGCGATGGACGCGCTCCGGCTGCCGCCGCCCGACGCCGACGTCACGAAGCTCTCCGGCGGCGAGCGCCGGCGCGTGGCACTCTGCCGCGTGCTGCTGCAGGCGCCCGACCTGCTGCTCCTCGACGAGCCGACGAACCATCTCGACGCCGAGTCGGTCGCGTGGCTCGAGCGCCACCTGCAGGAGTACAAGGGCACCATCGTCGCGGTCACCCACGATCGCTACTTCCTCGACAACGTCGCCGGCTGGATCCTCGAGCTCGACCGCGGGGCGGGCATCCCGTGGGAAGGCAACTACTCGTCCTGGCTCGACCAGAAGGAGAAGCGGCTCGGCCAGGAGGAGAAGGAGACGTCGTCGCGCCGGCGGACGCTGCAGCGCGAGCTCGAGTGGGTGCGGCTGGCGCCGCGCGCCCGGCAGGCGAAGGGCAAGGCGCGCCTCGCGCAGTACGAGGAGCTGCTCGCCGCCGAGCAGCAGGCCGAGCAGCGCCAGGAGCGCGCGCAGATCACCATCCCGCCGGGACCGCGGCTCGGCGATCTCGTCGTCGAGGCGAAGGGGCTCCGGAAGGGGTACGGGGACAAGCTCCTGATCGACGACCTCTCGTTCACACTGCCCCGCAGCGGCATCGTCGGCGTGATCGGCCCGAACGGCGCCGGCAAGACCACGTTGTTCAAGATGATCACCGGCCAGGAGCAGCCGGACGGCGGCACGCTGCGTCTCGGCGACACGGTGACGCCCGCCTACGTCGACCAGAGCCGCGACACGCTGAACGCCGAGCGCACGCTGTGGGAGGAGATCTCCGACGGCGGCAACGAGGTCATCCTCGTCGGCAAGCGCGAGGTGAACTCGCGTGCGTATGCGGCGTCGTTCAACTTCAAGGGTCCCGATCAGCAGAAGAAGGTGAAGGACCTCTCGGGTGGCGAGCGCAACCGCCTCCACCTGGCGAAGCTGCTGAAGAGCGGCGGCAACCTGCTGCTGCTCGACGAGCCGACGAACGATCTCGACGTCGACACGCTGCGTGCGCTCGAGGAAGCGTTGCTGGCGTTCGCCGGCAGCGCCGTCGTCATCAGCCACGATCGCTGGTTCCTCGACCGCATCGCGACGCACATGCTGGCGTTCGAGGGCGACAGCCGCGTCGTCTGGTTCGAGGGCAACTACCAGGACTACGAGGCCGATCGACACAAGCGCCTCGGCACCGACGCGGACCAGCCGCATCGGATCAAGTACCGCAAGCTGACCGCCTAGGCTCGACCGCATGTCGGACGACGAGCGGCCGCGTGCGTTCCTCGTCCGGCACTGCGAATCCGCCGGCCAGGAGCCGGACGCGCCGCTGACGGCGCGCGGGCACGACCAGGCGCAGGCGCTCGCGACCTTCCTTCGGACGGCGGGCGTCGCGCGCGTCGTGTCGAGCCCGTGGCGGCGCGCCCGCGAGACGGCTGTGCCGCTCGCCGCCGCCGTCGCGCTCGACGAGCGGCTCCGCGAGTGGCAGGTGCCGTTCATCGCGAGCGCCGAGTGGCCGCAGGCACTGCGTCCGATCTTCGCCGGCGCGGCGCTGCCGGCGGACGTCGAGCCGATGACGGCGGCACGCGCACGCGGTCTCGCCGCCCTCGCCGACGCGCCCGACGGCGCGGCGCTCGTCACGCACGGCAAGCTGCTGGCCCTCGTGCTCGGCGCTCTCCGCGGCGTCGATCCGTACGACGTCTTCCTGACGCTCGAGAATCCGCACGTCTTCGCGGTGTCGCACGACGGCGCCGTGCGATCGCTGCGACCCGCATTGACCTGACCGGTGCGCCGTCGCAGGAGACGGGGATGCGCATCGCAGTCGTCGGCGGTACCGGGACGGTCGGCCGGCACACCGTGGAGGCGCTCGGCCGGGCGGGGCACGAGGCGCTCGTCGTGTCGCGATCGCGGGGCGCCGACGTGCTGACGGGCCGCGGGCTCGACGAGGCGCTCGCCGGGGCGCAGGTGGTGATCGACGTGAGCACGGTGGATGGGCCGGACGTCGAGACCACGCGCCGGCGCTTCGCGACCGCGACGACCAACCTCCTCGCCGCGGAGGAGCGGGCCGGCGTCGGGCACCACGTGCTGCTCTCGATCGTCGGCGTCGACCGCATCGCCGGCAACGCGCACTACGCCGGCAAGCGGGAGCAGGAGACGGTGGTGACGACGGGGCCGATCCCGTGGACGATCCAGCGCGCGTCGCAGTTCCACGAGTTCGCCGAGACCGTCGTGTCGTGGACGCGGCAGGGCGACACGGCCGCGCTCCCGCCGCTCCTGGTGCAGCCGGTCGCCGCGACCGACGTGGCCGGCGTGCTCGCCGCGATCGCGGGCGGCGCGCCGCAGGGGCGCGCCGTCGACCTGACCGGACCCGAGCCGCAGGATCTGGTCGACATGGCGCGCCGGACGCTCGCCGCGCGCGGCGCATCGCTGACGCTGGTGCCGAGCTGGCGCACGGGCGTGTTCGGCCTCGATGCGGCCGGCGAGGCGCTGCTGCCGGGGCCCGAGGCCCGGCGGGGCACGACGACCTTCGACGCCTGGCTGACGCGGGTTGCCGCCGATCGGCGGGGCGGCTAGGGGGCGGACATGTGCCGGAACATCAAGACGCTCCACAACTTCAAGCCGCCCGCGACGCACGAAGAGATCCACGCGTCGGCGCTGCAGTTCGTCCGCAAGCTGAGCGGGCTCACCCGCCCGTCGAAGGCCAACGAGGCGGCGTTCGAGCACGCGGTGGACGCCGTCACGCGCGCGGCGCACGAGCTGCTCGACGCGCTGGTGACGAACGCCCCGCCACGTGACCGCGACACGGAGGCGGCGAAGGCGCGGGCCCGCTCCGCCCAGCGGTTCGGCGCCTGACGGGCGATGCGCGCGGGGGAGGCCAGCCGGACGGCGCAGTACATGGCGCTCTTCCGCGCGCTGGAGTCGACGCGCGGCCCCGCGCGTCTCTTCGACGACCCGTTCGCGTGCGCCTTCCTGCCCGGCGGGCTGCGCGCGGTGGCGCACGCGGCCCGCCTGCCGCCCGTCGGCGAGCTGGTGCGACGGTGCATCGACCGCCGCTGGCCGGGCGTGCGGACGTCGGCGGTGGCGCGGACGCGCTACATCGACGACGTCGTCACCGGCGCCCTCCGCGCGGGCGCCACGCAGGTGGTCATCCTGGGCGCCGGGTTCGATGCGCGCGCCTATCGCGTGCCGGCCATGGCGCGTGCCGCCGTCTTCGAGGTCGATCATCCGACCCTCGCCGGCTACCTCGGCGAGCGCGGCCTCGCGCTGGACGAGGACGTCGGGGCCGCCGACTACCGCGCGCGCTGCTACGGGCCGGCGTCCGGCGCCATGCGCGGCTACGAGTTCTATCGGATCGCGGTGACGCACGTCGCCGGAGGGACCGCGTGATGCGGGCCGTCTGCCTCCGTCGCCGCACCCATCCGCCGGAGCTCGTCGTCGACGACGTGCCGACGCCGACGCCGGGCGCTGGTGAGGTCCTGATCCGGGTCCGCGCGGCGGCGGTGACACCCACGGAGCTCGCATGGGTCCCGACCTGGACGACGCCGGCGGGCGCGCCGCGGCCGTTCCCGATCATCCCGGGACACGAGCTCTCCGGCGAGGTCGTGGCGCTCGGCGCGGGCGTGACCGACCTCGCGCCCGGCGTCGCCGTCTACGGCATGAACGATTGGTTCGTGGACGGCGCGCAGGCCGAGTACTGCGTCGCCCGCGCGGCCGACGTCGCGCCGAAGCCACGCAGCCTCGACCACGTGCACGCCGCTGCCACGCCGATCTCCGCGCTGACGGCCTGGCAGGGCCTGATCGTGCGCGGCGGCCTCGCGTCGGGCGAGCGTGTCCTGATCCACGCCGCCGGCGGCGGGGTCGGGCTCTTCGCGGTGCAGATGGCGCGCTCGCGCGGCGCGCACGTGATCGCCACGACCTCGGCGCGCAGCATGGACGTCGTCCGCGAGCTCGGCGCACACGAGGTGCTCGACTACCGCGCGACGCGCTTCGAGGACGTCGTGCGCGACGTCGACCTGGTGCTCGACGGCGCCGGCGGCGAGACGCTCGCACGGTCGTGGGACGTCGTCCGGCCCGGTGGCCGGGTCGTCACCATCGCGACGTCCTCGGAGACGACGGACGATCCGCGCGTGCGCGATGCGTTCTTCATCGTCGAGCCGAGCCGCGCACAGCTGGCGGACGTCGCGCAGGCGATCGACGCCGGGGCGTTGCGCGTCCTCGTCGGCGCGGTGTTCCCGCTCGCCGGCGTCCAGCAGGCCTACGCGCACACGCTGCCGCACGGGAAGGCCGTGCTGGAGCTGCCGTCGTGAGCACGCCGCGGGCGTTCGCGTGCACGGGACGCCGTTCGCGCGCTGGGATACGTCGCTCTGCTCGCCGCTCTGCCTGGCCATGGCCGTAGCGTTCCTCGGGATCGCGCTCTAAGGTGCCGGCGATGGCGGCTCCTCTTGCGGGCGGGTGTCTGTGCGCGGCGGTGCGCTACCGCGTCGACGCGGAGCCGCTCACGCTGTACGCGTGCCACTGCACCGACTGCCAGCGCCGCACGGGCTCGGCCTGCGCCCTGTCGCTGGTCGTGCCGCGCGAGGCGCTCGTCGTCGAGTGCGGGACGCCCGCGCCGTACGCCGCCGCGCTCGCCGACGGTCGCACGAAGCAAGGGCGGATGTGCGCGGCGTGCGGCACCCGCCTCTGGGGGGAGCCCGCGGCCCGCTCGCGCATCGTCGTCGTCCAGGCGGGCACGCTCGACGACACGACGTGGCTACGGCCGGTGGCGCACATCTGGGCGCGGAGCGCGCAGCCGTGGGTCGTGTTCCCGCGCGACGCCGCCGTGTTCGCAGGGCAGCCGCCGGAGTTCCGCGAGCTGATCGAGCTATGGCGCGCGCGATGATCGTCACGCGTGCGGACGCGGCCGACGTCGCGGCGCTGCAGGCGATCGAGCGCGCCGCGGCGGGCATGTTCTCCCCCGACGATCTGCCCGCCGCGCAGCGCGACGACGCCATGCCGCTCGAGGCGTTGGCGGCGGCGCAGGCCGAGGACCGGCTGTGGGTGGCACGCGACGCGGAAGGCGGCCTCGTGGGCTTCGCGGTCGGCGACGTGGTCGACGGCCGGCCGCATCTCGCCGAGGTGTCGGTCCATCCCGATCACGGCCGCCGCGGCCACGGCACGCGCCTGCTCGATGCCGTCGTCGACTGGGCGCGCGGACGGGGAGCGCTGCTCACCCTCACGACCTTCGCGCACGTCGCCTGGAACGCGCCGTACTACGCCCGGCGCGGCTTCCGTCCGCTCCGCGCCGACGAACACGGCCCGGAGCTGCACGCGATCCTGCGGGCGGAGGCCGAGGCCGGCCTCGAGAACCGCATCGCGATGGGACGGCCGCTCGCCCCATGACGCTCGACGCCTGGCTGCTCTTCTGCCTGACCGAAGCCGTCATGTGCCTCTCGCCCGGCCCGGCGGTGCTGCTCGTCGTCTCGACGGCGCTGGCGGCAGGCGCGCGGCACGGCGTCGCGGCCAGTATCGGCATCCTGATCGGGAACGTCGTCTACTTCGGGTTGTCCGCCACCAGCCTGGGCGCGCTGCTCGTCGGCTCCGCGACGATCTTCCGCGTGATCACGTGGCTCGGCGCCGCGTACCTCGTGTGGCTCGGCGTCTCGATGCTGCTCGTCCCGGCGGTGCCGGCGCCCGCGACGACGCTCGTCCCGCCGCTGCGCCCCTCGCCGCGCCGGGCGGTCGCGCGCGGCTTCGTCACGCAGATCGCCAATCCGAAGGCCCTCGTCTTCTTCACCGCGCTGCTGCCGCAGTTCATCGATCCGGCGCGGCCCGTCGTCGAGCAGATGCTCGTCCTCGGCGTGAGCTCCGTCGTCATCGAGACCGTCGTGCTCCTCCTCTACGTCGCTGCGTGCCACGGCGCGCGGGCATGGGTCCGGGCGCCGCGCTTCGCGGCCGGGCTCCAGCGCGTCGGAGGCCTCCTGCTGATCGGTGCCGGCGTGCGCCTCGCCGCGATCCGTCATGCCGCGGCCTGAGCCCGCGTTCCGGGTCGCGGATGCGGCCGACCTGCCGGCGATCGTTCGTTTGCTCGCCGACGACACGCTGGGCGCCGCGCGCGAGCGCGACGAGACGCCGCTCCCGCCGTCGTACCGCGCCGCATTCGACGCCATCGCCGCCGACCCCAACAACGAGCTCCTCGTCGCATGCCTCGACGACGCCGTGGTCGGCGTCCTGCAGATCACCTACACGCCGTACGTGCTCCATCAGGGCGGCTGGCGCGCGACGATCGAGGGCGTGCGCGTCGCGTCGACGCTGCGCTCGCAGGGTGTCGGGCAGGCGATGTTCGCGCACGCGTTCGCGCGGGCGCGCGCGCGCGGGTGCCGCCTCGTGCAGCTCACGACGGACAAGCGCCGTCCGGATGCGAAGCGGTTCTACGAGCGGCTCGGCTTCGAGGCGTCGCACGAGGGCATGAAGCGCCGGCTCGAGTGAGCGGGACGGGATCGCCACGACGCCGGCCGGTGTGGTACCGGGCGAGCAAAGGGAGGGCTCACGACCATGCAAGGCGGCTGCTACTGTGGAAATCTCCGCTACGACGCGACGGGCGACGCGCTCTTCAAGGGCCAGTGTCACTGCCGCGAGTGCCAGTACATCTCGGGCGGTCACCCGAACGTCATCATCGGGATGCCCGAAAGCGGGTTCGCGTACACGAAGGGGACGGCGAAGGGCTTCCGCCGCGCCGACCTGGCCGACGGTGTGACGCGCGAATTCTGCGCCGAGTGCGGTACGCACATCCTGACCCGCACGTCGCGCGTGCCGGGCGCCGTGCTGATCAAGGTCGGGACGCTCGACGACCCGAGCGTGTTCGGCGGCCCGCAGATGGTGATCTACACCGTCGACAAGCAGAGCTTCCATCACGTGCCCGACGGCGTGCCGGCCTTCGAGCGGACACCGGGCTGACGATGGCGCTGGACCAGTGGACGGCGGTCGACGCCTGGGTCGCCGATCAGCTGGTGCCGTCCGACCCCGTGCTCGACGCCGCGCTCGCCGCCAGCGACGCGGCGGGCCTGCCGCCGCACGCCGTCTCCCCCAGCCAGGGCAAGCTGCTCCACCTGCTCGCCCGGCTGCGGGAGGCGCGCGCCATCCTCGAGATCGGCACGCTCGGGGCGTACAGCACGATCTGGCTCGCGCGCGCCCTCCCGCCCGGCGGGCGGCTGGTCACGCTGGAGGCCGCGCACGCGCATGCCGGCGTGGCGCATGCCAACCTGGCGCGCGCCGGGCTCGCCGACGTCGTCACGCTGCACGAGGGCCGCGCGCTCGACACGCTGCCGCGGCTCACCGGACCGTTCGACATGGTTTTCATCGACGCCGACAAGCCGAGCAATCCGGACTACCTCGCGTGGGCGCTGCGGCTCTCGCGCCCGGGCACGCTGATCGTCGTCGACAACGTCGTGCGCAACGGTGCCGTCGTCGACGCGGACAGCGCCGATCCGGCGGTGCAGGGCGTCCGACGGCTGCACGCGATGCTCGCCGCCGAGCCGCGCGTCAGCGCCACGACCATCCAGACGGTCGGCAGCAAGGGCTGGGACGGCTTCACGCTGGCGATCGTCTCGGGCTGACCCGGATTGACCGGCGGCGGCGATCGTGGCTGCCTGGCGCGCATGGCCACATCACACAAGCCCCACGGATACACGTCGGTCTCGCCGTATCTCATCGTCGACGGCGCCGAGCGCACGATCGACTTCCTCGTGCGCACGTTCGACGCCGCGGAGATCCGACGGTTCGCCGGCCCGGACGGCAAGATCCACCATGCCGAGGTGCGGCTCGACGACAGCGTGATCATGCTCGGCGACGCGCAGCCGCCGCAGTGGCCCCCGGTGCCGGCGCACGTGCACGTCTACGTGAGCGACGTGGATGCGACGTACCGGCGGGCGCTGGCCGCCGGCGCGACGTCGGTCCAGGAGCCCACGAAGAAGGACGACGCGGACAAGCGCGGCGGCGTCAAGGACGCCGGCGGCACGACGTGGTGGGTCGCCACGAAGGTCGAGTGAACGACGACGCCGCCCATCGCTTCCCCGTCTCGATCAAGGGCGTCATCGTCCGCGACGGGCGCGTCGTGCTGCTCCGCAACGCGCGGCACGAGTGGGAGCTGCCGGGCGGCAAGCTCGAGCCGGGCGAGACGCCGGAGGATTGCCTGGCGCGCGAGGTGCACGAGGAGCTCGGGCTCGAGGTGACCGTCGGCCCCATCCTCGACACGTGGGTCTACGAGATCACGCCGGCGATCCGCGTCGTCGTGACCACGTTCGGCTGCACCGAGTGCGCGCCCGTCGAGCCCGTGCTGAGCGCCGAGCACAAGGCGCTCGCGTGGTTCGACCTCGCGCAGGTCGACGGCCTGCCGATGCCCGGCGGCTACAAGCGCTCGATCGCGACGTGGTGGCGCCTTCTGGGGGCGGACGGGCCGCGCTGAGCTCGTGCGCGTCCTTCTCCTGCTGAGCCTCCTGGCGTTCGCCGGCGGGGCGGGTGCGGCGTGTCCACCGCGCGTGATCGAGCGCGGACCGCTGCCCGGCGTGACGGCCCGGCACGAGCAGCTCGCGTACTGGCTCCGGGTCGTCGGTGCACGCCGCGACCTCGACGCGACGCTGCTCTCCGGCGCCGACGTCGACGCGTACGACGCGACGGCGCGGCGCCTCGGGGCGAGCAGCATGGCGTTCCTCGGTCCGGTCGACGCGACGGCGGTCGGCAAGCAGATCGAGGGCGTGCAGGCCGTCGCGCAGAAGCGTCTGGCGGACGGCGCATGGCGCGACGCCGGCGGCCGGACGATCGACCCGGCGACGCTGTCCGCGCTGCGCTGGCGTCCGGATGCGCTCGGGTCCGAGCTGCGGGTCGTCGTCGAGCCGACGTCGTTGCGCTGCGTGCCGCTCGTGCAGCCGCTGTACGCGTCCGACGACCGCGAGCACGAGGACGACGTCAACGCGTGCAGCCTCGTCGGGCCGCAGGAGGTCGTGCAGGTGCTCGCCGACGGCCCGGGCACGATGCGGCTCGTGCGGACGCGGTACGCGCTCGGGTGGATCGCGCGCTCGGCGTCGCTGTCGCCGCCGATCCCGCCCGAGATGATCGCGCCGTACGTGCGCGGCGCGCGCGTCGCGGCGCCGCGCCCGGTGAGACTCGCGTCGCTCCGGCTCCCCGCGGGGACGTCGCTGCCGGCGGCGCCGGGCGGGCGCGTGCTGCTCGCGACGCCGGCGCGGGTGGCGGCCGTCCGCCGCGATCCCGCGCAGGTCCCGATCCGTCGCGCGCTCACGCGGCGGGCGATCCTGACGGACGCGTTCGCGACGATGGGCCGGCCGTACGGCCTCGGCGGCACCGGCGGCGGCGTCGACTGCTCGGCGCTGTTGCTCGAGACGTTCGAGGCCGTCGGGCTCCAGCTGCCGCGGCACAGCAGCGATCAGGCGCGCGCCGGCACCGCGACGGTCGATCTGCGCCACGTGAGCGACGCGGCCGCGCGGCTCGCGCGGCTCGACGAGGCCGACGCGGCCGGCGTCGTCCTGCTCTACCTGCCGGGACACGTGGCGCTCTATCTCGGTCGCGACGCGCGCGGCGTGCCGATGGCGCTGCATGCCCTCGGCGGGTATCGCACGCCGTGTCCCGACGGCGGCGAGTCGAAGCACGTCGTGCGTCGCGTGGTGGTGAGCGGGCTCGATCTCGGCGCCCGGACGCGCGAGGGATCGTTGCTCGAGCGCCTGCAGACGCTGGCCATCTTTGGTCCGCGATGACCGGACCACGTTGATTCGCGCGGGCAGGGGCGGCATGGAACGATCATGCTCGCACTTCACCACGCCCCCCGCTCGCGCTCGTCGCGCATCGTCTGGCTGCTCGAAGAGCTCGGCGCCGACTATCGACTCGTCGTCACCGACATCTCGCGCATGGACGGCCCGGGCGCGCCGGATCCGTCGAACCCGCATCCGGACAAGAAGGTGCCGGCCCTCGTGCACGACGGCGTCCTCGTCACCGAGTCGGTGGCGATCGTGCAGTACCTGGCGGACCTGTACCCGAAGGCCGGTCTCGCCCCCGCCATCGGCGATCCCGATCGCGGCCCGTACCTGACGTGGCTCGCGTACTATGCGGGCGTCATCGAGCCCATCATCAATCTCGAATTCGCGGGACTGACGGAGAATCCGGCGATGCGGCGCACGTTCACGACGCGGGCGGCGGTCGACGCGCGCATCCTGGGCGCGCTCGAGCAGGGCCCGTACATCCTCGGCGATCGCTTCTCCGCCGCCGACGTCGTGATCGCGAGCATCGGGCAGTTCATGCGCACGATGCTGCCGGCCGGCCCGGTGGTCGACGCGTACCTGCAACGCTGCGGCGAGCGGCCGGCCCTGGCGCGAGCGATGGCCAAGGACGCCGGCTGACGTCCATGGATCGGCCGATCGTCGGCTTTCGCCGCGACGACGCCGGCGATTGGGTCGCGTTGCTCGACTGTGGGCATCCGCAGCACGTCCGCCATCGCCCGCCCTTCGAGGAGCGGCCGTGGACGACGACGGCCGAGGGCCGCCGCAGCCGGCTCGGCGTGTCGCTCGGCTGCGTCCGCTGCGATCGCGCCGAGCTGCCGGCGGACGCCGCGGAGTACAAGCGGACGGCCGTCTTCACGGAGGCCACGATTCCCGACGGGCTCCGGCGCGAGCACACCACGCGCGCCGGCGTGTGGGGGCGGATCGTCGTCGAGGACGGGCGCCTGCGCTATCGGGTCGAGCGCTTCGGGACCGACGTCGAGCTCGCGCCGGGGCAGCCGGGGGTCGTCGTCCCCGAGGTCCCGCACCACGTCGAGCCGCTCGGGCCGGTGCGGTTCCACGTCGAGTTCCTGCGCGCGCCCTCGCGTTTGGCCGACGACCCGGAGTAGATCGGCGCGACGATGAGCGACGCTCCGCGCGTGCGACGCGCCGACAAGGTCATGTCCGACGCCGAGGCCCGCGCGACGCTGGCGGGCGGCCACACGCTGCGCGTCGCCACGGTGGGGGCCGACGGCTGGCCGTACGTCGTGCCGCTCCTGTACGTCTGCGTCGGCGAGGAGGTGTGGGTGCACAACACGAGCGCTCGCGGCCATTTCCGCGCGAACGTCGACCACGAGCCGCGCGTCTGCGCCGAGATGGATGCCGCCGGCGACGTGTTCCCGTACGGGCGGTTCGAATGCGACACGTCGATCGCCTACCGGAGCGTGGTGCTCTTCGGCCGCATCCGCGTGGTCGAGCCGCGCGCGGAGCGCGAAGCGTTCTTCGACGCGCTGATGGCAAAGTACGCCGATCCGGCGTGGCATCGGCCCGCGGGGTTCTATCCGCGTCTGGACGACGTCACTGTCTACGCCATCGCGCCGGAGCGGCTCACCGGGAAGCAGACGGCGCTGCCGGCCGTCGACGCGCGGTGGCCCGCGGTGGACCGGACGAAGAGCCCGGAGGCGGTGGCGCCGTGAACGGCACCGACGACCAGTTCATGCGGCTGGCGCTGGCCGAGGGCCGGCGGGCGCTGCCCGCGTGTCTGCCGAATCCGCCCGTCGGGTGCGTGCTCGTGCGCGACGGCCGGGTGGTCGCATCGGGCTTCACGAGCCCGCCGGGCGAGCGGCACGCCGAGGCGATGGCGCTGGCGCAGCTCGACGGCGACCTCGCCGACGTGACGGCGTACGTCACGCTCGAGCCATGCTCGTTCCACGGCCGGACGCCGTCCTGCGCGGATGCGCTGGTGGCGCGCGGCATCCGTCGCGTCGTCATCGGCATCGTCGACCCGGATTCCCGCAACGTCGGGGCGGGCATCGTCCACCTGCGCGACGCGGGGGTCGAGGTGGAGGTCGGCGTGCAGGCGAACGAGGCGCGGACCGACCTCGAGCCGTACCTGGCGCTTGCGGCGAATCGCGACGACCCGGACTGACGGCGGCGCGCCCAACGCGTATACCGGTCGTCGAGAGGAGGAACGCATGGCCGAAGGATCGTGGCCGAGCCTGCCGCTGGCGGCCTGGGCCGACACGTACGCGACGCTGCACCGCTGGACGCAGATCGCCGGCAAGGTGCGCCTGACGCAGAGCCCGTGGCTCAACCACTCGTGGCACGTGACGCTGTACGTCTCGGCGCGCGGCCTCACGACGTCGCTCGTGCCGCACGGATCGCGCGCGTTCCAGATCGACTTCGACTTCGTCGACCACCGTCTCGTCATCGTGACGAGCGACGGCGCCGTGGGCGGGTTCCCGCTGGTCCCGCAGTCGGTCGCGGCGTTCTACACGCGGACGATGGACGAGCTGCGGCGCGTCGGCGTGCCGGTCGTCATCTCGCGCCTGCCGAACGAGATCGCCGACGCCGAGCCGTTCGACCGCGACGAGGCGCACCGCGCCTACGATCCGGAGTACGCGAGCCGCTTCTGGCGCGTGCTGGTGCAGGCGCATCGCGTGCTGACGCAGTTCCGTGCCCGCTTCGTCGGCAAGTGCAGCCCCGTCCACTTCTTCTGGGGCGCACCCGATCTCGCCGTCACGCGCTTCTCGGGGCGGACCGCGCCGCCGCACCCGGGGGGCGTGCCGCGCCTGCCCGACTGGGTGGCGCGGGAAGCCTACTCGCACGAGGTGAGCAGCTGCGGCTTCTGGCCGGGCGGTGGTCCCGTCGACTACGCCGCATTCTACGCCTACGCGTACCCGGAGCCGGCCGGATTCGCGCAGGCGACGGTCCGGCCGGCGGAGGCGTTCTACAGCCAGGACCTGCGCGAGTTCATCCTGCCCTACGACGTCGTCCGCGCGTCGCCGTCACCCGACGAGACGCTGCTCGCGTTCCTGCAGTCGACCTACGAGGCGGCCGCCGACCTCGCGCGCTGGGATCGCGCGGCGCTCGAGTGGGAGCCACCGTCGAACCGACCGTCGTGAAGGTCGTCGCCATCGCAGGGAGCATCCGCGCCGGATCGGCGACCCGGATGCTGGTCGACGCGATCGCCGCGCTCGCGCCCGCGGGCGTCATGGTGGAGACGTGGGACGGGCTCGGCACGCTGCCGCCGTACTCGCCGGACGACGACGGCGACGCGCCGCCGGCGGCGGTCACGGCGTTCCGCACACGGCTGCGCGCCGCCGACGCCGTGATCGTCTGCACGCCGGAGTACGCGTTCGGCATGCCGGGCGTGCTCAAGAACGCGCTCGACTGGCTCGTATCGTCGGGCGAGCTGCATCGCCGGCCGGTGGCGGCGCTCGCGGCATCGCCGTCGGCCGACGGCGGCGTCCGCGCGCTCGGCTGGCTGCGGCAGACGTTGACGGCCATGGATGCGATCGTGCCGCCGGCGGCGACCTTCGCGGTGCCGTTCGTGCGCCAGCGGCTCGCCGACCGCGCGGCGGACGACCGGCTGCGCGCCGTCTTCGCCGCCCTGCGCGCGCCTGGCGCCGGGGAGACGATCCGGCCGTTCGCACCGAACGACCGCGACGGCGTCGTGGCGCTCTGGTCGGAGGTGTTCGCCGACGACCCGCCGCGCAACGCGCCCCCGGCCCTCATCGATCGCAAGGTGACGGTGCAGCCCGAGCTGTTCCTCGTGGCGCTGCAGGACGGCCGTGTCGTCGGCACGGTGCTCGGCGGGTACGACGGGGTGCGCGGATGGATCCATCATCTGGCAGTGGCCCCCGGCGTGCGGCGCGGCGGCGTCGCCAGCCGTCTCATGGCGCAGGTCGAGCGCGGGCTCGCCGCACTCGGCTGTCCGAAGATCAACCTGCAGGTGCGCGCCACCAACCCGGGCGTCGTCGCGTTCTACGAGCGGCTCGGTTACGTCGCCGAGGACCGTCTCAGCATGGGAAAGGAGCTGTGATGCGGATCCGGCGGATCGAGATCAGTCCCGATCCCTACGAGCCGTTCCGGCTCGCGCAGGGCTATCGCGTCGGCGATCTGCTGTTCATCTCCGGCCAGGCGGCGATCGGCGGCGACGGCGCGCTGGTCGGCGTCGGCGACTTCGACGCCCAGGCGGCGCAGGCGTTCGCCAACCTCGAGCGCGTCCTGCGCGCGGGCGGATCGAGCCTGGCCAACGTGATCAAGGTGACGATCTTCCTGCGCGACATGGGCAACTTCGCGAAGATCGTGACGTTGCGCGAGCGCTGGTTCACGCCACCGTATCCGGCCGACACGATCGTCGAGGTGTCGTCGCTGTACTCGCCGGACGCGCTGATCGAGATCGAAGCGATCGCGGTGGCCGACGAGGCGGCCGAGCGGGAGACTTGACCCGCGGGCGGGAACGCGGTTCGACGGCCCGACGGAGGGCGGTCGATGGCGAAGGGAACGAAGCGGAAGCCGGCGGCGAAGAAGAAGGCTGCGAAGCGCGCGGTCCGAGGAAAGCCGGCGGCGAAGAAGAAGGCCGCGAAGCGCACGACGACCCCGGCGCGGAAGAAGAAGCCCGCCGGGAGGACCGCGAGGAAGGTCGCCGCGAAGAAGACGCCCGCCAGGAAAACGTCGGCCGGGAAGGCGTCGCGGCGGAAGGCGCCGGCCAAAAAGGTGCCGGCCAAGACGGCGCCGGCCAAGAAGGCGCGGGCCAAGACGGCCGCGCCGCGGACGGCGGTCCCGAGGACGACGCCGTCGCCGAGCGTGCGCGCCGCCGCGGCACCCGCGCCCCGCGCCGCCGTGCCGATGGCCGCCGCGGCACCGCCCACGTCGCCGCCGGACTCGGGGATGGCCGGGCACGTGAAGCGCGAGCTGACGCTGCGCCGGGTGGAGGCGTCGCCGGACGTCGTCGCGACGGTCGTCGCCGTCGGGCGCGGCTATCGCAAGGGACCCGCGTCGGACCCGGGTTTCCTGCCCGTCACGCTCGACGTCGACGAGCTCGTCGCCATCGGACTGGCGGAGCATCTCCGCGACGGGGTGCGTCCCGCGGAGCTGGATCGGGAGGCGCACCGCACCACCGTGCGCGCGACCGTGAACATCAATCTGGACCAGCTCGACATCGACGCGAACGCCACGGCCCGCGATACGCTCGCGTCGCTCGCGTTGGGCTCCTGGCGGCCGGGGCTCGACACGCATGCGCGCCGCAACGCGCTCGCGGGCTTCCTCGTCGCCTGGTACCGCGCCGGCCTGACCTGAGGAGCGGTCGCATCGGCGACGGCGGCATGCGAAGGACGGACATGCCCGACACCGCACGCCCCGTCGCCGTCGTCGCGGCGGACGCTCCGCTCCGCACGAAGCCCTCCGTCTACCCGGAGCCGTTCTTCTCGCGCATGGCGGGTCGCGAGAAGCGGCCGCTCGGTGACCTGTTCGGCCTCGCCAACTTCGGCGTGAACCTGACGCGCATCCTGCCGGGCGGCGTATCCGCGTTGCGCCACGCGCACTCGACGCAGGACGAGTTCGTCTACGTCGTCTCCGGCACGGCCACGCTGCGCACCGACGCCGGCGAGACGGTGCTCGGGCCGGGCATGTGCGCCGGCTTCCGCGCCGGCAGCGGTGACGGGCATCAGCTCGTCAACCGGACGCAGGAGGACGTCGTCTATCTCGAGGTCGGCGACCGCAGCGCGGGCGACGGTGTCGAGTATCCCGAGGACGACATCCGCGCGATCCTCGGCGACGACCGGACGTGGCGCTTCATGCACAAGGACGGCACGCCGTACTGACGGAGGCAGCCCATGCCGCTCGAGCTCGACCACCTGATCCTGCCGGTGAACGACCGGGACGCGAGCCTGGCGTTCTACACGTCGATCCTGGGGCTGGTGCACGAAGGCGATCGGGGGCCGTTCGCCGTCGTGCGGGTCACGCCGTCGCTGACGCTCCAGCTCGCCGCGTGGGGCACGAGCGGCGGGACGCACCTGGCGTTCGCGATGCCGCGCGCCGAGTTCGACGCGGCGTTCGCCCGCGTCCGTGCGGCGGGGATCGCGTACGGCGACTCGTTCCACGCGGTCGGCAACATGCAGGGCCCGGGCGACGAGGACGGCGCGCGCGGCGCGGGGAAGGCGGTCTACGTGATGGATCCGAGCCGCCACCTGATCGAGATCCGGCACTACGGGTGATCCTCTACGTCCTCGACCTCGTCGGCGTGGCGGTCTTCGCGCTGAGCGGCGCGCTGGCGGCGGGCCGCGCCGGACTCGACATGCTCGGCGTCGTGGTGATCGCGTCGATCACCGCCATCGGCGGCGGCACGGTCCGCGACGTGCTGCTGAACCGGCATCCGATCTTCTGGATCAGCGACCCGCGCTACCTGCTCGTCATCTTCGCGACCGCCCTGCTCACGGTCCTCTACGTCGGCGTGCGGCCGCCGCCGGGCGATACGCTGCTCGTCGCCGACGCGCTCGGGCTGGCGCTGTTCGCGATCTCCGGCGCGCAGATCGCCGAGGACGACGCGCTCTCGCCGGTCATCGTGGTGCTGATGGGCACCATGACGGGCGTCGCGGGCGGCGTGTTGCGCGACGTGCTCACCGCGCGCGTGCCGCTCATCCTGCGCGGCGACATCTACGCGACGGCGGCGATCATCGGCGTGTCGCTGTACCTCTTCCTGCAGTCGGTGGGCGCGTCGCGCGCGTGGGCGTTCTGGATCGGCATCGTCACGATCGTCGCCCTGCGACTGTCGTCGATCGTCTGGGGATGGCAGCTCCCGGTATTCCACCTGCCGTCGTGACGGACTATTCCGGGGCATGGCCAAGCATCGAGTCGTCCAGGTGGCGCGCGCCGGCGGCGCGCTGGAGCTCGTCGAACGCGAGCGTGGCGAGCCCGGCTCCGGGTGGGCTCGCGTCCGCATCGAGGCCTGCGGCGTGTGTCACAGCGACGCTCTGACCAAGGAAGGCCACATGCCCGGCATCGTGTACCCGCGCGTGCCGGGCCACGAGGTCATCGGCCGCGTCGACGCGGTCGGGCCCGGCGTGGACGGCTGGAGCGTCGGGCAGCGGGTCGGCGTCGGGTGGCACGGCGGTTACTGCGGCCGCTGCGATGCGTGCCGGCGCGGACAGTTCTTCGCGTGCGTGACCGGCCCGCCGGTGACCGGCATCGCGCACGACGGCGGCTACGGCGAGTACATGCTGGCGCCCGTGACGTCGCTGGCACGCGTCCCCGACGGCCTCTCGCCCGAGGAGGCGGCGCCGCTCATGTGCGCGGGCCTCACGACGTTCAACGCGCTTCGCCGGAGCCGGGCGCGTGCGGGTGAGATCGTCGCGGTGCTCGGGCTCGGCGGCCTCGGCCATCTCGGCGTGCAGTTCGCCGCGAAGATGGGGTTCCGCACGGTCGCCGTCGCGCGCGGCGCCGACAAGGCTGCCCTCGCGACGAAGCTCGGCGCGCACCGCTACGTCGACAGCACGGCCGGCGATCCCGCGGCCGCGCTGACCGAGATGGGCGGAGCCGCCGCGATCCTCGCGACGGCGACCGACGCCGACGCGATGAGCGCGCTGATCCCCGGCCTCGCTCCCGACGGCGAGCTGCTCGTCCTCGGCGCACCGGCAACGCCGCTCGCGGTGTCGGCGTTCGCGCTGATCGGCGGCCGGCGCAACGTCCAGGGCTGCTACTCCGGGACGTCGATCGACGCGGAGGATACGCTGCGCTTCGCGATGCTCACCGGCGTGCGGTCGATGAACGAGGTGTTTCCGCTGGCGCGCGCCGCGGAGGCCTACGGGCACATGATCGGCGGCAAGGCGCGCTTCCGTGCGGTCCTGACGACGGAGGCCTGAGCGCATGCTGCGTACCGTCTTCACGGAACGGTTCGGGGTGGCGCATCCGATCGTGCAGGCGGGGATGGGTCGGGAGGCCGGCGCGGCGCTGGCGTCGGCGGTCTCGAACGCCGGCGGGCTCGGCACCATCGGGACCATCGGTGGGACGCCCGAGCAGGCGCGGACCGAGCTCGCGGCGTGTCGCGCGGCCACGACGCGACCGTTCGCGGTGAACGTCGTCACGTGGCCGTGGGCGCCGTGGTCGGACGCGATCCTCGACGTCGTGCTGGCCGAGCCGCCGCCGGTCGTCACGCTGTCGTTCGGCGAGCCGGCGGCGCGCGTGGCGCGGTGCCGGGCGGCGGGCTGTCGCGTCATGGTGCAGGTGCAGGACGTCGCGGGGGCGCGGGCCGCGCTCGCGGCCGGTGCGGACGCCGTCATCGCGCAGGGCAACGAAGCCGGCGGTCACACGGGCCGCCGCGGGACGCTGGCGTTCGCGGCCCAGGTCCTCGAGCTGGCCGGCGACGTGCCGGTGCTCGTCGCGGGCGGCATCGGCTCGGGACGCGGCGTGGCCGCGGCGCTGGCGATGGGCGCGGCGGCGGCCGTGCTCGGCACGCGCTTCAAGGCCAGTGCCGAGTTCGCGTGCGACCCGCGCCTGAAGGACGCCATCGTCGCCAGCGACGGCGGCGATACGCTGTACGACGAGATCGCCGACGACGCGTGCGGCCTCGACTGGCCGAACGGGGTGACGGGGCGCGTGCTGCGCAACCGCTTCACGCAGGAATGGGAAGGACGACGCGAGGCGCTGCGCGCGAAGACGGCGACGTATCCGCCGTTCGGCCACGTCATCGAGCTCGACCGGTCGCCGGAGACGGCGGTCAACTGGGCCGGCGAGTCGTCGGGGCTGGTGGCCGGCGTGCGCCCGGCGGCGGACATCCTCGCCGAGGTGACGGCGGACGCGGAGCGCCGCCTGCGCGCAGCGACCCGCCTGCTCGTGCCCTAGGACCGCTTCGAGCGCTGGCCCGCGTCGGTCCCGGCGTCCGCGTCGGGCGGGTCGGGCGGCGCGGGCGTGGGCGTCGTCGGCGTGGGTGCGTCGGCGCTGGCGGACGGACCGGACGCGCGCGCGTCTGCGATGCAGTCGAGGACGTCGCGCAAGAGATCTTCAGCGACCTGCCATGTGGCCTCGTCGACGTGATCGAGCGCCTCGCGCATCGCTTCTTTCCACAGCGCGTGGATCTCGGGGATGTTCCGGACGATGCAGGCGATGCGCATCGCGCGGATGTCGGCGATCATCATGCCGTCGCGATCGAACAGCCGGCGGTCGAAGTCCGACTCGTGGGCCCGCACGTAGAGGCGCGCGTTCGGGTTCACGTGGGTCGACTGGCCGACGGGTTTTTCGGTGCCGCGGCTCAGGAGACGTCCGAGCACCTCGCGCTCGAGGACGCCGACGATCACCGGCCGGTCCTCGGTCGGCATCGACTTGAAGCAGGCGATCAGGCGCCGGAGGAGGTCGTCGGTCGCCAGCTCGCTCACGAGGGAAATGGCGGCTTCGAGCGTGCTTTCGAGCTGCTCGAGGACCTCGGTGTTGCGAGTCGTTGATGAGTCAGTCATGGCGAGCGGCAGCTAGATTCGCTTCGCCGAGTCGATCTGTCAACCGCGATTTGTCGCTTACGACTCCAGCAGCTCGAGCACCCGCTCGGAGGGCCGAGCGATGACGGCCCGCGTCCCCCGAATGACCACCGGCCGCTCCATGAGCTCCGGATGGGCGAGCAGCACGTCGACCACCTGGTCGCGCGACACGTAGTCGGCCGCGTCCAGCCCGAGCTCCTTGAAGCGCTTGTCCTTGCGCACGAGCTCCGCGGGCGGTCCGCCGAGCAGGCCGAGGATGCGCTCGAGGGTCGCGCGGTCGAGCGGCGTCTTCAGGTACTCGATCACGTCGGCGGCGACGTCCTTCTCGGCCAGGATCTCGAGCGCGCCGCGCGACTTTCCGCACACGGGGTTGTGGTAGACGGTGAGCCGTTCCATCGCGCGACCGCGTAGCGCGCCGGGTCCGGGCGCGCAAGCCGCGTCACTGCGGTCCGATGAGCAGGCGGCCGTCGACGACGACGCAGCCGGCGCCGGGCGCGAGCACCTTCACCGGATTGAGATCGAGCTCGCGCAGCTCGGGAACCACCTCGACCAGCGCCGACACGCGACGGATCACGTCGATCAACGCCGTGCGGTCCGCCGGCGGCGCGCCGCGCCAGCCGTCGAGCAGCCGCGCGGCGCGCAGCTTGTCGAGCATCTCCGCGGCGTCGATGTCACTGACGGGCGGCAGCCGATGCGTGACGTCGCGCAGCACCTCCACCAGCACCCCGCCGAGCCCGCAGACGACGAGTGGCCCGAACGTCGGGTCGGTGGTCACGCCGACGAGCGCTTCGAGGCCGCCCGACACCTCGCGCTGCAGCAGCACGCCGTCGAGCGGATGGCCGGCCGCGGTGATGCGCGTCTCGAGCGTCGTCACGGCGTCGGCGAGCGCCTCGGGCGACTGGATGCCGAGCAGCACGCCGCCGACGTCGCTCTTGTGCAGCAGGCCGGGGGCGACGGCCTTCGCCACGAGCGGGAAGCCGAGGCGGGGCGCCGCCGCGACCGCGTCGGCGGGACGCGCCGTGATCGTCTCGGCGAACGGAATGCCGGCCGCGCGCAGCACCGTCGCGAGGTCGTCGACGTCGAGCCAGGTGGGGCCGACGTTGCGCGCGAGCACACGGTCGACGACGGCGCGGATGGCGTCGCGCGCGAACGGCTCGAGAGCGAGGGCCGTCCCGCGCGGGCGCCGCCGCCAGCGTCCCCAACGCTCGGCCGAGGCGAGCGCCTGCGCGGCGTTCTCGGGAAAGCTGTACGAGGGCAGGGGGCCGCGCGGCCCGGTACCGAGCGCCGGGGGCGCGCCGCGCGTCGAGAGGAACACGGTCAGCACGGGTTTCTCCGCCGGCACCGTGCCGGCGGCGCGCGCGATGGCGCCGGCAACCGCCTCCGGGCGCGTGACGATCGGCGGCACGTAGAGCACGACGAGCGCATCGACCGCCGGGTCCGCGCCGACGGCGGCGATCGCCGCCTCGTACTCGGCGGGCGTGGCCGTCGCGCCGAGGTCGAGGGGATTCGCCGGGGCCGACGCCAGCGCCGGCAGACGCAGTCCGCGCGCCGCGCACGCGTCGGCGAAGAGCACGCCCGGTCCGCCCGCGTTCGTGACGACGCCGACGCGCGGCCCGGGCGGCACGGGCTGCGTCGAGAGGAGCGTCGCGACGTCGAACATGCCCTCGAGTGTCTCCGTGCGGATCACGCCCGCGTGCTCGAAGATCGCGTCCACGGCGACGTCGAGGTCGGCGAGCGCCGCGGAGTGGCTGCGCGCGGCATGCGTGCCCGCCGCCGACCGGCCCGACTTCACCGCCACGATGGGCTTGTCGCGCGCGACCTCCGGCGCGATGCGCGCGAACTTCCCCGGATTCCCGAAGCTCTCCAGGTAGAGGAGGATCACGCGGGTGCGCGGATCGGCGCTCCAGTAGGCGAGCACGTCGTTGCTGGACACGTCGGCCTTGTTGCCGACGGAGATGAAGCTCGACATGCCGAGGTTGAGCGCCTGCACGTGGTCGAGGATCGCGAGCCCGAGGGCGCCGCTCTGCGACAGCATCGCGACGTTGCCCGCGGGCGGCCACGTCGGCGCGAAGGTGGCGTTCAGCGACACCGACGGGTCGGTGTTGAGGACGCCCATGCAGTTCGGGCCGACGAGCCGCATCCCCGAGCCGCGTACGAGATCGACGAGCCGCTGCTGGGCGGCGCGCCCCTCGGTGGAGACCTCCCCGAAGCCGGCGGAGATGACGATGACGGCGCGCACGCGTGCGTCGGCGCAGTCGCGGACCACGGTCTCGACCTGCGCGGCCGGGACGGCGATGACCGCCAGGTCGACGGGTTCCCCGATGGCCCGCACGGTCGGGTGACACCGCAGCCCCTGCAGCTCGTCGGCGTGGGGGTTCACCGGGTGGAGGGCGCCGGTGAACCCGGTGGTGCGGAGGTTCGCGAGGAGCGCATGGCCCAGGCTGCCCGGACGCCGCGACGCGCCGACGACCGCGACCGACCGCGGCGCGAAGATCGGCCGCACGCTCTCCGCGGCGGCCGTGCGCTCGCGCCGGTCGTGTGCCTCCTGGTGCGCCGGCGTCTCCGCCGTCGGAAACGACAGGTGGAAGACGCCCGCGTCGAGCGAGCGCGTCACGCGGAAGCCGCTGTGGGCGAACACACGCAGCATGCGGTTGTTCTCGCCGAGGACGTCGGCCTCGAACTCGGTGATGCCGTTGTCGCGCGCGACCAGCACGAGGTGCTCGAGGAGCAGGCTGCCGACGCCGCGGCCCTGGTACGCGTCGCCGACGGTGAACGCGACCTCGGCGCGCCCCGGGTGCGTCACGGCGTAACGCGCGACGCCGACGATGCGCTCGCGGCCCTCGAGGCGCAGCGTGGCCAGGAGCGCCGCGCGCTCGACGAAGTCGAGCTGGGTGAAGCGCGTCAGCTCGTCGTCCGTGAGGCGCTGCTTCGCGCGGAAGAAGCGCAGGTACACCGACTCGGGGCTCAGCTGCGCGAAGGCCGACGCGAGCGCCGCGCGGTCGTCGGCGCGGATCGCCCGGACGTGAACGGACGTGCCGTCGCGGAGGATGCCCTCGGCGGCGTAAGGCCTCCAGTCGCGAGCCATGCGGAGTGCGATGATAGGCGGGTCCGTCGCGCAGGTCACGTCGCGGTCGGCATTCGACCCCGAGGTGCGGTAGAGTGCCGGCCCGTGACGTCCCGGCCGCTGCGCTGGATCGTGCTTCCGCTGCTCGCGGTGCTCGCGGGCTGCGCCGCCACGCCGTCCCGGTCCGACGAGGTGCGCACGGTGGACGCCGCGCGCATGCTGCCGGGGCCGCGGAGCGCGCCGCCACCGCTCGATGCCACCGGGTGGGAGACGCGCCAGCTGCCCGACGTGTGGACGTTCTGGCGACGGCACCTCGCGACGGAGGCGTGGTATCGCGCGGAGGTCACGCTGCCGGCGGCGCCCGACGAGCTGTGGTCGCTGCATCTGCCGCGCGCGGCGATGGCCGTCGAGGCCTGGGTCAACGGCCATCTCGTCGGCGCGACCGGGCCGCTCACCGACCCGCTGCCGCGCGGCTGGAACCAGCCGCAGCTCTACGGCATCCCGACGGGCCTCCTGCACGCCGGCACGAACGTCGTCGACCTGCGGCTGCGCTTCAATCGCAGCTCGCCCGGCATCCTGTCGCCGTTCTCGATCGGGCCCGAGCGCCTGCTGCGGCCCGCCTGGTCGTCGCGCACGTTCGTCCAGGTCACGCTGGTGCAGGTCGCCTCGATGATGACGCTCGGAATGGCGCTCCTCATCGCCGGCATCTACCTGCGCCGCGACGAGTTCGGTGCGTATCGCTGGATGGTGCCCGCCGTGGCGGCGTGGTCGCTCGCCAGCGTCGACGCGTGGGTGGTGCACAGCCCGGTGCCGACGCCCGTGTGGGAGTGGCTCCAGGCGGCGGCGCAGAACGCGTGCGTGTGCTTCTTCATCGTCGGTTTCCACCGCATGCTCGATCTCCGGCGCCCGTGGGTCGAGCTCGGTCTGCTCGCGCAGGCGCTGGCGTTCACCGCGTGGTTCGCGTTCGTGCCGCCGATCCATCGCTTCTCGGTGGTGGTGATGTGGGGCATCGCGACGCTGCTGCTCGCGATGTACTTCCTGACGCTCGTCATGCCGGCGGGACGCACCGGGCGTCTCCGCAGCCCGCGCTCGACGCTCGTACCCGGGCTGGTCGCGATCGTGTGCGGCGTACACGACGTGGTTTCGGTCATGACGGGCCACCTCATCTGGGGCGTGCTGCTGACGCCGTATCTGCCGGCCCTCGGCATGCTCGCGGGCGGTTGGAGCGTGCTGACCCATCTCTCCGACGGGCTCACCGAGGCCGAGACGCTCAACCGCGAGCTCGAGCAGCGGGTGCGCGACAAGGCGACGGAGCTCGAGCGCAACTACGACCGGCTGCGCCAGCTCGAGCGCGAGCGCGCCGTCGCGCAGGAGCGCGACCGCATCATGCGCGACATGCACGACGGTATGGGCGGGCAGCTCGTCTCGACGCTGGCGCTGGTCGAGAGCGGGCGCGCCACGCCCGACGGCATCGCCGACGCGCTCCGCGACGCGCTCGACGACCTGCGGCTCGTCATCGACTCGCTCGATCCCGTCGAGGAGGATCTGCTGGCGGTGCTGGGCGTCATCCGCGGGCGCCTCGAGCCGCGGCTCCGGCGCAACGGGATCGACTTCGCGTGGCAGGTGACCGACCTGCCGACCATCCCGGGCTTCGGCCCCGATCGTGTGCTACAGGCGCTGCGCATCGTGCAGGAGGCCATCACGAACGTGATCAAGCATGCGGGCGCGCACACCATCACCGTGCGGACGGGACGCGAGGCGAACGGCACCGGCGCGGGCGTGTTCGTCGAGATCGCCGACGACGGCGGCGGCATCGACCCCGCGCGTCCGGAGGGCCGCGGGCTGCGCAACATGCGCCGCCGTGCGGCGTCGCTCGGCGGCCAGGTGACGATCGCGTCCACCGGCGACGGCACGGCGGTCCGTCTCTGGCTCCCGCTGGCGGCCTGACGATGTGGTACTTCGCCTACGGCTCGAACATGCAGCGCGACACCCTCTCGGGCCGTCGGCAGATCGCCTTCACCCGTGCGATCCCGGTCCGCGTCCCCGGCTGGCGCGTGGTCTTCGACAAGCCGCCGCTGCTGCCGATCGGCGAAGCCTTCGCCAACCTGATCCAGGACCCCGCCGCGAGCGCCCTGGGTGTCGCCTTCGAGGTGACCTGGGACGACCTCGAGCACATCGAGCTGACCGAAGGCGTACTGATCGGCAACTACAAGCGCGTGATCGTTCCCGTGAAGTCCCTGGTCGACGTCGACGATCCGCCGACGAGCGCCTGCTCGTTGAGCTCGGAGCGGAGCGATCCCGACCTGAAACCGTCGATCCGCTACATGACCCTCATCCTGGCCGGCGCCGAAGAGCACGGCCTCCCGCCGGACTACCTCGACGCGCTCCGCGCGGTCGCGACGTGCGAAGAAAGCGCCATGTCGAAAGCCTTCCGCCCGGTCGGCGACGCGCTGATGCGCATGCGCCGCAAGTAGCGAGCAAAGACCGACGACCGAAGCCCGCCGGTACGCAAGCGGGGCGGGGGCCGCGGGTCGTGGTGCGTGGGTCTCGGAGCGAGCGTGTCGGGAGTGAGCGTGGCGGGGAAAGGGGCGGGGTGGTGCCGAGCGAGCGCCACGCGCAGCCTGAGACCCCCGCACCACGACCCGCGGCCCCCGCCCCGCGCCGGCACCGCGAACTCAGTCGTCGATCTTGACGAGCCCCAGCTGCAGCGCCTCGTACACCGCCTCCCCCCGCGAGTGCACCTCGAGCTTGCGGTAGATGTTCCGCACGTGCGTCGTGACGGTGTGCGCCGAGACGCCGATGAGGCGCGCGATCTCCGCGTAGCTGAAGCCCTTCACGATGAGCGTGAGCACCTCGTGCTCGCGCTCCGAGAGCCGCGGCGGCGCGGTGTCGTCGTCGCCCGCGTCGGGCGGACGGAAACGGCGGAGCAGGTAACGCGCGATCGGCGGGCTGATCGGCGAGCCGCCGTCCATCATCTCGAGCACGGAGCTACCGATGTACTCCGCCGAGCCGTCCTTCAGCAGGTAGCCCATTGCGCCGGCCTCGATCGCGGCGACGACGTGCTGCTCGTCGCCGAAGACCGTGACCACCATCGCCTCGGTCGGCAGCTTCCGCCGCCGCACCTCGCGGATCAGATCGGCGCCGTCGCCGTCGGGGAGGCCCAAGTCGGTGAGCAGCACGTCGGGGGTCTGTGCGTCGAGCGCCGCACGCGCCTCGGCGCACGAGCCGACCGCCGACAGGAGCACGAGCTGGGGATGCGCCTCGATCGCCGCGGCGAGGCGGCCGCGGGTGTTGGCGTCGTCCTCGACGAGCAGGATGCGGTAGGGCGCCTCGGCCATGCGAGCGGACCTTACCCCGCGGCGCGGCCGGGCGTGCTCCCCAGAACAGGGGAGGTCGTCAGCGCAGGCCGTCGACCCACGCGCGCAGCGCCGGCAGCGTGCGGCCGCTCCACGACGACGCACCCCGCAGCTTGCAGAAGTCGGCGAACAGGCGGTCGATGACCGAGATCGCATCCTCCATGTCGGCGAGGCGCAGGAACAGGTCGTTCTCGAAGGACGCGCGCGGGTCGTCCTGGATGGCCTTGTCGTCGTCGCCGAGCGTCGGACAGCGGAGCGAGTCGTAGGTCAGCAGACCGCCGTCGAGCACCAGCTCCCAGCGCCGCTCGCCACGCGTCAGGGAGATGCGGGCGCGGTCCATGAGCTTGCCGCCGCGCAGCCCGGCGCCCAGCTCGGGCCGCACGTCGCCCTCGCCGACGACGGTGAGCCGCGCCTTGTCGAGACCGCCGCCCTGCAGCACCACGCGGTCGCCGAGCGCGAGCTCGAGGACGTCGCCCTCGTACTCGACCTTGCCGCCGCCCTCCTCGAGCTGGTGGACGAGCCACGTGAGGAACTCGCGGCCGAGGAAGCGCTTCGTCTCGACGACGCTGAGGAAGTCCTCGTTCATGCCGTGGCCTCCGGCTGCGCGAGCGCCAGATGCGGCACGCCCTCGTGCGCGGGGGCCTGGGTGGACGGCACGAGACTGGCGGGCTCGACGGCGCGCACCAGCTCGACCGCCTGCGCCGACAGGCCGACGTGCTCGGCGGCGAGATACGGGATCAGCGGCATCGGCGTGATGCCGAACGTCTCGTGGAACAGCCCGACGAAGCAGTCCTTCGCGGCTTTCTGCTTCCCGGTGAAGAAGACGCGCCCGGTCTCGAGGTTCCACGCGCAGTCGAACAGCCGGGGCGTGGGCAACGACCGCGCGAGCAGGCGCGCTTCGACCTCGTCCTTGATCTCGCGTCGCGTCGCCGCGCCGAGCCGCGGGATGCCGCGCTCCGCTTTGCGCTGCTCCTCCACGCGACGTCGCTCGAGCCACAGCAGCTTCGCGGGCACCGCCCACTTGTCGTAGCGGAATCCGACGACGAGGTACTGCTGGAAGAACAGGTCGGCCGTGGTGAGCGCGGTCGCGAGCGGATCGTGGATGCCGACCCAGCCGAACGCCTGCTTGTTGCCGGCGAGCTCGGCATCGACCTCGCGGAACGTGCGGCGCGCGATCGCGTCGGCGAACGCTTCGCGATCGAGCTTCGCCGGCGGCGGCGCGATGAATCGTACGACGGTGCTGCTGGCCTGGAGAAATCCCACGAGGCGTCCTTTCCCTGAGGGGCGGCCCAGGTACCATCCCCACGACGCGGCGGCAAGACGAATTTTCACCCGCCGTCGAGCGCGCGCTCCCACGCCGCGCGTTCGATCGGATCGCGCGGTGCCGTCGGCGGCGTGTCGTCGTCGCGGCGATCGAGATAGCCCTCGGGCAGGTGCACGCGCTTCTGCACGCGACCGTCCTTCACGCGGTTGCCGCGCACCGTGCGGATCGGGAACGGCTCGTCGTGGTCGAGGCGCGCGAGGACGTCCATCATCTCGTCCACCGTGCCGACGCGGACGAGCGCCGCACGCGCCGCCGCGGAGCGTTGGAACCCCGTCGTGTACCAGGCGCACCACTTGCGCATCTGGCGCATGCCGTTCAGCGGGCCGAAGAAGCCGACGAGCAGCTCGGCGTGGCGGCGCATCAGCGCGACGATGTCGCCGAGCCGCGGCTGCGGCGCGGGCTCGCGGCCGTCGAACACCGCGGCGAGCTCGGCGAAGAGCCACGGACGGCGGAGGCAGCCGCGGCCGACGATCACGCCGTCGCAGCCGGTGGCGCGCATCAGCCGGAGCGCGTCCCAGCACTCCCACACGTCGCCGTTGCCGAGGACGGGAATCCGTACCGACGCCTTCAGCTCGGCGATGGCGTCCCAGTCGGCCTCGCCCGAATAGAGCTGCGCGGCGGTGCGTGCGTGCAGGCCGATCGCACGCGCGCCCTCGTCCTCGGCGACGCGCCCCGAGTCGCGGAACGTCAGCAGCCCGTCGTCGACGCCCTTCCGCACCTTGATGGTGACGGGCACGGCGCCGGCGCCGCGGACCGCCGCGCGGACGAGGCGCGCCATCAGCCGCGGTCGGAGCGGGATGGCGCTGCCGCCGCCGTGCCGGGTCACCTTCGGCACCGGGCACCCGAAGTTCATGTCGATGTGGTGGACGCCCTCGCCGGCGAGGCGGCGCGACGCCTCCTCCACGTCGAGCGGGTCGCTGCCGTAGATCTGGACGGAACGGGGCCGCTCGTCGGCGCTGCTGCTGGCCAGCAGATGCGTCATCGCGTTGCCCTCGACGAACCCGCGCGTGGTGATCATCTCCGAGACGTAGAGCCCCGCGCCGAACTCGCGGCAGAGCGTCCGGAAGGGCAGGTTGGTCACGCCGGCCATGGGCGCCAGCACGACGGGCGGCCACACCGAGAACGCGCCGAGATCGAGCGGGCGGAACTCGCCCGGCGCCGCGACCGGGACGCCGGCATTGAGCGGCGTAGCCTCGCGCAGGCTCACGGGCGTCTCCGGGGCGGGAGCGCATCCGCCGTGTCGGTCGTCTCGCCGAGCCCGGGCCGGAGCCGGTCCGGGCGCAGGACGGCCACCGGGCCGCGGACCGCGTGCATCGGGCGTGCGTACCCACGGCGAGGCGGGCAGTCAACGCGACGGCTCTTTACTTCCGCGCCCGTCGCGAGGAAAGGGTGTGCGGCCGGTAACCGGCGGACGCGATCGTCGTAATGCCTGGAAGGGACGCCGAGGCTGCAGCGCGCAGCCGCCGACGCACTGAATTGATGGCGGCAGCTCAGCACGGAGACCGGGAGGCGTATCGCGCCCTCCTGGAGGACGTCAGTCCGATGATCGCGGCGTTCCTGCGGCGGCGGATCGGCGATCCGGCGGAGCTCGCCGACGTCCATCAGGAAACGCTCGTGCATCTGCATCGCGCTCGACACACCTACGATCCGAAGCGGCCGTTCGATCCGTGGCTCTTCGCGATCGTCCGCCACACGGCCATCGACCACGCCCGCCGGCGGCGCGCGCGGCTGACGTGGGAGGTCCTGGTGGAGGAGCCGCCCGAGCAGGTGGCCGACGCGACGGCGGCGGACCAGCAGGCGCTCGACCACGCGCTCGCCGGCCTGCCCGCGTCGCAGCGCGAGGCGTTCGAGATGCTGCAGGTGGAGGGGCTGTCGGTCGACCAGGCCGCGGCCCGTGCCGGCGTCTCGCCCGGCGCCCTCAAGGTGCGGGCGCATCGCGCGTACAAGGCCCTCCGGGCCCTCTTCGGGAGCACCCGCTGACGATGGCGCCGGCCGACGACCGCTCCGACCTGATCGCGCAGCTCGTCGCCGAGGCGCATCCCGTGCGCCGGCTGTGGTCGCCCGGGCGCCGGCTGACGGTGTGGGTGGGGATTGCGCTGATCTCGCTCGGGGGCATCCTTATCCTGGGCCCGCGTCCCGACCTCACGGTACGGATGCGCGAGCCCCTGTTCCTGCTCGAGCTCGCCACGCTGACGCTCCTCGGCGTGCTGCTGGCCGCGCAGGCCCTGCGCCATGCGGTGCCCGGCATGGGCAGCGAACGCGTGGCCGGTCTCGTCGGCGGCGGGGTGCTCGGCTGCGCGCTGCTGCTCCGCGAGCCGGCGCAGATGGCGCTGTCCCTGGACGCGTTCGTCACGCTGGGCGCGCCGTGCGCGGGGACGGCGCTCGGCCTGGCGGCTGGCCCGTGGGCGGCGCTCGTCATCGCGCTGCGTCGCGGTGCGCCGCTGTCGGCGGCGCGAGCAGGGGCGCTCGCGGGCGGCGCGGCGGCGGTGCTGGCGTTCCTGCTGCTGCGTCTTCGCTGCCCCGTCGACGAGCTCCTGCACGTCGTCGTCTGGCACGCGCTGCCGGTCGTCGTCGCCGGCGCCGCGTGCACCGCGCTCGGCTCGTGGTGGTTCCGCCGCTGGCGCCGGCGCCCCGTGTAACCAGCGACCCATCTCGCTCGTAATGGTCGTCAGAACAGTATGGGACGACCGATGGAGAACGCCGCGTTGCGTCTCGACGACGTACCGGCGCTGCACACGACCGCCGTCGACGACGTACTCACCAACCGTCGGCAACGCATGTTCGCCGTCGCCCGCCGCGTCACGCGCGACGACGACGATGCCGACGACGCCGTCCAGGACGCCTGCATCGCGGCGCTCCGGGGACGGACCGGATTCGAGGCGCGCTCCCGGGCGTCCACCTGGGTCCATCGCATCGTTGTCAATTCCGCGCTGATGCAGCTCCGCAGCCGCCGGCGCCGGAACGAAGACGTGGTGGCCGCCGGCCAGGGTCCGACGGAGATGGAGCCGTCGGCCGAGGAGCGTGTCGGCGGCGGCGAGCTGGCGGCAATGGTCCGTCAGTGCATCGATGCGCTCCCGGAGCCGCACCGGTCCGTGCTGGTGCTGCGGCACCTCCAGGAGCACGACACGGCCGAGACCGCTGCGCGGCTCGGCGTCACGGAGAACGCAGTGAAGATCAGACTGCACCGGGCCCGCCATGCCCTCCGGCGGCGCCTCGTCGGTGCACGGGTGGAGGAATCGTTTGCATGATCGGCATTCGTCGACAGCGCGGGCAGGTGCCCGGCGAGTCACGGCGGAGTCGCCTACAGGTAGAGCTCGGGGGGCAGCCCCTCACCGGCGAGATGCAGCTGATGCTCGCGGTGCTCGAAGACGTGTTGCGCTCCCTCGTCAGCGAGCCGGACACCCCCATCCGTTCGCGCAAGCGGGTGCGCGATCTCGCATGGGTGCGTAGCCGCGGACGCGAGAGCCCGTTCTCCTTCGAGAACGTCTGCGACGTGCTCGGCATCGACGCCGATCGCCTGCGCCGGCGCGTCATCGCCGCGGTCCAGACCGAGCTCGCCCAGAGCGAGTAGCGGGTCCGGACCATGTAGCCAGCACCCGGCGCGTGTGGTAACCGCGCCGGGATGTCTGCTGCCGGCGCGGACTCGGCACTCGCGCGCCAGCTCCGGGAGCTGGAGGCGCTCAACGAGACCATCCGCGCGCTCACCTTCACGCTCGACCTGCCGGAGGTGCTGCGCGCCGGTCTCGAACGCATCAAGACGCTGACGTCGGCCGAGGCGCTGTCGCTGCTGCTCTACGACGCCCAGCGCGACGAGCTGGTGTTCGCCGCGACGGAGACGCTGCGCGAGAACACGATGGTCGGGGGGGAAGCGCCGCTGCCCGCGGCGCCGGGTGGGACGACGACCGCGGCGACGCTCGCCGTACCCCTCCTGCGCGACGGCGCCGCCGTCGGCACGCTCGAGCTGCGCCACCGCTATGACGGCCGGCCGTTCGACGACGAGGATCGCCGTCGTCTCGAGGCCGCGGTGGCGGCGCTCGGTACGCGTCTCGATCCCGATGCGCTGTCGCACGACGCGGGCGCGCTCGATCGGCTGTTCGCCGAGGTCGCCGCCGCGGTGCCGAGCCAGGCGGCCGTGCTGCTGCTCTACGATCCGCACGGACGCGAGCTCGCGTTCGTCGCGTCGCGCGCGCTGCAGCCCGGCGTCGTCGACGGTGTGCGCCTGCCGGCGGGCCGCGGCATCGCGGGATGGGTCGCGCGGCATCGCACGCCGGTCCGCCTCACCGACGCGAGCAGCGATCCACGGCACGACCCGTCGCTCGCGCAGCAGACGGGGCTCGTCCCGCGGACGATGCTCTGCGTCCCGCTGGTGCACAAGGACGACCTGCTCGGCGTCATCCAGGTGATCAACAAGCTCGACGGGTCGCCGTTCACGGACGACGAGGAGCGGCTGGTGCGGACGTTCGCCGGCCACGCGGCGATCGCGATCGCGCACGCGTCGCTCTACCGGCAGGTGGAGATGGCCTCGCTCACCGACGACCTGACCGGCCTGTCCAACACGCGCCACTTCAATCGCATGCTGCCGGTGCTGCTCGGCCGCGGCGGGCCGCTGTCGCTGCTGGTGCTCGACCTCGACGCGCTGAAGGCGGTGGTCGACCGCGAGGGCCACCTCGTCGGCAGTCGCACGATCAGCACCGTCGGTCGGCTGATCGCGGAGTGCCTGCGGCCGGGCGACCTCGCCGCGCGCTTCGGCGGCGACGAGTTCGTCGTCGTGCTGCCGGCGACGGACACCGACGCCGCCGCCGAGGTGGCCGAGCGCGTGCGTGCGGCCATCGCGGGCGTCGCCCAGCCGGACGGGATGGACGTCGACATCACGGCGATCACGGCGAGCGTCGGGGTCGCGACCTACCCGCGCCACGGCGCCGACGCCGAGCGGCTGTTCCGAGCGGCCGACGCGGCGATGTACGCGGTCAAGCGGACGACGAAGAACGGCGTGCAGACGGCCGAGACGTCGCGGCGCTGACCGCTACGACGGCTCGGCGAAGAGCCGCGCGCGGCGCCGGTGGACCGTGCCCAGCAGGCGGCGGGCCCGGGCGCGCTGCCCCGCCGACGTCGCGACGGCGAGCGCACGCTCGAACAATGCGCCCGCGCGCACGTCGGCCGTGAGCTGGAGATACAGGGTGCCGAGCGCGCAGTGGAGGTCGAAGTCCGCCGGCCGCTCGCGGAGCGCGCGCTCGAGGTCGGCGATCGTCTCGCCGACGGTGGACGGCTGGGACGGCTCGGGTCGTGCGAGCGGCGTGACCACTGTGGCCACCGCATACGCCCGACGCCTCGACGCCGTCCAGAGGGGGCGCCTCGATCCGCCCGGATCGCCGTGGTAGTCGCCGGGGGCCCGATGCTGAACCTCGCCTCCACGACCGACCCGCGCTGGCTCGACCGGGCGCTGGCGCACATGGACGAGATCCTGATCGACCACGCTCACTGCGAGAAGAAGGCCGCCTCCACGGCCGTGAGCCTGCTCTTTCGCTACGCCGACCGGACCGCGCTGCTGCCCCCGCTGTCGCGCCTGGCGCGCGAGGAGCTGGCCCATTTCGAAGAGGTCCTCGGCCACCTGGCCACCCGCGGCATCGCGTTCGGCCACCAGAAGCCCAGTCCCTATGCGGGCGAGCTGCTGGCCGCCGTCCGCCCGACCGAGCCCGATCGGTTGCTGGATACGCTCCTCTGCCTGGCCCTGATCGAGGCCCGCAGCTGCGAGCGCATGCGGCTCCTGGCCGATCGGCTGGACGACCCGGGCCTGGCGGCGCTCTATCGCGGCCTGCTCGCCAGCGAGGCCCGCCACCACCACGGCTACGTCGAGCTGGCGCGGACGGTGGCCCCGCCCGAGGTCGTCCGGGAGCGGCTCGAGACCCTGGCCCGCCACGAGGCCGCGGTCATCGCCGGGGCCCCGCCGATGGCCCGGCTGCATACGACCTGAACAACTTCGCAACCGTGCCCGATCCGCGCTATAGGTCGCGGATGACCACGCTCGCGAACCCCAACCGCGCCGACGGCCCGCGGGAGCATCCGTTGGCCGGCACCCGGATGAGTGGGGCCGACATGATCGTCCAGGTGCTCGCCGACGAGGGCGTCGACACCGTCTTCGGCTACTCCGGCGGCGCCATCCTGCCGACCTACGACGCGGTCTTCCGCTACAACGAGACGAACAAGGGCAAGAACGAGGTCCGGCTGATCGTGCCGGCGACGGAGCAGGGCGCCGGTTTCATGGCGGCCGGCTACGCGCGCTCGAGCGGTCGCGTCGGCGTGTTCCTCGTGACGTCCGGCCCCGGCGCGACGAACTCCGTCACGCCCATCCGCGACTGTCAGGCCGACTCCGTGCCCGTCGTGCTGATCTGCGGCCAGGTGCCGCGCGCGGCGATGGGCACCGACGCGTTCCAGGAAGCGCCGATCTTCAACATCATGGCCGCCTGCGCGAAGCACGTCTTCCTCCTCACCGACGAGACGAAGATCGAGGAGACGGTCCGCACCGCGTTCGACATCGCGCGCCACGGCCGTCCGGGGCCCGTCGTCATCGACATCCCGAAGGACGTCCAGCTGCACGAGGGCATCTTCAAGGGCCACGGCATGCTGAACCTGCACGGCTACAAGGAGCGCATCGACAAGATCGAGAACGCGGCGATGACCGCGGCCGACTCCGAGGGCTTCTTCAAGCTGCTCGGCGCGTCGGAGCGGCCGTTGATCTATGCGGGCGGCGGTGTGATCAACGGCGACGCTGCGCCGGAGCTGCGCGCGTTCGCGCAGCGCTTCGGCATCCCCGTCGTCACCACGCTGATGGGCATCGGCGCCGTCGACACGACGAGCGACCTGTCGCTGGCGATGCTCGGCATGCATGGCATGGCCTACGCGAACTACGCCGTCGAGGACTGTGACTTCCTGATCGCGGTCGGCGCGCGTTTCGACGACCGCGTCGCCGGCAAGGTGAAGGAGTTCGCACCGAACGCGAAGATCGCGCATCTCGACATCGACGCGTCCGAGATCCACAAGGTGAAGCACGTCGACTGGGCCCACGTCGCCGACTGCAAGCCCGGCCTCCAGCAGCTCATCGACGCGGGTGCCGGCTTCAAGAAGACGTTCGGGGCGTGGCGCGCGTACCTCGGCGATCTCAAGCAGCGGCACGGCCGCAACTACAACCGCGCGTCCGACCGCATCCAGGCCGAGTACGTCATGGAGGAGCTGGCCAAGATCACCGACGGCCAGGCGATCGTCGCGACCGGCGTCGGCCAGCACCAGATGTGGGCCGCGCAATACCTCGACTTCCGCAACGCCCGCACGTGGCTCACGTCCGGCAGCATGGGGACGATGGGTTTCGGCCTGCCGGCGGCGATCGGCGCGCAGTTCGCGAACCCGGGCAAGCTCGTCATCGACGTCGACGGCGACGGCAGCATCCGCATGAACCTGGGCGAGCTCGAGACGCTCACGAACTACGACGTCCCGGTGAAGGTGCTGCTGCTGAACAACCAGGGCGACGGCATGGTCCGGCAGTGGCAGGACCTGTTCTACGCGAACCGCTACTCGGGGACGGACAAGACGCTGCACAAGAAGGACTTCGTGAAGGCGGCGGAGGCCGACGGCTTCCGCTTCGCGAAGCGCGTCACGAATCCCGCCGAGGTGCACGCGGTGCTCGAGGAGTTCGTCAAGTTCGAGGGGCCGGCGTTCATCGAGTTCATGGTCGATCCGACCGAGCACGTGTACCCGATGGTCGGTCCCGGCATGGGCTACAAGGACATGATCACCGGCAAGTACATCCCCAGCCGCGACACGCCCGGGTCGGGCGGCGGCACGGTCGACCCGACGGGCATGTTTTAGTCGTCGCGCCGAGACTTCGTCTCGGCGCGAGCGTGTCTTTGGGACGGTCGTTTACGCGCGACCTGTATGCCGCGGCCGGCGAAGCCCGGCGAAGCCGGCGCGGCATGCGTGGCACGCACGCTAGGCCTGTCGTGCTTTCAGCCAGCTCTGTTTCCGCACCACTGTGCCGTTGCTGAGCTCGAAGAGGTCTATGCCTTCGATCTCCACGGGATCGTCGGGCGAGAGGACGAAGGTCCATTTCGCGACCGCGCGGTCGCCCTCGATCAGGAGAACAGGGTCCTTGAAGGTGCAGCGCGGGGCGCGGGCGAAGATGGCCTCGAAGGAGCGCCGGATGGCGTCCTTGCCGCTGAAGCGACGGCCGTACGGCTCGGGGCCCTCGTGCTCCTCGTAGACGCAGTCGTCGGCGATCGTGGCCATGATCGCGTCCAGGTCGTGCGTCACGAAGCCGTGGAACTGCCGCATCACCGTGTCGCGGTTGACCGCCGCCGTCATGACGCGTCGCCCGCCTGCAGCTGCGCGCCGAGCGCCGAGGCCACGTCGCGGACGGGCTCGACCGGGACGCCGACCTGCGCGCAGAGCGTCGCGACGTCGTACCAGATCGTCTCGCCCACCATCGCGCCGTCCGCGAACTCGATGCGCGCCGAGAAGGGCAGGTGGACGGGGCGCCCCGTCGGCGCCTGGCCGAAGAAGGAGCCCGTGGCGGTGGCATGCATCACGCCGGCGTGGAACAGCCATCTGCCCTCGATGACCTCGGTCTCGATCTCGAAGCGCGCATCGGGGAACGCCGCGTACGACGCGGCGTATTGCGCCTCCACCGCGGCGCGCCCGGTGAACGTCAGGTCGAGCGGCATGACGCGATAGTAGCAGCGGTCGCCGTACGTGCCGGCCGCGGCGGCCGCGTCGTGCGCCTGCTCTGCGGACAGGTGGCGGTGATACAGCTCTCGAATGTCCTCTTTGGTCATCGCGACGTCCTCCTGTGCTTGAGAAACATACCGACGGTCGGCAAATACAAACCCCGGGTATGTATGTCAAGGCGCCCGGGCTGCTATAGGGCGGGGCGTGGCGACCCAGGCCGAACGACGCGCGTCGACCGTCGCGGCGATCACCCGTGCCGCGGAGGAGCTCTTCGCGGAGCGCGGGTTCGCCGGCACGCCCGTCGACGAGATCGTCGCGCGGGCGGGCGTCACGAAGGGCGCCTACTACCACCACTTCGACTCCAAGGAGGAGGTGTTCCTCGCGGTCCTTGAGAGCATGCAGGCGGCGTTGGTCGCTCGCGTGATCGCGGCCGCGACCTCGGGCGGCGACGCCCTCGTGCGCCTGAAGCGCGGCTGTCGCGCGTTCCTCACCGCGTGCACCGATCCTGCCGTGCAGCGCATCGTCCTGCTCGACGGTCCAGCCGTCGTGGGATGGGACAAGTGGCGCGAGATCGACTCGCGCCACTTCGGCGCGCTCTTCGCGCAGGGGGTGGCGCAGGCGATGGACGACGGCCTGCTGGCGCGACGCCCGATCGAGCCGCTCGTCCAGCTCCTGATCGGCGCCGCCACCGAAGCCGCCATGGTCGCGGCCCGCTCGAAGACGCCGAAGAAGCAGGTCGGCGCGCTGATGGCCGGGCTCGAGTCGCTCCTCGACGGCCTGCGCTAGTTGCCGATCACGACGCGCTTCGCGCCGTGGGCGCCGAGCCAGGCGGCGACGCGCTGGGTGAGATCACCCTGGACGACGATCGTGTCGCCGTCGACCGTCGCGCCGCAGCCGAGCGCGCGGCGGAGCTCCTTGGCGAGCTGCTCGAGCGGCTTCGGTTTCAGCCCGAGGCCGGCGACGACGGTCGCCGTCTTGCCGCCGCGTCCCTTGCGCTCCCGCCGCAGGACGAGCTTTCCGCATGCCGTCAGGTCGACGTCGCCGGGCTCGGGTGGTGTGGGCGGCGGTGCCGGCGGCGCGTCGGACACCTTCAGGCCCTGCTTGGCGAGCAGATCGCCGAGCGAGCCGCGGGGCTTCTCCATGTGGTCTCCTAGCGCACGAGCCAGCGCGTCAGAAACGCCTTGATCGCCGTGCGCTCCTCGGGGCCGAGGCCGTGGGCGGCGCCGGGCACCCGGACGTGTCGGAACGCATCCGGCTCGCCCAGCGCGGCGTACGCGGGCGTCATCATGCTCGCGGTGGCGTCGGCGCAGGCGATCGGCACGACGGGGTCGTCGATGCGGCTGACGAGCAGCAGGGGGGCGGGCACGATGCGCTCGAGCCGGTGAACGATCTCCTGCGACCACAGCCACGTCTCGTACGACGGGTCGAGCATCAGCTCGCCGCCGGCCATGCCCAGCGGCGAGTCGCGCAGGAACGCGTGGTAATCGCCGCACGCGCCGATCGCGATGGCGCCGGCCAGGCGCTCGTCGTTGGCGAGCGCCTGCAGCGCGACGAAGCCGCCGGTCGACGTGCCGGCGACCACGATCCGCTCCGCATCCACGGCGGGCAGCGTCTCCAGGTAGTCGACGATGCGCGGGATCGCGATGTCGGCGACGCTCGCGATCGACCGCGCCCAGCGCTCGCCGAGGCGGCCCGGGGTGGGGGAGGCGAGCAGCCAGAGCCCGGTGCCCGGTGCGAAGGGCGTCATCGGCAGCGGCGCGCCTTCCCGCGTGCCCCAGTCGATGCGGTACGTGAGCGACGCCATCCCGGTGTCGAGCAGGTCGTCCGCCATGTCGCCGAGCCCGATCACGGCCGGCTTGGGGTCGCGCGACGCGATCGGTATGAGAAGCTCCAAGTCGATGAGGCCGTTCTCCAGCTCGACGGCACGTCGCTCGACGCGCGGTGCCGGGATCGGCACCGGCGCCGGGGCGACGGCCGTGCCCCGGCATCCGACGGCAATCAGCATGGCCGCCGCCAGCATCGCGCTGACGGTCCTCGCCGGCTGCGCCGCCCGCGGGCCGCTCCTCGAGCGCGCGATCGTCGCGCGCGGCGGACCGGTGACCAGCATCGTCCGCCAGGTGCAGGCGGACGTGCATGCCGGCTTCCCTGGCACGTGGCGGTTCCGCATGGCGTTGCTCGCTCCGGACAAGTACGCGTGGACCATCTACACGTCGGGCCAGCCCGACCACTACCTGTTCGACGGCACGGCGGCGCGAACCTTCGTCAACGGCCAGGAGGTGGCGGCGCTGACGCCGGACGCCGCGCCGCTGCGCTCACACGCGCGCTTCATGGCCGTCACCAATCTCGACGTCCTCCTGCAGCCGGGCATGGACGTCGCCCCGCTCGACGACGCGGACGTCCCGTCCGGCGCCAGCCAGGGCCTCCAGGTGCGCTTCGCCGACGACGGCGCCCGCTATCGCCTGGGCTTCGACACGGCCGGCCGGCTCGTGACGGCGATCGGCCCGCTCGACCTGCCGCCGTACGCGAGCGGCGACGTGACGGCGCGCTTCGACGACTTCCGCCCGGTGGGCGGACGCGTGCTGCCACACCGGGTGCACTACGAGCTCCGCGGCGCGCCGCTGGCCGACGAGACCCTGACGTCGGCATGCATCGACGATCCGCGCTTCACCGCCGCCACGTTCCAGCGGCCCGACCTGATCCCGGAGTGCGTCACGACGCCCCGGCCGTGAGCATCGGGATGCCCGTCCGCTGGATGCGGAGCGCGTTGTCGCCGTCCTCGTAGCGCGGCAGGCGGCCCTCGGTGCGCCACAGGCGGTAGGCGAGGGCGGCCGACAGCACGCGGATCGGATAGTCGCGCGGGAGGTTCTGCAGGTACGGCTGCACGGTGACGAAGTCGCGCGCGCCGTACTGCTCCATGATCGAGCGCAGCCCGCCGTTGCGCGGCCCGATGTTGTAGGCGAGCAGGCCGAGGAACGGATCGCCGGCCATCTGCACGAAGTAGAGCTTGAGCGTCGCCGCGGCGACGAAGGCGTTGTGCCGCTGGTTCAGCAGGTCGATCGCGTCGACCCCGAGTCGGGTGCGGACGTCCGTCATCGCCGACGCCGGCGGCGCGGTGATCTGGAAGAGGCCGCGGCCGCCGTCGGCCGAGTCGCGCGGGTTGAACGACGACTCCGCCGACGCGACGCCCATCAGCACCTCGGGGTCGACGTCGTAGGCCGCGGCCGCCTCCTGCACGATCGGCTCGTACACGCGCGCGCGGTCCCACATCTTCGCCATCGCCGTGAGGTTGGTGCGGCGGTACGCGGCGAACACCTGATGCGCGAGCGTCAGACGGTGCGCCTCGGCTGGCCCGCCGACCAGGCGGCGCACGCTGTCGACGTCGCCGTGGAACGACGGCCGCGTCGCGACCATCAGCATGCCGGCGGCCGCCATGCCGGCGAGGACGACGGGGAGGCGCGGATGGCGGTCGGCCAGCCATCGGCGGGCGACCAGCCACGCGCGCAGCAGCACCGCCGCGAGCAGCCCCAGCACCAGGACCGTCCCGGCGAACGGCAGCAGATGCGACCAGAAGCCGGCGCCGACGAGCCGCGGCGCCAGCGCGCCCAAGGCGACGATGACGCCGATCAGCGCGACGGTGACGAGCGACCCGACCTCGACGCCGTGCCACAGCCAGACGCGCCGCCCGTCCTGCGCGCGGCGTCGTTTGGCGGGACGCCGGGGCCGCGAGCGCGCGGGACGCTCCAGCGTGCGACCGGCCGTGGAGCGCGAAGCGGAAGGCATGGTCCGGCGTCGTAGTAGTCGCGCGACCGCACAGCGTCAAACGGGACTGCGGCGTTGACGCGGCCCGCCGCGCGCGGCTACGTGAGGGCGTGAGCGCAGAGCAGGACGAAGACTTCGCCGCGATGTTCGCCGCCTCCGAGAAGACGGAGGCCAAACGCCGCAAGGTCGCCGCCGGCGACCGCGTGAGCGGTCGCGTGGTCGCGATCGGCGCCGATCGCGCGTTCGTCGACATCGGCGCGAAGGCCGAGGCGGCCATCGATCTCGTCGAGTTCCGCGATCCCGGTACGGACGAGCTCCGGCTCGCGGTCGGCGACCAGCTCGAGGCGACCGTCACCGACGACGGCGCGCGGTCGGGCACCATCGTCCTGAAGCGCACGCTCGGCCGTGGCGGGCAGACGCCGGGTGAGCTCGAGCAGGCGTTCCAGCATGGCCTCGCCGTCGAGGGCGTCGTCACCGGTCAGAACAAGGGCGGCTTCGACGTGCAGGTGGCGGGCGTGCGCGCCTTCTGCCCGGCGTCGCAGATCGATCTCCGGCGCGGCGATCCGGCGTCCTACGTCGGACAGCGGCTGCGCTTCCGTGTCACCAAGCTCGAGGCGGGCGGCCGCAACATCGTCGTCGCGCGCCGGCCGCTCCTCGAGGAGGAGGCGGCCGAGCAGGCGAAGACGACGTGGACGAAGCTGCGCGTCGGCGCGGTGGTGACCGGCACGGTGTCGTCGGTGCGCGACTTCGGCGCGTTCGTCGATCTCGGCGGCGTGGACGGCCTCATCCACGTGAGCGAGCTGGGGCACGACCGCACGGCCAATCCCGCGGACGTGCTGGCGGTGGGGCAGGCCGTCGAGGCGCAGGTGACGAAGATCGAGGGCGATCCAGCCAGCGGCAAGGCCCGCATCGGGCTCTCGCTCCGCGCGCTCGCACCTGACCCGTGGCAGGAGGTCTCGCAGCGCTTCCCGGTGGGCAGCATGGTTCAGGGACGCGTGCGCAAGCTCGAGCCGTTCGGCGCGTTCGTCGAGCTGGCGCCCGGCATCGACGGCCTCGTGCACGTCTCCAAGGTGACGACGGCCCGGCGCATCTCGCACCCGCGCCAGGTCCTCGAGGACGGGCAGACGGTCGACGTGACGATCATGGCCGTCGACACCGAGAAGAAGCGCATCAGCCTGTCGATGGTGGAGCAGGCGCGTCGCGCCGAGGAGAGCGCGCAGGCCGAGGCGCAGCGCGAGACCGACGCCGCCGTCGCGAAGACGAACGAGGGCGGGACGAGCCTCGGTACGTTCGCCGACCTGCTGGCGAAGTCGAAGACGCCGCGCCGCTGAAGGGCATGACGCGCGCGCCCTTGCCGGTCGGGATGCGCGATGGCACACGGCGGCCATGACGACGACCGAGAGGTCGCTCGCCGTCGATGCCGACGGGCACGTGCTCGAGCCGCGCGACACCTGGCAGCGCTACCTCGAGCCGGCGTTCCGCGACCGCGCCATCCGCATCGAGCGCGACGCCGACGGCGTCGAGGTGCTTCTCGCCGACGGTCGGCCGCATCTCGCGCTGCGCGGCCGCCTCGGTGCCCTCGGCGGCATCGGCATGGAGTCGGCCGACCTGATGACCGTCGGGCAGCGCAGCTACGAGGACGGCTGCCCGCCCGGGGGCTACGATCCACACGCGCGGCTGCGCGTCATGGACGACGAGCTGATCGACGTCGCGCTCCTCTACCCGACGATCGGTATCGCCTGGGAGGGCCTCGTCCGCGATCCGCAGCTCGCGACCGCGTACACGCGCGCGTACAACCGCTGGATCGTCGACTTCTGCAGCGCCGATCGCCGGCGCCTCGTGCCGATCGCCCACATCTGTCTCATGGACCCCGCGGGGGCGGCGGCGGAGGTCCGGCGTGCACGCGCGAGCGGCTGCGCCGGCGTCTATCTGTCGCCGGACCCGCCGGCGCGCGGCGGCCGGCAGTTCGACGATCCGGACCTCGCGCCGTTCTGGGAAGCCGTCCAGGAGCTGGAGATGCCGGTGGCGTTCCACGTCGTCGCGCGCTCCGAATCGCAGATGCTGCGCGAGTGGCAGCGGGCCGGCGACAACCCCGTCGGCGGCGTGGTGTTCGGCTTCGCGTTCCTGGCGCTCGACGTGATGGTGGCATTCACGTCGATGATGACGCGCGGGCTCTTCGAGACGTATCCGCGGCTCAAGCTCGCCGTCCTCGAGGCGGGCTCCAACTGGATCACCGCGTGGCTCGACCGCCTCGACCACAAGTCCGAGGTGATGCGGCCGTTCTCGCCGCTGAGCCTGCTGCCGTCCGAGTATTTCAAGCGGCAATGCGTGATCTCCGCGGAGCCGGACGAGTCGCTCACGGGGCCCGTGGTCGAGCACCTCGGCGACGACTACGTCGTCTGGGCGTCGGACTATCCGCACCTCGATGCGTCCTTCCACGTTGTGCGCACGATCCGCGAGCGGCTCGCCGGGCTGCCGCACGAGTCGCAGCGGAAGGTGCTCGGTGGCAACGCGCTCCGGTTCTACGGCCTCACGGCCTGACCCCGGCGCGTCACCAGCGGGAGGGCGGTGAAGCGGCGGACCATCAAGCTGCCCTCCCGCAGCGGGGGCTGATCGGGGTCGAGCGCGAATCGCTCGGTCGCGGCGAGGAGCCGCGTCAGCACGACCTCCGCCTCGAGGCGCGCGAGGGGCGCGCCGACGCAGAAGTGGATCCCGCGACCGAACGCGAGATGATGCTTCGGCGTCGGGCGCCCGAGCACGATGTCGTCGGGCCGATCGTACTCGGCCGGATCCCGGTTGGCGGCGCCCCAGAACAGCAGCACGGTAGAGCCGGCGGGAATCGAGACGCCGAGCACGTCCGTCGTCCGGGTGGCGTGGCGGAGGTGGTAGCGGAAGGGCGACTCGAGCCGCAACGCTTCCTCGATGAAGGGCGGCACGAGGGCGGGATCGGCGCGAAGCCTATCCTGCAGCGCCGCGTCGCGCGCCAGCATGTGGATCGCGTTGCCGAGGAGGCTCGTCGTCGACTCGCCGCCGGCACTGAGCAGCGTGTGCATGATGACCAGCCCTTCGCCGAATTCGAGGGCGCCGGCCGCCACGGCGGCGCCGATCACCCCGAGGAGCCCGTCGCCGACGCCGGCGACCGCTCGCTGCAGCTGGTCGCCGATCCAGGCGATGGTCTCGGCTGATCGAGCGAAGAGCGCCTCCAGCTCGTCGAGCGGCTTCGTCGCGGCGAGCATCGCGGTGGAGTCGAACGCGGCGGCGAGGAGCAGCGCGGGGTCGGCGCCCTCGAAGCCGATCAGGCGGCTCACGATGCGGATCGGTATCGAGTTCGCGAGGGCCGGCATCGCGTCGAACCGCGGCCCCGCCAGCGCGGTGGCGAGGCACTCGTCGGCGAGCGCTTCGAAGTCCGGGCGGAGGTTCGCCATGCGCCGCGCCACCAGCTCCGGGAACACGGCGCGGCGATGCGAGGTGTGCACCGGCGGATCGGCGATGGCCAGCGTCTGCAGGCCGTACTCGAAAGGCATCACCTCGGGCGTGCCGCGCGCGCCCCGGTAGAGGAGCCCGTGCAGGTTCGACGAGAAGTCGTCGATGCGGCCGACGACCTCGGCCACCGCGGCATGGGAGCTCACCACGACGACCGTGGTGTCGGGCACGCGCCACACGGGGGCTTCGGCGACGAGACGGCGGTAGAACGCGTAGGGATCGTCGACGACGGCCGGGTCGAGCAGGGCCGTCGCGGGGAGATCGCTCTCGGTGGCGTGTCGCCTCATGTCTGCGTGGCTCCGCGCGACGCTACGTCGCGGTCCGCCAGGCGCCGAACCCGTCCCACACGTGTTTTACCATCGGGGACATGGCGAGGGTCAGCTGGCGCACGCGCGCGAGGCCGTCCGGCGCCTCCGCGGCGCGCGCGAGGTGACGCCGGAACTCGCTGCCGTGCGCGGCGTCGAGCGCGGCGTGCATGGAGAACCAGGTCAGCTCCTCCTCGGAGAACCCATAGCCGTCGCGCAGCGCGTGGAACATGCGCGTGCAGTACTCCGCGTTGGGTGACTCCACGCTCAGCCCGTACGCGGACAGCTCCGCATGCGCTTCGACCTCCGCGAGGAAGTCGGCGTCGAGCAGCGAGGCCTTCTGCGCGCGGAGCTCGCGCTGCAGGTCGTCGGTGAATGCCGCAACGTCGTCGGTCATCGGAATCTCCCGTCGTGTGGGTACGGCCGATGCGGGTCGAACGTCACGAGCGTATCCCGTCGTACCAACGGACGACGTCGCGACCGCGATCGTACTCGGCCAGCCACTCGTCAGCGAACGGTGGCGTCTCCTCGTCGGCAGGCGAGTGGTGCGGATACTGTGAGCAGAGCAGGCGGTAGACCATGCGCCAGAGCTCCGTGCGCGGGACGCTCGCGAACTGATCGGGATAGGTCGGCTGGTCGGCGAGCGGCCAGAGCCGCGTCAGCTTGGCGACGAGCTCGTCCCAGTCGAGCGCCAGCTCGCCGGCGGGGGCGAGCCGCGCCTCGAGCGGCACGTGTGCGTCGAAGCCGCGGACGGCGACGGTGTGGCAGCCGAGCATGTGCGCGAACACGGCCGGCATGGCCCGCACCCGGTACCAGGGATCGCGCACGACGGCGTTGTAGAGCAGGTAGGCCGAGCTGCGGTGCTCGATCTCCTCGACGAGATGCCAGAGGAAGAGCGGCGCGACGCGCGGATCGCCGTTGTCGAAGAGGGTGTCGCGATGCCGGAGCCACACGTTGAACATCGGCGTGAACGTCGCCTCGATGTCGGCGGCGTAGGCGAGGTGGAACTCGAGCGGCTGGGTCGCGACGAGCGCATCGAAGCGGCGCTCGATCTCCGCGCTCACCGCGGCGAGCCCGGGATACTGCTTCGTCAGCGCGGCGACGTGACGGCGGTGCTCGCGCGCGTGCGACGCTTCCTGGCGCAGGAACGCGTCGGCATCGGCGGCGATCTCGGGGTCGGCGATGCGGGGCAGGGCCTCGCGCGCCGTCGTCACCATGTAGCGCTCGAACGGCGGTGCGATGAAGCTGAGACTGTTCATGGCGAACCCGAAGAACGGGTTCGCGGGGTTCCACTGGAACGGCGTGGCGTCGTCGAACGCGAACGACACGTTGCGGACCTTGGGCGGGCTCATGCGAGTGCCGCCGCCATCCGCCGCCCGGCCTCGAGGCCGTAGAACCGCAGCGCGTTGGCACCGAGCACTTTGCGCTGAAGCGTGTCGACGGCGTGGAACCACGCGCACACGTCGCGCGGCTCGACGACGTGGCCGTCGGCGTCGACGGTGATCATGCGCGCCGCTCGCGTCGCTGGTCCCCGAAGTGCGGAATGACGTCGCGCCCGAACCGGCGCAGCGAGTCGACGATGTCGTCGTGCTGGATCCGTCCCGCCTGGACGAGGAACAGCATCATGTCGACGCCCTGGCGCTCGAACCACTCGATCGACTCGATGCAGCGTTGCGGGCCGCCGACGATGACCGAGCGACGGTCGATCAGCTCCTGGATGTCGCGCTCGCGGTTCGCCTCCTTGGCCACGCGCTCGCGGTACCACGCATAGCTCTGGTCCTCGGACAGCGAGGCGAGCGAGGCATACACCAGCTCGACCAGGTTCGCGTACCAGGCGGCTCCCTCCCCGGCGCGCGCGACCGCATCGGTGTCGTCCGTGCCGCAGAAGAGGATCGTGAAGGCGGCGAACTGCTCGTTGACGAAGGCGCCGACCGGGTCGGCCCGCGCGATCGCCTCGCGATACGAGCGGACCTTCTCGTCCATGCCGGAAGGATCCGAGAGCGAGAAGTGCATGAAGCCGACGCCGCGCTCGCCGGCGAGGACGGCCGACTCCGGCTGCGTCCCCGACATCCAGAGCGGCGGGTGCGGCTTCTGCACGGGCTTCGGCAGGACGTTGCGCGGCGGCATCGTGAAGTGGGGTGAGCTCCAGGAGAACTCGTCCTGCATCCACATCTGCGGGATCATCCGCAGCGCCTCGTCCCACTGTGCGCGCGTCTGCGCGGGATCGATGCCGAAACCTTCCAGCTCGATGGCCGAGGCCGAGCGGCCGGTGCCGAACTCGAGACGGCCCCTGCTCATGATGTCGAGCATCGCCGCCATTTCCGCGGCGCGGACCGGATGGTTGTAGTTGAACGGCAGCAATCGGACGCCGTGCCCGATGCGGATCGTCGTCGTGTGCTGCGCCACGGCCGACAGCCACACTTCGGGCGCCGACGCGAGTGAGAACTGGTCGAGGAAGTGGTGCTCGACCGAGAAGACGTGCGTGAAGCCGACCTCCTCGGCGACCTTCACCTGCTCGAGCGCTTCCCAGAAGCAGTCGGCGACGGACGTGTCCGTCCACGGGCGTGCGACCTCGATCTCGTAGAGCAATCCGAACTTCATCGTTCCCGCTCCCTCCGTCGACGACGTCGTGCGTTTCGCGGGTAGTACAGTAGACTGTAACGGGTCAAGCGCGCTGTAAGCGGCAGGCGTTCGCCAGCCGTGTATGCGAGGGGTCCGCCGGCGCGTTGCCGTTGACTGTAACGGTTCGAGTGGGCTGTAACGCCGCCATGCCGACGGCGCCCTTCGCTTCCACGTCTCGGCGCGAGCGTCGCGTGCGCGAGGTGCACGACCGGATCCTCGCCGCCGCGATGGAACGCTTCGCGGCGCGCGGCGTCCACGGCGTCACGGTCGACGAGATCTGCCGCACGGCCGACATCGCGCAGAAGACGTTCTTCAACCACTTTCAGACCAAGCAGCATCTGCTCCGCGAGATCGCCGAGGGACTTCTCGAACGACTGCTCGCGATCCTCGAGGCGGCGCGGAGCGACGGCGGCACGACGGCGCAACGGATCGAGCGCTTCTTCGCCCTGGTCGCCAGCGCAGTCGAGCAGGGCGGCCCGATGCAGCGGACCGTCGTCATGGAGGTGGTTCGCCTCGTGCACGACGACCGGGCGAACGTCGAGAAGAGCCGCCAGCTCTACGCTGCCTTCGGCGCGATCCTGCGCGAAGGTGTGCGTGCGGGCGACACGACCACGGCCTATCCCGTCCCGGTGCTGAGCGAGATCGTCGTCGGTACCTTCACGACGCTCATGCTCAACTGGCTCGGGATCGAGGGCTATCCGTTCCGCGCGCGGGCGACTGCCATGGCGCGCTTTCTCGGGGACGCGCTCCGTGTCCGAACGGGGCTCGTCGCCGCATCGAAGCGGGGACCGCGCAGGAGCGGCCGGTAGCTATCGGACGCCGGCGACGGGCTGCATCTCGAGGTCGCACACGCCGCCGAGGCGTGCCGTCGCCTCGGTCGGCGCCCCGTCGCACGTGTCGCCGCGCGCCTGCACGCGGCACGTGAGCGTCATTGGCCGGCCCGACGCGAGCCAGGACGGCACCTTGCGGTGGCGGGTGATGCGGTCGAACCGGCAGCCGCGCGGCACGCCGTACGGGCGGCACGCCGGCGACGCGCCGCCGAGCGACACCTTGCGCTCGTCGATCACCCAGCCCGGGTAGCGGTCGGCGATCGCGACGACGTCGCCGTCCGCTCCGGCATCGATCAGCGCCTCGCGGAAGAGATAGCCGCCGTCGCGCCGCGCGCCCACCTCGATCCGCGTGCCCGTGACGAGCGCGACGTCGTCGCCGTCGCGGGCCACCGCACCGCTGATGAACTCGAGGCGCGGATGCTCCGGAAAGCACTTTCCCATCGCGGGCGGGTGGTAGTAGTGCCGCAGGGCCGTCGGCGAGCCGCCGTCGACGCGGGGGAACAGCGTGGCCAGGTCGTCGTCGCCGCCCCACAGGATGCGCTCGACGTCGGCGACGTTCTGCGCGTACATGGCGCGCAGCTTCACGTAGTCGGGATGATTGGCGAGATCGGGACGGAGGTAGCACGAGGTCAGCCCCGAGACCTGCGTCAGCAGCTCGTCCCAGATGTTGTACTGCGACACGGACGACGCGACGCCCTCGAAGTCGCCCGCGTAGCGACACCCCTGCGACGCGCTGCAGGCGTCGCGTCCGCGATTGGCGATCGAGAGCGCGATGACGTTGCGCTCGCACGCGCCGTAGGCGCTGCAGCCGCGGTCGAGATGGCCCTCGTAGATGGCGGTCCGCATGACGTAGTCGAGCTGGCGCGCGTGGGCGAGGTCGCGCGCGGACCAGTCGCCGGGATTGTCGCGCGTGAAGGCGTCCCACCCGCGGGCCAACGCCGCGCGCCGGCCGACGAGACGGCCGTAGGCGCCGGCGCACGCCCGCGATGCGTGGAACGCGCGCACGATGCCGTCGAGCCCGGTGCCGCCCGCGACGTCCCCATCGCCGGTCGGCGGCGGGTCGAACGACGGCGGCTTGTCGATCACCGCCAGGTCGCGGACGTCGATCACGCGGTCGACGTCGTCGGGGCAGCGATGATCGGAAACCCGCATGGTCTTGCGGGCGGCGAAGGTCTGCTTGAACCGCGCGGTGTCGGCGGGCTCCGCGCGCTTCGTATCGACCAGGACCTCGAAGCCCACGTACGGCGTGCCGTCGGCGTCGACGAGCGGACGCCCGCCGCGCACGACGAGGCAGGGGATCACCCGCGTCCCCTGCCACAGCGTGCCGGCCGGCGACGTCGCACCCTTCCGGGCGAACGCATCGGCATCGTAGTACGGCACCTCGAGCGGGCCGTTGAACGAATACACGGTCAGCACCGGCGTCGCGGGAACGTCTGCGCGCGCCGGCGACGCGCCGGCGACGAGGACGAGCAGCGCGGGAAGTATCGGGAAGCGAGGTGATCGGCTCACCGCATCAGGTTAAGCCTCGTCCTCGTCCCGACCGCAATGCTCCTCGTGCGTACCACGCATGCCGCGCCGGGTTCGCCGCAATGCCACTCACTTAACGGCTCGCCGGCGGCGGGAGGGCCGTTTCCG
>CAYSOF010000029.1:0-77983 GCA_964432595.1 uncultured Binatia bacterium (SeqCode) | reverse complement strand
CAGGTGCCACCCATGTGCCCGGTTTAAAGTGCCACCCATGTACCCGGTCCGCACCCGCGTGGCGTTCGCTCGGCACCGCCCCGCCCCCCTTTCCCCACCACGCTCACTCTCGACACGCTCGCTCGACGGCCCCCACACACGCCGCCGCCCACCCACCCCATCGCACCACGGGCTACGATCGTCTCTCCGTGCCGGTACGTCGATCTCGTACGACGGCCACCGCGCGCCGCGATCTTTCGGTCTCGCCAGTCGCGCGTCGTGGCGGGCACGGCCTCGCGACTTCGGCTGGAGTACGCACCCCGAAAGCGAGCCGAAGGCGACGCGTGCAACGACGCGCCGGTGGACGAGCGTGCCGCTCTCGCCCTTCGGTGACCGTGACGGCGGGGGTGGGCGCGGTGGCGGTCGGGGGCCCTCCGAGCGAGCGTGTCGTGAGTGAGCGGGAGGGGAAAGGGGCGGAGCGGTGCCGAGCGAGCGCCACGCGCAGCCGGAGGTCCCCCGACCGCCGCCGCGCCCACCCCCGAACGCAGCCTCAGGCCTGCCGACGAGACGACGACGGCCCGTCGGACGGGCGGTACGCCGCGAGCACGCGACGCCCCCGCGCGAGCTCCGAGAACTTGGCCGTGATCTCCGCCTGCCGCGCCCGCGCGTGATGCACCATCCGCGCGTTCGCGCCGGCCGCCTCGGCGGCGAGCGCCGCCGAGCCGCGCCACAGCGCCTGGATCTCCGCCGACACGGGGTCGCCGCTCATGCGATACGGCGCCAGGACGTCCCGCAGGGCGCGCACCTGCGCGGTGATCATCTCCGCGCGGTCGCCCGCCGTCGTGAGGCGCGTGGGGTCCAGGGCGGCCTGCTCTTCCGTGAGCAGCACCGTGAGATCCTGGTAGGTCGCCAACAGCTCCTGATACAGCCGCAGCTCGCGCTGGCTCGCGCCGAGCAACTCCGCCTGCGTCTGCATCAGACCGCCGTCGTGAGGCCCGCGCCGTCCGTGGCGGGCCGGTCCGTGGGACGATCGAGGATGTCGCGGAACGCACTCGCGACGACGCCGTACACCCGGATGACGTCGTCGAGGTGCTGCACGCTGTGCTGCAGGTTCGCCTCGATGAGGTGGTGCAGCATGAACTCGTAGAGCCGCGCCAGGTCCTGCGCGATCGCGCCGCCGGCGTTGTAGTCGAGCGTGCCCAGCAGCTCGGAGATGATCGCCTGTGCGCGCGACAGCTGCTCCGAGAAGCGCGGCGTGTCACCCGCCGCGAGCGCCTCGCGCGCCCGCGCCAGGAAGGTGGCGCCGCCGTCGAACACGAGCAGCAGGAGCCGGTGGCGATCCACCGACGTGACCTGCGCCTGTGCGTAGCGCCGCGTGTACTCTGCCGCGTGCATGCCGTCTCCTTGACCCGTCAGCCGCCGAGCGCGGCCAACAGGGAATTGCCCTGGCTCTGGAGCTGCGCGATCAGCGTCTCGAGATTGGCGAACTGAAGCCGCAGGCTCTCTTCGTACGCCTCGACGTTGCGCGTGCCCTGATCGATCTGGTCCTGCAGGCTGCGGATGCGCTGGTCGATCGACGTGGTCTGCGCGTTGAACGTGCCGCTCGACCCGGTGACCTCCGCGACGAGCGTCGCGAGATCGGCGGCGACGCCGTTCGACTCGTCGGTACCGGCGAACACGGCCGCGACCGCGTCGGGATCCTCGGAGATCGCCGTCCGCAGGGTCGCCTCGGTGAAGAGCACCGTGCCGTCCTTCTGCGTGGCGATGCCGAGGCTCGACAGGTTGACGTACTTCGAGTCGGCGCCGCTGATCGCCGACGAGAACGTCGACTGCAACCGCTCGGCGAGCTGGCGGACGGTCGAGTTGCCGGCGAGCGGCCCCTGCGCGACCTCGTCCTTGCCCTGCCCTGCGTCGACGACCGACTCCTGGTCGATGAACGTGCGGATGTCGTTGTAAGCGGCGACGAACGCCTGCACCTTCTTGACGATCGCGTCCGCGTCGTCGTCGACGGTGACGGTCGAGGTGCCCTCGGACCGCAGGCTGATCGTCACGCCGGTGAGCACGTCGTTGAACGTGTTCGACTCGCGCTCGAAGGACGTGCTGAAGCCGCTCACGCTGAACTGCGCGTTGAGGCCGGTCTGGCTCGTCTGGATCGCGAGCTGCGTGTCGTCCTGCACGATCGTGATCGTGCTCGACTCGCCGGTGTCTTCGCTCTGCAGCTGGAGGCGATAGTCGGGCGACGCGGCGGTCCCGGCATTGATGGCCGAGGCGGTGACGCCCGCGTCGAGGTCGTTGATCGCGTTGGCGAGGTCCTGCAGCGTCGTCGTGCCGTCGATGTTGACGGTCTGGACGTCGCCCGAGCCGACCTGGAAGCGGAACGTGCCTGCGCCGGCGGCGATCGTGTCGGTCGCGGCCGTCTTGCCGACCGTCGAGCCGGCAACGGAGGCGCGCGCGAGCTGCGAGACGGTGATCGTCGCGGTGCCGCGCTGCGCGCCCTCGCCCGCGGCGGCGCTCAGCACCGTCGAGTCGCTCGAGCTGGCCTTCCGGACGAGCACGCCGCCCGCGGTCTTGAGCCCGTCGGCGGCGGTCTTGAACGCGAGGAACTTCGCTTGCAGCGACGCGAGCGCGCTCTTCGTGACGCTGGCGGCGTCGATCTCCTTGCCGAGCTGATCGAGCGGACGGCGCTCCAGCGCCACCAGCGAATCGATCATCGTGTTCGTGTCGAGGCCCGTCACCAGGCCGCCGATGGAGATCAGTCCCGCCATGTCATCCTTTAGGTCAGACCCGGGGCGGGGATGCGAACATCCCCGCCCCGGTGTTCATGCGAATGCTATCTCGCCTCCATCCTTACCGGAGCAGGCTGAGGGCCAGCGTCGGCTGCTGGTTCGCCTGCGCGAGGACCGCCACACCGGCCTGCTGGAGGATCTGGGCCCGGGTGAGGTTCGCCGTCTCGACCGCGACGTCGGTGTCGCGGATCCGGCTCTCCGCGGCGGAGAAGTTCTCGCGCGCGACCCGCAGGTTCGCGATCGAGGTGACGAGCCGGCTCTGATACGCGCCCAGCGTACCGCGGGTCTGCGTGACCGTCGCGATCGCCGAGGTGAGGATGCCGAGCGCCGACTGCGCGTTCGAGGCCGTGTCGGCCGCGATCGCCGTCTGCCCGGAGAAGATGCCCGACAGCGAGCCGTCGACGGTGGTGAAGTCGATGCGCGACGTCGTCGACCCGTCGAGGCCGACCTGCACCGACACCGTCGTGCCGGAGCTGAGCAGGTTCACGCCGTTGAACGTGGTCGTGTTCGAGATGCGCGTGATTTCCGACAGGAGCTGGGCGAACTCCTGCTGGATGGCGCTGCGCTGCGTGTTGGTGATCGTGCCCGTCGCCGACTGCGAGGCCAGCTCCGAGAGCCGGACCAGCGTGGTCGTCACGTTGCCGAGCGCCTTTTCACCGATGGCCAGCGCCGAGATGCCGTCGTTGGCGTTGCGGATGGCCTGCGCCGCGACGCGCACGTCACGCTGCAGCTTGTCCGCGATGGCCAGACCCGCGGCGTCGTCCACCGCGTCGTTGATGCGCACGCCGGACGACAGGCGGGCGAGCGACGTCCGCAGACCGTCGGCGGTCTCCTCCAGGTTTCGCTGAGCGTTCAGCGAGAAGGAGTTGGTGTTTACGTACAGAGCCATTGAGTCCTCCTTGGGTTCGTTCGGCCGGGGGTCCGTCCCCAACCGGTCCTTGACGTTGAAGGTCTATCGGGTGAACGCGGTGCCGACTTGAGGTGAGCGCGTCCTCCATGGCGGACGCGATGCGGCGTGCGATGTTCCCGAATTGCCGACCAAAAACGCCGACGGCCGTCCCGTTTCCGGGACGGCCGTCCGACCGAACGAATCCGCGCTCAGCGGAGGAGGTTCAGGGCGAGCTGCGGCTGCTGGTTGGCCTGCGCGAGGACTGCGACGCCGGCCTGCTGCAGGATCTGGGCGCGGGTGAGGTTCGCCGTCTCGACCGCGACGTCGGTGTCGCGGATGCGGCTCTCGGCGGCGCTGAAGTTCTCGCGCGCGACCCGCAGGTTCGCGATCGAGGTGACGAGCCGGCTCTGGAAGGCGCCGAGCGTGCCGCGCGTCTGCGTGATCGTCGCGATCGCCGACGTGAGGATGCCGAGCGCCGACTGCGCGTTCGAGGCCGTGTCGGCCGCGATCGCCGTCTGGCCCGAGAAGATGCCGGAGAGCGAGCCGTCGACCGTCGTGAAGTCGATGCGGGAGTTGGTCGTGCCGTCGAGGCCCACCTGGACCGACACCGTCGTGCCCGAGCTGAGCAGGTTCACGCCGTTGAAGGTGGTGGTGTTCGAGATGCGCGTGATTTCCGACAGGAGCTGGCTGAACTCCTGCTGGATCGCGCTGCGCTGCGTGTTCGTGATGGTGCCCGTGGCCGACTGGGAGGCGAGCTCCGAGAGCCGGACCAGGGTCGTCGTCACGTTGCCGAGCGCCTTCTCGCCGATGGCGAGCGCCGAGATGCCGTCGTTCGCGTTGCGGATCGCCTGCCCCGCGACGCGCACGTCGCGCTGCAGCTTGTCCGCGATCGACAGGCCGGCGGCGTCGTCCACCGCGTCGTTGATGCGCACGCCGGAGGACAAGCGGGCCAGCGACGTACGCAGGCCGTCCGCGGTCTCCTCCAGGTTCCGTTGCGCGTTGATCGAGAAAAGGTTGGTGTTTACGAACAGCGCCATTGCGTCCCTCCCTGCATCCGCCCGTCGGGCGTCTCCATCTGCCTCGCACATGCTATGTCGGCTACGACTGAATCCGACTTGAGGGGTGCGCGGTGACGTCGCGAGAAGACCGCATCGCGGGCGCCGCGCGCGCCCTGGGTTTTCCCTTGGTCGGGTGCGTCCCGATCGTTCCGCTCGACCGCGCGGCATATCTTGCCGACTGGCTCGCCGACGGACGCGCGGGCGAGATGACGTACCTCGAGACGCGCTCGCCCGAGCGGATCGACCCGCGCCGGGCGCATCCGTGGGCGCGCTCGGTGATCACGCTCGCGTGGCCGTACCGCCCGCCCTCACCGCCGCCGGCGGACTGGCGCACGACGCTGCGCGGCCGCATCGCTGCCTACGCGCTCGGCATCGATTACCACGATCGACTGCGCACGACGTTGCGCACCCTGATCGCGACGCTGGCGGCCGACTTCCCGGGCGAGACGTTCCGGCCTTACGTCGACACAGGCCCGCTGCTCGAGCGCGAGTGGGCGATGCGCGGCGGCGTCGGCTGGATCGGCAAGAACACGCTCCTCCTGCACCGCTCGGCCGGCTCGTACTTCTTCCTCGCCGAGGTGCTGACGAGCCTCGCGCTCGACGCGGTGCCGCTGCCGTCCGACCACTGCGGCACGTGCACGCGGTGTCTCACCGGCTGCCCGACGGGCGCGCTCGACGCGTACACGATGGATCCGCGCCTGTGCATCTCCTACCTGACGATCGAGCACCGCAGCGCGATCCCCGTCGCCATGCGGCCGGCGCTCGAGAACTGGGTGTTCGGCTGCGACGTCTGCCAGGAGGTGTGCCCGTGGAATCGTGACGCGCGCGACGACGCGGCAGCGGAGTTCCTGTCGCCGTCGCTCGCGGAGCTGATGACGCTCGACGTGCATCGCTATCGGCTACGGTTCGGGCGCACGGCGGTGACGCGGACCCGGCGGCGCGGGCTGCTGCGCAACGTCGCCGTCGCGCTCGGGAACAGCGGCAACCCGGACGCGGTGCCGCCGCTGCTGGTCGGGCTGCGCGATCGCGAGCCGCTCGTGCGCGCCCACGCGGCATGGGCGCTGGGCCGGATCGGCGGAGCGACGGCGCGCGACGCGCTCGACGTCGCGCGGCGGTCCGAGGCGGACGCGGCGGTCGTGGCGGAGATCGCCGCGGCGCTCGACGTCAGTCGACCGTGAGCCGCGCCGGGATCGTCACCGTCGATTCGTAGCCGCTGCCCGCGGGATCGAGCGACGTCGGGCAGCCGTGGGATCCGGCCGCGCCCGTGCGCGTGGGCTGCTGCTGGAGACGACAAATTCGAGGAAGCCAGAGAGTGCCCGCTCGCTTTGCGCGCAGCGGGCCGCGCCTACGGACAGGCGGGAAGGGTCGGATCGGCGACGATCGACGGGGTGGGCACGAACTGCGAGAGCGTGCCGCCCGTATTCGGGTTGGTTCCCGTGAGGGTACGCGTGACGAGCGCGATGCTCGCGCCCGAGCCGACGGCGTGCACGGTGCTGGCCGCCGGCACGGACACCTGATCCCGCCCGAGGAGCCGGATCGAGCCGCCGGTGCCGGAGGCGTCGAAATTCGCGGTGGACGCCAGCGTCACGCGGCACGTGCGAGCGTCGATGCGACCGCCGGTGCCGCCGGCCGCGGTGGCATCCGCGGCGACGTCGCCCAACATCGTGACGTTACGCGCGACGTCGATCGCGTAGTCGCCGCCGCCGTCCTTGCCTCCGAGGTCGGCGTCGCCGGAGACCGTCAGGTGCCGGCCGGCGGCGATCGCCACGGTCCCCCCGAGACCACCGAGGGCGCCGCTGCGCGCGAGCACGTTGCCCGCGAGGAACATGTCGCCGTCGAGGACGCCCACGCTCGCCGCGTTCGAGTCGGCGCTCGAGAACTCCACGGACCCGCCGTCGGCATCGAACGCCGTTCCCGCGTTGGCCCGGGTCACGACGGCCGACGCCACCGAAACGGCGCCGAGCGCCCGCGCGTCGAGGGTCCCCCCATCGCCGCCGAACCCGTCGCCGCTGCTGCCCTGGAGGTTCAGGCTTCCGTCGTCGACGGCGAGCGTGCCGCCCGTGACCACACCGCCGAGCGCGTCCTCGCCCGCCGAGAACGCCAGATCGCCGCCGTTGCCGCCACCGCCGCGGCTGCTCACGTCGACGATGCGGGCAATCGTGATGTGGTCACCGGCCGAGAGCTCCACCGAGCCGCCGTTCTCCGCACCACCCGACGCGTCGATCGTGTGGTTGACGTCGATGTCGCGTGCCGCCCGTATCGCGACCGAGCCGCCCTCGGCTTCGCTCTGGCCGCTCATCGTGATGGCCCCATCCACGACGACGTCGCCGCCGAGCGACTTGATGCGAAGGGCTCCGCCGTCGGCGAAGCGCCCACGGTCGTCGCTCCACGTGCTGATGCCGAGGCCTTTCACTTCCGAGCCCGTATCGAGGTCCACGGTGCCCGCGGCCGTGATATCGACCCAGCCGGCGGCGTCGCCGGTGACGTCGATGACGCCGCGATGCGTGACGAGTCCCGCGCTGGTCAGCGTGACCCGGCCACCAGTGATGATGATGCCCGCCTGCTTCACGAAATCGCCGCGTGCGTGAATGCGTCCCGCCGACGTGATCGTGATGTCGCCTGCGTTGACCACCGTCACGAAGCCGCTGCCGATCATCTCGAAGCGGCGCTCGATGCTCAGCGTGCGGCCCCCCAGGTCGAAGAGGCAGCCGCCGTTCGTAACCTCGATGGGCGTCGTCATGCGGACGCTGGTCGCCGTGCACGGACCGCTCGGCGAGGCGCACAGTACGTTTGCGGTATTCGTGACACCGTTCGCGCCGCACGTCCGCACGACGGCGTGGCTCGGTGCCGGCAGCGTCGCGCCGCCCAGGGCCGCCGCGACGACGAGGAGGAGAGACGGTCGGTGCCCTGCGCGCATGGTGACGAGTCCTCCGCGATGTCGGCCGTTCATGGAGTCGGCGCGTCGCTGTCGGCGCTGTAGCGCGTCGGGTCGCTGACGATCGGCGTCGAGAAGCGCGCCTCCCAGCACGTCCACGGCACCGTGTTACGTAGCTGCGCCACCACCTGGCCCGCGAGGTCGAGCGACGGCAGCGCCAGGCTCGCGCCTCGTCCCACGACGTCGAGCTTCGAGCGCGCGGTGGGGCCGGGGAACAGACGGATCTCTCGCAGCCCGCCGTTCTCGAGACGAGAATCCTTGTACCGCAGCTTCCGCAGCGTCGAGTCGCTCGCGTACGTCGGAGTCCAACAGGACTGGCCGCCGCACGTGCTGCCCGCCGCGGCGGTTCCGTCGTACACCAGACGCTGGGGCCGGTCCGGCGGACTGTCGTAGATGCAGACCTGATAATTGGACGCTGCCTGCGGGGGCGCCGCGAGCGGGTCGCCGAAGTCGGCACCCGACGTCGCGTCGCCGTACTTCCAGCGCCACTGCAGCTTCTGCTTCTTCGGGTCCGCGGCGAACTTCGAGATGCGGAGGCTCGACGACTCCGCTCGGGTGCCTTGGCGACAGCCGCTCACGGGCACGGCAGGACACCCGCACGGGACGAAGCCGGCCTCCGCGCACGAGTGCGGCGTGACGATGTGGGTGTCCGCGTTCGCCGGGCGCGCGTCGACGGCCGGCGACGGCTCGTTGCCCCAGCACGCGCCGATGACCTCGACGAACCCGCCGTCGTTGTGAATGTCCGGCAGCGTGGCGTCCTGGCAGAAGGTGTTGGTCGAGTACAGCGACGCCAGCGAGTCCGGGGCGATCACTACGGCGCCCCGCTCCGCCTGCGATCCCGTGAAGCATCCGCTGTTCACGATCCGGTTGCGGCCTGCAGTGAGACTCGCACCGTCCTGAACGAGGAAGCTGCTCACCGCATTGTAGAGCATGACGTTGTCGTCGGCCGTCGCCATCGCGACCGGACCGAACGCGGGGTCGCCCATCGTCTTCAGCCCGAACTTACAGTACGCGACGGTGTTATGGTCGAAGTCGACGTACCCGCCGGACACCTCGTAGGCCTGGCAGGCGTCGTCGCAGTCGCGCGTTCCCGCGACGTCGACGTCGTAGGGCGGATCGGGTGCGTTGTCGACGCACGAGCCCGTGTCCGGTCCCGAGTACGGGTCGCACCCCGGCAAGAGCCCCCACGTCGAGTTCCCGCGGATCGTGTGCTCGCCGAACTTCACCAACACGGGGGCGGGGATGGTGTCGATGACGTTGTTCTCGATCATCGACGTGCCGCCCCAGACTTGAATGGCCTTGTCGAGGCCACACAGCTGGCCGCCGACGAACGTGTTCGGCGTCGTCTCCTTGTAGCACTGCCGCCCGCCGTCCGGCGGCTGCATGCCGACGAGTGTGTTGTGCTCGATGCGGATGTTCGCGACCTCGTTCTCCTGCGGGTCGCCGCCGGTCTGCGGACGATCGATCGTGATCGCGTCCTCGCAGATGCGCCGGTTCGTCACGCCGCTCACGCGGTGGTTCTGGCCGTTCCGGACGTGGATGCCCTCCGGGAAGTACTGCATCGCGAAGTTCATCACCGCGTTGTCGTGCGTATCTTCGCCCATCCGCGGCGCGAAGCTGAACAGCGCCGAGCGGTGCTGCTCGGCGCCGCACGCCCCGCTGCAACATCCGCCGTCGAGCGGATCGCCCGTGTTCGGCGGCACGTAGTTGAAGAGTATCTTGTGCTCGCCGTCGATCACGATCCCGTTGCCGTAGAGGCACACGGCATTCCCGACCCCTGGGCTCGTCGGCCCACACGACGCCACACGGCAGTGCCCCGTGTTGCCGCAGGGCGCACCGGCGCGCACACCGCCCTCGCACTGCCCGCTCGCACAGACGGCGTTCTCCTGGCGCATGTCGATGACGGTCGGGTTCTCGATGCCGCCGGTGCAGCTCGGTCCCTGGAAGCGAACGGTGCGGCCGACGTTGCACACGTTCAGTGCGTGCACCGCCTCACGGAAGTCCGCTTCGGTGCAGTCTGCGAAACATTCGATTTTGGTCGGGTCGTTCGGATCGAACGGCGGCAGACAGGCGGCGGTCGTTCCACACGTATTCGCCGCGACCGTCGTCGCCGAAGCCGCCAGCAGGGCGGCGACGCCGAGGACCACACGCGGCACCCTGAACACTCGCACCCCCCACGCGCGCATGCAGCCGCCTAGACGATAGAGGACTCGCCCGTCAAGCTATTTCTTCAGTCCCTGAACTGCCTGTCGATGTGAGAGGCAGTCGGGGTGCGTCACACGAGCTGACGGCCGTCGCTGCTGACGCCGAGCTCCTTCAGCAGCCGGTCGCGCACGACCGCCGCCGCGCGCTCGCGCGCTTCGGGCTCGATGCCGACCGGGATGCGCCCGCCGGCGATCTGGTCGTGCCCACCGGCCGACTTGCTGCCGAGCACGCGCTGGAGGATCTCGCCGGCGTTGACGTCGCGCTCCGTCGTGCGGATCGAGCAGTACAGACAGCCCTGGTACATCGCGACGGCCGCAGCCCACTCGACACGATCCAGGCGCAGCAGGAAGTCGGCGACCTCGGCGACCATGTCGGGATACTGCACCTCGCCCAACATGGAGATGACGGCTTTGTCGTACAGCGTCGCGCGGTCGATCGCGTCGCGGAACACGCGGAAGTACTCGCGCGGCACGCGCGCGTTCTCGATCTTCGCGAGGCGGCGCTTGTTCGTGTGCGGGTAGAGGAAGTGGGCGGCCTCGATGTCGGCGGGCGTCGCCTCGCGACCGAGGTCCTGCGTCTCCGCGGCGATGCCATAGAACAGCGCCGTCGCGATCTTCGGCTCGATCTCGAGACGCGACTCGCGCAGGTACTCGGTGAGGATGGTCGACGTCGCGCCGTACTCTTCGCGCAAATCGAGGTACGGCACGCTGCCGTACTCGGCGTACGCCGGATGGTGGTCGATGACTGCGGCCGGAAGCACGCCATCCGGAAGCGAGTTGTTCGGCCGCCCCGGCTGCGTGTCGACGAGCGCGACCTGCGCGTCGCCGTCGAACCGCACCTCACCGACCGGGACCAGATTGATGTTCAAATAGGTGCGCATCGCCCGGTTCTCGGCGCGGCCGACGATGCCGCCGAGCACGATGTGCGCTTCCTTGTTGATGAGGTTGTTGACGACGTACTTGAGCGTGACCGCGCTGGCCATCGCATCCGGATCGGGATTGTCGTGCGGAAGGATGAGCAGGGGCCCGGGACGATCGAGAACCTGCAGCAGGTTCACGAGCGCCCCGCGATTGGAGGAGCGAGCCATCGGGAAGAGGGCCGGATATTGCCTCGACGCTCCCGTGGTGTCCATCCCCGCTCGACTGCTCACGCATCCTCGATAGCGCCTGCCCGGGCCCTCTGCTAGCCTCCGCCGAACATGCATTCTCCGGAGCAGTTCTTCCTCGAGCGCTTCGGCCTGACCGACCGCGCGCTCGATCGCGTGCTCGGCACCGCGCTGGAACAGCGCGCCGATTGGGCCGACTGCTATTTCGAATACCGCATCGTGCAGACCGCGTCGCTCGAAGAAGGCGTGGTGCGGAAGGCGACGCGCAACGTGCGGCAGGGCGTCGGCGTCCGGGTCCTCGCCGGCACGCGCACGGGCTACGCGTATTCCGACGAGGTCTCGCTCGACCGGCTGGAGCTCGCCGCGCGCACCGCCCGCTGCATCGCCGACGACCGCGGCGGGACGACGAGCGTCGCTGCCGCGACCCCGGCGCGCGGGCCGCACGACCTGTACGCGGTCACACCCGCGCCGATCGAGACGCCGCTCGCCGATCAGGTCGCGCTCCTGCACAAGCTCGACGCGGTCGCCCGCGCCGCCGATCCGGCGATCACGAACGTCCTCGCCGGCATGGGCATCGAGCATCGCGTGATCCTCGTCGCCACGCCGAGCGGCCTCGTCGTCGGCGACGTCCGCCCCCTCGTGCATCTCAGCGTCACCTGCATCGCCGAGCGCGACGGGCAGCGCCGGCAGGGCTCGCACGGCGGCGGCGGCCGCTTCGCGTTCGCGGAGCTGACGTCGGGCCGCGCCGAGCACTTCGCGCGCGAGGCGGCGCGCCAGGCGATGGTCAACCTCGACGCCGCGCCCTGCCCCGCCGGCACGATGAACGTCGTGCTCGGGCCCGGCTGGCCGGGCATCCTGCTGCACGAGGCCGTCGGCCACGGTCTCGAAGGCGACTTCAATCGCAAGGGCACGTCGGCGTTCTCGAACCGTCTCGGCACCCGCGTCGCATCGGAGCTCTGCACGGTCGTCGACGACGGCACCATCGCGAGCCGCCGCGGCTCGCTCAACGTCGACGACGAAGGGACCCCCACCGGCCGCACCGTGTTGATCGAAAAGGGCGTGCTGAAGGGCTACCTGCAGGATCGTCTGAACGCGTCGCTGATGAAGATGCCGCTCACCGGCAACGGACGGCGCGAGAGCTTCGCGCACATGCCGATGCCGCGCATGACGAACACCTTCATGCTGGCCGGCGAGGACGACCCGCAGGACATCATCCGCTCCGTCGACAAGGGCCTCTACGCGGTCGCCTTCGGCGGCGGCAGCGTCGACATCACGAGCGGCAAGTTCGTGTTCTCCGCGAGCGAGGCGTACTTGATCGAGGGCGGCACGATCGGCCGCCCGGTGCGCGACGCGACGCTGGTCGGCAACGGCCCCGACGTGATGACGCGCATCACACGCGTCGGCAGCGACCTGGCACTCGACGACGGCGTCGGCACGTGCGGCAAGGACGGGCAGTCGGTGCCGGTGGGCGTCGGGCTGCCGACGGTTCGCATCGACGGCATCACCGTCGGCGGGACGCAGGCCTGATGGACCTCCGGGACGCGGCGAAGCGGCTGGTCGACGGCGCATTGGCGGCGGGCGCGCGCGCCGCGGACGCCGTCGTCGGCGAGAGCGACGGGCTCGAGGTGGGCGTGCGTCTCGGGGAGATCGAGAAGCTGAAGCGCGCGCGCGAGCGCCGCGCGGGGCTACGCGTCTTCGTCGGCGACTCGACGGCCATCGTCAGCACGGCCGATCTCTCGCACGAGGCGCTCGGCGAGCTGGCGCGCGACGCCTGCGCGCTCGCGCGGCTCACGGCGCCCGATCCGCTCGCGGGCCTGCCCGACCCGGCCGATCTCGCGACGAACCTGCCCGACCTCGATCTGTACGACCCGGCCGTCGAGACGCTCGAGCCGCCGTATGCGCTGGCGCAGGCGCGCGACGCCGAAGCCGCCGCGATGGCCGCGGCGCCGGAGATCGACAACTCCGAGGGTGCGGAGTTCGGCGGCGGCGGTGGCACGGTCGCGTACGCGTCGAGCCTCGGCTTCGTCGGCGCGTACACGGGCTCGAGCTTCAGCCTCGTCGTGTCGCCCATCGCCTCGCGCGACGGTGCGATGCAGCGCGACTACTGGTACACGGCGCACCGGAAGCTCGCCGCGCTCGAGCCGCCGGCCGACATCGGTCGCGAAGCGGCGCGCCGCGCGTTGCGCCGCCTGGGCGGCCGACGCGTGCCGACGACCACCTGCCCCGTCGTATTCGATCCGCAGATGGCGGCGTCGTTGCTGCGCCACCTGGCCGGCGCGCTCTCGGGACGGGCGCTCTACCGTCGCTCGTCGTTCCTGCTCGACAAGCTCGGCGAAACGATCGCCGCGCCCGGCCTCACGATCGTCGACGATCCGCTGCGTCCCTCGGGTCCCGCGTCGCGCCCGTTCGACGGCGAAGGTGTGGCGTCGACGCGCCGCACGCTCGTCGAGAAGGGCGTGCTCGAGAGCTATCTGCTCGATTCGTACTCCGCGCGCCGCCTCGGCCTGCGCACGACGGGCCACGCGAGCCGCGCCGCCGGCGACGAGCCCGGCGTCGCTCCGACGAACTTCTACTGTGAGGCCGGCGCGCACACGCCGGAGCAGATCGTCGCCTCGGTCCGCTCGGGCCTCTACGTGACCGAGCTGCTCGGCTTCGGCGTGAACCTGGTGACCGGCGACTACTCGCGCGGCGCCTCCGGCCTCTGGATCGAGAACGGCGAGCTCACGCACCCCGTCGAAGAGATCACGATCGCCGGCAACCTCCTCGACATGTTCAAGAACATCGAGATGCTCGGCAACGACTTGATCTTCCGATCGTCATCGACGGCTCCGACGCTGAAGATCGCTCAGATGACGGTCGCCGGTTCCTGAAACCCAGGCGTACCACCTGTGTCGCGCCGGCTTTGCCGGCCGCGACATGCAGGTGGAGCGGTCCACTACCGGGACATCAACGGCCCGACGCGAACATGGTTCGCGTCGGATTACTCGTCTTCGTCTTCCTCGTCGTCGTCCTCGTCGTCTTCGTCCCAATCGTCGTCGTCGTCTTCGATCTCGAGGTCGTCGTCCTCGTCATCGAGGTCGTCGTCATCATCGTCCTCGAGATCGTCGTCGTCGTCGTCATCACCCAGCGCGATGGTGCTGAACTTGTAGCTGGTCAGCCGCTCGAACATGCGCTCGTCCCTTCCGTGCTCGCGTCGCACGCGAGTGGTCACAACGCCACCGCGCTGTCCATCAGCGCCGGGGCGGTCTCGACCTCGAAGCCGAGAGTCTCGATCATTGAGGCGGCGTCGCGATGCGCCTGCCCCGCCGTGGTGAGGTAGCCGTCGACGAACACCGAGTTCGCGGCGAACAGCGCCAGGCTCTGCGCGCCGCCGAGATTGCGCTCGCGCCCTCCCGCGGCACGGATCTCCGCGCGCGGGTTCGTCAGGCGGAACAGCACGAGCGAACGCAGGCAGCGTCCGACGCTCGGCGGATCACCCGTCGTGAGCGTGGTCCCGTCGATCGGGATCAGGAAGTTCACCGGCAACGACTCGACTCCGAGCTCCGCGAGCGCGAACGCGACGTCGACGAGATCGTCGTCGGTCTCGCCGAGCCCGACGATCACGCCGGAGCACGCCGACAGGCCCGCCCGCCGCGCGCTGCGCACCGTCGCGACGCGATCCTCGTAGGTGTGCGTCGTGCAGATCTCCGGATAGAAGCGCTGGCTCGTGTTGAGGTTGTGGTTGACGAAGTCGATGCCCGAGGCGCGCAGCGACTCCGCCTCGGCGTCGCCCATGATGCCGAGCGATACGCACAGCTCGACGTCGGGCAGCTGCTTGCGGATCGCGCGCGCGGCGGCGCCGAAGTGCCGAATGTCGGCCGCGCTCGGTCCGCGCGCGCTCGTCACCATGCAGTACCGGCGCGCGCCGCGCTCGACCGCGCTGTGCGCGCCGGCGACCAGCTCGTCGACCGACTTGAGACGGTAGCGCTTGATGTCCGACGTCGCCTCGGCCGACTGCGAGCAGTAGCCGCAGTCTTCCGGACAGAGCCCGCTGCGCGCGTTGTTCAGCACGCAGAGCTTCACGCGACGGCCGAAATGCGTGGCGCGCACGGCGTAGGCGGCCCACAGCTGCGCGGGCAGCTCGTCGTCGGAAGCGGCGAGCACACGGCGCGCATCGTCGGCGGTGATCGGACGATCGGCCATCGCGGTTTCGGCGAGTCCGCGCCACGCGCGCGCTTGCGCGAGGGCGGCAGTCGGGTGCAGGAGAGCGTCGCGCATCATGATGACCCGACAGGCTCCTAGCGGTCCGGCCGGGGTTTGGCAAGAATCCTTCATGCCCCGAAACCTCGCGGCCTTCCTCGCCGGGCCGACACCACACACCCTCCTCCTGCGGGGCGACGCGGGCACCGTTCTGCGCAGGTTTCCGGCGGCCTGTGTGGACACCGTCGTCACCAGTCCACCCTACTGGCGCGCACGTCGATACGACGGCGACTCGACGCTCGGCACCGAGCGCGACGCCGCCGACTACGTCGCGCATCTCACCGACATCCTCGACGGTCTCGCCCGCGTGCTGCGTCCGAGCGGCTCGCTCTGGCTGAACCTCGGCGACACGTACAGTGGCAAGAACCTGGCCGGCATCCCGTGGCGCACGGCGCTCGCGCTGCAGGCGCGCGGCTGGCTGCTCCGCAACGCCGTCGTCTGGGACAAGGTGAAGGGCAATCCCTGCAACGCGAGCGACAAGCTGCGCGATACCTACGAGCTGGTGTTCCACCTCGTGCGCGGCGCGCGCTACTGGTACGACGCCGACGCGGTCCGCCGCCCGCCCGCGCCGCCGCAACGGCGCAACGGCCGGCTCGTCACGCCGACCGGCGTGTCGGGCGTCCGCTACGCGCAGCAGATCCGCGACAGCCCCGCGCTGAGCCCGCCGGAGCGGCGCGCGGCGACGGCGGCCCTGCGCCGCGCGCTCGCCCGGGTCGAAGCCGGCGAGCTCGCCGATTTCCGCATGATCATCCGCGGCTGCCAGCGCACGACCCACAGCGACGCGCGCGACGTCTCGGGCCGCGCCGAGGAGCTTGCGAAGCGCGGGTTCTACGTGCTGCCGTACCACCCGCGCGGCCCCAAGACGGGCGACGTCTGGCGCATCGTCCCCGAGGACCAGTGGCGGCGCGACGGCCACTACGCGGTCTATCCGAAGGAGCTCTGCGCTCTGCCGATCCGCGCCACCTGCCCGCCCGGCGGCATCGTCCTCGACCCGTTCGCGGGCACCGGCACGACGCTCGTGGCGGCACTGGAGCTCGGCCGGCGTGCCGTCGGCATCGACACCAGCGCGACGTACCTCGCCGCGGCCCGTGCGCGGCTCCGCGCCGCCGGGAGTTGACAGGGCGGGCGACCCGCCCGAGTATGCGTAGGAAGTACACGAACTGCCTCGCGCCCCGTGGAGACCCGCACATGCCCGACATCGAGACCGCGCACGACGCCACCGCCCTCCAGACGCTGCTCGCCCCGCTGGGCGACGCCGCGTACGGCCCCGAGCGCTGCGCCGAGATGGCCGACGTCATCGCCGAGATCGAGACGCTGAAGCGCGAGCGGAACGCCGTCATCCTGGCGCACAACTACCAGCGCCCGGAGATCTTCCAGGTGGCCGACTTCGTCGGCGACTCGCTCGAGCTGGCGCGGCAGGCCACCAGGGTGGACGCCGAGGTCATCGTCTTCTGCGGCGTCCACTTCATGGCCGAGACGGCGAAGATCCTGAACCCCACGCGGAAGGTCATCCTGCCCGACCTCCGCGCCGGCTGCTCGCTGGCCGACAGCGTCACCGCCGAGGACCTCGCCGATCGCAAGGACGAGCTGAAGAAGCTCTATCCCGACCTCCAGGTCGTCGGCTACGTGAACACGACGGCCGACGTGAAGGCCGAATGCGACGCGTGCTGTACGAGCTCGAACGCGGTGAAGGTCGTCGAGGCGTTGCCGGGACGCAACATCCTCTTCGTCCCCGACAAGAACCTCGCCGCGCACGTGCAGTCGCAGACGACCAAGTCGATCATCGCGTGGGACGGCAACTGCTACGTCCACCATCAGATCACCCCGGAGCAGATCCTCGCCGTCAAGAAGGGCCTGCCGCACGTGAAGGTGCTCGCGCATCCCGAGTGCCGGGCGGACGTGCTGGGCGTGGCCGACGCCGTGCTCAGCACCAGCGGCATGGTGAAGTACGCGAAGGAGAGCGACGCGCACGAGTTCCTGATCGTCACCGAGTGCGGACTCTCCGACCGCCTGCTGCTCGAGGTGCCGGAGAAGCGCTTCTACAAGAGCTGCAAGCTCTGCGCGTACATGAAGATGATCACGCTCGAGGGCACGCGCGACGCGCTCCGCGACCTCCGCCCGGAGATCACGCTGCCCGAGGACGTGCGAGTGCGGGCCGAGCGCGCGCTGACGGCGATGCTCGAGCTCGGCGGGTGAGCGCGCACCCGGCGCCGGCGACCGCCGTCGCCGTCGACGTCGCGCTCTGCACGGTGCGTGACGGCGCGCTGCACGTGCTGCTCGTGCGCGCCCGGCACGGACCGTTCGCGGGCTGGTGGGCCCTGCCCGGCGGTCGCGTCCGCGAAGAGGAGTCGCTCGACCAGGCGGCGCATCGCGAGTTGCTGGCGCAGACCGGCGTCGTCGACCCGTACCTCGAGCAGCTCTACACGTTCGGTAGCCCGCGGCGCGATCCGCACGACCGCGTGGTGTCGGTCGCCTACGTCGGACTCGTCGCGTCGACCGGACCGGCGGCGCGCCTCGCCGCGCCCGGCCCGACGACGGGGCAGAAGTACGACGCGCTCGCCTGGCGCCCGGTACGCCGGATGCCGCCGCTCGCCTACGACCACGCCGAGGTCGTGCGTACCGCCGTCGACCGGCTGCGCGCGAAGCTGCACTACACGAACCTGGCCTACACGCTGCTCCCGCGCGCGTTCACGCTCGGCGAGCTGCAGGCGGTGTACGAAGCGATCCTCGGCCGGCCGCTCGATCGCCGCAACTTCCGCAAGAAGCTGCTGTCGCTCGGCCTGCTGCGTCCGCTCGACCGCATGCGCCGCGGCGCGCACCGTCCCGCGGCCCTCTACGCCTTCCGGAGCCGGCGGCCGATGACGGTGGCCGTGCTGTGATCGGACGCCTGCTGCTCGCGACGCTGCTGCTGGTCACGAGCGCGCCCGCGGCCGAGAAGTCGACGTTCAGCGTCGACTACGTCGTCCGCATCGCGCGCGACGATCCGTCGCGCGCACGCATCCGCTGGCGTCTCGCCGGCATCGACGAGATCGAGCGGTTCCGCCTCGTCTTCCGCGACGGCCGCGCGACCGACGTGCAGGGCACCGGGCGGCTCGCCTGGTCGGGCCGCACGCTGACGTGGACGCCCGGCGGGCCGTACGCGCACCTCGAGTATACGATCGTCGTCGACCGGCATCGCCCGCCCGGCGGGCCGCGCTTCGACAGCCACGCCGACGCGACGTGGATCGCGACCCGCGCGCGCCACCTCTTCCCCCAGATCAACGTCGAGTTCCGCGCCGGCGCCGAGCGGGCGCGATCGCGCGCGCGCCTCCTCTTCGAGCTGCCGAACGGCTGGAAGAGCGTCGCCATCGGCGAGCGCCTCGAGCCCCACGTGTTCGCCGTCGAGGAGCCGGGCAAGCGAATGGCACGTCCGCGCGGGTGGTTCCTGCTCGGCGACGTCGGCGGCGTGTCGCGCCACATCGCGGGCATGGACGTGACCGTCGCGACGGCCCCCGGCTCGGCGCTCGACGTCCCGCGCCTGCTGCGCTTCTACGAGCGCACCATCCCGCTGCTGGCGCCGCTCCTCGGCACCCCGCCGCGCCAGCTGCTCGTCGTCAGCGCGCCGGATCCGATGTGGCGGGGCGGCATCTCGGGCGAGGGCTCGTTCTACGTGAACGGGCGCCTGCCGATCCGCTCGAACGACCGCACCAGCACCTTCCTGCACGAGCTGATCCACGTCTGGCAACCGTTTCGTCCCGTGGGCGACGGGCGCTGGATCTCGGAGGGCATCGCCGAGTACTACTCGTTGCTCATCCAGCGCCGCGCCGGTCTCCTCTCCGCCGCGGGGTTCACGCGCGGCATCGAGCTCTTCGCGCGCCATGGCCGCTGGGACCTCGATCTGTCGCGCACCCACGAGGCGGCGGCGCTCAACAACAGCGCGCCCCTCGTCCTCTATTGGCTGGACGGCGAGATCGCCCGTGTCACCGGCGGGCAGAAATCGCTCGACGACGTCATCCGGGCGCTCGCCGCCGACGGCGGCGACCTCACCACGGCGTCGTTCCTGCGTGCCGTCAACCGGACGGCCGGCAAGGACTTCACGCCGCAGTTCCGCCGCTACGTATTTCGGGGCAAGCGGCCGCCGGTCGCCGACGAGCCGCTGTCGGCCACGCCCGGCTTGCCCGGCCCGCCGAGCGTGCGATACAGGCCCCAGGCGCCGGATCGCCGGCCCTGCCCGCAGTGCCCCGCATAGCCGCAGACTCGCCGACGCGAGAGCGTCCGGCCGCCCACGGGCCGGAGTCCACCGCGCCGGCCGACACACCGCGCAGCGGCCCGTCCTCACGGACGCTGGTCCTGGCCGCGGCCACCGGCCTCGCCGTGCTGGTCGGCCTGGTGCTGCTGGCCGACGGGCAGGAGCTGCTCGCGACCGCCGCGAAGGTCCATCCGACGGCGCTGATCGAGCCGCTCGTCTTCTCGGCGTTGTCCTACGCCGCCATGTCACGATCCTACCAGGGGATCGCCGACGCGGCCGGGTGTCACCTGTCCTTCACCCTCTGGCTGCGGATCACGTTCGTCTCCAATACCGTCAACTACGTCGTCTCGACGGCGGGGCTTTCGGGCTTCGCGGTGCGCATGCTGCTGCTCGGCCAGCAGGGCGTCAGCTCGGGCCGCGCCGTCCTGATCTCCCTCGTGCAGACGTTCCTCACGAACTTCACCCTGCTCTTCTTCATCCTGGGCGGCTTCGTGTCGCTGGTGATGCGACGGCAGCTCGTCGGCGCCGAGCTCATCGGGGCCTCGGTCCTGCTCGTGCTGTTCGCCGGCGTCGTCGTGTGGTTCGTGCTTCTCGTCGCCCGCCCCCGGCTGCGACGCCGCACGCTGCTCTGGGTCGGCGAGGCGCTGCATCGGATCCTGCGTCGCGTGGCCCCACGCTGGGCGCCGCGACGCGTCCGGCTGTGGCGATTCCAGCACCAGCTCGATCACGGCTTCCGCTTCCTGCTCACGCGCAAGAAGCACATGACGTGGCCGACGATCTGGATCTGCGTCGACTGGGTGCTCACGTGCGCGATCCTGTGGTCGGCGTTCCGCGCCGTGCAGTATCCGGTGTCGCCGGGCGTCGTGCTCGTCGGCTTCAGCATCGGGCTGCTGTTCACGCTGGTCTCCGTCGTGCCCGCGGGCCTCGGCCTGATGGAGGGCTCGATGGCGGCGGTCTTCGTCGGACTCGGTGTCCCGCTCGAGCCGGCCGTGCTCGCCATCCTCATCTTCCGTCTCGCGTACCACCTGATTCCCCTCGTCCTGAGCGCGTTCCTCTTCTCCGGCGTCTTCCGCCAGGCGATGCGCGCGACCGCGGCCGAACGCGTTTGACAGCCTGTTTCCGCGCCGTTATGCGTCGCGCCGATGGTGGGGGCGGACGCGGCGGACGCGACCGACGGGCGCCGGCGTGCGCCGGTCGTTCCCGCGACGCTGATCGCCTTCACCGACGCCCTCGGCGGCCTCGCGCTCCTCACCCGTGACGCCGTCCGCTCGTTCTTCACGCGGCCGCCGTCCTGGAGCGCCGTCGTCGATCAGCTCGAGCAGATCGGCTGGCGCTCGCTGTCGATCACGACGCTGACCGCGCTGTCGACCGGCATGGTGCTGGCCCTGCAGCTCGGCACGTTCCTGGAGCGGTTCGGCGCGAAGATGTTCGTGTCGCGCATTCTCGGCGTATCGCTCGTGCGCGAGATGGGACCGATCCTCACCGCATTGATGATCGGCGGCCGCGTCGGTGCCGGCATCACGGCGGAGCTGGGCACGATGGCGGTGACCGAGCAGGTCGACGCGCTGCGCGCGCTGGGCGCGAGCCCGGTGCGCACGCTGGTCGTGCCGCGGATGATCGCCATCATGGTGATGCTGCCGGCGCTCACCGTGCTGGCCGATCTGGTCGGCGTGCTCGGCGGCCTCTTCATCGGCGTCACCGAGCTGCAGGTGAGCGCGGACTTCTACACGAACTCGCTGCTCTACGGGATGGTCATCAACGACGTGCTGTCGGGGCTCGGCAAGTCGCTCTTCTTCGCCTACTTCATCGGCATCATCGCCTGCTGGAACGGCCTGCACGTGACGGGCGGCGCCGACGGCGTCGGCCGCGCGACCACCGCCACCGTGGTGCAGGCGTCGATCACGATCCTCATCGCCGATTTCTTCCTCACCAAGCTCTTCATGATCCCGTGAGCATGGCGGCGTCCGTCTACATCCGCTGTCGCGATCTCGAGAAGGCCTTCCATCACAAGCGGGTGCTGCGCGGCGCGTCCCTGGAGGTGCACGTCGGCGAGACGCTCGTGCTGCTCGGCGGCAGCGGCTCCGGGAAGAGCGTGCTGCTGAAGCATTTGAACGGGCTGCTCCGTCCCGATCGCGGCGAGGTCGAGATCGAGGGCACCGCGCTCTCGGGGCTCGACGAGGAGCGGCTCGTGCCGGTGCGGCGGCGGCTCGGCATGCTGTTCCAGCAGGGCGCGCTGTTCGACTCGCTGACCGTCGGCGAGAACGTCGCGTACCCGCTGCACGAGCATCGGCTGCTGCCGCCCGACGAGATCCCCGCGCGCGTCCACGAGGCGCTCGGCATGGTCGACCTGGCCGGCACCGAGCCGCTCATGCCGAGCGAGCTGTCGGGCGGGATGCGAAAGCGCGCCGCGCTCGCGCGCGCGCTGGCGCTCGAGCCGCGCGCCCTCCTCTACGACGAGCCCACGACGGGCCTCGATCCGGTCGTCGCCGCGCGCATCAACCACCTGATCCGCGATCTGCAGCAGCGGCTCGGGCTCACGTCCGTCGTCGTCACGCACGATCTCGCGAGCGCGTTCTTCGTCGCCGACCGCATCGCCTTCCTGCACGAGGGCCGCATCCGCTTCTGCGGCACGCCCGACGAGGCGCGTGCCTCGACCGATCCCTACCTGCACGAGTTCCTGACGGCGGCGTGACGATGGGACGGCAGCTCAAGGTCGGCGTCCTCGTCCTGACGGCGCTGGGGGTCTTCATGGCGACGATCCTCACGCTCGGCCGCCAGGAGCACCTCTGGGAGCGCAAGGAGACGTACGAGATCCACCTCGCGCGGACGAACGGACTGCAGTCCGGCGGCCAGGTCAGCCTGAGCGGCGTGGTCGTCGGATCGGTGACGGGCCTGCGCTTCCCGTCGAACCTCGCCGACTCGTACATCGAGGTGACGATCGAAGTGGGGCGCGCGGTCACCGACCGGATCCGCCAGGACACCGTCGCGTCGGTGCGCACGCTCGGCCTCCTCGGCGACCGCTACATCGAGCTGACGCCCGGCTCGCCCGACGAACCCGCGATCGAGCCGGGCGGGCTCATCACGGCGATCGACCCGGTCGACTACGAGCAGGTCCTCGGCCGCAGCGGCGACATCGTCACCAACGTCGTCGAGGTGACGACGTCGCTGAAGGACGTCCTGCAGACGATCCAGCGGGGCGAGGGGCTCCTCGGCGCGATGGTGCGGAACAAGGAGTTCGGCGACACGACGCTGAAGGACCTCGAGAGCAGCCTGCAGAACGTCCGTCAGACGAGCCAGCGTCTCGACGACATCCTGGCACGCGTCGAGCGCGGCGAGGGCGTCGCCGGCCGGCTGCTACGCGACACGCCGGACAGCCGCAAGCTCTGGGCGCGCCTCGATCACTCCGTCGCGAACATCGACGCGCTCAGCACGAAGCTCGCGAACGGCGACGGTGCGCTGATGACGCTGATGGAGGACGAGGCGTACGGCCGTCGCGTGCTCGAGAATCTCGACGTGACGTTGCGCGAGCTGCGTGACGTGATGAACAAGGTGAACAGTGGCCAGGGGTCGCTCGGCAAGCTCGTCAACGACGCGTCGCTGTACGACGACGCGCGCGGGCTCGTGCAGGACGTCCGCAGCAGCTGGCTGGTTTCGTTCTACCGGGGCGTGTCGGGCCTCTGGCCCTTCGGTCACTCCGCCCCACCGGAGGCGCCGACGGCACCATGACGGTCAGTTGCCCGAACTGTGAAACCCGCTATCGGCTGCCGCCGCGCTCGAAGCTCGGCGCGCACCCGACGTTCCGCTGCACCCGCTGCGACCACGTCTTCGACCCCGACGGCGAGGCCGAGGCGCCGAGCGTCGACGAGGAGCCCGACGACGAGCCCATCGCGGACGAGGAGCGCTTCACGCTCGAGGCGGAGGAGGACGACGACGAGCCCGAGCTCGACCTCCCGCCACCACCGAAGAAGAAGGCGAAGCGCACGCGAGCCGCGAAGATCCGCGTCGAGCCCGCGGTGGAGCCCGACGAGGACGACGGCGGCGAGGAGGAGGACGACGTGGCCGAAGACGACGCCCGCCCCGAACGCCCGCCGCCGAGCGCCGCGCGCTTCGCGTTGCGCGCGATGCTCGCGGTGACGCTGGGCTACGCGCTGCTCTCCGTCTACTTCTACACGCACCCGTCGCGCGTCGGCGAGCTGCTGGGCTCGGTGCCGGTGATCGGCCAGCAGCTGGCGGAGGCACGCCTCAATCCGGCGAGCATCCAGCTGACGGACGTGCGTGGCGAGTATCAGCGCGTGAAGGGCGACCTGCTCGTCTTCGTCGTGACCGGCGTCGCCATCAACAACGCGCCGGTGCCGGTGAGCGGCATCCAGATCCAGGGGCGCATCTCCGGCAAGGAGGACCTGCGCCAGGTCGTCTTCTGCGGCGCGGCGCCGCGCGACGTGCGCGACCTGACCGCGCGCGAGATCGATCTGCTGCAGACGCTGACGCCGCCGAAGGACTGGATGCTGGCGCCCGGGCAGTCGGGCCACTTCCTGGTGGCATTCGTCACCCCGCCGGTGCCGCTGAAGGAGTTCTCGGCGGAGGTGGTCGCGGTGCGCCGCGGTGCGCGGCTGCTCGCGGGGACCGACCGGCGGCCCCCGACGGGACCCGCAGTGGCGACCCGCGCGGCCGGCGACGACTAGCTCGTCGCGTCCTGCTTGGCCTTCGGCTTGGCGGTGGCGACCTCGTCCTTCGGCGTCACGTCGATCTCGGGGGGCTCCTTCATGCCCTTCTTGAACGACTGGATGCCCTTGCCGAGGCTGCCCATCACTTCAGGGAGCTTACCGGCGCCGAAGATGACCAGGATGATCACGAGGACGATGAGCAACTCGCCTGCGCCGAGCCCGAACATGATGCGGCGATCATAGGGAAGGGACCCGAGGCAGGCAAGTCACGGTCCCGTCTCGGGTTGCGGCCACGGTGGGCCGCACCCTATACTCCCGCCCTTCCCATGCGGACGTATCGCGCCGAATACGAAGGGCTCCTGCCCCTCGTCGAGAAGCCCGGCCGGTACCTCGGCAACGAGCGCGGCGCGATCCGGAAAGACCTCGATACGGTCCCGCTGCGCTTCGCGCTGGCCTTCCCGGAGGTCTACGAGATCGCCCAGTCCCACCTCGGGCTGCAGATCCTGTACGACGTCCTGAATCGCCGCCCCGACGTCGCCGCCGAGCGCTGCTACGCGCCCTGGTCCGATCTCGAGGCCCTGCTCCGCCGCCACCAGCTGCCGCTCGTGTCGCTCGAGAGCCATCTGCCGCTGGCGCAGTTCCACGTCGTCGGATTCAGCCTGCAGTACGAGCTGACGTACACGAACCTGCTCACCATGCTCGAGCTCGGCGGCATCCCGCTGCGCGCCGCCGAGCGCGGGCCGGAGCACCCGCTCGTGATCGCCGGCGGGCCGTGCGCGTTCAATCCCGAGCCGCTGGCCCCTTTCCTCGACGCGGTCGTGCTCGGCGACGGCGAGGAGGTCGTCGGCGCGGTGGCCGACGCGGTGCTCGCGTGGGATCGAGACAACCGGCGCGATCTGCTGCGGGCCATAGCGGCCATCCCCGGCGTGTACGTGCCGGCATTCTTCACGCCGCGCCATCACGACGACGGGACCATCGCCGAGATGATCCCCGTCGATCCCGAGCGTGCCGTGGTCGCGAAGCGCGTGCTACCCGACCTCGACGCGTTCCCGCCGCCGGCGAACCCGATCGTGCCGAACATCGGCGTCGTCCACGATCGCGCCAGCGTCGAGGTGATGCGCGGCTGCGTGAAGGGCTGCCGCTTCTGTCAGGCGGGCTACATCTACCGGCCGCTGCGCGAGCGGAATCCCGAGAAGGTCGTCGAGCACAGCACGGCGCTGATGGCGCGCACCGGCTACGAGGAGATGTCGCTGCTCTCGCTCTCGACGGGCGACTACAGCGGCGTCAACCCGGTGCTGAAGACGCTGATGGACCGCTTCGCGCCCGAGCGCGTCGCCGTCTCGCTGCCGTCGACACGCGTCGACGCCCTGTCGCCGCGCATCCTCGAGGAGATCCGCCGCGTCAGGAAGACGAGCTTCACGCTCGCGCCCGAAGCCGGCACGCAGCGCCTGCGCGACGTCATCCAGAAGGAGTACCAGGAGCACGAGCTGCTCGACGCCGCGCGCCTGTTCGCCGACCTCGGGTGGCGGAGCCTGAAGCTCTATTTCATGATCGGGCTGCCGAGCGAGACCGAGGAGGACGTGCGCGGGATCGCCGAGCTCGCCGGGCGCGTGAAGCGCGCTGCGAACAACCGCCTCAAGGTCACCGCCAGCGTCTCGACGTTCTCGCCGAAGCCGCACACGCCCTTCCAGTGGGCGGGGCAGCTGCCCGTCGACGAGATCCAGGCGCGCCAGGCGCTGCTGCGGCGCGAGCTCGGCCGCCGCGGCGTCGAGTTCAAGTGGCACGACAGCCAGCTCTCGTGGCTCGAGGGCGTGTTTTCGCGCGGCGATCGCCGCCTGGCCGACGTCATCGAGACGGCGCAGCGCCACGGCGCGCGCTTCGACGGCTGGTCGGACTTCTGCAAGCTCGACGTGTGGCGCGACGCGCTCGCGCAGCACGGCCTCGATCAGTCCTTCTACCTGCGCCGCCGGCCGCTCGGCGAGACGTTGCCGTGGGAGCACATCGACGCCGGCGTCAGCCGCAAGTTCCTGCTCGACGACCTGGCGCGCGCGGTCGAGGGCCGGCTGACGCCCGACTGCTCGATCGAGCGCTGCACCTACTGCGGCGCGTGCGACTTCGAGACGGTGCGCAACGTCGACTACCATCCCGATGGCGCGCGCGGCACCGACCATCGCGGGGAGCGCATCTCGCGCTGGGCGGAGCTGGCGGTCCCGTCCGAGGACGGCGCGACGCTGCCCGAGTGGGAGACGCGCACGTGGCGGAGCATCCGCACGAAGGTCGCGGAGCGGCGCGCCGCACGACGTCCCGTCGATGCGGCGCCCGCGCCCGTCACCGATGCGCCGCTGCCGGCGTCGATGGCCACCGGGGCGGCCGGGGTTGCGCCCGCGGGCGAAGGCGCGGCGGACGAATGGCTCGGCGCGGTGCCGTCGTCGCTCTCGCCGGACGCTCCGGCGAAGCCCGCGGTGCAGCGTATCCGCGTCCGCTATCGGAAGGTCGGGCCGGCCCGCTTCATCGGCACGCGCGAGCTCGGCACGGTTTGGATCCGCGCCGCGCGGCGGGCCGGCATCCCGCTCGCGTTCTCGCAGGGCCACCACCCGCTGCCGAAGCTGTCGTTCGGCCCCGCGTTGCCGCTCGGCTTCTCGAGCGAGGACGAGCACCTCGACGTCGAGCTGACGGCGGCGCTGGCGCCCGAGACGTTGCTCGCCGGGTTCCGCGCCGAGCTACCCGAGGGCCTCGAGCCGATCGAGGCGCAGGAGATCGCCCGCACCACGCCGAGCATCGACCAGTCGATCGCCGCGTTCCGCTACGAGGTCGATCTGAGCGCGCTGCCCGAGCCGCCGGCGGCGGACGTCGTCGCCGGTGCCGTGCGCCGCTTCCACGACGCGGCCACGTTCCCGGTGCGCAAGCCCGGCAAGAACGGCACCCGCGTCGTCGACGCGCGCCGCGCGATCGAGACGATCGCGCAGGTCGGCGCGGATCGGCTCGTCCTCGACGTCGCCGTCGGGCGCGACGGGACGCTCAAGCCCGGCCTCGTCGTCGACGAGCTGCTCGGGCTCGGCGCGGACGTCGTGCCGATCCTCCGCGTGCACAAGCTCGCCACCCGCTTCCACGATCCGGCTCCGCCGGCCTCCCTGTCCGCCGCCTCGTAGCGCCGCCGATCGTGTCGAAGCAGATCCTCATCAACGCCGCGCCCTGGGAGACTCGCGTGGCCGTCCTCGAGGACACGACGCTGGTCGAGCTGCACATCGAGCGGCTGCACGAGCGCGGCATCGCGGGGCACATCTACAAGGGCAAGGTCGTCCGCGTGCTGCCCGGCATGCAGGCCGCGTTCGTCGACATCGGCCTCGAGAAGGCGGCGTTCCTCCACGTCTCCGACCTCGCGAGCCCCGAGGAGCTGGCGCCGGCCGAGACCGACGCGGCCGATCCGGCCGAGGTCGTCGAGAGCGCCGATCCCGAGGTGGCGGCCGATCCCGAGGCCGAGCCCAACGGCGACGACGCGATGCCGCCGCGGCGCGCACCGCAGGACCTGCGCCCCATCGAGGAGCGGCTGTCGAAGGGCGACGAGGTGCTGGTCCAGGTCTCGAAAGAGCCCATGGGCACGAAGGGCGCGCGTGTCACCGCGCACATCTCGCTGCCCGGACGCTATCTCGTCCACATGCCCGGCACGCGCCACATCGGCATCTCACGGCGCATCGAGGATCCGGCGGAGCGCGATCGGCTGCGCGAGATCGTCGAGGCCGAGCGTCCCGCCGAGGGCGGGCTGATCGTGCGCACCGCGTGCGAGGGCGCGACCAAGCGCGACATCCACGACGACGTCCGCTTCCTGACGAAGCTCTGGGCGCGCATCCAGAAGGTCGCCGCCACCGCGGCCGCCCCATCGTTGATCCATCAGGACCTCGACCTCGTGCTGCGCACGGTGCGCGACCTGTTCACGTCGGACGTGGACCGGCTGACCGTCGACTGGCCGACCGACCACGACCGCGTCCTCGAGTTCGTGCAGGCGATGATGCCGCGCCTCGCGAACCGCGTGCACCACTATCAAGGCGCAACGCCGCTCTTCGACCAGCACGGGGTCGAGACGAAGATCGCGCGCGCCCTCGAGCGCCGCGTCTGGCTCAAGTCGGGCGGGTACCTGATCTTCGACCAGACCGAGTCGCTCACGACCGTCGACGTGAACACCGGGCGCTACGTCGGCAAGAAGGACCAGGAAGAGACGGTCCTCAAGACGAACCTCGAAGCGGCCAAGCAGGTGGTCCAGCAGCTCCGCGTGCGCAACATCGGCGGCATCATCGTCATCGACTTCATCGACATGGAGAAGGCGGCGAACCGGAAGAAGGTGTTCGACGCGCTCCAGGAGGCCGTGCGCAAGGACAAGGCACGCTCGAACGTGCTGCGCATCTCCGAGCTCGGCCTCGTCCAGATGACCCGCAAGCGCACGCGGGAGAGCCTGGGGCAGCTGCTGAACAGCCCCTGCCCCCACTGCGACGGCTTCGGGCGCATCCGCTCGGCCGAGACGCTCGCCTACGACGCGCTCCGCCGCGTGCAGCGCGAGGCGGTGACGCGGGAACACGGCGTGCCGCTGGTGCTGCGCATCCATCCGGAGGTCGCGGAGTTCCTCGCGGCCGATCGACCGCGCGGGCTCGACGCCGTGGAGGCCGCCATCGGCCGTCCCGTGATCGTCGAGCCCGATCCCGAGCTCGAGCGCGGCGAGCTCGATATCACCGCGCGCGCCGAGCGCGCTTAAGCCGCCCGCGAGGACGACGCCGCGCTTCGTCGCGGCAGGTCGACGGTGAACGTCGTCCCGCGCCCCGGCGTGCTCGCGCAGGACACGCTGCCGCCCATCAGCTCGACGTACTTCCGCACGATGTAGAGCCCGAGCCCGCAGCCGTCGTGCTGCCGGCCGCTCGGCGCCTGGCGGTAGAGGTCGAAGATGTAGGGCAGATGCTCGGCGCCGATGCCGCAGCCCGTGTCGCCGACGGTGAGCCTGACGGTCTCGCCGTCGGGCGCGAGCGCCAGGTGGACGTCGATGCGTCCCTGCTGCGTGAACTTGCGCGCGTTGCCGACCAGGTTCGTGACGACCTGCCGCAGCTTGCGCCGGTCGGTGACGATCGCGGGCACGTCGGGGTCGACGACCCAGTGCTCGTCGACACCGCCCGGCCGGAGCAGCCGGTCGGTGCCCGCCAGCTCGCCCAGGAAGGCGCGCAGGTCGAGCGGCTCGGGATCGAGGCGCAGCGCGCCCGCCTCGAGGCGCAGCACGCTCAACGTGTCCTCGACGAGGTCGGCGAGCGTCGTCCCACCGCTCAGCATGCGCTCGAGCACCTCGCTGCGCGACGACGGGTCCATCGCGTCGCCGTCGGCGATGTCCTCGAGCAGCATGCGCGTGTAGCCGAGGAGGATGTTGAGCGGCGTCCGCAGCTCGTGGGACATCATGCCGAGGAACTCGGTCTTCACGCGGTCGCTCTCGAGCAGCCGCGACTGGGCAGCGCGCAGCTCCGCGTTCTGCTCGCCGAGCCGCCGTGTCAGCGCGTCGCGCTCGCGCGACAGCCGCTCCTGGTCGTAGGCCATGCCGAGCCGGCGCGCGAAGCTGTGCAGCAGCTGGAGATCGGCGTCGCGGAACATGCGCGGCTTCGTATCCATGACCGTGACGACGCCGACCGCTTCGCCGCGACGATCGAGGATCGGGACGCCGGCGTACGTGTGGATGCCGCGCTCGCGCAGGAAGGCGTCGTCCGGATAGCGCGCCGCCGCGTCGAACACGACGCACTGGACGCGGCGCTCGCGGACGGTGGCGCACGGCGTGCCGGCGAGCGGCAGCCGCAGGCCGTGGGTGACGCGCTCGCCGTCGACCATCGCCACGACGACGATGTCCTCGCCGTCGAGCCGCTCGACGGTGGCGAGCGGCACTTCGAGGAGCTCGGCCAGCGCGCGCACCGAGTGCCCGGCGAGCTCCACGGGATGGTCGCTCAGCGACACCGCGAGGCGGTAGAGCTCGTCGAAGCGGCGGACGGAGTGGCGCAGCTCGCGCTCGATCCGCTGGCGCTCGCCGACGTCGCGGACGATCGCCTGCAGGATCCACTCGCCGTCGCCGAGCCGCACCACGGCCAGCGAGATGTCGACCGGCACCGTGCGGCCGTCCCGGCGGACGGCCGTCGCGTCCGCCATGAAGGCGTCGGTCGCGGTCGCCCGGTCGAGGCGCAGCTCGGCCTCGCGCGTGCGCGTCTGATCGTCGAACAGCTCGAGGTACTGCTGCCCCGCCAGCTCCTCCGCCGGGCAGGCGAACAGGCGGGCCGCGCGTGCGTTCGCCGCGGTGACGACGCCGGTGACCGGCTCGATCAAGAGAATCGCGTCGCCCGCGCCCTCGAAGAGCGCGCGGTAGCGGTCGCTCGACGCCCGCCGCGCGGCCCCGATGCGGCGCGCGGCGCCGTTGAACTGCGCAGCCATGGTGAGCAGCGGCGCCTCGATACTTCCCGTCACGAGCTGGGCGTCGCGGCCGGCGGCGAGGTCCTCGCAGGCGGCGCCGAGCTCGTTGGCGGCGCTGCGATGGTTCACGTGCTGCAGCCAGCTCAGCGAGACCACGACGATGCCGGAGAGCAGCACCAGCGCGGCGAACGGCAGCGACCCGGTGCGCGAGGACAGGCCGATCTCGACGGCCACGAGCAACGCGACCACGGTCGGCGTGACCGACGAGGTGATGCGCCACGCCTGGGGCACGATGAACCCGTCGTACGGCTCGACGCCGGTCGCGGCCGCGGCGCGACGGAGCTCGCGGCTCGCCGGACGCGTAAGCAGCTCGCAGAGCGTGAGGCTCGCCGCGCCGTACACCGCCGATGCGAGGAGACCGCCGCGCACGATGACCCACACGTTGGCCGGCGTACCGGCGAACACCCATTCGAGCGTCGCGGTCGTCACGGTGACGAGGAGCGCGAACGCCACGCCGAGCGCGGCGTTCCACACCGGCAGGCGCACGCCGGCATGCAGCGCGCGGCGAACGGCGTCCGCCCCGAGCGCCGGGATGTCGCCCGGCTCGCGCGCCATCGCGCGGTCGAGGTCGTCCACGCCCGGCAGCGCGGACGGCAACCCGATGCGCGTCCCGAGCCCCACCGTGAACAGATGCAGGACGCTCGCGATCGTCAGGAGGCCGCAGAACGGCCACTGGATCAGCCAGAGCGTGTTCGTCGCGCGGAAGTCGCCGGCGACGGCGATCGCGAGCATGGCGTATCCCGCCGCGGGCCAGGCCGTCAGCAGGATGGTCGCCATCGTCACGCGCGCCGCAAAGCAGGTGCGCGGTGTCTGCCGGCTCAACACCACCTGAGCAGGCAGCAATCGATGTGCCATGGCATGACGAACGGCCCATCGTGCCCCGCGGGCGTCGCACCGTGATTTCGTTGACGGCGCGCTACGTGCGCGAACGGCGCGCGATCACTCGTCGCCGGATCGCAACCAGTAGCGATGGAACTCGGGCAGGAACGTCAGCGTCTCCATCGAGCGCATCCGATCGATGTAGAGCTTGCCATCGAGGTGATCGCATTCATGCTGGATGACGCGGGCATGGAAGGCGTCGGCCGTGAACGCGATCTTCTTGGCTTTGCGGTCGAGCGCCTCGACGCGCACCCTGGTCCAGCGCGGAACCATGCCGCGCATGTCGGGCACGCTGAGACAGCCCTCCCAGTCGACGTCCTCGTCGGTGCCGACGGGCGTGATCACCGGATTCACGAGGATCGTCAGCGGAACGGCGTCGGCGTCGGGATAGCGCGGGTTCTGCTCGACCCCGTAGATCACGAGCCGCTTCGACACGTGCACCTGCGGGGCGGCCAGCCCGGCGCCGTCCTCGTCCTCCATGGTCTCGAGCATGTCGTCGATCAGCTGCTGCATCGCGGGTGTCGTGATCTCCGACGGCGGGATCGGCTCGGCGACCTTGCGGAGGATCGGGTGCCCGAGGTGGGCGACCTTCAGAACGGCCATGCGTCCGGTCTCGCAGATCGGTCTGGTGCTGGCAAGTTGACCCCGCGCGGCGTATGCGCGGACCGTGCCCGCCGTCGACGCGCTGCTGCTGCTCGCATGGCTCGTCATCGCCGTCGACAATCTCCGGCTCGCGGGACGGACCGCCGGCGAGCGCGTCGTCGTCCGCGCGTGGAGCCCGCCCCTCGCGGTGCGCGTCGTCGTGCTGGTCGCGCTGCTCGTCGCCGCCGCGTGGCTCGACCGTTCGACGGGCGGCGCGCGTGCGATGCCGCTGCCGTTCGTCGGCGTCGGCCTGGCACTCGCCGCGGCGGGCGTCGCGCTGCACCTCCATGCGCGCCGCGTCCTCGGCCGCTGGTGGTCGGCGCCGATCACCGTCCGCGCCGATCAGGATGTCGTGACGGCCGGACCGTACGCGCACGTCCGTCACCCGCTCTACCTGGCGATCCTCCTGCTGACGCTCGGCACGGTGCTCGCGCATCCGTCGGCGGCGACCGCGTGCGTCGCGCTCGGGCTCGCGATGGGCGTCGCGATCAAGATCCCGATGGAGGAGCGCGCGCTGCGGGCGACGCTCGGCGAGCGCTACGCGCGCTACGCCGATCGCGTGCCGGCGCTGGTACCGCGGCTCGGTCGCTAGCGGAGCGAGGCGAGCATCGCGCGACGGCCTTCCTCTTCGACGAGCATGCCGCCGAGCGCGTAGAACGCGAGCCGATCGATCACGCCGTCGTACTTCGCGCGCAGCAGCGCCGGCAGCTCGTCATGCGTGCCGATCACCGCGTACTCGGCGAGCATCTCGTCGGTGATGAGGCCGGCCATGCCACCCCAGTCGCCACGCGCGGCCTTCTCGCCGAGCTGTCGGCTCAGGTCGCCCCAGCCGTGCACGTCGAGCACGCTCTGATACGCCTTCGTCGACGCGTAGAACGAGATTTGCTGCTTCACCGGCGCCTTCGCGCGCTCGACGTCGTCGACGGTGCGCCCCGTCACGATGAACGCGGTCGTCGCGAGGCTGACCTCGGTCCGCGCGCGGCCCGCCTTGGCGAGGCCGCGCTCGAGGTTCGGCATCAGCATCTCGCGGATGTAGCGCAGCGAGTGGAACGGATGGACGTGGATGCCGTCGCAGAGCTCGCCGGCGAGCCGCAGCATGTAGGGGTTCACCGCGGCGATGTAGATCGGGATCTTCGGCCACTCGATGGGACCGGGGCTGAAGAACGGCGTCATCAGGCTGAACTTGTAGTGCTCGCCGTCGAAGTCGGGACGCGTGCCGTTCTGCCAGACGTCCCAGATGTGCCGGATGAGCTGGATCATCTCGCGCAGCCGCGGACCGGGCGGCGTCCACGCCGTCGAGTAGCGACGCTCGTTGTGACCGCGCACCTGCGTGCCGAGGCCCAGGATGAAGCGGCCGCGCGACGCGGCCTGCAGGTCCCACGCGATCTGCGCGTGGACGAGCGGGCTGCGTGGGAACGACACGGCGATGTTCGTGCCGATCGTCACGCGCTCCGTAGCCGTGGCCGCGGACACGCACGGCAGGTACGGATCGTGGCCCGCCTCCGCCGTCCACACGCCGTCGTAGCCCATCGCCTCCGCCTCCGCCGCGGCGCGGCCGACGGCGCGGAGGTCGGACGTCACGATGGCGGTGTCGATCTGCATGTCCGCCCCCTACTCGCGGTCGCGCTCGACCGTCAAGCCGGCGAGCGCCTCCAGCACCGTGACGAGCGCCTGCGTACCGAGCGCACCGTCGCCGCGCGCTTCCGCCGCACCGAAGAGCTGATGCACCACCGCCGTCGTCGGCAACGACGCGCCCACCTCCGTTGCGGCGGCCATCGCGAGCCGCAGGTCTTTCTGCTGGAGCCGCACCATGAACCCCGGCGCGAGGTCGTGGCGCTGCATCTTCGGACCGAGGTTGGTCAGCATCCACGACGTCGCCGCGCCGCCGCCGATCGCCTCGATGACCGCCGCCGGGTCGAGCCCGGCCCGTGCGGCCAGGGTGACGCCCTCGGCGACGGCGGCGAGCGTCGTCGCGCCGACGACCTGGTTGACGAGCTTGGTCATCTGCCCCTGCCCCGACCCGCCCATGTGCGTCGCGCGCTTGCCGAGGGCGGCGAAGATCGGCGCGGCTCGTTCGAACGCGTCGGCTGCGCCGCCGACCATGATCGCCAGCGTCCCGTCGATCGCCCCCTGCTGCCCGCCCGAGACGGGCGCGTCGAGGAAGGCCACGCCGCGCTCCGCGCACCGTGCGGCCACGGCGCGCGCGGTCGCAGGCGCGATCGTGCTCATGTCGACGACGAGCAGTCCGCGCACGGCACCCGCCAGGACGCCGCCCGGTCCACACACCACCGCGTCGACGTCCGGCCCGTCGCTCACGCACGTGACGACGGCATCGACGGCGCGCGCGAGCTCGGCGGGCGATGCGGCCACCGTCGCGCCGGCCGCGGCCAGCGGCTCGGTCTTCGCCACGGTACGGTTGTGGACGACGACGGTGTGCCCGGCCCGCAACAAGTTGCGGGCCATGGGCGCACCCATGATTCCGAGACCGACGACGCCGACACGCATGCCCGCGCTTGTACGCCGCGCCGGGGCCGCTCGTCACGTCCGGCGTTCGGGTTCAGGCCCGCGCGCGCCGTCGTAACACGAGAGACCCCGAGCTCCAGCGTCGCAGCGGTTCAGAACGCGATTTCCGACGAGCGTTCATGGTCCTGTAACATTCCTGCAACACGACGCCGGTATCCCGGACGCACGTGGAAGGCCACGAGCACGGGATCGACGTCCCCCGCCGTACCCCGACCGGCCGCCCCAGACGACACGCATGTCGACCGATCCGCGGGGGCCATTTCGCGGTGGAGGTTCTGATGGGTTCTCGATGGACGTCGGCGGTGCTCCCGGCCGCCCTCTTGCTCGCCGGGCTGGCGGGTGACACACGCGCGGCCGACCTCTCCGGCCGCGTCACGATCGACGGGTCGAGCACGGTCTTTCCGATCACCGAGGCGGTGGCGGAAGAGTTCCGCAAGGTGGCCCCGAAGGTCCAGGTGACCGTCGGCATCTCGGGCACGGGCGGCGGCTTCAAGAAGTTCTGCGCGGGCGAGATCGACATCTCGGACGCGTCCCGGCCCATCAAGCCCACGGAGGTCGAGCAGTGCGAGAAGGCGGGCATCGGCTACATCGAGCTGCCGATCGCGTACGACGCGCTTTCCGTCATGGTGAACCCGAAGAACGACTGGGCGCCGTGCATGACGGTGAAGGAGCTGAAGACGCTCTGGGAGCCGGAGGCGCAGGGCAAGGTGACCAAATGGAGCCAGGTCCGCCCGGGCTGGCCCGACAAGGATATCCACCTGCTCGGCGCGGGCGTCGACTCGGGCACCTACGACTACTTCACCGAAGCGATCGTCGGGAAGGAGCACGCCAGCCGTGGCGACTTCCAATCGAGTGAGGACGACAACGTCGTCGTACAGGGCATCGGCACCGACCCGCTCGCGCTCGGGTTCTTCGGCTTCGCCTACTACGAGGAGAACAAGGACAAGCTGAAGCTGGTCGGGATCGACGACGAGAAGGACGACAACGGCAAGGGCTGCGTCCAGCCGTCGGCCGAGGCCGTCGAGCAGGGGCAGTATCAGCCCCTCGCGCGGCCGCTGTTCATCTACGTCAGCACCAAGTCGGCCGAGAAGCCGCAGGTGAAGGCCATCATCGACTTCTACCTCCAGCAGGCACCGGAGCTGGTCCGCGAGGTCGGCTACATCCCGCTGCCCGCCAAGGCGTATCCGCTGGCGAAGGCGCGCTTCGACGGCCGCACCGTCGGCTCGCTGTTCGGCGGCAAGGGCTCGCAGGTCGGCGTGACGATCACCGACCTGCTGGCCAAGGAGCAGACGCCCTGACCCCCCCTCCGCCAGCAGGCGCCGGCGCCGCGGGCCGCCCTTTCACCTTTCCACGACCCGTGGCATCCACCACTCCGCGGGGGGAGACCCGCCGGACCATCATGCTACCGACACGCTCGGCTCCCTCGCAGATGTCGCGGAACGGCCGCTCCACGAGCCGCCGGTTGATCGAAGGCGTGATCCAGACGCTTCTGTTCACGATGAGCGCCATCACGATCCTCACGACGATCGGGATCGTCGGCGTGCTCATCTTCGAGACGATCGCCTTCTTCCGGGAGGTGTCGATCTGGCGTTTCCTCACCGACGCCCAGTGGACGCCGCTCTTCGCCGACAAGCACTTCGGCATCATGGTGCTCGCGAGCGCCACGATCCTCACGTCGGCGATTGCACTGGCCGTGGCGCTTCCGGTGGGGTTGCTCGCGGCCATCTATCTCAGCGAGTTCGCCGACGCGCGCACGCGCCGGCTCTTGAAGCCCGTCCTCGAGGTCCTCGCCGGCGTGCCGACCGTCGTCTACGGCTACTTCGCGCTGCTGTTCGTCACGCCGGCCCTGAAGCTCGTCTTCCCCGACATCGCGGGCTTCAACGCGCTCAGCGCGGGCATCGTCATGGGCGTGATGATCCTCCCGCTGGTCATCTCGCTCTCGGAGGACGCGCTGTTCGCCGTCCCCGTCGGCCTGCGCAACGGCGGCTACGCCCTCGGCGCGACGCGCTTCGAGGTCGCCGTCAAGATCGTCGTGCCCGCGGCGTTCTCCGGCATCGTGGCGGCCTTCATCCTGGCCATCTCGCGCGCCGTCGGCGAGACCATGATCGTCGCCATCGCCGCGGGCCAGAGCCCGAACCTGACGCTCAACCCGTTCGTGCCCGTCGAGACGATGACCGCGTACATCGTCCAGGTGAGCCTCGGCGACACGCCGCACGGCACGCTCGAGTTCAAGACGATCTTCGCCGTCGGCATGACCCTCTTCCTGATGACCCTCTGCCTGAACGTCCTCGGCAACCGCCTCGTGACGCGGTTCCGGGAGCGCTATGACTGACACGACCGCGGAGAAGCGGTTGCTCGCGCGTCGGCGGCTCGCCGAGCGCGTGTTCAAGCGGCTCGGCCAGGCGGCGACGTTTTTCGGAGTCGGCGTGCTCGCCGTCCTGCTGCTCGACGTCCTCAGCGACGGTCTGCCGCGGCTCGGATGGGAGTTCCTCACGTCGTATCCCTCGCGCCGCCCCGAGAGCGCGGGCATCTACACGGCGCTCGTCGGGTCGATCTGGATGCTCGCGGTGACCGCCGCGACGGCGTTTCCACTCGGCGTCGGCGCGGCGGTCTATCTCGAGGAATACTCCACCCGCACCCGCCTCGACCGGATCATCGAGATCAACATCGCCAACCTCGCCGGGGTTCCGTCGATCATCTACGGGCTCCTCGGCCTCGAGGTCTTCGTGCGGATCATGTCGCCCGTCACCGGCGGCCGCAGCGTCCTCGCCGGCGGCATGACGATGGCGCTCCTCGTGATGCCAATCATCATCATCGCGTCGCGCGAGGCGCTGCGGGCAGTCCCCGACACCCTCCGCCAGGGCGGCTACGCCCTCGGCGCGACGCGCTGGCAGGTGGTCAGCCGGCTCGTGGTGCCGTCGGCGATGCCCGGCATCCTGACCGGCACGATCCTGGCCCTCGCGCGGGCCATCGGTGAGACCGCGCCACTCATCACCATCGGGGCGCTGACCTACGTCGCCTTCGTCCCCGAGCTGTCGCTGGAGGGGCTACGGACGCCGTTCACCGCCCTTCCGATCCAGATCTTCAACTGGGTCTCACGTCCGCAGGCGGGGTTCCATGTGAACGCCGCCGCCGGCATCATCGTGCTCCTGACCGTCCTCATCACGATGAACGCGACGGCCGTCCTGCTGCGGAACCGCTACCAGCGGCGGCGCGGCATGGACTGAGCCGCAACCCTTGGCACCCGCGACGCGGGGGACTATTCTGCCCGACAGTCGCGATCGCGACGCCACGTCATGACGTCTCAGGCACTCGCCGCACCACTCGACCTGCCGATCAAGATCGCGGTCCGCGACCTGACGGTCCACTACGGCGAGTCCCTCGGCCTCGACCGCGTGACGCTCGACATCCCCGAGCATCGCGTGACCGCGCTGATCGGACCGTCGGGCTGCGGCAAGTCCACCTTCCTCCGCTGCCTGAACCGCATGAACGACCACATCCCCGGCATCCGCATCGAGGGGACGGTCATGATCGACGGCCGCGAGGTCTATGCGGACGACGTCGATCCCGTGGTGCTGCGCCGCCAGGTCGGGATGGTCTTCCAGAAGTCGAATCCGTTCCCGAAGTCCATCTTCGAGAACGTCGCGTTCGGCCCCCGGCTGCACGGACTGCGCGACCGCAACGCGCTTCAGGAGATCGTCGAGCGCAGCCTGCGCCAGGCGGCGCTGTGGGAGGAAGTGGCCGATCGCCTCGACAAGTCGGCGCTCGAGCTCTCCGGCGGCCAGCAGCAGCGCCTCTGCATCGCGCGCGCGCTCGCCGTCGAGCCCGAGGTGCTGCTGATGGACGAGCCGGCGTCGGCGCTCGACCCCATCGCCACGGCCAAGATCGAGGAGCTCATCCAGGAGCTCAAGGAGAGCTACACGATCGTGATCGTCACGCATAACATGCAGCAGGCGGCACGCGTCTCGGACTACACCGCCTACTTCTACCTCGGGCACCTCATCGAGTTCGGCTCCACCGAGACGCTCTTCACCACTCCGTCGCGGCCCGAGACGGAAGACTACATCACGGGACGGTTCGGCTGATGCCGCTGCACACCGATCGCGCGTACGAAAGTCAGCTCGGCAAGCTCCGGGCGTCGGTGCTGGAAATGGGCGGGCTGGTCGAGGACCAGATCGCGCAGGCCGTGCGGGCCCTCACCACCCGTGACGAAGCGCTGGCGCGTTCGACGCTCGACCGCGACCACACCGTGAACCGCCTCGACGTGGAGATCGACGATTTGTCGATCAAGCTGCTGGCGCTGCACCAGCCCGCCGCGCGCGACCTGCGCCTGATCACGACGGCGCTCAAGATCACGACCGATCTCGAGCGCATCGGCGATCACGCGGCGCACATCGCCGAACGGGCGATCGAGCTCGCCGCCGAGCTGCCGATCAAGCCGTACATCGACATCCCGCGCATGGCCGACCTCGCGAGCAACATGGTGCACCAGAGCCTCGACGCGTTCGTGCGGGAGGACGTCGAGCTGGCGCTGCAGGTCTGCTCGGCCGACGACACCATCGACAAGCTGCACGGCCAGCTCTTCCGCGAGCTGCTGTCGTTCATGGTGGAAGACCCGAAGGCCATCAGCCGCACGATGCGCCTGCTCTTCGTATCGAAGTACCTCGAGCGCATCGCCGACCACGCCACGAACATCGCCGAGATGGTGATCTTCATGGTGAAGGGCCAGTCGATCCGCCACCTCGACACCCTGCCCCGCGCGTTATAGCCGACCCCGAGCTGCGCTCGGGTCGGGGTCGTTGGTGTAGCGGGGTCGGTCCGCGCGACCGGTATGCTGCGGCCGGCGAAGCCGGCGCAGCATACGTGGTCCGCATGCCCAGGGGCCGTCACACGGCTCTTCGACCGACGCTTTCGCTCGAGGCCGGAAAGATCACGCGTACCGTCGTGCCCTGCCCGAGCGCGCTGCTGATCGACAGGGAGCCGCCGTGGGCCTGGACGATGTGCTTCACGATGGCGAGGCCGAGGCCCGTGCCGCCGAGCTCGCGCGAGCGGGCCTTGTCGACGCGGAAGAAGCGCTCGGTGAGGCGGGGCAGGTCCTGCGCCGGGATGCCGATGCCGGAGTCCTCGATCGCGATCTCGACCATGCCGGCGTGCTCGGTGCCGGCCGCCGGCACGGCGCGCACCATCACCTGTCCGCCCTGCGGCGTGTACTTGATGGCGTTGTCGACGAGGTTGATCAGGACCTGACGGAGCCGGTCGCCGTCGGCGTGCACCGACGGCAGGCCTGGCGCCACCTGCGCCGCCACGCGAACCCCGGCGCGCGCCACCGGCTCGGCGAATATCTGTAGGACGTCGTCGACGGCCGGCCCGACCGCCACCGCCGACAGCCGCAGCGGCGTGCGGCCGAGCTCGAGGTCGGAGAGCGCCAGCAGGTCGTTGATCAGGCGGCCGAGCCGCTCGGAGTGGCGGTCGATGACGGCGAGGAACCGGCGTGCCGTCTCGCGGTCGTCGCCGGCGGGACCGAGGAGCGTCTCCGCGTAGCCCTTGATGGCCGTGAGCGGCGTCCGCAGCTCGTGCGAGACGTTCGCGACGAAGTCGCGACGGATCACCTCGAGGCGCCGCAGCTCGGTGACGTCGTGCAGCACGAGCACGAAGCCGAACGCCTGTCCGTCGGCGCCGCGCAGGCGCGCCGCGTTCACCTGCAGCGTGGGCCCGTTGCCGCCCGCCAGCGTGACGTCGCGCGACGCGATCGGCGCACCGGCCGCGAGCTCGCGCATCAGCTCCCCGAGGGCGGGATCGCGCGTCAGCTCGACCAACGGCCTCCCGCGCGTGTCGACCTCGGGCGGCACCGCGAGCAGCTCGCGCGAGCGTGCGTTCATGAGCACCACGCCGCCCGCCAGGTCTGTCACGAGCACGCCTTCGACCATGCCGCGGAGGATCGCCTCGAGCCGCTCCTGCTCGACGCGCAGCTCGGCGATCGTGCCAGCCACGCTGCGCGCCATGTCGCCGAGCTGCGCCTCGAGCAGGCCGAGGGCGTCGCGACGCTCGGGCGCGAGGTACGGCGGCGGCTCGCCCGCGGCCAGACGGCTCGCGAACGTGACGAGGCGCTGGATGCGGCGGAGCATGCTACGCGACAGGACGAGCGCCGCGCCGAGCCCCAGGAGCGACGCGATCACGAGCCCGCCGAGGATCAGGCGGCGGAGGTGCGCAATGTTCTCCGCGACGGCCGTGAGCGGGATCGCGATGCGCACCACCCGCACTTCGCCACCGCGCGCCTCGCGGGTCGCGGCGTACATCAGCTGCTCGCTCGTGGTGCCGCTCTGTCGGACGGCGCCGCCCGTGCCGACGGCGAGCGCGTCGCGCACCTCCGGCCGGTCGGCGTGGTTCTCGAGTCCCACCGGGCTGCGCGACGACTCGCAGAGGACCTCGCCGTCGCCGGCCATCAGCGTGACGCGGACGTTCAGGTCGGTCGACAGGCGAGCGCAGGCGTCGGCGAGCTCTGGGCCGCGCGTCCACGGGATGATCTGACCGACGAGCCGCGACTCGGCCTGGAGCCGCGCCGACAACGTCGCGGTCTGGTGCGTCGCCAGCGTGCTCGAGACGTACGGGATCGCCACCGCCAGCACGCCCACGAGGGCGGCCAGCGTCGGCGCCAGGTACTGGAGGACGAGCCTAGGACTCCAGCGCGTCGGGGTTGAACTTGTATCCAACGCCGCGGACGGTGACGATGAGCTCGGGATTCGCGTCATCGCGCTCTATGCGCTTGCGCAGCCGCCGGATGTGTACGTCGACCGTCCGGGGTTCGACGTGCACGTCCTGACCCCACACCAGGTCGAGGAGCTGCAAGCGGTCGTAGACTCGGTACGGGTTGCGCACGAAGAACTTGAGGAGCTCGAACTCGCGCAACGACAGGTTCGCCGACTCGTTGCGGATGAACACCTCGTAGGTGTCGAAGTCGAGCCGGAGACGGCCGCGCTCGAACACCTCGTGCGGTAGCGGCACGTCCTCGCCGTGGGTGCGACGGAGCACCGCCTTGACCCGTGCCACCAGCTCGCGCGGGCTGAACGGCTTCGTGAGATAGTCGTCGGCGCCCATCTCCAGGCCGATGACGCGATCGACCTCGCCGGCGCGGGCGGTGAGCATGATGATCGGTATGTTGTGCGTGGCCTCGGCGCTGCGGAGCCGGCGACACACCTCGAGCCCGTCGGTGCCGGGCAGCATGATGTCCAGCACGACCAGCGCGGGACGCTCCGTGGCCACCTGCGACAACGCGCTCTCGCCGGAGTCGGCCTCCCGGACGGCATATCCCTCCTGGGCGAGATGGAAGCGGACGAGCTCGCGGATGTCCCGCTCGTCCTCCACGACGAGGATGGTTCGTTTTACTGCCATGCGTTGCTCGACGGCGACCCTACCCCGTCGCGATGACGGCGGCGTTACGGTGCCGTGAACATCGGCGGGGCGACGTTACCGATCGCGGAAGCCCCGGGCAAGCTCGATGCACGTCGGCGTCATGCCTTGACTGTCGCCGTTCCCTTGGGGAATGAGTACGCATGCCACGGCGGGGTGAGGACGCGGACGCCTCGGGCGAGGGAACTTCCTGGATCGCCCTGCGTCACACGCAGGCCGAGGGTCTAGGCCTCCTCACGAACGTGCTCCGGGATTTCGGAGTACACCATCGCTACCTCGATCCCACGAGGGGCGAGGCCCTGCCCCGCGACCTGCGCGGGATCGGCGGCCTGATCATCCTCGGCGGGCCCATGGCGGCCTACGACACCGAGCGCCACCCATTCCTGGCGGCCGAGACGCAGCTCATCGAGCGCTGCATCGCCGCCGGCCGGCCCGTGCTCGGCATCTGCCTCGGCGCGCAGCTGATCGCCCAGGCACTCGGTACGCGGGTCTTCAAGGGCGAGCGCCGCGAGGTGGGATGGGGCCCCATCCAGCTCACCGACGACGGCAAGGACGATCCGCTGTTCGTCGGCGCGGGCGTGCAGGACACCCTGAACGTGTTCCACCTGCATGGCGACACCTACGAGCTGCCGCCGGACGCGTCGAACCTGGCGTCCACCCCGCTTTACGAGCAGCAGGCATTCTCGTTCGGTGAGCTGGTGTACGGCTTCCAGTTCCATCTCGAGTTCACCGAGGCCATCATCCAGCGCCTGTGCACCGAGCCCGAGTCGCAGAAGTACATCGTCGAGGCCGGCGTCGACCCGAAGAAGCTCATGGCGGAATCCGCGCAGCACGTGCAGGACGTCACCGACGTCGGCCACGAGCTGTTCTCGGCGTTCTTCCGCCAGTGTGGGCTGTAACGAGCGCCGACCCCCGAGCTACGCTCGGGGTCGGGTCGTTGGTGTAGCCTTCGTTTTCGCGCGCGCGGTATGGCGCGGCCGGCGAAGCCGGCGCGCCATTCGTGGTACGTCCGCAGGATCAGGGCCGAAGCAGCGGTTTGCCTGCCGACGATGTGGGGATCGATTGGCCGTCTATGCGTCGTGATGGGCGTAGGCCCAGCAGGGCGCCGACCGTAGCGCCGAGGTCGGCCAGGGTCGTGTCGTTGGTTGGTTTGAGCTGACTCGCCGTCGGGTGGCCGCCGAGAACCGCCAGGGGGATCGGCTGCTCGCGGGGGGAGCCGTGATTGCCGCGGAGGCGGATCTCGTCGGCGGCGACGAATTGGTGGTTGGGGGCGGCGACGAGCAGCAGATCGCCGATGCGCGGCGTGTCGACGTGCCAGTCGGGGTGCGCCTTCGACAGCACGGGGAAGTCGTCGTCGACCGGTATGCGCGACAGCACCTCGGCGACTCCCGGGGTCTTCTCGGCGATCTCGGCGACGTCCTCCAGCACGTCGTCGTCGGGCGGGTCCTTCTCGGCGTAGACGTGCGCCACACCGCCGTCGGTCACCACCACGACCCCGTCGACGCCCGCCTTCTCGAGCACGGTCGCGAGATCGATCTCGGGCTTCGGCACCGCCGCGCTCGGCGCCACCTGGTCGAAGCCGTGGTCGGCAGTGACGAGGACGATCGAACGGTCCCAGCGGCCGCGCGCTTTCAGCGCATCGACGAGACGCTGCACCGCCGCGCCCGCCGCGACCACGGCGTCGACGCGATGCGGATCGTCGGGGCCCAGCCCGTGCGCGGTGCGGTCGACGTCGGCGAGGTTCAGCACGGCGAAGTCCGGCTCGCGGTCCTCGGTGAGACGGAGGAACGCGTCCATCGTCGTGACGTCGTCGGCGTAGTTGGTGATCGGATCGACGCCGCGCGCGCCCACCTCGGGCGTCCAGAGAACGTCGGGCTGCCGCTGCTCGCCGGGCTCGTTCGCGAAGAGACGTCCGAGCTTGGGCTTGCCGAAGAAGCCCATCGTGACGAGGTCGGGCGCCGTCGTCTCCGCGACCGTGAAGAGCGTCTCGGCTTCGAACAGGCCGGGCTCGTCGGCCCTGCGCGGCGGATCGCCGACCGTGCGGCTCCAGTAGGCGTTGCCGGTGATCCCGTGCGCCTCGGTATGCACGCCCGTCAGCAGCGACGCGTGGCTCGTGTTGGTCCGCGTCGGCATCGCGGCGCGGATCGTCGACGGGGCGTCGGGCGCGAACAGCACCGGCATCGACTCGGGTGTGACGAAGCGCGCGTCGAGCCCGTCGACCACCACCACGTAGACGTGGGGCCGCTCCGCGCGTGCCGCGGGGGCGAGCAGCAGCAGAAGGACCAGGGACACGCGCCACCACATCGCGACCGGATGTAGACCGGGCAGGTTCCAGACGCTACACACGACGCCGTGTCGGTCACGGCGACCCCCGGCCGAACGTCGCTGGTGCTCGTCGCGCCCCACGGCGGTCGGCGCGATCCGGTGCGCCGCCCCTGGGGCAGCGCGCCGCTCAAGATGAACGACCTGCACACGGCGGCGCTCACGCACGAGCTCGCCGCCGCGACGGGCGCGGCCACGCTCGTGAACGCCGAGCTCGACCGCAACGACGTCGACCTGAACCGGCTCTCGGCCGCGCACGACCGCCTGCCCGAGTTCCTGGAGCAGCTGCACGCGCTGGTGCGCGCCGCGCTCGACCGTCACGGCCGCGCGACGGTCCTGACGATCCACGGCTGGAACGTCGTGCAGCCCGCCGTCGACGTCGGCCTCGGCTGCGCGACCGACGGCGATCCGTTTCGCGTCGGTCCGACGGCCGCCGTGTCGTCCGCGTTCGCGCAGGGCGGCCTCGCGGCATTCCATCGCGCGTGCGCAGCGCGCGGCATCACCGCGACGGTCGGCGCTCGCTATCCGGCGCGCGCCAAGGAGAACCTGATCCAGCTCTTCACCGCTCGCCATCGTGCCGATCCGCGCCCGCTCGTGCGCGAGCTCGCGGCACTCGGCCGCACCTGCGACGCCATGCAGCTCGAGCTCGCCATTCCGCTCCGCTGGCCCGGCGGCTGGCGGCGCCGCCTCGTCGACGCCTGCATCGACGCGCTGCCGGCACTCGCGGGCGATCCGGTCGCGCCGCCCGACGCGTCGCCGCGGCACGACGTCACGTCCGGCGCGCGGCGCTCGATCGAGCTGGTCGCGGGCGACGTGGCGGGGCTCGCGACCCTCGACGCCGTGGGCGCACGCCTCCTGCTCTTCCCCGCGGAGGGCGGGCTCGTGCTGTTCACCGGCGAACGCATCGGCCCCTGCACCACGGATACCGTCGCCGGCCTGCACATGACGGCGGGCGCCGCGCACGTCCGCTACGACGGGCCGATGGTGCGCTTCGACGACACGACGCCGTTCGTCGACCTCGAGCACGGGCTCGGCGGCGCCGCGCTCGTGCAGCACGCCGTCGTCGACCTGCGCTTCACGCCGGACGATTCGGCGCATCCGGTGGGCTTCGGTCGGGTCATCGGCGAGGCGACGCTCGACGGCCGCCGCCTCGACGTCCGCGGCAGCGGGTTCGCGGTCGAAGGATCGGTGCCGCTGGTCTGGCCGCGCCTGCGGACCGCGCTGCGGCTCGCCGACGGCAGCGCGCTCGCCCTCACCGTCGGTCTCGACGACGGGAGCGTGACGGGCTTCGTCCAGGACGCGAGGGGCCGTCATCCCCTCGCGTCGGCCCGGGTCGACACCGGGCCGAAGGACGATCCCCTCGGCCGCTTCCGGCTCGACGTGACGACCACGGCCGGTGTCCGTATCGTGGTGCGCGGCGCCGCGCTGCACCGCCTGCCGGTCGTGCGGGGCGGAAGTGCGCCGCCGCTGCGCTTGCTGTACGCGTCGGTCCGGCTCGACGGCGCCGCGGACGCGGCCGGATGGTGCGAGCTGGGAGGCCTCTGAGCCCACCGGGCGGCACCGTGCATGGCCGCCAGAGTCATGCAGCCGCGCGGCAGCACCCACGTGGAAAGCCCAGGCGAATCAATCCCTTCCCCGGGCACCGGCATTGCTGCTTAGATCGGACCCGTGATCCACCCCTGTACGCAACGCGTCCGTCCGCTCTGGCTCCTGGTGGCGCTGCTCGCCCTGCCGGCCCTTGCCGACGCCGCCTCGAAAGTGAAGATCGCCGCGCTGGGCGAGGCGGCACCGGGAGGCGGTGTCTTCGCCGGCCCCAGCTTCAGCGGGTCCCCGTCGTCCGCGGGCAACGGCTGGATCGCCTTCCGGTCGCTGGTCGTCGAAGGCAGCTCCGGCGAGGGGATCGTCGTCACCAACCGAGTGACGGGCGAACGCCGGGTCGCCGCCGTCCTCGGCCAGGACGTGTCGCCGACCATCGGCCGCCTGAAGCAGTTCCTCGGGCAGCCGACGGTCAACGCGTCGGGCGAGGTCGCGTTCGCGGCGGTCGTCACGCCACCTGCCGACGTCGATCGCGGCTTGTTCGCTCCGACCCCGGCCGGCGTGTTCCTCTTCTCCGGCGGCCGTCTCGACGTGGTCGCGCCGCCCGACATGGACACCGGGCTCGGCATCCTGGACCTCACGACGCCGGTCAACATCCTCACGGACCTGAGCGGCATCGACATCCCCGAGCGGACCGTCGCCCTGAACGACCTCGGCGACCTCGCCTTCGTCAGCGCGACGGTCGACGATCGCGGCCGCTCCGCCGGGGGCGCCATCTTCCTGCGGCGTGCCGGCGGCACGCTCGGCCCCATCGTCAAGCTCGACGACCCGTTCGACGGCGGCGCGTTCCAGATCCTCGGTCCGCCCGCACTGAACAACGTCGGCGGGCTCGCCTTCCGGGGTTTCGTCGAGGGCGCCACGCAGCTCGACGGCATCTTCGCGATGGTCGACGGTGCGCCGGCGCTGCTGGTCCGCGACGGCATCCTCCCCACCCGCACGGGCAATCCCGGCTTCCCGAATTCCCAGACGCTGCCGCTTTCGGGCTTCGGGGACACGATCGCCATGAACGATCAGGGCGACGTCGTCTTCACCGTCGAGCCCTTCTTCGACGAGTCCGACACCGCGAGCCTGGACGACCTCGACGGCAGTCCAGGCGTGCTCCTCTACCACGCCGGCATGACGTTCCTCGTCGGCTATCCCGGCCAGTCCATCCTGGGACGGGGGCGCGTCACGAGCGTGCGTCTCTCCCCGACGGTCGGATCGGCGCTCGCTCCGCCGGCGCTGGCGCCCGACGGCACGGTCGTGTTCTTCGCGAGCCTGAACGGCGGCAGCAGCGAGATGATCCTCCGCAACGCGCCGCTGGATCCGGAGCCGGACACGCTGGTCGACCTCGGCGGCCCCCAGCCCGACGCGTCCCCGGCCGGTGGAACCTACCTGCTGGCGTCGTCGGCGCCGACGGTCGACGACGCGGGAAGCCTGGTGTTCAGCGCCTACCTGGCGGGCGCCACCACGGCGCAGGCCCTGATCTACGATCCGCTCGAAGGCACGTCGCAGGCCATCGTGATCGGCGACTCGGCGCCGGCCCCGACGCAGGGATTCTTCGGCGGCCCGGCGTTCTTCCCTCCGCATCTCAACGACCGCGGGGACGTCGTCTTCAAGAGCTTCGTCGCGCGCGGCCCGGGCCTCGGCATCTTCCGCTCCCGCGACGGCGCCCTGGAGGCACTGGTCCGGCTGCGCGATACGGTGCCGTTGCCGGGCGATCCCCGGATCGTCGACCTGGTCGGCGAGCCCAGCCTCAACGCTTCCGGCGACGTGGCCTTCGCCGGGCTCGTGCCGATCACCGACCCCGACACGCTCGTCACCACCGCACGACGCGGCATCTTCACGGCCGGTTCCGGCGGTATTCGCGTCGTGGCGATGCCCGGCGACGAGCTGACGCCGCCCGACCCGCGTCGCGAGGGCGCGTTCTTCCGCAAGATCGCGCCGAACCCGGCGCTCAGCGACTCGGGCGCCGTCGCCTTCCGCGCGCGGATCGAATACCTCGATCCGCTCGATCCCATCTTCCTCCCGACACTCAAGGAAGACGGCTTGTTCATCGCCGACGAGTCGGGCATTCGCATGCTCGCCGTCGCGGACCCCGCGACCCCCGGCGATCCGCTGAGCAACTCCGGCACGGCCGCCCCGTTCCTGCGCTTCCTCGATCCGACGGTCGCCAGCGGACGCATCGCGTTCCGTGCCGAGCTCGGCCAGATCGTCGAAGAGCGCAACGGGATGTTCATCGCCGACGCGTCCGGCGTCGCGCCGGTCGCCGTCGAAGGCGACGAGCTCGGCGGCATGCGGCTCACGGCGTTGCTGGGACGCGCCGTGCAGGACGCCTCGGGCGCGGTGACGTTCCAGGGCCGAATCCGCCGGCCGGAGCGTGCCGAGGTCGGCGCCATCCTCCGGCGCACGGGCTCGAGCTTCTCGACGATCGCCGAGACCGGCGTCATCGGGCCGAACGGCGGCAAGATTCGCGGCTTCGGACGTCCCGCGGTGAGCAGCGCCGGCGGTGTGGCCTTCCGCGCCAGCTACGAGCCCCTCAGCGGCGGCACGCCGGGCTTTCTCCTGGCGTCGCCGAACGGCCTGTCGACGTTCCTGCGCGTCGGCGAATACGCGGCGTCGAGCCTCGGCGGGCGCCTGCTCAGCGTCAACCAGAATGCCGCCCTGAACGCGTCGAACCAGCTGGCGTTCATCGGCACGGTCGGCGGCGGCAGCTCGCGGAGCGCGATCTTCCTCGCGGCGCAGACGAGGTTCCGCGTCGGCACGCTCGCGTTCCGGCGCGGCAAGCCGTCGCTCGACGGCCTCACGCAGCCGAAGGACCGCATCAAGGTGCAGGCGACGCTGGAACCGGCGGCCGGCCTGCCGCGGCCGCCGGCGCCCGCCAAGGGCACCCCGATCGCCCGCCGTGCCATCTCGGTGGCCGTCGCCGACGCGAAGGGTGCTCTCATCGCGGTGAACGCGCCGCTGGCGTCGGTCGACGTGAAGGGCCGCGCGCTCGTGCTCAAGCGGAACGCGGTCGAGCGGGCGCAGCTCCGCAACCTCAAGGTGCGGTTCGCCCGCGACGGTGCGATGAAGGTCGCCTTCAAGACGGCGCCGTTCGACCTGACGTTCTCCGCCGGCCTCCGCCAGTTCGACGACGACGGCGCCGTCATCCTGGAGCCGCCGTTCTCGGTCCGGGTCGACGTCGGCGACGAGGGCGGGACCGTATCCATCCCGTGCAAGGCCAACGGTCGCCGCTTCTCCTGCGGCAGCTGAGGGCCCTTCCCGACCCGAGACGAAGGTCTCCCTACCCGGCCAGGACGCCGGGGCGCTTGAAGGCGGTCCAGCCGCGATCGCAGGTGATCACCGCGCCCGTCAGGCTCGACGCCTCGTCGGACGCGAGGAAGACGACCATCGCGGCGATCTCGTCGGGCGGCTGGGCCCCCATCGCGTGATCCCGCGCGAACGCGGCGCGGAATCCCTCGTCGCCGAAGATCATCGCGTTCATCGGCGTGTCGACGTAGCCCGGGCAGATGGCGTTCACCCGGATGCCGAGCTGGCCACAGCCGGGCGCGAGGGAACGCGTCAGACCCGCCACCCCGGCCTTCGACGCGGCGTAGGCGTCCATCATGCCCAGCGGCAGCACGGCCATGGACGAGGCCGTGTTGACGATCACGGCACCGGGCCGCCCGGCCATGACCGGGATCGCGTACTTGCAGCAGAGGAACACGCTGGTGAGGTTGACCCGGAGGACCCAATCCCAGTCGTCTTCGCTGATCGACGGCGTGAAGCCGTCGCGGCCGACCGGCGCGACGCCGGCGTTGTTGTAGAGGATGTCGATGCCGCCGAGGCGGGCGGCCGTCTCGTCGATCAGGTGCTTCGCCTGGTGGCGGTCGCCCGCATCGGCGGGAATCGCGATCGCTTCGCCGCCGGCAACGGTGATGGCGGACGCCGTGGCCTCCGTCGACGCGGGATCGAGATCGCTGACGACGACGCGGGCTCCCTCACGCGCGAGGGCCAGGGCGCCGGCACGGCCGAGGCCCGAGCCCGCGCCGGTGACGATGGCAATACGGTGCTGGAGACGCATCCGCCGGGGGTACCACAAGCCCGTCCCGGGCGGGAAACGAGACGAGGCGGAGGTCGCGTGCGACCTCCGCCTCGTCCGCTATGAGTCAGTCGTTCGGAACGCTCAGCGCGCGCTGGCGCAGGCGGCCGTGCACTGGCCGAACTCGGTGCTGCAACCCTGGAGCGGCGCCGCGATCGAGGCAGCGACGGCCTGGTTGCAGGCGAACTGCGTCAGACGGGCGTCCGAGGCGCAGGCGACGGGGTCACCCACGCCGGGCTGACGGCAGTCGTCGAGATCCTTCTCGAACTCCGCCTTGCAGTTGTCGCGCTCGTCGGCCACACCCTCGTTGATCTCGGCCTGGCAGGAGGCCTGATCGGCCAGACACCCGCTCGCGCACTCGGCGCCCGGGCCGAAGCAGCTCGTGAACTCCGTCGAGAACGCGGCACGAGCCTCGTTGCGGGCATCGACCGTGCGGGTCTTCAGGCGGGTCCGCGCTTCCTTGACGCACTGCCGCGTCTTGGCGGTGATGGCGTCGGCGGTCTGCACGGACGCGGTGATGCCGAAGACGATGAGTACGGCTGCGGCGATGATTGCGGGACGTCGGGTCATTCTTGTCTTCCTCCTAAGTCGTCTGAGTCGATGCCCGACGGGTCCATGTCCCCCCGGGTGAGCGGGTGCTGATCGCTGCCGTGTGCCCCAAGCAGAAGCGGTGCCAGATGACGAGCGATTCGGCCCGATAAACACTGGCCCGAACGCGAAGGCACTACGCACCGCACCATGCAAGTGCGCCGCGTATTGCACATACGCGTTCGCGACGGCAAGTGCGTACAACGGTCGTAGTACCTTAGAGCCATCCGGCCCGCTTGAACCGCCAGTATAGAACGCCGGCGGCGCCGACGATGACCGCCAGGGCCATCGGGTAACCGTACGGATTCCTGAGCTCCGGCATCCCCTCGAAGTTCATACCCCAGATGCCGGCCAGCATCGTCGGGACGGCGATGATGCCCGCCCAGGCGGCCAGGCTCTTCATGGTCTCGTTCTGGCGAATCGAGACCAGCGACAGGTTCGCTTCCAGGGCGTCGCCGAGCGCGTCCCGAAGCGAGTCCACCGACTCGTTGATCCGGATGACGTGGTCGTAGACGTCGCGGAAGTACGGACGGGCCTCGTCGGTGATGAGGCCCTGATCGAAGCGGACCAGCCGGTTGCAGACGTCGATCAACGGAGCGATCGCCCGCTTGATCGCGATCAGGTCGCGCTTGAGCTCGTAGATGCGCTGCGTCGTCTGCTCGGCCAGGTTCCCCCCGAAGATCGTCTCCTCGAGCTCCTCCATCTGGTCCTCGAGCCCGTCGATCACGGGGAAGTAGTGGTCGACCACGAAGTCCATGATCGCGTAGAGGACGAAGCTCGTGCCGTGCCGCAGCAGGTGCGGCGTGCTCTGGCAGCGCCCGCGGACCTCGCTGTACGACGGCGACTGCCCGTGCCGGACGGAGACGACGTAGTCGTGGCCGATGAAGAGGTGCGTCTCCCCCCAGTCGACGGCCTTCTGCGCCTGATTCCACTGCGCGGTGCGCAGGACGACGAACAGCGACTTCCCGTACTCCTCGAGCTTCGGCCGCTGGTGCGCCCGCCGGGCGTCCTCGACGGCGAGCTCGTGCAGGTTCAGCTCGGACTGGACCTTTGCCAGCTCGCCGTCGTTGGGCTCGTAGAGCCCCACCCAGATGAAGTGGTCGTCCTTGCCGACCCACTGATCGATGTCGTCGAGGGGAACGTCGGCGACCCGGCACCCACCCCCGTACGCGGCGCAGTCGACGAGCATGCGGCTACCGGCTCGCGCAGGCGATCAGGCAGTCCTTGAACTGCTCCGAGCACCGCTGCTTCGCCGGCGCGGTCACCGCCGTGCACTTCTGACGGCACTTGAGCGACTTCACGCGGGCCGTCTGCTGGCAGCCCTTCAGGTCGACCTCGACCTTGCAGTCGCGGAGCGCCGACTTGAGGTCGGTGCTGCACGCGATCTTGCAGCCCTCCTGATTGGCCGACGGATCGACCTGGCACCGCGCCTCGTCCGCCTGACAGCCGCGGACGCACGTGTTGTCGGCGCCGAAGCAGCCGCGCAGGGCGACGTCGAACTCGCTCTTGCAGCGCTCGATTGCCTGGCGCTGGCACGCACCCATGTCGGTGCGCGACTTCTTGAGGCAGGCCAACTTGTCACGGTCGGCCGCGTCGCCCTCGCCCGACGCCAGGACCAGCGCCAGGATGGCGAGGACGACGCAGCGGACCGAAGCGGTCACGACTTGCTGAGCGACCAGTCGACCTTGGTGTCTTCCTTGGCCTTGATCGACACTTTCTCGGTCTTCTTGCCGAGCGTGCTGTGCCACACCTCGACCTCGTAATCGCCCGGCGGCAGGTCGGTGATCTTGAAGGCGCCGTTGGCGTCGGTCACCGCGTAGTACGGCTGATCCATCGACAGCCAGTACGCATGCATCCACGGGTGCGCGTCGCACTTCACGGCGATCGGCCACTCGGCCTTCTCGACCTTCCAGTCGATCTTCTTCTGGAACTTCGGCATGGCGCGGTTGGCTTCGGGGTTCGCCTTGCCCATCACGTGCACGTTGTGGAGCACACCGTCGGGGTTCAGCACCTGAATGGTGCTGCCGACGGGAAACGCCAGCACGTGCGGATGGTACTCGCAGCCCTTCTGATCGAACGTGATCGGCGTGGCGGGAACCTCGAGCTTCTTGCCCTTCGTCGCCTTCACGACGACGGCGACGTCCTCGATGCCGCCGCCCGACGACACGACGAGATCGTCGCTCATCTTCTCCTTGCCGCAGGCCTCGACGTCCTTCGTGACTTCGATCTTCTGCGGCGCGGGCGCCGTACCGGCAAACTTGACGATACCGCTCAGCGTGCCGCCGTCGGTGACCGCGATCGCTTCATAGGCATGCGCCTGGCCCGCCAGCGTGAGCGCCAGTCCGAGGCCGGTGACCAGGATACGTCCACTCATCATCGTGACTTCCTCCTTGCGTGTCTGGATCCGGTTACTGGGTTGCGCCGGGACCGGCGGGCACGACACCCGCCGCCTGGGTGGGCGGCGGTGCGGGCGGCAGGCCGAGCGACACGACGTAGTCACGCAGCGCGCGGATCTGCGCGTTGTCGTCGCCGCCGAGCACGTCGGGCGGTCCGTCGGTCGCCTCCGGGTCGGCGTAGAACGTGGGCATCTTCGTGCCCGGCATCAGCTTCTGCGGGTCCTCGAGCCACTTGACGATCCAGTCCGGATGGAGCCGGGTGGCCGCCATCGCGAGGTCGGGCGCCCAGCTGTCGGGCTCGCCTTCGGGATTCTGGCTGCCGCGCACGTGGCACGAGAAACACGACAGGTAGTCCTTGGATGCGAGCAACTCGCCGGCTTCGACCATCGGCGGAGCCAGCATCGCCCGCTGGATGTGCACGAACGGCACCGTGACGTGATCGAGGGCCGCGAAGTAGTCGACGGCAGTCGTCGTCTCGTGGTCGTCGAGCCCGAACGTGGGCATGCGCACCTGCAGCCACGGGCGGATCGTCGTCGGCGCCTTCAGGAAGTTGTACAGCCAGGGTTGCTGCACCTTCTGCCCCTCGCCGAGCAGGTTCGGCGGCGCCTGCGACGGGGCCGTCTCGTAGAGCCGGCGGATGTCGCCGCCCTGCCCTTCGATGATGTGGCAGCCCGTGCAGTTGTAGCGCGACACGAGCCGCTCGCCCTCGACGATCTCGTTCTGGCCCTTCGCCTTGAACCGATACTGGTCGGGCACCTTCAGGTCCGTGCGGCTGGTGAGGAAGACGCGCAGCGCGTAGATGTCCTCGTCCGCGAGATCGAACTGCGGCATGAGCTGCTCGATCCACTTCGTGGCGTAGCCGCGGGGATGCTTGATCTTCTCGAACGTGAAGACGTCCCACGTCTCGTGCAGGTCGGTGCGGTCTCCGAAGAAGAGCTCTTCCTTCGTCTTCGACCCGTAGTTGGTGAGCTCGGCGCCGATGCGCGACTCGCTCTCCATGCCCGGGATGTCGTGGCAACCCGCGCAGCCGTACTTGCGTACCAGCGCCTGCCCGTCGGCGACGTTCTCCGGATCGGCGAGCCGGGCAGACAGGCCGTCGGGCGCCGCCGTCTTCTGGCCGAGCGTCAGCAGATACGCGGTGATGGCCTTCGCCTCGTCGTCGCTGAGACGCAGGCTCGGCATCCGCGCGATCGACGAAAAGCCGCGCGGGTTCTTGATCCAGTGGTACATCCAGCGGCCGTCCGTCTTCGCCGCGATCTGCGAGAGATTCGGCGCGATGTCCTTGTCGGCGCCGAGCTGGCCGGCGACCTCGTCGGGCGCGAGCGCGTGGCAGGCGCGGCATCCGAGATCGTCGATGAGCTTGCGGCCCTTCTCGGCCTCGGCGCCGCCGGCCGCGATACCCGGATCCGCATGTCCGGCGAGCCACTCCTCGCTGGGCTGCTTCGCGGTGTCGAGCAGGTACGCGGTGATCTTCTCCGCCTGCGTGTCGTCGAACATGAAGTTCGGCATGCGCGTGCGCGGACGGAACTCGTGGGGATTCTTCACCCACCCGACCATCCATGCGGGGTCGGCCTTGGCGGCGATGCGACGCAGCGACGGACCGATCGCGGTGACACCCTGCTCCTTCGCGAGGTTCTCGTACCCCTGCGCGAGGTGGCAGCCGTGGCAGCCGAGCTCGACGAAGAGCTTCTCGCCGCGCGCCAGGACCTCGGCGCCATCGAGATGCTGCACGCTCGCGTGGCACTTGATGCAGTTCGCCTGCATCTTCGGCCCGCGGAAGAGCGCCAGCGATTCGCGGAGATGCACCTCCTCGAGCTCGCCGTGCGAGTCGTAGAAGTTGCAGTGCGCGTACTTCTCGCTGTTGACCGCCGTGCCGTCGCCGTTGTGGCAGGCCGTGCAGCCGAACTTCCCGGGATCGTGCTTGCCGAGGAAGACCTCGCGCTTGGGATGCGTCTTCCAGGGGTTCGCCTGATCCTCGAAGCCCGCCTTGTTGATGCCGATGTGGCAGGTCGGGCAGCGATCGACGCGGGCGACCGGCTGGTTGTACGCGTTGCGGTCGTACTCCTCGAGCACGACCTGCTGGATCTTCGGGATCTTCGGCTGCCATTCCGTCTTGATGAACGGCGGCTCGAGCGTCGGCCCGGGATACTTGCCGAGCGACACCGTCTCGAGCTTCTGCTGCAGGTCTTCCTTCGCGACGCTCAAGTCGGCGATCGCGTCTTCCGCCGCCTTGACCTCGGCCTGCTTGGCCTTGATCTGCATCTCGAGCTCGGCGATGTGGGCCTGCGAGGCGGCGTAGATCTCCTGGCGCTCGGCGCGCAGCTTCTCGCGCGCGTCGATCTTGGCCATGATCTCGTCGGTCGGACGACCGTGGTGCTTCGCGTCGTCGTACTGATAGCGGAGCTCCTCGAGCTCGCTCTTCACGAAGCGAAGATTCAGGTCCTTGTCCTTGTCGACGAGCCGGTCCTTGGCGAGCTGCTCCTCGAGCTTGCGTATCTCGACTGCCGTCTCACCGGACTCGACCTTGGCCTTCGCCTCGGCGAGGCGCTTCGTCGCCTCCTGATACGCCGGATCGGCGTCGAGCTTCTCCTGCTCCTTGGCGATCGCGTCCTCGATGCGGGATATCTCGAGACGCCCGAAGCCGTACTGCCACTTCTTCCATGGCCGGCGGAAGAAGTTGTCGTCGGCGATCGCCCACAACGCGCAGACGAACAGCACCAGCGACAGCACCAGCCAGAGCGCTCCATAGGAGCGCTTCTCGTCATCCTGCGGGGTGTTTTCTCGACGCGGCATCGTTCAGCTCACGCCCTCCGCTCGAGGAGCCGTCCGGTGTAGAACACCGCCAGGCCCGCGAGCGACAAGTAGAGTTCCTTCCACATGTCGTCCCGTCCGATTCCCCAATAGAGGCCATACCCGACGTACGTGAATCCGGCCGCCTGAAGGAGTTTCGCGAAGAGCCACACGCGTCAGATGTTGATGCTGAAATACGGCGTCTTCAACACCATCACGTATTGGATGTTGAAGAAGTGCCGCAGGATCATCTTGACGACGACCGCCCACATGTTGACCAGCAGGAAGCCCGTCAGGAAGAAGCGCGCCGAGCCCCAGCGCGCCATGAAGTCGTCGAAGTCGGGACCCTTGATCGCCTTACACATGTAGTAGAAGCCGATCATGCTGCCGACGAGGAAGACGACGACGAGCGTGGCGCCGACGATCAGCGCCATGGTCTCGTCGCGCACGCCGAGCAGGTACGGCAGGTCGACGTTCGTCAGCGACTCGACCTTGTGCGGGTCCCACTTCTCCCAGAACCAGAACCAGTTCCAGCCCGGGCCGCGGAGCAGCGTGCCGATGACGATCAGCGACACCCACAGAATGTGGAAGCCGACGAAGAACGCCATCAGCTCCCACTTGCGGTCCTTCCAGCAGTAGTAGCCGTTCCCCTTCGGATTGATGTCGATGTAGGGGATCACCATCAGGCCGACGATGATGAACGTCGGCAGCACGACGCCGGCGTGCCACGGGTCGAAGAAGACCAGCATCTCCTGCAGCCCGAGGAAGTACCACGGCGCCTTCGACGGGTTCGGCGTGCGCGCGGGGTTGGCCGGCTCTTCGAGCGGCGCGTCCACCAGCAGCGCCCAGACGAGCAGCAGGATGGTGACGAGCACCGTCATCAGGAACTCGGACCGGACGAGGTGCGGCCAGGTGTGCACCTTGTCGTCGCCCGGCCCCGTCGCCTTCTTGATCGGGACCTCGACGCGCTTGCCCGCGGCGGCGGGCGCCTTGGCCTCAGGGGTTGCCATCGGTCAGCTCCGCTTCCTCCTCCCGCTCCATCCGCTCCACCGACTTGCGAGCGGACCAGTACAGGAGGACCAGCACGAACACGAAGAAGAACGGCAGGGTCATCACACGGCCCCCGGGCATCAGGTACGAGACGATCGTCAGGACCAGCGACAGGATCGAGTATTTGAACTCGGCCGACATGTCGTCCTCAGAGCGCGGGGCCCGAGAAGCCGTCGCGACGAATGCGCCAGAAGTGGACGGCCAGGAAGATGCTGGTGACCAGCGGGATGAAGATGCAGTGGAGGATGTAGAAGCGCAGCAGCGTGTGCGGGCCGATCTCGCCACCGCCGAAGAGGAAGGCGCGCGCGTCGTAGACGTTGTTGAGACCGGGGATCAGCTCGTGACCCGGACCCTCGTGGCCGAGGATCGGCGTCGCGCGGCCCATGTTCGATCCCACCGTCACGGCCCAGATCGACAGCTGGTCCCACGGCAGCAGGTAGCCCGTGAACGACAGCAGCAGCGTCAGCACCAACAGGATGACGCCGACGATCCAGTTGAATTCACGCGGCGGCTTGTACGAGCCGGTCAGGAACACGCGGAACATGTGCAGCCACACCGCGATCACCATCCCGTGCGCGGCCCAGCGGTGCATGTTCCGCATGAGCATGCCGAAGGGCATGTCGTACTCGAGATACTTCATGTCCGCGTACGCGTATTCCGCGGTCGGCCGGTAGTAGAACATCAGATAGACGCCGGTGACGGCCGTCACGAGGAACATCAGGAACGTGATGCCGCCCATGCACCACGTGAAGCGCAGTCGCGTCGCGTGCCGGCGGACCTTCGACGGATGGAGGTGCAGGAACACGTTGCCCGACACCATCAGCACGCGATTGCGCGGGGTGTCGTCGTAGCCGTGCCGGAAGATCGACGTCCAGACCGGCGACTCGGTGACCTGCTTCTTGATCTCTTCCCACTTCGACATCGCTGGGATCCTTCAGACCTTCAGGAAGGCACCGGGCTTGTTCCAGTCGCCCTTCTCGTAGAGGTACTTCACGCCCTTGTCGACGACGAGCTGACCGTCTTCCGCTTTGCTCACGCGCACCCGCTCGAGCGGCCGCGGCGCGGGACCTTCGAAGTTGATGCCGCTCTTGTAGAAGCCGCTGCCGTGGCACGGACACTTGAACTTGTTCTCCGCGACGAGCCAGCGCGGGGTGCATCCGAGATGCGTGCACTTCGCCCAGATGGCGTAGATGCCCTCTTCCTCGCGCACGATCCAGACGCGCTGATCGGTCTGGAACTTCGTGCTGACTTCGCCGATCGTGAAGTCGGTGGGGAGGCCCGCCTTGAACGACGTCGGCGGCTGGAAGAGGACGCGTGGGAATGCCGACCGCAGCGCGGCCAGCAGCGAGATGCCCGAGAACACGCCGAAGATGGACCAGGCGAAGCGCCCGAACACGTCGCGGCGTGACCACAGGCCGCCCAGGCTCGCCTTCGCACGCTGCGCCTTCTCGCGCTCGAGGCCCTGCTCGATGACGCGCTGAGCGGCGGTCGCCGCTTTCTGCTCCGCGGAGGCGGGCTTAGCCATGGACTCCGGTTCCTTTCAGAAGCCCGCCCCGGGAGGGTGTCCTGGGGCGAGAAGCACCGTGAATCGTTCTCGGGTCGCTCATTTGCGCAGTAACGTCCAGAGGACCCCCCATACTCCCATCACCAGCGCGATGGCGAGCAGCGTGAGGCCGACCGGTGGAAACAGGAGCAACGCGGGGAGCGCGAGCATCCCGAGCAACAGGGCGATCCCGATGGGATTCGAGCCGGCTGCATTGGTCTTCGCGTTCCTGGCGTCCGCCGGAGGCGCGTCGGCGACCTCCGTCCCTTCCCTGAGGAGCTCCATCGCGTACTCGCGGAGGTCCTGGCGATGCTCGGGCCCGGCCGCGTTGACCAACTCCGCGATGCGTCGCGTGAGTTGTTCAACCTTGGCGTCGAGCTCCCGCTGTCGCTTCGCGGCAGGATCCGGCGTACGCCGTTCGTCAGTCAAATCCGCGGCCTTTTAGGATGCCGTCCCCGCGATTGTCAACGAGACGACACGCCTCGCATCCTCAAGCTCGCGGAGCGGCCGGCCGACATTCCTGCGGGACCTTCCCGCATGCGACCAAAGCACTTCGGACCGGCGCGTCGCGCCCTCGCGCTCGCGGGCGGCGGCATCGTCGGCGGTCTCTACGAGGTCGGCGCCCTGATCGCGCTCGACAGCCTCTTCGAGGACTTCCACAGCCGCGACTTCGATCTGTTCGTCGGTACGAGCGCCGGGGCGCTGGTGGCGTCGCTGGTGGCCAACGGCGTCTCGCCGCGCCATATCCGCGACACGCTGGAGAGCGACCGCAGCACCCTGCCGCAGCTGTCGGGGTCTCGCTTCCTCTCCATTCCGTGGGCCGATCATCTCGGCACGGTCCCGCGCATGCTCGGCGCGCTGCCCGGCATCGCGCGCGACGTGTGGAGCAACTGGCGCGACGTTTTGGTCCTGGACACGCTCGCCTCGCTGACCCGGCACCTGCCGAACGGCCTGTTCTCGCTCGACGGCCTCGAGGAGTACGTACGGCAGGTCCTCACCAGCAACGGTCGCTCGGACGAGTTCGCGACCCTGGCCAGCCGCCTCCTCGTCCCGGCGACGGTGCTCGACACCGGCGCGATCCACGTATTCGGCGGCACCCGGGGCGAGCACACGCCGATCTCACGGGCCGTCGCGGCCTCGGCGGCGGTGCCGCTCCTCTTCCAGCCCGTCTGCATCGACGGCGTCGACTACATCGACGGGGCGATCACCAAGACGGCGCATGCCGGATTGGCGATCGAGCGCGGCGCCCAACTCGTCGTCGTCGTGAATCCGATCCGACCTCTGGTCCTGGACCGGCCGGGCACCCAGCTCCGCGAGGGTGGGGCCCTCGCCGTCGCCGGCCAGGCCATGCGGATCGCCTTCCACCGCCGACTGCGGGAGGGCCTGTCGCGCCACCGCTTCGAGCACCCCGAGGCCGACGTCGTCCTGCTGGAGCCCTATGAAGCGGATTTGGAGCTATTCGACCTGCCGTTGATGACTTATACCCTCCGGCACGAGGTCGTTCGTCGCGGGTACAGGACGACGGTAAAGACAATCCTCAATGATTTCGAGCGTTATCGGGCCGTCTTCGGGCGTCACGGCATGACCATGGCCTCACGGGAGGACATCGAGCGCCGGGCTACGCGATGGAGCAGCGCAGCCACCCGCAAGGTTGCGTAATGCCGCGGACAACGCTATTGACGCGTCGCGCCCATACGCTACTCAGGCAGCATGCTTGCCACCTGGCATCCGCTATGTCACCTGATGTTATCAACGACGTGAGGGTTTGAGGTTTCAATCCCAGACGAGAGGGGGAGTGAACGAATGAGACGAGTGAAGCTGATCGCAGGAGTCCTGATGGTCGCCGTCACGATGAGTGGCTGCGCGACCCTGCGCGAGCATCCGGTCGCCTGTAAGGTCGGCGCCGGTCTGCTCGGTGGTACCCTTGGTGCCGTTGGTGGTGGCGTTGGTGTCGACCAGATCGAACGTCACCGCACGACGCTGACGGAGCGCGCTGCTGGCGCTGCGGCCGGCTTCGCTGCCGGCGCTCTGGTGGGCGTCATCGTTGGACACTTCGCGTGTCCGGACGAGGTGGAGCCGCCGCCGCCGCCGCCCCCGCCGCCCCCGCCGCCGCCGCCGGCGCCGCGGAAGATCGAGCCCCGCCGCGGCGGGTGATGTCTCGAGCGTGAGTTCGATGCGTCGACCACGTCGACGCATCGACGCAACGACGAGGGGGGATGGTCCACCGGGACCATCCCCCCTTTCATTTGTAGAGCGCGCATCACCCCTCGACCGCACCATGACATGTGCAGTATGACTCCGCCCCTCCGTCGTCATGGCTTCTCCGCGCCGAATCAGGCTCGCGCTCGAGCTCGGCCTGCTCGCGCTCGTCGTCGCGCTCGCCGCGTCGCTCGTGAGCGGCGCGCTGCGTGCGGCCGCGTGGACGGTGCCGGCCGACACGACGTCGGCCGCGACGAGCGCGCCCGCGGTGGTGCCGCCGCTCGACACGTATGCCGTCATCGCCGCGCGCGACGTCTTCAATCCCGCCGCCACGCCCGAGCCGCTCACCGACGGGCTGCGTCTCTGGGGCATCGGCCTGCACGGCACGTCCGCGCACGCGGTCATCGAGGACACCACGACCCGACGCCAGGAGCTCTACCGCGTCGGCGACGAGATCCGCGGCGCGCGCGTCGCCGCGATCACCTGGGACCAGGTCACGCTGGCGCGCGGCGACGTCGAGGCGACGCTCGAGATCGGGCCGGCGACCGTCGCCGACGACGCGCCGGCGGCGGCGGTCGAGGCCGCGGTCGGGACCGAGCCCGCGCGCATCCGCCGCACCGGCGGCGATGCGTGGATCGTCGACCGGCGCGAGATCGCGGGCGCCGTCGACAACATGAGCGGCCTCCTCACGCAGCTCCGCGCGGTCGCCGAGGTACAGGACGGCCGCCCCGCCGGCTTCCGCCTCTTCCAGATGAAGGACGACAGCATCTTCCGCCGCCTCGGGCTGGAGAACGGGGACGTCGTCCAGCGCATCAACGGCAGCGCAGTCGCCGATCCGGGCTCGCTGCTCGCCTTCCTGCAGCGGCTGCGCAGCGAACCGCGTGTCGCGCTCGACATCGTGCGCGCCGGCAGCGCGCGCACCCTCGTCTACGATCTCCGATGATGCGCCTCTTCACCGCCCTCGCCCTGCTCGCCGCCGTCGGCGCGCATGCCGCCGACGACGCCACGGTCGCCCTCAACTTCCAGGACGTCGAGCTTCCCGTGCTGGCCCGTTTCGTCAGCGAGGTCACCGGACGCAACTTCATCGTCGACGACCGCGTGCGCGGCAAGGTGACCATCATCTCCCCGACCCGCATCACACCCGAGGAGGCGTACCTCGTCTTCCAGTCGGTGCTGCAGGTGAAGGGATTCACGACGGTCCCGAGCGGCGCGTTCACGAAGATCGTCCCCGTGAAGGACGCGCGCGAGACCGCGATCCCGACCGGCGCGCGCGGCGGCGACCAGGTCGTGACGCGCATCCTCCCACTGCGCTACGCCGAGGCCGCCGACCTGATCCCGGTGCTGCAGCCGCTGGTCTCGAAGGACGGCGTGCTCACCGCCTATGCCCCGACGAACCGTCTCGTCGTCGTCGACGCGGGGCCGAACGTCGAGCGGCTGGCGGCGTTGCTGGCCGATCTCGACGCCCCGGCGAGCGAGCGCCGCGTGGAATCGGTCCACCTGCGGTACGCGCCGGCCGACGAGCTGGCCGCCCGGCTGCGCGACGCGCTCGCCGACGAAGGCGCCACGTCCCTGCGTGTCGTCTCCGAGCGGCGGACGAACAGTATCCTGCTGACCGGTGCCCCGGCGGACGTCGCCCACGCGCGCGCGCTGATCGGGCGGCTCGACGTGTCGCTCCCGCCCGCCGCCTCGCAGCTCCACGTGCACCGGCTGCAGTTCGCGCAGGCCGACGCGATGGTGCGCGTCCTCTCGCAGCTCCTCGGCCTGCCGCCGCCACCGCCGCAGCCGGAGCGGCCGCGCGGCAGCCTGCTCGCCCGCGCGAGCCAGCGCGAGATGGGGGGCATCGGCTACGACGGCGGCATGGGAGAGCCGGTGCCGCCCGCGCCGGCGCCCGAGATCGCCGCGCAGCCGGTCAGCACCGGCAACCAGTCGTCGATCCCGCTGGAGGCGCCGGTGCGGATCACGGCCGATCCGGGGACGAACACGCTGATCGTGAGCGCCACCCCGCCCGACTGGGAAACCCTGCGCCGCGTGATCACCGAGCTCGACGTCCGCCGCCGGCAGGTGTTCGTCGAAGCGATCATCCTCGAGGCGACGGCCGACAAGACGCGCGCGCTCGGGATCGAGCTGCAGGGCGCGGCCAGCACGGGGTCCGGCGCCGGCTTCGGCCAGGTGAACCTGTCGGCGCTGGGCACGGCCACGTCGAACCCGACGTCGCTGCCGGGCCTCCTGCTCGCCGCCGCCAGCAGCAAGACGATCACCCTGCCGGGCGGCGACGAGGTCCCGGCCTACACGCTGCTCCTGACGGCCCTGCAGACCGAGACCGACATCGACGTGCTGTCGGCGCCGAACCTGGTCACGACCGACAACCAGGAGGCGGAGATCGTCGTCGGCCGCAACGTCCCGTTCGTGGCGAGCCGCGCCACGAGCTCGGCGAACCTCGAGAACCTCTTCACGACGATCGAGCGGCACGACGTCGGCATCACGCTGCGCCTGACGCCGCAGGTCACCGCCGACGACTTCGTCCACCTGACGATCTTCGAGGAGGTGTCCGACCTCGACCCGACGGCCGATCCCGCGGTCGGCGATCCGAACCAGGTCGGTCCGACGACGACCGTCCGCTCGGCGAGCACGGTGGTCGGCGCGCGCGACGGACAGACCGTCGTCATCGGCGGGCTCCTCGCCGACACGCTGCGCGTCAGCGAGCGGTCGGTGCCCTTCCTCGGCGACGTTCCCGTCCTGGGCGCGCTCTTCCGCCGCGAGGACAAGCGCCGCGTGAAAACGAACCTGCTCGTCTTCCTGACGCCGCACGTGATCGGCGGCGACGAGCAGATGGCCGACAACTCCGCCCGCCAGCGCGACCGCCTGCCGCCCGACCTGCGCCGCGCCCCGATCGTCACCGATCGCGCATGGGAGGCCCCCGTCGAATGAGCGCGGCGCAGGACCTCGCCTCGGCGTGCGCCCTGCCCTTCGCGGCCGTGCCGCCCGCGCTGCCCGCACGCGAGCTGCTGGCGACGCTGCCGATGCAGTACGCGCGCCGCCATCTCGTGCTGCCGCTCGCACGCGACGAGCACGGGCTCGACGTCGCCGTCGCGGACCCCACCGTCCTGGCGCCGCTCGACGACCTCCGCTTCCTCTACGGCGTGCCGGTGCGGCCGCTCGTCGTGCCGGCCCCGGCGTTGCGCGACGCGATCGGCCGCGCCTACGACGCCGCGGCGCGCGCCGTCGCCGAGGCATCCGACGGCGGGCTCGAGCGGCGGCTCGAGCTCGACGCCGCGCCGCTCGACGACGGCGGCGAGCCGCCCGATCTGCTCGAGGCCGACGGCGAGGCGCCGGTGATCCGGCTCGTCAACGGGATCCTCTTCGAGGCCGTGCGCGGCGGGGCGAGCGACGTGCACGTCGAGCCGTTCGAGCGGGCGCTGGTCGTGCGCCTCCGCATCGACGGCGTCCTGCACGACCTGCTCTCGCCGCCGCTCGCGCTGCATGCCGCGCTCGTCTCGCGCATCAAGATCATGGCCGGGCTCGACATCGCCGAGCATCGCCTGCCACAGGATGGCCGCATCGCGGTGCGCATCGGCGGCCGCGACGTCGACCTGCGCGTGTCCGTCGTGCCCACCGCCGCGGGCGAGCGTCTCGTGCTGCGCTTGCTCGACCGCGCGAGCGTCCTCCACGACGTCGCCGACCTCGGCCTCGCGCCGGGCATCGCCGCCGGCCTCGAGGCGTTGCTCCGCCGCCAGCACGGCATCGTGCTCGTCACCGGCCCTACCGGGAGCGGCAAGACGACGACGCTGTACGCGGCCCTGCGCCGGCTCGCGAGCGGCGACCGCAACGTGATGACGATCGAGGACCCGATCGAGTACCAGCTCCGCGGCATCGGGCAAATGCCCGTGAACCCGCGCATCGGTCTCGACTTCGCGGCGGGGCTGCGTGCGATCCTGCGGCAGGATCCCGACGTCATCCTCGTCGGCGAGATCCGCGACCGCGAGACGATGGAGATCGCCATGCAGGCGGCGCTCACCGGCCATCTGGTGTTCGCGACCCTGCACACGAACGACGCCCCGAGCGCGGTGACGCGCCTCCTCGACATGGGCGCCGAGCCGTTCCTGATCGCGTCGTCGGTGGCCGCCGTGCTGGCACAGCGGCTCGTCCGCCGTGTGTGCACTGCATGCGACGGCGCGGGTTGCGCGGCCTGCCGCGACACCGGGCTGCGCGGGCGCACGGGCGTCCACGAGCTGCTCGTGATGGACGACGCGCTCCGCGCGCTCGTGATGGCGCGCGCCGACGCCGCGACCATCCGCCAGCGTGCCCGCGCCGCCGGCATGACGACGATCCGCGAGGACGGACTCGCGAAAGCGCGCGCCGGCGTCACCACCGAAGCCGAGGTGCTGCAGGTGACGCACGACGAGGAGTGCTAGTGTCCCGTCTCGAAAGTAGCGCCTACGAGATCGGGTGGGATCGCGGCGCCTGGCAAGGCGCGACGACGAGGAATAGCAGGCCCTATTGCGAGGAGGAGCAACGATGCCAGGCGCCGTGAGACCGCCCGAGATCGTCGGCGCTACTTTCGAGACGGGACACTAGCGTGCCGCTCTTCACCTATCGCGCGCTCACGTCGGCCGGCCGCGCGACCGCCGGCGTCGTCGACGCCGACAGCCGCGGCGGCGCGTGGGAATCGCTGCGAGCCCGCGGCGTCTACCCGACGGAGCTCGCCGAGCAGACGGCCGCCAGCGGCCGCCGCGCCGGCCGCGTGCCCACGACGGAGCTGGCGGCGGTCGTGCGGCAGCTCGCGCTCCTCGTGCAGGGCGGCGTCCCCGTCGCCGAGGCGCTCGACGCCGCCACCGAGATCGCCGCGCACCCCGCGCTGCTGCAGGCGATCACCCGGGCGCGCGCGGCGGTGCGCGAGGGCCGCTCGCTCGCCGACGGGCTCGGCGAGAGCCCGCGCGTATTTCCCGCCCTGCTGCGCGACGTCGTGCGCGCGGGCGAGAGCGCCGGCGCCCTCGGTGCCGTGCTCGGCCGGGTGGCGACGCACACGGAGACCAGCGCGGCGATCCGGGCGCGGCTCCGCGCCGCGCTCACCTATCCTCTCGTGATGGCGGTGGCGACGCTCGCGGTCCTGATCTTCATGCTGCTCTGGGTGCTGCCGCAGATGGCCGCGCTCTTCGCCGACACGGGCGCGTCGCTGCCGCCCGCGACGCGGGCCCTGATGGCGATCGGCGGCGTCGCGCGCGCGACGTGGTGGCTCTGGATCGCGCTCGCCGCGGCTGCGATCGTCGGCGTGCGTGCCTGGGCCTTGAGCGAGACCGGCCGCGCGCGGGTCGACGCCCTGCTGCTGCGCGTCCCGGTTGCGGGTCCGCTCGCGCGCGCCGCGGCGCTCGGCCGGGTGACGCGGACGCTCGCCACGCTGCTCGCGAGCGGGCTCCGCCTCGAGCAGGCCCTCGAGATGTCGGCGCGCGCCGCAGGCAATCGGCACGTCACGACCGGCATCCTCGCGGCCCGCGCCGCGGTCCAGCAGGGCCAGTCGCTCGCCGCGGCCCTGCGCACGACCGACGTCGTATCGCCCGTCGTGCTCCGCCTGGTGGCCACGGGCGAGCGCAGCGGCGCCATCGCCGACGCCCTGGACCACGCCGCGACCGCGCTCGAGGCCGACGTCGAGCGCGGCGTCGCGTCGGCGACCGCGATGATCGAGCCGGCGCTGGTGCTGCTGATGGGTGCCGCGGTGCTCGTGCTCGTGCTGGTCGTCCTGGTCCCCGTGCTGACGCTCGATCCGCTGGCGGGGGCGCGATGACCCGCGGGTACACGCTCCTCGAGGTGGTGCTGGTCGTGCTGATCCTCGGCCTGCTGACGGCGCTGGCGGGCCCGCGCCTCCTCGGTCGCACCGACGCGGCGCGACGGGCGCGCACGCACGCCGAGCTCGGGGAGATCGCGCAGGCGCTCGCGCAGTATCGTCTCGACGGCGGCTTGTATCCGACGACCGCGCAAGGGCTGGCGGCGCTCGTCGAGCGCCCGCGGCTGCCGCCCGCCCCGCGCCACTGGCGGACGCAGGGGTACCTCCCGGCCGTGCCGCGCGACGCGTGGGGCACGCCGTACGTCTACGCGAGCGACGACGGCACGCGCTTCACCCTCCGCTCGCTCGGCGCCGACGGGGCGCCGGGCGACGACGATCTCGACGATGCATACTGACCGCGGCTTCACCCTGCTCGAGGTCCTGGTCGCGCTCGCGTGCACCGCGATCGTGCTGCTCGCCGCGGCGCGCGCCGTGACGCGGGCGGCCGACGCGCGCGCACACGCCACCGCTCGCGCCGCCGACGTCGACGCCGCCCGCTCGGCGCTGACGGCGCTCGCGACCGAGCTGCCCGCCGCCCTGCCGGGCACGCTGCGCCTCGAGCGCCGGCCCGGTGGGCACCCCGCGCTGCGCTTCGTCGTCAGCGACCCGGCGCCGGCGCGGATCACGTGGACGCTCGACGGCGACCGCGTCGCGCGCAGCGCCCCGTCGGCGTTCGCGGCCGACGCCGCGTCCGCTCCTGCCACGACGCAGGTCGAGCGCGTCGCGCGCTTCGACGTCCGTGCCCTCGGCCGCGAGGGCTGGACGACGACCTGGGACGACGCGCGCCTGCCGCGCGCGGTGGAGATCGTGCTCGAGCCGTCCGGCGAGCCGTCGCTGACGGTCCGCGTGGCCTTGCCGATGCGGGGGCGCTCGTAGCGGTGCGCGTCGTCGGTCTCGATCCCGCCGACCGTGAGCTCCGCGTCGCCCACGGCGAGCAGACGCTCGGTGCCGTCCGCGTCGTGCGCACCGAACGCGTTCCCCTCGACGGACCCGACGCGCTCGCCACCGCAATTGCCGCGCTGGCGCTCACGCCGTCGACGCGCGTCCACGTCGCCCTGCCGTTGCAGGCGACGACGCACCGACTCGTGACGTTGCCGTTCCGCGACCGCGGCCGCCTCGCACGCACGGCGCCGCTCGAGCTGCTCGGCCAGCTGCCGGTCGAGCCGGCCGACGTCCACGTCGCAAGCCTGCCGCTCGGTCCGGGCACGGGCGGCACCGAGACGCTCGTCGTGGCGATCCGTCGCGCCGCGCTGGAGGCGCACGTCGCAACGCTGCCGTCGGCGCGCTGGCAGGTGGGCGCCGTCGCGGCGGCGGCGCTGGCGCCGGCCGACGGCGTGCTGCTGCTCGCCGACGGGACGCGGAGCGCCCTGGTTCGCCGTCGGGCCGGCCGCCTCGCCGCGCTGCGCGCGCTCGGGTGCGACGCACACGACGCGGCCGCGATCACCGCCGAGGTGCGCTGGGTGCTGCGTGCGTGGGGCGCCGACGACGCGCCGCTCGTGCTCGCCGGTCCCGACGCGGCCGCACTGACGACGCTGGGCGACCCCATCGACGACCCGGCGACCGCCGTCGCGCGCGGGCTGCTGGTCGCGGCGCCGCGCGAGCGCCTGCTGCTCGCCGGCAACGACCCGGCACTCGACGCCGGCTGGTGGCGACGGCCCGCGGCGCTGGCCGCCGCGGCCGCGGTGCTCGCGCTGGTCGACGTGGCGCTCCTGCGCGCCGACCTGCGCGCGCGCGATGCCGCGCTCACGCAGGCGATCACCGCGACCGCGGCCGCTGCGCTGCCGGACGTCGGCCCCGACGCCGCGCGCGCCGCGCTCGAAGACGCGGCCGCCGCGCGCCGGCGCGTACGCGCCGGCGACGACACGCCGGTGCTCGAGGTGCTGCGCGAGGTGAGCACGCGCCTGCCGGCGGCGCTGGCGCTCGACCTCGACGAGCTCACCGTCGACGCCGACGCCGTCGTGCTGCACGGCCGCTGCGCGGGCTTCGACGCCGTCGACGCCATCCGCCGCGCCCTCGCGGCGTCGCCGCTCGTCCGCGAGGTGACCGCGGAGGAAACGCGCACGACCGTCGACGGGCGCGGCGTCGAGTTCCGGCTGCGCGCGCTCCGTCGCGTCGCGGTGGGGGCGCCGTCGTGACGGCGTGGTGGGACGAGCGGTCGCCACGCGAGCGCTGGCTGGCGATCGCCGCGGTGGGGGCGCTCCTCGCGACGGTGGTCGCGCTACTGGTCGGCACGATCCGCGACGACCTGGCGGCGCTTCGCGAGCGCGTCGCCGCCCAGGAGCGGACGCTGGCGCACGTCCGCGGCCTCGCCGCCGAGCTGACGCGAGCGGCGCCGGCCGGCGACGGCGACGCACTCCTCGCCCGGCTCGAAACGGCGGCCGACGCCGTCGTCGGTCGCGCGCGCATCGCCAGCATGACGCCGCTCGACGGCATCGACGTCGCCGGCGCGCGCGAGGAGCGCGTGGCGGTCCGCCTGTCCGGCGCGTCGCTCGGCGAGACCGTGCGCCTGCTGCATGCGCTCGCCGCCGCCGAGCCGCCGCTGCCCGTCGTGCGTCTCGACCTGCGGAAGCATCCCGACGACGCGCGCCACTTCGACGCCACGATCGAGGTGTCGCGGCTGGTGGCCCGTTGAATCCCCTGGCGCATCCCACGGTGAAGCGCTGGCTCTTCCGCATCGGCGTGGTCGTCGGGCTGTTCTTCCTCTTCGTCGCGATGACGTTTCCGACGCCCGATCTCGTGCGCAAAGCGCTGACGGACATGCTACCCGCGGGCACCGCCGTCACGTTGACGAACGCGAGGCTGCGTCCCTGGGGCCTGCGTGTCGAGGGCCTGTCGATCCGCACGCCGACCGCGCAGAAGGCGTGGGACATCCCGTGGGTGCGGGTATCGCCGTCGCTGCTCGGTTTCATCACGAACGGCGCCGGGCGGCCGTGGCGCGTCGGCGCCGGCATCTGCCTCGGCAGCATCGAGGGCACGCTCGAGCAAGAGAACAAGAAGCAGGTGCTGGACGCGACGTGGACCGACGTCGACGTCGCGACCTGCCTCGCCCAGGTCGGCGCGCCGGTGCAGGTGAGCGGTCGCACCTCGGGCACGGTCGACGCGCGGCTGCTGCCCAACGCCGGCCCCGAGTCCGGCGCCGGCGAGATCTCCCTCCGCTCGGCCGCGTGGGCGCCGCCGCTGCCGCAGCTCGAGGACGTCGTGCTGCACGCCGACGATGCGCTGCTGCGCTGGACCATCGCGGGCCCGATGCTCACGCTGTCGGAGGTGCGCGCGTCGGGGCCGGAGCTCGACCTCACCGCGCAGGGCACCATCCGCATCGACGCGCGCAACCGCGGCGGGTCGGCGCTCCGCATCCGCGTGACGCTCACGCCGGGGCCGGAGATGCCGCCGGAGCTGACCGAGCTGCTCGACACGGTTCCCCGGAGCGGCGGCGCATACGACTTCCTCCTCGCCGGAACGATCGATGTCCCGCGGATCGAAGCGGTCGACTGAGCGAGGCGTCGGCCTCCTCGAGGTGCTCGTCGCCATCGTGGTCCTCACGGTCGGCGTGGCCGCACTGCAGCGGCTCGTCACGCGCAGCATCGGGACCATCGACGCCGGCGATCGCACGACGCGCGCGATGCTGGCGGCGCAGGCGTTGCTCGCCGACGCCGCGCTGGCGCCGCCGGAGCCCGGCCACACCGACGGCGTCGAGCCCGGCGGGCTGCGGTTCGAGCGCGACGTCGTGCGCACGCCGCATCCGGCCCTGCGCGAGGTCCACGTGCGTGTGCATCCCGACGACGGCGGCGCACCGTGCGAGCTGGTCGAGGTGATCCATGTGCCGCCGGTCTGAGGAGGGCATGGCGCTCCTCGGCGCCGTCGCGGCGCTGGCGGGGCTGGTCGTCGTGGCGACGGCGTTGGCGCACACCGCGACACGCTCGCAGCAACGGACGGGCGCCGCGCTCGCGACACTCCAGGCCGACGCGCTGGTGCGCTCGGCGGTGGCGACGGCGTCGGTGCTGCTCGGCGAGCACGACCTCGTCGCCGACACCGACACGCTGCGCTCGCCGTGGGCGATCCCCGTCGGCCCGCAGGCGCTCGGCGCGGGTCGGGTGGAGGCGGTCGTCGAGGACGAGGCGCGGCGGCTCGACCTGACCAGGCCGGAGGGCCTCGACGCCCTGCCCCGCTTGCTGGCGGCGCTCGAGATGGATCCCGCGCTGGCCGACGCGCTCGCCGACTGGACCGACGCCGACGACGCGCCGCGCGCGCGTGGCGCCGAACGCGCCTGGTACCGCGGGCGCGTGCCGTCGATCGTGCCGGCGAACGCGCCGCCGCACACGATCGGCGAGCTGGGGGCGGTGCGCGGCATGACGCCCCGGACGCTGGCGCGGCTACGCCGGTTCGTCGGCTCGGCCGGCGAGCGCGGCGTCAACCCGAACACGGCGCCGCGCGAGGTGCTCGCCGCGTGGCTCGGCGACGAGGCACGCGCGCAGGCGCTCGTCGCCGCACGCGAGACGACGGTGGTGGCGTGCACCGATCTGCCCGGCTGCACGTCGCGCAGCCGCCACTACACGCTGCGCATCACCGCCACCGTGCGCCCTGTCCGCCGCACCGTCGAGGCGACGTTGAGCGTGATCGGCGGCCGCGCCGAGGTGACGGCGTGGCGCGTCGTCGACTAGACGATCCGCAGCGACACGCCGCCGAGCGCGGCGAAGTCGACGGCGACGTCGTCGCCGGTCACGACGGGCAGCGGCTGCGTGAAGGTGCCCGAGATGATGCGGTCGCCGGCGAGCAGCGCGGCACCGTGCGCGCCGAGGAACGCGGCGACCCGTGCGACGAGCGCGCCGAGCGGTCCGGGATCGAGCGCAGGATCGGGCATGCGCACCGTCTCGCCGCGGCAGCGTACCGTCGGTCCGGCGACCGAGCCCGTGACCGCAGGCCGCTCGTCGCCGAACACCACCGCGTCGTGGAAGGCGCTGTGGCCGAGCATCGTGGCGAGACCGGTCATCGGGCGCGCGTAGTCGACGAGCTCGATCGCCGGCGCGATCGCGGCGATCGCCGCCTCGCCGTCCGCCACGCTCGCGTCCGGCGGCACCTCGCGGCCGACGCGGATCGCGATCTCCGCCTCGACCAGCACCATCGCCCCGTCGGCGATGGCGTAGGTGTCAGCCGAACGAAACACGCGGTCGCCGCGCAGGAATCCCGTCACCCAGCCGTCGAGCCCGAGCCGCCGCTGCATGGCCGGATCGTTGATCGCGACCTTCCACCCGAGGCGCGGCATGCCGAGCGCGAGGTGCTCGTCGAGGGCGCGCAGCTGCGCCGCCATGCCCTCGCGCACCGCCGCGTCGGCGCCGGCCATGTCGCTCCTACGCGCTGCGGAACGCCGGCACGCCGAAGCGCTCGCGCAGGACGCGCAGCAGCGCGGCGTTGTCGGAGTGCCCCGTCCGCCGGGCGACGATCCGCCCGCGCAGCGGCCGTCCCAGCAGGTAGAAGTCGCCGAAGATGTCGAGGATCTTGTGGCGCACGAACTCGTCGGCGAAGCGCAGCGGCGCGTTCACGACGCCCTCGTCGCCGACCAGGATGAAGTTGTTGAGACGCCCGCCGGCCGCGAGACCCATCTGCTCGAGCGTCTCGATCTCCTTCACGAAGCCGAACGTGCGCGCCGGCGCGATCTCGCGGCAGAACGCCTCGGGATCGGTCAGACGGAACGTGTACTGCTGGTGCCCGATCGGCTGCGGGTACTCCAGCGTGTACTGCACCTCGAAGACGTCCGACGGCTCGATGCTGATGCCCTTCCCGTCGGGCTCGTCGCTGCCGACCGCGTAGCGCTGGTCGACGGCCAGCTCCTCGATGGTGCCTTCCTGCTCGACGACGCCGCCCTCGCCGATCAGCGCGCAGAGATCGGTGGCCGAGCCGTCGAGGATCGGCACCTCGCCCTGCATCTTCACCATGAGGTTCGTGATGGCGTGCGCGTGCAGCGCCGCCATCAGGTGCTCGATCGTCTTCGCCACCATGCCGCCGCGGACCAGCGTGGTCGCGTAGCCGGTCGAATCGACGTAGTCGACGAGGGCAGGCACCGTCTCGCCGCTCGTGATGCTGCCGAACTGGATGCCGCTGCCCGGCGGCATCGGCTGCAGGATCAGCCCGGTGCGGACGCCGGAGTGCAGCCCCTGGCCGTTGACGACGACGCTGCGGGCGATCGTGCGCTGTGGCAGCCGGCGCGGCGGAGCGACGGTGGCGTGCTCCGCGACGCCGAGCGCCGGCACGGCGTCGCCGTTCGCCGCCGCGGGCGTTTCGCCCAGGGCGCGGCCCACGACGCGCAGGAGCGCGTCGAGCTGGAAGGGCTTCTCGAGGAAGTCGAACGCGCCGAGACGGATCACCTTCACGGCCGTCTCGATCGTGCCGTGACCGGAGATGACGATGATGGGCAGCTGCGGCGCCTGCGCGCGCATCCGCTGGACGAGCTCGATGCCGTCGATCTCCGGCATCCAGATGTCGACGATCGCGAGCCGCGGCACCTGCTGCGACAGCACGTCGAGCGCCGCCCGGCCGTTCTCGGCCTCGAGGACGTCGAAGCCCTCGTCGGCGAGCACGCCGCGCAGCGTCTGTCGGATCTTCTCCTCGTCGTCCACCACCAGGATCGTCTCGGACATGCAGGTCCCTCCGTCAGGCCCCCAGGCGCGCGCGCGCAACGAGCTGCGCGGGCTGACTGCGCACCGGGAACTCCACGATGAAGCGGCTCCCGTACGGCGCGTTGTCGCGCACGCGGATGAAGCCTTTGTGGTCGGCCACGATGGCCGACACGATGGCCAAGCCGAGGCCGGTGCCGTCGGGCTTGGTCGAGTAGTAGGGTTCGAACAGGCGGAGCTTGGTCTCCGCCGACATGCCGACGCCGTCGTCGGCGATCTCGAGCCGCGCGATACCGAGCTGCGGGTCGTGCGACGTCGACACCTCGACGTGGCGCCGCCCGCTGGTCTTGCGCGCGCTGCAGGCGGCGACCGCGTTGTCGAGGACGTTGATGACGGCGCGCTTCATGCCCTCGCGGTCGAGCTCGAGCGTCGGCATATCGGGCGCGGCCGAGAACGTGAAGTCGACGTCGGGATGCCCTTCGCGGAAGAGCACGAGCGCCTCCTCGACGAGCGCATTCAGGTCTTGCGGCGTGTGCTCGCCCTGCGGCATGCGCGCGAACATCGAGAACTCGTTCACGAGGTCCTTCAGCTCGTCGACCTGCTGGATGATGGTGCGCGTGCACTCGTCGAACACGGCGCCGTTCTCGCGTAGCTGCGCGCCGTAGCGTCGGCGTAGGCGCTGGGCCGCCAGCTGGATGGGCGTGAGCGGGTTCTTGATCTCGTGCGCGATGCGGCGGGCGACCTCGCGCCACGCCTCCATGCGCTCGACGCGCAGGAGATGCGTCACGTCCTCGAGAAACAGCACGAGTCCCTGCGCCTCGCCGCTCTCCGTCACCAGCCGCGTGCCCGTCACCAGCACCGACACCTCGCCGACGTCCTGGCGCGCCAGCGTGACCTGGCGCTCGAGCGTCGTCGCGCTGCCGCCGAGCAGGTCGGCGAGCTCGGTGCGCAGGTCCGCGTTCGGCTCGCCGGGGAAGATGGCGCCCAACGCACGCCCGAGCGACGCCTCCGCGGTGGCACCGAGCAACCCTTCCGCGGCGCGGTTCATCATGGTGATGCGGCCGGTGCCGTCGGCGGCGACGACGCCCGCCGTGATGTTCGCCAGCACGACCTCGAGGTCGCGGTTGCGTTCGTCGAGCTCGGCGCGGCTCGTCTTCAGATCGGCGGTCATGTGGTTGAACGCCGTCACGAGCGTGCCGATCTCGTCGTCGCCCTCGCCGGCGATGTGCTGGTCGAGGTCGCCCTGCGCGACGGCGCGCGTGCCCTCGGCAAGCCGCTGGATGGGCACCGTGATGCCGCGCGCGACGTAGAAGCCGACCCAGATGGCGGAGAAGACGACGACCATCGTCACCAGCACGAGTGTGATGGTGTACGCGGTGCGGATCGGACGGCGCTGGATCTTGAGGCGCAGGTACTCGCCGAACGAGCGGTCGATCTGCTCGCGGCGCTTCACCACGCTCTTCGGCACGTACGAGTCGACGACCACCACCGCGACGATCTTGCCGTCGACCTCGACCGGCGCAGCCGCGCGGATCACGTCGGCCTGCCCCACCGCGTCGACGGCCGTGGCCGGGTCGCCGGCGGCCGCGCGCTTCACGAGATCGCTCCACGGTTGGATGCCGACCTTGCCTTCGAGCTCCGGACGCCGGCTGCGTCCGAGCGCCTTGCCGTCGGCGAACACCTCGATCAGGTCGAGCTGGTATTCCTCGCGCCGCTCGGTGAGGAACGTCTTCAGCTGCGTGCGCGCGTCGGCCTGCAGCAGCTTCGTCGGCGCGAGCTTCGCGGCGGTCTGCCGCGCGAAGCCGAGCGACGTCGTCGCGATGTCCTCGTAATAGGCGTGCGCGACGTCGAGGGAGCCTTCGAGCGCCGTCTCCACCTGGCCGTTGAACCAGTCCTCGATGGAGTTGCCGACGAAGACCTGCGCGACCAGGAACAACAGGGTCGCCGGCAGCAGCGCGATGCCGATGAACGCGACGACCAGCCGCGTGCGCAGATGCGAGCCGAGGATGCGGCGGCGCCGGTCGAGGAACAGCTTCACGACGTTCCGGCCGACCAGGAAGACGAGCAGGACGAGGAGGATCAGGTTCAGGTTGATCAGCAGGACGAGGATGGCGTCCGTGCCGACCGAGCCGTCACCGGCGAACTGCGGCAGCCGGGTCTCGAAGATCGCGAACGCCACGACCGCCAGGGCGGTGGCGAGGATGATCCACCCTTCCCGCCAGCGACGTCGCAGCTCGGACGCGGGCGCCGTCTCGGGCGCCTGGTCGGACCGATCCGGCATGAATTGCGGGATGATAGGGGCCTGGATCGACGAAGGCAAGGCGGGTGCTTTCGCCTAACCCCGCGAATTTGCGAGTGTCAGCGACGAAAGAAGAGGTTCAGGAGCACCGTCAGGACGATGCTGACGACGATCGAGGTGACGATCGGGAAGTAGAATGTGAACCGTTCCCGCTGGACCAAGATGTCGCCGGGGAGGCGCCCGAGCCACGGCATGCGCGGCGCGACGGTCAGGACGACGCCCACCGCCACGATCAGGAGGCCGACGACGATCAGCGTGCGGCCGAGCCCGTCCATCGTTCCGCCTTGCCATCCGCCCCGGGGCGCGGCAAGCCGGGCTGTAACCTTTCGCCGGGGTCGGACGTGTCGAGGGCAGAACCCAAGCAACGGAGGAGCCCCATGACGACGACGCGACAGGACGACGTACTGGTGATCGGCGGTGGCCTCGCGGGCCTGACCTGCGCGGCGCTGCTCGCCCGCGACGGACGGCGGGTCGCCGTGCTCGAGAAGAGCTCGACCCTGGGCGGCCGCGGCGCCACCCACGTCGAGGAGGGCGGCTTCGCCCTCAATCTCGGTCCCCATGCGCTCTACCGCGGCGGCGCCGCCGCCGCGGTCCTGCGCGAGCTCGGCGTCACGTGGCGCGGCGGCGCCCCGAGCGCGACGGGGGGCTACGCGCTCGACCGCGGCGCACGGCACGCGTTACCGGGCGGCCTCGTCTCGCTGCTCACGACGGGCCTCTTCGGCGTCGCCGCCAAGATGGAGACCGCGCGGCTGCTCGCCGGCCTCGCGCGCGTCGACGCCTCGGCGCTCCACGGCGTCACCGTGAATGCGTGGCTCCAGCAGACCGTCCGCAACGAGGACGTCCGTCGTCTCCTCCGCGCGCTCTTCCGCCTCGCGACGTACGCGAACGCGGCCGAGACGATGAGCGCGGCGGTCGCCGTGTCGCAGCTGCAGCTCGCGTTCGCGAAGAACGTCGAGTACGTCGACGGCGGCTGGCAGACGCTGGTCGACGGCCTGCGCGCGCGCGCCGAAGCGGCGGGCGTCGTCGTGCGCACCGGCGCCGCCGTCGCGTCGATCGACGTGGACGCGAGCGGCACGGCCTGCGGCGTGTCGCTGCGCGACGGCACGCGGCTCCCGTCGCGGGCCGTCGTGCTGGCGCTGCCGGCCGACGCCGCCGTGGCGTTGCTCCCCGACGGACCGTCGCGCCGGCGCGCGGCTGCCGCCGTGCCGGTCCGCGCGGCGTGCCTCGACGTCGCGCTGACGCGCCTCCCCGCCCCCGCCGCGCGCTTCGCGCTCGGCGTCGACCGGCCGCTCTACTTCTCCGTGCACACCGCGGTCGCGACGCTGGCGCCCGAGGGCGGCGCGGTCATCCACGTCGCACGCTACCTCGAGGCGAACGCGCCCGATCCCCGCGTCACCGAGCGCGAGCTCGAGGGCGTGCTCGACCTGATGCAGCCCGGCTGGCGCGACGTCGTCGCACACCGCCGCTTCCTGCCGTCGATGCTGGCGGTGAGCGCGCTCGCGACGGCGGCGGACGGCGGCCTGCCGGGCCGAGCCGGCGTCGAGGTGCCGGGCGCGGCGAACCTGGCGCTCGCGGGCGACTGGGTCGGTCCCGAGGGTTGGCTCGTCGACGCGAGCGCGGCCAGCGCGCGCGCGGCGGCAGCCCATCTGACGGCGCGGCTCGGCCCGGCGGCACGCGCCGCCTGACGGATACTGCCGATGCCGGCGACCTCCATCGCGCTCGACACTGCGTTCCAGACGCACGAGCGCCTGCTCTGGAACCTCTGCTATCGCCTGACCGGGGTGCCGGCCGACGCCGACGACCTCGTCCAGGAGACGTTCCTGCGCGCGATGGAGCGGCCGCCGGCGCGCATGGACGAGGACCTGCGCCCGTGGCTCGTGCGCGTCGCGCTGAACCTCGGCCGCGACCTGCTCCGGCGCCGGCGGCGTCGTGGCTGGAAGGGCCCGTGGCTTCCGGGGCCGATCGAGACGGCCGACGACGCCTCGCCGCCCGCGTACGAGCCGACGGTTCCGGGCCTCGGCAGCACCGAGGGACGCTACGACCTCGTCGAGAGCGTCACCCTCGCGTTTCTCACCGCGCTGGAAGCCCTCTCGCCGACGCAACGGGCGGTACTGCTCCTGCGCGACGTCTTCGATCACTCCGTCGAGGAGACGGCCGCCGCGCTCGATCTGTCGGTGCCGAACGTCAAGACGACGCACCATCGCGCGCGCCGCGCCATGGCCGCCTACGACCGCACGCGGCAGCCCCCGACCCGTACGATGCAGGAGCGGACGCGCGCCGCGCTCGAGCGCTTCATGCGCGCGATCGCCGCGGAGGACGGCGCCGCGATCGCCGGCCTGCTGGCGCCCGACGTGCGCGCGATCAGCGACGCCGGCGGCGAGTTCCACGCGGCGCGCGTCGCGGTCGTCGGCGCGGCGAAGGTGGCGCGCTTCTTCCAGCGGCTGAACGGCCGCCGCGCGCCGGGCGAGCGCTCGACGCTCCGCATGCTGAACGGCCTGCCGGCGATCGCGTTCGAGTTCGCGACGGGCCGTCCGGGCGATCCGCCGCGCGGCACGTTCCACGTCGAGCTCGACGCCGACGGCCGCATCCGCACGATCCAGAACGTGCTCGTGACGCGGAAACTGACGCGCGTCGCGTTCTAGCAGGCTGCGGAAAAACGCGCATCCAAACCTCGTCGGTCCACCGCTGATGC
>CAYSOF010000028.1:0-82631 GCA_964432595.1 uncultured Binatia bacterium (SeqCode) | reverse complement strand
TTTCTGCGTCTGGCGCCCGCTCAGACCGTCGACGGTTTCGTCACATCAAGGTTAGAGGCGCAGCAGGCCGGTGAGGCTGGTCTCCTTGATCTGCGAGGCCGCTGCGAGCAGCGCCTGGAGGGCGTTGTTGGCTTGTGCCAGCTGCGTGGCGACGACGATGAAGTCGGCGTCGCGGATCTCGGCACGGCTCGTGGCCTCGCGCTCCGTCAGGCCGCGCACCTGCGTGATGCGCGACTGGAGCTGGGCCTGCCGGCCGCCGACGCTGGCGCGCTCGTTCGCGAGCCCGTCGCGGGCCGCGCCGAGGTCGGCGAGCGTCGCCGCCACGTCGGCGCTCGAGCCCGTCGTGTCGAGCGCGTCCTCGAGGTCCTGCAACGCCTGCAGCGCGTCCGTGAACACCTGGCCGCCCGGGGTCGAGACGCGGATGCGCTCGGCGCCGTCCGCGCCGACCTTCACCTCGAACTGGTACGTCGAGCCGGTGTACGCGGTCGCCGGGTCGTACCCGGTCGTGTCCGGATCCGCGAACGGCGGCGTCCCGCCCTGGCTGAGTCCGCTCCACAGCCGCCGGCCGGCGAGCTCCGAATTGCCGACCGACGTCAGCCCCTGGAGCAGCCCGTGCACCTCCTCCCGCGCGGCTTCCCGCTGGGCGGGCGTGTAGATGCCGGACGAGAACTGCGACGCGAGCTCCTCCGCGCGCACGAGCAGGCTGTTCGCGTCGTCGAGGGCGTCGTCCTGCGCCGCGAGCACCTGCACGCCGAACGCCGAGCTGTCGTCGTACTGTGCCAGCGCCGTGAGGCTCGCGCTGTGGCGCACCACCTGGCCGGCGCCGAGCGGATCCTGTTCGGGCCGCAGCAGCCGGCGGCCGCTGACGATCTGCTCCTGCAGCTCGCGGATCTCGACCTGCACCCGCTGCGTCCGCTGCTGGACGAACAGGAACTGGCCGGCATCGCTGACGCGCGAGATCGTCATCGACCGAGGTTGACCAGCTCGCCGAGCACGGTGTCGGCGACGTTGATGATGCGGGCCGCGGCCTGGAACGCGTACTGGTAGCGCAAGAGGTTCGTGAGCTCCTCGTTCAGGTTGACGCCCGAGATCGAGTCGCGCTGCGTCTGGACCTGGGCCTGCACCTGCGTGCTGGCGGCGGCGACGTCGTCCGCCTGGGCGGCCGCCTGGCCGACGCGCGCAACCTCGCTGGCGAGAAATCCCGCCGGCGACACGCCGCCGAGCCCCGGCTGGGACGCGGTGCGCAGATCGGCGAGCGCGAGCGCGTTCGCGTTGTCCCCGGGCTGCGTCGAGCGCGCCGCGGCGATGCGGCGCGGATCGGTGATCGCGACGGAGAGCGTCTCGGCCGTCGTGCCGGCGAAGAACGGCACGCCCGCGGTCGACAGCCCGTCGAGGTCGCGCGCGGCGGCGTCCTGCTGGACGCCGTTCACGGCCGACGCCAGGGTCGACGCGAACGTGTCGAGGTTCGTGCTCGCGGTCGTGATCGCGACGTCGCGCGTCTCGATCAGCGCGGCGAACTCGCCCGTCTGGAACGACGCCGGCGTCGAGATGAAACCACCGGGGCCGGCCAGGCCGACTTCGTGCAGCAGGCCGCCGTCGAGACCGGGCGTCGTCCCCTGCGTCGCGAACGGGTTCGTGACGGTGCCGTTCTCCACGAGGACGGGGCCGTTCAGCAGCGAGACGCGGACCGCGCCGTTCGGCGACTCGACCGCGGTGATGCCGACCTTGCGGCCGAGCGACTGCAGCGCCGTCTCGCGCTGGTCGCGCAGCTCGTTCGCGGACTGCCCGGTGACTTCGGCCGCCGCGATCTGCTTGTTGAGCGTCGCGATCTCGTTCAGCTCGTCGTTGCCTTCGGTGACCAGGCCGACCAGACGATCGTCGGCGCCGCGCTGGAGCGCGCCGAGCCCCTGGGCGCGGCGATTCAGCTCGCCGGCGAGCCCACGGGCCGCGCCGAGCAGCGTCTGCCGCTCCGCGAGCCCGCTCGGGTTGCGCGCGAGCCCGTCGGCCGCGTCGAAAAAGCCGTCGAGCGCGGTTCCGAGCGACGGCTCGCTCAGGTCGTTCAGCAGCGACGATACCTCGCCCAGGAGATCCCGGCGCATGTTGTCCTCGCCGGCGTCGGTGATCGCGTTGCGCAGGCGGCGGTCGACGAGCGGATCGAGGATCTGCTCGACCGAGAGCGCGCGCACGCCGCGGCCGACGAGCACGCCGTTCTGCAGGGCCGGCGGCACCGCGCCGAGGTCCACGCGCTGGCGCGAGTAGCCCGGCGTGTTGACGTTGGCGATGTTGTTGCCGGTGACCGTGAGCCCGAGCTGCTGCGCCAGCAAGCCGCTCCGGCCGATGTCGAGCGCCGCGAGCAGCCCCACTCAGGCCGTCCGATCCACCCGTTCGGGCAGTGCCGGCACGTCGAGCGCGGCGTTCGCGCCGTACGTCGTGCCGGGCACGTGCGCGCGCAGGGTGCGCAGCATGTCCTGGACGCCGTCGAGGCTCGCGCCGACGAGCAGCGCCGTCTGGCGCTCGAGCCCGCGGGTCTCGAGCAGGGCGCCACGCAGCTTGCGCAGATGGCGGCGCACGCGATGCTGCGGCTCGATCGCCAGCATCGGCAGCATCTCGACCGCCTGCGGCGTCTCGCTGCCGCGGCGCGCGCTCACCTCGCGCACGAGGCGACGGCGCTCGTCGGCGAGCGCGGTCAGGCGACCCTGCAGCTCCTCGCGCTGCTCGAGGCAGGCGAGGATGTCGTCGGGACGCAGGCGGACGACGGCCTGCTGCTCGTCGCGCAGCACGGTCGAGAGCCGGCCACACACGTCGGTCTCCTCGTCGAGGAGGAGGCAGAGTCGATCGATGTCTTCCATCGGATCACCGCGCGAGATCGCCGAGGATCTCGCGAAGGAGCTTGCGGGCCGTGCCCTCGAAGTCGACCTGGTAGTCGCCCTTGGCGACCGCGTCGCGCAGCGGGTCGACGACCTCGGAACGGACCGTCGTCAGGCCGTCGGCGAGCGTCCCGCCGTGATCGACCAGCCGGGCGAGCGCACGGGCCACCTGTGAGACGCGCACCGAGTCTTTCGATTCCGTCGCGTCGTCCGCGCGGCCGGCGGGCGTCGTGTCGACCGTCCCGGGGAGACCGCCGACCCGGGGGTCCTGAACCGTCTTTCGTTCGTTTACCTTCATCGTTCTGGCCCTCCTGCCGCCGGCAGCGTGCTGCGTGGCAGTGGTTGCCCACTTGCTGTATCGGCAGCCCCCTCCAGAACCTTTAGCTCACGCGAATCGCTCGGTTTTCCGAGCTGTTGCACCAATCCGAGCGGGTCGTTCAGGGCCAGCGTCTCGGCCACGGCGCGGTCGAAGGCCCCCTCATAGACCTTGCGGCTCGGCGAGGCGTCGGTCAGGCCCGAGTCGGGGATCGTCCGCCGCATGGCGTCCAGGAGCTGGGTGAAGAACACCACCTGGAGCTCGCGGGCGGCCGTGGCCTCGGGCGACTCGCCAGGGCGCCGGGTCACCTGGATGCCGGTCGGCATCGTGGGGGGCATCAGCGGATCGATCACATCATCTCCAGCTCGGCCTCGAGCGCGCCGGCGGCCTTCATCGCCTGCAGGATCGCGATCAGGTCCTGCGGCGTCACACCCAGCGCGTTCAGGCCCGCGACGAGGTCGCCCAGGCTGACGCCGGGCTGCAGCACGTGCAGGTTGCGCTTCTTGCCCTCCTCGACGCGAATGTCCGTCTCGGGGACGACGGTCGTCTCGCCGAACGAGAACGGCGCCGGCTGCGACACGCCGAAGTCCGTCGTGACGGTGACCTGCAGGCTGCCGTGCGCGATGGCGATGGGCATGACGCGCACCTCGTTGCCGATGATGACGGTGCCGGTGCGCTCGTTCAGCACGACGCGCGCCGCCGTGTCGGGCGTCACCCGCACGCCTTCGATGACGGTCATCACGTCGACCGCCTCCTCCTGCGAGTTGCCGCGGAGCGCGATGCTGATCGTGCCGGCATCGAGCGCGCGCGCCGCCGAACGGTGGAGCGCCTGGTTGACCGCGAGCGCGACGCGCTCCGCGGTCGTGAAGTCGGGCTGATGGAGCGCCACCGTGATGACGCCGCCGGTGCCGAGGGCGACCGGGACCTCCCGCTCGACGAGCACGCCTTCGGTGAGCAGCGCGACGGTGGGATGGCCCTTCGTGCCGCTGGCGCCGACGCCGCTCGCCTCGAAGCCGCCGCCGAGCGACAGCGCGCCCTGCCCCACGCCGAACACCTCGCCGTTGCCGGCGAAGAGCGGCGTCTGCACGAGCGTCCCCCCCTGCAGGCTCTTCGCGTCGCCGAGCGACGACACCTGCGCCGGGATGCGCGTCCCCTGCCGCGCGAACGGCGGCAGCTCGGCCGTCACCATCACGGCGGCGACGTTCTTCACCTGCAGCTGGCGCGGGTTCACGTTGAGCGTGATGCCCTTCCGGCGGAGCAGGTTCAGCACGGTCTGGGGCGTGAAGAGCGCCTGCTGCGAATCGCCGGTGCCGTTGAGACCGACGACGAGCCCGTAGCCCGACAGCTGGTTCGCGCGCACGCCGTCGACGGTGGCGATGTCCTTCAGCCGCGCGCCCGATGCCACGGATGCCGAGGCGAGCAGCAGTAGCCCAACGACCACCGGGAGCGAGCGGGGTGAGGCTTTGCCGAGCCCACGCGAGCGGCAAAGACAGCAGGAGGACGGCGCTCCACGCCGGCCGACGGGGGTTCGGGGGGCATCGGAAGCGCGCAGCCCGCGCAGCGGGCGAGCACGGGACGGGCCCCCTGAGGTGACTAGAACGGCCATACCCAGTCGAAGAGGCGCTGTCCGAGCGGCGTCCCCTGCTTGTCGCCCACCGAGCCGTAGCCGTAGTAGCTGATGCGCGCGTCGGCCACGCGGCTGGACAGGACGGAGTTGTCGGGTGCGATGTCCTCGGGACGCACGATGCCCGTCAGGACGATGTGCTGGTCCTCGCTGTTGATCGTGACGATCTTGTCGCCCTGGACGCGCAGGTTGCCGCTCGGGTCGGCCTCGACCACGCGCACCGTGATGCTCGCGGTGAGCGTGCCCTCGCGGGTCGTCTCGGCGTCCTGGCTGTTCGAGCGGTTCGTCTCCGCGGTGACGATCGCCTCGGGGTCGAAACCGCTCGGCAGCAGCTTCACCGCGCTGGCAGGCAGCCCGAAGAAGTCCTGCACGCTCGCGGCGAGCGAGGACTCGGCGCTGCCGTCCGTCTTGGCGGCCTTCTTGCCCTTCGAGTTCTCGCTGATCACGACGGTCAGCAGATCGCCCGGGAAATGCGCGCGGACGTCGAGGAACGCGTAGTTGGCCGAGAGCTCGGGGTGCCACAGCGACCCGTTTCCGGGCTGCGTCGGCGGCGGGCCGAGGCGCGGCGGCAACGGCTCGAGATACGGGCGGTTAGCGTAGCAGCCCGCCAGCAGCACGAGCGCGAGCGGCAGGACGGCGCGCATCAGAACTCCACCGCCACGGTGTCGCGGTCGATCACGCGCCCGATGAGCGCCTTGCCGCTCGTGCGGTTGACGACGGCCACGCGCTCGCCGGCGCCGGCGTTCTGCCGCACCTCGCCCGGCGCGGTCACCCGCATGCCGAGCCGCTGCGCCACGAGGACGACGGCGTCGCCGCGATGGACGAGCGACGGCTTCCCGACCTGCTCCGTGCGCACCGGCGCCCACGCCAGCAGCGGCGCCCGCGCGACCTTCCCCACGAGGTCGTCGGTCGTCGAGACGAGATTGCGCGGCAGCTGGGAGAGGTCCTGGCGGTCGACCGTGACGTCGGCCGCCGTCAGCACCTCGCCGCGTGCGATCGCGCGCGTCGGCACGGCGACGTCGCCGAAGCGGGCGACGTCGGCGGTGACCCAGACGCTGCGGACGACGCGATCGTCCACGAGGAAATCGACCTGCAGCCGCACGCGGCCCATGAGCGCGGCGCCGCGCGGCGTGACGACGCGGGTCGTGTACGGGCCGGTCGGCACGCGGATCGCGCCCGGCAGCTCGAGCCCGCGCAGGACGGCGTCGTCCGCGCCGACGCCCAGCGCCGTGCGCAGGTGATCCTCGATGATGCCGCGTACCGTGATCTCCGGCACGTCCTGCGACGCGCGCCGCACGCGAAACGACGACGGCACGGTGTAGGTGACCGCCTGCAGATCGACGCCGGCCTGCTGCAGCGACGCGAGCAGCCGCGCGCCGTCGACGTTGCGCGACTCGCCGGCCGCCGGCGCCGGCAGCACCACCATGTCGCCGACGACTTCGGCCGCCGCGCCCTCGAGCACGGCGATGTCGCGCAGCCGCACCGGATCCTCCGACACGACGAGGTCGGTCGACGACACGGTGATGCGCGCCCCCGACGCGGCCGCGAGCGACGCGCAGAGCACCAGCGCGAGGACGATCCAGTTACCTGACGATCGCATTGGCAACCTGGAGCATCTCGTCGGCCGTGGTGATCGCCTTCGAGTTCGCCTCGTATGCGCGCTGCGCCTGGATCAGCCCGATCAGCTCCTCGACGACGCTGACGTTCGAGTTCTCGAGGAAGCCCTGCAGCAGCGAGCCGCGGTTCTCCTCGCCGGGCGTGCCGAGCTGCGGCGGGCCGGAGGTCTCCGTCTCCTGGAAGAGGTTCTTGCCGAGGGCGCGCAGGCCGGGCGGGTTCGTGAACCGCGCCGTCTGGATCTGCCCGAGCTGCGTCGGCACCGTCGCGCCGGGCAGGATCGCCGACACGAGTCCGTCCTGGCCGATCGTGATGTCGATCGAGCCGTCCGGGATCGTGATCGACGGCTCGAGCGGCGTGCCGTCGGACGTCACGACGCGCGACTGGTTGTCGAGCTTGAAGGCCCCCGCGCGCGTGAACGCGTTCGTGCCGTCGGAGAGCGTCAGCTGGAAGAACCCCTGCCCCTCGATTGCGATGTCGAGCGGCGCGCCCGTCTGCGTGTAGTCGCCCTGCGTGAAGATGCGCTGCACCGCCGCCGGCTTCACACCGAGACCGACCTGGATGCCGGTCGGCGACTGCGTGTTGTTCGACGTCGGCGCGCCGGGCGCCCGCAGCGTCTGGTACAGGAGGTCCTGGAAGTCCGCGCGGCTCTTCTTGAAGCCGGTCGTGTTCACGTTCGCCAGGTTGTTGGCGATGACGTCGATCGACAGCGTCTGGGCGTTCATGCCCGTCGCCGACGTGTACAGAGCCCGGATCATGCGGTCCTCCCGACCTCGTTGATGGCGCGCTGCTGGAGCTCGTCGAGCCGCGTGATGGCCCGCATGTAGGTCTCGAACGACCGCGAGACGTCGACGAGCGCCACCATGCCCTGGACGACGTCCACGTTGGCGCGCTCGAGCGAGTACTGCGACAGCTGGATCCGGTCCGGCGTGAGGGGCGTGCCGCCGCTGCCGGCGACGGGGACGTAGAGCGAGTCGCCCTCCGGCACGAGCTGCGGCTGCTCGCCGAAGTCCATCACGCGCAGCGAGCCGACGACGACCTCGTCGACGCGGATCGAGCCGTCGTCGCCGATCTCGATGGGGCCGCCGTTCTGGCCCATGCGCAGATCGCCCTGATCGCCCTGCACGCGGAAGCCCTCGGGCGTCGCGAGGAAGCCCTCGCTGTCGACGATGAAGCTGCCCTGGCGCGTGTAGCGTTCGCCGCGCGGCGTGGCGACGGCGAAGAAGCCGTGGCCCGTGATGGCGACGTCGAGCGGGTTGCCGGTCGTCGTCACCGGGCCCTGCGTGAAGTCGCGGCGCATGTCGGCGCCGACGACCAGCGGCTGCGTCTCCGCCAGCACCGGGTCGAACACCGGCGTGGGGAAGTTCTGCAGCGGCATCACGTTGAACGCGACCCGCTCGGCCTTGTAGCCGGGGGTGTTCACGTTCGAGAGGTTCTGCGCGACGGTGTCGAGCCGCATCTGCGCGGCGACGCCTCCGGACGCGATGGTGTAGATGCCTCGGTTCATTCGTCCCCGTGGGAAGTCAGCAAGGGCAGTGCCACGTGACGGATGCCGCAGGGCCACCCGTCACGCCGGCAAGAGCTGCCTAGGCCAGGCGACCTCTGCCCAGGCTGAGGTCGAGCTCGCGCCGCAGCCGCAGCTCGGCGGGATCGACCGGCGTGGTCTCCGCCGCCGGCGCGAAGGGACGCGTGAACGGCGCGGCGGGCCGCTCGGGCGCCGGCGCGGGACGCCGGACGTCGGGCTGCGCCTCGCTGCGGCCGAGGTCGATCATCATCGCGCGCAGGCTCTGCTCGCGGGCGCCGAGCATGCGCTCGAGCGACCGGGCCCGCTCCTCGGCGTCGTCGAGCAGCGTCGCCAGCTCGTTGCGCAGGCGCTCCAGCGCCATGCGCTGATCGGCCGACGCGATCTCGCGATCGCGGCCGCTCCGCACGACCAGCCAGGCGAGCCCGGCGACGGCGATCAGGTCGACGATCGTGGTGGCCAGCAGCAGGTTCTCCATCATCGCACTCCCTCCTTCACGCGAAGACGTCGAGTCGTCGGCCCGGCGGAACCGGGGTCGGCGGCGCGTCGTCGTGCTCGTCCATCGGGTCCTCGAGGAGCTGCGGATGCGGCTCCGCGGTCCGGCGTCGGCGGGGCGTCGGGGTGTCCGCCCCGTCGCGTGCTCCGCGCTCGCGCAGTCCGCTCACCGTCTCCACGTCACTCCTCTTCCGGCCCCCCTGTGGCGGCGAAGCCGCGCAGGTGGCTTTTCAGGCGCAACGTCGCCTGCGAATGCAGCTGCGACACGCGCGACTCGGTGAGACCGAGCACCGCGCCCACCTCCTTCATGGTGAGCTCGTCGTTGTAGTACAGCGAGATGATCAGCTTCTCGCGCTCGGGCAGGCGCGCGATGGCCTGCGCAACCAGCGATACCCGCTCCTGCGTGAGGAGCGCCCGCAGCGGATCGGCCTCGCCCTCCTCCTGACCGCGCTCCAGGTTGAAGCGCTCCTCGCCGCTGCCGAAGCCGAGGTCCTCCAGGCTGAAGAGGCTCATCTCGCCGACCTTGGTCAGCAGCTCCTGGTAGTCCTCGAGCGACATGCCGAGCTCGGTGGCCAGCTCGTCCTCCGTCGGCGGACGCCCGAGGCGCCCTTCGAGCTCGTGCGAGATCTTCTCGACGAGCGCCGCCTTCTGGCGGACGCTGCGCGGCACCCAGTCGAGCGAGCGCAGGTGGTCGAGGATCGCGCCGCGGATGCGGAACTGCGCGTACGTCGAGAACAGCGCTTCCTTCTTCGGGTCGTACTTGCCGATGGCGTCGAGCAGCCCGACGATGCCCCACGACACGAGGTCGTCGAGCTCGATGTGCGGCGGCTTGCGGACGGCGAGGCGCTGCACCACCCGCCGCACGAGCGGCATGTAGCGACGCAGGATCTCCTCGCGATCCCCCTGGAGCGGCGTGTAGGTCGACGCGCGGGGCCGTCCCCGTCGTCGCCCGAGCTCGCCGTAGCCGGTCTCGGGCATGTTCACGCGCCTCCCTCGGCGACCAGACGACGGAAGAAGAACTGGATGCCCCCGGACGGCGCGGCCGGCGGACGCGCGGCGAGCCGCTGCGCGATGCGCGCGATGGCCATGCTCGCGGGCGTGCCGGGCGCCTCGAGGACGACGGGTTGCTGGCGGCGCACGGCGCGCGTGACGGCGTCGTCCGAGGGGACGAATCCCTCGTACTCGAGGCGCACGCGGAGGAAGCGCTCGGTGACGCGCTGGAGGCGGCGGAACGCGGCGTCGGCGTCGGCGACGCTGACGGCCATGTTGACGACGACGAGGAACTCCTGGCGGCCGTGGCGCGTCGCGAGGAGCTTGATCAGCGCGTACGCGTCCGTGAGCGCCGTCGGCTCCGGCGTCAGCACGATCAGCGTCTCGGCGGCGGCCGCGGCGAAGAACAGCACGTTCGGCGTGATCCCGGCGCCGACGTCGATCAGGAGGACGTCGAGCGCGTCCTCGAGCGCGTCCACCTCGGCCAGCAGCGCCAGCTGCTGCTCCGCCGTCAGCGCGGTCAGCTCGAGGAAGCCGCTCGCGGCGGGCACGACGCGGATGCCGGCGGGCCCCCCGACGATCACCTCGTCGAGCCGCGCCTCGCCGCGCACGACGTGCAGCAGACTGCGCGCGGGCGACAGCCCCAGGACGACGTCGAGGTTCGCCAGGCCGAGGTCGGCGTCGAGCACGCACACGCGGAGACCGCGCTTCGCGAGCGAGACGGCAAGATTTGCCGCCAGGCTCGTCTTGCCGACGCCGCCCTTCCCGCTCGCTACCGCCACCACGCGCAGCGGCGCGTTCGCGGCTGCCGGCCGAGCGATGGCGGCCTCTACGATCCCATTGTCCATGCGCGTGCCCGTCCCCCTCCAGTCAGGCAGCCAGCAGACAACGTGCCAGGCGCTCCGCGGTCGCCGGCTCGAGGTCGGTGGGAATGCGCGGGCCGGCCGCGAGGTGCGTCACCGGCACCCGGTGCCGCCACAGCTCGCCCAGCACGGGCGCGCCCGGAGCCGCGTCGAGCTTGGTGACCACGCAGCCGTCGAGGCCGAAACCCGCGTACGCGTGGCACGTTCGCGCGGCGGCGGTGCTGCCCGCCCCGGCCCCGAGCACGAGCGTACGCCCGGCGTCCGGACCGGCTTCGTCCGCCAGCCGAGCCAACTCGCCGAGTTCGTCCTTCTGACTCGCCGTCGCCCCGTGCGTGTCGACGAAGACGCGATCGACGTCCGCCAGCCGGGCGAGCGCCCGGGCCAGTGCGCCCGGCTCGCGCGCCAGCAGGACGGGCACGTCGAGCGCGCGGCCGTAGGCAGAAAGCGCCGCCCCCGCCCCGATGCGCGCGTCGTCGGCGCCGATCAGCGCCACGCGGCGGCCCGCCAGCCGTTCGCGCACGGCGAGCTGCACGAGGACCGTCGTCTTGCCCTCACCCGGCGGCCCGACGACGAGGCGCACGCGGCGCGCGCCGTCCGCGCCGAGCGGCAGCGTGGCGGCGAGCGCGTCGGCGAGCGTGCAGCCACCGGCCATGGCCGCCGCGGTGTCGCGGACCAGCGCCGCCGCGACGGCGCCGTCCACGCCCTGCGCCGCCAGGCCGGTCGCCAAGGCGCGCACCGCGGGCGCGGCCTCGTCGCACAGCGCCGGCACGAGCGTGCGGACGAGCGCCGTGAGCTCCTGCACCTCGCGGCGCAGCTCGTCGTCGCCCGCGGGCGGCGGGGCGTCGTCGTCGACGGCGGCGGTGATCGTGACGGCGCCGTCGGCGGTCGAGGTGTCCAGCAGCACCGCGTCCGCGCCCAGCGCGGCCTTCACCTCGCGCAGCGCGTCCGCCATGGTCGCCGCCGTGATCCGTCGGATCCGCATCTCAGCTCTCCTCCAGGGTCACGACGCCGAGCGAGTGGATGCGCACGGACGGCGCGATCTCCTGCGGGCTCAGCAGCACGAGCGACGGGAGGTAGCGCTCGAGGAGGCGGCGCAGGTGCGGGCGTAGCGTCGCACCGCAGAGGAGCACCGGCTGCAGGTGCTGCGTCGCGAAGCGCTCGGACCACTGCCCGAGCCGCGTGACGAGCCGCTGCGCGAGCAGCGGCTCGAGCGCCAGGTTCGTGCCGTCCTCCGTCCGCTGGAGCGAGTCGACCAGCGAGCGCTCGATGGGTCCGGCCAGCGTCATCAGTGCCAGCGAGCCGTCCGGCCCGACGAGCCGCTGTGTGATCGAACGGCCGAGGGCCTGGCGCGCGTGCTCGGTGAGGACGTCCGGGTCCTTCGTGCGCACCGCGACGTCGGCCACGGCTTCGAGGATCGTCGGCAGGTCGCGCACGGACACGCCCTCGCGCAGCAGGTTCTGCAGGACCTTCTGCACGCCGCCGACGGACAGCAGCTGCGGCACCAGCTCCTCGACGACCTTCGGCCGCGTGCGCGCGAGCTGGTCGAGCAGCCCCTGCACCTCCTGGCGGCCGAGCAGCTCGTGCGCGTGCCGGCGGATCACCTCCGTCAGGTGCGTGATGATGACCGTGCCGCCGTCGACGACCGTGTACCCGGCCAGCTGCGCGCGGTCGCGCTCGCCCGTCGTCACCCAGAGCGCCTCCAGGCCGAACGCCGGCTCGCGCGTCGGCACCCCGGGGACGGTGGCGGCGACGGTGCCCGGGTTGATCGCCAGGTGGCAGCCGACCCGCACCTCGCCGCGCGCCACCTCGATCCCCTTCAGCAGGATCGTGTAGCCGTTCGGGCGGATCTGCAGGTTGTCGCGGATGTGGACGGGCGGAACGATGAAGCCCATCTCGAGCGCGAGCTGCCGGCGCAGCGTGCGGATGCGGTCGACGAGATCGCCGCCGCTCTCGCCCACCGAGCCGGTCGCGCCGTCGACGAGCGGCACCAGCTCGAAGCCGACCTCGAGCTCCATCAGGTCGAGCGGCAGGAGCCCCTCGGGGCGATCGTCCTTGCGCACCGCCGGCACGCCGCCGACCGTCTCGGGCTCGGGCGGCGCGGGAAGCGGCATCCCGCCGGCGGCCGCGAGGCTGCCCGTCGCGCCGGCCAGCAGCATGAACGGCAGGAACGGCAGGCCGGGCACCAGCGCGAAGGCGCCGAGGATGCCCGTCACCATCCAGAGGACGCGCGGGCTCGCGAGCAGCTGCCCGGCGACCTCGCTGCCGAGGTCCGCGCCAGACGCCGCGCGCGTCACGATGATGCCGGCGGCCGTCGAGATGAGCAGCGCCGGCAGCGCCGAGACGAGGCCGTCGCCGATCGTCAGGATCGTGTAGGTCTGCGCCGCGGTCTGCCAGTCGAGGCCGTTCTGCGCGACGCCGATGAAGAAGCCGCCGACGATGTTGATCGCCGTGATGACGAGGCTGGCCACGGCGTCGCCGCGGACGAACTTGCTGGCGCCGTCCATCGCGCCGTAGAAGTCCGCCTCGTCCTCGACGTTCTTCCGTCGCGTGCGTGCGTCCTTCTCGGTGATGAGGCCGCTGTTCAGGTCGGCGTCGATCGCGAGCTGCTTGCCGGGCATCGCGTCGAGGGTGAAGCGCGCGGCGACTTCGGCGATGCGCCCGGCGCCCTTCGTGATGACGGCGAAGTTGATGACCGCCAGGATCAGGAAGACGACGATGCCGACGGCGTAGCTGCCGCCGACGACGAAGTTGCCGAAGGCCTGGATGACGTGGCCCGCCGCGCCCGGCCCGTCATGCCCGTGCAGCAGGATGAGTCGCGTCGACGCCACGTTCAGCGACAGCCGGAAGAGCGTCACGACCAGCAGCACCGACGGGAACGTCGAGAACTCGAGAGGCCGCTGCGTGTACATCCCGACCATCAGGATGACGAGCGAAATGCCGATCGACATCGCGAGCATCATGTCGATCAGGAACGGCGGCAGCGGGATCACCATGATCACCACGACGCCGACGAGGGCGAGCGGGATGACGAGCTCGCCGGTCGACGTCTGGGACGGCGCCGGTGCGGCCGCGGCAGCGGTGGCCATGTGCTACTGCACCTCTCCCGCGGCCGGGCCGCGCAACGAGTAGATGTAGGCGAGGATCTCGGCGACGGCCTTGTAGAGCGTCGACGGGATCTCGTTGCCGACCTGCACCGTGCGGAAGAGCGCGCGCGCGAGCGCGCGGCGCTCGACGATGGGCACGCCGGCCTTGCGGGCGGCCTCCTTGATGCGCGCCGCCATCTCGTCGGCGCCCTTCGCGAGCACCTTCGGGGCCGCCATCTCGTCGGGCCGGTAGCGCAGCGCCACGGCGACGTGGGTCGGGTTGGTCAGCACGACGTCGGCGTCGCGGACGTCGTTCAGCATGCGCCGCTTCGCGATCTCGCGATGCGCGCGGCGGAAACGGCCGCGGATCTGCGGATTGCCTTCCGTCTCCTTGTGCTCCTCCTTCACTTCCTGCCGGCTCATCCGGAGGCTGCGCTCGTGCTGCCAGCGCTGGAACGCCCAGTCGGTCGCGCCGAGCACGGCGAGCGGCGCGACCATGACGAGGAGCAGCCTGCGGACGCCGGCGCCGGACAGCGCGAAGATGTCCTCGAGCGGCATCGCCGGCGCGACGATCGCCATCTGCCCGAACGCCCACAGCACCTGGTAGGCGATCGCCAGCACGACGACGATCTTGACGACGGCCTTCACGAGGTTCGCCGTGCCTTGCGCCGAGAAGAGCCGCTTGGCGCCCGTCGCCAACCCGAGCCGGCTGATCTGGGGCATCAGCAGCTCCGGGTTCACCTGGAAGCCGACCTGGGCGATGACCGTGCCCACGCCGACGACCATCACCATGAGGAAGAACGGCGCGAAGAGCGTGCCGAGCTCGTGCAGCGTCTGCGAGAACAGCGGCCACAGCGAATCGTCGTTCGACCCGACCGGACCGACGGCCGCGAGCCACGCGCGCAGCACGAGTCGGCTGCGCGCGACCATCTCGGGGGCACCCCACGACGCGACGGCCAGCGCCGCGAGCATCACCGCCACCGGCGACACCTCGGGCGAGAGGACGACCTGACCCTTCTTGCGCGCGTCCTCGCGACGTTTTGGTGTCGCTTTCTCTGTACGATCGCCGGCGCCGTCGTCAGCCATCGACGAACCCCCGCAGGATCATCCCGAGCGTCGGCCCGAGGTCGGTGAACTCCTGCGCCAGGAAGCGGAACGTGAACGGCAGCGACGCGCCGAGCACGATGAGCCCCACGCCGACGTTCACCGGGAAGCCGACGACGAACACGTTCAGCTGCGGAATCGTACGCGCGAGGACGCCGAGCGCCGCGTTCGTCATCAGCAGCACGAGCAGCACGGGCGCCGCGATGCGCATGCCGACGGCGAAGATCTCGCCGCCGCGCATGGCCACGCCGCGGAGGATGCCCGTGCCGACGACGGCCGCGCCGAGCGGCACGACGCGGAAGCTCTCGATCAGCGCGCGCAGCAGGAGGTGGTGCACGTCGAGCGCCAGGAAGACGAGCAGCGCCATCAGCTGCTGCCACTCGGCGACGACGGTCGACTGCGCGTTCGACTGCGGATCGATCAGGTTCGAGAGGCCGAACCCGATTTCCATGCCGGCGAGCTGGCCGCCGAGCTGGACGCCCGCGAAGATCATCTGGGCGATGAAGCCGAGGACGAACCCCAGGATCGACTCGACGACGACGAGCCCCGCCATCGTCCACAGCGTGGGCGGCGTGGTGACGTCGGTGGTGGCCACGGGCGCCAGCGCGATGGCGAACAGCATCGCGAGGCCGATGCGGCCGCGCAGCGGGACCAGCAGGTGGCCGAAGATCGGCGCTCCCATCACCAGGCCGGCGCAGCGCGCCAGGACCAGCAGGAAGCTCGTCGGATCCGGGATCGGCATCGGTCAGCGCACGTAGTTCGGCAAGCTCTCGAACAGCGTGGTCGTGTAGGAGACCATCTGCGTCAGCATCCACGGGCCGAAGAGCGCCAGCGCCGCGACGGTCGCCAGGATCTTCGGGATGAACGTCAGCGTGATCTCGTTGATCTGCGTCATCGCCTGGAAGACGCTGACGATGAGTCCCGCGACGAGCCCGAACAGCAGCACCGGCCCCGCGAGCGCGATCGTCACCTCGAGCGCGCCGCGGCCGATGCCGATCACCGTCTCCACCCCCATCCGCATCCCCCCCGAGTCAGTGACAGCGTCAGTGGAAGCTCGTGACGAGCGAGCCCGTCAGCACGTTCCACCCGTCCACCAGCACGAACAGCATCAGCTTGAACGGCAGCGAGATCAGGACCGGCGGCAGCATCATCATGCCCATCGAGGTCAGGACCGAGGCCACCACCATGTCGAGGATCAGGAACGGCACGTAGACGAGGAACCCCATCTGGAAGGCCGTCTTCAGCTCCGAGATGAGAAACGCCGGCATCAGCGCCTGCGGCGGCACGTCGGTCGGTCCGTCGGGGCGCGGCGTGTTCGTCGCGCCGATGAAGAGCGCCAGGTCCTTCTCGCGCGTCTGGCGCAGCATGAACTGCCGCAGCGGATCGTAGGCGCGTTGGAGGGCCTCCTCGCCGGTGATGTGCTCCTCCTGGTACGGCACCATCGCCGTCTCGTGGATCTGGCGCAGCGTCGGCATCATCACGAAGCCGGTCAGGAACAGCGCCAGCGAGACGATCACCTGGTTCGGCGGCATGCTCTGCGTGCCGACGGCCTGCCGCAGGAACGACAGCACGATCACGATGCGGACGAAGCCGGTGAGCGTGACCAGGATCGCCGGCGCGAGCGACAGCAGCGTCAGCAGCGCGACGATCTGCAGCGGCGTCGCGATGGCGCCGTCGCCACCACCGACCTGCACGGACAGTTGCGGGAGCAGCGGGGTCATTCGGCCGCCGCGGCCTCCGCGTCGCGGCCGAGCCGCGTCACCAGCGAGACCGTGTCGCCCGAGAGCCCGAGCAGCAGCCGCTGGCCGTCGACCTCGACGATCGTCAGGAAGCGCTTGCCGCCGAGATAGCGGCTCGTGACGAGGCGGATCGCTTCGCCGCCGTGCTGCTGGCGGCGCTGCCGCCACACGAGCACGAGCCCGAGCAGCGCGAGCGCGGCACCGAGCACCGAGCCGAGCAGCGACGTCACGCCAGTCCCTCGAGTCGCTCGGACGGGCTCACGATGTCGGTGAGACGGACGCCGAACTTGTCGTTCACCATCACCGCCTCGCCGCGCGCGACGAGCTTGCCGTTCACCAGCACGTCGATCGGCTCGCCGGCGAGCTTCATCAGCTCGACGACCGAGCCCGGGTTGAGCTGCAGGAGCTCGCGCAGCGGCAGCTTCGCGCGGCCGATCTCGGCCGTCACCTCGAGCGGGATGTCGAGCAGGAGATCGAAGTTGCGCGGCGACTCCGCGCCGCCGGTGCTGGTCTCGGTTCCGGGTTCCTCAGCCATTGGTCCTCCGTCAGAGCCGCGTGGTCACGCGCACCGCGTTGTTGCTGCCGCTGATCCCCGGCGCGCCGAGGAAGTGCGGGCGTCCCGCCACGCGCACCAGGACGGGGCCTTCGCGCCCGGTGTTGAAGGCGACGAGGTCGCCGACCGCGAGGGACAGCACCTCGCGCATCGTCATGTCGCGCATGCCGAGCTCGACGCTGAGCTCGACGGGGGCCTCGGCCAGCGCCTGCCGCAGCCGCTCGTGCCACGTGGCGTCCTGCTCCCCGCCGTCGTCGCTCGTGTCGACCTCCTGCGTGCGGCCGAGGTCGGCGCGAATCGGGTCGAGCGAGCCGTTCGGCATGCACATCGACAAGCTGAGATCGCCGAGCCCCTCGACGCCGATCAGCAGCTCGACGTGGAGCACCAGCTCGTGCGCCGCGCAGATCGTCGCGAAGAGCGGGTTCGTCTCGGTGCGGAGGTACGCGCACTCGAGCGGGGCCACCGGGCGCCACGCCTCCTTCAGGTCGGCCAGCACGCGCGTGCCGATGCGCTCGAGGACGCGCTGCTCGATCGCGGAGAATTCCCGCGTCGCCGGCGTCGCCTTGCGGCCGAGCGTGCCGCCGAACATCACCTGCAGCACCGCCGCCAGCAGCGGTGCGCGCAGGACGAGCATCCCCTGCCCGCGCAGCGGCGTCAGGCGGAAGAACTGCAGGCCGACGGGCTGCTGCAGCCGCTCCATGAAGCCGCCGAACTTGACGAGCTCACAGGTCTGCACCGTCACGTTCGGGACGTGGCCGAAGAACGTCGCGAGCGAGCCGCGGAGATCGCGCTGCAGCCGGCCGAGGACGACCTCGAGGCCCGGGAGCCTGCCGCCGAGGCTGCGCTCCTGGTTCGTCAGGTCGATGCCGCGGACGCCGCCACGGCCGGACTGCGCGACCTCGGCCACGCCCGGCGCGGGCACGGTGCCGTCGCCGACGGCCTTCAGTAGCGCGTCGACTTCGTCCTGTGAGAGCACGTCGCTCATCGGAACCCCACGCGGCGTGGCGCTACTGGACGATGAACTCGGTGAAGTAGACGGCCTTCACCATGTCCTGGCGGAGCGCATGGTTCAGGCGCGTCACGATCTCGTCACGCAGTACGGCTTTGCCCTGCGGCGTACGGACCTCCGCGAAGTTCTTGCTGCTGAACAACGTCAGCAGGAGGTCGCGCACCTGCGGCAGGCGCGCGTTCCACTCGCCGGGCACCTGGCCCTTGAAGAACTCGACCTGGAGGGTCGCCTTCAGGTAGCGCCGCCCGTCCTCGTCCGAGAGATTGGCGATGAACGGGTCGAGCGCGTAGAGCGCGCCGACGTCGGGCGCGGCGGCGTCCGCCGTACCGTGTCCCCCCTCGCCCTCGTGCGCGGCCTCGCCCTCCGCGGGGGGCGCCGCGTGCCCGCCGAACAGTCCCATGAACCAGGCGGCCGCTCCGCCCCCGCCCAGCAGCAGGACGGCGACGGCGATCAGGACGAGCTTGCGCCCGCCGCCTGCCGGCTTCTCCTCCGCTGCCGCGCCGTCGGCGGCGGCTTCTTCCTCGGCCATGGAACCTCCCCGCCGCACTCCATGCGGCACCGGACCCACAGCAACACGGGTGCCAGGGCCGTGACCGGGTGCGGTCGGCAGGAAATTCGCGGACGAGAGGCTTTTGCCGGGTCAGCTTCCTGACCCGGCGGCGCTCGCCGGGAGCGCTTCCATGACGCGGGGCGGGGCACGCGCGCCCCGCCCCGCGTCCGGGGCTCACTACCGGATGATGTTGATCAGGTCGCCGAGCAGCTGATCGCTCGCGGTGATGACGCGGGCGTTCGCCTGGAAGGCGCGCTGGGTGCTGATCAGGTCGATGAACTCCTGCGCGATCTGCACGTTCGACTGCTCGAGCGCCGACGCCAGCACCGAGCCGTTGCCCTGCGACTGGGCGGTCGCGATGCCCGGAGGTCCGGAGTCGATCGACGCCCGGTAGAGCTGGTTGCCCGCCGGGTTCAGGCCCTCGGGGTTGCGGAACGAGGCGATGCCGAGCTGGAACAGCGGCCGGGTCTGGCCGTTGTCGAACGTCGCGCTCAGGATGCCGATCGAGTTGACGCTCAGGCTGACGAGGCCGCCGGCGCCGAAGCCGTCCTGGGTGACGGACCCGACGCCCGACGGGCCCGCGACCTGCGTGAAGTTGTCGAGGTCGAGCGTGATCGCCTGGGCGGCCGCGCCGGAGAACGTCACGTTGCCGGTGAGGCTGCCGCTCGTGTTCACCGTGCCGTCGGTGTTGAAGGTGACCGTCCCGCCGGCGCCGTTGATGATCTGCAGGTTGCCGGGCGTGCCGCCCGTGTCGCCCGCGTCGACGCCCATCCGGACCTGCCACGAGTTCGTGCCGACCTTCGTGAAGAAGACCGTCACGTCGTGCGCGCCGCCGAGCGAGTCGAACACCTGCACCGACGTCGGGAAGTTCGACGTGGCGAACGCGCTCGCGAACGTGGTGCCGTCGAACGGGCCGGCGCCGACGGCGGCGGAGTCGAGGTTGCCGCTCAGCGTGACTTGCGTCGTCGCGTTCGCCTGCGCGCTCAGGCCCGACACCGTGATGTCGCCGAGACCGCCGACGGGGCGGCCCGTGGCGTCGACGGGTGTGCCCTGGAGCACGTGGCCCAGGCCGTTCGTGATCGAGCCGTCGGCGTTCTTCTGGAAGTTGCCGGCGCGCGTGAAGATCTGCGCCTGCCCTTCCCGCAGGACGAAGAAGCCCTGGCCCTCGATGGCGAGGTCGAGGCTGCGGCCGGTCGCCTCGATGGCGCCCTGCTCGAACAGCGTGCGGACGGCGCCGATGCGCGCGCCGAGGCCGATCTTGCCGATCTGGCCGCCGGCTTCGGCGGAGATCAGGTCGGCGAACTCGGTGCGGCTGCCCTTGAAGCCGACGGTGCCGACGTTCGCGATGTTGTTGCCGATCACGGACAGCCCGGCGCCGTTGATGATGAGGCCGCTGCGTCCGCTCGACAGTGCGCCGAAAATTGCCATGTCGTCGTTTCCCCCTGCCGCCTCAGGCGGCGTCGTCCTGCTGCTGCTCGCTGCTCGGCCGCACCTCGAGGATCGACTCGAGCGGCACGTCCTGTCCGTTCACCCGCAACGTCGGCGGGTCGGCGGTGAAGTCCACGCCCTCGACCTTGGCGATCATCGTCACAGGCACGGCGAGCGTCTCGTCGGAGTTCTTCGCCTTCGCGGAGAGCTCGATGCGATAGCTGCCGTCGGCGAGCACGTTGCCGTCGGCGCCCTTCCCGTCCCATGTGAAGTCCTTCTTGCCGGCCGGCTGCGCGCCGAGGTCGATCGTACGCACCGTCTTGCCCTTGTCGTCCTTCACGGTGACGGTGAGCCCGTCGACCGCCTGATCGAGCGAGTAGCTCACGGTGTTCGCGATCCCGTCGTCGAGCGCGATGCGATCGCCCTCGAACCGCACCTCCTTGTCGAGGAGGTTCAGCAGCGACGAGCCGACGCGCGCCGAGAGGCCGTCGAGTCGCGTGTTCACGCCCGTCAGCTGCTCGAGGCTCGAGAACTGCGCGAGCTGCGCGGTGAGCTCGTTCGGCTCCATCGGCGCCAGCGGGTCCTGGTTCTTCAGCTGCTCGATGAAGAGCAGCAGGAACTGCTGCTGATCGATGGTCTGGTTCTTGGTCGTCCCGGCGGGCAGCACGTTGCTGCCGGGCTCGGTCGCCGCGAGCGGATCGATCGTCATGCGCGCAGGCTCAATCCTCCCGTCGCCATGCGGACGGGCTCGGTGGCCGCCACGGTCGCGGCGGTGGTTGGTGCGGACGGGTCGGGACGCCAGCCGCCGGGCGGCGCGGTCTGCTGCTGGTGGGGATCGGGCTGCGGCGGCTGGTGCTGCTGCTGGCCGACGCCGACGCTGAAGCCGTCGAGGCGCAGGTTCGCGCGGCCGAGCGCGGCCTCGAGCTGCGGACGCTGCGCGGCGAGCGCCTCGCGCGCGCCCGCCTGATCGGCGAGCAGCGTCGCGTTCACCCCGTCGTTGCGCACGCTCACGTGCACGTCGATCTGGCCGAGGTCGGGCCGCGTCACCTCGAGGCGCATCTCGCCGCCGTCCGGTATGCGCAGCGGCCGGAGCGCATCGAGACGGACCAGCTGCTCGACGTCGCGGGCGGGATGCGGCATCTGCGGCGTGTCGCGCGCGGGCGATGGTGCGTGCGGCGGCGACGGCTGCCGCGGCGGCTCGGTGTGGCGCGCGGGCGCCTGGTCGGTCTGCGGGGCGGCGTCGCGCAGCTCGGTCGGGACGTCGGATGCGACGGCGTCGGTCGTCGGCTCGCCGTCGCGCTTCTGCTCCGGCGTCGACTCGCCACCGGTCTGCGCCTGCGGCGCCGCCGGCGCGGGCGCGGCGGCGTGGTCGGCCGCGGCGACCGGCGTCGCCGACGGCGGGGGCGCATCGCCCTTCTGCGGTCGCGGCGTCTCGGCCGCCGTCGCCTGCGGACTCGCGGCGAGACGTGTCGCCTGCACGGTCGTCGTCACGTCATCGGCCGCGGGCGGCGTCGCGATCGGTGCCGGCGTCTCCTGGCGCGGCGCCGGCGGCGCGTCGTCTCCCTCGGGCTCCGGCTGCGCGTCCGGCGCGGCGGCGACGATCGGAGTCGCCTCGGTGGCGGCCGGCGTCTCGGCCGGCGCCGGCGTCGCGGCGGCGGCATCGGGCGCGGGATCGTCCGGCGTCTCGGCAGATGCGACGGCCGGCGCGGCCGCGGGCGCGGCGGCCGGAGTGGGCACGGCGGCGATCGCCGCGACCTCGGACGTCGTCTCGGCGACGGGATCGGCCGTCGCCGGCGCCGGCGCGGCGGCCGGCGCAACCGGCTGCGGCACGGCGATCACCGGTGTCGCGACGACCGCGGCAGCCGCGACCGCGGTCGCGACGCTCGTGTCGGGCGCGGCGGTCGTCTCTCCCCCCGTCTCGGCCGCGTCTTCGTCGGACGCCGTCGTGGTGGAGCCCTCGGCCGGCGTGTCCGCCGTCTGCCCGCCGAGCAGCGCGGCCAGCAAGGCCGAGAAATCCAGCGCGAGGGGCGCGCCGTTGGCGCCTGCCGCCGGCGCGCCCGCGCCGGGCAGCGCGGCGGCGGCCGCGGCCGCCGGATCGCCGGGCGCAGGGGTGACCGGGAGCGAGACCATCGTCGGGTGGATAATCAGCAAGGACGATGCCGCGCGTCGAGGCGCGCCGGTGCGTGCGGGATCGCACCTGCGCCCCGGCAGATTTCGACCGGTTCGGAAGATCGTGCCCCACGGTGGATCGCCTTGATCGCGCGTGACTGCCGGCGCTAGGAGCCGGATGCGCTCCTCAGGCGTCTCGGTCGCGGCGCGAACGCCGGCTACCGCTACCGCGATTCCCGCGGCGATCGTGCCTGCGGGCCGACGTCGGGACGTGGGTGCCGGGCGCGCGGTTCATCGCGCGGGCGACGCCGGCGCCGAGCGCCTGCCCGTCCTGAGGCGCGATTACTTCGGCGGTTCGGCCGGCGCGGGACCCGCCGCCGGCGGCGGTGGCTCCGGGGCGGCGCCGTCGGTGCCCGTCGCCGCCACCGCCGGCGCCGGTGTCATCGCCGGCGCGGACGTCGACCCGAGCGCCTTCATCGCCTCGGGACGTGACGGCGCGCAGAGCAGGCCGCGCGTCTCGTTGAGCTCGCCCAGCTGGTGCACCAGCTGCTCCGTGGGTGCGCACACCGCTGCGCGCAGGCCCCGCGTGCGCACCTCGTCGACGAGCCGCAGGAGGATGCGCGCGACGCCGGGCGTGAGGTCGACGATGGCGCTCAGGTCGATGACGATGTGATCGCCGCCGTCGTTGACGATGTCGCGGACGCTCGACGCCGTCGCCTGCGTGAAGCGCTGGAACGTGGGCCCATCGGCCGGCGGGAACACCAGCACCGGCGTGTCGTCGACCCACTCGACGAACACCTCCTCGGCCTGATCGCCGAGCGCGACGGCGACCTTCTCGAGCACCTCTGCCGCCTGCACGGGCTTCTCGATCACGCCCGCGAAGCCGGCGCGCAGCGCGCGCGTCGCCTGCTCCGCCTCGCCGCGCACCGTCAGCGCGAGGAAGCGCGCACTGTCGTCCACCTGGCGCATGGCGATCAGGAGGTCGAACGCGTCGATGTCGGGGAGCGTGAGGTCCAGGATCACGACGCGCGGATGCTGCTCCTGGAAGCGCTCGAGCGCCTGCATGCCGGTCGCCGCGACGATGACGGGGCCGCGCGCGGAGAGCGGCGCGCGCACCGTCTCGCAGACGCGCTGGCTGTCGTCCACGACCAGCGAGGTGAACTGCGGCGCCGCCTCGGGCGCTGCGTCGGCCGGCGCCTCCACGGCGGGCGCACCGGCGCCGGACACCGCACCCAGCACCGCGCCGACCTCCTTGTCGAAGAGCTGCCGGTTCACGGGCTTCACGATGTAGGCCAGCACGCCGTGGCGGGCGGCCTGCATCACGACCTCCTTCGACGACTGCGCCGTGAGCATGATCACCGGGAGGGCCTGCGTCGCCGGGTCCGCGCGCAAGTGGCGCAGCGCCTCGATGCCGTCCATCTCGGGCATCTCGACGTCGAGCAGGATCAGGTCGGGCTTGAGCTCGCGCGCCTTCTCGAGGCCGACGCGCCCGTTCACCGCTTCCACCACGGTGCACTGGAAGCGGCGCAGGAACGCGGACACGACGACACGGATCACCTCCGTGTCGTCGACCAGCAGCACGGTCTTCATCGATCCTCTCCGGAATCGCTCGCATCGTCACCGGCCGCGCCGGTGGCGAGCATCTTCGTGAAGGCGACGGCCCGCTCGCGATTCATCGCGGCGAGCAGTGCGCCGACCTGCTTCTCCTTCATGCGTCCGAGCACGATGCGCAGCGTCGCGTCGTCGAGCTTGTCGAGGATGGGCGCAGCCTCGTCCGGCTTCATCAGCTCGTAGACGCGCGTCACCTCGGGCGGGGCGGCCTCGGTCTTGGCGTTCGCCGCGGCGGTCGCCGGCTTCGCGGCCGGACGGCCGGGTGCGGGCGCCTTCGCGGGGCGCGCACCAGCCGCGGCGGGCGCCGCGCCGCCTTCCAGACGCGCAACCTGCTCGGCGACGGTCGCTTCGAGCGCGGCCAGTCCCGCCTCACGCGCCGCGAGCGCCTGCTCGCGGGCGTCGAGCTCCTTGTTGCGCTTGGCGACGGCGTCGAGCACGTCGCGGAACCCGCGGCTGCGCTCCATGACGTCGACGGGGCCGCTCGCCGTGCCCTCCGCGGCCGCCTCGGCGGGCGCGGCTTCCGCGGACGACGAGCTGGCGCGGACGTTGCCCGCCCACCACGTGCCGAGCACGGCGATCTTGATCACGAGGCTGGCCATCACCAGCGTGCGCAGCAGCTTCATGTCCGATCCCCCCGGGCCCGCAGCGCCAGCTCGTCGAGCAGGATGGCGGTGGCGCGCTCCTCCGCCGCCTCGAAGCGCTCGCGGGCACGCTCGCGCAGCCGCTCGAGCTTGCGCTCGTCCTGACGGCGCACCACGACGGTCTCCCGCTGGCGGACGAGCGTCGCCGCCAGCTGGTCGCGCTCGCGCGCGAGCACCCGCTCGCGCGCGGCGGCCGCCGCCTCGAACGCTCGCCAGCGCAGCAGGTCGGCGCCGGTGAACTCGCCGCCGGCGGCACCGTCCTCCGCCGCGCGCACGGCGTCCTGCGCCGCACGCTCGGTCGCCATCGCGTCCTGGACGCGCGTGATCGCGCCCATGGTGCGGTGCATCTCGTCCTGCGCGAGCCGGCGCAGCTGTCCGCGCAGCCGGAGCACGCGTTCGAGTCGGAATCGGAATGCCATCAGCCCTACCTCACCACCGCTTCGAGCGCGCGCTCGGCGTCCGCGAGCGACGCGGGCTCGCCCAGCGCCTGGCGGAGGAACGCCGTGATCGCGGGCAGCCGGTTGATCGCCTCGTCGATCGTCGGGCTGGCGCCGCGCGTGTACGCGCCGATCTGGATCAGGTCCTCGGCCTCGCGGTACGTCGACAGCCACGACCGCACCTTGCCGGCGTGCGTCTGCTGCGCCGGGCTCGTGATGTCGAGCATCACGCGGGACACGCTCGCGAGCACGTCGATCGCCGGGTAGTGGTTGTCGCTGGCGAGCTTCCGCGACAGCACGACGTGGCCGTCGAGCAGCGAGCGCGCCGTGTCGGCGATCGGCTCGTTCATGTCGTCGCCTTCGACGAGCACCGTGTAGAGGCCGGTGATGCTGCCCTGGCGGCCGGTGCCGGCGCGCTCGAGGAGCTTCGGCAGCAGCGCGAACACCGACGGCGTGTAGCCGCGCGCGGCCGGCGGCTCGCCCACCGACAGGCCCACCTCGCGCTGCGCCATCGCGACGCGCGTCAGCGAGTCCATCATGAGCAGCACGTCCTTGCCCTGATCGCGGAAGTACTCGGCGATCGCGCTCGCGAAGAACGCGCCGCGGATGCGCACCAGCGGCGGCTGGTCCGACGTCGCCACGACGACGATCGAATGGCCGATGGCGTCGCCGAGATCGCGCTCGATGAACTCGCGCACCTCGCGGCCGCGCTCGCCGACCAGCGCGATGACGTTCACCTCGGCGCGCGTGTAGCGCGCCATCATGCCGAGCAGCGCGCTCTTGCCGACACCCGAGCCGGCGAAGATGCCGAGCCGCTGGCCCCGTCCGCACGTCAGCAGCGCGTTGATCGCGCGGATGCCGAGGTCGAGCGGCTCGCGGATCGGCGTGCGGTCGAGCGGGTTCATGCGCTGGCCGTACAGCGGGTACTCCGCGCGGCAGTCGAGCGGGCCGCCGCGATCGAGCGGCGCGCCGAGGCCGTCGAGGATGCGGCCGAGCATCGCGTCGCCGACGCGGACGAGCGGCCGCTCGCGGACGAGCGTCACCCGGCTGCCCGGCGCGACGCCGGCCAGGTCGCCGAGCGGGGCCAGCAGCACGCGGCCGGCGCGGAAGCCGACCACCTCGGCGGGAATCGTCGGCGCCCCCGGCTCGTCGCGCGAGCCGCCGATGGTGCACACCGAGCCGACCGGCGCGCCGGGGCCCGTCGCCTCGACCACGAGGCCGATGACGTCGGTGACGCGTCCGCTCACCCGCACCGGGTTGAGCTCGTCGAGGTCGCGCCGCGCGCGCGAGAAGTCGATGCCGGGCGCCATCGTCAATCCTCGGCTCCCACGAGCGCGCGCTCGGCGACGCCGAGCTGCGTCTCGACGCCGATGTCCACCTCGCCGTAGCGGCTCTCGATGACGCAGCCGAGCGGCGGCAGGCTCGGATCGTCGACGATCTGCAGCTCCTTCACCTCTTCCAGCGCCGCGCGCAGGGTCGGCGCCTCGGCGAGGAGGTACTGCGCCAGGTCGGGCGGCACACGGACCAGGATACGCTCGCGGTCGACGGCCTGCTTCACGGCCGAGCGGATCATGGTCAGCCAGATCTCCGGATGCTCGGCGAGCTCCTGCTGCACGACCTTCTTCGCCACGCCGAGCGCCAGGAGCAGCAGCTCGCGCTCGTACTTGGTGCGCAGCTCGCTGCGGAACGCGGCCAGCGACTCGAGCGCCTCGGCGAGCGTCCCCTGCATCTCGGCGACGGCCGCCGCATGGGCCTCCGCGGCGTGCGCCACGCCGGCGGCGAACGCGGGATGGTCCTCCAGCCGCTCGACGGGTGCTTCCGGCTCGGCCTCGATCGGCGCCGCCGCGTCGACCCCGGTCCCGTGCGCCGTTCCCGGCGCGACGGGCTCGGGCGTCGCCGGCGCGGGGTCGCCCAGCGGGCGAAAGCCGGCGCGCGGTCCGCGCTCGGGCTCCGCCAGCGGCTGGAAGGCGTCAGACGAGGGCATCGTCGCCTCCGCCGCCCAGCTGGATCTTCTGCTCCTCCGCGAGCCGGCGCGCCACGGTGATGATGTTCGCCTGCGCCTTCTCGACGTCCTTCAGGCGCACCGGGCCCATGGTGCTCATATCCTCCTGCAGGATCTCCGCGGCGCGCGCCGAGATGTTGGCGAACACCTTCTCCTGCATCGCCGGGCTCGCCGTCTTGAGCGCGAGCATGAGGTCCTCGCGCGCGACCTCCTTCAGCAGCACCTGCAGGCCGCGGTTGTCGAGGCGGATCAGGTCCTCGAACGTCAGCATGAGGTTGCGGATCGTCTCGGCCACCTCGGGCGCGTTGTCGTCGAGGTCGCTGAACACGCGCGACTCCACGCCCTTGTCGACCAGGTTCATGATGTCGGCCGCGAGCTTCGTGCCGCCGATCGCGCGGCCGGAGCTCACCGCGGCGCCGCCGAGGCTCTGCACCTGGCTCGTCAACACGGAGCCGACCTCCGCGACCAGCTCGGGCGCGACGGTCTTCAGCTCGGCGATGCGGTGCACGATGTCGGCGTGCAGCTCCTCGGGCAGCAGGCCGAGCACCTCGGCCGCCTGCCGCGGCGCCAGGTTGGCGACGACGAACGCGATGACCTGCGGATGCTCGGTGCCGATCACGCGGGCGATCGCCTGCGGCGCCATCGACTCGAGCTGGCTCGCCAGCGTCGGGCCCGCCTCGCTCGAGCGGGTCAGGTCGCGCATCGCGTCCTGCTCGTGCGACGGCCGCGTCGGCGCCACCGCGGTGATCAGCTTGCGGACGAACGACTCGCCGTCGATCAGGAAACCTTCGCGGCTCGTGAGCCAGCGCCACGCCTCCTCGTGCACCGCCGCCGCCTCGGGCCGCGTGATCGTCCGCATGCGGACCATCGCCGCCGAGATCTGCCGGACCTCGCCTTCGCTGAGGTGCTTCAGCACCGCCGCCGCGGCGTCGGATCCGAGCGTCAGCATCAGGATCGCGGCCTTCTCGATGCCGGTGGTCCCCGCCGGCAGCCGGGGAAAGCTGCGCGGGCTCAGTGCCGTGGTGTCCGCCATGGGTCAGGCCGTCCGCGTCCCCGCGTCGGCGTCCTCGTAGAGCCACTCGCGGACGAGCTGCGCCGCGCGCTCCGGGTTGCGTTGCGTGAGCTGCAGGTTCTCGTGCGTCAGCTGCGCCATCGCCGCCGTCATGTCGCTCGTGTCGATCTCGCCGTTCGCGCCGAGCGGCGAGCGGCGCTGCGCCAGCGTCATCAGCAGCGGCTTCACGACGTAGAGGAGCGCCACGGCCACGAACGCCACGCCGAGGAGCCGCGTCAGCACCGACGGCGCCCAGCGCGTCACGGTCGACACCACCCCGCCCTCGCTCACCACCTCGGGCACCTGGAACGGCGCGCTCGTGATCTCGACGCGGTCGCCGCGCTCCTCGTTGAAGCCGACGGCGCTCTTCACGAGCTCCTTCAAACGGTCGAGCTCGTCCTGCGGGCGCGGCACGAACGTGCGCTCGCCGTTCTCCTCCTTCCACGTCCCGTCGACGAGGACGGCGACCGAGAGCTGCTGGACCGCGCCGACCGGCGCGATCGTGCGCGAGATCACCTTCGAGATCTCGTACGTCTGCTGCTCTTCCTTGCGGTGCGACGTCGGGCCTTGCGGCTGCTCGACGGCGATGGGGTCGTTCGTCAGGTTCGACTGCGTCCCGGGGGCGCCGCCGGCGAGCTTCGCGCCGATCGTCTCCTCCTTCGACGCCTGCTGCGTCTTGACGACCGCGCCGTCCGGATCGAAGCGCTCCTCGGTCCGCTCGGCGCGGGCGAAGTCGAGCTGCGCCGCGACGCGCGCGATGACGCCTTCCCGCCCGACGACGGTGCCGAGCATCGTCTCGATACGCTCCTCCGCCGTGCGCTCGACGGCGTGCTGGAACTCGAGCATCTCCGTCGAGCCGCCGGCGACGTCGAGGCCGCCCTCCTTCGGGTCGTCGCTCAGGATGCGGCCGCTCTCGTCGACCACGGTGACGCCGTCGGCCGCGAGGCCTTCCACGCTGGACGCGACGAGGTGGACGATGCCCTCGATCTGCGCGCGCCCGAGCGTGCGGCCCGGCGCCAGCTTGACGACGACGGACGCGGTCGGGCGGCGTTCGTGCGCGACGAAGAGCGAGCGCTCGGGCAGCGCCAGATGCACGCGCGCCGACTCGACGCCGCCGAGCTGCGCGATCGTGCGCGACAGCTCGCCCTGGAGCGCGCGCTGGTAGTTCAGGTGCTGGAGGAAGTCGGTCTGGCCGAGCGACTGGCGATCGAAGATCTCGAAGCCGACGCCGCCGCCCTCCGGCAGCCCGCGGCTCGCGAGCGAGAGGCGCAGCTCGTAGAGGCGCTCCGACGGCACCAGGATGGCACGGCCGCCGTCCTCGAGCTCGTACGGCACCTTCTCGTCGCGGAGCGCCTGCACCATGGCCGCGGCGTCCTCCTGCGAGAGGTTCGTGAACAGCGGCTTCATGAGCGGCCGCTGCACCCACCACGCGAGGCCGAGGACGAGCGCCATGGACACGATGCCCGTGCCGAGCACGATCCACCGCCGCCGCGGCGGCAGCCCCTCGAAGAACGACTGGAGGTTCTGCCAGAGCTGCTGCGCGCGTGCGTTCATTTACACCTGCATCCGCACGACTTCCTGGTAGGCTTCGACGATCTTGTTCCGCACCTGCATCATCAGGCGGAACGAGAGGTCGGCCTTCTCCAGGGCCAGCATGGTGTCGTGCAGCGACGTCGACCCACCGCTCGCCAGATCGGTGATCGAGCGGTCGGCTTCGTGCTGGAGGTTGTTGACCGTCTTCAGCGAGTCCTTGAGGACGTCGCCGAAGGACGGTCCGTCCTGCGCCGCACCGTCGAGCGACGGCGTGGCGAGACCGGGCACCTCGCTCTTCGGAACGAGCGGGATGAGGCCCGGGGTGATCTTGCCCGCGTCCATCGGCGTCAGCCGGCGATCTGCAGCGCCGCGTCCGAGATGCGACGCGTGGCCGTGACCACCTGGATGTTGGCCTCGTAGGCGCGCGTCGCGGCCTGGAGGTCGACCATCTCGAGGATCGGGTTGACGTTGGGAAACGCGACGTAGCCCTCGGCGTTCGCGTCCGGATGGCCCGGATCGAACACGAGGCGCGGCGGCGAGACGTCCTCGACGACGTCGACGACCGTCACGCCGGGCGGCTTGCCGAGCTGGCCGAGCTCGCCGAGCGTCTCGCCGAAGCTGCGCGGCAGGTCCTTCGCCGCGAAGACCACGTTGCGCCGGCGGTACGGGCCGCCTTCCAGCGTCTCGGTGGTGTTCGCATTGGCGAGGTTCGACGCGATGACGTCCAGGCGCAGGCGCTCGGCGCGCAGCGCACTGGCGGAGATCGCGAACGTCGAGCTGAGGACGTCCATCAGCGGCTCCCATCCACGGCCTGCCGCAGCAGGGCGAGGCGCTTGCCCAGGATGCGGGCGAGCGCGGCGTAGCGTGACGTGTTGTCGGCGAGCTTCGCCATCTGGAGATCCAGGTCGACGGTGTTGCCGTCGGCCCGCGCGGGCATCTCGAGGTCCTCGTGGAGCCGCGTGGCGTCCTTCGGCACCTGCCCCGTCTCGACCGCCGCGGGGGAGAACGCCTGCTCGAGCGCGCGACGGAATTCCGTTTCGCGCGCGCGGTATCCGGGCGTCTCGAGATTGGCGATGTTCGTCGCGAGCACGCGGTGGCGGCGCTCGTGCACCGTCATCGCGTTCGACACGCCCTGAATGGTCGGATCGAAGACCGGCGTGTTCGGCATGTCACCCCTCCGCGGCGAGCGCCGCATCGAGCTCGCCGTGCTGGCGGTACTCGGCCAGCTTGTTGCGCAGCGTCCGGATGCTGATGCCGAGCAGCCGGGCCGCGTGCGTGCGGTTGTTGTTGGTGCGCTTCAGCGTGTCGAGGATCAGGCGGCGCTCCATCTCGCGGACGGTGAGCCCGGCCATCGTGCCGAGCCCGAGCCGCGGCGGCGCCGGCTCGCGGTCGAGCAGCTCCTCCGCCGTGATCTCCGGCCCGCGCGCGAGCAGCGCGGCGCGCTCGAGGGCGTGCTCCAGCTCGCGCACGTTGCCGGGCCAGCTGCGCTCGCGCAGCACGGCGCGGGCGCCGTCGGAGAGCCGCAGCGAGCGGCCCTGCGCGGCGAAGCGGCGCAGGAAGTGATCGGCGAGGTCGTCGATGTCGCCGCGGCGCTCGCGCAGCGGCGGCAACACGAGCGGAATCACCATCAGGCGATAGAAGAGGTCCTCGCGGAACTGCCCGCGGTCGACCATCTCGCGCAGGCGCCGGTTGGTGGTCGCGACGACGCGCACGTCGACCGGCACCGGCGCCATGCCGCCGACGCGGTCGACTTCGTACTCCTGGAGCACGCGCAGCAGCTTCGCCTGCAGGCCGAGCTCCATCTCGCTGATCTCGTCGAGCAGGATGGTGCCGCCGTTCGCGAGCTCGAACTTGCCGATCTTGCGCGTGATGGCGCCCGTGAACGCCCCGCGCTCGTGGCCGAAGAGCTCGCTCTCGAGCAGGTCGCGCGGCAGCGCCGCGCAGTTGACGGCGACGAACGGCCGCCCGCGGCGGCAGCCCGACTCGTGCAGGTGCCGCGCGAGCAGCTCCTTGCCCGTACCGCTCTCGCCCTGGATCATCACGGGCGCGCGGCTCGACGCCACGTTCTCCGCGATCTCGAGCACGCGCAGCATCGCCTCGCCGCGCGAGACGATCGTCCGCCGCACGGGGGTCTCGCGCGTGCGGCGCGGCGCCGCGCCGGGCGCGGGCCGCTCGGCGAGCGCGCGGGTCGCCAGGTGCAGCAGGTCCGTCGGCGAGAACGGCTTCGTCAGGAAGTCGATCGCGCCGAGCTTCATCGCCGCGACGGCGTCCTCGATCGTGCCGTGCGCGGTGATGACGATCGCCGGCGTCTCCGTGTCGGTGCGGCGCAGCTCGCCGAGCAGCTCGAGCCCCGAGCGTCCGGGGAGCTTCAGGTCGGTGAGCAGGAGATCCGTCCCGCCCTGCTCGAGCTTCACGAGCGCGTCCTCCGCGCTCACCGCGAGCTCGACGGCGAAGCCGCCGCGGCGGAGCACCTCCGCCAGGCCGGCCCGCATGCCGGCCTCGTCGTCCACCACCAGGATGCGTCGCGTCTCCGTCATGCCCCCACCACCCCCGGCACGGTCACCGTGAACTCGGCGCCCCGGCCCGGCTCGCTCGTCATCCCCAGCCGTCCACCCATCGCACCCACCAGCTCGCGCGCCACGGCGAGACCGAGCCCGGTCCCCTTCGCCCGCGTCGTGTAGAACGGACGGAAGATCAGGTCCGCCTCGCCCGGTCCGATCCCCGGCCCCGTGTCGCGCACGCCGATCTCGACGGCGCCGCCGTCCTGCCCGATCGCGACGGTCAGCGTGCCGCCGTCCGGCATCGCCTGGATGGCATTGCGGACCAGGTTCAGCAGCACCGGCCGCAGGAGGTTCGCGTCGGCGTGCGCGTGCACGGCGGCGTCGCCGAAGCGGCGCTCGACGGTCACGGTGTGCGCCACGCGGAGGTCGCTCGTGTAGCGCAGCGCGTCCTCGGCCAGCGCGCAGCAGTCGACCACGTCCGTCGCGACGGTGCGCGTGCGCGTCCACTCGAGCAGGTTCGTCACGAGGTGGTTCAGGTCGGTGATCCCGGCGGCCACCTGGCGCGCCAACTCGAGCGGCGCGGGCTGCGCACGCAGGTCCTGGAGCAGCAGGCCGGTGAAGAGCTCCATCGCGCCGAGCGGATTGCGCACCTCGTGCGCCAGCATCGCCGCCATCTCGCCCATCGCGGCGAGGCGGCTCTGGCGCAGCGCCTCGGCCTCGAGCCGCCGCTCGCGCTCGACGCTGGCGGCGAGCAGACGGTTCTTCTCCTCCACCTCGGTCGTCAGCGCGGCGACGCGCGCGCGCAGCGCGGCGTACTCGCCTTCGAGACGCGACGTCGCGGCCGTGAAGGCGTCGAACGCCTGCGCGAGCCCCTGCACGGCGGTGCCCTCAGCGCTCAACCGGCACCTCCTCGGTCGCCGCCGCGCCGATCACGGGCGCGCTCAGCTGCGCCGACGGCGGCACGGAGGGCGCCAGCGCCGTCGCCGCGCGCCGCGTGAGGGGGCTGCCGGTCGCCGCGACCTCGTCGAGCGCCACCGCCGCGAGCGCCGCGTCGCCCCGAGCCAGCGCGACGCGGGCCAGCGCGGCCGCCGCCGTCGTCCGCGACGGGCCGCTCGCCATGCCGCCCAGCACCCGACGGTACATCGCGATCGCCTCGTCCCACGCGCCGCTCGCGGTCGCCGTGTTGCCCGCCTCGATCTCGGCGCGCGCGACCTCGTCGGCGAGCGCCGCGTCGGGATAGGCCGACAGTCCGGCTTCCGCGCCGGCGAGATCGCCGTCGGCGAGCGCGATGCGGGCGCGCACGCGGCCGAGGCGCGCGGCCAGCGCGACGTCGAGCTTGCGCGGCTCGATCTTCACGACCGCGGCCCGCGCGCCCGGCGTGTCGCCCGCGCGCAGCGCCGTCTCGGCGTACGCGATGCGCGCCGCCGGGTCGCCCCCGGTGACGCCCACCTGCATCAGGTCCGCCGCGACCGCCGGCAGCCCGAGCCGCTCGAACGCGCCCGCGATGACGAGCCGGTCGTCCGGCGTCGCGAGCCGGCGGATCGGCGTCGACCACGCGGCGTACACGACGGCGACGCCGCTCCAATCGGACGCGGCGGACAGCTTCTCCACCCACGCGCGGAACACCGCGGCGCGCTCGGCGTCGGCGCGGCGCTCGATGGACGGGTCGATCTGCGTGGCGCGATCGAGCAGCGCCAGCGCCTGCTGGAAGCGCTCGGCCTGCACCTCCGTGCGCGCCGCCTCGACGAGCAGGCCGGCGCGCACGGCCGGCGTGCCGGGCTCGGCGGCGAGCTGCTCGATGCGGTCGAGCGCGCGGCGCGGGCCGTCGAGCAGGGCCAACCGCATCTCCGCCTCGCTGACGAGCTTCTTGCTCGACCGCCGGCCGAGCACGCGCTCGAAGGCGATCCGCGCGGCGTTCAGGTCGCCGTCCTCCTGCGCGAGCGTCCCCGCGAGGAGATCGAGCGCGCCCTCCTCGTCGATGCCGCGCGGGCTGCGCGGGGCGGCGAGGACCGCGCGCGCGTCGCCGCGGGCGCCGGCGGCGGCCAGCGCCGCGGCGTAGTCGCGGAGCGCCGACGGCATCGTCAGCGTGTGCGGGCACTGCGCGGCCAGCGTGCGGAAGAGCAGCGCCGTGCGCTCGGGCGTCGCGGCGTCGCGCGCCTGGCGCGCCTCCTCGAGCTGCGCCTCGCACCGGACGTCACCCGTCGCCGACGGCATGACCGCCGCCAGCGCGCGCGCCGCCTCCTTCTGGCGGTGACGGATGCGCAGCGCCGTCGCCTGCCCGACGCGCGCGTAGGGTGCCAGCGCGTGGCTCGGGAAGCGATCGAGGAAGAGACCGAACGCCGAGCTGGCCTCGGGGCCGAGCTCCAGCCACACGGACACCATGCCCGCCATCAGCTGCGCGCGCGGCGCGTCGGCGAAGTCCGGGAAGTCGCGCGCGGCCCGTTCGTAGGCGGCCATCGCCGCGAGCGGGTCGTCCTGCCCCATCGCCGCGCGCACGCAGAGGGCGTCCGCGGCGAGATGGGCCGCCGCAGCCGAGGCGGGCATGCCGGCCGTCGGCGCGTCGGGCAGCGCGCCGGTCGTCTGCCAGCGTGCAAGCGTGTCGCGCAGCGACGCCGATGCGTCGTCGGCGTAGAGCGGCGTGTCGAGCGCCGGCGGCAGCAGCTGCACTCCGGCGACCACCTGGAACGGCGTGCCGGCGCGCGGCGCCGGCGCGACGCTCATCATCGGCGGCGCCGGCGGCGCCTCGACGATCGGCTCGACCGCGGGCGCCGCGACCGGCTCCGCGGCAGGGGCAGGCGCCGCGACGGCCGTGGACGGCGGGGTCGCCGCCTTCGGCTCCGGCCTGTCCGCCGGCGGCGGTACGGATTTGCCGAGACGCAGCGTCGCGACGCGGCCCTTGTTCTCGATGGTGAACGGCGTCTCCGCCGCGAGCTCGACCACCACGCGTGCGGTGGCCGTGTCGTGCTGGCCGACGCGCACCTGACGGACGGCCCCCTTGCCGGACAACGTGCGCTGGACCTTGGGATCGATCTGCGCGCCGGCGACGTCGATGTAGATGCGCTCCGCGGCCCCGTCCTGGGCCGGGAGGCGCTTCGCGGTCACCGCGGTCGGACCCGACAGGCGGAGGCGGACGCCGGCGACCGGCTTGGTGACCGTCTCGACGCGCACGATGCGGAGGGACGGGGCCGCGGGGCCCCGTCCCTCCTGTGCACCGGTCGGCGGCAGGACCTCACGTGCTCCGGCTCGTCCAACAACGACCACACCACACACCACGAGCCCGAAACACCACCACACCACTCCCCGCGCCTGCCGCACGAGGAGCGGAGGTGAGCAAGGCGCGCGCCACCTGCCGGTACCCGGCAAGCCCTGCCCCGGACGGCGTTTCCTGCCGCCGCGCACCCGTCCGGCGTGGGGCACGCTGACACCTGGAGGACAGAGGGTTGACCGCCTATGCAGGACGAAACACCCCGGAATGGCCCTCGAGCGCCTTGACGCGGCTTCGCATGGAGCGGTAGCTCAACCCTCGAGGCCCGTCGCCTCCAACGACGCGAGGAGAGCACCCATGCGAACCCTGACGAGTGCCGTGGTCGCGGCGCTTGCCGTGCTGCTGGTGGGCAGCCCGGCCGCCGCCGAGCCGGCCAACTGCCAGAAGCAGGTCGTAAAGCAGCTTCTGAAGCTCAAGAAGATCAACGTGAAGGCGGCGGCGAAATGCCTCGACGCCGAGAACGTGGCCAAGATCGCCGGGCCCTGTCCGGACGCGGCGACGCAGCTCAAGGTGCAGAAGGTGCGGACCAAGGTGATCGCGGCGATCGCCACCGCCTGCCCCGATCCGGACCGCGCGACGCTGGGCTTCCCGAACACCTGCGCCTACGAGGCGACGCCGACCGGCATCGAGGCCGCGTGCGCGGCGTTGCCGGTGGCCACCCCGGCCGAGTTCGCCACCTGCCTCGCCTGCTGGAAGGAGGCGGAGCTGGCCGAGTTCATGGCGACGCTGTACGCGTCCCATGCCGTCGCCACCTGCGGCGGCGCGCTCGACGAGACGTCGCCCGCGTGCTCGGAGCTCGACTGCGCGGCGCCGCTCCCCGATCAGCGCGACCTCGGCGTCTCGGGTGAGAACGATTGTCAGCGCGCGATCGGCAAGGCCGGCATCAAGCACCTGCTGTACGTCGAAAAGACGCTCGAGGGCTGCGGGCTCAAGGGCAACGATCGCGCCACCTGCCTGGCCGACCTCGCGCTCCAGGCGAAGATCGACACGGCGGAGCTGAAGCTCGACACCGCGATCCGCAACAAGTGCGGCAACCGCGCGCCAGCCGCGGCGCTGCCGTTCTGCTGCCGCACCGGCATGGCCAATGCGTGCAGCGCCGCCGCGACGCGCGAGCAGTGCGAGCTCGACGGCGGCGAGGTGCAGGAGGGCAAGACCTGCGGGATGGACAATACGTGCGATCCGGTCGGCGGTCCCAACCAGAAGATCACCTGGTGGGAGACCTGCCCGATCAGCGACACGTGCCCGGGCACCGCGCTCACGTCGCTCGACGACCTGATCGACTGCGTCGACGCGACGGTCGACGAGGTCACCGCCGAGCTGCTCTGCCTGCAGTTCCCGAGCGGCTGGTCCTGCCCGCCCGACGCGCCGTAAACGAAACACATGCGGCGGGACCCGGCGATGGAGCCGGGTCCCGCCGCTGCAGCGCCTACTGAACGAAAGCGCCGACGGGGGAGCTCGGAGCGCAACCGAGCGTCGCGTCCTCGCAGTCCGAGACTGCGCCCGCCGTCGCGTTGCGGCCGTCGAACACGCCGACCGCATCGGTCTTCACGCTCGGCCCGGCGAACAACGCGCACATGCGCGTGGCACCCATCGTCACGCGCACGGCGACCTGGCCCTGCGGCGCGCCGAGATCGAGACCGGCGTCCTTGCCGACGATCTTCATCGTGCGTCCGCTCTTCACCAGCATGTTCTTCACGCCGCTCGGCGGGCCGCCCTTCTGAACGTACTTGAGCACCTTGCCGTTCTTCCAACCGCTCGCCGGCAGCTCGAACAGCGCGTAGCCGTCCGCGCCGGAGCAGAGCTCCACGGTGGCGCCGTAGACGGTCGGGTCGCCGCTGCCCGTGGACGGCGTGATGATCGCCGGGTCCTTCGACAGGAACAGCAGCTTCTCCTTACCGTTCTTGCTCTTGAGCTGCAGCTTGTTGGCCGAGATCGGCAGATCGCTGGGGCCGGCCAGGCCGGCGGCGGCGTTACCGGCCATCAGCGCGGGAAGCGCGACGGCGGAGAGCAGCATGGCGAATCGCATGGGGGAGACCTCCTGAACGGCGGAGAGGTGCAACCCGCCTGCCAATCGGGATCACGCGTGCATACGCGTCGTGACCCGCCATGGCGTCGAGAATGCCACGCGCCGTCGCCGTATCGTCAGCCGTCGACCCCGGACACGCGGGTCGCGAGTGCGCGATGCAGGCGACGCGCCTCGCGATCGAGCGCCGCCGAGAGCTGCTCGCCGGCCGCGCGATCGGCGGCGGCGACGTCGTCCACCCGCGCACACGCGTCGACGAGCCCGCGCGCACCGACCTGCGCCGCCCCGTCCTCCAGCCGCGCCGCCGCGCGCCGCGCCGTCTCCCCGTCGCCGCGCGCCAGCGCCTCGCGCACGGCCGCGCACGTGTCGCGCGTCGTCGCCAGCAGCGCGACGAGCTGCGCTTCGCCGTCCGGCGTGGACGCGAGCCGATCGACGGCGGCGGCGTCCACCGCATCGCCCACGACGGTCCAGCGCCGCATCGCCGCGGCGAGCACGCCCGGTCGCACCGGCTTGGCGACGTAGTCGTCCATGCCCGCCGCGAGACACTTCTCGCGGTCGCCGTCCATCGCATTCGCCGTGACGGCGATGATCGGCGTGCGGCGCGTCGTGCCTTCCATCGCACGGATGGTGCCCGTCGCCTCGTAGCCGTCCATCTCGGGCATCTGGCAGTCCATGAGGACGACGTCGTACGGGACGCGCGCGAGCGCGTCGACCGCCTCGCGGCCGTTGCCGACGGCGTCCGCCTGGCAGCCGAGCTTCCGCAGCAGCGCCAGGACGATCTGCTGGTTCACCGGGTTGTCCTCGGCGACGAGCACGCGCAGCCCTTGCAGGTCGTCCGCGTCGCTGCGCGGCGACGCCGTCGTCGCACGCGCCTGGAGCGCCGCGCGGAGCGCGTCGCGGAGCGATGCCGTGCGCACGGGCTTCGACAGCACGTGCATCGCGCCGGTCCCCTGCAACGCCGCGGAACTCGGCCGCTGGCCGATCGGCAGCAGGAGCACGACGCAGCGGTCGGCGCCGTGCAGGTCGCGCGCGAGCGCGAGCAGCGCCTCGCTCGCCGTCGCGCCCGCGACGAGCACGACGTCGGGTCGGCCGTCGCGCGCGGCGGCCCGCGCGGCGTCGAGCGTCGTCGCCGCACCGACCCGCAGGCCGAGCTGCGCGAGCAGCGTCGCCAGCATGGCGCGGCTGCCCGGATCGTCCTCGACGACCAGCGCCGAGCGGCTCGCGAGGAGCGGGTCGGGCGGACGCGGCTCGACCGCCGCGCGACCGAGGCGCACCGTGCACCAGAACGTGCTGCCGGCGCCGAGCGTGCTCTCGACGCCCATCGTGCCGCTCATCAACGCGACCAGCTCGTGCGAGATGGCGAGCCCCAGCCCGGTGCCGCCGTAGCGTCGGGTGGTCGAGCCGTCGCCCTGCGTGAACGGCTCGAAGAGCTCCGCCTGCGCGTCCGGCGCGAGGCCGATGCCGGTGTCGCTGACGGCGATCCGCAGCGTGACGCCGTCGGCGTCGCTCCCGACGGCGGCGACGTGCACGGCCACGTGGCCGCGCTCGGTGAACTTGACGGCGTTGCCGACCAGATTGAGCAGGATCTGCCGCACGCGCCCGACGTCGCCGACGACCGCCGGCGGCACGCCGTCGTCCACGGTGGCGTACAGCTCCAGGCCCTTCTTGTACGCGGACTCCGCCAGCAGCTCGAGGACGTCTTCGACCGCCGGACGCACCTCGAACGCGACGCGCTCGAGCGCCACCTTCCCGGCCTCGATCTTCGAGAAGTCGAGGATGTCGTTGATGATCGCGAGGAGCGACTCGCCCGAGCGACGGATGGTCTCCGTGAAATCGCGCTGCTCCGCCGAGAGCTCGGTCTCGAGCAGCAGGCCCGTCATGCCGATGACGCCGTTCATCGGCGTGCGGATCTCGTGGCTCATCGTCGCGAGGAAGCGCGACTTCGCCTCGGTCGCCTCCTCGGCGCGCCGGCTGGCCGCCGCGAGCTCGGTCACCATCACCGACAGCTCGGCGGCGTGCCGCTGCTCGACCTGCTTCGCCGCCTCGAGCTCGCGCGCGTGCGCGCGCAGCGCCTCTTCGATCTCGCGCCACGGCGTCACGTCGCTGCTGACGCCCGCGATGCGGCGTACCGTGCCGCCGGCGTCGTGCATGGGCCAGCCGCGCACGCGGATCCAGCGCACGGCGCCGTCGGGACGCACGAGGCGCATCTCGAGGGCGGCCGCCTGCCCGCCCGCCACGCGCGCCCACTGCCGCTGCGCTTCCGCGCGGTCGTCGGGGTGGATGGGCTCGAGCCACGCCGCGGGGTCGGCCTGCAGCGCGGCGATGGACTGCCCCCAGAGCCGCTCGTACGCCGGGCTGACGTAGCGCCAGACCGGCGGCGGGCCGAGCTCGACGATCCAGAACGCGTCATCGATCGCATCGGCCAGCTCGCGAAAGCGCGCCTCGCCTTCGGCGATCGCGTCGATCATGCCGTTCAGCGTTCGCGCCAGCGTGCCGAGCTCGTCGATCGCGGTCTCCGGCGCACGCGCCGCCGTGTCGCCCGCCGCGCGACGGTCCATCGCCTCCGCGATGGCCACCACCGGCTGCACGACCCGTCGTCGCAGCAGCACCGACATGATCACCACGACCGCGACGCACACGCCGACGAGGAACACGCCGGTACGCCGTGCCGCCCCGGCCGCCTCGCGCCGGAGCGGCGCGATGTCGATCCGCACCTGCACCGCACCGTCGACGAGGGTCTGGCCCAGCTCGCCGACGTCGGTGAAGCGCAGCGGCGCGGCGGCCTGCAGGATGTCCTCGCGATGCTCGCGGTGCGGCGCGAACGTCGCGAGCGTCGCCGCGAGCTCGTCGCGCACGGCCGCGTCGGGCAGCGCCTCGAGCGGCGTGCCGGCCCACGCGCCCCGCGTCGCCGCCAACACGCGCGGCGGCGTACCGCCGACGACGGTGATGCCGAGCACGTCGCGCTCGGCGCCGAGCGCGCTCACCAGGCGCTGCAGCTCGCGCGGTCCGTCGACGGTCTCGGCGACGGAGGTGACGGCGTCGACGAGCGTCTTGGCGCGCCGCATCGCGAGCGCATCCAGGCGGCCCGCCAGCAGGTACCAGGCGAGCGTCGTGCCCGCGAGCGCCGCCAGCGCCCCCATCGCGAGCGCCGGGAGCAGCATCCGCCGCTCCAGCCCGATGGGTCGGGTCATCGTCCGCTCGCCACGGTCACGGGAACCGAGATCACGGAACCGTCGAGTCGGGTCGGGCGGCTCAGCCGGCCGAGCCGGCGGAGCGTCTCGTCCAGGGTGCGCAACGTGCGGTCGATGGGACCTCCCGCGGCCAGGAGCACGGGCTGGTCGTCGAGCTCGACCAGGCGGATGCGTTCCAGATGGGCGCGGAACGTGTCCGGTGACAGACCTTCCCGGCGCGCCATCACGGCATGCGCCACGCCGGGCTGCTCGCGCGTGAAGCGCACCGCGCGGTCGAAGGCGTCCGCCAGCCGGCGGATGCGCTCCGGATCGGCCGCGACGATCGGCGCGTCGAGGGCGACGACGTCGACGATCTCGCGCGGCATCGCGCTGCTGTCGAACAGGGCGACCGCGCCCGGCACGTCGTGCACCGCGGCGGAGAACGGCGGATAGGTCACGACCGCGTGCACCGAGCCCTCGGCGAGCACGCCGGCCATGCGCGTCTCGTCGACGAACACGGGCACCACGTCGGAGAGCCGGAGCCCGACCGACTCGAGCGCGCGCGCGAGGATCAGCGTGCCGAGCGACCCCGGCTGCACGCCCACGCGGCGGCCGCGGAGATCGGACAGCGTCGTCACCGGCGGCCTCGCGACGAGCACGTCCGCGCCGTCGGACCACGCGGTCACCAGGACGGCCTGTGGCGAGCGCGGTGCGCCGACCGCACGCGCCTCGAGCAGCTCGACCAGGGTCACCGCCATGCCGTCGACCTGCCCGCGCTCGAACGCGCGGCGCGCGTCCCCGAGCGAGGCCATCTCCACGATGCGGACGTCGGCGCCGCGCTCGGCGAAGAACCCGCGCTCCTGCGCGAGGTAGAGCAGCTCGTAGCCGGGCCACGGACTGATCGCGATGCGCAATGGCGGCGCCGGATCGTCGGCGCAGCCGGCGATCACACCGGCGACGAGCAGCAGACCGAGAAGGCGACGGACCATCGGACGTTCGGACCCCGACCCGGAGCGTCGTTCGATCAGCAGCTCCGCCGGATCGCCGGCACCAGCTCGTCGCGCAGCAGCGAGGCGACCTCGGGCCAGCGGCCGCCCTTCTCCGCGTCCGTGAGCCGCGTCCCGATGCGCTCGAGCACCCCGACCACCTCCGCGCAGGTCGCCGCCGTCGCCGACAGCACGCTGAGGCTCTGGTCGAGCTCGAGGACCAGGACGAGCTCGCGCGTCCCCGTCGCGATCAGCCGGTTGGCCTTGCCCGTGTCCCCGGCGTCGAGCTCGCTCGCCGCCGCGGTGAGCTGCGTCGCGATGCGGTCGAGATGGCCGGGAATCTGCGCGCGCTGCATCGCGACGAAGTCGCCGGGCGTCTGCGTCGTCACGGCGACGCGCTCGTCGCCGGCCAGCCGCCAGGCACCGAGAGCCGTCGCGTCCGTCGCGTCGACGGGGCAGCCGTCGACCTCGAGCCCGGTGATGGTCCGTGCGGGATCGACGTGCGGCTCGATTCCCTCCAGCAGCTCGGCGAGGCTCGCCGGACGCGGCACCTCCACCACGGTCTCATCCAGCGTCACGTGCATCGTTCCTCCCAGGGGACACACCCCGTCCGTCGAGCAGCAGCGCCAGGCGCTCGGCGCGTGCGTGCAGCGTCTCGTGCAGCGCACGCGTCGCCACGGCCAGCCCGTGGACGTCGTCGCCGACGATGTTCTCCTTGTCGAAGCGCAGCACCTGCGTCAGCAGGGCCGCCGGCTCGTGGATCGCCCCGAGCCGCATCAGCTCCTCGTCGGCCGCCTCGAGCCGCCGGGCCGCGCTCTCGAGCGCGTCGACGTCGCGCGCGTCGCGCGCCAGCATCTCGATGCGCTCGGCGTCGGCGCGCGCGTCGGCCGCGAGCGCCGCGACGGCGTGCACCGCCGCGGCCGCACCGGGCTGCGGCGTCCAGGTGATCTCGGGCGTCGTGCCCTCGAGCTCGGCCTTCCACAGCGCGCGGTACACGCGGCGGAGCGTCTCGCCCGCGCCGGCCGCCGGCGGGCCGAGGCGCCGCGCGTCGAAGAGGCCCTCGGCGTCGAACGCGGTGCGGTACCAGCCGCAGCCCGACCAACGCGTCGCCGCCGCCTCGAGCGCCTCCCAGTCGCCCGCGCGACGCGCGACGACCGCCTCGACGACCGCCTCGGGCGGCAGCGTCTCGCGGCAGAACGGCTGCAGGCACGTGACGTTGTGGTCGCACGGCGCGCACGCGACGTCGGCGTGGAGGCAGACGTGATCGGCGGCGTAGGGGCCGGTGTCGAACGGGAGCGCGGGCCCGAAGAAGAGCGACACCACCGGCGTGCCGACCGCCACCGCCATGTGCATCGGCCCAGTGTCGCCCGTGACCAGCACGTCGGTGCGCGCGAGCAGCGCGCCCAGCTCGTTGATCGACGTGCGGCCGCACAGGTCGACGGCGAGCGGGCCGAGCGGCGCGGCGATCTCCTCGGCGACGGGCCGGTCGCCGCCGCCGCCACAGAGCACGACGCGCGCGCCGATGCGGTCCTGCAGGCCCTTCGCCACCGCGACGAAGCTCGCCGCCGGCCAGCGCCGCACCGCCTTGCTCGCGCCGAGTTGCAGCCCGACGAGCGGCGTGTCCGGTCGGACGCCGGCGGCCGCGAGCCGCTCGGCGATGCGCGCGTGCGCGTCGGCGGGCACCTCGTAGACGAGCCGCTGCGGCCCGCGCCGCACGCCGGCGACCTTTTTGTAGTAGTCGACGAGGTTGAAGGGCGCCTGACGACGGACGAGGCAGCTCGCCGAGAAGAGCCGCGACCACGGGTGGCTGATCAGCCGGAAGCCGTCGGTCGTCATCGTCCAGCCGCGCGTGTCGGGCACGCCGATCAGGCGCAGCAGGACCGCGCTCATGCGCGAGCTCGAGTAGTTGAGCGCCAGGTCGAAGCGCTCGTGGCGCAGCGCGCGGACGGCGTCGTCGACGGTGTGGTAGGCGCTCCGCAGGTCGTCGGCCAGCAGCATGCGGCCGAGGCCGTCGAGGTCGAGCTCGACGATGCGGTCGACGCCCGGCAGGCCGCGCACGACGTCGGCGAAGTTGCGCTCGACCACCACCGTCACGTCGCAGTCGGGATGCTCCTCCTTCAGGCCGACGATCGTCGGGCCCGTCTGCAGCAGGTCGCCGAAGCGCGTCAGGTTGACGACGAGCACCTTCACTGCCGCGCCTCCTTCACGTACAGCTCGTCGAACTGGTGCAGGAAGAGCAGCACCGCCTCCGGGTCGCTCAAGTCGCCCTCGCGATGCAGCAGGCGCTGCACGACCCCGTCGAGCGTGAAGGGCGTCGACGGCGGCAGCGTTCGGAGGAACGTGCCGAGCGGCGTCTCGCCTTCGGACCGCGCGGCGTCGCCCACCGTGTTCGTGCGCGGCCGTGCGGCGAGGCGGTCGGCGTCGGCGGCGCACACGGACTCGAGCAGCGTCTCCATGCGATGGCGGTACGTGTGCTCGGCGAGGCAGCGGCGGCGCGCCGCCGCGGCCACCATCGCGCGCTCGTCGGGCCGCGCGAGCCAATGGCGCACGAGGTCCCGCAGCTCGCCCGCGTCGGTGAACGTCGCCATCTCCGCGTCCGGCGTGAACAGCGACGGCAGCAGCGCACGCTGATCGACGAGCTGGAACGCGCCCGCGGCGGCGAGCTCGAACGTGCGGGGATTCACGAAGTCGCCGAGGGGATCGACGCCGTCGACCCAGGTCGACGAATGCAGGTTCAGGTTGACGTCGCTCGCGTTGAAGATGCGGACGCTGTCGGCGGTCGAGACGCGTGCGCCCTGGCGCTGGACGACCGCTTCGACCGGCCCGGCGCCACGCCACTCCGTCCCCCAGATGCGGAGCCCCTGGTCGAGCAGCGCGCGGAAGGCGATCCGGCGGTTGCGGTAGCCGGCGCCGACGAACGACACGGGCGACGCGTACTCCGCGCGCTCCGCGGCCGTCAGCGCGAGCGGCCGATGCTCGGCGGGATCGGCGGCGAGCGGCAGATAGCTCGCGCGCCCGTTCGTCAGGCGGCGCGCCTCGGCGAGGAAGTCGCCCTGCTGGATCACGAAGAAGTGGTCGTAGCCGGCGATGACGTCGCGCCAGTACGGGAACAGGCGATGATCCTCGACGAACCAGAAGGCGCGCAGCGCGCCGCGCTTGCCGATCTCCTCGAGGATGCTCGCGTCGAGCGGCGCCTGCGCCATCGCGAGGACGACGTCCGGCTTCGCGGCCTCGACGGCGGCGAGGATGCCCGTGCCGAGGAAGCGGCCGAACGCGCCTTCGATCACGCGACGCGCGCCGGCCTTCGGCGTGAAGCGGCCGATCGCCTCCAGGCCGCCGGCGAACGGCGCCAGGTCGAGCACGGAGACGTCGTGTCCCAGCTCGGCGAGGGCGCGCGCGCAGTAGCCGGTCAGCGGATACGACCCGCCGGCGAGCGGCGAGACGACGAGGATCCGGAGCCGCAGGTCGCGCAGGACCGCGCGGCCGGCGACGCGCTCGCGCAGCGAGCGGAGCGCGTCCCCCTCGCGCAGCAGCGACGGTGCGTGCGGCAGCAGGACGACGTGCCCCCACGAGTCGACCGTCGCCGCGTCGATCGGCCCCGGCGCCAGCTGCACGCGGCGCAAGACCGCGGTCAGGTCGCGCGCGGCGAGCGCGGTGCGCAGGAGCGACACGTCGGGCTCGACGACGACGATCGGACCGTCCCAGCAGTCGGCGAGCGCCTCGACGTGGTAGCCGAGGCCGAAGCCCAGCACCACGGCGACCGGATCGCCGGCGAGGGCGAGTCGCTCCTGCTGCGCCGCGCCCCAGCGCAGCGCCTCGCGGCGCGGATCGTGTGCGTTGTGCAGGAGGACGCCGTCGGCCGTCAGCGTCGGATGGCCGGACGAGGTCGCGGTCGGCGCGGCCGCCAGCGGCGCGGCGGCTTCGACCCGCGCGGCGAGCGTGGGATCGCGCGCACGCAGCGCGCGCAGGTTGGCCTCGAGCGGTGGGCGCTGATCCACGCGGCAGTCAGCAGGGCCCGTGCCAACGGAACGGCACGGGACGGCGCGCCGCCACGCACGCGCGCTGTCAGCCGGCTGACTCCCGGCTCAATCCGCCGACGCGTCCTACGTGTCGATCGTCCTCACCCGCCGCACCTCGATCGAGCCGTCGCGCGCCGCGGGAATGCGTGCCGCGATGGCCACGGCCTCGTCGATGCTCTCGGCATCGACGACGTAGAAGCCGACCAGGTGCTCCTTGGTCTCGGCGAACGGGCCGTCCGTCGTGAGCGTCCGGCCGCGTCGCACCCGCACGGTCGTGGCGGTGGCGGTCGGCTCGAGCGCGTCGGACGCGACGTACGTCCCCGTCCGGGCGAGGTCGGCCATCAGGGCACCGTGTTCCGCGATGGCACTCGCCTCCTCGGCGGCGGCGCGAGCGGCCCAAGCCGTCTCGTCGAGATAGATGAGCAGCGTGTACTTCATGGCGTGACCTCCCTGCCCGGTGGTCGCCCGGGACCCGGCGGAATCGACCGAACCCGTCATGCCCCCGTCATACGGCGGCGCGTGGCCGCCGCGGTCCACGACGTGCTGCCCGGCCGCGCCAGCTCGGCCGCGTGACGCGCGCGCCACGCGCGCAGGAAGAGCCGCGGCCCGAAGAGCCGCTGCGCGGGCGCGAGCCGCTCGCCGAACGCCTGCAGCCGCTCGGCGACGACGGGATCGCACGTCGCCGCGGCGAGTAGCAGCCGCTCGTGCGGCAGGAACGACCGCCGGCGCGCGAAGCTCGCGATCAGCAGGTGATGCCCGAGCAGCTCGCGACGATGCCGTCGTCGATACGCGGCAAGCGCCGCGCGCAGCCCGCGCTGCGCGCACAGCGCGGGCGCGGTCGCATCGACGAGCCATTCCGCGGACTGGAAGGCCCACCCGCAGCCGACCGCCCACAGCGGATCGGACGCCATCGCCGCGTCGCCGACGAGCGCGAGGCCGCGATGGGTCACCCGCCGCCGCACGTTCGGCGAATCCACCTGACCGAGCACGGGCGACACGCGCGCGCCGTCCGCCGGCCGCGGCGCCTCGGGCAAGCCGGCGAACGCGCGCGCCAGCCCGCCCTCGGGATCGCGCTTGAACGCCGCCAGGCGCTCGCGCGCCACGGCGGTGGCGAGGAGGACCAGGCCGTCGTCGTTCGGATACGCGTACGACGCGTCGCCGTCGTGGAACCACATGCGGCCCGCGCGGCCAATGGAGAGGCCGCGGTGATACGCGTAGTAGAGCGCCCGCCGGTTCGCCCGCCGTCGCTCGGGCACGCCGGCGATCGACGCGACCGTCGAGTGGCGCCCGTCGGCGCCGACCACGAGCGACGCCGACACCACCCGCGTCCCGCCCGCGCGATCGTACGCGACGACGCCCGTCGCCCGGCGACGGGTCCAGCAGAGGTCGCGCACCGTCCACCCCGACAGCAGCGTCACGCCCGGGGTCGCGACGGCCGTCGCGCGCACGAGCGGGTCGAGCCGCTCGCGCCGGATGCTGTAGCCGTACGGTGCGGCACCGTCGGGCGCGCGCATCCAGCCGTACGCGCTCCACACGTCGAGCGCGTTGCGCACGCCGCCCGCCGCCTCGATCGGCGCCGTCAGGCCCAGCCGCTCGAGGACCGGCGTCGCGCTCGGCTGGAGGAAGTGCGTGCACACGCGCTTGTACGCGGCCGCGTCGGGATGGCGCTCGACGAGCGCGACCCGCAGTCCGGCGCGCGCGAACAGCGTGGCGGCCGTCGCACCGGCGAGGCTCGCGCCCACGACGACGACGTCGTACCGGCTCATGCCGCGGCTCCTGCCGCGCCATGCCCGTCGGCGACGATCTCGAGATAGACCTCGCGCTTCCCGCGCCAGCGGAAGACCGGCACCACGAGCGCCATGAAGAGGCGCCGTCCGAACCCGTAGCGCGCCGCGAGCACACGCTCGGCCCGCGCCGCGTCGTCGGCCGGGAGGATGCGGGCGCGCGCGCCGACGCGCGGACCGAGCGCGCGGCCGCGCAGCGTGCACGGCCCCACCTCGCACCGAGCATCGCGGCGCAGGCGCCGGACTTTGCCGCTCGGGTCCTCGGTCTGCACGTAGAGCCGCGCGCCGTCGGGCGCGAACCAGACCGGCGTCGGCACACCGGCGCCCGAGCGGCGGAACGTGATCAGCTGCAGGTAGGAATGGTCGTCCAGCGTCGCGAAGGTCGTCATGCCGTCGTTTTATGCTCGACGGCCGCCGGCGGCGCGTGATAGCGCTCCTCGTCGATGGCCAATTTGGCGAAAGTGGACTGATGCAGCCGTTCGCGGTGGCGAGCGTCCTCGGCGACTGGACGCGCGGCGACGGCCCGGCCTACCGGCAGCTGGCCATGGCACTCGGCCGCGTGATCGCGCGCGGCCACATCGCGGCGGGCGAGCGCCTGCCCGCCGAGCGGCGGCTCGCACCCGCACTCGCCGTGAGCCGCACGACGGTCGTGCACGCGCTGACGCTGCTCCGCGACGAGGGCGTCATCGAGAGCCGGCAGGGCAGCGGCTGGATCGTCCGCGGACCGCTGGTCGCGGGCCGTTGGAACCGCGTCGCACCGACGTCGTCCAGCCGCTTCGGCCGCGGCGGCCCGATCGACCTGACGCTCGCGCCGACCGCCCCGCTGCCGATGGTGGAGCAGGAGCTGCGCCGGCTCGTCGACCGCGACCTCGGCATGCTCGCCGCGCATCCGGGCTACAGCCCCGCGGGGCTGCCCGCGCTGCGGGCGTCGATCGCCGAGCGCCTCGTCGCGTCCGGCGTGCCGACCGCACCGAACGAGGTCGTCGTCACGACCGGCGCACAGCAGGCGATCGCGCTGCTGGCCGGCCTCTACCTGCGGCCCCGCGACGTCGTCGCCTGCGAAGACGCGACCCATCCCGGCGCGCTCGACGTCTTCCGCGCGGCCGCGGCGCAGGTCCACCCCATCGGCACGGACCAGCACGGGCTTCGCGTCGATGAGCTGGAGAGGCTCGCGGGCGCGCGTCCGCCACGCCTCGTCTACCTGACGCCGACGTTCAGCACGCCGACGTGCACCGTCCTCTCGACCGAGCGTCGCCGGCGGCTCGCGCGGCTCGCGGCTCGCCTGTCGATGCCGGTGATCGAGGACGTGGCGCCCGCCGACCTCTCGCTCGACGCGGTGACGCCGCCACCGCCGGTGGCCCACTTCGGCACGGACGGCCCGATCCTCGTCGTCGGCTCGATGAGCAAGCTGTTCTGGCCGGGCCTGCGCGTCGGCTGGATCCGGGCGCCTCGCCCCGTCGTCACGCAGCTCGTGCGCATGAAGGCGACGGCCGACCTCGGCACGCCGCTGCTCGACCAGCTGCTCGCGGCGCGGCTGCTCGGACGCTGGGAGGAAGCGCAGGAGGCGCGCCGCCGTCACTATGCGCCCGCGCGCGCGCGGTTCACGGACGCGCTCGAGCGCGTGCTGCCGACCTGGTCGTGGCGCATGCCCGGCGGCGGGTTCGCGCTCTGGGCGCGCCTGCCGCGCGGCGACGCGCGCGCGTTCGCGGCGGTCGCGGTGCGGCACGGTGTGACCGTCGCACCGGGACCGCTCTTCACTCCGGACGAACGGCACACCGATCGGCTGTTCCTCGAGTACACGCTCCCGCCGCGGCTGCTCGACGAGGCGGTCGAGCGGCTCGGCCGCGCCTGGGCGACGTACGAGCCGACGGTCGGGGGATGACGGCGCCCGTCGCGGCCGCTACGATCCGCGGCACGTCCTCGGAATCGTCCTCCCGTGCCCGCCCTCCTCCCAACCCGAGCCGCTCTGGTGGTCCTCCTGCTCCTCGCGTCGGGATGCGTGTGCGCGCGGCGGCCGGGCGGCGCCATCGTGCCGCAGTGGCAGGTCGCGTCCCATTCCGTCGAGGGGCGTCCAATCGACGTGCTCAGCTGTGGGACCGGGCTCGGCGGCATCCTCGTCGTCGGCGGCACGCATGGCGACGAGCTCGGGAGCGCGGCCCTGGTCCGCGAGCTGGCGCTCCGCCTCCGCTGCCCGGCGCAGCGCGCGCTGACGATCGTCCCGGCGCTGAATCCCGACGGCCTCGGGATGGCGGAGCGCACCAACGCCCGCGGCGTCGATCTGAACCGCAACATGCCGACCTACAACTGGGCGGCCTGGCCGTCGCACGGGCCCGAGCCGATGTCGGAGCCCGAGAGCCGTGCGCTGTACGACCTGCTGCTCCGCGTGCGGCCGTCGTTCACCCTGAGCGTGCACGAGGCCGGCGCGGCCCTCGTCGACTGGGACGGTCCGGCCGACGGCGCGGCGCGCGCGCTCGGCGCGTGCACCGGCCTCGTGGTGCAACGGATCGGCGCGATGCCGGGCTCGCTCGGCTCGCTGCTCGGCGTCGACTGGGGCTGGCCGCTGGTGACGCTCGAGCTGCCGCGCGACGCCTCGCGCATGTCGGGCGAGGCGCTCTGGGCGATCTACGGCGACTGCCTGCTCGGCGCCGTCGGCCGGTAGCGTCACCGCCTTGCGCGGCGCGCGCCGTTCGTGGGAAGTCGGTCGCCGCATGCCGACCACACGCATCTGCGACAGCGCGATGGAGGCGGTCGCCGACGTCGCCGACGGCGCATCGCTCCTCGTCCACAGCTTCGGCCCGCCGCAGGCGTGGCCCACCGACTGCCTGCTGGCCCTCGTGGAGCGCGGCGTCCGCAACCTCACGGTCGTGTGCAACACGCCCGCCGGCGGACCGACGTCGCTGAACGTCCTCGCCGAAAAGGAGCAGATCGCGAAGTTGATCTGCAGCTACGTCGCCAACCCGACGTTCGACACGCCGATCGCGCAGCAGGTGCGCGAGGGGAAGATCCAGCTCGAGATGGTGCCGCAGGGCACGCTGATCGAGCGCGTGCGCTGCGGTGGCGCGGGGCTCGCGGGCTTCTACACGCCGACGGGCGTCGGCACGCAGGCGGCGCAGGGGAAGGAAGTGCGCGAGTTCGACGGCCGCCCGCACGTCTTCGAGCGCGCCATTCGTGGCGACTTCGCGCTGCTCCAAGCGTACCAGGCCGATCCCAGCGGCAACCTCGTCTACCGCCGCGGCATGCGCAACTTCGGTCCCGCGTTCGCGATGGCGGCGCGCACGACGATCGCCGAGGTGAAGGAGGTCGTCGGCGTCGGGGCGATCGACCCCGAAGCCGTCGTCACGCCGGGCATCTTCGTCGACCGCGTGGTGCGCACCACGACGCACATCGATCCCGGCGTGCTGCGCCAGATGCTGGCGCTCGTCGGCCGCGTCACCGACATGGGCGGGCGCGCGATCCGCGCGGGGGGACCGGCCGGCCTGCCCGCCGACCTGATGGCGATGAAGGTCGCCGCGCTGCTTCGCGACGGCGAGTACGTGAACCTCGGCATCGGGCTCCCGACGATGGTCTCGAACTACCTCGGCGGCCGCGACGTCACGCTGCACGCCGAGAACGGCATCCTCGGCTACGGCGGCTTCCCCGACGAGGGCGCCGAGGACGTCGATTGCTACAACGCGAGCGGCCAGCTCGTGACGCCGGTGCCGGGCACCGCGTACTTCGACTCGACCGCGTCGTTCGCGATGGCGCGCACCGGCCGCGTGTCGACGGTCGTGCTGGGCGCGTTCCAGGTGGCGTCGAACGGCGACCTCGCGAACTGGAGCATCCCGGGGCAGACGAGCGGCGGCATCGGCGGCGCGATGGATCTCGCCGCCGGCGGCGCGCGCATCATCGCCGTCTGCTACCAGCAGGAGCGGCACGGCGGCTCGAAGCTCGTCGAGCAGCTCACCTATCCGCCGACGGGACTCCGCTGCGTGAAGTCCGTCGTCACCGACCTCGCGTGGATCGACGTCGACGCCGACGGCTTCCTGCTACGCGAGATGGCGCCGGGGCTCACGGTCGACGACGTGAAGTCGGTGACGAACGCGCCGCTGCGCGTGGCGTCGGACGTCCGGGAGATGACGTTCGCGTGAGTGCCGCCGGTCCGAAGGGACCGGCGGCACTCGTGCAGCGTCAGTGCAGGAACGCGCCGCTCGGCGACGCGCAGTAGACGTCGTCGGTGAACTGCCCGGCGAGGTCGACCGTCGCGTTCACCAGGCCCTCGGCCGACGCGAGCGGCAGGCAAGCCGGCAGCTTCTGCGTCTGGTCGAGCTTCGCCGCGTACTCGAGGCCGTACGTGCGGCCCTTCTCGATGCAGGCCTGGATCTTGGCGAGAGAGCCGGGATCGATCGTGCCGCCGAGCTTGAAGGCGAGCGATGCCGCCTTGTCGAGGCACTTCGCGGCGTACGTGCCCACCTTGAGGAGCACCTTCGCCATCGACACCTCGCCGCTGGCCTCGATCTTGAAGTCGGGGATGTTGAGCCCCGTGACCGGATCGGGCGAGGCCGCGTCGTCGTCGCAGTAGACGAGGGTGTTGAGCGCCGGGATCTGCAGATCCAGCTGGGCCCGGATCGCGTCGATGCCGGCCGCGTTCAGGCACGACGGCGTGCCCTTCGAGACGAGCTTGTCGCGGTTGATCGTGTAGTAGGCATTCATCTTGTCGACGCAGGCCGTCCACTTCGCCTGCACGTCGGGCACCTTCGCCAGATTCGCGGGCTCGTACGCGAGCTGCAGGGCGATCACCGCGCCGTAGTCGCACTTGCCGCGCGTCGACGCGTACTTCGAGAGCAGCTTCCCGACGTACTGCTCGCTCTTCAACGTCAGCGAATCGGGCGGCACGAAACCCCCGTTCGAGAACGGCGGATCCGGAAGCGGCGTGCCGGCGGCCGCGATGCCGGTCCAGAGGCAGAGTCCGAGCGTGAGGAGTCCGAATCGCCGAGCAGTCATACGATCCCCCCTTGTCTGCGGCCCGCCCTCGCGGGCTCGTCGTCCGTGGATGGAACGGGCGTACGCTGCGGTGATTCGTCCTGTCAAGGCAATATCCGAGAATGTCACAACGCGTCGGGGGACAGGTACTGATGGATCGCCTGCACGACGACGGATCCCTCCCCGACGCCCGCGGCGACGCGCTTCACGGAGCCGGCGCGCACGTCGCCGACGGCCCAGATGCCGGGACGGGACGTGGCGTACGCCGACGACGTGGTCGCACCGGCGTCGGTTCCCGTCAGCACGAAGCCCTTCGCGTCGAGGTCGAGACAGCCGGCCAGCCAGTCCGTGTTCGGCGCGGCGCCGATCATCACGAAGACGTTGCAGATGGGCTTGGTCTCCGTCTCGCCCGTGCGGTGGTTCGTCCACGTGACCGACCGCAGGCGATCGTCGCCGTCGAGGCGCGTCAGCTCCGTCTCCGTGTGGAGCGTGATCCGCGGCGACGCGTCGATGCGCTGCAGGAGGTAGCTCGACATGCTGGCCGCGAGCCCGCGGGCGCGGACGAGGATGTGCACGTGCCCGACCGTGCGCGAGAGGAACATCGCCGCCTGTCCCGCCGAGTTGCCGCCGCCCACGACGATGACCTCCTCCTCGCCGCAGAGCTTCGCCTCCATGTTCGTCGCGGCGTAGTGGATGCCCTGCCCCTCGAAGCGCGCGTAGTTCTCGAGGTCGAGCGTGCGATAGCGCGCACCGGTCGCGACGACCACGGCGCGCGCGGCGACGACGGCCATCTCCTCGAGCTGCAGGTGGAAGATGCGCTCGCCGCAGTCGAGGCCCGTCACCTGGCGGGAGACCGCGATGCGTGCGCCGAACTTCTGCGCCTGCACCTGGGCGCGTCCTGCGAGCGCCTGGCCGGAGATCCCGGTCGGGAAGCCGAGGTAGTTCTCGATCTTCGAACTGGTGCCGGCCTGCCCCCCGGGCGCCATGCCCTCGATGATGATCGTGTCGAGCCCTTCGGACGCGGCGTAGACCGCGGCGGCGAGACCGGCGGGTCCGGCGCCGACCACCGCCAGGTCGTGCACGTGATCGCCGTCGATCTCCCACGTGAGCCCGAGCGCGTCGGCCAGCGCGGCGGTCGACGGGTTGCTGAGGACGCCCTCGGCGCCGTACACGACGGCCGGCAGCGTCGCCGCCCGCACCAGCGCGCACTCGAAGTAGCCGTCGGCGTTCGGATCGAGCTCGGTGTCGACCAGCCGGTTCGGGTGCCCGTTGCGGTCGAGGAACCGCTGCAGGCGCAGCACGTCGGCCGAGTGCGCCGGCCCGATCAGCACGACGCCGCCGTGCAGGTGCCGGATCAGTGCGACCCGGCGCAGGATGTACGCGCGCATCACGATCTCGCCGATGTCCGGCTCGGCGGCGACCATGCGGCGGAAGGCATCGCGCGGCACGCGCACGACCCGCGTGGGCTCGGCCGCGCGGCCGCTCACGAGGATCTGGCGGCCGGTGAAGAGATCGAGCTCGCCGGAGAACTGGCGCGGGCCGTGCGACGTGAACACTCGCGGCTGGTGGTCTTCGTCGAGGTCGAAGACGTCGATGCGGCCCTCGAGCACGAGGAAGAAGTCGACGCCGCGTTGCCCGCGCGCGAAGAGCACGGTGCCTTCGGGCACCGACTCCTCGGTGCCGAAGGCGGCGACGCGCGCCGCCATCGCGGCGCTCAGCTTCGGGAAGGTCTGCGCGGGTCGCAGGAGTGGATCGTCGGCTTCGAGCGCGGGCTCCATCGGTGTGGCCATGGCGCGGCAACCGTAGCGATGGGAAGGACTCGGGGCAACGCGCTTCCCGCATTGACCCGCCGTCGGACGGAGCCGAGGATGCGCGCATGGCCACGCGCTGCTCGCACCTCGATCAGTTCACCACGGTGACGCCCGCGTCCGACGGCTGCGAGGAGTGCCTCGCGCACGGCGGCCGCTGGGTGCATCTCCGCATCTGTCGCGTCTGCGGCCACGTCGGCTGCTGCGACCAGTCGCCGGGGAAGCATGCGACCGGTCACTTCCACGCGACGCAGCACGCGGTGATGGAGAGCTACGATCCGCCCGACCCGTGGGGGTGGTGCTACGTCGACGAGGTCATGGTCGACCTCGGCGACGACGTCACCACCCACCCGACGGGCTGGCGGTACTGAGGACCGATCAGGGAACGACGATCGTGAAGTCGGAGTCGCTGTCGAGCGTCGACCCCTCCTTCACGGCCACGACGAAGCCGTTCGGGCACGACACGCCGGGCGGTGCCGTGTAGGCGTGCGAGTTCGACGTGAGCGGGCCCGACACGGAGGCGACCGACGCGCTGGTGCTCGGATCGATGCCGTCCTCCGGAACCAGGCAGTAGATGCCGGAGCCGGTCCGCTCGACCGACACGAACCCGCGGGTGCGCGCCGTGACCAACGACGGCGTCTCCGCGTCGACCTCGGCGTAGGCCCGCGCGGTGCCGGGTTCGCCGGGATCACCCTGATCGCCCTTTGGCCCCGGCTGCGCCAGCAAGGCGAGGTCGTGGGCCAGCGTCTCCTTGCCCTTGCACGCCGTCGCGCGGATCTTGAACTTCTGCCCCTTCTGGCAGACGACCGCGGCATCCGCCGTCGTCGCCGCGAACGCGACCGCCGCCACCATCATCGCAACCTTCGATCGTCGCATCGGACCTCCCATCGGCGCCGAGTTGGCGCACCGGCCACAGTGTGGGGAGCAGTCCGGCCGAGTGTCCAGCAGCGAAATTAGCAGGCCGCGCCGCGAAGCGCGGCGAGCACGGCCTCACCCTCGGGATGCTGCGGGTGGTGGGCACACAGCGCCTCGGCCGCCTCGCGGGCCGGGCCGAGCGCGCCGCCGCGCACCAGCGCGTCGATGTAGGCGAGCCGCTCGCTGACGCCGCCGCCGTTCTCCACGACCCAGGCGAGCTGCGCCTGCGCCCGCTTGAGCTCGCCGCGCTCGAGCGCGATCAGGCCGAGGATCGCGCTGCGATCGGGCTCGCCGACGGACGGTCCGAGCGCGAGCCGCCCGGCCTCGGTCAGGTACGCCTCGCGCAAGTGCGCGCCTTGCGCCGCCGACTCCGGCGCCGCCTCGCCGTAGCGCCGCACCCAGTCGGCGAGCACACAGTACGCGCGCGCGACGCCCGCGTGCCGTGCGCCGGCGGGCAGCCGCGTGCGCGCGCCCTCGACGTGCCCGAGGATCGTCGCGGCGCGATGCGACGCCCGATGATGGGTGCGTACGAGCGCGCAGCCGGTGGCCGCGATGCGGCGCCGCTCCCGCTCCGTCGTGAGGAGGCGGCCGGCGGTGGCGATCACCGCATCGAGGTCACCGCGCGGGTACGTGACGAGATCGGTGCCCTCGGTGAACAGGTCGAGCAGGCCGTTCGTCGTCCGCTCGGTGAGCAGCAGCGCGCCGCACGCCATCGCCTCGAAAACGCGGCCGTTGAGGTCGCCCTTCACCGTCTGGTTCAGCACGATGCGGCTGCGGCTGAACACCGGCCGGTAGTCGCCCTGCGCGACGTGCAACGGCATCCGCGCGCCGAGCGCATCCAGGAACGCGACGCGCTCCGGATGGAAGCGCGCGTCGAGCGAGCCGACGAACGCCACCTCGTGCGTCTTGCGGGCCGCGGGCTTCGGCAGGTCGTCGGGCGCCCACAGCGGGAGCCAACGCGCCGTCGTCGCGCCGGCGGCGCGAAACGCCGGCAGATGGTCGCGCTGCGAGACGAACGTCGCGTCGAACGCCGTCGCGAGCGGCGCGTGCCACGCCGCGTGGTGGTGGGTGTCGACGGACAGCATCGCCGTCGGACACGGCGCCTCCTCGAGACCGAGGACCCGCAATGGATGGCTATCGTCGCCCAGAAGTATCAGGTCGGGCTCCCAGCCCTGCGGCAGCGCGCCGAGGACGTCGGCGAGCGTCGTCCACGGGTGCGTCGCGACGATGTCGCAGTGCGCGTGCGGTCCCCACGCGACGACCTCGTGCTCGCGGCGCCACTGCTCGCGGAAATAGGGCGCGTGGAGCGTGAGGATGCGCATGCGGCATTTGCAGGGGACGTGCCAGTCCTCGGTCGTTCAACGATCGCGACGGATCGTACATCTCTGGTCAGCCGTCTGACACGACCGGCAGCACTTGCCGCCCGTCGTGGAGGCAGCACGCCCAACCGCTGTGCACAGCGGCGCGGCACGCTGCGGCACGCACCTTGCTGCCCTCGCCACGGACGGAGGCTCGATGCGCATCCTGTTGATGGACCCACCCTGGTACCGCTTCCAGAAGAACGCGAACCAGCCATACGCGAGCCTCGGGCTCACGTACTGCGCCGCCATGGTGCGGGACGCGCACGACGTCGCCGTCTACAACCCCGATCTGCAGCCGAGCGGCGAGCTCAACCAGTACGACCTCGAGATGGACGGGTACCAGAACTACCTGTCGCTCGTGAAAGACCCGAACCACGAGGTGTGGTCCGAGGTCCGTCAGGTCATGGCGGACTTCCGGCCCGACCTGGTCGGCATCCAGGCGCGCACCGCGTCATTCGACAGCGCGCTGCGGGCCGCGCGGATCGCGAAGGAGCTGTTCCCCGGCGTCACGACCGTGATCGGCGGCCCGCATCCGACGCTCGTCCCCGGTGACGTCAAGCACGACGGCGTGGACGTGTTCGTCCACGGCGAGGGCGAGGTGACGTTCCGCGATCTCGTCGCGGCGATCGACGGCGGCCGCGGCGTCGCCGACGTCGCCGGCATCTCGTGGAAGACGGCCGACGGCCGCATCGTCGGCAACGCGCCGCGCGCGAACCACCCGCAGCTCGACGATTTCCCCTTCCCTGCGAAGGACCTGATCCTCTTCCCCGAGCTGATGGAGCCGGACGCGTACTGCACCGTGCTCTTCTCCCGCGGCTGTCCGTACCGCTGCACGTTCTGCTCGAGCCCGACGGTGTGGAGCCGCAAGATGCGCTGGCGCACGCCCGCCAACGTCGTCGCCGAGATGGCCGAGACGCAGGCGACGTGGGGCACCGAGTTCTTCAGCTTCCAGGACGACACGTTCACGACGAACCACAAGCTCGTGCACGAGCTGTGCGACGCCATCATGGCGCGCAGCTGGGACGGCCACTTCCGCTGGGTGGTGAACACGCGCCCCGAGCTGCTCGACGACGCGATCGTCGCGCACATGAAAGCCGCGGGCTGCGTCGCGATCGCGATCGGCGTCGAGAGCGGCAACGACGAGATCCTCAAGAAGATGAAGAAGGGCTTCACGTCGGACGACGTCCGCCGCGCGGCCGAGATCATGGCGCGGCACGGCGTCACGCTGTCGTCGCAGTTCATGATCGGCCTGCCCGACGAGACGCTCTCGCAGATGCTCGACACCGTGCAGCTGATGGAGGAGATCGACCCCGTCAGCGTCATGCTGTCGGTGGCGACGCCGCTGCCCGGCACCGACCTGTACCGGCAGGCGCGCGAGCTCGGCTACATCGGCGACGATCCCGACTGGAGCACCGTCACCACGAAGAACGACGGCATGCTCTTCCGCCGCGACATCCCCCGCGACGAGGTGACGAAGATCATCACCGAGGTGCGCGCGCGCTTCGACGCCCAGCAGCGCAAGAAGGCCGAGGAGAAGTACCGCTACAAGAAGCTCAAGCCCGGCTACGGCTTCGGCAACGACAAGCCGGTGGAGTCGAACTGATGCGGGTCCTCCTGGTCTTTCCGCCCAGCGTCGCCACCGAGGCGACCGTCGGCTTCATCAGCGTCGGCCAGCCGCTCGGCGTCGCCTATCTGGCGTCGGCGCTCCGCGCCGCCGGCCACGAGGTCGCCGTCTGCGACGCGCTCGAAGAGGGCTTCGTCGAGGGCGCCGAGCGTCCGACGCGCGAGCCGTTCACCGTCCAGCGCGTCAGCGCGGGCTTCGCGCGCCGCGCGCCGCTCGGCGCGCCCTTCGCGGAGGGCAGCTTCACCGTCGGCCTCACCGTCGACGAGGTGATGGCGCGCATCGACGCCTTCGAGCCCGACGTGCTCGGCGTGAGCGCGATCTTCACGAGCGTCGCGCTCGTGAGCCACGAGATCTGCCGGCGCGCGAAGGCCGCGAATCCCGACGTCGTCACGGTGCTCGGCGGCACGCATCCGAGCGGCCAGCAGCGCGAGACGCTGTCCGACCCCGCGATCGACTACGTCGTGTGGGGCGAGGGCGAGCAGGCGTTCCCCGCGCTCGTCGACGCGCTGGCCCGCGGCGAGCGCCGCCCGCGCATCGCCGGCGTGTGCTTCCGCGACGCGGCGGGCGAGCCCGTTCTCCAGCCGCCGGGCTTCGTCGAGGACCTCGACACGATCGCCTTCCCCGCCTTCGACCTGCTGCCGATGGAGCGGTACTTCAACACCGCCGCCGAGGGCCGCATCGTCAAGATGATCACGTCGCGCGGCTGCACCTACAACTGCAGCTTCTGCAGCGTGCCGTTCATGAGCCAGCGCACGTTCCGCGTGCGCAGCCCGGAGAACGTGCTCGCCGAGATGGACCGCTGGGTGGCCGACTATCGCATCGACGGCATCATGTTCGAGGACGACAACCTCACGTTGAACGTCCGCCGGGCACATCGTCTGTTCGACCTGATCGCCGAGCGCGAGTACGGCCTCAAGCTCTACGCGCGCAACTTCCGGGCCGACCTCTTCGACCTGCACATGCTCCGGCAGATGAAGCGCGCCGGCTTCGACGTCATCTGGATCACGCCCGAGAGCGGCAACCAACGCATCCTCGACGAGGTGGTCGACAAGAAGTTCGACCTGCGCGACGTCGACGCCAGCGTGGCCCTGATGAAGCAGGCGGGGCTCCGCGTCGGCGCCGCGTTCGTGATCGGCCTGCCCGAGGAGACGCGCGACGACATCAACGACACGGTCGCCTACGCGCGCAAGCTCAAGCGGCTCGGCGTCGACCATTTCTGGTTCAGCATCGCGACGCCGATCGCCGGCACGCGCCTGTACGACACCGCGCTCGAGCGCGGCCTCATCCAGGGCGTCGACCTCGCGCACTTCAGCTACTACGAGGGCCAGCTCGACACCGACCACTGGCGCGCACGCGAGCTCGTCCGGCTGCGCAGCGACCTGATGGACGAGCTGAACGGCTACCACAACCGCATCCTGCCGGGCGCCGCCGCGGCGGGCCTCTGACGAACGGAGACGCCATGTCGGTTCGCTGCAGCCACTGCCCCGTCGAAGCCGAGAACCTGCCGGCGCTCGCCGCCCACGTGCGCGAGAGCCACACGAGCCCGCGCGCCGCGCGCCTGGCCGCCGAGCGCGACGGCGCGGCGAAACGTGCCAAGTCCGCGGCGCCGCCCGAATCACGCGCGCTGCGCGAGCTGCGCAGCATCATGACGAACGGCCGCGAGGGCAGCGTCGCGCGCGACACCGGCGCCGGCTACGTCGACACCGGCGAGCGCGAGGCGTGCGAGGTGTGCGGCAATCTCGACGTGCTCCGGCCGGTCGCGCGCAGCACGTGGAGCCTCGATCCGGAGCGCCGCACGGCGCTCGTCTGCCCGAGCTGCGCCGGCGCCGGAGCGACGGGAAGCTGACGATGGACGCGCGGAGCTTCTGGCGCGACGAGGGCCGCCGCTTCTTCGACCGCAACTTCCGCGGGCGCGACCTGCGCGCGCTGCCGCCCACGTCGTACCTCGTCGAGCTGCTGGCGCGTGCCCCGATCGACGTCCGCGGCGGACGCATCCTCGACCTCGGCTGCGGCGCCGGGAACAACCTGCGCTGGCTGGCGCACCGGCATCTCGCGCGCCGCGCCGTCGGCGTCGAGCGCTCGCCGCACACGGTCGAGCTCCTGGCCGAGGCGTTCCCGGAGTACGAGTTCGTGGCGGCCGACGCGTCGGCCCTGCCCTTCGAGACCGACAGCTTCGACCTGGTCGTGATCCGCAGCGTGCTCCACTGGATCGAACCGGCGCAGCTCCTGCAGACGCTCGGCGAAGCGGTCCGCGTCTGCGGCGACTGGCTCGTGATCAGCGAATACGCGCCGCGCCGGCCCTACAGCGTCGCGTATCGCTACGAGCCGCGGCTCCGCACGTGGAAAGCGGACGTGAAGCCGCTCCTCGATGCCACCGGGCTCCTGCGCGAGCAGGCGAGCCTGGTGCACCACGACGGCGACGAGTGGAACTGCGCGCGCACGACGCTCTACCGGAAGCTGCCGCTGGCCGACGCCTTCCCGCTGCGCGAGGAGCGCGAGCTGCGCCGTCCCGTCGACCCCGACGACGTCGCGCACGCGGCCCGCGTCCTCGCCGACGTGGGCGAAGCGGAGCCGCCCGTCCCCACCATCGACCTCGGGCCGCGCGCGCTCGCGCGCCGAGGCTGATCGTGCCGCGGTCCGCGGACGAGGTGATCGCGGTCGGCGTCTCGTACCGCGACCATCGCCTGACCCTCGCCTGCCCGCGCTGCGCCGCGCGGCACGTGGTGGTTTTGCCCGCCGTGATGCTCGTCGTCGACGTCGCGTGCCCGGGCTGCGGCCACACCGACGCCCTCGGCCCCGCGGCGATCGCCGCCGCGCTCGATCGCCTGCTGCCGCCGCTCGGCCGCGACGGCGCCGACGCGATGAACGCCCGCGTCGCCGCCACCGTGCGCGGCTGGTGCGCGCGGCCCGACGTCCGCGCCGCGCTGACCGTCGACGGCGTCGACCTCGCCGCCTGCGGCGCCACCGAGCTGCTGCCGCTGATCCTCGACGACGTGCTCGCCGGAGACGACGCATGAGCCGCCGCGCCGCCATCCTCGTCCTGGGCTTCAACAGCCCGGTGACCGCTCGCATGCTCCCGTTCCTGTCGGACGGGGGCCGCCATCTCCTCGTGCTCACCGACCCACCGATGATCGCGGCCGCGCGCGAAGCCGGCCTGCCGCACGAGACCGTGACGATCGGCGCGGGCGACGCCGTCGCCGACGCCACCCGTCGCGCGGCGGCGCTGGTGGCGACCGACGAGCGTCAGGCCGAGATCGCCCGCGCGCTGCTGCCGCGGAGCGGCGGCGCACCGAACCCGCGACGTCGCGCGCAGCTTCTCGAGGCCCTCGCACGGATCGCCGGCCATGGCGCCACCGGCGCGGCGCTCGGCCGCCACCTCGTCGCGTCGTACGACCTCCGCGCCGCCGTGCTCGGCTTCGACATGCTCCCGACCGCGCGCGCGCTGCTGGCCGTGCTCGGCCGCGCGGGCGTGCCGTCGCTGCACGTGCCGCACGGCATCTTCGCGCCCGTGCGCGGCGTGGTGATGCCCGGGACGTCGAGCGCCATCTATGCCGACGTCGTGGCCGCCCCCGGCGAGTTCTCGCGCGCCGCGTATGCCGCCGACGGCGAGCCTGCGGAGCGCGTCGTCGTCACCGGCGTGCCGCGCTTCGACCTGCTGCCCGCGCTCCGCCAGATGCGCGCCGCCGACGTGCGCGCCGCACGCGGCCTCGACCCGGCGCGCCCGCTCGTCGTCTTCGGCACGACGTGGGTGGAATGGGTGTCGGCGCACGCCCGGGCGTACGCGGTCAACCTGGTCGACATCGTCCGCGGCGTGCTGCGCGGCGTCCGCACGGCCGGCACGCCGCCGCCGCGGCTCGTCGTCAAGTTCCATCCCAGCGAGACCACGGGCGACGGCTGGCCGCACGTGCTCGCGGCGTATCAGCAGCTCTGCCGCGAGGAGGGGCTCGACGAGGTCGCGTTCGTGGGCGGCGATCCCCTGCCCTGGATCGCGATGGCCGACCTCGTCGTCTGCATCAACTCGACGATGGCGCTCGAGGCGACGATCGCGCATCGCACGACGCTGAGCGTGCCGTCCGAACCGGCGTGCGTCCACGACCTCTACGGCGCCGACACGGCGATCCTCACCGCGGCCACGCCCGACGACGTCGCACGGACCATCGGGCCGGCGCTGTTCGATCCGGCGGTGCGCGCACAGGTGGAGGCGCGGCGCGCCGACACGATCGCGCGCTACACGTTCGCCGACGACGGGCTCTCGGCGCAGCGCGTGGCGACCCTGGCGCTCCGGCTCGCCGCCCAGGGGCGCCGGCCCCGCGTTGCCGGCACGGGCGATCTCGGTCATACCGCGCCCTGCTGAATGCTGGGCGCGGTCTTTTCTGCGCTGCCGGACTTCCTCGCAGCCGGCGCGTTCCTCGTCACGTGGCTCGCGCCGAACACGTTCGGCGCGACGATGGTCTCGCACCTGGTGCTGATCATGCTGCTCGAGTTCCTGGTCGTGCACTCGGCGGGCTTCATGGGCTTCATCGTCTACAGCGACGGCACGCAGGCGACGAAGCTCGCGATGGTCGGCGGGCTCACGTTCTTCTACCTGCTCTTCGCCGCCGCGTTCGGGCTCAGCTTCGGCACGTGGTGGCCGGTGCAGGCGATGCTGCTGCTGACGCTGAACCGCTGCACGCCGCTCCTCCTCGGGCCGATGCCGGCGGAGGACCAGACGGACAGCGTGGCGGCCGGATGGGCCGTCGGCGTCGCCTGCTACCTGTTCGGGTGCCTCGCCACCGTCCTCCCGCCGGTGCCGCCGCTCGGGATCACGCCCGCGGTGGTGGCGGCCCAGGGGTTCACGTCGAAGGGACTCTGGATCGACGAGCCGTGGCGCCCGATCGCCTTCGGCGTCATCTACTTCGGGCTGCAGGGCATCTGGGAGCTCTGCGCCGGGCTGCTCACGCGCGGCGCCCGCACCCGGTAGTCGCTCAGCGCCCGCGCAGCGCGTCGAGCGCGCCGCGCGCGTCGGGGTTCGCGGGGTTGATCGCGAGCGCCCGCTCGAGCAGCGGGACCGCGCCGGCGACGTCGCCCCGCAGCGCGGCGAGCACGCCGAGCCCACACCAGGCGAGGTCCGAGGCCGCATCGAGCGCGGCGGCGCCGCGCAGCATCGTCTCCGCCTCGGCGTGCGCGCCCCGCTCGAGCAGGAGGAGGCCCAGGCTCGCATGCGTCGCAGCGCCCGCCCCCGCCGCGACCGCGGCGCGGAAGCACGGCTCGGCTTCGCTCGCGCGCCCCAGACGAGCGAGCGCGTCGGCGCGCAGGCAGAGCGCCTCGGGCCGGGCGTCGCCGTCGAGCGCATCGGCCACGTCGCTCCACCGCGCGGCCGACGCGAGGGCGCGCGCATGGTCGAGCCGGTCGGGCGCACGCGCCGCGGTCCGGCGCGCCACGAGGTCGTCGATGAGCGCGAGGACGCGCTCGCCGGCACGGCCGTCGGCCGGGCCGTCGTACGCCGCGGCGAACGCCGCGCGCCGCGCCGCGAACCCGCCGTCGGCGTCGTCGAGCGCCGCGGCCATCGCCGCCGCCACGGCCTCCGGATCGACGTCGCACGAGCGCACCGCGCCGGCCTCGTACTCGAAGCCCGGCGACACGACGGGCGTGCCGAGCAGGATCGCCTCGACGGCGATCGACGACGGGAGCGTGACGAGCACGTCGGTCTGCGCGAGCAGCGCGGTGCCGTCGCCGCACTCGATCAGATCGGGCGCGGCGCCCGTCGCCGCGGCCCGCCGCATGAGCGCCGCGTGGCTGTCGAGCGGCGCGCTCGGGTGCGGGCGGAGCACGAGACGCAGGTCCGGCCGCGTCCGGCGCAGCCGCGTCACCGCGCCCAGCGCGGCATCCGTCATGCGCGCGTGCAGCCGCTCGACGTGGCTCCGATGCGCGGAGTCGGCGCCGATCCACGACGTCGCGATCGTCGCGACGGGCCCCGGTCGCAGGTGGAGCGACGGGAAGGCGTCGCGCCGCACGCCGCAGTGGCGGTCCCAGGCCGGGTTGCCGGTGACGACGATGCGATCCGGCGCGATGCCGCGCGAGAGGAACCACGCGCGCTGCGCGCTGCCGCCGACGGCGACCAGGTCGGCGTGCAGCACGCCGTGCACGTCCGCGCCGACGAGCCGCTCGCGCGCGTACACGCCGTGCGGCAGGTGGATGCTCGGCACGCCCGCGGCGCGCGTCGCGGCCAGCAGCGCACGGACCGGCGGCGTCACGTCCTCGTGCAGCACGATCGCCGCGAGACGCCCCGTTGCCACGAGCGAGCGGCCGATCTCGGCGACGAGCAGCTGGCTCGCGAGCGACTGCTCGACGACGTCGCGCACGGCGGCGAGGCATGCCTCGCGCCGCCCGCGTCCGCCGAAGGCCCAGGTGACGTCCGCCGCGGCGAGATGCGCCATCCAGGCGTCCGGCAGCCGCGGCGCCGCGGCGCGGATGACCTCGACGCGGGCCGGATCGACGAACTGCTGCCATGGGACGGACTCGAACCCCGCGGCGCCGAGACGCGCCGCGACGTCGGGGTCCGGCACCACGAGCACGTAGCGCTCGGCGAGCGGCCCGAGGAGCGGCGCCACCGGCGCCCCGCACGACACGAAGACGAGCGGCCGCATCACGACTCGTCGATCCAGGCGCCGATCGCCGCGTTGAACCCCGCGACCAGGTCGTACTCCAGCGTCGTCGCCAGCGCGCCCTCGGGCGCCGCGGCGAGCGCCTCGACGGCGCATCGCGCCAGCCGATGGGCGGCGGCCTCGCCGAGCCGCTGCACCTCGAGCTCCTCGTGCCACCAGCGGCCGCGCGCGCGCAGCAGCGCCGCCACCGACGGCTCGGGCGCGAGGCTCCGCATCCACGCGACCACGTCCCCTCTCGCCGCACGATCGGTCAGCAGCTCCGCGTCGACGAACGCCAGCCAGCGCACGACGGCATCGTCGTGCAGCAGCGGCCGCATGGCGGCGTCGAATGCCGCGCGCGACGGCGGTGCCGCAGGCGGCGGCGCCCCGCGGTGCCCGACCACCAGCACGCGCCCCGTCTGCTCCGGCGCGAGCGCCGCGACGAGATGGGTCTCGACGATCCGCGCGGCGGCGCGGACGGACGGCGCCGTCAGGTGCGCGTCGAGCTCGGCGAGCACGCGGTCGCGGCGGCCGCCGAGCGCCACGCGCCACGGCGACGCCGAACCGAGCACGTCGAACGGCGTCAGCGACACCGCGAAGCCCGCGTCGATCAGCGTCGCGCGGGCGCGCGCCCAGCCGCGCGGCGCGAGCGGCCGCGTCGCGGTCGTCTCTCCTCCGCAGGCGACCAGCGCGACCGTGCCGTCGGGCGCGCAGTCGGCGATCATGCGCGCGAGCCGCGCATCGTGGTCGCCGGGCTCCTCGGGACGCGACGGATCGATCACGACGGCGCACGGCGACGCGACCTCGGCCGCCGCGACGCGGAAGCCGTCGGGCGCGGCGAGCACGCGCGCCGCCGGCGTGCGCAGGGCGCCGAGCAGGGTCGCGGCCCGCCGGTCCGCGAGCCGCGCGTGGCGGCTACCCGCCATGGACGTCCGGCCGGGGATTCGGCCGAATCAGGTGCAGGCCGGCCGCGGCGTGGACCGCCTGCCGGCGCGCCTCGCCCATGTCGGCGCCGCGGCCGAGCCAGCGGACCGTGAAGCGCGTGTGGCCGCGGAAGAGCGGCGCCGCGGTGTCGTCGCTCTCGGCCAGCGAGAGGTGCACGCGCGTCAGCGCGACGTCGCCCGCCGGCGTGTGCTGCACGAGGGGCGCCACGGCGAGCGCCGCGGGGTCGAACGCGACCGTGATCCCGCGCTCGTCGTCGCCGACGTCGACCCACCCTTCGGTGGCGCCGAGGCAGCCGCGCGCGGACACCGTGAAGCTCACGGGCTCGTGATGCGCGACGCGGGTCGCTCCGAGCGCGAAGCGCTCGACGTCGCGCCCGCCGTTCACCGTGAGATAGCGGAGCGCCGACGGCCGGAACGCCGCCGGATCGAGGCTCAGGACGCCGGCGCGCAGCGAGCGCGGGCGCTGGTCGCGGAACACGAAGTGGTAGCGGACGTCGAGCCGCGGGACGTCGCGGTAGACGTAGACCGTCTTCCAGAGCTCGCCCCACGGCCCCGCGACGCGCGCCGCGACCGGGATGCGGATGGGGCACGACTCCGGCGCCGCGAGCGCCACGAGCGACGTCGCTTCGAGGTCGGTGTGCTTGGCCCCGCTCGCGTCGTGCAGGACGACGTTGCCGGTGTACCAGTCCGCCGCGAGATCGATCGGCGCGAACACGCCCTGCGGCACCGTGCCGGCGAGCGGCATCGGCGACAGGCGCGGGAACGTGAGCGCGCGGACCGCGGCCCCCCGCCGCGGCGTCAGCTGGACGGCGACCGCGCCCGTCTCGATCCGGTCCGGCGCCGGCCCGGGCGCCGCGATCGGCGCGCCCGAGCGGCAGCGGAGGCGCAGCGTGCCGAGCGGCGGAATCGACGGCGCGACCACGAGCACGGCCGCACGGACGCTGCCGTCGCGATGGCTCTCCACCTCCTCGGCCTGCGCGGGCACGTCGCGCCCTCCCGCCGCGACGGCGATCGAGCCGCGCACGACGCCGGGCGGGAACCGCACCGGAAACGCGACGGGGGTCGCGGTCCACGCGGTCGGATGGGGATTGAAGAGCAGCAGCTCGTCCGGTGCGAGCGCCGGACCGACGACGCCGGGCTCGAGCCGCGCGACGAGCGCATCCAGCTCGGCGGCGGCGGCCCCCATCCGCGCGGCCGATGCGTCGGCCCGCTCGTCGGTGGTGTGCGTCCGCAGGTCGCTGCCCCAGAGCCGCACGACCTCGTCCGCGAGGCGGCCGACCGCGGCCTCGGTCCCGGCGGCGCCGCCGCCCGCACGCTGCAGCGCGGACACCAAGGTGAGCGTGCGCGCCATGGCGTGGCACGCGGCGTTGCGCCGCACGTTGTCGCGCCCGCAGACCGCCCAGCGCGTGACGTTGTACTTCGCCTGCTTCTTGGCCGGCAGCGGCGCGTCGGCCGACTCGAGCCGCAGCGCTTCGCCCGTCGGCGGATGCGCGGCGAGCGCGGCGCTCGGCGTGACAAACCGGAAACGGCCGTCCGCGAGGAGCGTGCGCACCAGCGTCTCGAGCCGCGCCCATTCGCCGGACGGTCCGCCGCCGTAGCGCAGCGACGCCGCGCCCGGCCGGTAGTCGAACACCTCGGCGTCGTTGCCGTACAGGCAGAGCGCGCGCGGCGCCGTCGGGTCGTGATGCGTGCCGAGGAGCGCCAGCACCTCGTCCAGCTCGATCTCGCCGTGCGCATAGCGCTGCACGCGCTGGAAGACGACCGACGAGTTCCACAGGCAGGCGATGCGGTCGCCGGCGGGGCCTGCAATCCAGGCCGCACGATAGCGGTCGCGCTCGGCCCAGCCGTGCGCGCTGGCCGGGTTCTCCCACTCGGCGACGACGGCCGCGAAGCCCGCCTCGCGGTACAGGGGCACGAGCCCCCCGGACCACGTCTGCTCGTTCAGGTACGCGAGCCGCGGCACGTGGCCGAGGCGGCGGCGATAGACCTCCTGCCCGCGCGCGAGCGTGCGCGCGCCGACGGCGGCCGGCACCAGCGGCAGGATGACCTGCGTCAGCCCGGACGCGACGATCTCGAACCGTCCCGCGTCGATGCCGGCACGAAGCGCGTCGAGCAGCAGCGGATCCTCGGCGGCGAGGCGCTCCAGCGAGTCGGCCGGCAGCTCGAGGCCGAGCGCGACGCCCGGTCGCGCGGCCAGGTCGATCAGCGGCCACACGCAGCGGTCGAGCACGCGCGGGACGTCGCCCGGCGGGATGCACGAGAAGTCCAGGTTCAGATGGAAGACGGTGAAGAGATCGAGCGCCACGACCGCCTCAGTGCAGGGTGGCGCTCACTTGCGGCGACACCGGCTGCGTGACGATGCGCACGCGCGCGACCGCGGCCTCGGCGCGCGCGATGGCCTCCTCGCGCGTCTCCCCCACCGTGATGACGACCCCGCCGCGGCAGACGTGGCTCGTCATCGGCCGCACGAGCGTGCCGCGGGCGACCGTCGTCTCGAGCAGCGCCACGCCCTCCGCGAGGCCCGCCTCGAGGGCGCCCTCCACCAGCACCACGGTGCCCGGCTGCGGGAAGAAATAGCGCTGCGCCACGCCGCGCGACCAACGCGCTTCGAGATCCGACGCCGAGGGACGTTCGCCGAGCGCCAGGCGGATGGCGGCACCGACGACGTTCACGCCGGTAGCGAGCGGTATCTCGTGCGTGCAGAAGAGCCCGCCGGAGAGACGCGCCGCGAGCTCGATGACCATCGGTCCGTCGGGGCCGACGACGATGTCGCCCTTCACGGTGCCGTGCGTGATGCCGAGCGCTGCGGCCGCGTCGCCGACGAGCATGCCGATGCGCTCGACGACGTCCGCCGGCATGCGCGTCGGCAGGTCGCCGCCGTTCTCGATCACGAACGGCGCGAAGCGGTCGAGGAACTCGTAGTTGCGGTCGGACAGGCCGACGGTGATGCAGCGGCCGTCGACCACGACGGACTCGGTGCTGACCTGCGGGCCGTCGACGAAGCGCTCGACCATGACGCGGCCGGTCGGCGATTCGACGGCGGCCTGGTGGAACGCCCATGACGGATCGACGCCCTGCAACAGCCGCACCACGCCGCGCGCGCCGCGGCTGTCGACCGGCTTCACGATCAGCCGTCCGGGCTCGCGCGCGGCCAGCAGCGCCAGCTCGGCCGGTGCGTCGACCGGCGCGTACCACGGCACCGGCACGCCGGTCTCGGTGAACCGGTTCTTCATGGCGAGCTTGTCCGACGCGAGGTGCGCGCTCCGGGCCGACGGCCCGGGCAGCCCGAGCGCCTCCGCGACCGCGGCGACGGTGCGCGGCACGTCGGCCGCCACGGCGAGCACGCCGTCGATGCGATGGCGCCCGGCGTACGCGCGCGCCGCCTCCACGGTCGCATCCGGATCGTACGTGCTGGCGAGCAGCCCCGCGTCCGCGAGCCGGAACCCCGGCGCGTCGGGCGCACCGTCGGACACCAGCACGCGGAGTCCGAGCCGCTTCGCCTCCTGGATCGCCGGTACGGCCTCGCGGCCGCCGGAGACGATGAGAAGGGTCTTTTCAGTACTCATGCGAGGACCGCCGTCGCGTGCCTGCGGAGCTCCACGCTGGCCCTTCGAGGCGAGACGACGTCTCGTCTCGGACTAAAAGTACAAGCCGCCATTCACGTTCACCGTCTGGCCGGTGACGTAGGAGGATTCGGTCGACGCGAGGAACACCACGGCATGCGCGACCTCTTCGACCTCGCCCAGGCGTCCGAGCAGGATGCCGTCGCGGATCTGCGGCGGGAGACCCGCCAGTCCGGCAGCGGCCATCTCGGAACGCACCAGCCCCGGCGACACCAGATTCACGCGCACGCCGCGCGGGGCGAGGAACCGCGCCGCGCACTGGGTGAGCGCGATGAGGCCGCCCTTCGACGCCGCGTAGTGCGCCGTCCGCGGACCGCCGTACTGGCCGCTCACCGAGCCGATGTTGATGACCGCCCCGCCCTCCTTCAGGAACGCGAGCGCTTCCTGCGTGCAGATGAACGGTCCGCGCAGGTTGACGGACATCACCTCGTCCCAGTCGGCGTCCGTGAGGAGATCGAAGTCGCACGGCTTGTTGACGCCCGCGTTGTTGACGAGGACGTCGAGCCCACCGAGCTGGCGTGCGATGCCGGTGAGCGCCTCGCGGACACTCTGCCGCTCGCGCACGTCCATCGGCACGGTGACGCAGGTGCCGCCGGCCGCGCGGATCGTCTCGCTGACGTCGGCCGCGGCGTCGGCCTGCGACGCGTAGGTGATCCCGACGGCCGCGCCCTCGCGCGCGCACGCGATGGCGATGCCGCGGCCGATGCCGCGGCTGCCGCCGGTGACGACCACGCGCCGGCCGTCCAGGCGGCCTTTCGCATGCCCGTTCGCATGGCCGTTGCCGTTCTTGTGGTGGCCGTTGCCGTTCACGCGCATCGTCGCGCTCCTTTCGCATGGACCAGGTCGCGGGCCGCGGCCGCGACGTCGAGCGGGCCGATCCCGAAGTGGCTGACGAGCGCGGGTGGCTCGCCCGACGCTCCGAAGCGGTCGCGGACGCCCACCATCGCGATCGGCGTCGGGTGATGGACGGCGAGCGCCTCGGCGACCGCGCCGCCGAGCCCGCCGATGATCGAGTGATCTTCCGCCGTCACCACGGCGCCCGTGCGCGCCGCCGACTCGACGAGCAGCGGCACGTCGAGCGGCTTCAGCGTCGGCATGTTGACGACGCGGGCGCGGACGCCTTCGCGGCGCAGCGTCGCCGCGGCCGCCAGCGCGCGGTGGACCATCACGCCGCACGCGACGATCGTCACGTCGTCGCCGTCCTCGAGCACCTGCCCGCGGCCGAGCGCGAAGCGATGCGTCTCGTCGAAGAGCACCGGCACCGGGCTCCGTCCCGTGCGCAGGTACACCGGTCCGTCGTGATGGAGGATCGCGTCGACGGCGGCCGTCATCTCGACCGGGTCGGCGGGCACCACGACCGCCAGGTTCGGGATGGCGCGCGTGATCGCCAGGTCTTCCAGCGCCTGCGCCGTGGCGCCGTCGGGCCCGACGTCGAGCCCGCAGTGGCTGCCGGCGACGACCACGGGAAAGCGCGGATAGGCGACGAAGGTGCGTAGCTGCTCGAGCGCGCGCATCGTCGCGAAGACCGCGAACGTCGTGACCACCGGCCGCAGCCCCACCGCCGCCATACCGGACGCGGCGGCCATCATGTTCTGCTCGGCGATGCCGAAGTCGAAGAAGCGGTCGGGGAACGCCGCCTTGAAGTGGCTCGTGCTGGTGCCGCCCGCGACGTCGGCGTCGAGGACGACGAAGTCGGGCTTCGTAGCCGCGATGCCGGCGAGCGCGCGCCCGAAGGCCTCGCGCAACGACTGTGGCTCAGTCGCCATAGAACCCTCCGGCGTGTTGCGTCGCCGCGGCGGCGGCGGTGCGCGAGATCTCGTCGAGCGCCTGGCGCAGCTCGTCCGGCGTGGGCGCCAGGCTCCCGTGCCAGCGCTGGACGTCCTCCATGAACGACACGCCGCGGCCCTTCACGGTGCGCGCGACGATGCACGTCGGCCGGTCGGCGGTCGCGGCGGCGCGCCGGATCGCGCGGCGGATCGACGGGATGTCGTGGCCGTTGATCTCGATCGCCTGCCAGCCGAACGCTTCCAGCTTGCGCGGCAACGGCTCGAGATCGAGCACCTCGCCGGTCGACGCCTCGCCCTGGCGGCCGTTCGCGTCGACGATCGCGGTCAGGTTTCCGAGCTCGTGGTGGGCGGCGTACATCATCGCCTCCCACGTGGCGCCCTCGTTGAGATCGCCGTCGCCCAGCACCACGTAGGCCCGCCGGTCGCGGAAGCCCTGATAGCGCAGGCCGACCGCCATGCCGACGCCGATCGAGAGGCCGTTGCCGAGCGAGCCCGACGGCGTGTCGACGCCCGGCGTCCCCGCCTCCGGATGCCCGGGGAAGGACGTACCGAGGCGGCGCAGGTGCCCCACCGGCGAGCCCAGAATGCCCGCCAGGTGCAACGCCGCATACCACGCGGGACACGCGTGGCCTTTCGAGAGCACGACGCGGTTCCGATCGGCGGTGCGCGCGTCCCACGTCACGCGAAGCGCCGGGTCGCTCTCGTCGAAGTAGAGGCAGGCGAGGATCTCGGCGATCGACAGCGAGCCGCCCGGATGGCCCGAGCCCGCCGCGGCGATCGACTCGAGCGTCAGGCGGCGGATGTCGGACGCGCGCTCCTGCAGCACGCGCTCGCCGGGCTCGTGCACCCACAGCGCGGCGTCGGGCTTGCGGCAATGCAGCTGGATCGCCTCCCGCGCGAGCACCGGGTCGGTGTAGATGCCGCGGCTCATCCCGCGCGCACCCTGGATGACGAAGCCGGCGCCGACGACGAGCCGCTCGATCTCCGCGCGCGTGTACTCGCGCAGATGGTGCGGATTGTGCGGCACGGGAAACGGCCGCCGCGTCGCCAGCGGCACCTCGAGGATCAGCCGGCCGCCCGGGCGCAGCATGTTGCGGATGTTGATCAGCATGCGGCGGTCGTGCGCCACGTGCTCGAGCGTGTGCAGGCTCACCACGACGTCGAACGCCTCGCCCGGCTGCACCCACTCCTCGGCGTTCGCCTCGACGAACCGCAGCTGGGGCTTGTGGCCGAAGCGCCGCCGCGCCTCGGCGATCAGCTCGGGGTCGCGGTCGACGCCGACGACGCTCCAGCAGCTGCGCGACAGGATGTCGCTGGACTCGCCGTACCCGCACGCGAGGTCGCAGACGACGTCGTCGGGCTCCAGCAGCTCGCCGATCACGTGGTACTCCGACGCCTTGAACCCGTCGCCGTACCGCGACCGCTCGGACCAGTTCGCCGACGCGCGGATCGCCTCGACGCGCTCCGCCGGATACGTCGGCACGTCGTCACACGTGACGACGGCGAAATCGGCGGGATGCGTCTCCATCCAGTGCCAGGGCCGGAAGAGATGCCGCGCGCGCTCGTGCTCGTCGGGCAGCGCCGCGATCTGCGCCCGCGCGCGCTGGAGCGCGTCGGTCCGCAGCACGTCGCCGCCGAAGTTGATGTTGAAGTCGGTCGGCAGGTTCACGTAGTCGGCGTCCCGCTGCTGGAGCAGCTCGACGCAGCGCCACACGAGCGCCGTGTCCAGATAGAATCGGTGCAGCAGGACGCGCACGATCACGTCCGCGTCGACCGTGCGCGCGGCGGCGATCAGCCGCGCCGTCACGTCGAACTCGTCGCCGGCGACGCATCTGACGCCCCACGACGCCGCGAGCGCCTCGAAGGGCGCGTTCTCGGGGACGTCGGGCACGGCCAGGACGACGGCGTCGAAGCGGCCGTCGGCCAGGAGCGGCCCGATCACGTAGTGGGACGGGTCGCGGTCGACGAGGCCCGCGTCCCCCGCGCGGCGCGCGAGCGTCGGGTCGTTCGAGAGGAGATTCGAGAACGTGCACTGGACGATGGCGGCGGTTCGCATCGGTCTCACTCCAGGTAGCCGAGCTGTCGCAGCTGGTCGGCGATGGCCGCCTCCTCGGCGGCATCGTAGGCGGTGCGCGCGTCCGCGGTCGCGGTGGACGCGCCGTCGGAGACGACGGCCGCGCGCGCGGCCAGGTCGTCGGTGAGGAGCTCACGCAGGATCCGGCCGTCGAGGTTGCGGTCGAGCGGCAGGCCCATGCAGTGCAGCACCGTCGGGCAGAGGTCCTGCGCCATGGCGGCCGGACGCGGCGCGCCCGGTCGGATCGCGGCGCCCCACGCACCGAGGAGGCCGGTGTCGCGATGCGCGCCACGGTAGTGCTGCGGCCCCGCCGCGTCCTCGAACAGCGGGCCGTCGGGATCGCGCAGGTCGTTGCCGCGGCCGTCGATCAGCCACAGCACGCGGCGATCGCGCATCTGGACCAGCAGGTCGGGCCCCTCGTCGGCGTGCGGGCCGTGGTAGACGGCGACGCCGTCGCGCACCTCGTCGACGACCGGCTCGTCGCGGTCGCGCAGCCGGTGCAGCTCCGTCGTGAGCGCGACGCGCAGCGCGCGTGCTTGCGTGCCGGGGGCGACGCAGCCGAGCGGCTCGCGCCCGCGCAGGTTGAGGCGGATGTCGCCGTACTCGCCGAGCCCGTACGCCTGCGTGTGCCGCCAGTCGATCGCCGTCAGCAGGCCGTCCGGCTTCCCGATGCGCGTGCGGTCGCCGATCGCCAGGTAGCCGCGCTGGTGGAGCCAGCGGTTCACGTGGAAGTAGCGCTCGACCGGGCCGAAGCCGTGGTCGGAGAAGACGATCACGGTCGAGCCCGCGGCCGCGGCGGCGTCCATCACGCGGCCGAGGAAGGCGTCGAACGCCGCGAACCAGCCGTCCCACACGGCGGTCACCGCGGGATCGCGGCCGACCAGCCGCGTCCAGAACAGGTGCTGGAAACGGTCCGGGAACGTCAGCGCCGCGCAGAAGAGATCGAGGGGCTCGCTGCGCCAGAGCCGCTCGGCGACCTCGAGCATCGACGCGCCGCTGCGCGCGCAGCGGTCGAGAAACGCCGCCGGATCGTTCATCGTGGTGCCGTCGCCCGGCTCGAGGATGGCGTCGGCGAGCGACGCCGCGAGGGAGCGCGGATGCGTGAAGCCGTCGTTGCCGGCCGGCGCGCCGAGGCCGCACACGAAGAAGCCGTCGACGGCCGGCGGCGGCCAGCACATCGGCATGTTGACGAAGCCCGCGCGACGGCCCGCCTGCGTCGCGAAGTCCCACAGCCCCGGGGCGCGCCACGTCGCGGACGTGATCAGCCGGCGCACGTAGCTCCGCTGCGCGCGCTGGGTCATCTGGTAGAAGTCGTAGACGCCGTGCTTGCCCGGGTTGACGCCCGTCATGAGCGTCGCCCACGCCGGCGGCGACAGCGGCGGCAGCGTCGAGCTCACGGTGCCCCAGGCGCCCTCCCCGGCCAGGCGCGCCAGGTTCGGACAGCGCGGCAGCAGGCCCTCGATGACCGCCGGCTCCGCCCCGTCGAGCCCGATCAGGACGACGCGCTCGTTCATGACCGGTCCACCCGTGCGTAGACGATCGCCTCGCGGCCGAGCCCGACCGCGGCGAGCGCGCGCGACGCCTGGCGGCGGAGATCGTTCAGGCCCGCGGCGGCCAGCCGCTCCTCGAGCGCCATGCGCTTCCGGTGGCAGGCGCGGCCCACCGTGTCGTTGCCGACGTAGTGCTCGCCCATCAGCAGGAACACCTCCATCGGGAACGTCGTGTCCTCGCGGACGACGGCGAAGCCCGTGCGGTCGCAGAGGCGGCGCAGACTGGCGAAGTCGAAGTAGTTCACGTGATACGGCGGCGCGATCCACCACGACGGCGTCTCGAGCGTCGCCTGCACCGCCCCCTGGAGCGCGTTGAAGTCGTTCGGCACCTGCACGCAGAGGATGCCGTCGGGCTGCAGCCGCTCGCGCGCCGCGCGCAGCACGGCCGCCGGATCGGCGAGATGCTCGAGCACGAGCTTCAGGTGGACGGCGTCGAACGTGCCGAGCGCCGGCCAGTCGACGTCGTCGAGGAAGCGCTCGACGACGGTGACGCCGAGCCCGCGCGCGTGCGCCGCCGCCTGCTCGGACGGCTCGATCCCGAGCCCCGACCAGCCGTTGCGGTTCGCGTGCGCGAGGAAGAAGCCGCCCGAGCACCCGATGTCGAGCACGCGGCCGCCGCGTCGGCCGCGCAGCGTGGCGAACGCGTCGAGCTTGTCCTGGTACTCGAGCGCCCAGAACGACGCCTCCGACGCCTCCTTCGCGAGGTAGTCGGGTTTCACCGTGTCGTAGTAGTGGCGCCGATACGTCTCGCGCAGTGCGGCCGCATCCGGCCGCGGGTCGAGGTGCGCGAACCCGCAGCGCACGCAGTCGACGACGCCCGGCCCGCGCAGCGGCCCGGCGTGGACGCCGTCAGACGCGGGAAGCAGTGCCTGCATGCGTCCTCGTCGTGGCAGCCGCGGCTGCGTCGAGCAGCCGCGCGGCGACGCGCGCCGCGCCGTGTCCGTCCACCCGTGCCCGTCCCGCCCGCGTCATCGCGCCGCGCCGCGCGGGATCCGCGACGAGCGCCGTCACGGCGCGCGTGACGTCCTCCGGTTTCCAGTGCGCCCCCAGGCTCACGAGCGCGCCGGCGCGCTCCAGCACGCGCGCGTGCTCCACGTCGCCGCTCGTCCGGCAGAGCACGACCGACGGCACCCCGCTGGCCATCGCTTCGTAGACCGTCACGCCGAACGCCAGCACCGCGAGATCGGCGACCGCGAAGTGCTCGCCGAGCCCGCCGGGCTCGGTCGGCATGACGGGCGCGAAGCCCCAGCGGGCGGTCGCCGCGGTGCTCTCGCGCCAGACCGGCGCCAGCGGGTTCACGATCGCGATGAGCCGCAGCCGCGGCGTCACCGGACCGAGCGCGTCGATCACCGGTGCGGAGAGCCCGCCGGGATCACTGCCGCCCATGCTGACGAGGACCGTCCGCCCGTCGTTCGTCGCGCACGTCGGGTCGCGCGTCACCGGCGGGCGGAGCGGCAGCCACTCGGCGCCCACGAGCCAGCGGTCGTCGCACGCCGTGCCGAACGGCGCCACGACGAGGTCCGCGTCGGCGACGCCGGCACCGGGATTGTCGATCACCAGGACCCGTGCGCTGCCGCGCAGGGCCCGCACCTCGCGGCGCTCGAGCGGCCGCTTCACGTCGACGACCACGGCGTCCGCGTCGCGCACCGCCTGCAGCACGTCGGGCAGCGCGCGGTCCGGATCCGGCAGCGCGAGCACGTCGCGCTGGCCCGCCGCGCGCAGCCAGCCGAGGGCCGTCGCGTCCGGCGCCATCGCGAAGCGACAGCGCGCCCCGCGTGCGCCGAGCGCCTCGGCCAGCGCCAGGCAACGGCTCAGATGTCCGAGGCCGAGCGCCGGCCCCGCATCCACCCACACGAGCACCTTCACGCGTGCACCTCCGCCACGGCGACCGCCGGCCGCGCGGCCGGCGCGCCGAGGCGCACCGTGCGTCCGCCGGTCGCCGCCTCGCGGATGGCGACCGCCAGCGCCAGCGTCGCCCGCCCCTCGTCCACGCCGAGCGACGTGCGACCCGCGACGACGGCGTCGGCGAACGCGTCGAGCTCGGCCAGGTACATCGCATTCGCGTCCACGGCCACGTCCTCGACCGTCCAGGCCTGATCGCCGGCGCGACGCCAGCGCACGCCGTCCCGATCCCACGTGAGCGTCCCTTCGCTGCCGATCACGTCGAAGCGGCTCTGCGCGATGCGCTGCAGGTAGTCGACGTGCACCTCGACGATGGCGCCGCTCGCGAGCCGCACGATCGCCGCGGCGACGTCCTCGGTGTCGATCTCGAGATCGGACACCCGGGCCAGCATGCCCGTCACCTCGACCGGCTCGCCGAGCACCCAGCGGAGCGTGTCGAACGAGTGGATGCTGTCGAGCAGGACGCCGCCGCCGAGCGCGCGCTGCGCGCTGTACTCGCGACGGTAATCGGCCCACGGATGCCAGTCGGGCAGGTACTGCCCCGCCCACATCGTCGCGCCGAGCACACGGCCGATGGTGCCGGCGTCCAGCAGCACCTTCATGCGGCGCAACGCCGGATGGAACCGGTAGCACATGCCCATCATGAAGACGCGGCGGCGCTCGGCGACGAGCGTCGCGAGCGCGTCGACCCCGCCGAGGTCGGTCGCGAGCGGCTTCTCGCAGAAGACGTGCGTGCCCGCCTCGAGCGCGCGACGCGCGATGGCGAGATGGCTCGTCGGCGGGGTGCAGACGAACACGGCGTCCGGGCGGAAGCGCCGCAGGAGACCGTCCAGGTCGGCCCCGGTCGTGGTGGCGCCGACGTCCGTGCCGAGCCGGAGCGCGCGGGCGGCGTGGAGGTCGCACAGCGCCAGCGCGCCGACCCCGAGCGAGCGCAGGTTGCGGGCGTGACGGCTGCCGATGGAGCCGCAGCCGACGACGAGCGCGTGGAGATCGCCGACGCTCATGCCCGCGCCTCCGCGGCAGGCGCCGCGAACGGGCGCGACGCGCCGAGCGCGTTCGGCCGCGCGATGGGCTCGACCGGCGGTCCCAGCAGCTGCTCGCGCACGGTGCCGGCACGGACCGCGTCCGCGGTGATCGCCAGCGCCTCGGCGACGACGTCGAGCGTGCGCGCGACGTCCTGCTCCCGATGCGACCAGCTCATGAAGATCGGGACGCCGAAGAGGATGCCGCGCTCGACGCACTCCTGCAGGTAGAGACTGCGCACCTCGTCGGCGGTGAAGCCGCCCTGCGGCGCGAAGGCGAGATGGCTCCGCGGCGCGGCGCCGCCGACGGTGGCGTCGAGCCCGGACGCGGCCACCGCGGCGCGGGCGCCCGCCAGCCACGTCGCCCCGAGCGACCAGAGGTGGCGCAGCACCGGCTGCGTCACGAGCTCGTCGAGGACGGCGCGCGCCGCGGCGAGCGCGAGCGTGTCGCCGCCGTAGGTCATCGAGACGAACACCCGATCGAACTCCGCCATGAGCGGCCGGCAGCCGGCGACGGCCGCGATGGGCACGCCGTTGCCGAGCGCCTTCCCGAGGCACGCCAGGTCCGGCGTGACGCCGTAGCGCTCCTGCGCGCCGCCGAGCGCGTAGCGGAAGTTCGTGACGATCTCGTCCCACACGAAGACCGCGCCGTGACGGTGCGCGAGGTCGCGCACGCGGCCGAGGAAGTCGTCCTCCGGCTCGTCGCCACCCTGCTCCAAGATGACCGCGGCGTATTCGCCCGGATGCGCGTCCAGCACCGCCGCGAGCGTCTCGATGCGGTTGTACGTGAACGGCGCGAGGAGCCCGGGGAGCGACGCCGGCACGCCGGCGGGACGCACCGTCGCGCCGGCGTACCAGTCCTGCCAGCCGTGGTAGCCGCAGTAGGCGACGCGCTCGCGGCCCGTGTACGCGCGCGCCAGGCGGATGGCCGCCGACGTCGCGTCCGAGCCGTTCTTCATGAAGCGCACCTGCTCGGCGCACGGCACGAGGTCGACGATGCGCTCCGCCACCTCGACCTCGAGCGGATGCAGCAGCGTGAAGATCGTGCCCTCGCGCGCCTGCCGGGCGACCGCTTCGGCGACGGGCGGGTAGGCGTGTCCGAGCAGCACGGCGCCGAGCGCCATCGGGTAGTCGATGTACTCGTGGCCGTCGGCGTCGGTGACGCGGCACCCGCTGCCGCGCACGAGGTATTTCGGGTAGACCCCGCGCACGAACTGCGACGGCGCCTTGCTGAGCGTCTGCGTGCCGGCGGGGATGACGCGCGTCGCGCGCTCCCACCAGGCGTCGGAGGCGGGATGCCTGTTGGCCGTCATGGTCATGCCGGGCCGTCCTGCGCCAGCGACTTGCGGTAGCCCGCGTTGCGCTCGATGTGCGCGTTGAGCCCCGTCAGCTCGGGCTCGGCGGCCAGCAGCGCCACCACGTCGCGCCAGCCGAAGATGCGGTTCGGCGTGTACAGACGGGAAAAGACCGCGCGCACCAGCTCGAGGTCGCGCGGCTCGTCGACCGTCCAGCGCATGTGGCCGAGACGCTCCGGAAAGGTCACGCTCGTGCAGCGGAAGACGTCGGGCCGCTTCCACACGAACGGCGTGACGTGCTCGCGCTCCGAGCGGAGGCGCGCGTCGGCATGCGCCCGGCGCAGCGTCGCCGCCGCGATTACCTCCGTGTCGAGCCCGTCGGGGAACGACCCGCCGAGGCTCAGGTACTCGCAGTCGGGCGTCGCCAAGAACGTCGCGACGCAGAGGTCGACGATCTCCGGATCGATCAGCGGACAGTCGGACGTCAGCCGGACGATCGGATCGGCACCGTGCGCGGCGGCGGCGCCGGCGTAGCGCGACAGCACGTCGTCCTCGGAGCCCGCGAAGCACGGCACGCCGAGGCTCTCGGCGAGCGCACGGATGGGCGCGTCGCGCTCGCCGTCGGGCGTGGCGACGACGATGCCCGCCAGACTGCGGGCCGCGCGCAGCCGCTCGATCATGCGCGCGAGCAACGGCGCGCCGCCGACGTCGGCGAGCACCTTGCCCGGCAGGCGCGTCGAGCCGAGGCGCGCCTGGATGATGGCGATGGGTGCGCTCACGACTGGGCGTCCTCGTCGCGGATGGGCTCGTCGACGGCGAGCGGACGCCGCAGGCGGCGGCCGATCAGGCGCAGCACCGCGTCGGGCTCCAGCCCGAGCGCCGGCCGCACGACCTTGAGATCGGTCGGCTCCAGCATCGTGCCCGCCGGCAGGGAGCGCGCGGCGTAGACGCTGCGGCGCGCCCACGTGCGCTCGGGCTCCTCGTCCGGCCGCGGCCGCTTCGCGCCGTCGCCGAGCGCCGTCTCGAGCTCGCGGATGGCGTCGACCATCGCGCGGAACTCGCGCGGCTCCATCGCGTAGCCGTGATCCGGTCCGCGCCGCGCGCGGTCGTCGGTGATGTGCTTCTCGATGACGCACGCGCCGAGCGCCACCGCGCCGAGCGCCAGCGTGTGGCCCGGCGAGTGATCGGACCAGCCGACCAGGCAGCCGAAGCGGCCGCGCAGCGGCTCGAGGGCGCGCAGGTTCGCGTCGCCGGGACGCAGCGGGTACAGCGACACGCAGTGCAGCAGCACGACGGGCGGCACGCGCTCGGGCGCGCCGGCGCCGTCGGCGATCGCGTCGAGCGCGCCGGCGATCTCGTCGGGCTCGGCGAGCCCCGTCGACAGCAGGATCGGACGGCCGTAGCTCGCGAGCTGGCGGAGCAGCGGGTGATGGGTCAGGTCGCCCGACGCCACCTTGAACGCCGGCACGCCGAGCGCCGCCAGCAGCGCCGCGCGGCTGTCGTCGAACGGCGTCGACAGGAAGACGACGCCGTGCTCGCGGGCCCGCTCCTTCAGCGGCGCGTGCCACTCGGCGGGCACCTCGAGGCGCTCGAGCACCGGGTAGGCCTCGGCCGCCTTCCAGCCGCCGTTGTCGGGCCAGCGGCGGGCGAGCAGCCCGGCGGCGCGGAACGACTGGAACTTGACCGCGTCCGCGCCCGCGGCGGCCGCGGCGTCGACGAGCGCGAGCGCGCGCTCGAGCTCCCCGTCGTGGTTCGACCCGATCTCGGCGATGACGAAGCTCGGCGCTCCGTCTCCGATCTCGCGGTCAGCAAGCGTGATGCGCATGCGTCTCGTCCTGGCGGGCCGCCTCGCGGCCCAGCACGGCTGTGAGCGCCGCCACCACGCGGCGCACGTCGTCGTCGGTCATGCCCGGGAAGCAGGGCAGCGACAGCTCCTCGCGGTAGAGCTGCTCCGCGACCGGACAGTCGCCGGGCTTGCTGCCCAGCTGGCGGTAGAAGGGCTGGAGGTGGACCGGGATGTAGTGGACCTGCACGCCGATGCCCTGCGCGCGCAGCGTCTCCCAGCAGTCGCGGCGGCGATCGGCGGGCACACGCACGGGCGCGAGGTGCCACGACGAGCGCGCGTCGTGCGCGGGACGCACGAGCGCCACGTCGGGCGTGCCTTCGAACGCCTCGGCGTAGCGCCGCGCGATGACGGTGCGCGCCGCGGCCATCTCGGCGAGCCGGTCGAGCTGGACGGTGCCGAGCGCGGCCTGGATGTCGGTGAGCCGGTAGTTGAAGCCGAGCTCGTGCAGCTCGTACGCCCACGGGTCGGCGGCGGCGTCGAGCTCGCGCGTCAGGCCGTGATCGCGCAGCCGCCGGCAACGCGCCGCCAGCAGCGCGTCGTTGGTGACGATCGCGCCGCCCTCCCCCGTCGTGATGGTCTTCACGGCGTGGAAGCTGAAGACGGCCATCGCCGAGTGCGCGCAGTCGCCGACGCGGCGCCACGTGCCGTCGCGGTCGCGGTACATCGCGCCGAGCGCGTGGCAGGCGTCCTCGATGACGATCGCCGCGGGCGCCGCCTCGACGATGCCCTCGAGCTGCGCCGGATGGCCGGCGAAGTGGACCGGCACGACGAACGGCGCCGGCTCGGCGCGGCCGACCGCGATCGGGTCCAGGCTGCCGCGCTCGTCGACGTCGGCGAACGCGACCGTCGCGCCGCAGTGGATCGCGGCGTTCGCGGTGGCGACGAACGTGAGCGGCGACGTCAGCACGCGGTCGCCCCGACGCATGCCCGCCGCGAGATACGCGACGTGGAGCGCGGCGGTGCCGCTCGAGACGGCGATCGCGTGGCGCGCGCCGACGGTCTCGGCGAGACGCGCCTCGAAGCGGGCGAGCGTGGGTCCACCCGTCAGCAGCGCGTCGCCCACCGCGTGGGCCACCGCCGCGACCTCGGCCGCCCCGATGGACTGCCGGCTATAGGGTAGCGACATGGCCGTGCGCCCCGAGCGATCGGGACGGGACCTGCGTCGGCACGAGCGGCGGCTCGTCGGCCAGAGCGCGCAGCTCGGGGACCGTCAGCCAGCGATCGTTCGTGCTGCTCTCGTAAACGAAGCCGTCGGGCACCGGACGCCCGCCGTTCTCGAACGCGAGGTCGTCGCTCCACCACGGGAAGGCCGGCTGGATGATGAAGTGGTCGTCGAACTCGACGGCCTTCCGTGCGTCCTCGGCGGTGATCATCATCTCGTGCAGCTTCTCGCCGGGACGGATGCCGATCTCGTCGATCGCGCAGCCGGGCGCGATGGCCTGGACGAGATCGGTGATGCGCATGCTCGGAAGCTTCGGCACGAAGATCTCGCCGCCGCGCATGCGGACGAGCGCCTTGGCGACGAACTCCACGGCCTGATCGAGCGTGATCCAGAAGCGCGTCATGCGCGCGTCGGTGATCGGCACGCGGCCGGTGGCGCGGAGCTTCTTGAACAGCGGCACGACGCTGCCGCGGCTGCCGATGACGTTGCCGTAGCGGACGACCGCCAGCTGGGTGTCGCCGAGGCTCGCGTAGGTGTTGCCCGCGACGAAGAGCTTGTCGGAGACGAGCTTCGTCGCGCCGTACAGGTTGACCGGGTTGGCGGCCTTGTCGGAGCTGAGCGCGATGACGCGGCGGACGCCCCGCTCGATGGCAGCGTCGATGACGTTCTGCGCGCCCATGATGTTCGTGCGGACGCACTCGAACGGGTTGTACTCGGCGGCCGGCACCTGCTTCAGCGCGGCCGCGTGGATCACCACGTCGACCCCCTGGAAGGCGCGGAGCAGCCGGTCGCGGTCGCGGACGTCGCCCAGGAACATCCGCAGGGCCGGATGGTCGCCGAACTCCTGGCGCATCTCCGACTGCTTCAATTCGTCGCGCGACAGGACGATCAGCTTCCGCGGCGTACAGTGTTTCAGGGCGTAGGCCGCAAAGCGTCGTCCGAAGGATCCGGTGCCTCCGGTGAGGAGAACGGTACGGTCCGCGAGAAAGTCCCTGGCCACGGCCTCGTCTGCAAGGCCGTGCCATCGTGCTCCGGTCGGGCTTCCTGGCGCGAACGCGCGGAAAATGCGCGTGTGTGTGGGGTACGTCTTCGTACGAGGCGGGACGGTTTGGCGCGGGGAGACAATGTGTTGACACCGGCTTCGGTGTCGGGGTGGGCGGGCGGCGGCGTGTGTGGGGGCCGTCGGCTGCGCGGTGCAAACGGGGACATAGGTGGCACTTCTGACCGGGCACATAGGTGGCAGGTGG
>CAYSOF010000027.1:0-84396 GCA_964432595.1 uncultured Binatia bacterium (SeqCode) | reverse complement strand
TCCAGCTTCCTGCGTCGTTGGTCGACCCCGGGAGGGGACGATGGCCATCTCGCTAGTCGCTCCTGACGAGCACCCCACGGCCCCCGCACTCGCGACCGACCCCCACGTGACACTCGTCCCCGGATCTCGTCGCCAGCGGCGATCCGGGACGCTTACTTCGCTTCGGTGGACGGATCGGTGCTCATGCTGCTCAGGACGTCGGTGGCGTGGGTCTGCGGGACGACGTTGGCGTACGAGACCTTCACCTTGCCGTCGGGGCCGATCAGGTAGGAGATGCGCTTGGCGACCGGTTGGTCTTTCGTGTCGGCGGCGCCGACCTTGACCGCGAGGTCGCGGTCGCTGTCCGACAGGAGACGGAACGGAAACTTCTCCTTCGCGACGAACTCCGCGTTCTCCTTGGGCGTGTCGAAGGAGACCCCGAAGACCTCGACGCCCTTCGCCTTGAAGGCGTCGAAGTTGTCGCGCAGGCCGCCGCCCTCGGCCGTGCAGCCTGGTGTCATCGCCTTCGGGTAGAACCAGACGAGATACGTCTTGCCCGCGAGGTCCTTCGACGTGACCGTTGCGCCGGTCTGGTCGCGCAGGCTCCAGCTCGGGAAGTCCTGGCCGGCCTGGAGCAGCGCCGCGTGGGACGTCAGCGGCGCGATGGCGATCGTCAGAGCCAACAGCAGTGCCTTCATGGCTCCGTCGTCGCCGTGCGGCGGCGCGCAGTCAAGAGGGCTTCCGCGATTCGGGGCGCGTGCTACCTCGAACGCATGACCCGATTGATCACGATCATGGCCGCGGCGTCGCTGCTGATGGCGTGCGGCGGCTCACGCGCACTCGGTCCGCGCGCGGGCGCCGGCGCGCAGCAGGAGCGCCAGCGCGACCGCATCGAGCAGGGCCAGGACACCGGCGAGCTGACGAACAAGGAGGCGCGCGACCTTCGCAATCAGCAGCGCGACATCCAGCAGGACCGTCGGGATGCGCGCAGCGACGGCGTCGTCACGAACAAGGAGCGCCGTCAAATCAAGCAGAAGCAGCAAGAGGCCAGCGAGGACATCTACGACCAGAAGAACGACGACGACACGCGCTGAGCCCGCCCGCTATGAGGCGAGCAGGCTCCGCGCGATCTGCGAGACCTGGATCTCGTCGGTACCCGCGTAGATCTGCAGCACCTTCGCGTCGCGGCACAGCTGCTCCACCTGGAACTCCGACATGTAGCCGTTGCCGCCGAAGAGCTGCACGGCTTCGAGTGCCACCTCCATGGCCGCCTGCGCCGCGTAGAGCTTGCAGGCCGACGCCTCGGCGAACGTCATCGCCTTCCCGGCGGCCGACATCTCGATCTGCCGGAAGACCATGTTCTGGAGGTTCATGCGCGCGACCTCCATCTTCGCGAGCTTCAGCTGGATCAGCTGGAACTCGCCGATCGGCCGCCCGAACTGCACGCGCGTCTTCGCGTACTCGACGCACAGCTCGAGACACTGCTCGGTGATCCCGAGCGCCATCGACGCGACGCCCGTGCGCTCCATGCTGAACGTCGCCTTCGCGCCGGAGCGGTCCTTCACGTCCTCGGTCTCGCCGAGGAGATGGTCCTTGCCGACGCGGACGTCTTCCAGGAACAGCTCGCCCGTCGGCGACGAGTGCATGCCCATCTTGCGCATCGGCGCCGACTGGGTGAGGCCCGGCATGCCGCGCTCGAGGATGAACGTCAGCACCTTGCGGTCCTTCGGCGCGCTGCCGTCGTCGAGCTTGCAGATGAAGACGATCGTCTCGGCGTAGGGGCCGTTCGTGATGAAGGTCTTCGAGCCGTTCAGCACGTAGCCGTCGCCGTCGCGCCGGGCGGTCGACTTCATGCCGCCGAACGCGTCCGAGCCGGAGCCCGGCTCGGTGATCGCCCAGGCGCCGATCTTCTCGAGCGTCAGGACGGGGAGGGCCCAGCGCTCCTTCTGCGCCGTCGTGCCCTTCGACATGATCGCCGCGCCGGTGAGTCCGACGCTGACGCCCATGGCCGTCACCATGCCCGGACACCAGCGGCACAGCTCGATGATCGGAATCATCTGCATGCCGACGTCCGAGCCGCCCTCGCTGCGACGCTCGTCGGCGGGCTTGCCGGACTTCTCGCGCTCGATCTGCTTCGCGAAGCGCTGACGCGCCATCTCGTCGAGGCCGAACGTCTGCATGAGCTTCCGCAGGATGTCGTAAGGCGGCATGTCGCCGTGCTCGAGCGCGACGATGTTGGGACGGATCTCCGCGTCGATGAACCGTCGCATCATGTCGCGGATCATCAGGTGCTGCTCGCTCCACTCGATCATTTGCCCGCGTCCTTCGTCTTCAGCACGCCGTCGTTGTCGCGGAGAAAGGCGCGGATGTCGTCGGCCATGTCGAGCAGCTTCGTCCACTGCTCCTTGTAGAGCGTGACCGGGAAGCGCCCCAGGCCGTAGACGGACAGCCCGCCCTTCTCGCTGACCTTCAACGTGACCCCGCGGGTCTGCGCGCTCTTGAGCCGCGCGTTCTCCGCCCGCAGGCGCTCCAGCTCCGACTGCTCGTCGTCCGACATGGCCGTCTGGGATAGCAAGCGTCGGCGCGCGGAGCTAGTCTCCGCGGCGATGGATCCCAAGGAGTACTACCGGGCCGCGCAGGCCTGTCTGGAGCGCGTGGCGCGCTGGCTCGACCAGTTCGAGGACGTCGACACGACGTCGGGCGACGGCATCGTCACGATGGAGTTCGAGGACGGCGCGCGCTTCGTGCTGAACCGGCAGTCGGCCGCGAGCCAGATCTGGTTCGCCGCCGGCGCGCGCGCCTGGCACTACAACTGGGACCCGCTCGAGGAGGCGTGGGTGGACGACCGCGACAACCACGCGCTCGACGCGCGCATCGCCGAGGTCGTCGGCGAGAAGCTCGGCCGACGCCTCTCGATGTGACCCTCAGCGCCTGGCTCAGCCCTTCGCGCGCCGCCGGAACGGGCCCGTGATCTCGTAGGTGATGCCGTTGCCGCCGCCGCGCTGCGAGCTGATGTAGAGGCGGCGGCCCGACGGATCGAAGGCCGGCCCCGCGAGCTCGGAGCCCGGCTGGCCGGTGACCCGCAGGAACGGCGAGACGACGCCGCCCGGCGTGATCAGCACCAGCTCGAGGTTGTCGCCGTCCTCGGCGACGAGCAGGTCGCCGCCCTTCGACGCGGTGACGTTGTCGACGCCGCCGAGGGTCATGCCCGGATCGAGCGCGCGCTCGTAGCGGATGCTCATGGTCTGCGTCGTGGTGTCGTAGTCCCAGACGCGGTTGTCGCCCTTCGTCGTCAGGTAGACGTGACGCTGGCTGTAGCAGAGGCCCTCGCCGCCGTTGAACGCGGTGCTCGCCGGCACCTGGAGGCGGGTCGGGGTGTCGGCCGGCAGCACCGGATTGGGATTCGGCACGGCGTGCCAGGTGACGGCGCCGGACGGCGCTACCTCGGCGACCTCGAGCAGCCCGCCGGCGATCAGCTGGCGCCACTTGTACGGGGTGAAGCGATAGAAGCGGCCGTTGGTCTCGTCCTCGCTGAGGTAGAGATGCTTCCTGCGCGGATCGGCCGCGACGGCCTCGTGCTTGAAGGTGCCCATGGCGGTGCGCTTCACCGCGGGCGTCTCGCCCAAGGGGTCGCATTCCCAGACGTGGCCCGACGCGACCTCTTCGCAGGTGAGCCAGGTTCCCCACGGCGTCTTGCCGCCGGCGCAGTTGATCACCGTGCCGCTGCAGATGTTGTACGCGTCGACGACGGCACCGTCGCGGTTGAAGCGCAGCGCGCTGACGCCGCCGCCGTTCGGCGGCAGCCACTCGGTGTTCGCTGCGAGCACCCAGCCGCCGGGCACCTTGAACGTCGCGCCGCCATCGGGGAACCACGGCCACGTGTAGCTCGTCCCCGGGACGACCTGGCCGCCGCGCGCCAGCTCCCGCGACGCGAAGCCGGCGGGCAGCTGGATGCCGTTGGCGTCGGGGGCGAGCAGCGGACCGTAGGGGCTCGGCCCGGTCTGTCCCGGCGTGCTCGCCAGGGCGTACCGCCAGATCGATGAGCCCAGCACGGCGCCCGAGGCCATGCCGATCGTCGTCAGTCTGAGGAAGTCGCGCCGTCGCATGTGGGGACCATACCGTCGGCCGCGCGAAGAAGTCGAGGATAAACCTAGTCGTCGTCGGGCGGCGCGGCCCAGAGGTCACGCCGCGTCTCGTCGACGACCACCCGCGTCAGCGCGAGCAGCGCGACGAGATTCGGCACCGCCATCAGCCCGTTCGCGATGTCGGCGAACGCCCACACCGCCGGCAGCGACGCCGTCGAGCCGATCATCACCGCGACCACCCAGAGCCAGCGGTAAGGGCGGATCGCGCCCGGCCCGATCAGGTACTCGACGGCCTTCTCGCCGTAGTACGACCAGCCGAGGATCGTCGAGAAGACGAACGTCAGGAGGCCGACGGTGAGGACGATCGGTCCCACGACGCCGAGATCGGCGAACGCGGCGTGGGTCAGCTCCGCGCCCTTGAGGCCCTCCGACCACTTCCCCGAGTTGACGACGACGAGGCCCGTCATGGCGCACACCACGACGGTGTCCCAGAAGGTGCCGGTCGACGACACGAGCGCCTGGCGCACGGCGTTCTTGGTCTGCGCCGCGGCCGCGACGATCGGCGCGCTGCCGAGACCCGACTCGTTGGAGAAGAGACCGCGGGCGACGCCGTACCGGATGGCCTCCTTCATGCCGGCGCCGAGGAACCCACCGACAGCCGCCTGGCCCGTGAGCGCCGTGCTGCAGATCGTCGCGATCGTTTCGGGGATGAGGCTCGCGTGCATCAGCAGCAGGAGGGCGCAGCCGCCGACGTAGAACATCGCCATGAACGGCACGAGCAGCTCGCAGACCCGGGCGATCGACTGGATACCGCCCAGGATGACGAGCGCCGTGATCGCGGTCATCGCCGCGCCGCTCGCCCATGCCGGCACCGACATCGTGGTCTCGAGCAGCGTCGAGATGGAATTCGCCTGCACCATGTTGCCGATGCCGAACGCCGCCACCGACGTGAGCGCCGCGAAGACGATCCCGAGCCAACGCTGGCCGAGCCCACGCTCCAGTACGTACATCGGCCCGCCCGCCATGCCGGTCGGCGTCGCGATCCGATACTTCACTGCCAGGAGCGCCTCCGCGTACTTCGTCGCGATGCCGAAGACGCCCGTGAGCCACATCCATAGGACGGCGCCGGGACCGCCCGACGCGACCGCCGTCGCCACGCCGACGATGTTGCCGGTGCCGATCGTCGCCGCCAGCGCCGTTGTGAGCGCGCCGAACTGGCTGACGTCGCCTTCGCCCTCGGACTCGCGCCGGAGCGAGAGGCGGATGCCGCGGCCGATGTACCGCTGGATCAACCGCGTCCGCAGCGTCAGGTAGACGTGCGTTCCGCAGAGCAGAATCAGGAGCGGCGGACCCCACACCAGACCGCTCAGCCAGTCGAGCCACGCCGCCATCCCCACCCCCCACGCACGAAAAGGCCCGCGCCGTCGCCGGCGCGGGCCGTCGGGTCACAACGGTCCGCGGACCTCGCTCTCCTCCGCCCCGCCGTCGCGGCGCGTGTCGAGCGCCGGATACACGCGGACGTCGTAGCCCGTGTAAACCTGCTTCGGCCGAGAGATGCGCTGGTCCTCGTCGAGCAGGCTCTCCGCCCACTGCGCCATCCAGCCCGCCGTGCGGGGGATCGCGAAGAGCACCGGGAACATCTCCATCGGGAAGCCCATCGCTTCGTAGATGATGCCCGAGTAGAAGTCGACGTTCGGGTAGAGCTTGCGCTTCACGAAGTAGTCGTCGGCGAGCGCGATCTTCTCGAGCTCGAGCGCGATGTCGATGAGCGGGCTCTTGCCCGTCACCTCGAACACCTGGTGCGCGACCTCCTTGATGATCTTCGCGCGCGGGTCGTAGTTCTTGTAGACGCGGTGGCCGAAGCCCATCAGGCGGCGCTCGCCAGCCTTCACCTGCTTGATCAGCTCGGGGATGTGCGCGGTCGAGCCGATCTCGTGAAGCATCCGTACCACCTCTTCGTTGGCGCCGCCGTGGCGCGGACCGGAGAGGGCGGCGGCTGCGGCCGCGACGACCGCGTACGGATCCGCGTGTGCGCTGCCGACGACGCGCGCGGCGGTCGTCGAGCAGTTCTGCTCGTGGTCGGCGTGGAGGATGAACAGCACGTCGAGCGCGTGCTCGAGCACCGGATCGGGCCGGTACTTGAGCTCGGTCATCTTGAACAGCATCGAGAGGAAATTGCCGGTGAACGAGAGGTCGTTGTCCGGGTAGATGTACGGCAGGCCGCGGCTGTGCCGATACGCGAACGCGGCGATCGTCGGCATCTTCCCGATGAGCCGCCGCGTCTGTACGCGCCGCGACTCGAGGTCCATGACGTTCTTCGCGTCCGGGTAGAACGTCGACAGTGCGCCGACCGTGCCGATCAGCATGCCCATCGGGTGCGCGTCGTACCGGAAGCCCTGCATGAAGCGCTTCAGGTTCTCGTGCACCATCGTGTGCATCTTGATGTTGTGCTGCCACATCGCGAGGTGCGACGTGGTCGGCAGCTCGCCCTTCACGATCAGGTAGGCGGTCTCGAGGTAGGTGCTCTTCTCGGCCAGCTCCTCGATCGGGTAGCCGCGGTAGCGCAGGATGCCCTTGTCGCCGTCGATGTAGCCGACCTTGCTCTTGCAGGCGGCGGTGTTCATGAACGCCGGGTCGTAGCTGACGAGGCCCGGATCGTCGCCGTCGACCTTGATCTGCGACAGGTCCGTCGCGCGGATCGCCCCGTCTGCGATGGGGATGACGTACTGCTTGCCGGTCCGGTCGTCGGTGACCGTGAGCGAGGACTTTGCCATGGCCTTCACTCTACTCTCGCCGCCACCGAGTACAAATCCGTGCGGGGTCGTGGCGCTCTTCGTGGACGTTTCGCCTCGCCATCACCGCACCGTAACGGCTGCCCGTTACTCTGTGGGGGCGAAGGAGGCGTACGAATGCGACACGCCGAATCGCCCCACGACCCCATCCTGGAGGTCCAGCTCGCCCGCTCCGCAAGCGACGTCCGTGCCGCGCAGGCCCTGCGCTACCGGGTGTTCGTCGAGGAGCTCGGAGCCCGCGTCGGTCCCGAGGCCGGCGGGCTCGACGCCGACGACCTCGATGTCCACTGCGACCATCTCCTCGTGCGCGACGTCCGCTGCGACCGCGTCATCGGAACGTACCGGATACTGACCGCCGCCGGTGCACGCGCGGCGGGCGGCTTCTACGCCGAGCGCGAGTTCCACCTGACGCGCGTCCTGGCGCTCGGCAGCGGTCTCGTCGAGGTCGGCCGCGCGTGCGTCGATCCCGCCTACCGCACGGGCGGCGTCATCGCGCTGCTGTGGAGCGGGCTGCTGCGCTACCTGACGGCGGGCGGACACCGCCACGTGATCGGCTGCGCGAGCATCGGGCTCGCCGACGGTGGGCCCGCGGTGGCGGCGCTCTGCCGCCGCTTGCGACGCGAGCATTCGAGCCCGCCCGAGTGGCGCGTCTTTCCGCGCCGTCCGCTGCCGCTGCATCGCGCGCCGACCGACGAAGCGCCGGTGCCGCCGTTGCTGAAAGGCTACCTCCGTCTCGGCGCCTACGTGTGCGGCGATCCGGCATGGGATCCGGCGTTCGGCACGGCCGACCTGCTCGTGCTGCTGCCGATGGACCGGCTGAGCCACCGACATGCGAGTCGACTGCTCCGTGCGGCCTGAGACGACGCCGGCCATGCGTGCCGCTCGCGTGGCGCGGTTCGTCGGCCGCTCGCTCGTCACCTGGGCCGCGGCGACGCTCGTCGCCCCGCGCCTCGACGCGCGGGGACGCGCGCGGCTCGTGCAGCGCGCGGCGCAGCGGACGCTGCGGCTGCTGCGCGTCGACGTCGTCGTTCGCGGCGCGCGTCCCGCCGGCGGCGGCGCGCGGCTCCTCGTCGCGAACCACGTCTCCTGGCTCGACGTCTACGCGCTGAACGCGCTCGCCGGCGCGCGCTACGTCGCGAAGGCCGAAGTGGCGACGTGGCCGCTGGCGGGCGGCATCGCACGCGGCTTCCGCACCATCTTCCTCCGTCGCGGCAGCCTGCGCGACGCTGCGCGGGTGAAGGACGTGGTCGCGGCGGCGCTGCGCGCGGGCGAGCCCGTCGTCGTCTTCCCCGAAGGGACGACCACCGACGGCGCCGCCGTCGGACGGTTCCACGCGGCGCTCTTCCAGGCGGCCATCGACGCCGGCGTCACCGTGCAGGCGGTCGCGATCCGCTATCAGCGTGCCGACGGCACGCGCGACGACGCGGCGGCATTCGTCGGCGACATGACGTTCCTGGCGTCGCTCCGCCGCGTGCTCGGCCGTCCCGCGATCACCGTCGAGCTGACGTTCGGTCCGCCGCTGCGCACGACGGGACGGACCCGCCGGGAGCTCGTGCGGCTGACGCACGGCTTCGTCAGCCTGGCGCTGGTGGCGCCGATGGTGCGCGCCCGGCCGTTGCGACGGGCCGCGTAGCCGCGTCGACAGCCGCGGACGCATCGCATATAGGGACGCCCGCCCGGCGATCCGGGCAGGAGGATTTCCGAAGATGCGATTCGCTGCACTGCTCGTCCTGGCCTGCGGGCTGGCCCTCACCACCGGCGCCTGCGCGCGCAAGCCGAAGCCGGCCGCACAGGCCGAGGCGGCCGCCACCCCCGCACCGGCGGGCTCGCCGATGGCCCAGATCCAGGTCGGGATGCGGCCCGAAGAGGTGCAGAAGATCCTCGGCGCGCCGTCGACCATCAAGCCCTACATCACGGGCAAGGCCTTCATCCCGTTCTACTTCGGCCCCGACCAGACGCGGACCGCCTACTACTACAAGGGCCTCGGCCGTGTGGTCTTCTCCGGCGACGGGGCGTTCAGCACGAACAGCAAGGTCCAGCGCGTCGAGTACGACCCGAGCGACCCCGGCTACCCGCGCTGACATCCGCCCTCCCGGCTGACGCGTACCTCTGCCGAGCGACACATGGGGGACGTTACCTGCGTCCCCGCAGGCGGAGGGAACGATGGCCGAGACGATCACTGGAGCCGACCGGGTCGAGCAGCTCTTCGCCCCGGAGCTCTTCCTGCCCGAGCAGCTGGATGCGCCCCGCGCCGATAGCCTCATCTCGGGCGAGCGCGCCCTGATGCTGGCGATCCTCGAGGACGCCATCCGGTGCGCCCAGGCTCCGCAGAAGGGACGGCAGCGGGCGGCGCGCGACGCCCAGAACTGGATGCGGTCGCGCGATCAGCGGTGGCCGTTCTCGTTCGTCAACATCTGCGAGACGCTGGAGATCCCCGCCGACAAGCTGCGCCAGGCCGTGCTCGGACGCGTCCACGACATGCGCCGCGCGATGTGGGACCCCGAGAAGGTGCGCGAGCTGTCCGAGGGCCGTTATCGCCTGCACCTGCGCGTGAAGCCCCGCCGACAGAAGATGTCGGGCGCGGTTCGGGAGTTGTCCCGGAAGGTGGCGAACGGCTAACTGACGGGGTGCTCCCCAGCGCCCTCGTCCTGTTCCTCACGCTCGCCGCGACCGCTCTCGCGGCGCCCGACCTGATCGCGCTCACCGGCGACGGCCGCCTGCTGCGCTTTCCCCCCGACCGCCCCGGCGACGCCCGCCCCGTCGCCATGCAGGGCGTCGACGGCCTGATCGCGATCGACCTGCGGCCGTCGAACGGCCGCCTGTACGGCCTGACCGGCGGCAACGACGTCTACGTTCTCGACCTCGACGCCGGCACCGCGACGCTCGTCAGCACGCTCACCGTCGCGTTCGAGGGCGAGAAGCGCTCGGGGATCGACTTCAATCCGCAGGCCGACCGGCTCCGCGTGGTCGGCGGCAGCGGCCAGAACCTGCGCGTCAACGTCGACCTGGGCGCTGCTGCGACCGACGGTCCGCTCGCCTACGTGGCCGGCGACCCGAATGCCGGCGAGAAGCCGGCCATCGCCGGCGCGGCCTACACGAACAACCGGCCGGACGTCGCGACGACGCGGCTGCTCGAGCTCGATGCGGCGCGGGACATTCTCGTGCTGCAGGACCCGCCGAACGACGGCGGTCTCGTCACGATCGGCCCGCTCGGGATCGACGTCGGGCCGCTGGCCGGGTTCGACGTGACGACCGATCCGACCGGACAGGACCGCGGCTGGATGGCCTCGGGTGGCACCCTCCATGCGGTGGACCTGGTCACCGGCAAGACCACCCCGGTCGGTCAGATCGGCGCGACGCCGGGCCTCGAGGTCGTAGGACTGGCCGCCGTGTCGTTGCCCTGAAGGGCTACTGCATCCGTTCCAATCGCTCGCGCGTATGTTGGGCGACGAGCAGTGTTCCTTCGCGGTGCCGGGAGAGCTGTGGTAGTCGGGGCGGCGTTGCGGCAGACCTCCGACGACCCCACGGATCGACCGGACCCCACGGACGAGCAGCTGCTCGGCGCCCTGGCGGCCGACCCGTCCGCACTCGGCGCGATCTACGATCGCTACGCGGGTCTCGTGTACGGCCTGGCCCTCTCCGCCCTGCGCAACCAGCAGGAAGCGGAGGATCTCACGCAGGAGGTGTTTCTGACCTTGATGAAGCAGAGCGACCGGTACGATGCGGCGCGCGGCACCCTGGGGGCGTTCCTCGCCACCATGGCCCGCACCCGGGCGATCGACCGGCTGCGCGCCCGTACCCGTTCGGGCCGCCTGCTTCGCGAGGTGCATCGCGATGCGCCGCCGCCGCCGTCGGTCCCCATGCCGCACGAGCGCGTCTCGGTGAAGGAGTGCAGCGTGCGCGTGCGGGAGGCGATGGCGGCCCTGCCGGAGAACGAGCGCACCGTGCTCGAGATGGCCTACTACCGCGGCCTCTCGCAGGCGGAGATCGCCGACGAGCTCGGGGCGCCCCTCGGTACCGTGAAGAGCTGGTCGCGTCGCGGGCTGCTGGCGATGAAGAAGCAGCTCGGGGACCTGGTGGAGTGACGTCATGACGCGCGACGCCGACCTCGCGACCGACGATCTCGCGGTGTTGTACGTCCTCGGCGAGCTGTCGCCCGAGGAGCAGACGGCGTTCGAGGGTCGGCTCGCCGCCGACGCCGAGCTCGCCGCCGAGGTGGGCCGCCTCCGCAACACGTTCGACCTGCTGCCCTACGGCAGCGTGACGCCGCCGCCCGCGGGGCTGCGCGATCGCGTCATCGCGGCGGCGGTGGCCGAGGCCGGGCCGGCGCCCGCGGCGCCCGTGCGCACCGAGCCCGCCAAGGTGGTGCCGTTCCCGGCGGCGCGTCCCGCGAAGCGGGTCGTGTGGAGCCGGTTCGCGGCCGCGGCTGCCGCCGCGCTCGCCCTGGCGCTCGGCATCGACGGCTGGCGCGTGCGCCGGGAATTGTCGCTGCAGCGCGACGTGACGGCGCTGCTGACGGAGCCGAACGTCGTCCGGACCTTCGACCTCTCGGGCTCGGGCGCCTTCGCGCGTGTCTCGCTCGACATGGACGCGAAGAAGGGCGCGCTCGTCGCGCACGACCTGCCGGCGCTGCCCGAAGGCAAGGTGTACCGGCTGTGGGCCGCCGTCGGCGACAAGAGCGTCGAGTGCGGCCAGTTCAAGGCGGCGGCCGACGGCATCACGCGCACGCAGTTCGTGGTGCCGGTCGAGTCGTACACCGCGCCGATCGGTAAGCTGTTCGTCACCGTCGAGCCGTCCGCGCCGACGCCCGCGCCGACGGGGCCGACGGTGATGGAGAGCTAGTGTCGCACGGCGACTCTGTGGATCCGAGCCCCGGCGCGCAGCACGTCGCGATCGTAGCCTCGGAGCGTTCCGAACGAGTGGTCGCGGACGCCGAGCTGCGCGCGGAGCAGCGGCGCCGCCGCGAACCGCCGTACGCACCCTACGGCAGATAACGATCGAGCAAGCGGGTGTTGGTGTAGCTGGCGCTGCGCCGACCGGCCAGGATCCGCCCCTGCGAATCGACCGCCATCGTCGTGGGCGCGTCGACCGTCTCGAGGGTGCCGAGGCGACCGAAGTCCAGATCCGGTGTGCCGTCGGGGAGCATCCGGACGATGCGCGGTGCGTCGCCGCGGTCCATGCCGATGTACTTCCCGTCGGGCTGGACGAAGGTCGGTACGACGGGGGCGACGATCGAGGCGGGTTCGGACGCGCACGTCGTGTCGAATCCCGCGCCGTCCGTCGGCACGCGCGTGAGCCGATGGCCACCGTCGACGGGCACGGCGACGAGCAGGCTGCCGTCGTTCAACTCGACGACGGTGGGGGCCGTGCTCGGCATCGTCGCGGTGATGCAGACCGGGCCGCCGCCCGCGAACGTCGGGTCGGGCGACCCCGATGCCAGGAACCGGCCGAGCTGCAGGCCGCCTTCGGTGCGAAGCGCGAGGACGCGCGTCGCGTCGTCCACTGCGGCGGCCGTCCAGCCCGCGGGCAGGTCGACGAACTGCACCGAGCCGTCCGCGCCCCAGCGCGTGATCGGGCCGTTGCCGATCGCGACGATGCCACCGTCCGCGGTCGCGGCCGCATCGGTGAGCAGCCCGGGCAGGCCGGGTTGGATCACGAAGTTCAGGTCCGCCATGCCGTTGGGCCAGAGACGCACCGCGTACGCTCCGTCCGGATACGATTGCAGCCACATGATCCGGCCGTCGGGCGTGACGTCGATGAACGGGGCGGGGAGGCCGGACGTTCTCTGGTGGTACGAGGGGTCGACCGTGCCGTCGTCGAGAAGCCGGTCGAGGAACGCCGGGTCGCCAAAGCGATCGACGCCGGTCCCGACGACGAGCATCGTGCCGTCCGCGTTCGGAACGATGCGGGCCACGCCGCCGGACCGGCATGGCACCCGCGCGGGACAGTCGATGCCCCCACCTCCAGGGATCGTCGCCTGGCCGTCCGTTCCGAACGTGGTGTCGAGTCGTCCGCCGCTGCCCCGGCATGTACAGCGGTTCGTGCAGGTGCCTCCCGCACACGCGGCCGCGCCCGGCTCGCAGTCCTCGCCGGCGCGAGCGTCGACGAGGCCGTCGCCGCACGTCGCTCGCACTGCGACGATGCGACGCGCCGGCTTCCCGGCCAGCTTGAGACGTCCGACGAACCGCTTGCAGCGCTTGAGGCGCAGGTCGAGCCCGGCTTCGTCCGGTGGGACGAAGGGGCTCTCGAGGCGCCACCGTCCACGTCGCTCGTCGAATTCGCCGGTGGCGATGGTCTCCTCCGTGCCGTCGCCGGCATCGGCGACGACGTCCATCACCGGCACGCCGTTCGGCCAGTACCGGGTGACGAGGCCGACGAGTCGCTTTCCTCCGACCGTCGTTCCGCCGCGGATCGGATACCAACCGGTGGGATACCCGCCATCGAACTCGCATCGACCGGCGGCGGCGACGGGTGCGGCGTGTATGGCGACCGTCAGCAGCGCCGCGCACGCCACGGCACCGCCGCATCGGACCTTCATGGTAGGAACGTACCATACCTGATTCCGGCGCGCACCGGCGTTCGTGCCGTGTGTCCGCGGCGCTCGCCTCACGGCGCGCGGAACGCGAACAGCTGCCCGACGAACGTCGGCACGAAGACGGTGCCGTCGAGCCCGACGGTCGTACCGACGGTGAATACCGTCGTGCCGGGCAGGCGCTCGCGGTCGAGCTCCGCGCCGGTCGCCGTATCGACGACGACGAGGTCGTTCAAGAACCCTCCGGCGCTCACCGTCGCGTAGGCGATCCCACCGGCGGCCTGGGTCGGCACGCCGCGGTTCAACATCGCATCCTGGCGCCAGAGCAGCTCGGCGGTGGGGCCGCGGTCGATCACCGCCATCACCACGCCGGTCGCCGATCCCGACGGCATCACGATGCCCGCGGGCGAGGTCGACGGACTCCCTCCCGGCGCGAAGCCGATACGGTAGCTCCAGATCGTGACGCCGGTCGCTGCGTCGATGGCGTGGATGCTGTCGACGTTGTCGTTCACGTAGACGCGCGATCCGTCGGCCGAGAGGTCCGGACTCGACGCGCTGCCGCCGGGCAGCGTGTCGTTGGTCCAGAGCGTGGTGATCGCCGGGACGGGGTCTTCCGTGTACTGCATCGCCCGCAGCCCCGCCTGCGGGGTGCCCGGCGCCCAGAAGGTGAAGAAGAAGCGGCCCGTCGCCGGGTCGACGGCGAGGGTGTTCGCGCTGGGACAGCCCGACGTTCCCAACGCGCACGCCGTCATGCCGTCGCTCGGTGTCCACGTCGTCCCGGGCGCGAGCTCGATGGTCGGGACGACGGGGATCCCCGTCTCGCGCTCCAGTACGTAGAGCCGTCCGATATGGGTGATGAAGATCAGCCGTCCGCTCGGCGTCAGCTGCGCCGAGAGCGGCACGCCGACGATCGGCGTCTCCCACAGCACGCGCCCGTCCGGGTCGAACGCATGCATTGCCGTGCCGTCGGCGAGCATGATGCGGCCGTCGCGGTCGAGCACGGGCGAGGACGCGACGGCGAAGCGGTCGACCGCCGTCGAGCACCAGACGGTCGCGCCGGTCGCCCCGTCGAGCACATGGAGATGGCATCCGGCGTCGTTCGAGTTGTCCGTCACGTAGACCCGTCCGGCGGGGTCGATGGTCGGTCCGAGGTTGATCGCGCCGTCGAGGCGCGTCTCCCAGGCCAGCGTCAGGTCCCGTAGGCCCTGCACGGGTGCGTAGTCGGTGTTCGCGGCGTCCGCATGTACGGCCGACCAGCCCGGCGCATACGCGCTGGTGTACGTGGGAACGCACGTGCCCGCGGTGCGCTCCACCACGTCGGCGCACGCCGTCTCGCCGGCGCACGCGTGCTCGCTGAACCGCGCTCGGCTGCGGCAGCGATCGGGCGTCGTGATCCGGCAGCCGATCGGACGGTTCGCCGAGCCGGGCGTGACGCGGCCACAGGCGATGCGGCCGCGCGTGCCGCACGTCGTGTCGAAATATCGACGCGTCGCCGTCTTCTTGCACGCCGGGCGCAGCCGGCCCAGGGCCGTCGCGGCGTCGCGGACCGTCCGTGCACACCGGCGATAGGCGGCGCGGTCGGCGCCGGCCGATCCGGTGAACGTGTCGCATGGACATGCCGTGTCGATGGCGGCTCGCAGGCTGCCGAGGTCACGCTGATCCGCCAGGCGCGCGGAGCCCGTCAGGCACCGCGCGTCGGCGCCGGCGTTGCCGGCGACCGTCAAGACGAACGCGAGAGCGAGGAGCGTCGTGCGCATGAGTCCTCCGTCGACGGCTCATGTGCATCATCGCGCGGCAGGCGCGCGCGTCGGCGACGGACAATCGCTGGTTCGCCGCGGACAAACCGCGCCGACCGTCAGTACCGGAACGTCGCGCCGCGGCCCGAGTGGACGCTCCCGGAGCTCGTGCCGTTGGTCACGATCGTCCGGGGTCGCGCCTACGGCAGCAGACGTTGTACGGCGATCCCGACCAGCGGCTGTTCCAGCGCGGGCCTCCACGACGTGCCGACCAGGATGCGACCCTGCGCGTCGACTGCGACGGCGGTGATGGGTTGAGCGAGGTCGAACGAGCCCCGGTCGGCGAACTGGAGGTCGGGCGTGCCGTCGGGGAAGAAACGGAGGAGTCGCCCCCGTACCGCATCGCCCTGACAGCATGGCGGCTCGCTGGGGATGGCGAGGTACTTGCCGTCCGGCTGTACGGCGTGGGGCACGGCGGCGGCGGCGAAGGATTCGGGCTCGGACCCGCAGTCGGAGTCGAACCCGATTCCGTCCCGCGGCACGTGCGTGATGCGCAGTCCGGCGCTCGTGCGCAGGCCGACGACGACGGAGTCGTCGTCGAGCTGACGAACGGCTTCGAATTGATGATCAGGTCGCATGAGCGTCACGCACACCGCGTTGCCGCCCGCGAACGTCGGGTCGGGCGATCCGAGCGGCGTGAAGCGCTGCACGCGAAACGCGGCGTCGATGCTGAAAGCGAGGATCCGTCCCGTGTCGTCGACGGCGAACGGATTCCACCCCGGGGGAACCTCGACCTCCTCGAGCGTCCCATCGGCGTGGCGATGCGTGAGCCTGCCGCCGCCCCAGGTGAGGATGCCGCCGTCGAGCGTCGAGCCGACGTCGTCGACGCTCCCGGCACCGAGCAGGTTCAGGGCGAACGACGGATCGGGTGCGCCGTCGGGAAGCAGTCGACGTGCGAGATCTCCCGTGAATCCGTCACGCGCTGCGAGGCCTTGGGCGAAGACGAGGCGGCCGTCGGCCATCGGCGCGATGCGGAGCGTGCCGAAGGAGTGGAAGCCAGAGGTGATGGGGCGCGGGGGCAGCCCATCGTGGATGGCGACCGACGGGAAAGCGGGATCCACCGACCCGTCGGCGCGCAGTCGAAGCAGGGGGGTCTCCACCGGATTGAAGAGCCATGTGTCTGAAAAGCCGGTGACGATCACCGTGCCGTCGGGGCGCGGTCGGATCGACGAGACGCCCTCCTGCCCGCAGAAGACGCGGCTGCACACGACGTCTCGATGGTAGATCGTCGCCACCCCGCCGACGCCGAACGTCTCGTCGACGCGTCCGCCGCTGCCCTGGCACCGACATCGATCGTTGCAGGTTCCGCTGAAGCATCCCTCCCCGGACGTGTCGCAGTCCTCGCCGGCGAAGCGATCGACGTGGCCGTCGCCGCATCGCACGCGCTGCGCGACGATGCGTCGCCCGCGTTTCCCGGGCGCCTTGATGCGCCCGACGAAGCGCTCGCAGCGCTTGAGGCGCACGTTGACGCGCGGCTGGTCCTCGACCGCCTGCTGCGTGGCGCGCCAGCGACCGGGGGCATGCTCGTCGAGGTACCCGGTCGTGAGCAGCGACGCGCCGCCGGCGGACTCGGCGATGACCTCCAGCACCGGAGCGCCGTTGGGCCATCGCGTCGCGACGAGCCCGACGACGCGCTTGCCGTCGACCGTCGTCTTCGAGCGGACGCCGTAGCGGCCGTCGACCTGGCAGGTGTCGCCCGCGCGGGAGATGCCACCGAGCGCGACGAGCACGATGGCCGCGAGCACCGAGCGCATACGGGTCGAAGGATAATCCGGAACCGGACGGCCCAGCAATGATTTTCCGTGCCGTTCAGTACCGGAACGTCGCCTCGACGAACCCGTAGTTGCCGGTCACGCCGCCCGGGTACGTCTCGTGCACGACGTCGCCGCCCCACGCGTGGCCGTAGTAGGCCGCGAACGTGAGCCGCTCGAGCACCTGCACCGTCACCGACACGTCGACGAGATGCGCCAGCTGCCGGCTGCCGCCGGCCGGCGCGCCCGAGAAGCCGAAGACGTCGTCGTTCGTCGCGCCGCCGCCCGAGTACCAGAGGTCGCGTCCCTCGACGACCTGCAGCCAGTGGTAGTCGGTGCGGATCGTGACGCGCGAGTGCGGCTTCAGGATCAGCTCGGCGAACACGTCCTGGTCGTTCATCAGGTTGTAGAACGGGAACTGCGCGTAGATGCGCGGCGTCGGGATCACCTGGAAGAAGCTCTCGTGCTGGTCGTCGAGCGGGTCGTCGTCGCCCGACGAGCGGTCGATGCCGGCGCGGAGCCACGGCGCCGCCGGCAGCTTCGGCAACTGATAGCCCGCCTCGACCGCGTAGGCCCATGCGCCGTGGTCCTGCGTGCCCCAGTTGCCGAACTGCGTGACGCCCCACGCCAGCAGGTCGACCGTGCCCGGCCCGAGCGGTAGCGCCGTGATGACGTGCCCGCCGACCGAGTGCACGGCGATCGCATCGCGGTCGGCTTCGCGGAGCGCCAGCGGTCGGTTGTCGACCTTGAGCACGTCTTCGCGCCGGTCGTCGTAGTACAGCCAGAAGAGCCGCACGTCGGCCGGCGGCGAGTCGGGGATCGGCAGACGCTTCGCCGTCGCCGACAACCCCGCGAGGCCGACGTCGTCGATCTCGCGATTCGCGCTCACCTCGAAGCCGCCGGCGGTGGGCTTCGTCGCGAACGCCGTCAGGTTCCACGCCGGTCGATCCCACGTGAAGCGCGCACCGTCGAAGCTGCGCGTCACGTGCGTGAAGTCGAACGGGCCGACGAGGCGCTCCGCGATGCGAGTCTTCTTGACGAACGCGAGCGTCGCGTCGCCCGGCACCGTCTCGAGGCCGTCGCGCACCTCGAAGCGGCCGCCCGTCAGCGACAGCCCGCCGCGACGCAGGGTCAGGAAGCCCTGCTTCAAGAAGGGCTCGCCCTGCGAGGTGTTGCGCGTGTGGAAGTAGTAGAGCGCGCCGGGGCCGAGGTTGCCCTGCGGCGGCGCCAGGCTCGCGTCGTCGGGCAGATTGGCGAGCCGCGTGTCCTGCGCCTCGAGCACGAGCTGGACGTGCGGGAACGTCACGCGCAGGCCGGCGCGCATCTGGCTGGCGAAGTAGTCGTAGCGATGGACGTCGCCGCGCGCGACGTTCTCCGGCGGCTCGAACCAGTCGACGAACTCGCCGCGCAGGCGCTCGCTGAACGTGAACGTGAGGTGGTCCGACCAGCGGGTCTCGGCGGCGGCGACGCCGCTCCACGCCAGCAGCAGGACGCCGATCCACCCGCGGCGCATCACGCGACCGCGTGCACGGTGCCCGGCAGGCCCGTGCGTGGATGGACCGTCGGCACCCAGCGCAGCCGCGGGTCGCCGGGCGCCACCTCGCAGCGGTACGTGCGCAGCAGGAGCGACGCGACCACCTTCGCTTCGAGCAGCGAGAACGCCTGTCCGATGCAGAGGCGCGGCCCGCCGCCGAACCCGACGAGCGCATACGGGGTCGCGCGGTGCTCCTCGCGCGGCGGCGCGAATCGATCCGGATCGAAGCGCTCGGGGTCGCGGAAGACGTCGGACATCCGATGCGTCACCCAGGGAGAGTAGACGACGAGCGTCCCGGGCGAAAGCGAATGGCCGTCGAACTCGACGGGCTCGGTCACACCGCGTTGGCAGAGGCTGATCGGCGGCCACAGCCGCTCGACCTCCTTCAGCGTGCGATCGAGCTCGTCGAACGCGCGGACGTGCTCGAGACGCAGCGCCCCGTCGCCGACGACGCGGCGCTGCTCGGCGACGAGGCGGGCGTGCACGTCGGGATGGTCGCGCATCGCGAGCAGCCACGAGCTGAGCAGCGACGTCGTCGTCTCGTGGCCGGCGAACATGAGGATGACCGCCTGCTCGAGCAGCTCGTCCTCGTCGAGCGCGGCGCCGTCCTCGTCGCGCGCCGCCATGAGCAGGCCGAGCGCGTCGCCGCCGGGCGACGCCCGCCGCGCGCGGATCACGCCGCGGAGGTACGCGCGGAGCGCGTCGCGCGCCTGCAGGCCCTTGCCGTAGGTCGTCCACGGCCAGCCGACGCGCAGGAAGGCGGTCGTGCCGCGGGCGAGCACGTCGTTCAGGCGGCCGAGCCGCTCGAGCTCGACGTCGCCGTCCACGCCGAGAATCAAACGCGCCATGATCTCGAACGTCAGGTGGCGCAACCGCTCGTACATCGGTCCCGGCCCCGCACTGGCCCAGCGCGCGACGTGGGCCTCGGCGCACCCGGTCATCACGTCGAAGTACGCCTGGACGCCCTTCTGGTGGAACGCGGGCGTCATCAGCGTGCGGTTCCGGCGGTGGACCTCGCCGTCCTGGAAGAGGAGGCCGTCGCCGAGGATGTCGCGGACGAGCGCGTAGCCGAGGCCGTGCGAGAAGCGCTCGCGCGCCGTCGCCAGGATGAAGCGGTTCGCGTCCGGCCCGAGCATGGCGACCATCCGCATGCCGACGAGCTCGAACGCGAAGACGCGCCCGTGCGCGCGGTAGCCGTCGTACAGCCAGGCGCCGGGATGCGAGAGCATGGCCCACGGCGCGCCGATCCACGGCACGCCCGCGCGCTGGGGCAGGGCGGGCGTCACACCAGCTCGACGGGGTCTCCCACCGCCACCGGGCCGGGCGTCACGATGGTGGCGTAGACGCCGAGACCCTGATCGGCGCCACCGACGATGGCGCGCAGCACCGACGGGTCCTTCGGCAGACCGGGCTGCGCCTGCGTCGTCATGCTGCAGCGGACGGTCGGTATCTGCACGCGGGCGACGGCGCCGCCGATGCGGACGTCACGGCCGCTCCACGCCTTCTCGACGTGGCCGTGCCCGTCGCTCGTCGCGATCAGGACGTTCGGGCGGAAGCGGCGGACGTCGAACCGCTCGGGCGACCCCATCGCCGCGAGCGCGGCCGTGGTGAGGACGTGGAGCGGGAACGCGTCGAAGTACGTCCCGAGCGGCGACGTGAACTCGAAGAGCTCCTGCGGAAACACCGACAGGTCGGGCAGCGGCTCGTCCGGCAGGCGGCCGAAGATCGTGCGCAGCTCCTGCACCATGTCCGGATCGTCGGGCATGCCGCGGCGGTAGTGGTCGCGGTCGTCGGCGGGCCGTAACGCGTGGACGGTGACCTCGCGGCCGAGGTACGCCGACAGTCGCTCGCTGGCGTCGGGCGCGTCGGTGCGGAAGCGCGCGCCGTCGGGCAGCGTGACCTCGGCGGGCGGCACGCCGGCGTCGGGCTCCGCGACGTAGCGGGCGGTGCACATCATCAGCGCGGGCATCTTCTTGGCGCCGCGGATCTCGCCCGCCGTCTGGTCGCGCAGCGCCCAGCCGCGGTCGCCGGGGATGCCCAATGGTCCGAGCGTCGTGCGCTGGAGCAATTCGCCTCCCATCGACTTGACGGGGTAGCGCCACACTTCGCGAACCGTGCCGATGGTCGTCATGGCGCGGTGGTAACAGCTCGCGCGGTGCCTGGCGAGGGTGGCGAGAATTTTCTCTGGCGGCGGTTCGGTGTGGATGGTAGCGCCGATGGCGTGCGCAGTCCGGTGATCCTGCATGCCGACATGGATGCGTTCTATGCCGCCGTCGAGCAGCGCGATCATCCGGAGCTGCGCGGCCGCCCGGTGATCGTCGGCGGCGACTCGCGCCGCGGCGTCGTCGCGGCCGCGTCGTACGAGGCGCGGCGCTTCGGAGTGCACTCGGCGATGCCGACTGCGCAGGCGAAGACGCTCTGCCCGGACGCCGTGATCGTCCGCGGCAACATGGGCAAGTACCGGCGCGTGAGCGCGCAGATCCGCGAGGTGTTCGGCGAGGTGAGCCCGCTGATCGAGCCGCTCTCGCTCGACGAGGCGTTCATCGACGTGACGGGATCGGTGCGGCTGCTGGGACCGGGTCTCGCGATCGGCCGGCGCGTGAAGGACCGCGTGCGCGAGGTGACCGGGCTCGCCGTGTCGGTCGGCATCGGCCCCGCGAAGATGGTGGCGAAGATCGCGAGCGACCTGTCCAAGCCGGACGGCCTGCTCGAGGTCCCGCCCGACGGCATCGTCGACTTCCTGGCGCCGCTGCCCGTCGGCCGCCTGTGGGGCGTCGGCCCCGTGCTGCAGGCGTCGTTGGCGCGCCTCGGCATCGCGACGATCGGCGATCTCGCCGCCTGCGATCCCGGGCGGCTGGCGCTCGCCGTCGGCCGCGCGGCCCCGGCGCTGCGGAAGCTGGCGCTCGGCCAGGACGCGCGCATCGTCGAGCCCGACCGCGACGCCAAGTCGTACGGCGAGGAGAACACGTTCGGCGAGGACGTGCGCGACGACGCGACGATCCGCAGCGCGATCGTCGCGCACGCGGAAGCGGTGGCGCGCCGCCTGCGTCACGACGGCGTGCGCGCCGGGACGGTGGTCGTGAAGATCAAGCTGGCTGAACGCCTCGGCGCGGGCCGCTACCGCCTGCTGACGCGCCAGGGCCCGCTCCCGCACCCGACCGACGACGGCCGTACGCTCTCCGAGATGGCGCTGCACCTCTGGACGGTGAACCGTCCGGTCCGCGCGGTCCGGCTGATCGGCGTGACGGCGACGAGCATCACCGCCGACGATCCGCCGCAGCTCGCGCTCTTCCCGGACCGTACCCAGGAGCGCAACGCCTCGCTGAACGCCGCGCTGGATCGCATCGCCGCCCGCTTCGGCCCCGGCACCGTCGCCCGCGCCGACGCCCACGCGGAGAAGGCGGCGCCGACGGGGCAGATCAAGCGGGGCGAGCGCGACTAGGTGCGCGTCAGCCGCGCCATCAGCGACGGGAGGAAGCCGTCGCGCGGTCGCACCCCGTAGACCACCCGGCGTCCGCCCGCTGGGGGGCGGACGACGAGCTCCGGCCCGCGACGCGACGTCTCGACCGCCGCGTCGGCCTCCATGTGCTCGATGAGCGCCCGGTCGATCGCCCAGGCGACCGCGAGCGTGTCGAACGGATTGAAGCCGGGCGCGTGCAGCTCGCGCTCCCAGAACGCCAGCCAGTCGCGGGAGCGCGCCGCGAGCCACGCCGCCGCGCCGCCGGCCGCGGTCATCGCGTCCAGCTCCGCGGCGCCGATCCACACGTGCGACGAGACCTCCCACGGCGCCAGCACGACGGGTACGGCGCTCCGCAACAGCACCGCCATCGCCGCGGGGTCGCACTCGAAGTTGAGATCCGGGAACGGCGTCGGCTGCCGCGGCGTCGAGCGGAACGCCTGGCCGGGCCGGCGGCCGGCGACGCACACGATCTCGCGGATGCGCGGCGCCAGCGCCGGATGGCGCAGGAGCAGGGTGGCGACGTTCGTGAGCGGCCCGAGCGCGAGAACGGTGAGCGGCTCGGACTGCAACGCCGCGGCGAGCGCGGCCACGGCCGGCGAGTCGGCGCCGAGCATGTCCGCGCTCGCTGCGCCGGCGTGCACGCCCAGCCCCGGCGGACCGAAGCGCCGCGCGATCTCGACGGCGATCGGCATGGCGTCGGCCAGCGGCGCGTTGCCGAAGACCACCCCGATGCCGCGCACGGCCAGCTCCGGCGAGTGAAACGCCTGGACGAGCGCCAGCCCGTCGTCGACGTCGGCGCGCGGCAGACCGACGGCGGGGTCGGTGTCGATCCAGACGGCCGTGCTCATCCCCAGAGCCGTCCCGCGTCGCCGACGCGCAGGGCGTGCAGCGCGCGCTCGAGCAGGCGCACGCGCGCGCCGTCGCCGCGCGCAAGGGGTAGCTGGGCGACGCCGAGGAGTCGGCGCAGCACCTCGACGGCGGCATAGCGCGCCACGAGCGTCGCGTCGGCGCCGCCGTACGCCGCGAGGAAGCGCGCGGCCGCGTCCGCCGGCTGCGCCGCGAGGGCGAGATGCGCCAGCGCACAGCCGACGTCGACCTCCGGGTCGCCGGGAAACGCGAACTCGGGATCGATGATGCGGAGCCCGACGTCGGTTCGCAGCCAGCTGCCGGGAAAGTAGTCGGCGTGGACGAGGCAGGGACCGTCGCGAAGATAGCGCCGTCCGAGCGCGTCGATCAGGCCGCGCGTCGTGCCGTCGGCGGCCAGGTGCGCGGCCGCGCCCGCCAGCCCCGGCTCCAGGGCATCGAGATCGACCGCGGGCGGCGTCGCGAACGGGACGACGAAGCAGTGCCCGTGATTGAGCGCGCGCATGGCGCGATTCGCCGCGCCGTCGCCGACGTCGCCGCGCGTGCCCGCGTGCAGCGCGCGGAGCCAGTCGGCCAGGGCGTCGATCTCGCCGGCGCCGACGACGTCGCCGGCGTACAGGCTGGTGAGGTCGCGTGCGCCCGGCAGGTCGTCCAGCAGCAACGCGCAGGCCGACTCGTCCGCGGCGAGGAGCGCCGGCATCCGCGCCGCGACCGCAGGCAACGTCGCCGCGCGCGCGTAGAACCGCTGCTCGGTGAGCGCGCGGTCCCACGGCGCCGGGATGTGGTCGTACTTCTCGACCCAGGGGCGTGCCTGCTTCAGGATGACGCGGCGGCGGTCGGTGTGGACGCGGAGCGTGAGGTTCATGTTCCCCTCGCCCGCGCGCTCGCAGCGCCGGACGGTCTCGCCGGCGACGATCCACCCGCGCCGCGCGAGGAACGACGCCACGCCCGGCACGTCCGTCGCGTCGAGCCACGGGAACCGCGGATGCGCGCGCATCCATTCGGCGCGGGTCACGATCGGACCGCCGCCGCCGCGCGGGCGCCTGCCATCGACCGGCGCGACACCGCGGCCCACGTGACGCCCGTCGCGATCAGCAGCAGGGCGACGAGCTGCTGGTGCGACACGCCGAGGAAGCGCTCGGGCCGGCCGTCGGCGCGCAGCGGATCGAGCAGAAAGCGGAGCGTCCCGTAGAGGATCAGGTACCACTGGAACGCGCCGCCGCGCGGCATCGCGCCGGCTTCGACGCGCGCGAGCACGCCGCGGCAGGCGAGGGCGATGAGCGCGAGCCCCGCGGCTTCGTACAGCTGCACGGGGTGCGGCGGACGGCCGTGGCAGCACCCGGCAAAGAAGCAGCCGACGCGTCCGATCGCATGCCCGAGCGGAAGCGCCACGGCGAAGTAGTCGGCGCCGCGCACGAAGCCGAGCCGACGCACGCGGGCGAAGATCGCGCCGGCGAGGGCCGCGCCCGCGAGACCGCCGAAGAAGACGAAGCCGACTCGAAAATCCGCCCAGAAGCGCAGCTCGCCGCGCGCGTAGTGCTCCCATCCGAGCACGACGAAGAAGAGCTTGGCACCGACGATGCCGCCCGCGAGCAATGTCCACATGGCCGCCCAGAACTCGTTCTCCGAGACGCCCATGCCGTCGCGGTGCCGGAAGAGCCAGAGCACGCCGGCGATGCATCCCGTGGCGGCGAGGAGCCCGTAGACGGTCACGCGCGAGCACCCGCGGCGTCCCGATAGACGGTCTCGCGCAGCCCGAGGGCGTTCACGGCGCACATCGATTCCAGGCGGCCGTCGACGGGGACGCGGAAGGCGCACGCCGCCAGCCGCTCGCGGCCGACCGGCGTCGCGAGCTCGGCGGCGTTCATGAAGTGGTGGCTCACGACGCAGAAGTAGCGCGGTCGTCCGAGGCCTGCCCGGCGCGCGACGCGCCACAGCTGCGGCAGTCCGCGCCGGACGAGGAAGCCCGCGTGGCGGGCGAGCAGCGCGGTCGCATGCCGGCGCCGCGCGGCGGGGTGCTCGAGCCGGAACGACGTCCCGCCGAGCCGCGCGAGCAGCTCGTCCAGGAACCGCATCTCCGCGGGACGGTCCTGCCGGTAGAGCGGCGCGAAGCGGACGCGTCCGCCGCGTCGCACCGCCACGCCCTGCACGAACCGCGAGCACGCGGGATGGCCGAGATGTCCCGTGCCCTGCGCGAGCTCGGGCTCGCCGGCGCCGTCGGCGATGCGCCGCCAGAGCGCCTCGACGTCGACGCCGGCCAGTGCCGGATCGGTGCGCCCGACGGCGGTCAGCGGCTGGAAGCTCACCATCTTGAACGCGTCCGCATGGTCCAGGAACCAGCGCACGATGCCGGGCACGTCGTCGAGATTGCTACGCGACACCGTCACCGTCGACGCCGCGTCGAGGGGCAACCCCGTGCGCGCCCGCGCCGCGCGGATCAGGTCCGCGAACTCGGCGCGCAGCGCGTGCAGGTCGGCCTCGGTACGGGCCCGGGCGAACCGATCGCGGCGACCGCGCATCGTCGTGTCGACGTGGAAGCACACCTCGCCGAGCCCGCCGTCCGCCATCAGGCGGTCGAGCATCCGCGGCTTGCGCCGGAAGGTCTCGCCGTGGGTCATCAGCATCGGCACGAGGCCGACCTCGCGTGCGCGGCGGATCAACCGGATCAGCTCGCGCTCGTCGCGGAGCGTGACCTCGCCGTCGGTGATCTGCAGGTTTCCCGACGGCCCGAGCCACGCGCGCAGGCGGTCGAGCTGCGCGTCCAGGTCGGCCAGCCCGAGCGGTCGCGCGTGATTCGCGTCGTGGCCGAGGTAGCAGCCGCTGCAGGTGAAGTCGCAGCGGGGCATCGCGCCGATGGTGGCGCCGCAGCCGGCGTACTGCCGGCCGAGAAACTGCGTCGGGAGCCGCAGCGCGGGCGGCAGCGCGTCCCACGCGGCCGCCAGGATCGCGCGCGTCTCCGCCGCCTGCGCGCGCCAGGACACGCTACTTGCCGTGCCGGCGCTCGCAGTCCGCCTTGGCCTGGCCCGACAGGCCGGCACATTCCTCGATCGTCGACTCGGACGGCTCGGTGCGGGTGAAGAGCCCGAAGCAGGCGGTTCCCGCGGCGAACACTCCGGCGAGCCCGAGCAGCATGGATACGGTCTTGGTCGTCATCGGTCGTCTCCCTTCCGGTCATTGAGCGACCAGTCGTAGTCGAGGAACTCCACCGAGAACCCGGTCACCGGGGTCCCGGCGTCGTCGAGGTAGGGTGCCACGAAGGCGGGCACCGAGCCCGCCGCCGCGACGAAGTCGTCCCGGAACCAGTCGAATATCGACGACAGGTACAGCGTCTTCGCGGCCACGTCGACGCGATTCTTCGTGCGGTCCCGCAGGAACACGCGGCCCTGTTCTTCGAGCTGCCGATCCAGATCGGCGGCGCGATACGCCTCTGTGCGCAGATCGGGGCAGCTGCGTGCGGCGCACACCAGCGCGAAGTGGATGCGGGGCTCGCGGAAGGCGCTCCGGAGCGTGCGATGCTCGATGTCGTCGAGCGAGATCGTTCCACCCTTCAGCCCCGTCATCGGAATGAAGCGCTCGCGGAAGGCCGCGCCCGGGAGCCAGCCGATGCGCCGGATCGACGCGATCGGGTAGTGGTCCAAGATCAGGCGCACGGTGAACGCGTTGTAGGCGTTCAGCCAGAAGGCGATGCGCTGCGCGCGGGTCCAGCGCTCGTAGTCCGCGGCGCACGTGCCCGACAGCGCCGCCAAGTAGGCGTTCAGCGGACCGTCCGCGCGCGCCAGCGCCGCATAGTCGACGCGACCATCCGCCACGTGTTCCTGCAGGACGGCGGTCCAGGCGGCGTGCGTGTGGTCCATGTCAGTGCACGCCGCGCCGGCGCTCGTCGACACGGCGACGAGGGCCAGCACCAGAGCCGCTCCTGCGCGTCGCATGGGCTGCTTCGATGTCACGCGCTCCTCGTTCGTTACACACGGGTGCTCGTTCGCGCCGACACGCGGCCGGGTCCGCCGGCATCGGCGCATGCGTAGCCATAGGTGCGCGTGGCGGTGGGCGTCAAACATCTGGCAGAAGGGCGCATGCGGAAGGGGCGCGGGAATGCGTGGCGCTGGATCGTCGTCATCATGGTGCTCGGCGTCGCGGTCTGGGCGTGGCGCGCCGGCGTCGCCGACACGCTCACCCTGCAGAACCTGAAGGCGCGGCAGGCGGAGCTGTCGACGTGGGTGGCCGCCAATCCCTGGGGGTCGGCGGGACTCTTCTTCGTCGTCTACGTCGCGGTCGCGGCCTTGTCGCTGCCCGGCGCCGCGGTGATGACGCTCGCCGCCGGTGCGCTCTTCGGCGTCGTGCGCGGCCTCGTCCTGGTGTCGTTCGCGAGCACGATCGGTGCGTCGCTCGCCTTCCTGGCGGCGCGGTTCGTCCTGCGCGACGGGCTGCGCGGGCGCTACCGCGAGCGCCTGGAGCGGGTCGACGCCGGGATCGAGCGCGACGGCGCGTTCTACCTCTTCACGCTCCGGCTCGTTCCGGTGTTCCCGTTCTTCCTCGTGAACCTGCTGGCCGGCCTGACGCCGCTGCCGCTTCGCACCTTCTACTGGGTGAGCCAGCTGGGCATGCTGCCCGGCACGCTCGCGTACGTGTATGCCGGCACGCAGCTGGCGGCGATCTCGGGGCCGGGCGACGTGCTGTCGCCGGGGTTGCTGGGCGCGTTCGCCATCCTCGGCGTGCTGCCCCTCGCGACGCGGTGGGTGACGCGCCGGCTCGCGGCGCGCCGGGTCTACCGGCGGTTCACGAAGCCCGCGCGCTTCGACTACGACCTCGTCGTCGTCGGCGCCGGCTCGGCGGGGCTGGTGTCCGCGCTCATCGGGTCGACGGTGAAGGCCCGCGTCGCGCTCGTCGAGAAGCACCGGATGGGCGGCGACTGTCTCAACACCGGCTGCGTGCCGTCGAAGGCCCTCCTGCGCACCGCCCGGCTCCTGGCCGAGGCGCGCGACAGCCGGCGGTACGGCATCCGGGCGATGACCGCGGACTTCGACTTCGCCGACGCCATGGCACGCGTCCGGCAGGTGATCGCCGCCATCGCGCCGCACGACTCCGTCGAGCGCTATCGCGGCATGGGCGTCGACGTCGTCCTTGGCGAGGCGCGGCTGACGTCGCCGTGGGAGGTCGACGTCGACGGCCGCCGACTGTCGGCGCGCACCATCGTGCTGGCGACCGGCGCGCGGCCGCTGGTGCCGCGACTTCCCGGGCTCGAGTCGGTCCCGTACCTCACCAGCGACACCGTGTGGGACCTGCGCGAGCTGCCGCCGCGGATGGTCGTGCTCGGCGGCGGGCCGGTCGGATGCGAGCTGGCGCAGGCGTTCGCCCGCTTCGGCAGCGCCGTCACGCTGATCGAGATGGCGCCGCGTCTGCTGCCGCGCGAGGACGCCGACGCCGCGAGCGCCGTCGACGCGCGATTTCGTGCCGAGGGTCTCGTCGTGGCCGCCGGCCATCGCGCGCTGCGCGTCGAGCCGGGGCGGCTCGTGTGCGAGCGCCTCGCCGACGGCGCCGAAGTGACGTTCGCCTTCGACGCGATGCTGCTGGCGCTCGGCCGGCAGGCGAACGTCGAGGGCTTCGGGCTGGACAGGGTCGGCGTGCGCCTCACCGAGCGCGGTACGATCGAGGCCGACGGGCTCATGCGGACCAGCGTTCCCAACATCTTCGTGTGCGGCGACGCCACCGGGCCGTTCCAGTTCACGCACGTCGCGGCGCACCAGGCGTGGTTCGCCACCGTGAACGCGCTGCTGGCGCCGTTCTGGTCGTTTCCGGTCGACTACCGCGTCATCCCGTGGGCCACCTTCACCGAGCCCGAGGTCGCGCGCGTCGGGCTCTCCGAAGACGAGGCGCGGGAGCGCGGGATCGCCGTCGAGGTCACGCGCTACGCGCTGGACGACCTCGATCGCGCCATCGCCGATGGCGCCGAGACGGGATTCGTGAAGGTGCTGACCCCGCCGGGCAAGGACACCATTCTCGGCGCGGCGGTCGTCGGCGCGCACGCCGCGGAGCTCCTCGCCGAGCTGGTGCTCGCGATGAAGCACGGCATCGGCCTGGGCAAGGTGCTCGGGACGATCCACGTGTACCCGACCATGGCCGAGGCCAACAAATTCGCCGCGGGCGTGTGGCGCAAGGCGCACGCACCGCAGGGCGCGTTGCGCTGGGCCGAGCGCTTCTTCGCGTGGCGGCGCGGATGACGGCGGGGCCGCTGGCGAGCGTGAGCGTCGTCGTGCCGATCGGCCCGGGTGACACGCTCGCGCGGGAGCTGGCGGCGGCGCTCGACGTGTTGCCCGCCGCCGCGGAGCTGATCGCCGTCTGCGCGTCCGGGCACGAGGTCGCGTGCGCGCCGCGCTGGCGGCGCCTCGCGACGTCACCGGGCCGCGCGCTCCAGCAGAACGCCGGCGCCGCCGCGGCCACGCGGCCGTGGCTGTGGTTCGTCCACGCCGATTCGCGGCTCTCGCCGCGCACGCTGCCGGCGCTGGCGGCGTTCGTCGCCGCCGGCGCGCCGGCCGTCGGCTACTTCGACCTGCGCTTCTTCGACGGCCCGGCGCTGCTCCGCGTGAACGCGATGGGGGCCTGGCTCCGGAGTCGCGTGCTCGGCCTGCCGTTCGGCGACCAGGGCCTCGTCCTCCCGCGCGCCGTCTTCGACGAGCTCGGCGGCTTCGATGCCGCGATCGCGCGCGGCGAAGACCACGACCTCGTCTGGCGCGCGCGGCGACGCGGCCTGCCGCTGCGGGCCGTCGGCGCGCCGCTCTACACGAGCGGCCGGCGCTACGCCCAGCACGGCTGGCTCGCGACGACGGTCGCGACGCTTCAGGAGAGCTGGCGACAGGCGCGCCGCTTCTCGCGCGCGGCGGCGCGACAATGAGCGGCCTCGCCATCTTCGTGAAGACGCCGGGCCGGTCGCCCGTGAAGAGCCGTCTCGCGGCGGCGCGCGGGCAGGCCTGGGCGGAGGACTGGTATCGGCGTGCGGCGGCCGCCGTCGCCGACGTGGTCGCACAGGCGGGCGTGGCCGGGTACTGGGCCGTGGCCGAGCCGGACGCGGCGTCCGCGTGGCCCGGCCTGCCCGTCATTCCGCAAGGCGACGGCGGGCTCGGAGCGCGCATGGCGCGCGTCCACGCGACGCTGGTCGCGCGCCACGGGAGCGGTCTGCTGCTCGGCGCCGACGCGCCGCAGGTGTCGGCCCCGGTGCTGCGCGACGCGGCCGCGTGGCTGGAAGCGGCCGCGGCCCGGCTGGCGCTCGGGCCGTCGCGCGACGGCGGCTTCTGGCTCTTCGGCGGCAACGTCGCGCCGCCGGATGCCGTCTGGACGAGCGTGCGGTACAGTGCGCGCGAGACGGCGCGCGACTTCCGGGCGGCCCTCGACGCGTACGGCGCGTTGCACGTCCTCCCGACGTTGACCGACGCGGACCGCGCCGAGGACCTGCCGCACGTGCTGGCCGAGCTCCTCGCGCTGCCCGATCCGCTGCCGGCGCAACGCGCGCTGGCGGACTGGATGCGCCGGCCGTGAGCGCGCTGGTCGCCCACGAGGCCGGGATCCGCCTCGGCGCCTTCCTCGTGGTCTTCGCGCTGTGCGCGGCCGCCGAGCGGCGCTGGCCGGTGCGCGGCGACGCGCGACCGGCATGGCGCCAGGGCGTCAACCTGTCGCTGGCCGTTGTGAACACGGCCCTGCTGCGACTGGCGTTTCCGGTCCTCGCCGTCGGGCTCGCGCTGCGCGGCGAGGGGCTGCTGCACGCGGTGGCATGGCCGGCGGCCGTCGAGGTGGCCGTCGGCGTGCTGGCGCTCGACCTCGCCATCTACTGGCAGCACCGGCTCATGCATCGGATGCCGGCGCTCTGGCCGCTGCACCGCGTGCATCACACCGACCTCGCGATCGACGTCACGACCGGTGTGCGCTTCCATCCGCTCGAGATCGCGCTGTCGATGGCGGTGAAGCTGGGGGTGGTCGCGGTCCTCGGGCCGCCCGCCATCGCCGTCGTGCTCTTCGAGGTGCTGCTGTCGGCGGGCAGCCTGTGGACCCACGCCGACGCCGCGCTGCCGTCCCGGCTCGAGCACGTCGCGCGTGCCGTGCTCGTCACCCCGTCGCTCCACCGCATCCATCACTCCGTGCGGCGCGAGGAGCGCGACAACAACTACGGCTTCACGACGTCGCTGTGGGACCGGCTGTTCGGAAGCCTGCGCGCCACGTCGAGCGAGCCGGAGGCGACCATGCGCATCGGCGTGCCCGGCTGGCGCGCGCCGGCGTCGCTCGGCGGCGTGCTGGTGCAGCCGTTTCGGCCGTGCCAGAACCCGGACGGCGATGCGTGACACGACGCCCATGCTGCGCGGCGAGTTTCCGCCGCTCGTCCGCGAGCGTCTCGACACCCTGCAGCTGAACCTCGGCTACCGTTGCAACCTGAGCTGCGTCCACTGTCACGTCGGCGCGGGGCCGCGTCGCACCGAACGGATGGAGCGCGACACGATGACGCTGGCGCTGGACGTCGCCGCCCGCCGCGGCGTCGGCACGCTGGACCTCACCGGCGGCTCGCCCGAGATGAATCCCGACTTCCGCTGGCTCGTATCGGCCGCGCGCGACGCGGGTCTGCACGTGATGGACCGCCTCAACCCGACGATCATGGCGGAGGACGGGTACGAGTGGGTCGGCGAGTTCCTCGCCGCCCACGGCGTCGAGGTGATCGCGTCGCTGCCGTGCCACAGCCAGGCGAACGTGGACGCCCAGCGCGGCGACGGCGCGTTCGACGCCTCGATCCGCGCGCTTCGCACGCTGAACGCGCTCGGTTACGGCCGCGTGCTGCCGCTGCGCCTCGTCTACAACCCGAACGGGGCGTTCCTGCCACCGCCGCAGGACGTGCTCGAAGCGGACTACCGCGGCCTGCTGCGCGAGCGCTTCGGCATCGAGTTCACGAGCCTCTACACGCTCGCCAACATGCCGATCCAACGCTTCGGCTCCTGGCTCGTGTCGCACGGGCGCTTCGAGGCGTACATGGACGCGCTTCGTGACGCGCACCGCGACGCCAACCTCGACCGCGTCATGTGCCGGGCGCTCGTGAGCGTCGATCCGTGGGGATGGCTCTACGACTGCGACTTCAACCAGATGTTGCAGCTGGCGCCCGGCGAGGGGCGCCGGCATCTGCGCGACCTGCTCGACGGCGAGCTGCCCCGTCGCATCGCGACGGGCACCCACTGTTACGGCTGCACCGCGGGCCAGGGATCGAGCTGCGGCGGCGCGCTCGGCTGAGTTCGACGTTCTGCGGTGCGCGGGGGCGGTGTGCGTGGTCTGCGCTCGCCGTCCTCGGCGTCAGCGCGCCTCGAGGAGCCGTCACGGCGCAGCACGCATCGTTGCGCGCGCTGACGCCTGCGGGCGAGCGCTGACCACGCACACCGCCCCCGCTTCACCATCGCGGCTCCGATCGCCGGACGCTCGATCGGTGCCGGTTCTGGCTGTGCGTGTCGGCGATCGGAGCTCGTCGGTGACAGCGGTGGACGTGGGGTGTGCAGAGCGAGTCCGCAGCCGTTAGCGCGCGCTACGTGCTGGGCAGGAGCTCCCAGCGCGTAGCGGCGCGCTTACGGCGAGGAAGGCGAGCGCTGACCACGCACGCCCCACGTCCACCGCGCATCGCCAGACGGCTCACTCCGGATCACACGGCCCGTCGCAGAAGTTCTGGATCGTGCCGTCCGGCCGGAGGAACGCGTCGATCTGCGCGCCGGTCGTGGGATTGCCCGTCGAGCCGTGGGCGCGGTTGTTGAAGCGCGGCGCCGTATTCGACAGCGGCGGGACGCCGGCGTCGCAGACCGTGCGCGCCGGGTTGTCGCCGGCCGCCGGGCAGTCGCTCGCGTCCTCGCAGGGCAGGCCCGGATTGTCGCCCGCGGGCGTGTTGCAGCGCGAGAAGCCGAGCATCGGGTTCACCTCGACGAACGCCGAGCCGTCGTACGGCGCCGCCATCTCCGGGATCTGGAAGAAGCTGCGCGCCGCGGGAACGACCTGCGGGATGCCGAGCGAGCGCGCCATGATCTCCGTCGACACGTTCGAGACCTCGGAGTCGTACGTCGCCATGTGCAGCAGCACCTTGTGCGGCACCGGCGGATCGGAGAGCGTGCCGGCGACGAGGTGGTCCATGTAGCCCTGCGGCTCGGCGCGGTCCCACAGCTGCTGGTTGAGCGCGAGAATCAGCTGCTCGTCGAGCCGATTCGGGTACGACGCGCGCGACGCGGCCAGGAACGGGTTGAAGTCGATGCTGCGGTGGAGGAGCGTGCTGTAGTTCGAGCCGGGCACCGCGAGGAAGCCGCGCTTGAAGTCCTCCGCGATCGACATGATGGCCGCGCCGAAGATGCCGCCCTGGCTGCCGCCCGAGTAGTAGACCTCGGTCGTGTCGATGATCGGCGTCGGCGGATCGCCGAACGCGAACGCCGGATGCGAGTTGAACCCCAGCACCGGGTCGAGCATCAGGCGGCCGAGCAGCAGGTGGTGCAGGAAGCCCTGGTGCAGGCGCTCCGGGATGTTGTGGAAGTTCGAGTAGTCGGCGATCGCCGGGAGGATGCCGGGCACCGTGTCCTGGTCGGACATGCCCTGCATGTCGACGCCCCCGATGACGAACCCGAACCCGTTCGCCAGCGTCGACAGCGAGCCGACCTGGCCGCGGTTGCCGAGGAGCCCGTGGCCCCAGAGCGTCGGACGCACCGGACGCGGCGCGCCGCCGGCGTTCACCGCGAAGTGCGGCACGTCGACGACGAAGGGCACCGTGGCCCACCCGTTCTGGCGCGGCACGCCGTCGACGAGGTTGAGCCGCGACGCGGGTGCGTCGGCCGTCATGAACAGCGGCGCCTGGAACGTCCCCGAGATGCGCGCATAGATGTTCGCGTTGCGGCCGGCGCCGTTGCCGTTGTCGACTCCGGTCACCGTGAACGACGGCGTGCCGAGCGCGAACGCCTGGTCGCGCACCGCGACGATCCAGTCGGTGAGCGCCGACGTGCTGGCCGTCGTGAAGTCCCACGCGAGCAGCAGGCCGTCGCGCTCGACGCCGGCGGCCTCGAGCCGCGCGAAGACGTCCTCGAAGAGCGGCCGGCGCGCGTCGATCGCCGCCGCGCAGCCGGCGCCGCAGATCGTCTGCAGCGTCGCGGTGTCGACGCCGTCGCGCAGCGCGCGGAACGCGAGCCGCGGCGCGATCGGCGTGCCCTCGGTGTCCACGAGGTCGCGGATGGCGACGACGTAGCGGCTCGCATTGTCGAGGCGCGTGCCTGGACGGATGATGAGCGCCTTGTTCTGGACGTCGGTCGGGCTGCTCTGCTGATCCATCTCGGCGAAGTGGACGACGCGCTCGCCGTCCGCGGCGAGCAGCACCGTCGGGCTGTCGGCCTCGAGCGAGCGCGCGTAGCTCGTGTGGAACGGCGCGCCCGACGCGTCGAGGTCGACCGCATGGCCGGTGTCGGGGAAGAGCGCCAAAATCACCGGACCGGGGCTGAAGCCGTCGAGCGTGTTCCAGTCGGTCGGATCGATGTGCTTGCCCGACGTGTTCGCCGGCAGCGCGTCGGCCGGGTAGTGGACGCGGAGCCCGGTCGGCGTCGACGCGTCGGTGCGCAGGAAGCGCGACGACGGGTAGGGCAGGACGCAGCGCTCGTCGATCAGGAAATCGCACGGATCCTCGGCCACGACGTGCAGGCCGCAGAAGCCCGACGTCGTCGCGTTGCTGCGCCGCGTGCGCTGGCCGAAGCCCTGGTCGGCGAACGGCACGTAGTCGGCGCCGCGCTTGCAGGCGAGGCGCCCGACGGCGCGCGTCTCGCAGGCCGCGACGCAGGTCCGCGCGCATGCGCCCGCGGCGAGCCCGAAGCGGACGCGCAGGTTGCGGTTGCTGCTCGTGTTGGCCGTGGTCGCGCGGGTGTCGCGCAGGTCCAGCACGATCGTGTCGGCCTGCCCCGACAGCTGGCGGACGCGCAGCGTCCCCTCGAGGCTGCCGCGCCGATCGTACTTCGTCGCCTTGCCGCGCGTGACGAACCGCTCCGCCGGCAGCTGCAGCCGGTAGACGATGGTGCCGTCGTCGGCGTCCTCGAGGACGAGATCGAGACCGCCGGCCACGAACGACGCCGGCGTGAGGCCGGCGCGGGTGACGGTGGCCTGGAGCCGCGCCTTTCCCGGCCCGACCTCGACGCCACGCAGCCCGCCGCCCGAGCAGTCGGCGGCGTGGGTGCGGACGGCGGTGGCCAGTCCGAGCAGAACGGCGAGCGAGACGGTGAACGTGCGCGACATACGAATCCCCCAGGAGCCGAGTCCTAACGCACGGTCGTCGCGGCGAGCAACGACTTTCTGCCCGCGCAGGTTCGGGGCAGGATGCCGCGCCATGGCATTCGACATCCGATCCGCCGGTCCGGCCGACGCCGAGGTGATCCACGCGTTCATCGTGGGGCTCGCGATCTACGAGCGTGCGCCCGACGCGGTGGAGGTGACCCCGGCCGAGCTGCGCGCGCAGCTCGCGTCGCCGTCGCCGCCGTTCGAGTGCCTGCTCGCCCTGGACGGCGACCGGCCGGTCGGGTTCGCGCTGTTCTTCCCGACCTATTCGACGTGGCGGGGCCGGAGCGGCATCCATCTCGAGGACCTGTTCGTCCCGGAGACGGAGCGCCGCCGCGGCATCGGCTCGGCGCTGCTCGCACGCCTGGCGGGCCTCGCCGTGGAGCGCGGCTGCGCGCGGCTCGAGTGGGCGGTGCTCGACTGGAACGCGCCGGCGATCGGCTTCTACCGCCAGCTCGGCGCCGAGGCGCTCGACGAGTGGACGACGTATCGCCTCACCGGTCGGGCGCTCGCGGCGCTGGCTGACGGCTGAGTCACACGGCGGGCGGGTCCGTCTCGCGTGCGAATTCGCGATGGCGCGTCAGCGCCGTGACGAAGCGCTCGACGAGCGCGCCGGCCTCGCCGACGGCGCCGCGGACGACGCCGCGGTCCGGCTCGCCCGTCGGCAACGCCGTCGGCAGGTCGGCGGCCTCCAGCAACGCCGTCCCGGAGCCGAGCGCCAGGATCGGCTTGCAGTGACGGTACGTGTCCTTGACGAACTCCACGGCGTGGCCGTCGCTCTGCAGCGCCGGACCGATGCCGTCGGGGACCACCAGCGCGTCGTAGAGGACCGACGGGCCGGCCTCGAGGGTGATGTCGGCCTGTAAGGCCTCCCCGTCGGCCGACTGGACCGCGCCGAGCGTGATGCCGACGTACAGCGGCACGGCGCCCTGCTGCACGAGCGCCGCGCGCACCGCGGCGGCACCGCCGACCCCGTCCGCGACGAGGATCGCCACGCGCCGCGTGCGGATCCCGACCTCGCCCGGCCGGCTCATCAACGACAGCGCGGGCGACTCCGTGACCTCCGGCGTCTCCGGGTTCTCGAGCACGCGGGGCAGCGCGGCGGGCAGCGGCATGCCGAGACCGGCGGCGACGAACGCGGCCAGCTCCTCGTCGACGTTCAGCAGCCCGGCGACCATGCGCTCGCGGATCGCGGGCGTCTGCACGCGCGTCAGCTCGAACCGAAAGGCCTTCGCGATGTGCGCGCGCTCGACCGGTGTCTGGCTGCGATAGAAGAGCCTCGCCTGCGTGTAGTGGTCGGCGAACCGCTCCGGCTTGCCGCGCAGCTTGTCGCCCTCGATCGGCTGCGCGAAGGGGACGAAGCCCTCCATCCCGGCCTGGAACGGGCAGCCGCCCGCGAGCGAGTTCGGCTCGTACGAGACGCGACCGCGGTTGATCGTCTGCCGGTGAAAGCCGTCGCGCTGGTTGTTGTGCACCTCGGCGACGGAGCCGTTGATCGGGATCTCGTGGAAGTTCGGGCCGCCCAAGCGCGTGAGCTGGGTGTCGACGTAGGAGTGGATGCGCCCCTGCATCAGCGGATCGTTGGTGAAGTCGATTCCCGGCACGATGTGCGCCGTGCAGAACGCGACCTGCTCGGTCTCGGCGAAGAAGTTGTCGGGATTGCGGTCGAGCACGAGGCGTCCGACGGGCGTCAGCGGCACCAGCTCCTCGGGGATGAGCTTCGTCGGGTCGAGGACGTCGAAGCTGAACTGCTCCGCCTGCTCCTCGGTAAAGATCTGCAGCCCGAGCTCCCATTCCGGATAAGCGCCGGCCTCGATCGCCTCCCAGAGGTCGCGCCGGTGGAAGTCGGGGTCGGCGCCGGAGATCTTCACCGCCTCGTCCCAGACGAGCGAGTGCGTGCCGGCGACGGGCGTCCAGTGCCACTTGCAGAGCACCGACTCCTGCTTCGCGTTCACCAGCCGGAACGTGTGGACGCCGAAGCCCTGCATCGTGCGGTAGCTGCGCGGGATGGCGCGGTCCGACATCACCCACATCAGCATGTGGGTCGACTCCGGCATGAGCGAGACGAAGTCCCAGAACGTGTCGTGCGCGCTCGACGCCTGCGGCATCGCGTGATGCGGCTCCGGCTTCACCGCGTGGACGAGGTCGGGGAACTTCATGGCGTCCTGGATGAAGAACACCGGGATGTTGTTGCCGACGAGGTCGAAGTTCCCCTCGTCGGTGTAGAACTTGACGGCGAAGCCGCGCACGTCGCGGGCGGTGTCGGTCGAGCCGCGCTCGCCGGCAACGGTCGAGAAGCGCACGAACACCGGGGTCCGCTTGCCGGCTTCCGCGAGGAACGACGCGCGCGTGTGCTTCGTCAGGGCCTTGGTGCACTCGAAATAGCCGTGCGCCGCCGAGCCGCGCGCATGGACGACGCGCTCCGGAATCCGCTCGTGGTCGAAGTGCGTGAGCTTCTCGCGCAGGATGAAGTCTTCGAGGAGCGACGGGCCGCGCACGCCGGCTTTCAACGAGTCCTGATTCTGCGCGACCGGTACGCCATGGTTGGTGGTGAGCATGCGCCCGCTCGAGTCGGCGCGGACCCGATCGAGGGGGCGGTTCGTCGCGTTCACCCCGACGGGCGGGGCGCCGTCGCCCGTCTTGTCGGAGCCAATCGTCTCCGTGAGCGTGCTGCCGCCGACCGACGGGTCGGGCGGCTCGACGGGCTCGCCGGCCTGCGGCGCGCGTGCGATCTCGTCGTCGTACTCGGCGGCCTTCAGCGGGTTGTACGGCGTGCCGGCGGCGAGCGTCCCGGTCTGCGCGCGCTTCGCGGCGAGCTGCGCCCCGGCGGCGACCTCGTCCTCGCCCGGCGCGCCGCTGCGGCGATTCGCTCCGCGACGCGACGCGGGTTCGGGCGGCTCCGCCGGGCCGCTGACGGTCGGCTTCGCCCAGGCGGTATCAGACGCTCCGCCGTTCTTCGTACGCGATCCGTTCTTGCGCATGGGGCGAGACGGGCTGCAATCGACGTGCCCTCTTCGCATGCGCGCACGCACGACGGGTTATCGGGCGGATGGGCGCCGCGGCGTGTAACTCCGAACGGACGGCGCTGCCATCTACACGAGCCGAACGCCGGATTGACGCCATCCGTGGACGGGCTCCAACGGTGACATGCCCGGCCGAGATATCGTCGTCGTCGGCGGCTCCGCCGGTGGACTCGAGGCGTTGCTGGCCGTCGTCGCGGGGATCGACGCCGATGCCCAGGCGTCACCTTCACGTCGTTGACCTGCAGGTTCCGGCCGCCGTCGCGGCGCAGAAAGCCCTGGATGACCAGCGTGTCGTCGGGCGACGCGTCGCCGAGCGGCGCCAGCACCGACGTCGGGGCGCGCAAGTAGAGCGACGGCTTCACCGGCGTGATCTGCGACAGCACCTCGGAGGCGGAGCGGTTGCCGGTGACGACGTCGAGCTGGCGCAGCTGGAACGTGCTGTCCGTCCCACCCACGTCGAGCACCAGGTTCGTCGTGCCGGTCTCGCCCGCGTGCGGCGCGCCGACGTGCCCGGTCAGCCGGATCAGCTCCGGCATGCCGGTCCGGTCGGCGGCGACGAGCAGGCTGCAGAGGAGCGCGAGCAGGACCGCGCGCATCCTCCCGGCTTGCGCGCGCCTCGCGACGATTGCAACCCCCCGATCGGCGCGGCAGGGTGTCGCGGTGCCGACCCTCAGGGCAGTGATCTTCGACATCGGCGGCGTCGTCGTCGGCTCGCCGTTGCACGCGATCGCGCAGTACGAGCGCGACACGGGCATCGTTCCGGGCAGCATCAACCGCGTCGTCGTGTCGAGCGGACCCACGGGCGGCTGGTCGCGGCTCGAGCGCGGCGAGCTGACGCTCGACGCGTTCTATCCGGTGTTCGAGCAGGACTGCGCGGGCGCGGGCTGCACGATCGACGCCCGCGAGATGATGCGGCGCGTGGGCGCCAGCACCGTCCCGCGGCCGGTCATGCTCGAGGCCATCCGTCGTATTCGCGCCGCCGGCATCAAGGCGGGCGCGCTCACCAACAACTGGATCACCGAGGACGAGGGCACGGGCGTGCTGCGGCCGTTCTTCGACGCCTTCGTCGAGTCGGCGGTGGTCGGGCTGCGGAAGCCGGATCCGCGCATCTACGAGGTCATGTGCCGCGAGCTCGACGTGACGCCGCCCGAGGCCGCATTCCTCGACGACATCGGCAGCAACCTGAAGGCGGCGCGCGCGCTCGGCATGACGACGGTCAAGGTCGACGATCCGGACACGGCACTCGCCGAGCTGGAGCGCCACCTCGGCCTCACGTTGCGTTGAGCGCTTCGGCGAGGCGCCGGATCGATTGCGGGGCCGAGCCCTCGGCCTTGTTGTTGACGATGACGTAGGCCGGGCGCGCGCCCGCGCGCCGGCAGAGATCGACGATCGCGTCGCGCGTGCCGTCGTCGGGGTCGACGAGCCGGTCGAACGGCCGGTAGCGCTCGACGGCGGCCTCGTACGCCTGGCCGTGGCCGAGCATCCAGCGCACGACGACCGCCGGCGCGGCGTCGACACCGGCGCGCTCGGCCTGACGGCCGACCGACGGCATCGTCGGGTGCGCGTTCACGCAGTGGACCGCGCCCACGTCGTGCAGCGCGGCGGCGTAGTCGCGCGTCAGCAGCTCTGGCGTGCGCAGCTCGATCGCGTACAGCGGTCCGGGCGGGAGCGCTTCGAGGAAGCCGTGCAGGCGTTCGGCGAACCGCGCCGCGCCGCCCATCGCCGCGGCGGCCTGCGGCGGGAGCTGGAACAGGATCGGGCCGGCCCTCGTGCCGAGCCCTTCGACGACGGGACGCACCACCTCGTTCGCCGCGTAGCCGGCGTGAAGGAAGTGCGCGTTGATCCGGCCGCGCCGCTCGCCGTAGCGCTCGTGCAGCGGGAAGCGCTGCAGCGTGCAGACCTCGTGCGCCTTCACGAGGAAGCGGAAGTCGTCGGGGACCTGCGCCGCCATCGCGGCGAACGCCTCGGCGTCGATCGGCCCGTAGAACGTCCGGTCGATGCCGACGGCGCGCAGCAGCGGATGGCTCGCGTACGCCGGGAGACCGTCGCGCGCGAGCATGCCCGCCGTCGCGGGGCGATCCCACACCAGGCCGACCCAGCCGGGGTACGACCACGACGAGGTCCCGAGGCGCAGCGCCGGCGGCAGACCGCCGGCGAGCGCGCGCAGATCGGCGTCGACCCGCGCCGGTCCCACGCGACGCGGCGGCGCGAACAGGTCGAGCTGCGCGGGTCGCCGCGTCACTTCGGCGCGCAGCCGACGCGGAAGATGGGGCTACCCTCGCTCTCGCTGCCGAAGACGTAGGCCATCCCGTCGGACGCATAGGTGATCGCCTCGCCCTGCGGCTGTGGCGCGCTCGGCACTTCGACCGGCGTCGCGTCCAGCACGTCCTCGAGCGAGCGGGCGGCGGGTGCGCGCAGCTCCCAGATGCGGCCGTACGTGCGGAGCAGGATGCGCGTGCCGTCGGGATGCACCGTGGCGCTGGTGAGGTACGAGTCGAACTCCTTCGGCGGTCGCAGCCGGCGCACGTGTACCGCGTTGCCGCCCGTCCGCGCGCCGAGCCCGTCGACGCGGAAGACGTCGCCGAGCGACGAGAGGATCTTCGACACGACGAAGATGCGGGCCGTGCGCGGATCGACGAGGATCGCCTCGGCGTTGCGCGGACCGTCCGCGTAGGTGAAGTGCAGCGGCTGGGCGTCCAGCGGGCGGTCGGCCAGCGTCTCGGGCTCGGGCACCTTGAAGATCGTCACCTGCTTGCGCTTCTGGCCGTTGTCGCCGATGTCCGCGACGTAGATGCAGCTGCGCTCGCCGCCCGCGGCGCACGGGGCGACGGCGATGTCCTCGGGGTCCCGTGCTGCGCTGCCGCGAATGGGGAAGCGCGCGGCGATGCCACCGTCGCGCTCGCGGAGCGCGTAGAGCGTGAACGTGTTGCCCGAGTCGTTGTGTGCCCAGAGGATACCCGGATGCCGGCGGCTGGCCGCCATGCCGGAGAGCTCCTTCAGCTCGGGCGGAACGCGGCCCGCCTCCCGGGGCGGCGGCTGCCACGTGTCGCAGGTGCCGGCGAGGACGGGGGCCGCGAGGAACAGGACCAGGGCCAGGAGCAGCATCGACGCGTGGATTGAAGCAGAGCCGCGCACGGAAGTATACGGCGCGCATGACCAGCTGGGATCGCGACGAGATGGAGCAGGCATTCCGCACCTACTGGCAGGCGGGCGCCGTCGGCGAGGACTGGGACGCATGGGCGGACCGCTTCACCGAGGACGCGGTGTACGTCGAGCACGTGCTCGGCAACCTGTCGGGACGCGAGGCGATCCGCGGTTGGATCAAGCCGATCATGGCCCAGTTCGGCGAGATCTACACCGCCTACGAGTGGCACACCGTCGACCCGGCGTCGGGACGCGTGTGCGTCTACATGCAGAACCGCCGCGATCATCCGAGCGGGCAGGGCACCATCGACTTCCCCGGCATCACCATCCTCGAGTACGGCGGCAACGGCCTCTGGAAGAAGGAAGAGGACTTCTGGGCGGTGCCCGGTGCGCAGCAGGCCACCACCGACTACGCGGCGGCGTGCAAGCAGTACGATCCGGAGCACCGGAAGAAGCAGACGCGACGCGACTGGGGCAATGGTCCGGCGTGGACGCGCGGCGCGGCGTCGTACGCGGAGCGACGGCCGGTCCGCTGACGGCGGACCGATCTTCGACGAGGGTGTCCGCGCCGGTGATTTCTGCTAGTGCTGTGTCGACGCGGTCCGGTGCGCCTGCACAGGCTCTCCCGCACGCCCGACGCGCTGCACCGCGCTGGTGCTTGCAGGATCACAGAGCCACGAAAGCGGGGCTCCGTGGCTCAGCCCGACACCGCCGTGATTCGTCGCACCGCGCTCGTCGCGATGCTCGTCGCCGTGCAGACGACGCTCGACACGCGAGCGCGCGTCGACGCTCTGATCGCCAGCAATGCGCGCGATGCGACCATCGAACACCGGAATCAGGAGCTGCGGGCGCTCAATAGCGACGGCCGGTCGCGAGACGCCGCCGAGCTCGCGACCGTCCTGCGCGGCTAGCGGCGTCCCGTGCGCCGTCGCGTCGACGGTCACCGATCCAGCAGGTCGAGCTTCTCCGACTTCGCGAACTCCGCGCGCAGCGTCTCGTACTCGGGCGCCGTCAGCGGGCGGAACGCGGTGTCGCCGCGCGTGCGCCAGTAGACGGGCGCGTCGCCGAGCCGCTTCCGGTCGAAGTGCACCTTCTTCAAGTTGCGGACGAGGATCTTCTCGGTCTTCGTGTACTCGAACTCGTCGACGACGCGGACGAAGTCCGGGAACCACTTGCGGTCCATGCCGCCCTCGGTCACCTGGCGGTCGCAGAACTCGAAGAACTGCTTCGGCTCGAACGTCGCGCCCGGCCGCAGCTTGAGCGCCACCATCACCAGCTCGTCCGACACGGCGCACGGCACGCCGTAGGCGGCGGCGAGCACGACGTCGGGATGCTCCTGCAGATGGCGCGCGACCTGCAGCGCCGAGAAGTTCTCGCCGTCCTTGCGGATCCAATCGTCGGTGCGGCCGTCGAAGTAGAGGAAGCGGGTGCCGTCGCGCTCGAGCACGTGGCCGAGGTCGCCGGAGTGGTACACGCCGTCGCGATACTTGCTGGCGTTGGCGTCGGCGTTGTCGAAGTAGCCCTGGAACAGGCCGGTATCCTCGGCGACGCGGCAGATCTCGCCGACCGCTTCGGCGTAGTTCGTGATCTTGCCGTCGGGACCCAGTTGCGCCGGCGGGCACTCCTGACCCTTCTCGTTCAGGATCTTCACCGACGGATCGGTGATCTCGCCGACGGAGCCGCGCGGGTCGCCCTTCTTGCGGAAGGTGCTGATCGCCGCCTCGGTCGAGCCGTACAGCTCGAACATGTCTTCGAGCCCGAGCCAGCGCATGAACTTCTCGATGTCGGGGGCCGCGGCGCCGTTGCCGATGGCGTACTTGAGGAGATTCTTCGGATTGTTCGCCACCTCGGCGAGGATGCGCGCCTCGTCGCCGCCGTACTCCTTCTCGATGGCCGACAGCACGTAGTGCACGGGCTCGCCGACGTAGTTCCAGTACGTCACGCCGTGCTTCAGGACGTCGGGCACGAAGCTCGACGCGCTGAAGCGCTCGCGCATCGACAGCGCGCCGCAGACGTTGAACGCGGGCATGAAGCCCAGGAAGATCGCGTTCGAGTGGAAGAGCGGCATGCAGGCGTAGCCCATGTCGTCCGGGCCGAGGCCCAGGTTGTTCGAGACGGCCATGCCGATCGCCAGCAGCTTGAAGTGGTTGTTGTTGATGCCCTTCGGCAGGCCCGTCGTGCCGGACGTGTAGATGACCATGAGCGGCGCCATCGGGTTCGGGTCGGCGGACGGCGCGTCGAGGCTCTTGTCGGCGGGGCCGACCTCCTGCGTCAGCGCGGTCTCGAAGTCGGTCGCGTCGTAGGCGTCGCCGCTGGTCGCGAGCACGAGGATGTTCTCCGCCGCGACGGTCGTCAGCTGGCCGCGGACCTTCTCGACCTCGGGCCAGAGCCGCTGGTCGACCACGAGCAGACGGGAACGCGAAGCGTTGATCACGCCGGCCAGCGTGTCGCCGCGCAGCCCGGTGTTGACGCCGAACAGCGTCGAGCCGGTGTAGCCGCACGCGCCGTACAGGGCGAGCAGCTCGAGGTGGTTCTCCAGCAGCATCGCGACGTGGGCGGGCCGGGCGTCGTCCACCGCGCCGAAGCGGCGCTGGAGGAAGTGGCCCATGCGGACCGACGCGTCGCGGTACTGGCGGAACGTCCACGCGCGGTCGTGCTGGCGGAGGAGCACCTGGTTCGCGACCTCGGGGTGGTTCGCGCGGGCTTCGATCTGCGCGCCGAAGAGCAGCGGGGCGTCGATGGATGGAGCGGGTCGGGACACGGTGCGGCCTCCTTGGGTGACGGTCGGGGCTGTATAGCGGGTCGGAGGGCGAGGGGGGAAGTCAGCCTGCACGCGCGCCTGGCTCGCGGCGCGCGTCGCGTCGGACGCCGACTTCGTGCTCGCGCTGCGAACAATGTTCGCGCCGTCCGAACGCACGGAGGGCATGCCCCCGCTTCGTCCCGGCTTCCTGTGCTCGGAATTCCTCGGGTTTTCCGCCACTCGCTTCGCGATCGCCCCGGACCTGCTCGACCGGCTGGCCTGCTCCCGCGCGACCTGTCCCGGTCCCGGCCACCTGCGACGCCTCGCAGAGCTCACGTCACCCCGCACGGGCGTCCCGCCGCCCATGCTCCTCCAGCTCTTCGGCTCGGCGCTCTTCTCCCGCCTCGCCCGCGCCTATCCCGCCTTCCTCGTCGGCATCCGATCGACGGTCGACCTCATCTCCCGCTACGACCTCCACATCGGCGCCGAGCTGAAGAAGCTGGACGAGGGACTCCGTCCCCCCCACCTGGCCCTCGGCCGGTCGACGGTCCGCTCCGTCGAGGTCGTCTACGAGTCGCCGCACGGGCTCGTCGACCTGGCCGAGGGCCTCCTGCGTGGCTGCGTCGCGCACTTCGACGAGCCGTTCGCGGTCGAGCGGACCAACGGCGTCCGCGGCACCGCCGGCCGCGTGACGTTCCGGTTGAGCCAGGTCGGCGAGGCGCGCGACCGTTGAGCCATTGGACCCGGTCGGCTATCGCGTCGCCGATGATCCGGCTCGTCGTCGGCGCAGCGCTGGCCGTGGCGGTCGCCGCGGGCGCGACCGCGCCGCCGCCGCTCTCGACGGAGACGGCGCCCGCCGACGTCGACTCGTCGCACGGCAGCGGCAACTTCGGCGCGTGGCACGTCGATCGCTTCGACCTGCCCGCGTTCCGCTACGACGTCGACCAGCAGACCGATCCGCGTGCGCGCCAGCCGGAGCTCGCCGGTGACACCGCCGCGCAGCACCAGGTGGGCAACGACCACATCGTCGCCTCCGCGTTCAACCACGGCCACGTCCAGCTCTGGAGCCAGGCACGGCTGGCGCAATGGGCGAACCGTCGCGACGACGCCACCCGCCACTTCGCCGGCGGCTTCGGATGGCTGCGCGTCGACGGCGCGATCGCGAGCACGCTGTACCCCGATCGTCCGGCGGGCGCGCCGTTCGAGCGGACGTTCGGTGTCGGCTACGCGCGCAAGCGCCTCGTCGTACAGGACGTCGAGGTCGAGCAGGTGGTCTACGCGCCGTTCGGCGACGATCCGCTGCTGCTCGACGACGTCACGATCACGAATCGGGGCGGCGTCGCGCGCGCCGTGTCGTGGTTCGAGTACTGGGACGTCGCGCCGTACGACCAGCCCGGCGCGCTCGCGCGCGGCGTCGGTCCGCCGGCGTGGGATCCGGCGACGTCGACGCTGCTCGTGGCGCAGAGCGGCGGCAGGGTCGACGACCCGACGCCGCTGTCGCTCTTCGCGGCCGTCCTGCAGGGTCCGGTCGACGGCTGGGAGACGTCGCTCGAGCACTTCTTCGGCGACGGCACGCGCGCGGCGCCCGCCGCCGTCGTCGCCGACGCGCTCTCCGGCACCGTGGCGCCGGCGTCGGCGCCCGGCACGCCGAGCAACGCGCTCTTCGCCTTCCGTGCGGCGCGCACGCTCGCGCCGGGGCAGTCCGTCACGCTGCGCTACGCCTACGGCATGGCGCACGCGGCCGACGTCCCCGCACTGGTTGCCACGCATCGCGCCGCCCCCGATCCGCTGGCGACGAGCGCCGCCGCGTGGGCGGCGTGGCTGCCGCAGGCGGACTTCGGCGCCAGCCGGCGGTGGGTGGCGCGCGAGCTCCAGTGGGACGCCTACCTGCTGCGGTCCGCGACCGTGTGGGAGGAGGCGTGCGGCAACCACACCATCACGCAGGGCGGCTACTACCAGTACGTCACCGGCCTGAACCTGGGCTTCCGGAGCTGGCCGCACTACCTGCTGCCGACGGTCTACACGCAGCCCTGGCTGGCGCGCGAGATCCTGCGGTACTCGATCCGGCTGCAGCCGGAGGGGACGGGGCAGCTGCCCTACGGCACCGGCCCGCTCTGCACGATCGCGGACCTCGGCACGTCGAACGACCTCGACTTCTGGCTGCTGCTCGCCGCCGTCGAGTACGGGCTCGGCACGCGCGACTCCGCGTTCTTCGCGGAGCAGCAGCCGTATCGCGACAACGGCCGGCTCGCGACCGTGTGGGAGCATCTGCAGCGCGCCGTCGCGCATCAAGAGAGCCTGCGCGGGCCGCACGACGCGTACCTGGCCGGCACGAACGGCGACTGGGCCGACTTCAGCGCGACGTTCCTGCAGATGACCGAGTCGACGCTCGTCACCGCGCAGCTCGCGTACGTCTATCCGCGCGTGGCGGAGCTGGCCGAATTCCTCGGCGACGGCGCGTTCGCGGCGACGATGCGCGCGCGCGGCGCCGAGCTGCTGCGTACGCTGCGCAGCGAGTGGACCGGGCTCGGCTGGTACTCGCGCGGCTACGCCGGCGACCGTCGGATCGGTGCAGGCGCGATCTTCGGCGAGCCGCAGCCGTGGGCCATCCTCGCCGGCGCGCCGAACCGCCGCCAGGCGCGCCGCCTCGTGGCCAACATCCGCCGCTTCCTCGGCGGTGTCGATGCGCCGCCGCAGGTGAACGGCCCGTCGCGCATCGGCTCGTCGCTCAGCCCCGCGAGCAACGATCCCGACGTCACCGAGCGCTCGCAGCCGCCCGGCGGCATCGGCGACAACAACGCGAACTACGTCGGCGGCATGTGGTTCGACGTGAACGGCTGGCTCACGTGGTCGCTCGGGGAGCTCGACGGGATCGTGCCGCAGGCGCGGCGCTACGCGTGGGACGAGTACACGCGGAACACGCTCGGCGCGCACGCCACCGCGTTCCCGGACCACTGGGCCGGCACGATCTCGATCGACGACGCCTGCAACGCCTACTACGCGAGTCGCCCGGAGCGCTGTGGCATCGGCGTCTACACGACGTGGAGCGGCCAGATCACCGAGCAGCCGACGTGGATGGTGATGAACGCGATCCGCCTCGCCGGCGTCACGCCGACGCAACGCGGGTTCCGCATCGCGCCGCATCTCCCGTTCCGTGAGTTCTCGCTGCGGCTGCCGGCGATCGGCGTGGCGACGAGCCGCCGCCATCTGCGCGGCTACGTCCGTCCCGTGGGCGACGGACCGATCGAGCTGCGCGTCGAGCGACCGCGCACCGTCCCGCCGGGCGCGCTGCGCGTGTGGGCCGACGGCCGTCGCGTCCGCCACCGCGTCGTCGGGGGCGACGTCGTGTTCCGGCTGCGCGGACAGACCGACTGGGCCGTCGGCTGGTGAACGAGCGCTCTCTGGCGCGGTCGTACTCGTTGGTTGCAGCGCTTCGAGGCTTGCCCTACGACTCCCGCCGACACGCCGATGCCGTCCGCTCCCGAGCCCCGATCGGCCTGCGTCGGCCGCGCCGCCGAGCTCGACGTGCTGCGTGCGGCGCTCGCGCAGGCGCAGGCCGGACGCGGCCGGCTGGTCGCGCTCGTCGGCGACGCCGGCATCGGTAAGACCCGGCTGGTCGAGGAGCTCGTCGCGGGCGCCGGCCTGCCGGCCGGGCGCGTGCTCTGGGGACGCTGTCTCGAGCAGGAAGGTGCGCCGAGCTACTGGCCCTGGGTGCGGGCGTTCCGCGGCTACGCGGCGACCCGTGGCATCGAGGCGTTGCGCGCGGACGTGGGGGCGGCCGCCGCGATGCTGATGCCGATCCTGCCGGAGCTCGTGCCGGACGGCGCGAGCGCGCACCGGCCGCCGCTGGCGGGCGGCGACCTCGAGGCCCGCTACCAGTTGTTCGAGGGCGTCATCGCGCTGCTGCGCGCCGCCGCGGCCGAGCCGCTCGTCGTCGTGCTGGAGGACGTCCACTGGGCGGACGAGGCGTCGCTGGCGCTGCTCGAGTACGTCGCGTCGGAGCTCGACGGGACGCACGTGCTCCTCGTGGTCACCTACCGCGACCGCAAGCGACCGCGGCTGCCGCGCGCGCTCGGCGACGCCGTCCGCCGCGGCCAGCGGATCGAGCTGCGCGGTCTCGACCGGGCGGCGGTCGGCAGCATCGTCGCGGGCGTCGCCGGCGACGCGCCGGCGCCGGCGGTCGTCGACCGCATCGCCGAGCTGACGGACGGCAACCCGTTCTTCCTCGGCGAGGTGCTGCGCGCGCTCGCGGACGCCCGCTGGGACACGTCCGCGCCGCTCGTCCTGCCCGACTCGGTGCGCGAGTCGCTCCGGCGTCGGCTCGAGCCGCTCGGCGACGACGAGCGCGCGCTGCTGGCGCTCGCCGCGGTCGCCGGCCAGGAGTTCGACCTGGCCGTGCTCCAGATCGCGGCACCCGCCGACGCGACGACGCTGCTCGAGCGGCTGCATGCGCCGGTGGAGCACGGGCTCGTGGCGGCGGCCGCCGGCGGCCGGTACCGCTTCGTGCACGCGCTCGTGCGCGAGACGATCTACGGCGACCTGCTGCCGGCCACGCGCGTCCGCCTGCACGCGCGGATCGGCGAGGCGATCGAGCGGCTCTACGCCGACGAGAGCGAGTCGTCGCCGCTCGGCACGCTCGCCTATCACTTCCTCCACGCGGCGCCGCTCGGCACGGCCGCGAAGGCGGTCGACTACGCGCAGCGCGCGGGCCAGCGCGCGATGGGGGTGTATGCGTTCCACGACGCACTCCGCGCCTTCGAGCAGGCGCTCGACGCCCTCGGCGCCGACGCCCTCGACCGGCCGCGCCGGCTCGAGCTTCGCTGGCTCGCCGCCGAGGCCGCGAGCCGCGCCGGCTTCGACGTCCGCGCGCGCGAGCTCTATCCGCTCGCCGCCCAGGACGCGCGGGCGGCGTCCGATGGGTTCGCGCTGTTCCGCGCCGCGGTCGGCTACTACCTCGTGAGCCGGCAGGAGGCGGAGCCCGATCCGGAGACGGTGCACCTGCTCGAGCAGGCGCTCGCAGTGTCGGGCAGCGAGGACAGCTCGATCCGGGCGATGCTGCTCGGCCTCCTGGCCGCGGCCCGCCACTGGGCGGAGGGCGGATTCGCGCACGAGGCCCTCAGCCGCGAGGCGGTCGACATGTCGCGGCGCTTGAACGACTTCTTCGCGCTGTCGCTGACGCTCCTGCTGCGCCAGTTCGTGCTGCTGGGACCGGACAGCACGGCCGAGCGCCTCGCGCTGTGCAACGAGGCGCTGCCGCTGACGGAAGAGCACATCCCGCTGCACGCGGCCGGCCTCGGCCGCACGTGCTGCTTCCTCGAGCTGGGCGACGTGGCCGCGGCGGTCGCCGAGATCGACACGGTGGCGCGCACTGCCGAGCGCCTCCGTCACGCGTACTGGCAGTGGCAGGCGGGCGTGCAGCGCGCGGGCATCGCGCTGCTCCAAGGCCGCTTCGACGACGGCGCCCGCCTCGCCGCCGAGGCGCTCGCCACGCGCCGGAACGCCAACGATCCGATCGCGCTGCAGGTCTTCGTGCTCCAGATGTTCCTCGCCCGCCGCGACACCGGCCATCACGGCGGGCTCGAGGGCTCGATCCGCTGGATGGTCGAGCGGTATCCCGAGACGCAGATGTGGCGCTGCGTCCTCGCCGTCTTCCTCGCCGACATGAACCGCGAGGACGAGACGCGCGCCGTCTTCGAGGAGCTGGCGCGCGACGGCTTCCGTCACCTCCGTCAGGACCAGCACTACCCGGCGATGCTCGCCTGGCTGGCGCGCTGCTGTCTCTTCCTGCGCGATCCGGTGCGCGCGCTGCAACTCTACCCGCTGCTCGCGCCGTATGCGGAGCGCAACATCGTGGTGTCGGTGTACTCGCGCGCCTGCCTCGGCTCGGCGCATCGCTACCTCGGGCTGCTCTGCGCCGCCGTCGGGCAGAGCGACGCCGCCGAGATCCACTTCCGCGCCGCCATCGCGATGAACGAGCGGATGGGCGCGCGGCCCGTCGTCGCGTGCGCGCAGCACGAGTATGCGCGCGTGCTCCAGTATCGCGGCGCGCCGGGCGATCACGCCACGGCGGCGGCGTTGCTCGACGCCGTGCGCACGACGTCGGAGGCGTGCGGCATGCCCCAGATGCTCGAGTGGCTCGACCGCCTCGGGCCGGTGACCGCGCCGGCGCCGGTCACACCCGGACCGGCCGCGGCGGCGACGCCGAGCGTCGCGGTGCTGCGCCGCGACGGTGACGTGTGGATCGTCGGCCTGGGCGGCGAGACCGCGCGCATGAAGGACGCGAAGGGCGTGCATCTCCTCGCGCGGCTCCTGCAGGCGCCGGGGCAGGAGGTACACGCGCTCGACCTCGCCGGCGGCGCGGCGGCGGGCGCGGCGGACGGCACGGTGGTCGATCGCGGCGACGCCGGACCCCTGCTGGATCCGGCGGCGCGCACGGCCTACAAGCACCGGCTCGACGACCTGCGCGACGAGCTCGAGGAGGCCGAGCGCTACGCGGACGCGGGGCGCGCCGCGCGCGCGCGGCACGAGATGGAGTTCCTCGCCGAGGAGCTGGCCCGCGGCGTCGGGCTCGGCGGGCGCGATCGCCGCGCGGCCTCCGCAGCCGAGCGCGCGCGCGTGAACGCGACGCGCACCATCGGTGCCGTCGTGAAGAAGATCGCCACCCTGCACCCGCGCTTGGGCGAGCACCTGCGGGCGAGCGTGCGCATGGGATACTTCTGCGTGTACGCGCCCGACCCGACCAGTCCGATCCGCTGGGAGCTCTGACGTCGCCCCCTGGAGCACGGCGCTCGTTTGCCGGACACCGGTCGACGCGGTAGACGGCGCGCATCGATGTCGCTCTCCGCCGTCGCGCGCCATCCGACGGATCCGTCGCCGGCGAAGACGCCGTCTCCCGCCGCCGCGCCGCGCTGGTGGCGCCTCGCGGTGGTGGTGGTGCCGCTGCTCGCGGCACTCGTGCCGCCGTATCTCGTCGCGCGCAGCGTCGCGCGCTACGGCGTCGACGTGCCGGTGTGGGACCAGTGGCAGTTCGCCATGCTGGTCGCCGACGCGGCGGAAGGACGGATCGACGCAGGCGCGATCTGGGCGCAGCACAACGAGCATCGGCTGGTCGTGCCGCGCATCGCGATGCTCGCGCTCGCGACGGCGAGCGGGTGGAACGTCCGCTGGGAGCTCGCGGCCAACCTCGTCGTCGCCGGCCTGACGCTGCTGCTGCTCGCCGTCCTGCTGCGCGACACGGTGGGACGTCGCGTCCCGGTCGCCGTGCCGGCGCTGATCTTCGTCGCGTCGTGCATCACGTTCTCGCCGTCGCAGTGGGAGAACTGGATGTGGGGCTGGCAGCTCCAGATATTCCTCGCCGCGTTCGTCGCGACCACGATCGCCGTGGTCCTGAGCCGGTGGCGCGGCGGATGGGGCGGCGTGGTGCTGCTGGCGGCGCTCGGCTGTGCCGGCGCGCTGTGCTTCGCGTCCGGCGCCGCGATGCTGGTGCTGGTCCCGGCGGCGATCCTCGTGCATCCGTCGGAACGCTCGCCCGCACGGCGGACGGCCGAAGCGGCAGTGGCGCTGGCGATCGGGATGGCGCTGCTGATCGCCTACCTCCAGGGCTACGTGCGCCCCGGTCACCACCCGGCGCCGCTCCACGTCCTGACCGAGCCGCGGCCCTACGCCGAGTACGTGACGGCCTATCTCGGCTCGGCGCTCGGCCTCGACGACGTGTGGGCCGCCATCTACTGGGGCGCGTTCGCGCTCGTCGTCGTGACGCTCGCGGGCGGACGTCTGGCCGCGACCGGCGACTGGCCCGTGCTGGCGCCGTGGGCGTTCCTGGCCGCCAACGCCATCGGCTGCGCCGCGGTGACGGCCATCGGGCGGGGCGGATTCGGCGCACTGCAGGCGCTCGAGAGCCGCTATGTCACCATCTCCGGACCGGTCTGGATCTGCGTGGCGGTCATCGCGGCGACGTGGCTCGGCCGCGTGCTCCGGCGCGGCGACGGCCGCTCGCCGGCGGCGCTCGTGGCGGTGGCGATCTGCGCGGCGATCGCCACGCTCGCGGCGCAGGGCTGGACGCGCACGTGGGCGGTCGGCGCAAAGGAGACGACGCTCCATCACCGCGAGCTGCTCGAGAACCGCGAATGCCTGCTCGACCTGGACCGCGCGCCCGAGGGCTGCGTCGCGCGACTCTTCGCCGACACGAGGCTCGTGCGCACGGCCGCGGACCGCCTCCGCCGCCTCGGCCTCGGCGTGTTTCGCGCGTCGGGCGCCCGGCGGGCGTTCGACGAGTACACCGTCGTCGGCGTATCCGGCGCCGGCGGATGGCTCGACCGGGCGGCCGTCGTCCCGTCGTCGCCGGATCGGGTGCGCCTCGCCGGCTGGGCGCTCGATCCGACGACGTCCGCGCCGCCCGAGCGCGTGATCGTCGTCGCGGACGGCCGCATCGTCGGCGAGGCCGAGACGGGCGAGCACCGTCCCGACGTGGTGACGGCGACGGGCTCGGTCGCGCTCCGCCGGAGCGGGTGGACGACGTCCGTGCCGGCATGGCGTCTGGGGCCCGGCAGCCACCGGCTCGCGGCCTATGCGGTCGTGGGCGACGGCACGCAGCTGGTGGCGCTCGACGGCGTCACCGCGCTGACGCTGCCCTGACCGTGTCGATCCGGCGGCGCGCCGGACGACCATCGGGCAGAAGATGTCAGCCCATCGGGAGGACCCGTCATGAAGTACCTGTGCCTCGTCTACCAGAAGGAAGCGGAGCTCGACGCCCTGCCGCGACCCGAGCGCGACGCCCTCGTCGCGGAGCATCTCGCCTACGACGACGCGCTCCGCGAGCGCGGCCACTTCATCGTCGCGGAGGCGCTCCAATCCGTCGCGACGGCCACCACGGTCCGCGTCCGCGCGGGGAAGATATCCATGACCGACGGTCCGTTCGCCGAGACCAAGGAGCAGCTGACCGGCTTCTTCCTCCTGAGCGCGCGCGACCTGAACGAGGCGCTGCAGCTGGCGGCGCGCATTCCGTCGGCCCGGCTCGGATGCATCGAGGTGCGGCCGATCGATCCGCTCACGAAGACGGAGTGACCGGCCCGATGTCGATTCCGCCCGGCGCGGGACGACTCGGGAGCAAACGTCCAAACGGAGGGTCCCATGCTGAAGAAGGCCATCATCGTATTCGTCGTGCTCGTCGTCGCGTTCCTCGGCTTCGTCGCCACGCGGCCGGACACGTTCGCGGTCGAGCGGTCGGTGTCGATCACGGCGCCGGCACCCGTCGTGTTCGCGCTGATCAACAGCAACAAGAACTTCCGCCGCTGGTCGCCGTTCGAGAAGGATCCCGACATCGCGGTGACCTACGCCGGTCCCGAGGAGGGCGTCGGCGCTCGCTACGCGTGGGCGGGCAACGCGGACGTCGGCAAGGGCAACATGACGATCACCGAGTCCACGCCCAACGTGCTCGTGCGGCGCGATCTCGAGTTCATCGAGCCGTTCCCGGCGCACAACGTCGTGACACACACGCTGCATGCGGAGGGCGGCGCCACCACCGTCACCTGGCGCATGGAGGGCGAGAACGGCTTCATGGGCAAGCTCGTCGGCGTCGTGATGGACATGGACGCGATGGTCGGCGGGATGTTCGCCGAGGGGCTCGCCAACCTGAAGTCGCTCGCGGAGCGCGAAGCCGCCTGACGACTGGCCCCGGGCGGCGAATCGTGTCAGGACCGTGGCCAATGGCCGCTCCGACCGACGCGACCGAACAGGTCCGCGCCGCCGTCGACGCCGTCTACCGGTCCGACTCGCGCCGCGTCCTCGCCACGCTGATCCGCCTCCTCGGCGACTTCGACCTCGCCGAGGAGGCGATGCACGACGCCTTCACCGCCGCCGTCGACCAGTGGGAGCGCGACGGCATCCCCGACAACCCGCGCGCCTGGCTCGTGCAGGCCGGGCGCTTCCGGGCCATCGACCGCATCCGCCGCCGGTCGCGGTTCGACAAGTCCCTCGTCGAGATCGCGAAGCAGATGGACGGCGAGGCGGCCGAGATGGACACCGAGGCGGTCCAGGACGACCGGCTCCGCCTGGTGTTCACGTGTTGTCACCCCGCGCTGCCGCCCGACGCGCAGGTGGCGCTCACGTTGCGCGAGGTGTGCGACCTCACGACGGAGGAGATCGCCCACGCGTTCCTGACGGCGCCGTCGACCGTCGCCCAGCGCATCGTGCGCGCGAAGTCGAAGATCCGCGACGCCGGGATCCCGTACGAGGTGCCGTCGCTGAACGAGCTGCCGGATCGGCTCGATACCGTCCTGCGCGTCGTCTACCTCGTCTTCAACGAGGGCTACTCGGCGTCGTCTGGCGGCGTCGTGATGCGGCACGACCTCTCCGGCGAGGCCGTCCGTCTCGGCCGGCTGATCGCCGAGCTGCTGCCCGAGCCCGAGGTCGTCGGCCTGCTGGCGCTCATGCTGCTGCACGAGTCGCGGCGCGCGGCGCGCACGTCGCGCGACGGCGAGGTCATCCTGCTCGACGACCAGGACCGCTCGCTGTGGAATCGCCAGCAGATCGCCGAGGGGTTGGCGCTGGTCGAGGCGGCGCTGCGCTCGCGCCGCTTCGGTCCCTACACGATCCAGGCGGCGATCGCCGCGGTGCACGCGGAGGCGGCGACGTTCGGCGACACCGACTGGGCGCAGATCGTCGGCCTGTACGACGTGCTGCAGCGGGTGACGCCGTCCGCGGTGGTCGAGCTGAACCGCGCGGCGGCGGTGGCGATGCGCGACGGGCCCGCCGCCGGCGTCGGCCTGATCGACGCGATCCTGGCGCGCGGCGAGCTGGCCGACTACCACCCGGCGCACACCGCGCGCGCCGAGCTGTGCCGGCGGCTCGGCCGTCATGCGGAGGCGCGCGTGTCGTACGAGCGCGCGCTGACGCTCGTGCGGCAGGAGCCGGCGCGCCGGCTCATCGAGCGTCGCCTGCGCGAGCTGCCGGCCTGATCGGCTGGCCTCGGCGCGACCGGTCGTCTACATCGACGCCATGTCGACCGGCTCGTGCCTCTGTGGCGCCGTCCGCTACGAGATCCGCGGCGATCCCGCGCTGATGTACTACTGCCACTGCGGCACGTGTCGAAAGGCGAACGGCTCGTCGTTCGCGACCAACCTGATCGTCCCCACCGACGACTTCGTGATCACGCGCGGGCGCGATCGCCTGACGGCGTTCGAGTCGAGCCCCGCGAAGCACCGGTACTTCTGCTCCGCGTGCGGCTCGCCGATCTACAGCCACGCCGAGGCGACGACGCACATCGTCTCGGTCCGCTGCGGAACGCTCGACGGCGATCCCGGCGTGCGGCCCGCCGTGCACGCCTACGTCGCGACGCGTGCGCCCTGGTTCGAGATCACCGACGCGATCCCGCAGAAGCCGGCGTCGTTCGTCTGAAGGCGGACGGCGAGGTCCCGAACCACCGCCGGAACGCCTTGCCGAACGCCGCGGGATCGGCGAACCCCACGCGCGCCGCGACCTCGCCCACGTCGAGCGACGGATCGTCCATCAGCCGATGCGCGAGCGTCCGCCGCACGTCGTCGACGACGTCGCGGAACAGCTGCTGCTCGGCCACGAGGCGGCGGGCGAGGGTGCGGCCGCTCATGCCGAGCGTGCGCGCGAGCGCCTCGCGGTCGGGACGGTCGCCGCGGACCACGCACTCCTCGACGGCGCGCGCCAGCTGCGCGGCGACGGTCGCCGGCGGCCGCGCCCGCGTGATGGCACCGGCGAGCGCCGACGCCGCCTCCGGGTTGGCCGCACGCAGCGGACGCCGGAGCGCGGCCGACGGAAGCACGAGGCTCGTCTCGCGTTGCCGGAATCGGACCGGGCACCGGAAGACGCGCGTGTACTCCGCCGGCGTGCCGGCGGCCGCATGCGTGAACGCGACGTGCTCGGCGGCGGCGCCGCTGCGTCGCAGCGACATCGCCGTCCGTGCGATCAGGTATTCGACGACATGGCGCGAGAGCCGCGAGCTCAACGTGAAGCGTACGGTGGTCGTCGTGCCGTCGCGCGCGATCGCGACGGCGTCGGGCGCGTTCCAGGCGACGCCGGCATACTGCCGGAACGCTTCCAGGCCGTCGCCGACGGTCTGCTGCGATCGCGCCAGGTAGGACAGCACGCCGCGTCCCTGTGCGCGCTCCGCCATGTGCAGGCCGAGGAGCGGATCGCCGGCCATCGCCTCCGCGCGGGCGAGCAGTGCGGCGAGTGCCCCGATGTCGAGCGGCGCGCCGTGCTCGTCGAGGACGCGCGGGTCGACGCCCGCCGCCGTGCACACGGCCGCCGGGTCGACGCCGATCGACACGAGCTCCGAGAGCAGGACGCGGAACGCACCGGGCACCGACATTCCGCCCGTCATACCCCAAAAGGGCGGCCGTTGTCCGCTGCGGACCATCGTTTGTCCGGCGGCGACCAGCACGCGGGGCGCGAACCGGATACGACGGACCCATGATCATGACGCGACCGATCATCGTACGTTCGGCCATCGTGTTCCTGGCGTTGCTGTCGTCCCGCACGGCGACCGCCGCCAACACGTGTCTCCAGGAACCGTTCAGCCTGGGCGACCAGCGCGCGCTCGCGGCCCTGCGTACCGCGACGGAGACGACATGCCCGTGCGACGCGGCGGCGACGCGCGGCTCGTACCAGCGCTGCGCGCGCGGCGCGATCGACGACGCCGTCGGCACCGGCGTCCTGCGCCCCGGGTGCCGGACGACCGCCCGCCGCATCGCGCGCGGCGCCAGCTGCGGCTCGGACCTCGTGCCGTGCGGCAAGGTGCGGCGGACCGACCTCGACTACTCGTGCACGTTGAGCCGCGCGTCGTCGTGCGCGGGCGGCACCAAGGTCACGCGGACGGCGTGCGGCGTGGAGACCCACTGCGCGGACGTCGTCGACTGGAGCGCGGGCACGTGCCACGACGTGCGCGACCGCGGACCGTTCGCTCCCGGGTTTCGCCGGGTGCAGTACGTGAAGGACTCGGTCGTCTCCCCCGGCACGCCGCGCGTGCTCGATACGGCCGTCTGGTATCCCGCTGCGCCCGGCAGCGCTCCCATCGACCCGGCGACGGGCGGCGTGAACGACGCGCCGGTGGACACGAGCGCCGGCCCGTATCCGGTCGTGCTGTTCTCGCATGGCTCGTGCGGCACGCCGGTGCAGAGCCGCTTCCTGACGCCGCTGCTCGCCTCGCACGGCTTCGTCGTCGTGGCCCCGCCGCATCCGGGCAACACCATCGACGAGTTTCCGAGCTGCCGCTCGATCGACGCGCAGCGCGCGTCTCTCCTCGAGCGGCCGCAGGACGTGCGCTTCGTCCTCGACCAGGTCCTCGCCGCCGCCGCGAACCCGGGGTCCTTCCTCACCGGCGTCGTCGACGCGGACCGCATCGCGATGACCGGCCACTCCTTCGGCGGCCTCACCACGTACTTCGTCCAGTCCGCCGATCCTCGCATCGACGTCGCCGTCGCGATGGCGCCCGCCGCGCTCGGCTCACCGCGCTTCACGGTGCCGTCGCTCACGATACTCGGCCACATCGACAGCGTCGTGAGCAACGACCAGTCGCGCGCCGCGTACGCGGCGTCGGTATCACCGAAGATGCTCGTCGAGATCGAGCACGCCGGCCACTTCGCGTTTTCCGACTTCTGCTTCCCGAGCTCCGACTGCAATCCGCCGGCGACGCTGTCGTCGGCCGAGGCGCACGACGCGGCGCTGCGCTGGGTCGTGCCGTTCCTGATGGTGCATCTCGCCGGCGACGCGTCCTGGAGTCCGCTGCTCGAGCCGCCGGCCCAGCCGGGATTCCTCTACGCGTCGGAGTAGGACCGGCGACCGATTCGGGGTATGGCGTCGCCGCATGACGCTACGGATCGCCCGCGCCGCCGCCGTCCTCCTGCTGCTCGCGTGCACCGGGTTCGCGCAGACCCAGCGCGACATGGGCACCGGCGCGGACGCCGACCTCCAGAAGGCCGACGCCGAGCTGAACCAGGTGTACCAGCAGGTGCTGAAGGAGTACGCCGACGACCCGCTGGTCGTGACCAAGCTGCGCGCGGCGCAACGCGCCTGGATCGCGCTGCGCGACGCGGAGCTGGACGCGGCGTACCCGCACGCGAACGAGCCGGGCTACTACGGCAGCGTCTTCCCGATGTGCCTGGCCGGGCGGAAGGCCGAGCTGACGCGCCGGCGGACGGACGAGCTGCGCCGGTGGCTCAAAGGCGTTCCGGAAGGCGAGGTCTGCGGCGGCGCGCTCAAGGTCAAGTAGCGCATTTCCCTTGACGCTCGTCCCGGCGGAGCGTTAGCACCCCCGCCGATGTCGACGTCCGTTCGCGCGGTGGCCGCCGCGCTTCTCGCCGTGGCTGGCCTCGTGCAGGCGGCCGAGCAGTCGCTGCCGGGCGCCAAGCTCCTCGTGCAGGACCCGAGCGCGAATCCCGCGCTGCGGAAGGTGCTGCTGCAGGCGAAGGGTCCGGGCGCGCTGCCGCTCGGCGACCCGACCGTCGCCGGCGCCGTTCTGCGGATCGTCACCCAGGGGGGCACGCCGGCCGATCAGACGTTCGACCTGCCGTCGGCCGGCTGGAAGCGGCTCGGCACGACGGGCTTCAAGTACGGCTCCGGCGCGACCGGCGGCGCCGTGCGCACGGTCCTGCTGAAGCGCGGCGCCAACGGGATCGTCACCCTGAAGGTGCTGGTGCAGGGGAAGGGCGGCCCGCTGGCCGTCGTCCCGCCCGCCCCCGGCGACGAAGCCGTGGCCGTCCTCGGGATCGGCGCGACGGACGCGCTCTGCGTCTCCTTCGGCGGGATCGCCGGCGGCGTCGAGCGGACGGACGACGCGCGCAAGTGGCTCGTCCAGCGCGCCAACGCCGCCGCCTGTCCACTGCTGCCGACCACGACGACCACCAGCGTGCTGCCCACCACGTCGACGTCCGCCACCACCTCGACGACCACCGCCACGACGTCGAGCACCACCTCGAGCTCGACCAGCAGCACCGCCACGACCAGCACGACGTCGTCGACGACCACGACGACGCTCGTCGTCGAGCTGAACCTGCTCTACGTCCACGGCCTGAAGAGCTGCCCCAGCTCGCGGATGAACGCGCACAACTCGCTCGACGAGCTGCAGGCGGCGGTCGACGCCGCGCTGCCGGCGCGCATCGCCGCGTGGGAGGCGGCGCATCCCGGCGTGCACGTCGTGACCAACAGCGCGCACGCCAACGTCTACACGGCCACGCCGTCCGGCATCCATCCGTCCGACTCGCCCGATCCGCTCGACATGGACGACTGGGAGGTGGGCGACCCGGGCTGCTCGACCACGCAGCAGGGGCAGCCGTGCACCACGGCGTACGAGTGGCGCTACCGTCTCGCGCAGGAGGTGAACCGCCTCTTCCCCGCGCCGGCGAAGAACGTCGTCCTGATCGGTCACTCGGCGGGCGCACGCGTCGCGATGGAGGTCGCGTCGAACACCGGGCCCGGCGGGCCGAACACGCAGAGCTGGGGCGTGCAGGACCGCATCGCCGGCGTCGTCACGGTACAGGGCGTGATCGATCAGATCGGCACCAGCAAGTACGACGTCGTCGGCGCCGCCAGCTTCGAGACGACGTGCAAGAACGGCGACGCCATCGCCGGCTTCGGCGACTCGTGCGCGCCCGGCAACGGCTTCTGCGAATGGGTCGGCCGCGTGAGCGCCACGCCCGGCGCCGACTGGGTGGCGACGAGCCGCCGCGCGCTCATGCTGACGTCGTGGGGCAGCTGCTCGCCCGCGCTCTGGACCGGCCGCAGCGACGGCACGCTGCCGTACGACGCGCAGGCGAGCCCGTTCGCGGTGGGGCTCGACATGACGCCGGCGCCCGGCGAGACGTGGCGCGAGGTCCACGGGCAGCGGCTCGGCGCGTTCTGCCACAGCGACCTCACCGATCCGTCGAAGGCGAACCACGTCGCGGCGCGCACCGCCGTGCGGGACCGGCTGCTCGACTGGCTCTTCGTCGCCGCCCCTCGCGTCGCGGCCGCGGGAACCAACAGCACCCCGTCGCTGGACTATCAGGAGCAGACGCCGAGCTTCGCCATGGGCGGCACGTGCCCGGCGGGCGAGGTGGACGAGGGCGTCGAGGTCGTCGGCGTCTGCCGCCATCCCGGCTTCTTCGACGGCGACGACCACGCGATCGCTTCCGGCGAGTTCACCGTCACGAACGGCGCCACCTGCAACGGCAGCTACCGCTGGCGCCAGGCGCACGATCAGGACGACCCGCACGCGGCGAATTTCTGGTGGAAGACGCGCTCGCTGCGCGCCGTCGCGCCGGAGCTGGTGGGCGCGCTGCCGACGAGCTGAGCGCCGTCACGCGGCCGGCGCGCCGACCAGGATGACGCGCGCCCGGTCGCGGCCCCAGACGACGATCGTCTCGCCGGGACGGATGTCCGCCAGCGTCGCCGGTGCCGTCAGGGTCGTCACCTCCGTGCCGCCGTCGACGCGGATCGTGGCCGGACCCTGGCTCGTCGTGAGCGCGATCACGCCGTCGCCGTAGTGCTCGACGGTGCCGAGCACGTCGGCGGTCTCGCCCGGGATGCGCCAGCCCGGGGCGGACGGCGCGTCGCGTGCGCGCAGCACGAGCAGCGCGCCGCCGAGCTGCATCAGGAGCAGCACCGCGACCCCGAGGCCCATGAGGACCGGCCGCCGCTCACCCGACGTCGACATGACCGATCTCGACCCAGTCGGTGGAGAGCCCCGTCGCGTCCGTGCGGGTGACGCCGACGGCGAGCGGATGGCGGCCGGGCGGCAGCGTGGACGGCAGCACCAGGTCGAACGACTCGGCGACCGGTCCGGCCGCGTCGCCCCGCCGCGCGCGCATGCCGAAGCCGAGCTCGTGCGACTCCATGGTGCGCGTGCCGATGCGCGTGCCGACGACGACGGGCGCGGGCGACGTCGCGGTCCAGTGCGTCTCGAGATGCACGCGATCCGGCGCGGCGCGCGTGACGGTCCAGCCGTCGAGCGTCGCGCCCGCGAACGCATGCGTGCCGCGCACCGCGGGCGCGGCCGCGGCCGGTGCCGGCGCCGCCGGCTCGACGCGCCAGAGCATCAGGTCCTGCCGCGCGCCGACCAGCGCCGGGACGAACCACGCGTCGCGCGGCACCGCGTGCGGCGCGAGGCCCCAATGCGACGACGGCCGCAGTGCGCCGCGCACGACGCCGAGCGTGGTGAAGCGCGGCGCGCCGTCGCGCGGCGGCGGCGCATCCGGGCGGTCGACGAGCTGCACGTCTGGCCGCAGGCCGAGCACGTCGTGGTAGTACATGACCGAGCCCGCGAAGACGCCCGACGGCGCGACGAGCACGGCGTCGGGCGGCAGCATCGCGAAGAGGCTCCGCTGGAAGTCGTCGACCGCGGTGTCGGCGCGCCGGTCGTTGGCGGCGAAGCTGCCGCGCGCGAGGACCAACAAGCCGGCGGCGAGCACCGCCGCGGCGCCCGCCGTCCGCAACGCCGCCGGCACGAACGGCCGCACCGCGCCGCCGAGCGCGTCCACGCCGAAGCCGACGAAGAGCACGAAGACGACGTACCCGGCGAGGAAGAACACGTCGAGGTCGAACACCGCGAGCTGCGAGAACACCACGACGTTCGTCACGTAGACCGGGAGCACCAGCCAGAAGCGGAGGGCGTCCCGCCGGAGCAGCACCCACATGCCGAGCAGGCCCGCGCCGATGCCGGCCGGCGTGAAGTTCTCGGCGAGGAAGCGGAGGTAGAGCGCCAGCCGCGCGGGCAGCTCGGCGAGCGGGAACGCGAAGCGCGAGCCGGCGAAGGCGCCGAGCGTGTACTGCCAGAAGCCCTCCAGCGTGTCCGGCGTCGGGTTCGGGAAGCGCGCGGTGTGCGCGCGCAGCGGAAGCCACGCGAACTGTGCGAGGCCCAGCAGGAACGCAGCCAGCATCGCGGCGATCGTGCGGGGACGGCGGAGGATCGCCGGATCGACGAGCAGGATGAAGAGCGCGTAGGCGGGCGCGAGGCCGAGGTTCGACATGTGTGTGCCGGGCGACAGCCCGAACACGAACGCGAAGCCGATCAGCAGGGCGGGCGTGCGGCGCCGCGACCACGCCACCAGCAGGTTCAGCTGGACGGTCATGACGAAGACGTTGACGGCGTAGACCTCGGTCAGCACGGCCTGCGACCAGTACGTCGTCCCGACGCCGAGCAGCAGCGCGGTGAACGCGGCGACCAGCGGGCGCAGCGCCAGCTGGCGCGCGAGCCCGTACACGCCGGCGACGCCTGCCGCCGCCAGCAGGGCGCACATGACGTTCGTGCGGACGGCGATCGTCCCGACCGGCAGCGCGTACGCGAAGAGCGCGCCGAGCCACGTGAAGAGCGGATAGCCGGTGCGATGCGCGATGCCGAGCGTCGCCGCGGCCGTCGTCAGCTCGTGGCTGTCGCCCGACGGATGCGGCAGCCCGGGCGCGAGCGTGATCAGGTACAGCGTCGCGCACGTGGCGGCGACGGCGGCGGCGACGGCCGCATCGCGTGTCGTCACGGCGCCGGTGCGGGCGGCGGGGGTACGACCGCGGCGCCCGCGTCCGGGGCGCGCTGCTGCGTCCACTGCCAGGTGCCGTCGTCGGCGCGCACCTCGATCCATTCGCCGGGGAACGCACGGTCGCGCCAGAGCGCCGCCTGTTCGGCTTCGATCTCGGCGAGCGGGCGGCGGCGGTCGGCGGCCATCGCGCGCATCAGCGTCGTGCGGTCGGCGTTCTCGGCCTCGACGGTGGTCGTCACGTACTCGCCGTAGCGTCCCGTCGGGAGCTCGCGGATGGTGAGCAGGCCGAAGCGGTTCTCGCCGACCAGGCGCGAGTTCTTGAGCGTCTGGATCTCGCTCATGCGCGTGCGCCGCTGCTGCTCGGCGTCGCCGGTCGGCCCCGACGCCGCGGTCGCTTCGTCGCCGGCGACGCGGTGCTGGTAGATGTCGACCCGCAGCGTGACGTCGACCTCGAGCGGCTTCTGGGTCGACAGGTTGACGGTGGGCCCGCAGGCCGCAGCGACGAGGAACAGGAGGAGGGCGGGCGATCGTGTCATGGCGCGGTGGTGGCGTCGGCGAGCATGGGTACCACGAGCGGGGGGTCCTGGTAGTAGTGCGCCTCGATCCGGCGCGTGCCGCGGTCGCCGCGGACGGCGAGCGCGGCGGTACCGCGATGGTCGGCGAGCGCCAGCGTCCCGTCGCCGCTTGTCCACGGCCAGTCGCGGAAGACGTCGCCCGCGATGCGGGCGAGGTCGCGCTGCCAGGACGGCGCGTCCGCGGGCAGCCGGTCGGGCAGCGTGTCGAGGTCGGGGAAGTCGAGCCGGCCGGGGCCGAGCAGCGTCAAGCGGCCGGACGCCGTGTGGATCCGGTCGTCGCGGATCGTGAGGGCGCCCTCGAAGGTCGCGTGGCCGGTCATCGTCGCGTGGCCGTTCGACACCTGCGTGGTGAGCGGCGCCAGGTCGACGCGCTCGCCCGCGATCCAGGCGCTGCGGTCGCCGGCGCTGAACGGCACGCTCAGGCCGGCGGTCGTGTAGCCGTCGTACGCCGCGCCGCCGAGCCGGCCGTTGATGCCGGACTGGTCGAACGTCACCGAGAGCCACGCGTCGTTGATGCGGTAGTCGCCCCAGCGGATCTCGGCCGCGCGCAGCACGTTGACGAGGTTGTCGCGCCGCCGCCCGGGCGGGTAGTCGAAGCGCAGCGCGCCCTCGACGTCCTGGAGGTCGAGGTCGAACCCCGGGAAGCGATAGCTCTGCTTCGGCACCTGCAGCTCCGCGCCGATCCGCAGCGTCGCCAGGTCGGCGAGGTTCACGTCGCGCGCCGTCGTGCGGAACGCGATCGGGAGCTGCAGGCGATCGGCGCCCTCGAACGTCACGACGACGCGCCCGAGCTCGGCGCGCACCCGGCGCACCGTCCACTGCCCCGCGCCGCCGCCGTCATCCGTCGACGGCGCCGCCGCCCGCTCCGCGTTCATGTACCAGATCAGATCCTCCCCGACGTAGATCGTGGGCGACACCAGCGTGACGGCCTCGATCCGTTCGCGGACGAGGTCCGCCAGGGTGAATTCCACGAAGATGCTCGCGACGCGAATGACGCGACGGAAGGGGTCGAGCGGCGAGTAGAGGCTCAGGTCGGCGAGCTCGATCCGCTGCGGCTCGGTGGCGCGCGCCAGACCCTCGGCGCCGAGCGGGACGTCGTGCAGCACCGTCCGGACGAGCAGCGTGACGTCGGGGACGTCGAGCCCGAGGTCGCCGAGCCGCACGCCGAGGTCGACGACGTCGACGCGGCCGAGCCGCCACTCCGGCCCGCCACCGCCACTGCCGGCACCGCCCGCGCCGCCCGTGAGCCGCGCCCGCGTCGCGGCATCGAGCACGATCGTGCCGCCGGCGACGCGCACGCGATCGACCCGCCGGCCGTCGAGCACGCCGCCGAGCGTGAAGTCCACGCGTGCCGCGTCGACGACGAGCGACGGCGCGCGGTCGTCCGCGAGCCGGACGGCGAGGTTGCGGAGGCCGATGCGATGGCGACGCGTGGCCAGGTCGGGGCCGAGGCCGAGCTCGCGCAGGTCGACGTGGAAGCGCAGCGTCGCGCCCGGACGTGCGGCAGTGGGCACGGCGCGCACCTCGCCCTCGGGGACGACGAGCCGGCCGAGGCGCCAGGCGGACGGCGGTCCGTCGTCGCCGCCCGCGGCGGGGGCCGGCAACGTCTCCGGGACGGTCACGACGGGCTGAACGAGGCGCAGCTCGTCGAGGCGCTGCGCGGCGATGCCCGCCATCGAGAAGCGCACGATCGCCGCATCGGTGGCGAGCAGCGGCGGGCGATCGGGATGACCGATCTCGACGTGACGCAGGTGCACGCGGTGGCGGCGTTCGGCGATCTCCGGCACGGTGCCGAGGTCCCGCAGATCGAGTGCGACGTCGGCGCGCGCGCCCGGTCGTTCGCCCGACGGCGCCACGCGCAGCCAGCCCGCATCGGCGACGAGTCGCCCGACCGACCACGCGCTGGTCCCGTCGCCGTCGCCCCCGCCGAGGTCGGGCAGCGTGGCCGGCACGTCCAGCACCGGCGCCACGAGGCGGATCGCGTCGACGTGCGCGCGGCGCAGGCCGTTCGGCGTGAAGCGCAGCTCGACGCGATCCGCGGTGAACACGGGCGTGGTCTCGCCGCGGAGCCGCACGACGACCCACTGCAGATCCAGCCCCGACCATCCCTGGAAGCGGGCGTCGCCGACGTCGAGCTCGAAGGCCGGGGCGAACCGCACGACCAGCGCCGACAGCACGGCCGGCAGCCGGTCGAGCGTCAGCAGCAGCACGGCGGTCAGGACGGCGGCGGTCGAGAGCGCCGCGGACAGCGTCCACAGCGCGAGGCGTCGGCCGCGGCGTCCCACCGTGCGGATCGTAGCCAAGAGCGTCGCGCATGTCAGGCTTTCCTCGGCGCGCCCGGGCGGCTACGACCGCGCGATGCCGGCCATCTTCGTCCACGGCGTGCCCGACACGCCGCACGTCTGGCACCGCGTCCTCGCCGCGGTGCACCGGCCCGACGTCGTCGTGCCCGCGCTGCCCGGGTTCGGGACGCCCGCGCCGGACGGTTTCGCGGCCACCAAGGAGGCCTACGTCGACTGGCTGCTCGGGGTGATGGCCGCACAGGGCGAGCCGGTCGATCTCGTCGGCCACGACTGGGGCGGCATGCTCGTGGTTCGAGCCGCGTCGCTGCGCCCCGACCTCGTGCGCTCGTGGGCGGCCGGCGCGGCGTGCATCGATTCCGACTACGAATGGCACGAGACCGCGCGCGTCTGGCAGACGCCCGAGCAGGGCGAGGCCTTCATGGAGATGATGACCGCGGACGCGATGGCCGCCGGCTTCCAGGCGGCCGGTGTCCCCGCCGACGACGCGGTCGTCGCCGCCGGTCGCATCGACGCCACGATGAAGCGCTGCATCCTGTCGCTCTACCGCTCGGCGGTCCACGCGGGAGACGAGTGGACGCCCGACCTCGCCCGCATCCCGGCGCGCGGCGTGGTGCTCTGGGGCGAGGACGACCCGTACGCGTCGCCGCGCTTCGGCGAGCGGCTCGCCGCGCGGACCCGCGCGCGCTTCGCCGGCTTCCCCGGCTGCGGCCATTGGTGGCCGCTCGAGCGGCCGGCGGAGGTCGCGGCCGAGCTGCGGCGGCTCTGGGCCGATCAGCCGAGCCGGTAGAGGTTCAGCGGGATGCCGCGATGGGCCGGCGATCCGACGAAGATCGCCAGCGCCTCGCTCGCGGGCAGCGCGCGGACCAGCGTGCTCGGCACGCCGTCGGCGGCGAGCCCCTGCAACAGCTCGTCGACCTCGCGCTGCGGCGGGAGGAGCAGGTAGGTCGTGCGCTCGCGCGTCCGCAGGGCGGCGACCACGTCGGCGATCGACGTCTGCCAGCGGATCAGGTCGGTGAGATAGACGGCGTGCACGCCGTCGCTCCAGAACTCGATGTTCTCGACGGGCCGCCCGACGTCCTCGGCGGTGATGACGACGCTGCCCGGCGCGACCAGTCCCTGGAGCGTCCGCCGCGCGCGCAGCATCTCGCCCTCGCGGAAGAGCGCGGGCTCGCCGTGCCACACCAGCGCGCGTCCGAGCAGCAGCGCGACCAGCAGGACGGCGACGGTGCCGAGGACGGCCGGCGCCAGCGCGCGACGCCGCACCGCGGGAGTCGCGCTCCAGACCAGGGCCGCGAGCACGGCGGCGCCGGCGACGAGGCGCGCGGGCGCCGCCGGATTCCCCCACGCGAGCCAGGTCGTGCCGGACACCAGGACGACCACGGCCAGCACCGCCAGCAGCAGGGCGACGACGGCGGCCGTGCGGCGCCGCGCGCGCCGCTCGACGGCGTCGCACAGCGTGCGTGCGCCCGCGGCGATCAGCAGCGCCACGCAGAGCAGGACGCCGACCAGGTAGCGCGCGTCGGCGTGCACCCAGCAGCTGAAGAACAGCAGCCCGAGCACGGCGTACGACACGGCGACGACGCCCAGCAGCGTGCCGGCGCGCACCGCGGCGATCGCGCCGACGGCCGCGACGGCGAGCAGCACGTCGCCGTACGCCGCGCGCAGCACGCCGACGTTGGCGGGCAGGCTCGACGGCAGGTTGCCGAGCCGGAGGCCGCCGCCGGAGACCGGCTCGCTCGACGTTCCGCGATACGTCGCCTCGCGGTCGGGCGTCGGCGCGCCGTCGAAGAAGTCGCGCGCTTCGACCGACTGCGCCGCGAGAAAGGGGTTGCCGCCGATCGCCGCGTTGTACGCGAGGAGCGGCGACAGCCCGAGCACGAGCCCCGCGACGAGCGCGCCCGCCGGCCGCGCGAGACGGGCGAGCGGCGTTCCGCGACGGCGCCAGACGACGACGGCGGCCAGCGCCGCGCTCGGCAGATAGAGGAAGGCGTCCGGGCGGATCGTCATCGCATACCCGAGCGCCACGCCGCCGAGCAGCCAGCGCCGCGACGCCGTCCCCGCGTCGGCGGCGGCGATCACCAGCGCGAGGCCGCCGAGCGCCGCGAGGTGCGCGGGCAGATCGCGCAGCGGGCTCCGAGCCCACATCGGCACCAGCGTCGGGCAGACCAGGATCAGGCCCACCGCCGCCGCGGCGGCCATCGGCTCGCCGAGCAGTCGCCGCCCGAGGAGGTAGAGCACGGCGACGAGCCCCATCAGGACGGCGACGTTCAGATAGATCGCGCCGTGCGTGCCGAAGAGCGTCATCGCGCCGGCGAGCAGCAGCGGATACCCGGGGGAGTAGCGCGAGTAGATGCGTGCGCCGTCGACGATGTAGGTCTGCACTAGGACGTCCATCGGCATCGTCAGCAGCGCACGCAGCCCGTCGATCGGCGGCCAGTCGTGGAACGGGCGCCCGGCGGCGAGGTCGCGCGCGAACGACAGGTAGCCGAACTGGTCGACCGCGAGGTACCAGCTGACGTGCCGCGGCGTCTCGACGGCGACGGCCGCGAGCGCGAGCACGCACAGCGCGGCGGGCAGCACGCGGGTCGCCCGGAGGGTCGCCGGTACGGCGCGTGCGGGTACCGCCGCTCGGGTGCGCACGAGTCCTCTCTAACGGGGCCCGGCTGCGGGGCAATTCCCATTTTTCGGGGTTGCCCGGGTCCAGTGGCGTGGTAGGCACATCACCTGGCAACTAGTCGTCTGTCTAATCGACAGGCGGAAGGGGGGCGGTCCCGACATGGCGTGGCAGCGGATCGACATGGCCGGCTCCGCCGATGCGCCGGCCGCCGCGATCGTGGCGCCGCTCGGTCGCCGGCGCTCGCGCGGGTGGTGGCTGCGCCTCGGCCTCGGCGTGGCCATCGTCGCGGCGCTGGCGTGGCGGTTCCATCCGCTCGCGGTGCTCCAGCACGCGGTCGCGGCGGATCCGGGGCTGGTCCTGGTCGCGGTGGGCGCGTATCTGGCCAGCCAGGCGGCGAGCGCGCTGCGCCTCGGCTTCCTGGCGCGCGCGGCGGGCTTCGAGCAGACGCTCGGCACCATCCTCCGCATCCATGCGTCGGGCGTCTTCTTCGGCCTGGTGACGCCCACAACGCTCGGCAACGACGCGTGCCGCGCGCTCTACCTCGGCCGCGGTGCGCCGGGCATGTCGCCCGCGGTGTCCGTCGTGCTGTTCGACCGGCTGCAGGGGCTCGTGGCGCTGGCCGCGGTCGCGGCGGTCGCCGCGTTCGTCGTGGCGGACGTCGCGCTGCCGCCCGGTGTGGCCCGCGCCGTCGCCGCCGGCGGGAGCGTGGCCGTCGCCGGCTGGTTCGTCCTCGTCGCCGTCGCGAGTCGGCTGCGCGCGGGCCATCCGGTGCGACGCGCGCTCGGCACGGCGGCGGGCATGCCGTCGCTGCTGGCGACCACGTGGCTGTTGTCGCTCGTGGTCGTGGGCTTTCAGGTGGCGAGCCAGGCGCTGTTGGCGACGGCCATCGGCCTGTCGGTGCCGCTGCCGCACGTCGCGATCTACCATCCGCTCGTCGTGCTCGGCGGGACGTTGCCGATCACCCTCGCGGGCATGGGAACGCGCGAGGCGACCTACGTCTGGATGCTGTCGCCGGCGGGCGTCGCCGCCGAGACCGCGCTGGCGTGGAGCGTGCTGTGGCTGGCGGTCGGGATACTGAACGGTCTCGTCGGCGGGCTGATCGTGGTGGCGTCGGGGATGGCGGTCACTCCAGGACGCGTCGTGGATGCACCCCGTCGACGAACCCCATGAACGGCGGGTGGATGCTGTAGCCGAGCATTCGCTGCAGGTGCGGGCTCGCGCTGCGCGCCCGCTCGCGCGGCACCGAGAGCAGGAAGCTCTCCTGCGGGCGGCACCACGGCGCGCAGTACTGCGCCGTGACGGCGAGGCGCGCGTGCGCCGAACGATTCGCGCCGCCGCCGTGCCACAGGGTGCCGAGGAACATGACGACCGAGCCGCGCGGCATCACGACGGGCCGCGCGTCGGCGGCCTCGGCGTCGGTCGGCATGCGCTCGCCCCAGCGATGGCTGCCGGGCACGACGACGGTCGCGCCGTTCTCTGTCGTGAAGTCGTCGACGGCCCAGATGGTCGCCGCGCCGAGCGCGGGACGCGGACGCGGCCAGCGATAGAACCCGTCGTCGTAGTGCAGCGCCTGCGCCGCCTCGCCGGGACGGATGTTGATCGCCTGCGCCTGCGACAGCAGGTAGTTCGGCTCGAGCAGGCGATCGAGGAGCCCGAGCACCAGCGGGTGCTCGACCATGACGTCGCACGCCGTCGTCTTCGCGACGAGCGCGTACAGCCGCTGCGTTGCGTAGCCCTCGAACGGATTGCGCCCGCCGTCGTGCGCGAAGCGCGGCAGCAGGTCGTCGCGGACGGCATCGACGACGTCCCGCGGCAGCAGCGATTCGATCACCACGTACCCGTCGCGCTCGAGATCCGCGCTGAGGCGATCGAGGGTCGCCGGATCGACGGCGTCCTGCGTCCCGGCCGTCGAGCCGTGCGTGCCGGCGTGATCCGCGTTCGCGTACGACAGCAGGTCGCGGTGATCCATGGGCGCACCATCGTCGTCCGTCACGGCCGTCGCAACCGGCGATTGACGATCGCGGTGCGTCGGGCAGAACGTCCCCATGCGCCACCGGACGCTCGGTCTCACCTCTCTCGCGCTGCTGGGCGTCGCCTGCGCGGCGCTGTCGGCGTCGCCACCGAGCGGCCCCGCGCCGCGGTCGCCGACGCCCGACGCCGTTCCGTTTCCCGGCCGCATCACGGTCGTGACCGACGGCCTCGAGCATCCGTGGGGCCTGGCGTTCCTGCCGGACGGCACGATGCTCGTCACCGAGCGCCCGGGTCGCCTGCGGCGCATCGGCGCGGACGGGAAGGCGTCGGAGCCGCTGGCGGGCGTGCCCGCCGTGCTCAGCACGCGGCAGGGCGGCCTACTCGACGTCGCAGTGTCTCCGTCGTTCGAGAAGGACCGGCTCGTCTACCTGTCGTACGCCGAGCCACGCGACGGCGGCACGGCGGGCACGGCGGTCGCGCGCGGCCGGCTCGGCGACGCCGGTCTCGAGAACGTCGAGGTGATCTGGCGGCAGGAGCCGTCGGTCGAGGGGCGCAACCACTTCGGCTCGCGCCTCGTGTTCCGGCCCGACGGCACGCTGTTCGTCACGCTCGGCGACCGCTTCGACTACCGCGAGCAGGCGCAGCAGCTGCCGTCGCTGCTCGGCAAGGTGGTGCGGATCAATGCCGACGGCTCCATCCCGAAGGACAACCCGTTCGTCGGTCGCACGGACGCCGCGCCGTCGATCTGGTCGTACGGCCACCGCAACGCGCAGTCCGCCGCATTGCAGCCGGGCACCGGCACGTTGTGGATCGTCGAGCACGGCCCGATGGGCGGCGACGAGCTGAACCGTCCGGAGCCCGGCAAGAACTACGGCTGGCCGGCGATCTGCTACGGCCTCAACTACGACGGCACGCGCGTGAGCGACCGCGCCGAGGCCCCCGGCATGGAGCAGCCGCTCTACTACTGGAACCCCGTGATCGCCCCGTCGGGCGCGACCTTCTACACCGGCGCCGCCTTCCCCGACTGGCGCAACGAGCTGCTGATCGGCTCGCTCACCCCAGGCGGCCTGGTTCGTCTGAAGCTCGACGGCACGAAGGTAACGACCGAGATCCGCCACCGCGACGGCGAGCTCGACACGAGAGTTCGCGACGTCGTCCAGAGCCCTAAGGGCGATCTCTACGTGGTCACCGACGACGACAGCGACGGCAAAGTGCTCCGCCTGGATCCGAGGAGTTGAGCGGATCGCGGTCGGCAGCCGCGCCGGTCGCAGCGGCGGGAGGCAGGCGGGCATAGGGCGCCCGCAGCCGTTAGCACGCCGTACGAACCAAGGACGTGCTGCGCCGGCTCTTCGACGGCGTGCTTACGGCGAGGACGGCGCCCGTAGCCCGCCTGCCTCCCGCCGCCCCCCGACGGCCCGCAGCAACGAGAACGCGGTCCACACGACCACGAGGACGACGAGCCAGCGCACCGCCGTCAGCGGCAGCGACCGGACGATGAACGCCGCGACGAGCACCCCCGGAACGCCGCCGACGGTGAGGCCGACGGTCGCGCGCGGGTCCCACGCGCCGGCTGCGATGAAGCGCGCGCCGGCGAACGGCATCAGCATCGCGCACGACCCCATCATGATGGGAAACGCCGCGGGCGGGCTCATGCCGAGCAGGCTGACGAGGATCATGCACGGCGCGTAGAGGCCGATCCCGAGCGTCATCAGCGCGCCGAGCGCGAAGTTGACGACCGTCGCCACGACGAAGCGCCAGCCGTGGAGCCCGATGGCGTCGCCACCGGCGGGGAACCAGCCGAGGTTCGTCGCCAGCATGAACGCCGCGGCGGCGAGCAGGGCGACGCCGATGCCGCGCTGGATGCGGCGGCGCGGCCACCCCGCGACGGTGCCCGCGCCGAGCCATCCGCCCGCCACCGCGGCGAGCAGCATGGCGAGCAGGATCGGCGCCTCCACGTCGACGATCGCGATGAAGACGAGCGCCTGCACGATGGAGGGGATCGCGTGTCCGGCATTCAGCGTGCCGGGGATGACCCGATCGGGAACGAGCCCGCGCAGGCGGAAGAGCGCCGTCGTCGGCGCGAACGAGCCGATGCCGAGGGTGTCGAAGAAGTCCGTGACGAAGCCGATGGCGAGGAGGAGCGGCCCGGGTCGGGCGGACGCCGTCGCGCGTCGCGCGGCGCGGGCCAGCAGGACGGCGAAGCCGACCGCCAGGAGCGCAAGGATCAGGAGCAGCACGCCGCGCACGTCGAGCACGGGGCCTCATGCGCGAACGTCGCGCGCGCCGCAACCTCAGGCCGCGGCCGCGGCGGGGAGGAGGGCGGTGATCGTGGCCAGCAGCTGGTCGCTGCGGAGCGGCTTGCTCAGGTAGTCGTCCATGCCGGCGGCGATGCAGCGTTCGCGGTCGCCCTTCATCGCGTTGGCCGTGAGCGCGACGATCGGGAGGCGCGGCAGTCGCTGCGCCTGCTCGCGGGCGCGGATCCGCTGCGTCGCCTCGAGCCCGTCCATGCGCGGCATCTGCATGTCCATCAGGACGAGGTCGAACGCCCCGGCGGCGACCGCGTCCACCGCCGCCGCGCCGTCCTCGACGGCCGTGACCGTGAAGCCCTGCTTCTCGAGGAGCCGGATCGCGACGAGGCGGTTCACGGGATTGTCTTCGGCCAGCAGCAGATGGGCCGTGCGTGCCGGCGCAGGCGTCGCGCCCGCCGACGGCGGCGCCGGCGCGTCGTCGGGCAGGCCGCGATCGTGCAGCGCCTTCTGGAGCACGGGCAGGAGGGTCGCGGCGACGACGGGCTTGCGGACGTGGCCGACCACGCGGCAGCCGGCCCAGACGTCCTCGGGCGCCTGCAGCCCGGGAGCAGCCAGCACGACGACGCCCAGATCGGCCCAACGCGGGTCCGCGCCGAGCCATGCCGCGAACGCGTCGGCGCCGTCGTCGGGCAGCGAGGCGTCGAGCAGCACGACGTCGACCGGACCGCCGCTCTCGAGCGCCGCGCGCGCCGCGCTGGCGTCGGCGACGGCGACCGCCGTGGCGCCCCACGCCGCCGCGAGCCGGGTCAGCAGATCGCGGCCGGTGGCGTTCGGCTCGATCACGAGCAGCCGCGCGCGCTCGATGCGGGGCTGTGCGGGCGGCGCCGCCGCGGCCTCGACCGGGAACGGCACCTCGACGTGGAACGTGCTGCCGCGCCCGGGCTCGCTCTCGAGGCCGATGGTGCCGTTCATCATCGCGACGAGGCGGCGCGAGATGGTGAGGCCGAGGCCGGTGCCGCCGTACTTGCGCGTCGTCGATCCGTCGGCCTGCACGAACGCGTTGAAGACGTCGGCCTGCTTCTCCGGCGCGATGCCGATGCCGGTGTCGCGGACGGCGAGGTGCAGGAGCGCAGTGCCGTCGGTGCGCGGCGTCGCGGTGACGCGCAACACGACCTCGCCGCGCTCGGTGAACTTGATGGCGTTGCCGAGCAGGTTGATCAGCACCTGGCGCAGGCGGGCGGGGTCGCCGACGACGCGGGCCGGCAGATCGGGTGCCAGGTCGGCGAAGAGCTGCAGGCCCTTCTCGTGCGCGCGCAACGCCAGCGTGCGCAGCGCCTCGGTCGCGACCTCGGCCACGTCGAACGGCAGCAGCTCGAGGTCGAGCTTGCCGGCGTCGATCTTCGAGAAGTCGAGGATGTCGTTCACCAGCGTCAGCAGCGCGTCCGCCGACGAGCGCACGACGCCGAGGTATTCGCTCTGCTCCTCGGTGAGCGTGGTGCCGAGCGCCAGGTCGGTCATCCCGATGATGCCGTTCAGCGGCGTGCGGATCTCGTGGCTCATGTTGGCCACGAACTCGGCCTTCAGGCGCGCGGTCGCGAGCGCGCGGTCGTGGGCGTCGGCCAGCGCCCGCTCCGCGCGGCGGCGCGCCGTGATGTCGCGGATGGTCAGCACGAACACCGGCGCGTCGTCGGTGCCGAACACGCCGATCGCGATCTCGATGGGGAACTCCTCGCCGTCGGCACGCAGCGCCGTCGACTCGTCCCGGTCGCCGAGCAGGCTCGGATCGCGCGTCGCGAGGTACTCGGCCAGGAGGCGCCGGTGGAAGATCCGGAGCGAGGACGGCGTCAGCAGATCGTGGAGGTCGGCGCCGATCGCCTGCTCGCGTGAATGCCCGAACGTCCACTCCGCGGCGTGGTTGAACTCGAGAATGCGTGCGCGATGGTCCATCGTGACGATGGCGTCGAGGGACGACTCGAAGATGGCGACCTTGCGCGCCTCGCTCTCGTGCAGCGCCGCCTGGGCGCGCGCGTGCTCGGCGGCCTCCGCGGCGGCGCGCCGCGACATGCGCGAGCCGTAGACGACCACCCAGCCGACCATCAGGAGCACGATGCCGGCGACGCCGTACTGGCGCAGGGTCAGCACGCGCGCGGCCGCCGCCTGCGCGTCGAGCTCGTGCGTCTGGATCTCGCCGACGTGCGTCGCGAGGCGCTGGAAAGCGGCATGCATGCTGGCGACGCGGCGGTTCTGCGTCGCGAGCCGGCGCATCGCGCGCTCCTGATCGTCGTCGCGGAACGCCTGGAAGATGGTCCGCGTCTCGTTGACGAGTGCGCGCGCGGCGCGACGGATGCCGCGGAGGTCGTCGAGGAGCGGCTTCGCCGTCGCCCGCGGCACCGCGCGGACCAGCTCGGAGCGTACGTTGGTGATCGCCTGGTTGAAGACGGAGCGCGACGTGAAGAGCTTGCGCGTCTCGGGCCGGACGTTCCGGGACTGGAAGATGTCGTTGCCGGGGAGACCGAGGTCGGCGGCCAGCTGGCGCAGGCTCGTGTAGTCGGCGAGCCGCTGCGTCCACTCCTGGTTCGTCCGCATGGAGGCAGCGTGCAGCTGGCTCATGCGCTGGCCGAGGTGGATGCCGAGGCCGAGGCTCAGCAACGTCGCAGCCGCGAGCACGCCCTGCAGCAGCCCGGACGGGAGGCGCTGTGGGGTGCGGGAAGGGTCCCCGGAGGCGTCCTTGGCTTGGCTCATGACCGCGCGCGCAGGGAACGAGAGCAAGCCGTATGCCGCCGGCCGTGTGCCATTCCACGCTGCGTGAGCGGGGAAATCAGCCGCACGCGTGGCGCAGCGTCACACCCGTGACGCTCGACCTTGTCAACGCCGCACGACCCGAGTAGCCACGGGGGATGTCGGACGCCTGGGACTTCCTCGTTCGCAAGGACGCGCTGCACGAGACGAAAATCGCCCCCGTCGACGCTCCGGTGCTCGCGGCCGGGCAGGTGCTCGCCGCGGTCGACCGCTTCGCCTTCACGGCCAACAACGTCACGTACGCGGTCTTCGGCGAGATGATGCAGTACTGGCACTTCTGGCCGGCGCCCGAGGGATGGGGACGGATTCCCGTCTGGGGCTTCGCCGACGTCGTGCGCTCGGAGCATCCCGAGGTGCCCGTCGGCGAGCGGCTCTTCGGCTACTGGCCGATGTCCACGTACGCGCTGCTGCAGCCGACGCACGTGACCGCCGGCGGCTTCTCGGACGCCACGCCGCATCGCCAGCACCTGCACGCGCTGTACAACGCGTACACGCGCGTCGCGGGCGATCCCGGATACGACCCGGCGCACGAGGACCAGCAGATGCTGCTCCGCGTGCTGTTCCTGACGTCGTTCCTGATCGACGACTTCCTCGCCGACAACGACTTCTTCGGCGCGCGCTCGGTGGTGATCGGCAGCGCGTCGAGCAAGACGGGGCTGGCGCTCGCGCACTGCCTGCACGCGAACCGTCGTGGACGCGTCGAGGTGGTCGGGCTCACGTCGCCGCGCAACCGCGGCTTCGTCGAAGGGCTCGGCTGCTACGATCGCGTCGTCGCGTACGACGACGTGCGCACGCTGCCGGCGGACACGCCGACCGTGTTCGTCGACATGGCGGGCAACGGCGCGGTCGTGCGCGCCGTGCACGAGCACTTCGGCGACGCGCTCCGCTACAGCTGCGTCGTCGGCGGCACGCACTGGGACAAGGTCGAGATGGGGCAGGCGCTGCCCGGTCCGGCGCCCGCGCTGTTCTTCGCGCCCGATCAGGTGGCCAAGCGCACGAAGGACTGGGGCGCCGACGGCCTGCAGCAGCGGATGGGCGCCGCGTGGCGCGCGTTCCTGGTGCCGGCGGCGCGCTGGATCCGCGTCGTGCGCAGCGCCGGACCGGCGGCGCTCGAGCGGGTGTACCAGGACGTCCTGGCCGGGCGGGCGACGCCCGACGAGGGACACGTGGTCTCCCCGCGCGCATGAACGGGATCGTCGTTCTCGCAGTGGTGCTCGTCGCGCGCGCGGCGAGCGGGTTCGGACTCGACGACGTCGCGGCGACGGCGAAGCAGATCGCCGCCGAGCCGTACCGCGACCGGCAGACCGTCGTGCCGAAGTGGATGCTGAAGGGCGGGTCGATCACCTACGACCAATGGCGCGACATCCGCTTCCGGCCCGACCGGTCGTTGTGGCGTGCCGAGCAGCTGCCGTTCCAGGTGCAGCTCTTCCATCCGGGACTCTACTTCGATCGCAGCGTCACGGTGAACGTGATCGACGGCGGCAGGGTGGCGCCGCTGCCGTTCTCCGCGACCTTCTTCAGCTACGGCAAGAACGACTTCGCCGCGAAGATCCCGAAGGACATCGGGTGGGCGGGCATCCGCATCCACTCGGCCTTCAAGAAGCCGGAGTACTTCGACGAGGTGATCGTCTTCCTCGGCGCCAGCTACTTCCGCGCGGTCGGGCGCGACAACGTGTGGGGGCTGTCGTCGCGCGGCCTCGCGATCGACACCGTGGAGCCGACCGGCGAGGAGTTCCCGCGCTTCATCGAGCTCTGGCTGGAGCGGCCGGCGCCCGGGGCGACCAGCATGACGCTCTACGCGCTGCTCGACGGCCCGACGGCGAGCGGCGCCTATCGGTTCGTCGTCACGCCGGGAGAGGAGACGACGGTCGACGTCGACGCGCGGGTGTTTCTGCGGAAGACGCCGAAGCTGCTCGGCCTGGCGCCGCTCACCAGCATGTTCTTCTTCGGCGAGAACCGGACGCGGTGGATCGACGACTTCCGTCCGGAGGTGCACGACTCCGACGGGCTTCTCGTCCACTTCGACGGCGGCGAGTGGCTGTGGCGGCCGATCGACAACCCGACGCGCATCGACGTCGCCGCGTTCGGGACGACGAACCCGCGCGGCTTCGGCCTGATCCAGCGCGATCGCGCGTTCGACCACCACCTCGACCTCGAGACGCGCGCCGATTTGCGCCCGAGCGCGTGGGTGCAGCCGAAGGGCGACTGGGGCACGGGGACCGTGCGCCTCGTGCAGATCCCGACCGACACCGAGCTGATGGACAACGTCGTGGCGTTCTGGGTGCCCGACGTGCTGCCGAAGCCGGGCGAGCCGCTCGCGTTCGGCTACACGCTCTTCTGGTACGCCGACGACGGCGCACGTCCGCCCGGCGGCCGCGTCGTGTCCACGCGCCGCGACCACGGCGCGATCGGCACGCCGGAGAAGGGGCCGCGCTGGGTCATCGACTTCGAGGGCCGGAAGCTCGCGACGCTCGGCGACGCCGACGCGCCGGCCGGCGTCGTCACCGCGGGCAGCGACGCCCGCGTGTTCGACCAGCACGTCACGAAGAACCCCGTGACGGGCGGCTGGCGCCTGACGTTCCAGATCGAGCCGAAGGACCAGCGGAAGCCCGTGGAGCTGCGCGCGTATCTCCAGCGCAACGGCGAAGTGCTCACCGAGACCTGGTCGTCGGTCTGGCTGCCCTGACATGCCCGCCCCGAAGGAATTCCTCGAAGTCCGCGGCGCCGCCGAGCACAATCTCCGGCACGTCGACGTCCGCCTCCCGAAGCACCGCCTGATCGTGTTCACGGGACCGTCCGGCTCGGGCAAGTCGTCGCTCGCGTTCGACACCATCTACGCCGAGGGCCAGCGCCGCTACGTCGAGTCGCTGTCGGCCTACGCGCGGCAGTTCCTCGGGCAGATGGAGAAGCCGAAGTACGATCACATCCGCGGGCTGTCGCCGACGATCTCCATCGAGCAGAAGGCGGCCAGCAACAACCCGCGCTCCACCGTCGGCACGATCACCGAGGTCGCCGACTACCTGCGCGTGCTCTACGCGCGGATCGGGCGGCAGCACTGCCACCGCTGCGGGCAGGCGGTCGAACGGCTGTCGGCGGCGGAGATCGTCGACCGGCTGATCGCGCTGCCCGACGGCACCAAGTTCCTGCTGCTGGCGCGCCTCGTCGACAACCGCAAGGGCGAGCACCGCGAGCCGATCGACGACGCCATCCGCTCGGGCTTCACACGGTTCCGCATCGACGGCGACGTCGTGACCGACGACGCGCTCCCCGCGCTCGACAAGAAGCGCAAGCACACGATCGACGTCGTGATCGACCGCCTGGCGATGCCCGCGACGCGTGCGCGCGTCACCGACTCGGTGGAGACGGGCCTCAAGCGCGGGCAGGGCAGGCTCTGGTGCCAGGTCGTCGGCGGCGAGGAGAAGCTCTTCTCCGAGGCGCTCTGGTGCCACCGCTGCGACCTCGGCTTCCCCGAGCTGTCGCCGCAGAGCTTCTCGTTCAACTCGCCCCTCGGCATGTGCGCCGACTGCAACGGTCTCGGCACGAAGCCCGAGATGGACCCGGCGCTCGTCGTGCCCGATCCGTCGAAGAGCGTCCGTGGCGGCGCGATCGAGCCGTGGGCGAACCTCATGAAGGGCGAGAGCTGGAGCGGCAGCATCATCGCGAAGGTGGCGAAGACCTTCGGCATCGACCTCGACAAGCCGTGGAGCCAGCTCTCGACGAAGCACCGCGACGTCCTGCTGCTCGGCTCGCGCGGCAAGAAGATCGCGCTGACGTACACCTGGTCGTCCGGCAAGATCGAGTACGCGCGCTCGTTCGAGGGTGTCCTGAACGAGCTCTACCGCCGCTTCCGCCAGACGAAGAGCGAGGGCATGCGGCGCTGGTACATGCGCTACCTGTCGGAGACGCGGTGCTCGACGTGTACCGGGCGGCGGCTCCGGCCGGAGTCGGCGGCGGTGACCGTCGGCGGGCGCTCGCTGCCCGACGTCTCGGGGCTGACGATCGCCGACGCGCGCGCCTTCCTCGGCGGGCTCGACCTCGGCGCGGCCGAGCGCCAGATCGCGAGCGAGGTCGTGAAAGAGATCGACGCGCGGCTCGGCTTCCTCGTGAACGTCGGGCTCGCGTACCTGAGCCTCGACCGGCCGGGCCCGTCGCTGTCGGGCGGCGAGAGCCAGCGCATCCGTCTCGCGAGCCAGATCGGCAGCGAGCTGACGGGTGTCCTCTACGTGCTCGACGAGCCGTCGATCGGGCTCCACCCGCGCGACAACGCGCGGCTATTGGCGACGCTGCGGCGGCTGCGCGACTTCGGCAACACCGTGCTCGTCGTCGAGCACGACCGCGAGACGATCGAGGCGGCGGACTTCGTCGTCGACTTCGGCCCCGGCGCGGGTGCGCAGGGCGGCGAGGTCGTCCACGCCGGCACGGTCGGGTCGCTGCGGCGGGCGGCGTCGCTGACCGGACGCTACCTGTCGGGACGGCAGACGATTCCGACGCCGACACATCGGCGTGCCGGCAACGGCAACGTGCTCCGCATCGAGGGCGCGCGCGAGCACAACCTCCGCGGCGTCGACGCCGAGTTCCCGCTCGGCACGCTGGTGGCGGTGACGGGCGTCAGCGGGGCGGGGAAGAGCACGCTGGTCAACGCCGTCCTGCATCCCGCGCTGGCGCGCGCGCTGCACGGCAGCCACGAGACGCCGGGCGCGCACGACGCGCTCCGCGGCCTGGAGCACGTCGACAAGGTCATCGACATCGACCAGCGGCCGATTGGGCGTACGCCGCGCAGCAACCCGGCGACGTACACGAAGGTGTTCGACGGCGTCCGGGACGTGTTCGCGATGACGCAGGAGGCGCGGACGTACGGCTATACGGCCGGCCGCTTCTCGTTCAACGTGAAGGGCGGCCGCTGCGAGGCGTGCGAGGGCGACGGCGTGCGCCGCATCGAGATGCACTTCCTCGCCGACGTGTTCGTGCCGTGCGAGGTGTGCAAGGGCCGGCGCTTCAACGAGGCGACGCTGCGCGTGCAGTTCAAGGGGCTCTCGATCGCCGACGTGCTCGACCTGTCGATCGACCAGGCGCTCGAGGTGTTCGCGAACATGCCGCGCGTGCTGCCCGGCCTGCGGACGCTCGCCGACGTCGGCCTCGGCTACATGAAGCTCGGCCAGCCGTCGCCGACGCTGTCGGGCGGCGAGGCGCAGCGGATCAAGCTCGCGCGCGAGCTGTCCAAGCCGATGACCGGCCGCACCGTCTACATCCTCGACGAGCCGACGACGGGGCTCCACTTCGACGACCTGCGCAAGCTGCTGCACGTGCTCGATCGCCTCGTCGACGCCGGCAACACGGTGATCGTCATCGAGCACCATCTCGACGTGATCCGCTGCGCCGACTGGGTGATCGACCTCGGTCCCGAGGGCGGTGCCGGCGGCGGCAGCATCGTCGCGGTGGGCACGCCGGAGACGGTCGCGCGTGCGAGCGGCAGCCACACGGGCCGCTTCCTGCGCGAGGCGCTGGCCGACGCGGCGCCGCGCCGGGCCGCGGCGCGGCCCCCGGTGCGCAAGGCCGGTTGATGCGGCAGCTGCTCGTCTACGGCGACTCGCTGTCGTGGGGGATCGTGCCGGACACGCGCCGGCGGCTGCCGTTCGACCAGCGCTGGCCCGGCGTGCTGCAGCGTGGCCTCGCCGAGGTGCGGGTGATCGAGGACTGCCTGAACGGCCGCCGCACGGTGTGGGACGACCCGTACAAGCCCGGCCGCAACGGGCTCGACGGGCTCGAGCAGCGCATCGAGATCAACTCGCCGCTGGCGCTGGTCATCGTGATGCTCGGCACGAACGACTTCCAGGCGACGCACCAGCACGACGCGACGCTGTCCGCGCAGGGCCTCGCTGCCGTCGTGCGCACCATCCGTCGCGCACCGATCGAGCCGGGCATGCCGGTGCCGCCGATCCTCGTCGTGGCGCCGCCGGCGCTCCAGACGCCGCGCGGGCCGATCGCGTGGAAGTTCCGCGGCGCGGAGACGCGGGCGGCGGGCATGGCGGCTGCGTACGCCCGCGTGGCGGCCGACGAGGGCTGCGCGTTCTTCGATGCCGGCAGCGTGACGGCGTCGAGCAGGGTCGACGGCGTGCACCTCGACGTCGAGCAGCACGTGACGCTGGGGCGGGCGCTGGTGCCGGTCGTGGCAGCGCTGCTGTGATCGAGCCGGACGTCGTCACCGCGCGGCTCGTGCTGCGGCTACGAGAACATTCTTCTGCTCGAGGGACGGGCTCTGGCGGCGTCGTGCGCGATCGCCGATACTCCGCACGCGAGGAGGACGCGATGGCCACGACCGATCCCCACCGTCTCACCACCCTCGAGCAGGTGCGCGCCATCATCGGCGAGGAGTCGCCGGCGACGAAGATGAAGATCACGCCGACGCTGGAGCCGACGGCCGTCGACTTCATCGCGCACGCGCCGATCCTGCTGCTGGCCACGGCCGACGCACAGGGCCGGCCGGAGGTGTCGCCGAAGGGCGACGGTCCGGGATTCGTCCTGGTCGACGACGAGCGTACGCTGCTCATCCCCGACCGGAAGGGCAATCGCCTCGTCTTCGGGCTGCAGAACATCCTCGCGAACCCGACCGTCGGGCTCATCTTCATGGTGCCGGGCACCGAGGAGACGCTCCGGGTGCAGGGACGCGCGGAGCTCACGGCCGACCCGGCCATCCTCGAACGGCTCAGCATGCGCGGCCAGCCCGCGCTGATCGCCATCCGCGTCCACGTCGAGCACGCGTTCTTCCACTGCGCGAAGGCGTTCAAACGCTCGGCCCTCTGGAAGCCGGACACCTGGCCGCCGAACCTCCGGATCTCCTTCGGCAAGATGATGGCCCCGAAGTTCGGTGGCGGCGAAGAAATGGCCGCGAACATCGACCAGATGATCGAAGAGGACTATAAGACCAACCTGTGACATGGCGGCACCGGGTGGTGGTGGCGGCGCTGGCGATCGCGGTGGCGGTCGGCGGCACGGTCGCGACGGCCCGGAAGAAGAAGCCCAAGCCGCTGCTCCCGCCGTTCGACGTCACGCTCGTCAGCCCGTCATCCGTCCTCGCGGGCAGCGGTGCGGCGGTCACCGTCGTCGTCACGCCGACCGGCACGAAGCGCAAGCGCAAGGCGGTCCTGCAGCGCATCGACGCCGACGGGCGGGCCGTCGGCACGGCGGCGAAGCTGCGCGACGACGGCAAGGCGCCCGACGTCGCGAAGCGCGACGGGCAGCTCTCGGGGACGGTCACGATCGACGACGGGTCGCCCGCCGTCGTCCTGCTGCGCGTGAAGGGCACGAAGAAGCAGCCGGGCTCGGTCCCCGTCGCGGTGCTCGTGACGAACGCCCCCGCGCCGCTCGCGGCGTTGTTCCCGACGCTGTACGGGCCCGACCCGCCGTCGCACCGGCTCGAGCCGATCGACGAGCCGCTGGCGAGCCAGTTCGCCGGCGCGATCGCGCAGGTGCTGCCGCCCGTCGACGACCGCCTGCTCGTGCTGTCGTCGGGACCGGCGGTCTCCGGTACGGCTCGACTGCGGCCCCTCGCATCGCCCCCCGAATTCAAGATGGGCGGCTCCACGACGAATACGGCCGCCGACACGCAGATGGGCAAGGTGCTCGACGAGCTCGCGATGCTGGGCCTCGACGTCACGCCGCTGCGCTCGGCGCTCGGCGAGACCCGGTTCCATCAGGAAGGCGCGCAGGTCGGTGGCTTCATGCTGGACGGCAGCCGGGGCGTGAACGGCCTGACGGTGGTCAGCAACCCGCATCCGCGCGCGAAGCTGCCGACCACCGACGCCACCGGCGCGAACGTCATGATCATCCCGGCGAACTTCACGAACCACGTGATCCTCGAGACGGCGAACATGACCAGCCTCATGAACGACCCGATCGTCGACGCGACGAAGGGCCAGCTCGGCGCCGGCGCGTCGACCGCGGTCCACGAGCTCGTGCACGCGATGGTGTTCGAGCAGGGCTGCTATGGTTCCTCCGACGACGACGAGACCTTCGTCGACACCGTCGAGGGCATGATCAACCTGCAGGTATCGATCGGTCTCAAGAAGAAGGCCGGCCAGCCGACGACGGCGGAAGACGCCGACATGGCGTGCCGGCTCGCCGACCTCTGGGAGAAGGAGCCGAAGGGCCGACCGTGCCTGATGAAGCTCGGCTACACGCTCCCGACCGGCGTCCAGCTCTCGGCGACGCCGTTCCTGCTGTTCACGTCCCCCGTCGGCGGCCCCGCGACGCCGACCTCGCAACAGGCGAACGTGACGAGCACCCCGTCGATCTGCGGGCGTGCGTCGATCCGTGCCGGCCGCCAGTTCGACATGGACATCGTCCCGCGGAAGGGCGGGACGGCCTTTGCGATCAACGTCACCGCGTATCCGACCATCATCGACGACGGCGGCAACACGGCGAACCTGCCGCCGGGGAACTACACGAACTTCATCGACGTCGAGTCGCCGAGCGCGCTCGTGTCCCCGCAGACCGTCACCGTCGGGCTCACCGTGACCGCGGCGGGCCGCGCCGTGCGGCTCGGGGCGGCGACCGGGACGCTCGCCGGGGGCAGCGAGGTCTGTCTCGCGGACGTCCAGAACGGCTGCGTGAACCCCGCGCACGAGCCGTTCTGCGCCTATGCGCACCTGCACGGCGCCGCCGGGATCACGATCACGGGCGTCTCCGGCGGCCCGTTCCCCGATCCGGCGCAGAACGCCTGCGGGTTCGGCGAGGTGATCACGAAGCCGGGTTGCGCGGCCGACACGCTGCCCTCCTGCAATTGACTCGCGGCGCTCGAGCGCCCCGTCGTCGATCCGTCGCGCGTGGGGCCGCAGCCCCCGCCGCGGATTTGCGCTCCTGCCGGATCGCCGGTAACCAGATCGGCTGCATGGACGGAGCCATCTCGGCGATCGACGAACGGGTCAAAGAGGGCGCGGCGTTCGCATACCGCCTGCGCGAAGAGATCGCGACGGTCGTCGTCGGCCAGCACTACCTGGTCGACCGGCTGCTGATCGGGCTGCTCGCGAACGGCCACGTGCTGCTCGAAGGCGTGCCCGGGCTGGCGAAGACGCTGTCGGTGAAGACGCTGGCGCAGGCGGTGCAGGCCAGCTTCCGGCGCGTGCAGTTCACGCCCGACCTGCTGCCCGCCGACCTGATCGGTACGCTCATCTACAACCCGCGCGACGGCGTCTTCACGACGAAGAAGGGCCCGATCTTCGCGCAGCTGATCCTCGCCGACGAGATCAACCGCGCGCCCGCGAAGGTGCAGAGCGCGCTGCTCGAGGCGATGGCCGAGCGCCAGGTGACGATCGGCGACGAGACGTTCATCCTGCCCGAGCCGTTCCTCGTCCTGGCGACGCAGAACCCGATCGAGCAGGAGGGCACGTACCCGCTGCCCGAGGCGCAG